>MAFD01000001.1:0-425129 GCA_002013775.1 Mycobacterium sp. D16R18
CCCCAGACCTCCGCCTTCCCCCGGTGCCCGCGCAACAGACCGATCAACAGCTTCTGGGTGGTGGACTTGCCGGCACCGCTGGGCCCCAGAAATCCGAAGATCTCACCCGCGTCGACATCGAAATCCATTCCACGGACGGCAGGTTCGGACGACTTGGGGTAGCTGAAAGTGAGTTCGCGCACTCGGATTAGCTCGGTCACGCCCTGACAGTACCTAACTTTCAGTAATTTCTGAAGATACTGAGACTTTAGGATTTAGAGACATCTTAGTACCCTCGCGGTGTGGACGACTCCGCCGAACAGTTGGCACTCATGCTGACGACCCACGGCATGCAACGCATGACCGCGCGGGTCCTCGCGGCGCTGCTCTTCAGCGAGGAACCGACCATGACCTCCAGCGAGCTGTCCGAGCAGTTGCAGGCAAGCTCGGGCGCGATCTCAACCTCGGTACGCATGCTGACCTCGGTCGGCCTCGCCGAGCGGGTTCCGATGCCGACGAGCCGTCGCGATCACTACCGGCTCCGCGACAACGCCTGGGCGGTGTTGTTCACGAATCAGAACGCCGTCCTGTCCGCCATGCAAGAGGCCGCCGCGGCCGGGATTGCCCAGACAGAGAAGGGCAGCCTGGCCCGGGTACGTCTCACGCAGATGCGTGATTTCTATGCATTCCTGCTCGGTGAAATCCCTGCACTGCTGGACCGGTGGCGCGAGCAGCGGCCCTAGCCGCTCTTCGCCACGATCCGCACCCCGTCCCTGCCCGCGGCCAGCAGATCCTGCAGTACCTTCTCGACAACCTGCAGGTCGGCATTGCTATAGCGCTGCAGGAAATCGCGCACACCCTGTTCCATCTCCTCGTGCAGCCGACTGTGCACCTCGACGACGGTACGCCCATCGGCAGTCATGACGAGCTCAATCTCCTTGCGGTTACCAGGAATCGGCGCACGCTCAACCCAGCCCGCGTCCACCAGGCGCTGCACATGCTTGGACACGGTGCCCTTGAGCTGGCCCGAGCGCGCGGCCAGGCCCACCACACTGACCGGCCCGTCGGCGATCGCCGCCAACAGATGTAGCGACAGCGTCGGCAGCATCCTGATCAGGTGTTCCATTCGGCGCGGGAGCCGCTCGGCCAAGAAATCACGCTCCGCGTCCGCATCCTCGTCCGGGTCGAACTTGTCCCCCACCGCACCCACCAGGGTGTTGATGCTGCCGATCAACGCCGACTTGGTTTTCATGGAAACCATATTGCCATCCGTCGGCGGGTGTCGTACATTGTTCGTATGGTTTCTATGGAAACCATTTCCACAGAAACTGAGGAGTACGCCATGAAGGCAGCAGTCGTACACGAGTGGGGACAACAGCCCGCCTATACCGACTTCCCCGACCCACAGGCCCCCGAGGGCGCCGAGATCGCCACCGTGGAGGCATCGGCCCTGACCAACCTGACCCGGGCCGTCATCTCCGGAAAGCACTACAGCAGCAAGGAAATCACCCTTCCGGCGATTGCCGGTGTCGACGGTGTCGCCCGGCTGGCCAACGGCAAGCGGGTGTACACCGGGTCTATCGCGCCGCACGGCCTGATGGCCGAGCGCACCGTCGTGTACCCCGCCGGCGCAGTCGAGGTGCCCGAACATGTCGATTCGGTGACCGCCGCCGCGATACCCAATCCCGGAATATCGGCCTGGTTGGCCCTGTCCTATGGCGCCGCGGTACAGCCCGGCCAGCGCGTGCTGGTGCTGGGAGCCACCGGAGTGACGGGCTCACTGGCGGTCCAGCTTGCGAAATCGGTGTTCGGCGCCGCACACGTCACGGTCACCGGCCGTAACACCGAGCGGCTGGCCTGGCTGCGCACCGTGGGCGCCGACGATGTCATCACATTGGGCAGCGATGACCTCACCGACAGCATCACCGCACAGCACGCGGTGCGCCCGTTCGACGCCGTGCTGGACTACCTGTGGGGCTCCCCCGCCGAACAGACCCTGAACGCGCTGGCCGCGACCCACCCGTCGGCGCACTTCCACGCCACCCGTTTCGTCCAAATCGGCGCGATGACCGGCGAGACGGTCAGCGTCAACGCCTCCACCCTGCGTAGCACCGGCATCACCCTGTCCGGTGTCGGGATCGGCAGTGTGCCGCCCGAAGCTCTGCTGCAGGCACGCACCGAGGCCCTGCCGAAGCTGTTCGCCATGGTCGATAGCGGAGACCTGCAGTTGCAGACACTCGCCCGGCCGTTGGCCGATATCGAAACCGTCTGGGCGACAAAGGAGCCGTCCGGGGTGCGGGTGGTGGTCACTCCCTAGCGCTCACGTGTCTCAACGACCCAACACGAGGCTGCGAGGAACTACGCGCACGAAGCTTGTCTCCGTGTGGGGAATCTTCCGATCAGGATCCAGACAACTCACCGTCACCTCGCCGAACGGTGCGGCAATCGTCCGCAAAGGAACCCACATACCGCCGTGGCCCGCACTCTCCACGGGCACGTTGTCCGGCGGCGGCAGGAGCTTGACGGGCCGCCCCTGCGCATCGGTCACCGTGCAGCGCAAAGCCGCCTTGTCCCAGTCCGGCGATCCCTTGATATCCAGCACTGCATCTGCTGGCACAACCACCTTCTTTGACCACCCGAAGGGAATGCGGGTACCGATATCGGCCTCAGCTGGATCGTCATCCTCAATGACCACCGTGCCTCCAGGACGCTCCGCGCCAGGGGTGCCCCCGACGACGCTTGAGGTCACCGTGAGCCTGGTCACGGGAGTGGGGCCATCGCTCGAACAAGCTGCCGCACCACATGTGGCAATCACAGATATTGCCGAGACCAGAGAGCGTGCGCGCGTTGCCC
Organism: Mycobacterium sp. D16R18; assembly: GCA_002013775.1. Classification (GTDB taxonomy): domain Bacteria; phylum Actinomycetota; class Actinomycetes; order Mycobacteriales; family Mycobacteriaceae; genus Mycobacterium. The sequence goes on from MAFD01000001.1 coordinate 2,833, forward strand.
ACGGCCGGGTGGTGCCGCGATTCCCTTGGTGAGCAGACAATGTCAGTCCAATCAGTATTTATGCGTGGTAGATCTTGCGCGCAATGACTTCCGCTATCCCTATGACCGTCGGATTAGTGGCGGGCGAAGGCGCATCAGGAATTATCGATGCGTCGACCACTCGAAGCCCCGCCAGCCCGTGCACTGCGCCAAATGTATCGACGACCCCAAACTCTGAACCCTCGGGCCCAATCGATGCACTGGAGACGGGATGATGATAAGTATCCAGAAAACTCAACGCGTCGTTAGTAAGTTCGGTGTCAGTCGCGTCGGGGCCTGGAGATATGTTGCTGGCAATAATGTCTGCCAATGGTGTGGCGCCCGCGATCGTATGCGCAAGCCTGATTCCCTCAATGAGGCGCAATCTGTCCCGCACCTCACCCAGGAAGTTCAGATCGATCACCGGTGCCACGTCCGGGTCTCGTGAAGCCAAGGTCACCGAACCACGCGAATGTGGCCTCGTCACCGAGACGGCGAGCACAAATGCCGCCCCCGTTCGGCTGGTCTTTTGATCGATGAGATGAGTAGCAGTGATGTGCAGGTCCAACTCTCCAGGTTCGGCGAGGGTACTGGCGGTCCAGACCTTTGCACCGATGACAGGTTCTTGCTTTCCGATTTTGGCTGCGTCGGCACCGAACGCCACGTAATAAAACGGGTGGTCTTGAAGACCGCGCCCGACGGGCAAGTCCTTGACAACCTTGATCTTGAACTCGGCCAGGTGCTCAGATGGTCCGATACCAGATCGCAAGAGAATTGCCGGGGATCCATACGCGCCGGCTGAAAGAACAACTTCGTCGGCAAACGCATGCTTCCCGTTCGACAACACGACGCCCACGACACGATTGGGCTGATCGCTGTGGAAGAGGAGTCGATCCACCATCGTGTCGCCACGAATATCGAGGTTCGGCCGATTCCACACGGCATCTGTCAGATAAGCAAGCGCCACGTTGTAACGGACACCCCCGATATTGTTGACCGGGTAAGGTCCGTAACCACCGGGTTCCGGCGTCTCAAAGCCAGGGCTCTTCGGTATACCAACGCTTGCAGCAGATTCCAGGAAAAGCCTCTGCATATCGCTTATCTCGTCCAACGCCAAGGTATGAACCGGCACTTTGGCGCGTAAAAACGCTTCCTTGAAGTCGGATTCCGTCAGCTCACTAGCGTGTGAATTTTGCCATCTCCGGATATCCTCCCGCGTTGGGGGAATGAAAACGGAGCCATTGACAGACGAGCTTCCGCCGAGGATTTTTCCCCGGTAAACCTGCACCTCGTGATCCAGCTGGCCCTTGGTTGATAGATACCCCCAATCGGCTCCGGTAAATGCTCCTACGCGTGTCGCGTCACGCACAGAAGCGGGAAAATCAGCGTTTCTGTATGCAGGTCCCGCTTCGATCAGCGTGACCGATCGAGCAGGGTCCGCAGAGAGCCGACTTGCCAGCACTGCACCGGCTGATCCCCCACCCACGACGATTATGCTGCTCATGCATTCTCCAAATTCTACTGATTGAACTGTCGACAATTGGCAAAAACTCACGCCTACGAGGCGGGTACGCCCCAACCGCAGCGAATCATGAGGTCTTTCAATGGCTGCCGTAACTGGGACATGGCAGCGGACACGTCGGGGCGCTGCGCGAGATAGGCCTCAACTTCATCACTTGGCTTGACGTTGTCCGACTTCATGCGGGTGTATGCGTCCCGGACATCCGGATGCTCATCCATGTAATCGGCCGTGGCCCACGCAACCCCTGCGGCCACCCGTTGATAGCCAGAGGCATCACAGTTGATCACCGGATCCGCATCAGGTTCGGCACTCGAAATAGGCATGAAGCCCGCGAGTACCGCCACTGCGGCTACAGATAAGTTCGTGAGGATAATACAACCCGCCCGACGGGCCTTAGCGGAAGATAACAACAGCATGGCCATTCAGCTCCTTTGTGTATTGACATTGTTGCCGCTTAATATCGATTCCCCGATCGGTAACGACCGCCTGGGCGCTCCACCGGTACGCCACCCGGAGTTGGCGGCCGGGGAACCGGGCCTCGGCATACCGATGGGCCATTACTTCCGCATTGCGCAGGAGGGATAAAACTCGAGTCATATGACATTCCCCGAGGTACACATAAGTCCATTGAATTGTCGTACACCATACCCGCCGGACATGAGGGAGCGGAGAAGTTTTGAGTGCCACTCCCCGTAACTTCCACTTCAATGACCGTCAAAAAGAGAACAGCCGCCAGGGCTGACGCCATCGCGGTCACACGAGTTCGAGAAAAATTCGACACCGCTCTCCTATTGGTTTAATAGATAATGACAATTAGAGAGGCGTGCCTACACGCGCATCTATGCGGTATGTAGGCATGCGGAATAGCCGCACGGCCGAGCGCACCGCTCACACGCGGGCTGCAGCACCGCGGTCCTGTACAAACTGCACGCTCGTATCAGAAGTCTAATCTATGGAATGGAGTTTTGTGCGGCTCCCCTGCCCGGGTGCCGGAAACTGAGGTCATACGCAGCGTCAACCGCATGGCCAGCCGCCCGCAACTTCGCCAGAGTCGAAGCAAAGTCCGCGAGTGCCGGTCCAGTGAGGACCACGCCCATCCTGCGCTCAAGCTCCGCCTCAAGCACGGACTGGGCACGTACCAGCAGATCCTTGCCGACCGGCGTCAACTCCACGATCATCGATCGGCGATCTGCGGGGTGGGGCCGCCGTCGACAGAAGCCGGCCGCCTCAATCCTGTCCACTAGCTTGCTGGCACCACCGACGGTAATGGCAAGATCGTCGGCAATATCCTGGACGCGACACCCGTCCCGCAGGGCCACCACATGTATGGGCTCGTACCAGGTCAGCGGAAGCTCCAGCTCAGCGCGCAAATGCGCGTCAGCGGCGTTCCATAGCTCGGTCTCAAACCGGATCAGTTCATTGAACACACTTCGCAGGTTCGGAGTCAGCATCACGAACCTAAGACGTTAGCGCCACCCATGACGTTCAGATCTTAGCTGAAGCAACGTTTGCTGCACCGGGAAGCTGTGATTCCGGACGAACCGCCTCGCTCCTGCGCGAACTGATGAGCAGCAAGCTTTCGTTCACCTGCCCGTCGCCTGTTTCCGGTGCCCTGTGCGCCATCCGATGGCACGGTGTGGACATGACGCACTTCGCCGAGCTCGATCACGACGAACACTCCCGCACCGGATTGAATGCCGACACACTGCAACGGGCCATCATCGACCATCTGCGGTACTCGATCGGGCGTCCGGCGAGCGTGCTGACCCCCGCGCACTACTACCGGGCCCTGGCGCTCGCGGTCCGAGATCGCATGCAGCAGCGCTGGATTGCCAGTATGCAGACCTACCTGGACCTGAGCCGCAAGGTGGCGGTGTACCTGTCGGCGGAGTTCCTGATGGGACCGCAGCTGGGCAACAACCTGCTGAACCTGCAGATCGAGGCGCAGGCCCGTGATGCGTTGTCCGCGCTGGGGCAGGACCTCGACGAGGTGCTGGAGTGCGAGGAGGAGCCGGGCCTGGGCAACGGTGGCCTGGGCCGCCTGGCGGCCTGCTACATGGACTCGCTGGCCACCCTGGATCGTCCCGCGATCGGCTATGGCATCCGGTACGAATACGGGATCTTCGACCAGGAGATCCGCGACGGGTGGCAGGTCGAGAAGACCGACAACTGGCTCGACAACGGAAACCCATGGGAGATCGCCAAACCCGATCTCAACTTCCTCGTAGGGTGGGGTGGCCACACCGAGCAATATCTGGACGAGGACGGGAACTTCCGGGCGCGCTGGATCCCGCAGCGCTTCCTCAAGGGCATTCCGTACGACACCCCCATCCAGGGCTACGGCGTCAACACCTGCAACACCCTGACGCTGTGGAGCGCCCGCGCCGTGCAGTCGTTTGAACTGGACGCCTTCAACGCCGGCGATTACTACAAGGCCGTCGAGGACGAAGTGGCCTCCGAGACCGTCACCAAGGTGCTCTACCCCAATGACGAGCCCGAGGCCGGCAAGCGGCTGCGGCTGCTGCAGCAGCACTTCTTTGTCTCCTGCTCACTGCAGCGCGTGCTGCACATCTTGGAGGACGTGGCCGAGCGCCCGGTCAACGAGCTGGCCGAGCAATTCGCGCTGCAGCTCAACGACACTCACCCGTCGATCGGTGTCGCGGAGTTGATGCGGCTGCTGCTCGACGAGCGCGCCCTGGGCTGGGACGAAGCCTGGGAGATCACCGTGGCGGCCTTCGGGTATACCAACCACACCCTGCTGCCCGAGGCGCTCGAGACGTGGCCACTGGGACTGTTCGCCGAATCGCTGCCGCGGCACCTGGAGATCATCTACGAGATCAACCGCCGTTTCCTGGACGAGGTCCGGTCCCGCTTCCCCTGCGACGATGCCCGGCTACGGCGGATGTCGCTCATCGGCGAAGAGGGCGGTAAGAGCGTGCGGATGGCGCACCTGGCCACCGTCGGCAGCCACGCCATCAACGGTGTGGCCGCGCTGCATTCGGAGCTGCTCAAAGAAAGCGTGCTCAAGGACTTCTACGAGCTGTGGCCCGAACGATTCAGCAACAAGACCAACGGAGTGACGCCGCGGCGGTTCCTGGCGCTGGCCAATCCGGGCCTGCGGGAGCTGCTCGACGACACCATCGGTGACGGCTGGGTGGCGGATCTGAACCAGCTGCGCGACCTGGAACCGCACGCCGAAGACTCGTCCTTCCGGATGCAATGGCGAGAAGTGAAGCGCCTCAACAAGGCCAGGCTCGCCGAGTATGTGCTGGCGAGCACCGGGGTGGATCTGGACCCCAACTGGATGTTCGACATTCAGGTCAAGCGAATCCACGAGTACAAGCGCCAGCACCTCAACGTGCTGCACATCGTCACGCTGTACCACCGGCTCAAGCAGAACCCGGATCTGCGGATCGCGCCACGCGCCTTCATTTTCGGCGGTAAGGCCGCGCCCGGATATTTCATGGCCAAGCGAATCATCAAACTCATCAATGCGGTCGGCGAGACCGTCAACAACGACCCCCACGTCAGCCAATTCCTCAAGGTGGCGTTCCTGCCGAACTTCAACGTCAAGAGCGCACACCTGATCTACCCGGCCGCCGATCTGTCCGAACAGATTTCAACGGCGGGCAAGGAGGCGTCGGGCACCGGCAACATGAAGTTCATGCTCAACGGCGCGCTCACCATCGGCACGCTCGACGGCGCCAACGTCGAGATACTCGAGGAGGCCGGGGCCGACAACTTCTTCCTGTTCGGGCTCACCGTCGATGAGGTACAGCGCCTGGTGCACGAGGGATACCGCCCCGAGGACTTCGTCGGGCTCAACGAAGAACTCCGCGCCGTGCTGGATCTGATTGCCAGTGGCCACTTCTCGGGTGGAGACCCGTCGGTGTTCGCGCCGATCGTGGACTCGCTGCGCGGTCACGACCCGTTCCTGGTGCTGGCCGACTACTCCTCGTACATCGAGTGCCAGGAGCGAGTGTCGCAGGCCTGGCACGACGTGACGGCGTGGACGCGGATGTCGATCCTGAACACCGCACGCGGTGGCAAGTTCTCCTCGGACCGCGCCATCGCCGAGTACTGCGACGAGATCTGGGGCGTGCAACCGGTCACCGTGCAGGTGTAGCGACTCCCGGGATATACACCTTGGCACATCATATGCATGAGCATATGATGTGCACATGAACACGTCCTCTGATCTCCGTGCCGCGCATAAAACCGCGGTACTGGCATCCGCCAAAATCGTCTCGACCATCACCGTGGATGACCTGCGACGCCCGACCCCATGCGCCGGGTGGACGCTGGCCGACCTACTGACTCACATGACCGTCCAACATCGCGGTTTCGCGGCCGCCGCTCGTGGTGCCGGCGGCGACCCGACCGTCTGGAATCCCGACACTGTCGCCGGCGCGGTGATGGCCGATCCCTCGGGCGCCTATCGCGCCGCCGTCGACGATGTGCTGGATGCGTTCGCCGCCGAAGGGGTGCTGGAAGCGACATTCGCGCTGGCCGAATTCGGCCCGGACGCTTCGTTTCCCGGGGCGACGGCCATCGGCTTCCACTTCATCGACTACGTGGTGCACGGGTGGGATGCGGCGCGCAGCATCGATGCCCCGTTCGCGCTTCCCGACGACGTGATCGCCGCGGCGGTTCCGATCGCCTTGGGCGTACCCGACGGCGAATTCCGAGCGGCCGAGGCCTCGCCGTTCGCGCGGGCGCTCGACGAGGTTGACGGTGAGCGCGACATCGACCGCATCCTGCGTCACCTCGGGCGCGCACCGGATTGGGCCCCAACTGTGGTGGGGTAACGAGCTTCATCGCCCCGGAGTGGGACAGTTCGGCCCATCGTGCACGTGGCGCGGCTCTATGTACCGGGTGGCACCGACACCGATTTGCCCCGTCGCGCAGAGATTCTCGCCGGCCGCAAGATCGCCGCGCCGGGCAGTGATGGTGCACAAATCCCCGCCGAGCTGCTGCCGAACGGTGAGCGACTGGACCCGGAGTTGCTGTTGGCGGGCGGTTTCCAGCAGGTCGGGCCCGCGGAGCACATTCTGTTCAAACCACGCTGGAGCGCCTTCTACCGAACCGGTCTGGAGGAACATCTGCGCTCGCAGGCTGTCTCGACCGTGGTGGTGGCGGCGTGCAATCTGCCGAACTGCCCGCGTGCCACCCTGTTCGACGCCTCCGAGCGGGACTACCGCGCGGTGATCGTCGAGGACGCCACCTCGCAGGTCACCCCGGAACGGTTGCACGATCTCACGCTCATCGGGGTGAACGTGACCGATGTGGCATCGGTGGAACAGGAACTGGCGAATACCTGAGGGCACCCGGGGATTCCCAGGACAAGTCCCTAGTGCCCGCCTCTATGCGACAACTTTCGCGGGGACACAGGTTTGTCGCATAGAGGTGGGCATTTCGAATGCTCAGGAGAATCCGTCGATCTGGGATAGCACCCGCATCATCACCTCGTCGGCGCCGCCGCCGATGCTGAGCAGACGCTGATCCCGGAAGAATCGCGATGTCCACGTCTCGGTCATGTACCCCATGCCGCCATGCACCTGCAGACACCAGTCGCCGGCCTCGCGGACCAACGGTCCGGCGGTGAGCTTGGCGATGGTCACCTTGCGGGTCACGTTCTCCCCCGCCATGTACCGGCCAGCGATATCGCGGTTGTAGACCTCCAGCATGTCGGCCCGCGCGGCGAAGCCCGCGTACTGGTAGGCCAGATGCTGATTCTTGGTGAGCGGCTTGCCAAACACATGGCGCGCCAACGCGTATTCCTTGGTGCGCTGCAAGGCCCTGTTCACACTGGCGGGAATGCCGTAGGCACCGAACATGCGCTCCATGACGAACTGGGACATCTGCTGCTGGAACCCGCGGCCAACCTCGCCGATGGTGTTGGACACCGGCACCCGCACATCGTCGAACGTGATCAGGCCGGTGTCGGAGGCGTACATGCCGAGCTTGTCGAGCTTGCGAACCTCATATCCGGGCGTCTTGGTCGGCACGATGATCTGGCTCATCCCCGCGTATCCGCCCTCATCGGAGGTGCGGGCCAGCACGCACAACCAGTCGGCCTGAACGGAGTTGGTGATGAACATCTTTGAGCCGTTGATCACCCAGTCGTCGCCGTCACGGCGGGCATGGGTCTTGATGGCGGCCACATCAGATCCGGCGTCCGGCTCCGTCACCGCGATCGCGGCGATCTGCTCGCCCTGCAACGCCGGAGCCAGGAACTCGCGCTTGAGCTCATCGGTGCCGTGCTTGTGCAGCGACGGGGTCGCCATCGCCACGTGAACGCCGAAGGCCATCGGGAACGAGCCGTGATCCACCCGGCCCAGTTCCTCGGCGAGCACCAGCGTGAAGAGGTGATCGGCGCCCTGCCCGCCGTACTCGGGGTCGTATTCGAGGCCGACCAATCCGAGTTTGGCCATATCGGCGATCACGTCGTGCAGCGGCATCATCTGCTCGCGTTCCCACTCATCGACGTGGGGGTTGATCTTCTCCTCGATGTACCGGCGGACGGTACTGCGGAAGTCGTCGTGCTCGGACGAGAACGGCATCGGTCTCTCCTTGTATCGGTGTTGGGAGCCATCTTGCCTCAGCCGGGCGAGCTAACATGATGGAGGAGGTTTCCCATGAGGTTGGCAGCAGTGTTCGCGTCGGCGGTGATGGCGCTGTCACTTGCGCCGATGGCCGTCGCGGACCCCAACTGGCCGATCGCCGGATCCGGCTCGGCCAGCGAAACCATCTCAGAACTGGAAAGCCAGGGGTACGAGGTTCAGATCAACTGGGTCAACGGCAACACCCTGACCCCGCTGGAGTTCTGCACCGTCAACGGCATCAACAATCCCGACCGCTCGGGCACGCAGGTCAAGGCCAACACCACCGTCTACGTCGACGTCTCCTGCCCCAACTACTGGGACACCGGCGACTAGGCCTTTAGAGCCCGACCTCGGTCCATGCCTCGTCAACGGCCGTGGCGGGTGAGTCGACACCCGACCGCGCCGCGGCGATCTGCCGGGTCAGTTTCGCGAAAGCCTTGAACGTCATGTTCTTTCTTGCCTTCGGGCTGGTCAGCGCCTCGTACCAGACCGTCCCCACGGCCTCCCGGGATTTGGAGCCGTGTTTGGTCGCCGCGAGGTAGAACGCGTGGTTGGGGATGCCACTGCCGTCATGCGGGTCACTGCCGGGAACGTAGTCGCGATAGTGACCCGGTTGCGGCGAGAGACAGTGTGCGGCAGCGGGGTCGGCGAGATCCCGCAGACACGTGTACCCCTTGTCGAGGGCACGCGGCCCCAGAATGTCCTTGCCGATCAGCCAATCGGCCGTGTCCGCGGTCTGTTCTGCTTGCCATTGCCGGAACATCGACCCGAAGACATCCGAGACACTTTCGTTCAATGCCCCGGCCTCGTTCTCGTAGTTCAGGCCCGCGGTGAATTGCGTAACCCCATGTGTCAGTTCATGACCGATCACATCGTTGGCCTTGGTGAAGTCCAGAAACATCTGGCCGTCACCATCGCCGTAGGCCATCTGCGAACCGTTCCAGAACGCGTTGGCGTACTTGACGCCGTAGTGGACGGACGAGATCAACGTCATTCCCGCGTTGTCAACAGAGTTGCGGCCGAAGCACTCCCGATAGAAACGCACAACCGCAGCCGTTTCGGTGAATGCCCGCGCGGCGGTGGCATCCTTGGATGTGGCTGGATTGGCGACGGCCACGCCCGGCAGCGAGGTGGTCTGCCGAGAATCGAACACCGGCGTTTCGGGGACCTTGGACAACGCCGTCGCAGCTGCGCTGATGGTGTTACCGCTTGCCAACTGAGTAGCTCGCGTATGCGCGTTACGCAAGGTACGCCAAGACAATTCGGATGCCGCGGTCGACAACAGTGCGACGCGTGAATCCTCGGTGATGTCACCATCCTCAGCCAGTCGTGACAGTACGGCCGGCGGGATGATGAAACGCGTGCACATTACGAATCACCCTACCCGGCAGCGTGCATGCCCGCTCGGCTCGTGAGCGGTGAACTGTCAGGTCCGGCCGTCAGATCCGTTCTTTGACGACCTGACGGACGGCGTCGGGCAGCAGACTCTCCGGGATGGCCCGAGTGGTCCGATCAGACCCGCTGACCCGGGTCACCGTGTAGGTGAAGCGGTCGGCACCCGGGTCGCCCGGAAGCGACCCGGGGCTATCCAACAATCCGTCCAGTGCGCGTCGCGCCTCGGGGTCCAAGCTCTGGTCAGTACACGTGCCGCTGGCCGGAAGCCCGGTGAATCCGCCCCGTCTGTCGATGAGGTACTCCACCATGACGGCGACGCTACAGCCCGACCGCGGTCCACGCGTCGTCTATCGCCTTATGTACAGATTCGGCGGCCGCGTTGGCTGCGGAGATCTCACGTGTCAGGTTGGCGAAGGCCTTCATCTTCATGTTCGGACGGGCCTTCGGGCTGGTCAGAGCCTCGTACCAGACCGTGCCCACGCCCTGCCAGGAGTACGAGCCGTGCTTGGTCGCCGCGAGGTAGAACGCGTAGTTGGGGATGCCGCTGCTCTCATGCGGGTCACTGCCGGGCACGTAGTCGCGATAGTGCGACGGCTGCGGTGCGAGGCAGTGCCGGGCGCCCGGATCGGACATATCGCGCAGGCAGGTGAAGCCCTTGGCGATGGCGCGCGGACCCATGATGTCCTTGCCGATCAACCAATCGGCTTGTTCGACCGTTTGTCCGGCGCTCCACTGCCGGAACATCGATCCGAACACATCCGACATGCTCTCGTTGAGGCCACCGGCCTCGTTCTCGTAGAGCAGGCCCGCCGTGTACTGGGTGACGCCGTGCGTCAGCTCGTGGCCGATCACGTCGTTGGATCCGGTGAAGTCGACGAAGATCTCGCCATCACCATCGCCATACGTCATCTGCGAACCGTTCCAGAATGCGTTGGAGTAGTTCACGCTGTAGTGCACGGAGGACACCAACGTCATGCCTTCGTCGTCCACCGAGTTGCGTCCGAAGCATTCCTTGTAAAACTTTGCCACCGAAGCGGTTTCGGTGAATGCGTGCTTGGCGGAGGTATCGCTGGAGGTTCCTGGATTGGTGATCGTGATACCGGGCAGCGAGGTGGTGTGCTTGCAGTCGAACACCGGGGTACCGGGAGCCGTGGCCAGCGCCTTGGCGACGCCGAAGAATGCGTCGGCGCGGGCCAGCAGTCCGGCCTGAGTGGCCTCGGTGTGCGCGTCGCGCAATGTGCGCCAGGCCGATTCGGACGCGGCCGTCGCGGCCAGGGCCGTTCGCGAGTCGTCGGCGACGCTGTCATCGTCGGCCAATCGCAGCAGGACATCTTGGGGGATAATGAAACACATCGTGAGTCTCCTTGACATGGCCGCGCATGCGCGGGGTGGGAACATGACGAGCTCAGCGTGCGTACGGAGGTATCCCGCTGACGTGCGTACTGCACTACCCGATTACCGGCTCCGCTCTCCAGTCCGTCTGCCGGGCCCCGATGTCGTCGAGAAAGCCCAGGTCGTGGCTGGCCACGATCACCGCGCCTCGGTACTCCCCTAGCCCCGAGACCAGCGCGTCGTAGGAGGCGAAGTCCAGGTTGTTGGTGGGTTCGTCGAGCAACAGCAGCTGCGGTGCAGGGTCCGCCAGCAGCACCGCGGCCAGCGTCGCCCGGAATCGTTCACCACCGGAGAGTGCGCTGACAAGCCTGTCGGCGGCATTGCCACGGAACAGAAAACGCGCCAGTCTCGCGCGGATGGTGTTCAGATCGGCGTGCGGAGCACGGCAGGCCACATTGTCGGCGACACTCAACGCATCGTCCAGCAGGTCAAGACGCTGCGGAAGCAGACCCAGCGGAACATGCACCGTCACAGCACCTTCGGCGGCCGGGATGCGTCCCGCGAGGGTGTGCAGCAGGGTGGTCTTTCCCGAACCGTTGGGCCCCACCAGCCCCATCCGCTGGGGTCCACGCAGCTCCAGAGACGCGGCCGTACCGTGGCGCAGCACCAGGTTGTCGGTGGTGACGACGACGCGGCCGGCGGGAACCTCGGTGCCCGGCAGGTCGATACGGATGGAGCGGTCGGCTCGCAGCCGGGTCTGCGCCTCATCCAGATTCTCGCGGGCCTTGTCCAGCCGGTCGGTCTGCGTCTGCTTGAGCGCCGCCGCCGATTCCTGCGCGGATCGCTTGCGCAGCCCCATGACGATCTTGGGCTCGCGCTTGTTGGCTTGCATCTTGGCGCCGTAGCGGCGCCGCTGCGCGATCACCCTTTCGGCCTCGGCGAGGTCGCGGCGCTCGCGGCGCACCTCGGCCTTGGCCGTCGAGATCGCCTGCGCGGCAGCCTCTTGTTCGGCCGTGATCGCCGCTGCGTACTCGCTGTATCCGCCGCCGTACCACGCGACGGCGCCGTCACGTAGATCCCCGATGCGCTCCACGTGCTCCAGCAGCTCGCGGTCGTGGCTGACCACCAGCAGGGTGCGCGGCCAGGACGACACCACGTCGTACAGGTGCCGGCGGGATTGGCCGTCGAGGTTGTTGGTCGGCTCGTCGAGCAGCAGGACATCGGGGCGTCGCAGCAGCAGCCGGGCCAGACCGAGCCGGATCACCTCGCCCCCGGACAGATCGCCCAGCGTGCGGTCCAGCACCGCGGTCGGCAGGCCGAGACGATCCAGTTCGGCGCGCACCCGCTCGGCCAGATCCCAGTCATCGCCCACGGTGTCGAAGTCGGCCTGATCGGTCGACCCGTTCTCAATGGCCGCGATGGCCGCCAGCACCGGCGTCAGACCCAGCAGATCGGGTACCGACTGGTCGGCGCGGATGGTCAGATCCTGTGGCAGATAACCGATATGGCCCGAGGCGTGAACCGTCCCCGAGGTAGGCAGCAGCTCGCCCGCGATGAGCTTGAGCAGTGTGGACTTACCGGAGCCATTGACGCCGACCAGCCCGGAGCGCCCTGCCGGAACCAGCATGTCGAGCCCGTCGAGAACGACGGAACCGTCGGGATGTACGTAGGTGAGAGCGTTCGAAGAAATGACAGCAGACATGGAAAGGACTTCCTGTGAGGTGGGTCGCCGAAATCGCGCGAGGGCGCGTCGGCGGAATGCCAGACCTCACAGATCCATGTCGTACCTTTCGTCGGGGACGAGGACGTCAGCCAGGATAGGCGCCGCGGGATTGGGCGGCAACGGGATTTTCCTGCCTGGTCAGGGCCTCCGCGCGTAGCATGCTCGCATGCCGGCCGAAGAAGCGTCGGAGGAGCCAGCGCGTCAATCTGCCGATGCGCCGGGGAAGCTCGCCGCTCCGGCCACTGAAGAGTCTCCGGATCCGGTGTCGGTCCTTCGCCCCGTCATCGCCGTCATCACCACGGTGGGAACACCGTTGACGATGATCACCGCGCTGCTGCTGTACTTCGGCTGGGCCCGCAGTGACGCGCAGTCACAGTGGATGGGTATCGAGGTAAGCCTGTTCCGCTTCACCACCCAGGACTACGTGTTGCGCAGCATCAGCACGCTATATCTGCCGATCCTGGCGACGGCGGTCATCGGAATCGTCTGGCTGGCAGCGCATCGCGCGGTGACCGAGAAGATCGAGCGCGACGGCATGACCGACACGATCCGGGTGATCTGCCGGGTCACCATGCTCGGCGGCTTGGGTGTCGCCATCTTGGGTGTGGTGCTGCCCGCGCTGACGCGCAGCTGGGAACCCGGCACGGTGGTGTGGCCGCTCATGATCGCGATCGGCACGGCACTGGCGGTATATGGCAGGCATCTGAGCCGTCAGGGGCAGGAACGCACGCGGCCCCGCAACGCCATTGCCCGCCCCCCGGACGTGCTCGAGGCCGTGCTCGTCGGCATTGTGATTGCGGCAGCGATGTTCTGGGCGGTGCAGGGGTACGCCGATATTGTCGGACGGGGGTATGCGCAGCGCTACGAAGACTCGGTGTCCTCACTGCCCCGCGCGACGGCGGTCAGCGAAAGCCCGCTGGGCATCGACTCGCCCGTGGTGCGCACCGAGGAGATCACCACGGGACCCAAAACGCTGTACCGCACCACGGGATTACGGCTGCTCGCCGAGTCCGGGGGCCGGTTGTTCCTGATGACCGAGGGGTGGACCGTCCGGAACGGCAGCATCATCGTGCTGGACGAGAACGATTCAGTGCACTGGCAGTTCTCGCACTGAGCTCACCGTGTCGGTGTGGTGGTGGTTGTGGTGCTCGAGGTGGTCGTGGTTGAGGTCGTACTCGATGTTGTGGTGCTTGATGTCGTGGAACTGGTTGTGGAGGAATCGGTCTCGTCCGGGGGCACGAAGCTGTTGTTGTCCTTCGAGCATGCCGTCCGGCCGTCGGTCTGTGGGAACGTCAGCTCGGGCTGGCTGCTCGGGTGCTCCTCATGCCAGGCAAGGAGCTTGGTCACCATGGCCGCGATGGTGTCGTCGACGCACTGTGCCGGGCCGATCTCGACACCCCCGCCGCGCGCCGCAAAGGCCTTGGCCGCCACATCCCATTGGCTCGCTTCGCCGTTCACCGCAGCCCGGCACACACCCACCGCCGCTTCGTAGAGGTTGCCCTCGGGTTTCTGGACATTCTTCAGGCTGTCGCAGTCATGCTTGAGGAAGTAGACGTAAACATCCCAGCCCGGTGTCGGGAAGGCAGGGTCCTTGGGCCCGTAGGGCACCCACGCGAGGCCGTCGTCCTTGGGCGTCTTGCCGGATGTGGACGACCCACCACCGCTGGTACTTTCGTGCGAACCACCGTCGCCCTCGTGGGTGATGGTCGTCTGATCGGTGACGGTCTGCGTCACCGTGCGCGTGACAGATTCACCGGCGCCGCCGCACGCGACCACGACGGAGGAGACAAGCACCGCCAGAGGAGCACAGCGGCGCACTGTCCCAACGGGAATCGGCGATGCAGGCATGGCAACCTCCCAGCAGGATCATTCGATCCGAAAGGGAAATTACTCCGGTAGAGCGCGATCGCACCGGGTACTGGACTACTCAATTTCTGCCGAGTAGTGGAACAACCGTCTGGTCAGTTGACCGGCACCTGCAGAACCGGGCGGTCTACACCCGCACCGGGTCCGTCGAAATGCCACCACTCACCCGAGTACACCTGAAGCCCGCCGGCCTGCATGGCGCCGCGCAGGCGGGCCCGGTTGGCCTGCTGGTCCGCGCTGACGCCGTCGGTGGCGTAGGCCAGGGAACGCGGGGAGAAATCGTCGAATCCGGTGCCCATATCGACCAGACCCCGCGCATTGGCCAGGGTGACGTCCACCGACCGTCCGGCTTCGTGGCTGCGGGCGTACTGGCCGGGTTTGGCCACCCAGTTCGGGTTGGGCACTACCTGGAACATGCGGATCTGCACGTCGTGCGGGCGGTAACAGTCCCAGAAGACGAGCCGCTCACCGTTGGCGCGCAGCGTGTCGGCGGCGGTTTTGAGGCCGGGCGCCATCGACTCGTGCACCAGGCAGCGGGCGTTGGCCGGGTACAGCTGCACGCCGGTGAAGTTGTTGGTGGTGGCGTAGCGCAGGTCGATGATCGCGTCGGGGACGACACTGCGCACATCCAGCAGCCCCGCGGCGCGGGCGGCCTCGCTCACGGCTGGAACATCGGGGTCGGCACTGGCGGGGGCGACCTGGCTGAATACGCACCCGAGACCGAGGGCGGCGTATCCGAGACCGAGGATGAGACGCTTCATCATCGTTTCATTGTCCCCGGTGCGCTCACAGATTCGCGTATTAGGCTCGTTTCGTGGTCGCACACAAGCTAGACCGCCGCATGTTTATGGGTCTGGTCGCCGCCGGGGCAGTCACCGTGACGGGGCTGGGTGGCTTCTTGGCTCTGGAGGGCCGAGGCGGCCTGCGACTGACCGGGCGCTCCTTCATCGACCTGTTCGAGACGACCGGTGGGAAGTTCATCGGGTATCGACGCAACCACGCCAAAGCCCTTGCGGTGTCGGGCCGTTTCGAAAGCAATGGCGCGGGAGCGGAAGTCTCGTCGGCGTCGGTGTTCGTCAAGGGTGTGCATCCCGTCGTCGGGCGATTCTCGGTGGGCGGCCAGAATCCGCACCAGGCCGATACCGGCGCCGGACAGGCGCTGGCCCTGGAATTTTCGCTTCCCGGCGGGCAGCAGTGGCGCACCGCGATGGCCGCGGCGCCGGTGTTCATGGCGCCGACGCCGGAGATGTTCTACGGGCTGATCGCGGCACGAACCTCGGGCGACAAGGAGAAGGTGGCGGCGTTTCTGCGGGATAACCCCGCCACGGCGGCCGCGCAGAAGCTGATCGAGGCGGCGCCCAAGGCGGCATCGTTCGCGCAGGCCAGCTATTCGAGCCTCAACGCCTTCATCTTCGTCACCAAGGATGGTGCCCGGACTCCGGTGCGGTGGCGGGTGATTCCCGACGGCGACGAGGCCGGAACCTCAGCGAAGAACGGGCCCAATTGGATGTTCGAGGCGCTGGCCCAGCGGGTGCGCCGCGGTGAGCTGCGCTACCGACTGCTGCTTCAGATCGGTATGCCGGGCGTGGATCAGACGCACGATCCGACGCTGCCCTGGCCGGCCGATCGTGAGCAGATCGATGCCGGAACACTGGTGCTTGGCCACGCGATAGCCCAAGAGCAGGAACGCATCCGGGATACCAACTTCGATCCGACAGTGCTGCCCAACGGAATTGAGATATCCGATGATCCGATCCTGGCGGCACGCGCGGCCGTCTATGCCGAGTCGTTCCGGCGCCGCGCGCGGGAAACTCCGGCGCCGGTGGAACAGTTCGGGCAGGACATCTGATGACTGAATCCACGGGTGTCGAGCGTTTCGGACTGGCCGCACAGCTTCTGCATTGGGTGATGGCGGTTTCGATCATCACGATGTTGGTGCTGGGCGCGCTGCTCGTCGGGTCACTGGGCGACTACCCGATGGTGCTGGCCTGGCATAAGGCCGTCGGCGTGCTGGTGTTGGTGCTCGCGGTGCTGCGCCTCGGAAACCGGATCTGGCACAAGCCGCCGCCGCTATCCCTGGCCCAGCCGGAACGCTTCATCGCGGCCGGTTCCGAGCTCGCGATGTACACGCTGTTCCTGGCGCAACCGGTGATCGGATGGGCGTTGGTATCGGCGTCGGGGGTCCCGGTCCAGGTCGCCGGACTGCGTTTTCCGTCGATCGTGCCGACCAGCATCGGGTGGTACGGCGTGCTGCGCGAGGCACACGCGTGGGTGGCCTACGCGTTGCTCGCCTGCATAGTTGCCCATGTCAGCGCGGTGCTGTTTCACACGATCGGGTTGCGGGACGGATTACTCGCCAGGATGCTTCCGCGCCACTAGCAGCCAAAATAGGCGGGGCTGCGTTCATCGGCGGGTTTCAACCATTATCGTTTCGGGGTGCCCGAAATGGATCGCCGTAAGTTGATACTGACCATGGGCTTCGGCATCGCCGCAGCCGCCCTGCCCCTCTCGACGGCTCAGGCCGACCCGGGACGTAGCCCGGCGGCGCCGCCCGATGCCCAGTCCAGTGGCTTTGTCTTCCGCGACGAATTCGACGGTCCCGCCGGTTCGGCCCCGGATGGTTCCAAGTGGGTGGCCGCGAAGTTCCGCGAGAAGATCAAGAACCCGGTGTTCTGGGACCGCCCCGAGAACATGGGTGAGTACCGTGACAGCCGCACCAACATCTTCCTCGACGGAAACTCCAACCTGGTGATCCGAGCGACGAAGGAAGGCAGCAAGTACTTCAGCGGCAAGCTGCACGGCACCTTCCGCGGCACCATCGGCCACACCTTCGAGGCGCGCGTCAAGTTCAACTGTCTGACCGACGGTGCCTGGCCGGCGTGGTGGCTGCTGAACGACAACCCCGAGCGCGGCGGCGAGATCGACCTCGTGGAGTGGTACGGCAACCGTGACTGGCCCTCGGGCACCACGATTCACGCGCGCCTGGACGGCACCTCGTTCGAGACGCTGCCGATGCCGGTGGACAACAACTGGCACACCTGGCGCTGCACCTGGACCGATGCCGGGCTGTACTTCTGGATGGACTACCACGACGGCGCGGAGCCGTACCTGACGGTGGACGCGAATTCCCTTGACGATTGGCCGTTTAACGACCCGGGCTACACACTGCAGCCGATGCTGAACCTGGCCGTTTCCGGTTCCGGTGGCGGCGATCCGTCGGGTGGCTCCTACCCGGCTGAGATGCTCGTCGATTACGTGCGCGTCTGGTAGTCACCGAGCGGAGCTGCCGACTCCGGGAGACTGGCCGCAATGCGTGCCAGGGCACTAAAGGCATGACGTGATTGTGCGTTCGGGGTTGGTACCAGAAACACCAACGTTGTTTCGTGGGTCTCAGCACGTTGGTAGATGTGCGAATCCAGGGTGAATTCCCCGGCAACAGGGTGCCGGTAACGCTTACGGCCTGAGGTGTTGTGGTGCGCCACCGTCTGCGATGTCCACCAGAGGTGAAAATCTCGATCGCGTGCGGAGAGCTCCCCCACTAGTTCAGCCAGGCGGGGGCTGTGCGGGTTACGCGCCGCGTCCATACGCAGATAAGCCACACACGTACGGCCCACTGACTCCCAATCGAGATACATCGCGCGAACCTGAGCGTCCAAGAATGCCAGCCAGACCAGGTTTCGATGCGCACGTGGGACCTGCGCGAAGTCCAGGAACAATGCGGACGCAAGGGTGTTCCAACCCAGGATGTCCAGGTAAGGGCCGAGCACCAGTACCGGTACATCACCGAGGTGCGCTAAGAGGCTGCGGGTTGAAGCATCGACCGTCATATCGCCATTCGACATGGGGATCGCGGGCTTTCGAGCCAGCGTGCGAACGTAGGTTTCCTGATCAGCGTTGAGCCGTAACGCTTCACATACTGCGGCCAACGTGTATTCGGAAACGCTGGAAAGCCGCCCCTGCTCCAAGCGCGCGTAATAGTCGGCGCTGATCCCTGCAAGCTGTGCGACCTCCTCGCGCCGCAAGCCGGTGACTCGCCGTATCCCCGCTGCCGGGGGTAGCCCCACTTGATCTCGAGTCAGCTCCGCGCGGCGTGCCCGCAAAAACGGTCCCAGCTCGATACGGGCCTCGGAGATATCTGCCATGGGCAGAGCATGCCATCCGAATCGCATTCGCCAGTTCAGTCCGGGTAGGTAAAAAGTACCTAGGGACAGGGCCTAGCCGCGCCACGAAATCTCAACCAGGATGAGTCGATAGCGGCTAGGTGATGGTCGGTCGCAATTCCGCACGAGCAGAAGAGGCCAACAATGCCCGAGAGTGTCCGGTTCACCAGCAAAGGCCTACAACTGGCAGGGAATTTGTACTATCCCGAATCCACGGAAGACGGCTTGCCTGCGGTCGTGGTTAGCCATCCATTTGGCGGAGTGAAGGAACAAACAGCCGGCCTATACGCACAGGAATTGGCCGCAAAGGGTTTCGTGGCATTGACATTCGACGCGAGCTATCAAGGTGAGAGCGAGGGCGAGCCACGTTTCCTGGAGGATCCATCCACGCGGGTCGAGGACATTCGTTCGGCGGTCTCGTTCTTGACCACCGTGGCACGGGTAGACCCTGATCGGATTGGCGCTCTGGGTATTTGCGCATCCGGTGGCTATGTCCCCAACGCCGCCGCCACCGATCAGCGGATAAAGGCTGTGGGGACTATCAGCGCTGCCGACATCGGATCGCTGTACCGCGACGGGCTCGGCGGTGGGCAGAGTGTGGAACAGCTCCAACAAGCGCTCTCCGCAGCAGCGGTCGATCGGACCGCACAAGCCCACGGCGCCAAACCGACACTCGCACATGTGGTTCCCGAACCCGACGAAATCACTGCGGACACCCCCTCGTTGTTCGCAGAAGGAACCAACTACTACCGCACACCCCGGGCGCAGCATCCGAACTCTCCGAATTGGTATGTGGCGTCGAGCATCGTTCCGATCGCGGCGTATTCCTCGTACGACCACGTCGATCTCATTTCTCCGCGTCCGCTGTTGATGATCGCGGGCACCGAAGCGGACACGCTGTACTTCAGTGAACAGGCCATAGCCAAGGCCGCTGAGCCGAAGGAGCTCCACCTGATCGACGGCGCCACACACATCGACCTGTACGACAGGCCGCAATATGTGGGCCCGGCGGTCGAGAAACTCGCCGAGTTCTTCGCGAAGTACCTGTAGTCGCTAGGCCAGCGTCTCGTTGATCAAGCGCGCCAGGCGATCGCCGGCCAGACGCAGCTGCGCCTCGGCGATCGGCCGGTACTGGTTGGTGTAGTCGGTGCCGATGGTCGAGGTATTCGGGTAAGCGCCCACCGCGATGTGGCAGGTGCCCTGCGCCCAGTCCACGGGATCGGTGCTGCCGAGATCGGGTGCGGGCAGCGCCTGAATCACCTGGGTGTACTGAGCGTCGTTGAGGCCGCGGGTGTTCAGTAATCCGCTGTCCCACAGTGAATGCAGGTTGGTGGAGCGGCCGTTGTAGGTCAGCGGGATGTCGTTACCACCGCGGTCGCGGGCGTAGGCATCGTGCATCGGCTGGTGAATATCGCCAACGAAATGCACCACGAACTTCAGGGCCTCCTGGCGTTCGGCATCCGTCTTGGATGTGTCGCCCAGGATCGCGGTCTGGGTGCGGATGGCCTCGATGACGTTGTTGCCGTTGTCGCCATTGATCGCGGGCACGTATTGGCAGTTGTTCTCGGCGATATCGGCGTAGTGCCAGGGCGCTGTGTTCGGTCGGCTGGGGCGCACCTGGTCGGCCCAGTTGGCCACACCGGCGAGCGTCGGGGTGGCCTGCCCGGCCAGCAGGCGCGAGACCTCCGCGCGGGCGGCGGGCGTGAGCTGCGCATCGGCGACAGCGCCCACGATGCTGTGGCCTTGCGGACCCCACGCGGAAGCCAGCGGTGCGGTCACGAGCAGCAGCGCGGCGGCGACCACCAACGCGCCAAACTTTTTCATCACCAGTCCACGGTGACACAGTGTGGCCGCGATGGCGCAAGTAGACACCTACTCGTTCTGTGAGTTCACCGCGTGGACAAGTTGTGGCTGCCCAGAGCGTGCGCCAGCGCGTAGCATCCGATTCGTGAGCATCTGGCGGCGTATCGATGGCAAGCACACCGGTGTTGGTCGTGACGAGCCTGTGGCCGAGTGCGGCCAGGAAATCACCGAGGCCGCCGCGGCGCCCGGCCCGATCTACATCTGGGATGGCGCCACGCCCGAGGACCGGCAGGGCGGGTTCGCGATCGACGAGTACCACCCTGGTTCGGCGGTGACCGCACAGATCGTGATCGAGGCGGCGAAGAAGCCGCCGTTCGGTGAGTGGGAACAGCTCGCCGACTGGCCCGCTTAGTCCTTTAGTCCTTGGCTTCAGTCCTTCGCGAAGGCGATCGCGAGTTTCTTCTCCAGGTTTTCGTACGGCTCCCCGGAGATGTCGACGACCACTTGCGCGATGGTGCCGCCGGTGAAAGCATACGGCGCCTTGTACTCCGAGGAAACTGCCGAGCCGCTGTTGCGTCCGATGGACAGGCTGGCACCGGCGAGACCGAATGTGCCCGGGTGGATTTCGACGGCACCGAGCGATCCGACGGCTTGCTCGTCGATGAAGAGCGTCACGTCCCCGAGCGGGGTGTGGCTGCCCGCGACGGTGCCGGTCTTGGCGAAACGGGCCCCAAGCACATGCGCACCCAACGGCACCGCATCGAGGGAAGAGACCTTCTGCTCCTTCTCCCCCATGAAGTTGTAGATGTAGTGCAGTCGTCCGTCCTGGATGAAGAGGACATGCCCGCCGTGCGCGCCACCCTGTTTGAAGATGACGCCCTCGGCTCCTGAGTCCGCGGTGACTTCGGCGAGGATCGAGAAGGACTGTCCGCGAATATCGACGGCGGCGCCGATGCCCAGGTCGGCGGTGTTCGGGTAGTAGATGAAGGACTTGCGCTCCCCCACCAGGTAGGGCCGCCACCGGGTCAGGGTTTCCAGGATGGTCAGGTCGGCCAGCGGCAGGCCGTTGTACTTGGCGGCCTCGTCGAACCAGAGTTGTTTGAGCTCTTCGAGTTTCTCCGGGTGCGCGTCGGCAAGGTCATGGCATTGGCTTCGGTCGGATTCGATGTGGAACAGCTCCCAGCGGTCCTTGTCGAAGTGCGACCAGCCCGACGGCGTGGCAGCGTGCACGGTGTTGGCGAACCAGCCCTTGTGCCAGATGCCGCGGGTGCCGAGCATCGTGTAGAACTGCGTGTCCTTGCCGGTGTCCGCGTTTGAATCCTTTAGTGCCGCGGTGAAACTGATGCCGTCGAGTGGTTTCTGGGCGATGCCCTTCACGGTGTGGGGCGGGGTGATGCCCAGCAGGTCGTAGATGGTCGGGGTGATATCGCTGACGTTGACGTAGGTGTCGCGGACTTCACCGTGTGCCGCGATTCCCTTGGGCCAGCTGATGATTGCGGTATCGGCAATGCCGCCCTCATGGGAGGCGTAGCGCTTGTACAGCTTGTACGGGGTGTTGAAGGCCATCGCCCACCCGATTGGGTAGTGGTTGTAGGTTTCGGTGCCGCCGAGGTTGTCGTAGAAACGCAGACTCTCCTCGACGGTGTCGATGTAGCCGTTGAAGAACTTGACCTCGTTGACCGAGCCGTTGGGGCCGCCCTCGCCGCTGGCGCCGTTGTCGGAGATCACCACGATGATGGTGTTGTCGAGCTGGCCGGATTCTTCCAGGTAGTCCAGGACGCGGCCGATCTGATCGTCGGTGTAGCTCAGGAATCCGGCGAAGACTTCGGCCATTCGGGAGAAGAGCCGCTTCTCCTCGTCATTGAGCGAGTCCCACGGACGCACGGTGTCCTGCAAAGGCCAGGGTTCGCCGTTGGGTCCCTTGACGTCGAGATACGGGTTGACGGGCGACAATTCGGTGTCCGACGGGACGATGCCGAGCTTCTTCTGGTTTTCCAGCACGATCTCGCGGTAGAGCTCGTAGCCCATGTCGAACTTGCCGGCGTATTTGTCGGCCCATTCCTTGAAGACGTGGTGCGGGGCGTGGCCGGCGCCGGGGCAGACATAGGAGAACCATGGCTTGTCGGGGGCGATCACCTTCGCGTCGCGGATGAACTCAATCGTCTTGTCGGCGATGTCCTTGGACAGGTGATAGCCGTCCTCCGGGGTGGCGGGCGGCTGGACGGGGTGGTTGTCGTAGACCAGGTCCGGATACCACTGGTCGGTCTCGCCGCCCATGAAGCCGTAAAACCGCTCGAAACCTCGATTCAGCGGCCAATGCCGTTTGGTGGCGGCGAGATTCGACTCTTCCAGCGGAGTCAGGTGCCACTTGCCGACGCAGTAGGTGTTCCAGCCCTTTTCGGCGAGTACCTCGGAGAGCAGCGCGGTGTCGAAGGGGATGCGGCCGCTGCAGTTCGGGAAGCCGTCGGTGAACTCCTCGATGGTGGCCATGCCGACGGTGGTGGAGTTACGCCCGGTGAGCAGCGATGCGCGGGTCGGTGAGCACAGCGCGGTGGTGTGGAATTGCGAGAGCCGCACACCGCGCTCGGCGATGCGGCTCATGGCGGGCATCTCGACGAGCCCGCCGAAGCAGTCCCAGGTAGCGATGCCGGTGTCGTCCCACACGAGGTACAGGACGTTGGGCGCACCCTCGGGCGCGGTGGGTGCGGCATACGGAGTCCAGTCGGGTTCGGAATCCCTTATGTCCAGGGCGATTTTGCCGTTGAATCCGATGTCTGGTGATCCCGCCATGGCTGCTCCCTCGTAGGGGTTCAAGATCCAAGAACGGTGTGATCGTAGCGAGGTAACCGGCCTGTTGAGAGGGCTTCCACCCGAATATCAGGCAACGTCAAGGCGCAGCTCAGTTCGGTGGTGCAGTTCACCGGTCCGGGCACTTGGTTCACGTTGCGAAGTTAGAGTGCAGACGTGCCCTTCTTATCCATGCGCTCTGTGAGCGCGTCCGTGCTGGCCACGGCTGCCGCCATCTTCGGTTCTGCTGGCGTGGCAGTGGCGGCGCCGCACGATTACTGCGCCGATCTCAAGGGCAATAACACCGGCACCACGTGTGAGATCCGCCTCTCAGACCCCGGGTATAGCGTCGACGTCACCATTCCGCTGAACTACCCGGAACAGAAGCCGATCGCCGAATATGTCGCCAAGACGCGCGACGCGTTCCTTAACACGGCCAAGTCCGGCGCGGCTCGTAGTACGCCGTATCAGTTGAGCATCAAGCCGACGGCATACACCTCGGCGATTCCCCCGCGCGGCACCCAGACCGTGGTGTTCAAGGTGTACCAAAACACGGGTAGCACGACGACAACGTTCAAGGCGTACAACTGGGATCAGAGCTATCGCAAGCCGATTCTCTACACGGTCGCGCAAGACGACAAAGACAGTGCCGCGTTGTGGCGGGTAGACGATCCGCTGAAGACCGTCGCGCCGATTGTCCAGGCTCAACTGCAGCAGCAGCTGGCCCCGCCGCCGGTGGCGACTCCCACGCCGACGACAACCTCGGGACAGCCGACTACCACCACGTCGACGACCACTACGCCGCCACCTCCCCCGCCGCCGCTGCCGTTCTCCCCCGCGTCGCTGTACAACGCGTCGAACTATCAGAATTTCGCGGTGCTCAACGACGGGGTGATGTTCTTCTTTGATCAGGGCGCGATATTGCCCGACTCGTACGGGGCGTTGCAGGTGTTGGTGCCGCGGTCGGCGATCGACCCGATGATTGCGTAGTACGTTCTAAGCTGCTTCACAGCCACCGGATTGTATGCGCGGTCATCTCAAACTGGGTAGACGACGTTGGGCCCGGTCCGTCGCGGTAGGAGCGCCATACAAAGACCCTTCGGGCGTGTAATCCCTTATGTCCCAGCTATCTTGCCGCTCAGGCCAAAGTCTGTGAGCCTGCCGCGACTAGGGTTGTGAGATCAAAGATGGTGCGACCTTACCGGGGTGGAGGGTTGACAAGGGGGCTCCAGGAGAGGAACTGATGGAAGCGTTGCGTCCATAGTTCTTGCCGACAGAGCCTTACCCCTGGCCCCACGACTGATGCTAGATCCGGGCTCATATCCCAATTTGAAGTCCCAGCAAGGTTCTTGAACGTCCTACACTTCCGCCGACTACAGTCCTTACCCATCAACGGGGTGACAATCAGGAGGGGCACCGTGATCGAGACCAACGCAGACAATCGGTTGGATTCAATCGAAGATGGCGCGGACGATGATGAGCCAGTAACCGTCGAAGATGTGACATCCGCGTTTGTCACCGACACCGACTGGACCACGGAGACCATACTGAGCCAAATGCGTCGTGGAAACATCAGACTCAACCCCCGTTTTCAGCGCCGAGACGCATGGGATCGAGGTCGCAAAAGTCGCTTCATCGAAAGCTTGATACTGGGTTTGCCGATACCGCAGCTGGTACTGGCGGAAGACAAGCGGAAACGCGGCTCGTTTATCGTTCTAGATGGTAAACAAAGACTGCTCACGATTGCGCAATTCGCAAAGGGATCCAGCTTCGACCATGGCTCTGAACCCGAACTCAGTGAACTACGGCTAGGATCTCTTGACGTACGTGGCGATCTACAGAAATTCAATTTAGAGACCCTCGAGAAAGACCCCAAGCTGATCGATGACCTTAATGGTTTCTTGAATCAAACAATACGAACCGTGGTCGTGCGAAATTGGCCAGCAGAAGATTTCCTGAACCTAGTATTCCTGCGCCTCAACACGGGAAGTGTTGCGCTGTCACCCCAAGAACTGAGGCAGGCATTGCACCCTGGACCTTTCACTGATTTCCTTGATGACTACGCCTCCGAAAGCACTCCGCTTCAACAGGCGATGGGAATTGATAGACCAGACTTTCGAATGCGCGACGTCGAGATACTGCTGCGCTTCTTCGCGATGAAAGATTCACTCTTCGCATATCGAGGAAACTTGAGGAAATTCCTAGATGACGCTTCCGATAAGCTAAATTCGAGCTGGGCGGATAGCGAAACAAAGATACGGTCTTGGGCCACAGAATTTGACCGATCGATCGAGACAACAATGACCATCTTCGGAAAAGATGCTTTCCGACGTTGGAATCCTGAGCGCGGTAGATATGAAAACAGGTTCAACCGAGCAGTCTTCGACATAATGGCATTTTACTTCAGCGAGCCCCCTATCAGGCAGGCAGCAGAGGAGCATAAGGAAACTCTCGAATATGCGTTCCGCCAGCTCAGTGAGCAAAACCCATCATTCGTGGAGTCCATGCAGACCACAACAAAGACAATTGAAGCCCTCCATACTAGACTTGCCGCCTGGGGCAATACGCTAAGCAATACATTAAAGATAGATTTCCCAGTGCCTAGCATCGGCGCAGACGGCCTCTTCGCTGCAGATTAGCGCTAACATGCCTACTAGCCGTTATGTCTACATGCAAAAAAGGATTACGACACTGCGTCGGTTTATGCTGCCTTCAAAATTCTCACCCACGGGGCTGTATGCCGATCGGGTTCATCAACGCACTGCCGCCTTTCGTCTGCTAGTTCATGGAGAGTTTGAGTCGTACATCGAAGAAATGGTATTGGACCATGCCACGCACCGCATATCCGAGTGGAAGAACAGCAGGAATCCGTCAATAACCCTGGCAGCGTTACTTGCATACGACGAGGTCGCTGGAAAGTCGCCGACATCAGTTCTGGCACCGCCGCAGAAGCCAACATTATCCACCGATGATCGAATAAACGAAGCCTTCCGTCGGTTCAACAACAAAATACGGCGACTAAATCACGGGGTACGTGAATTAAACATACTAAGCCTACTACTTCCGATCGGCGTTGAAGCCAGTATGATTGATACCACTTGGCTCTCAGACCTAGACACATGGGCACACGAACGGGGCGACCTCGCACACCAGTCGTCCGGAAAAGTACAACACAAACTTGACCCAGCACGAGAATACTCAAAGGTAAAGAATTTATTGAAGGGATTCAAGACTATTGATTTGCTTATTTCCAGAACTCGATAGTATTCCACGGAACCCCTATTCTTGCGATGATAGCTAAATCCTTCGGTGAGGTCGCAGCATAGATTTGGGCAGTGGGAACTCCTAGTAGGGGCGGGCGGGGCTCGAACCCACGACCAATGGATTTAAAGATGGGCGATGTGCAGATGCCCGCTCTATCTCAATCATGTTGAGCGATGACGTAATCAGAGGAATCAGCCATCTCAGCGCGACTCGGCGGTTCCGCCCGATCCCCGGTCATTCTCGCCGAATAAACGACAATCGGGTGCACACCCTCGAACGTTCCGAGATTCCGCACGGGTCCGTGGCGCTCATCGACACCCCCACCCGGCATCGTCGAGCTGATTGAAGTGTTGGTGGTCATGGATTCTCCTCGTTGCTGTTGTGCAGATCCTCAACGGTGCCGATGAACACGTTGGTGATCTCGGGTAGCCGGGATGCCAAGTCCCACAGCGGCTTATCGGTCTCGTACCGCGCGGCGGCGTTCTCTTGGTCCCACTGCTGTTTGCAGGCTGCATAACCACGCGGGCTGTCGGGATCGGAGCTGTAGTCCAGCGGATCAAGCCCATCGGGATGCTTCGGCCGGATCATGTAAAAGCGTGCTAGTCGTCCAGTGTGGCGGTGGTACGCCACCACGTTGATCTTGAGCTCGCCTGGCATGTCGCTGCGCATCTGTACGCGCCCCAGAAGCTGCCACTCGTCCAGGTCTGGCATCTGCAGGCAGGTGCCCTCGGTCAGTGTGATTGCCATCCGCCCATCGGAGTGCACGTGCGCGATCACCTGGTCGGGGCTGCTTGGGCCGTAGCCGGGGCGCAGTGGAGGGGTGGGCGTGATGCTCATGGTGATCTCCTTCGGTCGACTCAGGGACGTTGCTGTACGCCTGGGCTCGCTGCCTCGTTACGAGACCGTAGGCGCCGCGTTGCCATCCGTCCCCGAAGAATCGCCGCCGAGGCTGAACTCGCGTCATTCACGTAATGTTGGATGACACTGCTACGATATTCGTCATACAACGCATACATTAAGGGAAGGGGCGACATGGCCGTCTTGAATATCCGAGTAGAAGACCAGGTCCGGGATCAGCTCAAGGACATGGCTGACGGAGAGGGGATCACCGTCAGTGAGTACGTCCGCAACCTGGTCATGGCGGCGATTATCCCCGGGTACGAGCCGGAAGAAGACCAAGGCGACCAACCGGCGCCGACGACCATGCGCATCGCCGACCGACAGGTGCTCTCGTTACTCCACCGGATCCTTGCGCATGTGGTGCCCGAGGACGACAGCGACATCGACCCGCGTTCCCAACTGAAGAGTGCACGGGTCATTGAGGCGGGCTTCACCACTGAGTATTGGCGGGAGGTCGCCGGCTTCCGCACCGAGCTGTCCAAGCGTGACTGCGAACGCGTACTAGACATCCTGGACATGTTCCGGATGATCACGTTCAGCATCAGGGAGCTGGAGAAAGACGGGGTAACCGTCAGCGAGGAGCTAGGTCAAGAGCTGGAGTTCGAGGGTTTCGACGGCAACGACCGGCTTGAAAGCCACATGGGTAGCTACGTCGAGTTCCTGATGAGCGACGGCAAGTGGCCTGAACTACGGCCGCAACTCGACCGCAACGATGGCGGAAATTCGCACTCCCCGGTGCTAGACGAGTACACGCGGATGCTCGCCGAGCACCGCCGCATCAAGGCCAGCCGCGACCGCGGATTTCATCGAAAGGCCTACCTGCTGTCCATGGAAGAGCTGGAGCAGATCGCGGCAGCTCGGATCCACCCGTCACGCCGCGGCTAGCTCGGGGGCCGTGCCCCGGCCGCGCAGAAGTCGGCCTAGCGACCTTTCAAGTGACAGCGTGAACACGGGATCTGCGACCTGCGCAGAAATGTCGGTCGGGCGCCCCAGAATCGTGTCCCGGACCGTGAGGAACCGGGGACACCCTTGAAGACACAGATGGCTCCTGCCCGGCCCGCAAGCGGCCCGGTTGGGTCTGAAAATCCGTGCGCCGCCGACCCTGAGAGGATCTGCCGGTGACGCTGCTGGGATACGCGCCAGTCTCGACGTTGCGCCACTCCCCGCGCCCAGATCGCCCGCACCCTCGACATATCCCACTCCAGCGTCTACCGCTGACTCGAACTGCGCTCCTACGAAGCGTTGATCGACGCGACCGCCCAAGCACCGACCTGACCGAGCTCAGTCGCGGCAGAAAGCCGCGCAGCAGAGTAGCGCGCACCGAACTAGCGTTCGCAGCATGAGAAATCACGTCAGCACCCAGTGGGTGCTCATCGACGCAACTCGGGCTAATGACGTTCTTCTCGATCAGGACTCCCAGTCCAGCGAACTACTTCGCAACCGGATAGCCCACCACGAACACATCTCCACCCTTAACCCGAACCACAACCTCGACAACATCATTGCCCTCGCCGGATGCATCGACCCGGACCTCGCGAACTACATCCGGAGTACCCAACAAGTCACAGCCGTGGCGAGCCGATACCGCAGCTATGTCCTACAGCAGACATCAGAATGAGACTTGATCTGATCGGCCTCACGGATCGGCGCCGACCATCTCGGGCACGCGAAGGTATCGATGACTCAGGATCGCTACATGACCCGAGGTCGGGTCCACGCCGAAGTTGCGACTCTGTTGGAACGCACCATAAACGACGAATAAACGTCGACACCAACTGGGTTTCGGCCAAAAACAGCCTCTGAAGTAGGGCGGGCGGGGCTCGAACCCGCGACCAATGGATTATGAGTCCACGGCTCTAACCAACTGAGCTACCGCCCCTAGCAGCAGTGAACTCTAGCGGAGCGGTGTCAGCCGCTCCGACCCCGGACCCGCTGATTAAGAGTCAGCTGCTCGCTATCGTCCAGGCATGCTCTGATCCACGTTGCACGACGCTGCCTTGATCTCGGCAGACCTCAGCTTCGCCCGGCTTACGTTGTACTCGTACCAGGGCGCCGTGTCCCGCAAGTGATACGCAATCTTGCCCTGCACGCAGTCCCGCACATCCTCGGGCAGCGACTTCGTCGCCGCGAACGCATCTGACGACAAGTTCCCCATGTACCACTGATCGAGCTTGCCGGTCTGCTGGAAGAACTCGACGTTGCGCTGTGCCACATAGCCTTCCGGGTTAAAGATCGCCAACCCCAGCATCCCGAACGCACCCACAGCGACCACCGCGGTGGGCAGCCATCGCGCACTCATCCGGATACCCGCCACCAGGATCAGCACCAACACCAGCGCCATGCCTAGCTCAATCCAACGCACCAGCAGCCGCTCCACGCTGAAGCCGTACGCCTTCTCGTACAACGACATCCGGTGAATGGCCGACGCCACGATTACCAACGTGGCCAGGCACAGCCCACCGATCAGCGCTCGCAGGTGCAGCCGGTCGCGGGCATCCTCGCGCCCCGCCACCCGGATGGCTCCCGCGATCACGCCCATCACCAGGATGGTGACAAACAGCAGCTGCCAGAAGCCCTGCCGCGCATATTCTGCGTAGGTCAACCCCTCAGTGACCTGCACATGCTCATCTCCCCCGAACAACACTGAGATCTGCACGCCCACAAACGCGATGAACAGCAGATTCAGCGCCGCCAGCGGCAGGCTCCACTCCCAGCGCGGCAGCTTCTTGGGCTCCGTCGGGGCCAACCGGTCAAAGCTCGGCGGCTTGGACAGCACGTAGATGGCACCCAACGCGAATCCACCGACCAGCACGCCGACAACCACCCGCCCGACCACGTCCCCGAACGACACGAACGGTAAGACCCCGCTGATCAGCGCTCTGAATCGCGCGTCGGCATCGGCCAGCAGCGCCCCGAATGCCGCCACTAGGCCGACCGTGATCAGCACGACAATGGCCGCCCGGTCCGGGTTGATCTTGCGGCCGCGTGACATGGTGCGGCTGCCGCGCCGCATCCAGCCCGCCACCCGGAAAGGCGCTCTCAGCATCACGAACTGCCCGTAGATCAAGCCTGTCCACGTCCGCGCCGGTGCCAGCGCGTAGACGAACAACGCCCCCGATGTCAGGACACACAACGCGACAAGCCATCCCGCATCCCGCGCGGTCGGCACCACCGCCAGACACAGCGCCAGCAGCAGCGCGCCGATGCGGGTGGGCGTCCACTGCACTTTCTGCGTCGCGAAGGCTGCGAGCGCCACCGCGAATGCCGTCAACGTCCAGCCCAAGCCCGGAAGGGAGGAGCGCCAGCACAGCGCCGCCACCAGGCCCGCCCCGATACCGCTGAGCAACGCGCCCTGCGTCATCTTCGAGCGAATGTCGCGCGGCCAGGCCGTCAGGAACCGCGTCGGCGGCCCGAAGATCGGCACGGGCGGGCGCGGCACGGGCGGCCCTCCGGGCGCACCAGGAACCGGCGCTCCCGGAATCGGATACGGTGGCGGCGCCATCGAACCTGTGGTCATGTCTTCCCCTCCTCGGATTCAAACTGCGGCAACGTGACTCGGACCCGGCAGCCGGGTGCGTCCACGATTTCGATACGACCGCCATGCAGATCGACGGCCCACTGCGCGATGGCCAGCCCTAAGCCTGTGCCACCATCGCGCGATCCCCCGTGGGTGAATCGTTCAAACACTCTTGATCTTTCGTGCGCGGCGATGCCCGGTCCGGTGTCGGCGACCTCCAGCAGCAGCGCGTCGTTCTCGGTGCGTGCGAACACCGACACCTGTCCCCCGGGCGGGCTGTGCCGCGACGCGTTGTCCAGCAGGTTGGCCACCACCTGATGCAGCCGAGCGGTATCGGCGACGGCTTCCAAGTCGAACGGCTCGACCGTCACGTGATAGCGCACCTGACGTCCGGTGGTCTTGGCCTCGGCCACCGCCCCATCGACGAACTCGCGCACCACGAACGGTTCGCGTTGCACCGGAACCGATCCGTTCTCCAGCTTCGACAGATCCAGCAGATCATCGACCAGCCGGCCCAACCGTTCAGTCTGGGCCAGAGCGGTTTTCAGCGTCGCCGGGTCCGGTTCGGCCACCCCGTCGACAATGTTCTCCAGCACCGCCTGCAGCGCAGTGATCGGTGTGCGCAGCTCGTGCGAGACATTGCCCACCAACTCACGCCGGTACTTCTCGGCGGACTGCAGCTCGGCGGCCATGTGGTTGAAAGCCGTTGCCAGCTGGCCCACTTCATCACGGGAAGTCGAACGGATCCGGCGCGAGTAGTCGCCCTGCGCCATCGAACGCGCCGCCGCCGTCATATCGCGCAGCGGTGAGGTCATGCCGTGCGCCAGAAACCACGTCACCCCGAAGGACACAAACAACGCCAGCGTGAGCGCGTACCGCAGCTTCCACTCGGCGGTGATCCAGAGCAAGCACGTGGCGATCAACAGCGCCACCCCCACCAGCACGGCGGTCTTGAACTTGAAGGAGCGCAACGGATCCAGCGGTCGCGGCAGCAGTTCCAGTAGTTGACTCATCGCGGTACCTCCAACGCGTATCCGATGCCGTGCACGGTGCGTATCAACTCTTGACCGAGCTTGCGGCGCAACGCCTTGATGTGGCTGTCGACGGTGCGCTGCCCCGACGGCAGCCCCTCGCTCCAGCCCCACACCTGATCGAGCAGGCGCTCACGGCTGATCGCCACCCGCGGGTTATCGGCCAGATAGGCCAGCAGATCGAATTCGGTACGGGTCAGGTGCACTTCGTCGTCGCGGTGATAGACGCGGCGCTCCGAGACGTCGATACGCACCTGCCCGATCCGCACATCGTTGCTCGGCGCCACGACCCGATCGGTGCGGCGCAGCAGCGCCGCCACCCGGGCCACCAGCACCCGCATGCTGAACGGCTTGGGCAGGTAGTCGTCGGCACCCACCCCCAGCCCCACCAGCATGTCGGTCTCGGTGCCGCGCGCGGTGAGCATCAGCACCGGAATCGGCGCGTGCGCCTGCACCTGACGGCAGACCTCCAGGCCGTCGAGCCCGGGCAACATGACGTCCAGCACCATCAGGTCCGGCGGGTTTTCGCGGCAATGCCGCACCGCGTCGAGACCGTTGTCCTCGGTGTCGACGGCATACCCCTCGGCCCGAAGCCGCGCGGAAATGGACGCACAGATGGTGGGCTCGTCGTCGACTACCAAGATTCGTCGCTGGATCGGCACATGAACAGGTTATTTGACGGTTGTGGTGATCGCTGGAGCCTTTTGTGAAGGTTCTGTGGACGTATCGCCTCGCGAGCTGCGATAACGCGCCTACGATCGGCGCGTGAACTTCTGGCTCGATGTCGCCCACGACATGGCCGAACATTGGGTCGTTTACCTGTCGATGCCCTTCATCGCCGCGCTCATCGGGTACGTCACCAAGCTGGTGGCCGTCGAGATGATGTTCCGCCCGCTGGAGTTCGTCGGCATCCCGCCCTACCTAGGTTGGCAGGGCATCATCCCGCGCAATGCCGCACGCATGGCGCAGAGCGCGGTGTCACTGCTCATGGAACGGCTCATCGATCCGAAGGAGCTCATCGACCAGCTCGATGTCGACGACCTGATCGACAAGATGCGCCAGCCACTGCGCAACATGATCGACGAGGTGACCCGCGAACTCATGTTGTCGCTGGCCCCGACGGTCTGGGTGTCGCTGCCGCAAGCCGTGCAGGACAATGTGATCCGCCGGGTCGAGGACGCGGTACCCGAGCTACTCGCGCAGTTCAAGACCGAGCTGCGCGACAACCTCGACGCCATCGTCAATCTCAACACCGTCGCGGTCAACGCCCTCACCAGGGACAAGTCCATGACCGTCAAGATGATTCGCACGGTCGGCCGCAACGAAATGCAATTCATTGTGCGGATTGGCATTCCGTTCGGATTCGTTCTGGGTCTGGTGCAGGCGGTGACGTGGGCGCTGACCCACTCGCCGTGGATCATGCCGCTCTTCGGTGCATTCACCGGCCTGTTCACCGACTGGCTGGCCCTGCAGATGATCTTCCGCCCCAAGAAACCGAAGCGCTATCTCGGGCTGTTCACCTGGCAGGGCCTGTTCCACAAACGGCGGGCCGAGGTCACCCGCGACTACACACAGTTGATCTCCAACGAGATCCTCACCCCCGAGAACCTTCTCGAAGACCTGCTCACCGGCCCGCGCTCGGATCGCTTCATGTCGCTCATCAGCCAGCAGATCCAGCGTGCCATCGACAACGCCACGGGAATCGCCAAACCCATCGTGGCGTTCGCCGTCGGCAATGATCGCTACGAGGCGGTGAAACAGCAAGTCGCCCAGCGGGTCATCGCCACCATGCGCGAGCGCTCCTCGGAGTTCGGATCGATAGCGGCCAATGCCATGGCGCTGCCCGAGCTTATGGAAACCAAGATGGCGACGATGACCGACGACGAGTTCGAGGGGCTGCTGCGCCCGGCGTTCAAACAGGACGAATGGAAACTCGTCACCGTCGGCGCCGTGCTCGGTTACCTCATCGGAGAGCTCCAGGTGCTGCTGCTCCTGGAGTAGCGCTGCTAGCTGCTCACCGAGACCGAGGTTGTGGCGAAAATGTGCGAGACGAATCCGCCACAACCTCGGTTTCGGCGCACAAAGCCCTACTGCGCGGCGCTGACTGAGGACATGTGGAAGTCCGGGATCCGCAGCGCCGGCATGGCCTGGCGCGTCGCGTAATCGCTCCACTCGCGCGGCAGCGTGTACTCGGTGACGCCCACCTGCGACACCCGCCGCAGCAGATCGATCGGGCTCTCGTTGAACCGGAAGTTGTTGACGGCGCCGGTGATCTGGCCGTCGCGCACCAGGTACACCCCGTCGCGGGTCAGCCCGGTCAGCAGCAGCGTCGTCGGATCCACATCGCGGATGTACCACAGCGTCGTCAGCAGCAGCCCGTTCTCGGTGGCGGCGATCATCTCCTCCAGTGTCGCCCCGCCTTCTCCGGTCATGATCAGGTTGTCGGCGCCCACCGTGGGGGCGGCACCGAATTCGGCGGCATCGGCACGCGAGTAACTCAGTGCGTTGATCACACCGTCGCGCACCCAGTCGACCCGCTCGATACCCACACCGTTGTCGAAGACCGACAACGATTCCCGCGAAATGGGCGTGGCCACAAACGGGCTGCTCTCCAGCCCCGGGTACGACGGGTCCGAGTACACCGTGACCGGCAGCTCGGTGAGCCGCTCCCCGATCCGGGTGCCACCGGGCCCCGCGAAAGCGTTGCGTCCCTCGTGCGCGCCGCGCCCGCCCATCGTCCACACCAGGTACTGCATCAGGTCGCCGGTGGCCGATGGCGGCAGCAGCGTCTCGTACCGTCCGGCCTGGAGCTCGATCTGATTCTGTGCGGCCGTGAGCCGTTCACTGAGCTGGCGCAGCAGCGATTCGGTGGGCACATCCACGAATTCGGGGGTGCACACCCCGGCCCAGGCACTGCCCACACCGCGTTTGGCGTTGATCTCCACCTGGCCCGTCGGCTGGGTGAACCTGCGGCGCAGCCCGGTCGACGAGGCCAGGAACGTGGTCTGGCGTTCGTGGCGGGCGTATCCGTACAAAATGTCGGGGCCGTCGAAGCCCGTCGACAGATCGGCGGCCAGCGATCCGAACACGTCGGCGCTGGTGGGTGAAATCTGCGCATCCCAGCTCTCCCCCGCCCCATCGCCGGGACCGAGCAGCGGCATGGCATCGCGTGACGGTGGCGCCGACGCGGCCTCGGCCTGGCTGGCCGCCACCAGATCCGCGAGCGCGGCCGGATCGGCATCCTCGGTGAGCACCGAACCCACCCGGGTTTGATCCCCTTGCCGCAGAATCGATACCACTGCGATGCCGCGCTTGACCGACTCGCCGTTGGTGGTCATGGAACTGCCCGCCCAGCGCAGCGATGCCTCGCTGCTGTCCTGGATCAGAACGATGGTGTCATCGGCGCCGCCACGTCGCGCGGCCTCGGCCAGGACATCTTCGGCGACCTGCTGTGCGGGAATCACGCGGCACCACCTTCCTGCTTGGTGTTCAGAACGTTGACGCCGCGGAACAGCGCCGACGGGCAGCCGTGGCTCACCGCCGCCACTTGTCCGGGCTGGGCCTTACCGCAGTTGAACGCTCCACCCAGGCGCCAGGTCGATTGGCCGCCAACGGCTTCCATCGACCCCCAGAAATCGGTGGTGGTGGCCTGGTAGGCGACGTCACGCAGCTGTCCGTCCAGCTTGCCGCCGCGAATGCGGTAGAACCGCTGCCCGGTGAACTGGAAGTTGTAGCGCTGCATGTCGATTGACCACGATTTGTCGCCCACGATGTAGATGCCGTCCTCCACGCCGGAGATCAGGTCATCGGTACTGCGCTCGTCCGGGGAGGCCTGCAGCGACACATTGGCCATCCGCTGGATCGGCACATGGTGTGGCGAGTCCGCGTACGAGCAGCCGTTGGAACGCTCCTGCCCCAGCCGGGGCGCGAACACCCGGTCCAGCTGGTAGCCGACGAAGATGCCGTCGCGCACCAGATCCCAGCGCTGCGAAGCCACCCCCTCGTCGTCGTATCCGACCGAGGCCAAGCCGTGCACCTCGTTGCGGTCGGCGGTGACATTCATGACCCGCGAGCCGTACTTCATGGCGCCGAGCTTGTCGGGGGTCGCGAACGAGGTTCCCGCGTACGCGGCCTCATAGCCGATGGCCCTGTCGTATTCGGTGGCGTGGCCGATGGATTCGTGGATGGTCAGCCACAGGTTGGTCGGGTCGATCACCAGGTCAGTGGCGCCGGCGACCACGCTGGGCGCCTTCACCTTCTCGGTGAGCAGCTCCGGGATCTCGCGCAGCTCGGTGCTCCAGTCCCACACACCGTCGCTACCGATGGCTTCCCAGCCGCGGCCCATCGGCGGGGCCAGGGTGCGCATGGTCTCGAAGGATCCGGTGGCGGCATCGACGGCGATGGCGTCCAGCTGCGACATGACCCGGACCCGCTGCTGGGTGATGGATGAGCCGAAGGTATCGGCGTAGAAGGTCTGCTCCTTGACGGCCGTCAGGGTCGCCGAGGCGTGGTCCACCCCGTCGGAGGCCAGCAGCCGCGCCGAATACTCCTGCAGCACCGCGATCTTGTCGGCCTGCGGCACCCCGAACGGATCGATCTCGTATTCGGACACCCACTGCACGTCGGCATAGACGGGCTCGGCCGCCAGCTCGACACGCTCGCGGTTCAGGCTGCGCAGCCCGCGGGCAACGGCCACCGCCCGGCGGGCGGTCTCGGCCGCGGCGGTGGTGTCGAGCTGCACATGTGAGGCGAATCCCCAGGTGCCGTCCACGATCACCCGCACCGCCAGACCGATGGTGCGTCCGGACACCGCCGTCTCGACTTGCTCGTCGCGCAGCACCAGCTCTTCGTTGATCAGCCGATGGATGCGCAGGTCGGCATAGCTGGCACCGGCGGCGCGCGCCGCGTTCAGGGCAGCGTCGGCGAGTGCGGCGCGAGGCAGCGCCAGGAAATCGGGATCTACGGACCGAGTCACGCGCTCAACCGTACCTATGCCACACCGGGGGCGGCTCACTGTTTAATGTCCCAGTGACACGCTCCCGGCAGACAGCGCTCGCATATGGGCTGCTGGCCCCGAGTCTGTTCGGCGTCGCCGCGTTTCTACTTCTACCGATCCTGGTGGTGGTGTGGCTGAGCCTGTGCCGCTGGGATCTGCTGGGCCCCATCGAGTTCATCGGCCTGGACAACTGGCGCTCGGTGCTCACCGACGGCGCCTTTGGCCACTCTCTGCTGGTGACGCTGATTTTCGTGGCACTGGTGATCCCGGTGCAGACGGCTCTCGGACTGATGGCGGCAACGCTACTGGTACGCGGCCTGCCCGGCACCGTGCTGTTCCGGACCATCTACGTCATCCCGTGGATCTGCGCGCCCCTGGCCATCGGCGTGCTGTGGCATTGGATGCTGGCGCCCACCGACGGAGCGATCGGCGCTCTGCTCGGGCAGCGCATCGAGTGGCTCACCGATCCCACGTTGGCGCTGCCGGTGGTGGCGGCGGTCAGTGTGTGGACGAACGTCGGCTACGTGGCGCTGTTCTTCATGGCGGGTCTACTGGCCATCCCGGGCGATGTGCACAACGCGGCCCGGGTGGACGGCGCGACGGCCTGGCAGCGGTTCCGCCGCATCACCCTGCCGATGCTGCGGCCCACGTTCTTCTTCGTTCTGGTCACCGGAGTGGTGAGCGCCGTGCAGACCTTCGACACCGTGTACGCACTCACCAGTGGCGGCCCGCAGAGCCGCACCGATCTGGCCGCGCACCGCGTGTACGCCGAGGCCTTCGAGTCCGCCCACGTGGGACGCTCGGCGGCCATGTCGCTGATCCTGTTTCTGATCCTGGTCGCCGTCACGGTGATTCAGCACCGCTACTTCCGGACGCGGGTGAGCTATGACCTGGTGTAGAAACGGCGCGGTCTACCTGCTACTGACCCTCGGCGCGCTCCTCACGCTTGGCCCGTTCCTGTTGGCGCTCTCGGCGTCACTGAAGACGACGCGACAGTTCGCGACCGATTCTCCGCTGACACCGCCCAATCCGTTCACGGTCGCCAACTACACCGGTTTGGCCGATGCCGGGTTCGGACGCGCCGCCCTGGTGACAGTCTTGATGACGGCGATCATCGTGATCGGCCAGCTGACGTTTTCCGTGCTGGCCGCGTATGCCTTTGCACGACTGGAGTTCCCCGGGCGTGACGGACTGTTCTGGGTGTATCTGGCCACGCTGATGATTCCGGCGACGGTGACCGTGGTGCCGATGTATCTGATGCTGACACAGGTTGGGCTTCGGAACACGTTCTGGGCGTTGGTCATCCCGTTCATGTTCGGATCGCCCTACGCGATCTTCCTGCTGCGTGAGCATTTCCGCACCATTCCCAACGACCTGATCCGCGCGGCCCGCCTGGATGGCGCCAACACGCTCGACATTCTGTGGCATGTGGTGGTGCCGGTCAGCCGCCCCATTCTCATCACGCTGACACTCATCACCGTGGTGTCGCAGTGGAACAACTTCATGTGGCCGTTGGTGATCACCAGCGGAAACAACTGGCGGGTGCTCACCGTCGCGACCGCCGGGCTGCAGTCTCAGTTCAACGCGCAGTGGCCCATCGTGATGGCGGCGACCACCGTGGCGATCGTGCCGTTGGTGATCCTGTTTGTGGCTTTCCAGAAGTACATCGTCCGTTCCATCACCCTGAGCGGACTCAAATAGTGAAGTCCTCCACCCGCGCCGCCCTGACTCTTGGGCTGATCGCGCTGCTGCTGTTCGGAATCGCGGGATGGCTCGAGATTCCGAAGACACCGCACGGGAAAACGGTCGTCACCGTCCGGGTGTGGGATGAGCGGGTGGCCGAGGCGTACCGCAGCTCGTTCGATGAGTTCACCCGGCGCGATCCCGGGATCGAGGTCGCGGTCACGGTGACGTCGTATGCGAGTT
This sequence comes from Mycobacterium sp. D16R18, assembly GCA_002013775.1. GTDB lineage: Bacteria > Actinomycetota > Actinomycetes > Mycobacteriales > Mycobacteriaceae > Mycobacterium. Next base: position 41,678 of record MAFD01000001.1, read on the forward strand.
ACTTCAACAGCCTGCGCACCGATGTGGCCGGGCATGGCGCCGACGATATCTTCTGGCTCAGCAACGCCTACCTCTCCGATTACGCCGACACCGAGAACCTCATCCCCGTTGATCCGCAAGAAGATTGGGATCCCTCGGTCGTCGCCCAATTCACCCGCGGCGGCAAGCTGTGGGGCGTCCCGCAACTCAGCGACGCCGGGATTGCGCTGTACTACAACAAGAATCTTCTCGACGAGGCGCAGGTCGATCCAGCCGAGCTGGCGGAGCTGCGGTGGGACGCCGACCCCGCCGTCGATACCCTGCGCCCGATGCTGCACCGGCTCACCGGGCCCGGGCATTGGGCCTACAACGCCGCCAACGACTTGCAGGGCATCTACCTGAACTACCTCGGGTCCGCGGGTGCCGTCTTCCAGGCCGGCGACAAGTTCGCGTTCGCCAATCCTCGGGCCGAGATGGCGTTCACCTACCTGGTGCAGCTCATCAACGTCGACAAGGTGGCGCCGTCGGCCGCCGACACCAACGCCAACAACGACTTCTCACGCAACCAGTTCCTGCAGGGACGGATGGCGCTGTTTCAATCGGGCACCTACAACCTGGCCCAGATCCAGGCGAACGCCACCTTCCCGTGGGGTGTGGCGATGATGCCGGCCGGGCCGGAGGGGCGGGTCAGCGTCACCAATGGCATTGTGGCCGCAGCCAATTCATACTCGCCTCACCTCGAGGCGACCAAACGGGTGCTGGCCTGGATGGGTAGCACCGAGGGCAACGCCTTCCTGGGCCGCAGCGGCTCGGCGATCCCCGCCGTGCTGGGTGCGCGTGAGCCGTACTTCCAGCATTGGACCGCCAGGGGCGTCAATGTCGCCCCGTTCTTTGAGGTGCTGAACGGTGCGCAGATCGCCGCTCCGGGCGGGCAGGGATTCGGAGCCGGATTCGCCGCGCTGAAGCCGTATTTCGCCGAGATGTTCCTGGGACGTCTGGACGTGAACACCGCGCTGCAACAAGCGCAACAGGCGGCGAACAAGGCTATCGAGCGCTAGCTTCGCGCTACAGCACCTCGAACAATACGACCGCGGTCCCGATCGCAATGATGATCAGCAGCGCAACCGCATCACGCAGGCCCGGCCGTGTCGGATGCGCCGCGATCTGCCCGGTGCCGCCGCGCGCGGTAATGGCATCCCCCATCTCGGAGGCACGTCGCAAGGCGACGGTGATGGCCGCGGTGAGCATGTCGACCACCTCGGCCACCCACCGCAGCCCGCGCCTACCCTCACGCACCTGAGGCGGACGCAACCTGCGAGCCGCGATGAGCACCCGGAACTCGTCGGACAACATGGGGAACGAACGCAGCGCGAGCGCCAGGGTGGCGGCGCGCTCGTCGACCGGAATCCCGAAGACCTTCAACGGCCGCCCCAGCATGGCCACGGCGGGCGCGATCTCGGAGACATTCGTGGTCCACGACACCATGGCTCCCGTACCGAGCAGCACAATCGCCACCGCGGTGGTGCGCGCCACCGCAAGCACACCGTGGAATCCGATGGTCATCCCGCCGATGTGCCAGAAGGGCGGCCCGCCGCTGAAGAACACCGTGAGGCTGCCACCGATCACCAAGGCCACCATCCAGATCGGGATGGTGGGGACAGCGCCGCGCGGGATGTGGGCCAACCACGCGGTGGCGATCACCAGCGCCGCCACCGCACCGATCGCCGTCCAGGTGGGGAAAAGTGTCAGCAGCACCGAGATAAGGAAGACCGCAACAAGTTTGGTTCCGGCCCACAGCTCGTGAATCGGGGAGGTACCGGGGACGGGTCGTAGCAGCACCACCGGGCGGCGCGGTGCACGTGTCGTCGTCATGAGCGGTTCCCCGACCCCACCGACTCGGCCAACAGCACCCCGGATTGCAGATGCACGGTCCGCGGACACAGTTCCTGCATGCCATCGAAGTCATGCGAGATGACGACGATGGTGAGCCGCTCTCGCTCCCGCACCTGAACCAGCAGCCGCAACAGACCGGCCTGCGACTCGGCATCCAGCCCCGCGAGCGGCTCATCGAGAATCAGGGCGCGCGGTGAGCGGGCCAACAGGCCAGCGAGCACCACGCGGCGCATCTGGCCTCCGCTGAGCTGGTCGATGGGACGCTTGAGCAGGTCCGCGTCCAGCCCGACGCTCGCGAGGGCGTGCACCACCCGGTCGGTCTCGCGAGCGGAAAACCCTGCTGCCGAAGCTATTTCATAGTCGACACGGCTGCGCAGCAGCTGCAAGCGCGCGGCCTGGAAACTGATAGCCACCGACCCCACCTGCTCGGACACCGGCTTGCCATCCAGTAGGCACTGCCCCGAGGTCGGCTTGGTGAGCCCCGCCGCGATCCAGGCCAGCGTCGACTTGCCCGATCCGTTGCCGCCATGAATCAACACGCCATCGCCCTCGTGTACCGCCAGCGACACGTCATGCAATGCCGTTTTCGCCCAGGGAGTTCCGCTGGCGTACTGGTGCGCCACGGAATCGAACTCGAGAACAACGGGCGACTCGACATCGGGCCGCGCCGCCGTGGTGGTGGGCACCGGAACGGTCTGTATCGCCGTGCGCGCCGTCTTGCCGTTGACCGCGCGCAGCGAGATCTCACGGTCCGCGGCGGCGGCCTCGGACTGGAAATGGGTGATGTGCACCACCGACATCCGGTGCTGCGCGGTGAGCCGTGACAGCACGCCCAGCAGGTCCTCGCGGCCCTTCGGGTCGACCATGCTGGTGATCTCGTCAGCCACCAACAGCGCGGGGTCGCGCGCCAGGGCCGATGCCACCGCCAGCCGTTGCAGCTCACCACCCGAAAGCGAGGAGGTGCTGTGCTGGCCCATCCCCTCCAGACCGACCTCGCGCAGCAGACCCTCGATGTCGACGTCGTGATCGGCGGGCAGACCCCACACCACGTCGTCGGCGACCTTGGTACCCAGCACCTGACTTTCGGGGTGCTGCATGACGATTGCGGTGCCGCCGATGGCGCCCAGCCCCACCGAACCCGGCCGCTCGATTTCCCCCGATGTGGGTTCACGCCCGGCCAGGATGCGCATCAAGGTGCTCTTACCCGAACCGTTCGGACCGGTGATCGCGACATGCTCACCGACCTCGATGCTCATTGAAAGCGGCGCCAGCGCATCGGATTCACCACGCGGATACCGGAATCGCACATCACGCAGCCGCGCGGGCACCGGACCTACCGCACCCGCGGGCGTCGGCGGATCGAGCTGGTGCACATCGGGAATCACCGCCAAGCGATGGATCACGCGAGAGAGCACCCACCAGCCAAACAGCGCGTTAAACAGCACGAAGACGAAGACGATGCCACCGATGAACCACACCCAGTTGCGTATCGCGAAGTCGATCGCGCTCGTCGCGTTCACACCCACGGCTTCCAAATGCGGAAGGTGAGCGATCATCTTGAACAGGCCCTCCAGCGAGGCGCGCAGAGCGTCGAAGAGCAGGTTGCGCATGCGGTCCAGCAGGGCCAGCGCACCGACCGCCATCGCCGCAATGATCGCGCTGCAGATGACTCCCAGCACCGTCAGCAGGGGCATGCCGTGTCCGCGGCGGCGCACCACGCCAGTAAGGCCACCGATGTACACGCAGTTGGCCATGGCGATGAGACCGCCGAGCCCGGCCAGCAGGAAGGCGATGACGCCGCCAGCTACGGCGGCGGCCAGCAGCACACGGACGCGGTAGCGATATCCCAGCAAGCCCATGGGTACGGCACCGAGTAGTTGCACGGCACCTAAAATCGGCAGGGCGACCCCGACGATGACCATGGCGGCGGTGAGCGCGGCCATGACGGCCGCTTGAGCCAGTTCATCGGGTTTCAGGGGCACCCTGGTGAAATTCACTTCACAATTCTGCCAGCACGTTTGCCCGCTCTCAGGACATTCTCAGCTTCGCCCGGCGCACCGCTAATTCACTGCGACGCCGATCAGATGACCTATCACGTAGGTGGCACCGATAGCGATGGCACCAAAGACCAACTGCCGCAAGGCACTCAGCCAAGGGGCTCGTGCCGTGAAGCGCCCGGCAACCCATCCGGCAATCACCAGACCCACTCCTCCGCAGACCAGACCGGCCAGAAGTGACGCGAATCCCAGCAGAAATGGGATCAGCGGCACCACCGCGCCCACCGAGAACGTCACGAACGACGAGATCGCGGCCACCCACGGCGACGGAGTCTCGTTGGGATTGATGCCGAGCTCTCGGGTGAGGTGAATCGTCACCGCGGTGTTCTCGTCCTGGTGGATCTCGTCGGCGGCCGCGGTCGCCGTCTGCGGCGAGAGCCCGATATCGCCGAGCATGGCGATGAGCTCCTTCTTCTCGGCATCGGGGTGCAGCTGAATGGCGCGACGCTCCACGCTCGCCTCATGCTCGATCTGCGAGTTGGACGTCGATACCGACGTGAATTCACCGAGCGCCATCGAGAACGCGCCCGCCACCAGGCTGGCGACCCCGGTCAGCACGATCGCCTGAGTGTCGAGCCCGCTGGCACCCACGCCGGCGACCAGAGCGGTGTTGGTAACCAGGCCGTCCATGGCGCCGAACGTGGCCGCACGCAACCATCCCCCGGACACGTCTGGGTGCGTGTGGTCAAATTCATGCGGTAGTTCGGCAGATTCCGCAGAGCCGTCGAGTGCCACGATGAATGAATCTACTTCCAGGTAGCTGAAAACGCACTGCTCAGAGGGGAATTACCGATATGAAGCGTTCACTGACTGTTTTCGGCACCGCGGTGTTGGCCGGCGGGCTGATGCTTGCGTGTTCGAGCAATGACAAGAAGGACGAGTCCGCGAGCTCTTCGGCCAGCAGCAGCACAACCACCTCTGCGGTGGCCGCTAGCACCTTCGACATCGCCAAGATCGACGCCATCAAGGACCAGTTCCCCGCCGGGTACACCGTCGAGGTACAGCCCAAGACCACGGTGACCCAAGAGATGCTCGATCAGATGAAGGGCATCTTCGACAAGGCCACCTTCACCCCGCAGGAATGCGCCGACAAGATGCTGGGCGCCTTCCCCCAGGTGACCGGTACGTCTATGCAGGGTGTTACCGGCGCCAAGGGCAACGGCGACCCGATGTCCAAGACGATGATCATCGCCGCGGCCATGGAGACGGTCAGCACGATCCCCGAGGACACCACCGGTGGAGCGTGCGACAAGTTCAGCCTGTCGATCGCCGGTATGGCCGAGGGCACCGGCGAGAAGATCGACGCGCCTGCCATCGATGGCGTGAAGACGACGGGTACCTCAACGAACATCAAGATCAGCGCGCCCGGCATGGAGAAGGAGATGGTGCAGATCGCCTACTCCGCTCAGCTCGATGACCACCACGCTGTTTCGGTGTCCGGCATGGGTGATGTCGACCGCAACGAGCTGTCTGACGTCTTCGTGAAGGCCGTCAACGCCGTTAAGGGATAGGCCGTACCGGGATGCCCGCCCCGGCAGCAGGGGGCGGGTACCCGGGCGCTCCCCAGTACCCGCCGGGCGGGTAATAGCCGTAGCCATACCAGGCCGAGCTGGGCACACCCTCGCATTTGGTGGTGCCTCCGGCTGAGGCGCAGACGGTCGCCTGCGCGGTACCCGCCGCGGGGCTGGGCAAGATCAATGGCGCTGAAGCCAGAGCTCCGACAATGAGTGCCGAGCAGAGAGTTCGCGCCACATTTCGTGGTCGCTTCATATTTCCAGGATAGCTCTGGTCAAGTGCGCTGAACGCGGCGTTGACGTGACCCTGGTCGCCTATCGAACCGCGTTGGGGAGACTGCGCGTTGGCCGTTTCATTTCGTCCAGATCCTCACCCGCGTGCCCGTAGATCCAGAAGATGACCCGGCTGACGAGATGCAGCAGGACCCGCTGCTCAGGATCCTCCGTGTCCACCCCATAGATATTCGTGACCGCCGACGTACCGCAGCCACGCTCATACAGCTCGCCGGTTAACCGCCAATGGGTACCGAGTCCCCCACTCTTGGGCGCGAAGGAATCAACCGAGATGAATTCGCCCGCCGCCAATTCCACGACGTGACATTCCAGCGTTCCCGCGTATCCCGTCCCCACTGCCGGCATCGATCCAATGACGAACTTCGCGCCAAGCTCTGGGCGGAATCCCCGCACGCTCACCGGCCATTGGTCTGGATCGGTGATCGCGTCCCACACCTGTGTGCGCGGATGTTCGAACTCCCATATGGCGCGTACCACCTACTCCCCTTCCCCGGAAGGCCCAGAGGGCCGCCTGCGCGTGACCATCGGCTAGCAACCATGGCGAAGTAACCGTACTAGCAGTACCACCATTTCGCTACGCAACGGAGCTGATTCAGTTCAGCTATCTCGGTGCCGGACCACCGATCGTGGCGTTACCTGATAGCCACCAGCTAAACGCAGCCTTGATGATGGATAGCGTTGAGCCGAAAGGTCATCTGGTAACTAGATGTAGACCAGCTCACAGTTTTCAGAACGACCGTACACAATTTTCCCGGAGTTCAAGAAAGCAGGATTAGCAAATAGATGAGAGCATGTTGTGGTGGCGGAGGACTCGTCCGTGGCGCAAGCACGGACACTGCTGATCTCGCTCTATGAGCATGTCAACGAAGTAGCGCAGTCAATGGCCGAGGCTGAAGACCTGATCCGACATACCCCGCGTCACAGCTCCCCACACCGGCACCACCGACTCCGCGTGGCTGCCATGCGCAAGGACATCTACGAAGCGCAACGGCTGATTAAGCAACTGCACCAACGGTTTCCAGCGATACGGGATACCGCGTGGCCGACTACGCCGCGTGAGGATAGTGGCGTTACGTGATTCGGTCGCCGCGAGACCTGCACCGTGGTCACCTGCACCCCGGATCGCACAACGGCCCGTAGCCGCCCGATGTTCAGAACTACCTCGACGCCCACCCCGACTTGGCCGACGAGTTCGCCCGCGTTCACGAGTTCCCGTGGGAACTCCGCCGCGCCGAAATCCAGCCTTTCCTCAACGACCACCCCAACTATCAAACCTGGTTCAACGACCGCCAACCCTGGATATAGCGGCCGATGCAGTGCCGGGCTACCGTCACGCAAGATCCGGCATGTCAGCTGGCCGAGTTCCCTTCCCTCGCGACTGCCCTAAGGCGTACGCGGAGAACGCGGGGCCGAATTCGGACTCAAGGTTACCTTTCAGCAGGTCGCCACCTACTTACTCGCAAAGATCTAACGAAGTTTCCCAATATATGTTCCATCCCAGTTCAACGTGATCTAGTGTGTTCCCTGTGGGTGGAGACGAGCGTGGACAGGGCAACCATTATCGAGCGCGCTGGCATCATGTTCTGCAACAGCAGGTGACGAAGCCTGGAATTCAGCGCGCACGTCAGCATGTGCGCACCGCGCTAGCCGCGGTCGTGGTCCTAGCCGTGGGGGCCGCTGGCGCACAGGTGGCGGCCAATCACACGACACCCGGTAGTGGGTTCTCGACCATCGCCACAGTCGGTGCCGACCCCACTGGACCGACCGGCGGCCCAGGCGGTCCCGGTGGGATGGACGGCAGCCAGTTCCAGCCGCCGGGTCTGCCCCCGCAGCAACCGGACTACCAGGGCGGCATCAACCAGCCGCCCCTAGATCAGAACTCGGGTATCTCCATCTACAACTCGGGTAATCCACAAGCCCCGCAGCAGGTTCCAGGCCAGCAGGGGCAACAGCCGCAACAGGGCTGGGATCAGCCCGCGCACGGCACCCAGCCCCCCAACTACTCCACCGCCCCTGGCTACACCCAGGGGCCCGGTAAGCCGAATCCTGATTTTCAAGCCCCGCAACAGAATTCACCTCAGCAAGGTCAGCAGCCTCCCCAACAGGGTCAGCAACAGCAGCAGCCGAACCAGTCCGAGCAGCAACAGCCTGAGCAGCAACAACAACAGGATCAGGGTGATCAGCAGCGCCAGCAGCGCTGCCAGGCAATGTCGCAGCAGATGGACCAGATCGCCCAGACTGCCGGGAAGGTCGCCGACGTCGCCCAGCAGGTCGGGGACGCGGCGAAGATCGTGCTACCGAAGGGTGGCGGCGGATCGCTAGGACCAGATGGTGAGCGCTCACCGGGTCGTTTACCGGTCCAGCCTCTTGAATGTGGTGATTGCCTTCCCGAGCAGCGCCCGCAGAACCCGTTCTGCAAGCTTTTCCCTAATCCTGGCGCGAAATTTGCTTGTGACGAGCTCTTCGATCCCTGGATGGAGAACTTCAGGGACTCCTGCGATCCAGGAGCGGCAAACTGCAAGGGGCAGGTCCCGATCTGCTACCCGCGCGGAGTTACCAATCCATCTCCCGAGATGCAGAAGAGCATGAAGGATTACCTTGATGGCGGCAACAAGCTAATCGACGATAATCAACGCCTGGGCGGTAAAGTCACCAAACGTTCAACCAAAAACATGGGTAGCAGGCGCGACGCCGATAAGAAACGTGCGGATGATAAATACGGCAAGCAAGCGTTTGAAGGTAAGGCGTATGGACACATACCGGACCTGACTTGGGGAGGTTCCGCCGAGGACGAGCGAGATGTTATTCCGTTCGACAAGGATCTCAACTCGTCGATAGGTGGCCAGTCCAATCGCTTTAAAACGAACTTTGAGGCGACGGCATTCGTGGAAGGATACTGGGGCGAAGTGTGGGGCGCTAAGGATACGCAGTGCCTGGCCCCAGTGGGGTACGCGTAAAATGTCACATGTTTGGGAAAAACTCACAGGGCGTACGCGACTCGCAGCTGGCGCGTTGGCCTGGGTCGCGACGATTGCGATTGCCTCGGTGGTGACCTACGTTTTGTGTATGCAGCATCCCAGCGCCACGTCCGATAAATATGATGCCGAAGTCCGGACAGTGATTGAGCAGTACATTGACGCGCTGAACAAGAGCGATCTCTCACGGATCGAGGCCCTTTCGACTGGAACAGCCGAGGAACAGCTGAATCCGCAATTCGTGGGTGGGTACGTCCGTACGATGGCCATCAGGATCGAAGACCACGGTCCTATGCATATTGCCGATTTTGGCATTCTGGCCCGGGGTGATCTTGTTTACGACGCATTCGTATACACCGAATTCGAAGACCAGAAAAACGCGAAACCAGAGGACGTCTACTACTACACCGGGGCACGGGTGCGTTACAGCATGTATCGGCTCAAGGGGCAGTGGAAGGTCATGAGCGTCGAGACGTTCAGGGCCGATGAAAAGTGAGCAAGCTGCATACCGCGGCCATGGGGGCGCTCTTGTCCGTGATCGTGCTATCCGGCTGTCAAAGTCCAGAACCGGCTGAAACCGCACCGAACTTCGCAAAAATTCCTGGGCAGTTCCCCGACCCTGCGACCACCACGACAGTCGGCGCAGAAGATGCACCCGTGGGCTCGTGCGCAAGGATCACCGGTAAGCGCACCGACGCGGTCATGGTGCTTGCGAAATGCGACTCCACCGAAGCTACGCATCGCATCGTGCAGCGGGTTGTAGAGCCCAAGGACTGCGTGGGTGATGTCGATCGACGCTACTACCGCAATACTGCCGCAGGGGAATGGACTGCCTGCCTTGACATTTACTGGGCCAACCCCGGCTGCCTGAGCATCGCCGACGAGGCAACGAAAGCCGTCAAGTGCGACGACGTGACAGCACCTCGCCGATACCGAGCCACCAAGCTCATCCTAGGCGTCTCAAACGCCGATATGTGCCCCGGCTACGCGCACCCGGTGCGCCGGTTCACCATCTGCACCGAAGCAGTTCGATAGTCAGTCGCTAGCACGACGGCGCTCGCACCGACGGTGAGTCGGTCTCGTTGAGCTTGGCTATAACGTCGCACAGCTGGTCCCCCAGCGTGGGGAACAGCTCGCCGGTATCCGGCGGGACAATCAGTTCCAACGCAATCCACTACGAATCGCGGCTGGCAGCGAGTCACTTAGACCGGATACCCAATGTTGTCGATGTCGTCGGCAAGATCCTCCAGCGTGATATCCGGGTTCAGCACTAGCACCACTGATTCAGCTAGGGGACGCAGGCCGAAGACGTGTTCGATTGCGGCCGGGTCGGGTTGTGTCTCGAAGTAGTCGTGGGCGAACTGTTGGTAAGGAAGGGAATTGGGGCTCGTCAGGACTTCATTGAGGAACTGATCGGAACCGTCCGGGCTTACCCCGCTGCGGTGATCCGGGTAGGTCACCGGGCCGGTCTGCCAGCTGGTGTCATGCTGCTCCCGCCATAGGCAGTAGGTCGCTGCGAAGACGCCGTCAAGAGCGAAGGCCGATTCAGTGAGAAACTCGGCGAAAACCTCAGGCAGGGCATCGGTTAACCCTGGCCATTGCACGGGCGGGTCGGTACGCCACGGGGACATGGGCGATTCGTGGTCGAAGCCGCGGATGAACCCGCCAGCCGGAGCGAACACGATGAAGCAGTCATCGCCGGACCCGTTGCGGATCTCCGCCGCCGACGACCCGCCTCCCCAATCCTGGGTGTACGAATAGCGACGGCTATCCCACTCCGGACACAGCACGGCGTCCAGCATCGCCACCGCACGACTCCGCTCTTGGAGCGCGGACAGGTCCGGCAGTTGTGCAGCAACGTCACGAGCAGTCATTGGCGTATTCAAACATCACCGCGGTGATCGTGGGGGCTGGGGCAGATCGCAGTGATTAGTGCCGTCCTGTCCGGGAGCGCTTCGCGCGGTTGCCCTTGTTGTTTCTTCTTGCTACCGCTGTTCTTGGAGTGCGATCCGCTGTCGTGCGAGCTGCCGTTGCCGTCGTGGCCGGAGGCGGTGTTCTGGGTGTTGGGTCGAGCACCCTCGCGCGCGTGGATTCGGTGGGTGAGATTACCTCGGAGACTTGATAGAGCTGCGGGGCAACCTGTTTGGCTACATACGCCGAATAGACAATCCGGCCGGTAGCGTCGCGGGCCTCGGCCGGGGACATCACACCCAGGGTTTCGGCTTGCTCGGTGGCCCGGTTCAGCGTGAGGTGTCCGCTGGAGTGCATGGGCATCACAGTGTCGGCGGGGGTGCTCACGACGGTGGTCACCGATCGCACGCCGTCCGCGCTGTTTGATGCGGGCCACGGTGCGGTAACCGTCGCGGGTGTTTTCAGCCAGCAGATCGAACTCAGCGCCGGCATCCGGGTACACCATCTGTCCGGCCGAGGTGACTTGTCCGGCGCCGAGCCCAGCCGGCAAGTGGGCATCCTTTGACGCCGCCCGGAGTGTTGTTGGCCGATCGACCTGGTGACGTGCAATCTGGCGCAAAGACACAGGCCAGTCCATAATGGGAGGTTCGACAGCAAAGTGTCGGCAAGAGACAGGGAGGAGCCGTTGTGGGCATCGCAATGGTCGCGCTAGTACCGGTAGTGGTGTTGCTCGGAATCTACAGTTGGCAGATGCTCCGCAAACGCCGGCAGAGAGATGCTTATTGGACATCAGGGCGACGAGATCGGGCCACTTCAGGAGGTGGCACCGGGAATGGGCTGGGTGCCGAAACTGGCGCCGGAAGCTTTGGCTTCTTCGGCGGATTCAGCGGGGACTACGGCAGTGGCGGGTATTGCGACAGTGGCGGATTCAGCGACGGTGGTGGTGGATGCGATGCTGGCGGCGGTGGCTAGAGGCCGCTTATGGTGCCGCGTCTACGACGAGAAAAATACCAGCTAGGCTGGGGTTTTCAGGCAGTCGACATACTTGTCCCACCGACATGTCGAAGCATCGCCTCGGGGCTCTTCATCGCCGACCCAACGGATTGCTCCGGAAGCCCTGGTAAAAATCGTCCTCTTCGAAGACTGTGGGTGCGGGTTGCTGATCATCTGTCCGGCGGGGCGATTCTGTTCGGGAGGCTCGTCCAGATTTCGCGGTGGATGATGCGTTGAGTTTGGCCGCAGCGATGGCAGGCTCAACGTTGCCGGTCCGCAGGGCGTGCAAGACCGCGGGATGCAGGTCAGATGTATCAGCCATGGCTACGCATTCCCCGCGTCGGGCCAGCCTGGATCGGGCGGCAGCGTGGGCGGTGGATCGTTACGTACATACGGATTCGGCAGGTTGTCCGGGGTGCCAGGTGCTGGCTTATTGCATCCTGTCAAGAACTGGTGCTGGGTAGCATCGTCCATACCTTTGCGTACACCCGATTCGGTCAGCACCCAGGTCCCGAAGACGTTGTCCGAAGGCCGGTTCGCCGGGCCTTTTTGGTGTGCGAGAGGTGGGTGCTGCTGCTCAGGAGCCAAGGATCTATCGGGGCCAAATACGAAAGAGTTCCCGCTGGATGAGTACTTCTGGGGGCCGCCGCTCGTATATTTCCCGTCCTCCGTTTGTGTCGCTATTTGTGACCCGTATTCGCAAACATCAGCGATGAAGTGATCGCCTTCTCGCTGGAAATTCACAACCTCGAAATACTGGGTACCGACCATGAGATGAGTGATGTTCACGCCGCCGACCGCGCTGTTACGAGAGTTGTTGAAAGCGTGTTCGAATCCGGGATATGTGTACTCCTTGATCGCTTCTGAGCCGAACTTCCGCGAGGTCCACACCTGCATCCAGGATTCAGCAGCAGCGCGGATGAATGTGCCCTCTGGCGACATGAGATCCACTGAGGGGTTGGGAATCCATCGCACATTAGTCCGGTCTGGGCTTTCATGCCGCGGTGGTTCCTGTGTCTTGTCAGGTGTACATCCGGCCAGGATCAGTGCCGCAGCCACGAGTGCGCCAAGCGTTTTCATATCTATCGAGACACCGCCCAACTGTCGTTGTTGCCCATCCCTACCTTTGTAGCGATGTTGGTGTCAAAGCCTTTCGCCCTGCTATCAAAATAGTTGCTCAACGCGCTCGCTGCTTTGCGTGCATCATCGTCATTGAGCCCGGAGAGGTCGATTCGGTTGTCTTTGACGTATTGCTTGATGAGGTCGTCGTGGGCGATGGATGGGTTGGCGTCGAGCATGCCGTTGAGGATGGAGGCGCGTAGCGCGGTGCTGCTGGTGCCTGCGGTGGCGAGTTGTTGGGCGAATTCGCTTGGCGGGGTTCCGCTGTGAACTTTGTTGAAGATATCGATGGCGTCGAAGGCATCTCCTGCACCGGGGATCTTTTTGAAGATTGCTTTGAAGAGCTCGGCGTCGCCGCTGGTGCCGGGTTTGATGGAGTCCAGCGCTCCATCGGTCATGGCGTTAGTGAGGCGCCCTGCGACTTCGGCTTGCATACCGTGCAGGCCAGGATGAGCGGTGTTTTCGATGAGGTGCTGGTACTGCTTGTAGGCGGCATCGTTGATGACACCTGCCGATTCAGCGTTCTTGTCGAACACGGAGAACAGATTTTGTAGCTGCCCTCCGTTCTTGAATGCCTCGATACCGGGGTGGGTGAGCCCGGAATCAGTGGGCGCCTGCGCAAGGTCGGCAAGATAGGGAGATACGCCTTCGGCCATGGCCTTGGCAAGACCGGGATTGATTTCGGCGAACGACTTTGGGCCACTGGCAAATAGCTTTTCTGTGCCGGGCATGGCGTTGAGTTCGGGTTTGGTGTCGGCCAAGTAGTGGGCGACCTTGCTCGCGGTGTCGGTGGCCAGCGGGTTGTTGCCCTCTTGCATCCAACGGAAGGCATCGCCGACCTTACCTGAATCAGCACCCCACTGCTCGTGGGTGACTGTGCGCAGGAAGCTATTGCCGTCCTTTCCGGTCACCATGTCATGCACGGCCACGTGATCCTTGCCGGTGTTCTGATACACATCGGCGAGAGCACTCGTGAGTGGGCCGTGCGCATCGGTTTTCAGGCCGTGCACGATGCCTTCGTTGTGCTTGACATCGACAGCGGCGTACTGGTTTGCGGCCTCCAACATCGATTTGGTCGCTTCACTGCCGGTGATCGTGACACCGGGTTTGAAGATGTCATTGATGTCCTGCAACGCGCCCACCCCGTTGAGGTGGGTGGTGACAAATCCCCGCGACGGCTCCTGGGTCACCCGATCGGTACGAGACAGTTCCTTAACGATCTCAGAGGGCAGATTGACCTTGGAGCCAGAGACCGGCACGAATGAGCCTCGTGTTTCATCGGTGGCCCCCTGTGCATATCCCTTAAGCTGTTCAGCGCCAAAAACTTCCACGTTGGGATTGGACACGATCTTTAGCCCCTGCGCAAAGGCTGCCCGCGTCTCAGGTGGGAGCATCTGCTCCAGCATCTTGATCTCTTCGGGACTTTTCCCGTTGAGCGACTGCGACATCTGATACAGATACGCCATCTGCCCGGCTGGGATCTGCACCTTTTCCCCGCGCGCCAACTTATCAAGGTCAGCCTGCGATAACGTGCCCGCGGCGACCATCCGCGCCAACGCTGCCGCGTTTTGCTCCGGCGACATGAACGTGTTCGGGAACGCATTGCCGAAGTCGTCTTTGCCTTCTCTACCCGTCAAACCCGCAGACAGTGGAGCGGCCGCACCGAGATCGCCCTTGGCGTTGTTGATTGCTGATGCGGTGTCCTGGTCGGCCTTTCCGAGTGCATCGGCGCGCTGCTGCAGACTCACCGTGTCGGTCTTGGCCTCGTTGCCCCGCTGGGCCTGCAACTGGTTCATCCGATCGGTGGCCGCCCTCTCCGAAGAGCCCATCGCGATCATGGCAGCCTTGCCGGCGCGGTAGTCGAACATGTCGGTGACCAACCAATCTTCGGACACCGCAAACGAATCGGCCTCCAAACCCTGGCCGGTCTTCTTCAAATCACCAATCATCGGCGCCATCGCCGCAGCACCGTCCCGGTATGCGTCAGCTAAAGCGTTGTATCCCTGCACAACTCGCTTATCTTGAGCTAGTTCGTGATCGGCACGACCGACCGCCGCATCCTTGCCCAGGCCCTCCCACTCCAGATCGACGATCGCACCATGCACCTTGCCTGCCGCGTCCAGAACCTGAGTCCCCACCGTGCGCGTTGGCTCAGCCAGATCACCCAGCGCGGTCGCATTCGCGCTGTACACCACGCTCTTACCCGGTCTGCTCACACCAAATCCCTCCCGCCACAACCACTCTCTTACTTGGCCGCGTTCAAATCACCCAACGATGTCAACCCGTCACCCACCCTCTGAGTCAGCGACACCGCAGTCTTACCGTCCTGATGCTCATAACTATCGGCAGAGCGCCGCAACAACGCGCCCATCTGGTCATAGCGGCCCGCCACAACCGTCAACGAGGTCTTCACCGCATCGCTGGCCCCCGGCAATGCTCCCGACGTGGCGAAACCCTTCAAACCCGATGCCGCACCACCAGCATCCGGGGCTTTGAGCTTGGAGACATCTGAATGCGCGCCATCAACCTTGCCTGCACCCTGACGCACATTCGCCGGATCAACCTTCACAACCAACCCCCAACAATTCTCACTCGAACTTCACATCCCAGCCGAGGGCCTTGTAGCGGCGTATCTCTCTTTCGCGCTTGGCCTTTTCGGCTTTCTCCTGCTCGGACCAGTCACCAATTACCCCCGGTGAAGCTGCCGGCATATCGCCCAAGAACTCGTCGGTGTTGTCGTAATTGATCAGAATCTGCGGCGTCGCCTTCTCGTCACCGTCCTCCCACTTGCCGCCGCGACCATGCGCACCGGGGCTGCCCATCATCCCCATCGGGCCACCACCGCGCACACCGGCAGCGCCCATCGCTGCCGGGTTGATGCCGCCCGCATTCCCTGCAGCCGCACCGCCGGGCAGTCCCGCACCACCGCGGAGCGCGCTCAGACCACCAGGTCCGCCAGCACCTGAACCGGGCCCTCCGACGCCCGTGCCCGTCGACGACGGGGAAAATCCGGCCGCAGTCGTGCTGCCTAGCGGCAATCCGGAACCACCAGAGCCAGAACCCAACCCAGAACCTGCACCACCGGAACCCGAGCCAGCGCCCGATCCGGATCCCTGACCACCACCAGAACCGCTGCCCTGGCCACCGCCCGAACCCTGACCTTGACCGGCGCCAGCCTGCTGACCATCACCACCGGCCAGTTGCGGTTTGGTGTCCTTGTTGGCCAAAGCATCAGCCCCAGAAGGCGACTTGGGCGTCTGACTTCCACCACCGCCACCGGTACCTGTGTTGCCTCCAGTGTCGCCGCCGGTTCCGGGATTGCCCGGAAACGATCCTTGGTCCTTCGACTTGCCGAGATCAGAGACCTTGGGCCGCTGCACATCCAACGGTGAGGTGTACAGACGCTGAGCATCAGCACGTAGCTCCTCGGTCGCCTTGTTCCACTCTTCCAACGTGGCTTTGGAGTTGGGACGCGAATGGCTCTGCGGCACGGCGTGTGCCTGCGTCAGTACATCGGCATCCTGATCGAGCGTCGTACTGATCTTGTCGGCGAGCGCTGGCAGCCCGGAGTCTGGATCGGCGACGGTCTTGTAGAACGAATCAAGGTTGGAGTGCGCTGCCGATGGCCCTTCGCCGGACCAAAACCGGTCATCATTGAGCCGATTACGAGCCTCCTGCACTGCCGCGTTCGCCTGACTCGCCTCTGCCCCCATCGCCTTGTAGCGGCTACTGAGATCGTGGGCTACCGCCGCCTGAACGCCGTTGAGCTTGCCCGTGATCTCATCGAAATTCCTTGACGGCCAACTGTCATCAGCCATGACTATGCCTCCCTCATCACTTCGGTAGCTTCCCTGCCACAACAGTGGCCACCGCCAACGCCTTCGCACAGGTATCCGGAACCGCCTTCGGTCCGAGCTTCGGATCCTGAATGCTCACCAATACCCCCACCGATGCCTTCTGCGACGGCAGATTGATCCAGCAGTCAGGCAGAGCAACACCGGTTTTTTGAAAGGTCACGCCGTTCAGCCCGCCCACCTGAATCGGCTTGCTTCCAGGGAAGTTCTCCTGATTCAGATAGTCCGACACCGGGCGGTTCAATACGTCGACGTAGGTAGACCAACCTTCCCCAATCCACGTGCATCCCCGCTGGAGGCGATCAGGTGCACCCGCAACCTCCACAGATTCGGGTTTGACGCCCCAGCTGCGTAGCTCCTCGGCGGTGAAGGCCAGGCACGGATCGAATGTGGTGCCGTCGTTGTATTGATTCGGAGGTGGATGCGGAACCGTCAACGAATTGCTGACCGTCGTGCTCGCCGAAGACGAACTCGCCACCGACGGCGCGGTCTTGGCGATACCTCCGGTCGTCGTACCGCACGCAGAAACGGCGACGGCCAATATCACGGCCATAGTGGTAAGACGTACGGGAAAAGGATTGGTAGGCATCAGTACCCGACCGTTGTCGTGCCGTCCTTGTAAGGATTGAAACGCCGACCGTTGCGTTCCTCGGTGTTCAGATACAGCATTTCCATCGCCAGGAAGTGGTCAGCCATCTGCTGGCACGTTGCCCGCATCGAGGTCAACAGTCCCCGCGTAACCTCATGCGACTGTTGATATTGCTTGCTTACATCTTGACCGGTCGGAAGGTCGCCCCAGCCCTCCATCCTCGGAGGCTGGCCCCACTCCCTGAGCGCTTTGTCGAAGTGGTCGCGGGCCCGCAGCATGTCCGCAGCCTGGATATGCCCGGCGTTCTCCGACATGTGCAAGATCTTGCCGGCCGCGTCAGCCGCATCAGAGCGAGCCTTCGGATCCATGCCGTTGATGTCGAACTTGTAATCACCCACGTCGCCCACCTCACGTTCTCTCGTCACAACTGGCATTCATCTAGATACGACGACACTAGGCCCCATCCGGTTCCATGAATCTTCAAGAAATTCGCATCAGTGCACTGACGGGGCAAACGGCCCACGAAACAGAGCAGGCCAGCACAAATCTGTGCTGGCCTGGACTCGCATGGAGTGTCAGATCAAGTGCAGTGGAATGCCGTTGGCTACACCGCTGAACTGCAGATACTCTCTGACCTGCTCCCCCGCTTGGACTCGAACCAAGAACCGTCCGATTAACAGTCGGAAGCTCTGCCAATTGAGCTACAGGGGACTATCCGGATCGCGTCGGTTTGTACCGCGAACCGAGGCATGACTTTAGCCTACGGGTAGGGGTGAAAGCCAAACCGGTCGCCAGGCCGTATCGCCCGCCTACAAGCGACAAAGACGGAGTGCACAGGGTGTTGTCGCTCATAGTCGGGCACAAGGAAGTGTCCTGGCTCAGCCGTTCACAGGTGCGTCAGGCAGGATAGGGAGAACTTCGTTAGTTGGTGGAGGGTTCGTGATTCGGGTTTTGTTGGTGCTGGCCGCTGGCTACGTGCTGGGTGCGAAGGCTGGCCGTCGCCGGTACGAGCAGATCGTCAACGGGTATCAGGCCGTCACCGGCAGCCCCGCGACCAAGAAGCTGATCGAGATCAGCCGTCGCCGCCTGGCCAACTCACTGTCTCCCGATCCGCACATGGTGGAGCTCACACCGATCGATGAGACGACCATGATCTTGGAGCCCGAGCCTCAGCTCGACAACAAGTAGCGCCGCTACACCGACGGATCGTCCCCGCTGACCTGCTCCACGAGGCTGCGCCGGTACGCCTCCAGCGCCACCAGGTCGCCGAACAGCGCGTGATACTCGTCGGCGTTGTCCACCGGCGACATCCGCTGCAGCTTGGACTTGACCTCGGCCACCTGCCGTCCGACCCACACCTCTTGCAGCTTGGCCAGCACCGACCCGATGTAGCGCGGCAGCCGCTCATCGTTATCCACCTGGATGGCCTCGGCGGTCAGGGCGTTGATCAGCATCACCTGGTTCTGCGACGACGCGCTCTGACGCACCTTGTCGATCCACTCCGCACCGACAATCCCCGCCGAGGCACCACCCGCCGTCTCGATCGCAGTACGCACCGCCACGTATCCGGGGTGCGTGAAGCTGTCGGGGGTCAGCGAGTCGAACACGGGTCCGGCGAAGGCCGGGAACTGCAGCGCCGCCTTGAGCGCCTCGCGCTGCGGCCACAACATGGGGTCCTTGGCGTCGGGCATGGCGACCTTGGGTGCCGCGGCAGGTTCAGAACCGCGGGGACGACGGTCAGGCGACACCGCACCGCCCTTCGCCGCCTTACCGGCCTCCTCCCGCACCCGCGCGAGCACCTGGGCCACGTCGTCCCACCCGACCCATCCGGCCAGCTGCCGGGCGTACTCGTCGCGCAGCGTCGGGTCCTTGATCTTGGCGACCATCGGCACACACCGTCGCAGCGCGTCCACACGCCCCTCGGCGATTTCCAGATCCGAATCCGTCAGCGCCGTCCGGATGGCGAAGGCGAACAGCGGAGTGCGGCGCGCGACCAGATCCCGCAGCGCCCCCTCCCCTGACTTGAGCCGCAGATCGCACGGGTCCATTCCGTCCGGAGCCACCGCGACATACGACTGGCCGGCCAGGTTCTGCTCTCCCTCAAAGGCTTTCAGGGCGGCCGCCTGTCCGGCGGCATCCCCGTCGAACACGTAGATCAGCTCGCCGCGGAAGTAGGAGTCGTCCATCATCAAACGCCGCAGCATCGAGAGGTGCTCGTCACCGAAGGCGGTACCGCAGGACGCCACCGCCGTGGTCACCCCGGCCAAATGCATCGCCATCACGTCGGTGTAGCCCTCGACGACGACGGCCTGATGCCCCTTGGCGATATCGCGTTTGGCCAGATCCAGACCGAACAGCACCGAGGACTTCTTGTACAGCATGGTTTCCGGGGTGTTGACGTACTTACCCGGCATGGTGTCGTCCTCGAAGATCTTGCGCGCTCCGAAGCCGATCGTTTCCCCGCTGCTGGCACGGATCGGCCACAGCAGCCGCCGGTGGAACCGGTCCATCGGACCGCGGCGGCCCTCACGGGACAGCCCCGCGGCTTCGAGCTCCTTGAACTCGAAACCCTTGCGCATCAAATGCTTTGTCAGGGTGTCCCACCCGGACGGCGCATATCCGCAACCGTATTGCTTGGCGGCGGCCCCATCGAAATTGCGCTCCGTCAGGTACTGACGCGCTGGTGCTGCCTCGGGCGAATCCAATGCGGAGGCATAGAACTCCTGTGCGGCCGCGTTGGCGGCGACGAGCCGTGCCCGGGTGCCACGGTCACGCTGCGCGGCCGTGCCGCCACCCTCGTAGTTGATGGTGTAGTTGATGCGGTCGGCCAGCCGCTCGACGGCCTCTACGAACGTGATGTGCTCGATCTTCTGAATGAAGGTGTAGGCGTCACCGCCCTCACCGCAGCCAAAGCAATGGAACTGGCCATGATTGGGCCGCACATGAAAGGACGGCGACTTCTCGTCATGGAAGGGGCACAACCCCTTGAGCGAGTCGGCACCCGCGCGCTTGAGCTGAACGTAGTCGCCGACGATGTCCTCGATCTGCGTGCGCTCACGGATCGCCGCGATATCGCGATCAGGAATCCGGCCGGCCACTGAGTCAGCTTAGCCAACCGCGCCGTCAGGCCCAGCTGGCTTGCACACCCTGGCTATCGCGGTCCACCCGCTCGAGCCGGCTTTCGGTGTACGAGGCGATCTGATCCACCACCACCCGGGTGCGCGCCGCGTCGTCCGCGGCGGCCTCGAACGCGGGCAGAAATACCGGATCCAGCGTCGCGGGGGCCCCCGCCGCCAGCCATTGCGCCACCCGATGGATGCGTTCACGCTGACGGCCCTGTCCCGCGATATGTCGCGGATCGGACATGATGAATTGCAGCGCAAGCATTTTCAGCACTGCCACTTCGGCGGCGACCACCTCGGGCACGGTCAGCTCGGCCTCGAATCGGACCAACGCCCCATCTCCGGCCACCTCACGGGTGGCACCGATCGCGGCCGAGGCGAACCGGCCCACCAATTCGCTGGTCAGTCGCTTGAGGTTGGCCGACGCGCTCAGGGTGCCGTCATACGGGCCGATGGCCGCGACCACCGGCAGTGTGGCCAGGCGCGCGGCAGCCTCCTCCAGCGCGCCCTGCTCCAGCCCGCCGAAGGACTTCACCCCCAGCTCCGCGAGCACCTGCGCCTCCCCCGGCGAGGCCAGCACCCTCAGATCGATGCGCCCGGAGATCACGCCGTCCTCGACGTCGTGCACCGAATAGGCGACGTCATCGGACCAGTCCATGATCTGCGCTTCCAGGCACCGCCGCCGCGGCGGCGCCCCGGCCCGCACCCAATCCAGGGCCGTCGCGTCCTCGACGTAGGCGCCGAACTTCCCGCCGCCCGGCGGACGCAGCCACGGGTACTTCGTCGCCGCATCCAGGGCCGCCCGCGTCAGGTTGAGCCCGGCACTATTACCTTCGGCGTCAACGACTTTAGGCTCCAGCCGGGTGAGGATGCGCAGATTCTGGGCGTTGCCCTCGAACCCGCCGCAGTCGACAGCCACCTCGTCGAGCGCGCGTTCACCGTTGTGCCCGTACGGCGGATGACCGATGTCATGTGCCAGCCCGGCCAGGTCCACCAAGTCCGGATCGGCGCCCAGCCCGGTGGCGATACCGCGGCCGATCTGCGCCACCTCCACCGAGTGCGTGAGCCGCGTGCGCGGCGTATCCCCCTCGCGCGGGCCCACCACCTGTGTCTTATCGGCCAGACGCCGGAACGCGGCACTGTGCAGGACACGGGCCCGGTCACGCGCGAAGTCGGTCCGGTGCTCCGATGATGGAATCTCAACGATCGCCGCCGTCTTCGGCGTCTCGGTGACGACGCGTTCACGGTCGAAATCGGTGTAGGCGTCCTTATGGGCATCCGGAGTACGCATCGTGAGCACCAGTCTGCCAGGACGGGTCCACGCGCCTCGCGAGGCATTAGATTGGCGACCATGCGTCTGCTGCGTGCCCTCGGGAGCCTGCTGGGAGTCATGATCGCGGTACTCACGGTGTTTGCCCCGACCCTGCTGCTGGCACCAGTGGCGAGCGCCGACCCACCCTTCCGGGTACCCGGCTATGTCACCGATCGGGCCGGGGCGCTCAAGAACCCCACCAAGGTGCGCGCCGCCATCGATCAGCTCTACGACAAGCAGCACGTGCGGCTCTGGGTGGTGTACGTCAAGGATTTCGACGGCGCCGATCCCGTGACATGGGCGAACAAAACCCTCAAGACAAGTGGACTGGGCGATCGCGACGCCCTGCTGGCCGTGGCAACGCAAGAGCGCAGCTACGCGTTCCTCGTCGCGTCAGAGATCAAGAACGTCAGCGACTCCGAGATCGATGAGCTGCGCACCAACACGATCGAACCCGCGCTGCGCGCATCGAATTGGGATGGCGCCGCCATCAACACCGCCAACGGCCTGGAGTCGGCCGCCGCATCGTCATCCTCCATTCCGTGGAAGCCCATCCTGGTCGCGCTGGCCTTCGGCGCCGTCGTGGTCGGCGCCTTCATGCTGTATTCCTGGTTCCGCAGTCGCTCCCGTCGCCGCGCGGAGGTCGAGGCCGCCAAGGGCATCGATCCGACCAACGCCGAGGCCCTCGCCGCGCAGTCGGTCGATGCACTCGATGGCTTGTCGAAATCGATCGTGGTGAATGTCGACAACGCGGTCCGCACCAGCGAGGCCGAGCTCACGCTGGCCGTCGAGGAATTCGGCACCGACCAGACCGCACCCTTCCAGCAAGCCGTCGACTCCGCGAAAAAGGCGCTGGCCCAGGCATTCTCCGTGCGCAAACAACTCGACGACGCCGTCCCGGAGACGCCCACGGAGCAGCGCCGTCTGCTGATCGACGTCATCACCGCGGCCGCACGCGCCGACCGCACCCTCGACAATCAGTCCAACGCCTTTGACGCGTTGCGCAACCTGGTGATCAACGCGCCCACGAAGCTGGACACCCTGACCCAGCAAGTGGTCGCAACGACCGCTCGGGTGCCCGAGTCGCAACGGGTTCTCGAACAGCTGCGCACCCAGTTCGATGCCGCGGCGCTGGCCTCAATTGCCGACAACATCACCGAAGCCACCGAACGCACCACGTTCGCAGACTCCCGGATCACCCACGGTCGGGAACTGGCCGCCCGCCCCCTGGAGGGCCAACAGATGAATCTCGTCGACGCCGTGCGCGGCGCCGAATCGGCACTGACCCAGGCCGCCGCGCTCTTGGACGCGGTGGACAACGCCGCCAACAACATCCGGCGCGCCACCGACGCACTGCCCGCGGCGATCGCGGACACGAAGTCGGGTATCGCCCAGGCCGAAGAACTCCAACGGCAAGGTTCGGTGCCGCGTGCCGAAGAGCTGACCAAGGCCCACGACACCGCCGTCGCCGCCGTGGCCGATGCCGAGCGCGTGGGGGCCACCGATCCGCTGACCGCCTTCACACACCTCGCCACCGCCGATGCCGAGCTGGACAAGCTCCTGGCTGCCGTGCGGGAGGAGAAGGACGCCGCCGAACGCCGCGCCCGGGCGCTCGATCAAGCGATCGGCACCGCGCGTCAGAAGGTGAACGCGGTCAGCCAGTACATCAGCCTGCACCGCGGAGCCGTCGGTGCCGCCGCGCGGGGATACCTCGCGGAGGCCGAGCGCAGCATCGCCACTGCCGAGTCCGCCCGCCAGTCGGATCCCTCGAACGCCATTCTGTGGGCCAACCGGGCGGCCGAACTGGCGACGCGCGCCGAGGGCGGCGCGATACAAGAGGTGCGCGCGGCCCAGTCGTACTACAGCAACGGCTATGGCAACTACGGCGGTTCCGCCGGATACTCCGTCGCGGGCGATGTGGCCGGCAACGTCGCGGGCGCCGTGATCGGCGGCATCCTGCGCGGCATGCTCAGCGGCGGATCAAGCCACCACAGCTCCTGGTCCGGGTCCGGGTCGTCGTCTTACGGCGGGTCGTCCCGATCCTCGGGGTCGAGCTTCCGGGGCGGCGGCGGCCGCTTCTAGCGGGCCGTCTCTTTCCGAAAATTTCCCGCAGCACTTGACGGCACGCTGCTAGCGATGTGCAATATATTGCATGCCAGTACCCCCGTCCGAGGGTGTCGTCGCGCGGTCCCTACTCCGCGACGACGCCTACAAAGCCCTGCGTAAGGCCATCGTGGACGGCACCCTGGCCCCCGGTGAGCGGCTACGGGACGACGAACTGAGTCGCTGGCTGGGCGTGAGCCGAACCCCGATCCGCGAGGCCCTCGCCCGTTTGGAGCAGGCCGGTCTGGTGCAGACCCAACCAGGCCGGCACACCATCGTGAGCCCCGTCGACGTCCGAGAAGCACGCGCGGCGCAGTCCGTCGCCGCGGCGATGCACGAGCTCGCCGTACGGGAAGCGATCACCAACATCTCCGCCGGTGACCTCGCCGCGATGCGGCACGCCAACGCGCGTTTCGCCGCCGCGCTCGACGCGCACGATCCCGATGCCGCGCTCACCGCGGACGACGAGTTCCACGCCATCGCCGTCGAGGCCAGCGCCAACCCATACATCGCGGCGGTGCTCGAGCAGGTCACCCCCGTGTTGCGCCGCCTCGAGCGCATCCGGTTCGCCAGCCGCGATGGGCGCCACTCCGTGGCGCTGCACGAGCAGATCATCGCCCGGTGCGAGGCCGGTGACGGCGAGGGCGCCGGTCATGCCGCGCGCGCCAATTGGCACACCCTCATCCCGACGCCGGAAACTGCCGAAGCCAGGAGAACGTCTTGACGATCCACGATTTCCCCCGCTACCCACTGACCTTTGGGCCCAGCCCCGTCCACCCGCTGCAGCGCCTGAGCCGACACCTCGGCGGAGCCCAGATCTGGGCCAAACGCGAGGACTGCAATTCCGGACTTGCCTTCGGCGGCAACAAGACACGCAAGCTCGAATACATCGTCCCGGACATCTTGGCCAGCGGCGCCGACACCCTGGTGTCGATCGGCGGCTACCAGTCCAACCACACCCGCCAGGTGGCCGCCGTGGCGGCGGTGCTCGGTATGCGATGCCACCTGGTGCAGGAGCGCTGGGTGGACTGGGACGATCCGGTCAACGACAAGGCAGGCAACATCCTGCTCTCACGAATCATGGGAGCCCGGACTCAGCTGGACCCTGCGGGCTTCGATATCGGCATCCGCGGGTCGTGGGAGGACGCACTGTCCGCGGTCGAAAAGGGCGGCGGCAAGCCCTATCCCATCCCGGCAGGTGCATCCGAACACAAGTACGGCGGACTGGGTTTCGCCAACTGGGCCTATGAAGTGGCCGCGCAGGAACGACAGCTCGGCGTCTTCTTCGACACCATCGTCGTGTGCACCGTGACCGGTTCAACGCATGCCGGGATGATCGCGGGATTCGCCGCGCTCGCCGATGCCGGCGGCCCACCGCGGCGGGTACTGGGTATCGACGCGTCGGCCACTCTGCCGAAGACCGTCGACCAAGTCACCCGCATCGCCCGGCACACCGCAGGCCTGATCGGCCTCGAACGCGACCTGAGCACCGATGAGATCACCGTGCTCGAGGGTTGGGCAGGCGAAAAATACGGCGTGCCTGTCGATTCCACCATCGAAGCGATCGAGCTGTGCGGGCGCCTGGAGGCGATGATCACCGACCCGGTGTACGAGGGTAAATCGATGGCAGGCCTGATCGACCTGGTCACCGACGGGACCATCGAACCGGGCTCCACCGTCCTGTACGCCCACCTGGGCGGCCAGCCGGCCTTGAACGCCTACAGCGGCGTCTTCACCGGCTAGTTGGCATACCCGTCGGCGACCTTCAGTGCCTCGTCGATGATCGACAGCCCGCGCCGCAGATCCTCTTCGCTGATGATCAGCGGAGGAGCCACGTGCGTGCGGTTGAAGTGCGTGAACGGCCACAGGCCATCCTTCTTGCACGCCGCCGCGAAGGCGTTCATCGGCGCGGCCGCCTCACCGCTGGCATTGAACGGCACCAGCGGCTCACGAGTTTCCTTGTTGCGCACCAGTTCCACGGCCCAGAACAGGCCACGGCCCCGGATCTCGCCAACGCTCGGATGGGTTTGCACCCAGCGCTCCAGCTCGGGACGCACCACGCGCTCGCCGAGGTCGCGCACCCGCTCCAGGATCTTCTCGTCCTCGAACACCTTGATGGTCTCGACGCCGACCGCACAGGCCAGCGGGTGACCGGAGTACGTCAGCCCACCCGGGTACGGACGATGATCGAAGCTGGTGGCGATGGCATCGGAGATCACCACACCGCCCAGCGGGACGTAACCGGAGTTGATGCCCTTGGCGAAGGTGATGAGGTCCGGGGCGACGTCAAAGGCGTTGATGGCGAACCATTCCCCGAATCGCCCGAAGCCGACCATCACCTCGTCGGCGATGAACACCAGCCCATACCGGTCGCAGATCTCGCGAACGCCGGCCAAGTAGCCCGGCGGCGGCACCAGCACGCCGTTGGTACCGACCACCGATTCCAGGATGATCGCGGCGATGGTGGGCGGACCCTCCAGGTTGATCACCTGCTCCAGATGCTCCAGCGCCCTTTGGGTTTCCTCCTCGGGCGAGGTGGCGTGGAAGACCGAACGGTAGGCGTACGGACCGAAGAAGCGCACCACCGAGTTGTCACCCGGGTCATTGGCCCAGCGACGCGGCTCACCCGTCAGCGACATCGAGGTGGTGGTACCGCCGTGGTAACTGCGGTATGCGGCAAGCACCTTGCGGCGACCGGTGTGGTGGCGCGCCATGCGCACCGCGTGCTCCACGGCCTCGGTGCCGCCGTTGGTGAAGAACACCTTGTTCAGCGTTCCGGGCGCACGCTCGGCGACCAGCCGCGCGAGCTCACCGCGCACATCGTTGGCGAACGCGGGCGCGATGGTGGCCAGCCGGCCGGCCTGACGCTGAATGGATTCGATCAGACGCGGATGCTGATGTCCCAGATTGAGGTTCACCAGCTGCGAGGCGAAGTCCAGGTACTCCTTGCCGGTGTAATCCCAGAACGTGGCACCCGAACCTCCGGCGACCGGCAACGGGTCGATGGCCGCCTGAGCGGACCACGAGTGGAAAACATGTCCACGGTCGTCGGCGCGGACCTGCGCCTCGGCCGCCGGCGCCTCGATGGGCGCGCTGGCGGGATCGATTCCGATGTGATTCTGAACGTCAGTCATTTCTGCTCCTCGGCTAGCAGCCCTTGAGAGATTT
The DNA here is from genome assembly GCA_002013775.1 of Mycobacterium sp. D16R18. Classification (GTDB taxonomy): domain Bacteria; phylum Actinomycetota; class Actinomycetes; order Mycobacteriales; family Mycobacteriaceae; genus Mycobacterium. The sequence continues at coordinate 68,561 of MAFD01000001.1, forward strand.
GGCGAGATGATCGGCCACGCCGCCGATCGGAATACGCTGCTGGGTCATCTCATCGCGGTCGCGAATGGTGACGGAGTCGTCTTCGAGCGAGTCGAAATCGACTGTGACGCAGAACGGGGTGCCGATCTCGTCCTGTCGACGATACCTGCGACCGATGGCACCGGCGTCATCGAAGTCGACATTCCAGCTCTGGCGCAGCTCGGCGGCCAGCGCCTTGGCGCGCGGGCTCAGGTCAGCATTGCGCGAGAGCGGCAGCACCGCGACCTTGACCGGAGCCAGACGCGGATCCAGGCGCAGCACAGTGCGCGTGTCCACACCGCCCTTGGCGTTGGGAGCCTCGTCCTCCTGGTAGGCGTCGACGAGGAAGGCCATGAACGAGCGGGTGAGACCGGCCGCGGGCTCGATCACGTACGGCGTGTAGCGCCGGTCTTCGGCCTGGTCGTAGTACGACAGGTCTTCACCGGAATGCTTGGCGTGCGTGGACAAGTCGAAGTCGGTGCGGTTGGCGACACCCTCCAGCTCGCCCCACGGATTGCCGCTGAAACCGAACTTGTACTCGATATCGACGGTGCCGTCCGAGTAGTGCGACAGCTTTTCCTTGGGGTGGTCGTAGAGCCGCAGGTTCTCCGGGTCGATACCCAGATCGATGTACCACTGCAGGCGGGCGTCGATCCAATACTTGTGCCACTCCGGCGCCGTCGACGGCTCGACGAAGAACTCCATCTCCATCTGCTCGAACTCGCGCGTACGGAAGATGAAGTTGCCGGGGGTGATCTCGTTGCGGAAACTCTTGCCGATCTGGCCGATGCCGAACGGAGGCTTCTGGCGCGAGGTGGTGAGGACGTTCTTGAAGTTCACGAAGATGCCCTGCGCCGTCTCGGGACGCAGGTAGTGCAGGCCCTCTTCGGTTTCGATGGGACCGAGGTAGGTCTTGAGCATCATGTTGAAGTCGCGCGGCTCGGTCCACTGACCTCTATTGCCACAGTCGGGGCACACGATCTCGGACATCGGGACCGACTCGGGGTCCGTGAGGCCTTCTTTCGCACCCTTTTTTTCCAGGTACGCCTCTTGCAGGTGATCCTGACGGTGGCGCTTATGACAGTTCAGACACTCGACCAGCGGGTCGTTGAACACCTCGACGTGACCGGAGGCAACCCAGACCTGACGGGGCAGAATCACCGAGGAGTCCAGGCCCACGACGTCGTCGCGGCTGGTGACGACGGAGCGCCACCACTGCTTCTTGATGTTCTCCTTGAGCTCCACACCGAGCGGGCCGTAATCCCACGCCGACTTGGTGCCGCCGTAGATCTCGCCGCACGGGTACACCAGTCCCCTGCGCTTGGCGAGATTGACGACGGCCTCGATCTTCTTACCGGCGGCGTTCGGCTTGGCGGCCACGATCTGCTCAGGCTCCTCTTGCAAGACTGCAGTAATTGACCTGAACAGCCTAAGGGCCGTGCAAAACGCCTTTTACCTCGGTGGCTGCTAGCAGCTACTTCAGATGGTCAAGCAGGATCCCTTCGGGACCGAAGTACTCGTCGCGCCACTTTTCGAGCAACGGCCCGTGGTCGATGTCGTCGGGATGAAAGCCAGAGCGCAGGTAGCACCGGATCTTGGCCCCGAGCCCGGCGAACAGCGGCGTGCGCGGCAACGTGACGATGCTGCGCAGTGTCGCCGCAGGATGGCGCCATGCCCACGGATCGGTGAGGATCGAGGCCAGCAGGATCAGCGTGCGGCTCAGGAAAAGGGCCAGCGTGACGGCCATCGCCCCGATCCTCATGCGCTCGGTACCCCCAACGTGGCGGTACACATCGAAGGCGACGGACTTGTGTTCCATCTCCTCGATGGCATGCCAGTTGAGCATCGCGCGCACCTCGGGATCGGTCAGCTGCTGCTGTATCCACGGGACGCTGAGCACCTGCTCCCCGAGTATGGCCGTGAGATGTTCCACCGCGGCCGTCACCGCGAGCGCGGACCTGGCCACCCGATCCGGTAGCCGGTCTCTGTTCTGCTTCATCCGCTTGACCAGCCGCGTGCCCACCCGGTCCATGAGCCCGGTGGCCCAGTAGCCACGCTGAACCAGCTGTGTGTTGAGCTCGCGGTGCTGGATGCCGTGCGTCATCTCCTGCCCGATGAAGCCGGCGACCTGCTTCCTGAGCACCGGATCGGCGAGCTGGCTGTCATAGCGCCGCACCGACTGGATGAAGAACTCCTCCCCCGAGGGAAAGAAGCCGGACAACAGGGCGACCAGATGACTCATCGCGATATCGCCGGCCACGAAGTGCCGCCGCGCCGGTGACGCCCCGTCAAAGGTGAACGCGATCCGGCGGGTGTTCACCGCCCGCGTGGCCGCGGACTCTGGACGGTCGTGCGCACTGTTGGCCGGCATGGGTTACCTCGGTGGCTCGATGGGCAGCGCGGGACCGCCGTAAGGCGTCGGGATGGTGTATCGGCCCGGCGGCGTCGGGTCGGAGGTGGCGCCCAGGTCCGCACCCGCGGGCGGACCCGCCGTGTCGTCGCCCGCGGGGCGCGGGGCGTTCCTGGCGCCACGCACCAGGACCGCGGGATCGTCGTCATGGCAATAGGTGTGCAGGAACGGCTCCGGGTAATCGGCCGACGAAGGCGGGCGCCGCGGGGTGCCGTAGTCGCAGACGTAGCGCGGGTACAGGTCGGCGGTCACCCATAGCCCGTGCTCATGCATGGTGCTGATGAATGCCTCCAGTGCCGAACCCCGGTAGTCGGGAAACAGGGCGTTGAGCGCCGGCACCCGCACATACGACAACCGTGCGTTGGCTGCCAGGTTGGCCAGCAGCTGCACCATGGTGTCGGAGTTATCGGTGAACAGGTTGTCCGTGGCCCCCAGCACCCGGGGGGCTTGGTCGATAAGCTTTCGGTAGCCGCCGTCCATCTTGTTGATGCCCGCGAGCGTGCCGCGCAGGTTTCGTGCGGTAGCGGCGATACCGCCATTGACATCCACGGCCGCCGACAGCACCGTCCTACTGTCCTGGATTGCGCGAACCGTCTCTGGCAGTACGGAATCGAGGGTCGAGAGTAGGAACACCCCGCCGTCGACGATCGACGTGAGCTTGCTCGGCCCCTCCCCGCTCAGGCTCAGCTCCTTCTTGATGCGTTCGATCTTCGCCGGATCCACTTGGGCGAGAACACCATCGGCGTGGACCAGCAGTTGTGCCGGAGTGACCGGGATGGCGGTACGGTCCTGGGTGATCACGGCCCCGGCGGACAGAAACGGTCCCGCGTCCGATCCCGCCGAGAAGTCCAGGTACTGCTCACCGGCCGGGGACAGCCCGGACACCCGTACCGCGGCGGAGGCGGGAACCCGAACACCGCCGTCCACACTGACCGTCGCGATCACACCCTGGCCGGTGAAGCTCAGCGAATCGACCGAGCCGATGCGCACCCCATGCAGCGTCACATCCTGATTGGGCAGCAGGCCACCGGATTCGGCGAGCTGGATGGTCACGGGGTAGCTCGCCGCCAGCGGCCGCACATGCAGCACCCCGACAAGCAGATACGTCACCGACACCGTCAACATGAGCACCAGTGACAGGCCGCTGACCCAGGCGCGGCTCATCGGGGGGCCTCCTGTGCATCGGGTCCCTGTCCAACCACACGTTCTTGCAGCCGCCACAGCGTGTACTTGAAAGTCCCGACGAGCTTGGCCCAGTCATATCGCTTCGGGCCGTGGAAACCCTGGTCTCCCCCAAAACCGGCATCCGGGATAGCACCCAACACCAGGCGGTCGATACCGGCACTGCCGGAAATCGCCGAGCCCGCAGTGATTTTGATGAACGGCGCGTATAGCCGGTTCAGCGCGAGCAGGCTGGTCTCGGGATCCAGCACCACGTCATTCCAGGACCGCGAGATGGCATTCGCGTCAGCGACGACGCTGCGACCGCTGGCATCGGTACCCGCAACGGATGGAAATTTGCTCAGCTCGCTGGCGGTATCGCCGAGCAGCAGCACCAGATTCGAGATCTGATCGGCATTGTCCCGCAGGGTCGCGGTGGCCGGTGCGGCCGCGTGCAGTACCTCAGCGAGTTCATCGCTCTTCCCGTCGAGCGCCTCGGCCAGCTGCGCCGTCTCGGTCATGGCGGCGTCCAGCTGTCCCGAGCGCGCATTGAGCTTGCCCAGCAGCTCATTCGACTTCCCGATCATGCGCCCGAAGGCTTGCCCGTCCTGCCCGGCGGCCCGGCCGGTGCCGTTGACGACGTTGGTGAGGTTATGCACCGCGCCACCGTTCACCAGAATCGCTGCCGAGCTGAGCACCGACTCCACGGTCGCGGCCGCGCCGGTCCGGTCGATCGGGATGGTGTCGCCGTCGGAAAGCATGCCGCCGGAGGATTGTTCCGGTGGCGCGATGGCCACGAACACATCGCCCAGCGGTGTGGCAGTGCGTAATTGCGCCGTGCTGCCGATTGGAAGCGTGACGTCATGCCGGATACGCAGGGTGGTCACCGCGCTGAAATCGCGCGCCGCCATGGATTCCACCTCGCCGATATCGGCGCCGGCGAGTTTCACCTTGGCGCGCTCGGGGAGATTCAGTGCGTTCGCGAAGATCGCGGTCAGCCGGTACCCCCCGGCGCCCAATCCGGGCGCCGGCAGCGGCAGGTCGGCCAGGCCGCTGGTGGAACATCCCACGCACAGAAACACCACCGTCAGGGCTACCGCCGACAGCCTGCGCCTCATCACTTCTGCCCCATCGCCGCGAGACCGTCGAGCATGTATGTCAATCCGAAGTCGGGACCGTAGTCCTGCAATGTCCCTGTGCTGCAGCCAAGCTGGCGCAGACCCAGCAGATTGCAGATCTCCTTGGCCATCTGACCGTCGAAGACCATGCGGTCGGCCAGGAAGTGCGCGCGGATCGCGCCGTTGCGCTGGTCGATGGCGTTGTACAAGTTGTCGGCCATCAGGGGCAGCACGTCGAAGAACTCAGCCAGTTCGCGCTGGCGGTCGTACACCGTCTGGATGCTCTTGTTGCCGTTGGCAATACCTCGGCCAATGGCGTCCCGGTTGGACTGCAGGATGTTCCCGGTCTGCTCGATCACCTCATTGAACTGCCGACCAGTGCTCCCCGAACCGAAGCTCTCGCGGGCGAGGATGTCGCTGAGCTGACGCACCGTGGAACCGAACTGCCGCAGACTCGTATCGTTGCGGGCTGCCGCATCCAGCAATCCGCTGACATTCTTGACGATGGCAGTCATCTGCTCACGGGTGCGCGCCCCACCATCGGCACCGAGACGCAATGCCCGGGACAGCTCGTCCAATGCCGTCTTGATGCGATCGCCGTTCCCCGCTGCGACGCCGTCACCGGCATTGAGCACCGCGGCGATGGGACCGCCGCCGGTGCCATCGCCATGCAGGGAACCGGATAGCTTGTCGAGCATGCCAAGCACCCGGTCGAATTCGACGGGGGTCTTGGTCCGGTTCAGGCCGATGGTGTCGCGATCATGCAGCACCGGCCCGCCGCGGTATGGCGGCGACAGCTCGATCTGGCGGTCGGTCAGAATCGACGTCGAAAGGGTAACCGCCTGGACATCGGCCGGGATCTTGACCTGCCTGTCGACGGTGAACTCCACCTCCGCGTATCCGCCCCTCGCGGTGATCTTAGAGACCTGTCCCACCGGCATGCCGAGCACGGCGACCATATTTCCGGGATAAAGACCAGCGGCACTGTCGAATTGAGCCGTCACGGTGATGGTCCTACCGCCTCCCGCGACGGACCAGGCCGCGCCCACCGTGGTCGCGGTGACGACTATCAGCCCCAGCCCGACCAGGAGCAGTTGGCGAATCTTGCTCATTGGCAGTCCTTCAAGTACTCGATCATCCCGAATTGCTTGGCGCGCCCACTGATCGCGCACATCCACGAGTCAATGAGGGCGCCCCCGGGCGGGTTGCCCTCGACCGCATTGCCAAATCCGGTGGCGTTGGCGATCTCCCGGACAGTCACGGGCGCGATTTGGAGCAAATTGCGCAACAAGGCGTCCTGCTCAGCGAGCTTGCCGCTGAGCTCGTCCATGGTGTGGATGACGCCGTCGAGTACCCGGTGGTCATCGACCACGATGCTGCGCAGCGAGTCCACGATGCTCTGTAGTGAGCGCATCATCGCGTGGAAGGCCGCCGAGCGTGCCACGAACTCCCCCACCAGCTCCTGTCCCTGGCGGATGAACGTCCCGATATCGGACTGCTGGCGGCGCAGCATGCCGGTGACCTTCTCGGTACTGGCCAGCAGCGTGCCCAGCTGATCACGCCGCTGCGCGATGACCGAAGACAACGCACGTACGTTCTCCATGGCCTGTGGCACCACATTCGGCAGTCCGTCGAGTTGCGTGCCCAGGACGTTCAGCGAGGAGGCGATGCGGTCGGCATCCACTTGTTCGAAGGTGCGGGTGGAGTCGGCCAGGGCCGCCTGCAGGTCATACGGAACCTCGGTGTGCTGCAAGCTGATCTGCCGCCCCGCCGGTGTACCGGTGCCCGCGGGGTGCAGGTCGAGATACCGGGAACCGAACAGCGTGGTGATCTTGATCGCCGCTCGCGTATCGCTGCCCACCGGGATGTGGTCACGGACCCGGAAGGTGGCCTCGACGCGGTCTCCAGCCAGCCTGACACCGGTTACCGACCCGACCTGTACCCCCGCGACGGTGACGATGTTTCCCGGCCGCAGCGCGGCGGCCTGCAGGAACTCGGCGGTGAACTGCCGGTATCCGATCCCCAGCTCCTTCACCAGCAGCAGTGCGGCGATGAGCACCGCGATAACCGCCACGGCGATGACACCGAGCCAGGTCTTGTTGTAGGAGTCCAGCGGCCTGCGAAGAGAGGAAAGCCCGTGCGGCCTCATCGTGTCAGCCGCCATCGCCGGCATTCCTGCATCGCGCTGTGTGCTTGGCCTTGCCGCCCGGAGTGGCCGCGTTGACGATGATCGGGACGACATCGTTGAGACCGGGGAAGAATCCGTATGCGTTCACGTCACAGGCATAGGCGTTCATGTACGCGCCCTCCCCGAACATGCGCGCCAGGCCCTTGAGAAACAGTGGTGTGTTGAGACCCGTGTAGGCGATCTGCGGCTCGATATCGAGCATGTGCCGGGTGTAACCGGGCTCGCGCGTGAGTAATTCATGCAGCGGCGGGTCCACGTCATGGGCAATCCGCGACAGGTTCTTGACCACCGCGTTCATCTTGCCCACGGAGGACACCAGCTCGGGTCTGCGGCCGTCGAACTGACCGACCACCGCACGGGTCGCGGCGATCGCCTCCTCGAAGTCCCGGTTCTGCGCCGCCAGACTGCCCACCACCCGGTCCAGGCTCCCGATCACATGATCAAGGGCGTCATCGCGCCCCGTGAATGTCTTGGTCAACGTCGATGTCTGGTCCACGAGCGTCGCGAACGCGCCGGTGTCCCCCTGCAGGGAGCCGATGACCGCCTGCGTGAGGTTGTTCACCTGGGCGGGGTCCAGCACCGCGAAAAGAGGCTCGTACCCATTGAGCAGAATGCCGATATCGAAGGAGGGCTCGGTGCGTTCGACGGGGATGACGCCGCCCGGGGCCAGCAGGCCGCCGCGCCCCGAGTGTCCCTGCGCCAGTGCGAGATACCGCTGGCCGACGATGTTCTGGTAAGTCACCGACGCGGTGGTGCTGTCGGGAAGCCGCTGGCCGTCCTGGACCTCGAAGCTCACCTTCGCAAGTGTCCCGTTGAGCTCGATGCCCTGGACTCTGCCCACGCGGACCCCCGCGATCCGCACATCGTCGCCCTCGCGCAGCCCGAAGACATCGGTGAACATCGCGCCGTAGGAGACTGTCGTGCCCTTGACGTCGCGCCGCAACGTGACGTAGACCAGCCACGTCAGTACGGTCGCGATCACCAGGAAGATGACGAGGCCAATCACGGGGCCACGCACGCTCCCGGCTGCCGAGCGCCTCATCGTGTGCCTTCCTCGTTGTGTGCGTCCTGGTTTCGGGTCACGGCGGTGCCGCGGGCAATGGGCCCGAGCATGAGCTGATCGGCTGCCGTCGCGGGCTGTCCGAGGATTCGGTCCAGCTGACCCCGTTCCTCGGCACTGCCGACGGGTCCCACATTCCCACCGAATGATGCTGGTGCGATGGCTGTTTCGCCCGGTACTGCGCTTCCGGGTACCGGTGGAGCCGGACTGAGCCACGACGGCACCGGCGGGTTGGGATCACGTAGATCTGGGTTGGGGTTGACCAGTGGCGGCCCGACCGCGACGAGGTTGCCATTGGGGCCCACCACCGTGCCGCGCGGCGGAGCCAGGTTGGCCGGGGGGTGGTAATTCTGCGGCAGCAGCACCTCGGGAAGATCGGGCCGTACCGCGATCTGCGGAGCGGTAAAACAGCTGGGCGCCTTCAGTTCTCCGTATCGGGGACAGTCGGCGCGGGTGTATGTGTACGACGGGGTGAACGACAGATTGACCCGCCCGCGGGCGGTGGCAAGTTCCGGGTCCCACACCTCCTGGAAGAAGGTGTCCGAGAACTTGGTGATGCGCCGGGTGATCGGCACGAAGTGCTCGGCGTTATCGGCCAGCACGCCCAGCACCGGCGTCAGATCGGTGGTGATCTGGATGAGCTGATCGGTGTGGTTGCGCAGCGACTCCACGGTGGTGCCGGTGGTGTGCACCCCGGCGCCGATGAACGTGCGCAACTGGTCCCGTTTCTCGGCGAGGGTGCGCATGGGCCCCACGGCTTGGTGCAGGGCATCCACCAGGTCGGGTGCGGTTTGCGAGAGCCCACGCGCCGCATCCACCAGTGCCGACACCGTGGAGGGCCCCTGGTCCGTCGCCACGACGGCGTTCAGCTGGTCCAGGATACGGTCGAGTTGTGCTGCGCTGGTGAGCAGTTCGGCGCGGCGGTGATCGGTGGCCGCACCAACCGCCGCCAGGATGCCGACGGTGTTGTCCTCGCGGCCGCGGCCCGTCGCGGAGAGGATCTGGCGCAGCTTGTTCACCGTGGTCTGGAACAGCACGGTCGGCAGCCGGGTGTCCTCGGCGATACGCCCGCCGTTGCGAACCGGTGCACCGGCACCGTGGTCGACGAGTTGCAGGGCCGAGACCGCGAAGACATTGCTGGGCACCACGCGCGCGGTGACAGTCCCGGGGATTGAGTTGGCGTACAAAGGCTTGAGCCGCAGATACACCCGATTGGGTTGTGCGCCGGCGGCGGGGGTGACGCTGTCCACGACTCCGACGAGCACACCCCGGTACTTCACATCCGAGCGCGGCGGCAGTCCGTCGCCGACGTTGTGCAGCTCGGCGACCACGTTGACGTACCTGTCCAGCACCCCCGTCGACTTGATCAACAACGCCGATGTGATGAGGGCGACCGCGACCAAAGCGGCCCCCCCGCGCATCAGCAGCTGCCGACGGGAGAAGCGCGCGCCGTCCAGGTCGTAATGAATGCCAAGCTGATTCGTCACCTCATCCCCCGAACCTGGCGCCGGAGTCGACGCTCCACAGCGCCATGGTGAGCAGCATGTTGACGACGATCACTGCGGTGATGCTGGCACGCATCGCGTGCCCCGCCGCGATACCGACACCCTCCGGACCGCCGTCGGCGCAGAACCCGTAATAGCACTGCACGGCCGAGGCTATCCAGACGAAGACGATGGCCTTGAGGATCGAGTAGAGGATATCTGTGCCGCTGGACAGCAGCGTGAAGTAGTGCAGGTAGGGGCCCTGCGAGCCGCCGCTGACAATGCCGACCATGACCTGGCAGGACAGATAGCTGATCGTCAGACATGCCACGTACAGCGGGATGATGGCGACCACAGAGGCCAGCAGGCGTGTCGTCACGAGATAGGGAATCGGCCGGATGGCAAGGGAATCCATCGCGTCCACTTCTTCGGAGATGCGCATCGATCCGAGCTGGGTGGTGAAGCGGCATCCCGCCTGTACGGCGAAGGCCAGCGCGGCCATGATCGGGGCGAGCTCGCGGGTGGTCACCAACGAGGAGATGACCCCCGTCGCCGGGCCCAGTCCCATCAGTTCCAGGAAGTTGTAGCCCTCGATTGCCACCAGCGCACCGGTGGTGACGCCGAGCACCAGCACCACACCTGCGGTCCCCCCGCCGACCACGATCGACCCGTTGCCCCAGGTGATATCGGAAAGCAGGCGCAGGAACTCACGCCGATACCGGCGCAGCGCGATCGGGATCGCCAGGAATGCGTGCACGAAGAAGGTGACCATATGACCGAACCGCGCCAACGGTCCCACCGCGGCGTCTGCACGGAACACCATGGGCTGCAGTGTCACCCGAGAAGTCGGCAGGGTGGCGGTCATAGCACCCCCCGCGGGAACAACATGGTGTAGACCTGGCTGACCACGACATTGACGACCATCAGCAGCAGCACAGATTCCACGACGGCCGCGTTGACCGAATTGGCCACCCCGGTCGGTCCGCCGTGCGCGGCCAGCCCCTTCTGGCAGGCGATCACCGCCACGATCGCGCCGTACACCGCGGCCTTCAACAAGGCCAGCAGCAGGTCTCCCGTCGTCGCAAACGATGCGAAGGTGGCGACGAAACTTCCTGGGGCACCGCCCTGTACGTATACGTTGAACAGATAACTCGCCAGGAACCCGACAAAGCAGACCACACCGGTCAGGGCGATACCGACGACGATGGCCGCCGCGAAGCGCGGCACCACCAGACGCCGCACCACCGACACCCCCATGACCTCCATGGCCGCGGTCTCCTCCCGCATGGTCCGGCAGCCCAGATCGGCGGTCATCGCCGAGCCCACCGCCGAGGCGAGCAATATGGCCGCCACCAACGAGGCGGCCTGCCGCACCACGGCCAGTCCACTGGCCGCACCGGCCAGTGAGGTAGCACCGACCTGACCTGACAGCAGCGCGAACTGGATGGAGAGCGTTACCCCGATGGGCAGTGCCACCAGCACCGTCGGCATCACGGCGGTTCCTGCCATGAACGCCGCCTGCCGCACGAACTCCGCCCACTGGAACCTGCCCGTCACCAGGTCGGTCGCGAAGTACCGCAGCGTGTGCGCACCGAGGACGAACTGTTCGCCGACGGTGGTGAGCGCGGCGATCGGATGGTGCCGCAGATAGCGTGCACCGCGATCACCAAGTGTGCGAAGCCCTTCGGGCATCCAGGTGCGGACACGGAGAAGTTGTTCCCGTGTCGTCATCGGGTCGGTTCACACCTCTTCAGCCGGTCACTGGTCGCTCTCCTGCGCAGCTTTCCCGAGGATGTCTTGGGAATCCACCCGGCGGGGACCACGTGGACATCGCGTGGACTCACCCCCAGGCTGCGGTAGACACGGTCCGCCACCTCGGCACGGATGCGTGCACTCTCGGCGCTATCGGCATGCAGCGCCGATTCGGCCACCATCGCGAACCCCTCGCCTGCCGCAGCGGTGGACAGACGTACCGCGGCGATACCGCCCGACTTCACTCCCGAGACGCCCGCGACCGACCGCTCGATGTCCTCGGGGTGCACGTTGCGACCCGAGATGATCAGGATGTCCTTCTTGCGGCCGCAGATCACCGGCTGCCCGTCCTCGGTGAGGTACCCGATATCGCCGGTGGACAGCCAGCCCTGCGCGTCGAGCATCGACTCGAATCCCGCCGCCGTGCGGTATCCGGCGGTGACGTTCTCCCCACGGATCTCGAGCTCGCCGATCGCCTCCGCGGGCAGCACCGAGCGGTCCTCGGACACCACCCGAACCTCGCAGCCGGGCAAGGGAAGGCCCAGTGCCACACGGGAACTAGCCTCTTCTCCCTGGGCGGCGACGAGATCAGGATGCGGCGGGCACACCCGGTAGCCCTCACCGCGCCGCACAAACGAAACCGCCAAGGTGGCCTCGGCCATGCCATAGGCGGGAACGATGGCGTCGGCGCGCATCCCGAACCGGGCGCCCTCGGTGACGAATCGTTCCAGGGTCGCCACATCGATGGCCTCGGCGCCGCTGAGCGCGAACCGCAGCGAGGACAGGTCGTAGGCACCGTCGGGTGCCTTGCGCAGCCGACGGGCCAGCAGTGAGTACGCGAAATTGGGACCCGCCGTCATACTGCCGCGGTACCTGCTGATCAGCTCCGCCCACAGCAGCGGATCACCGAGGAAGTCCATCGGGGTCACGCTGACGGTGTTCATCCCCCGGCACATTGGGACGATCAGGTAACCCATCATGCCCATGTCGTGGAACAGCGGCAGCCAGCTCACCACCACATCGGATTCGGGATCGGCACCCGAAGCGCTCACCATTGCCCGCAGATTGGCCTCGATATTGCGGTAGGTGATGCTGACCGCCTTCGGTGCCCCGGTGGACCCGGAGGTCAACTGCAGGAAGGCGATAGCGTCTTGGTCGGTATCGACGATCTCCCCCGGCGCGCCGGTCAGCAGGCCCGGGAGCTCCAGGGCGCGGGCACCGACCGATGCGAACTGCCCGGCGGCCGCGAGGAAGGGATCCCCCACCACCACCGTCGAGGAACCCACCGCAGCCAGTGCCTTGCGGGTGTCCTCGATCCACACCTGCATATCGGACCGGTGCGTGGGCTGGTGCAGCATGGTCACGGAGGCACCGGACATCCAGATGCCCTGCACCAACGGCGCGATTTCACCGGGGGTACCGGCCAATACGGTCACCGCCTCACCAGGGCGCACACCCGCCGCCTGCAGGGCGCCCGCGATACGCAGACCCTGCTGGTGCACATCGGCCCATGGTGTGGTGTGCAGCTCGGTCAACCGTGATGTGCCGTCGGCTCCCATCGGCGCCGAGGTGAGGCCACGGTCGGTGACGGCGCTGCCGCGCAGTCTGTCGAGCACCGGGTTCGTCAACGGACGTTCTTCGCGCAAGCGGCTCATCACAAACGGCTCTCGACCAGTTCGATCAACGCTCCGAGCGTCTTGCACTCGAAGACATCATCCTTGGTCAGCTGAATACCGAAGCGGCCCTTTATCTCCGAGACACCGACCGCGAACGAGAGTGAATCGAACCCCAGATCACCGACCAGTTCGGAGAAGTCGTTGACATCTCCGGTGGGCATCTCGAGTTCCTCGGCGATGAACTCGATGAGGAACTCGCGAACTTCTGATGTAGTTTCCATTTTCTTTCTAAGCCTTCTACTTGCCTATTTTTCGGCGTATCACCAGATGGATGGGGATTTGCAGCAGCGCGAACATGCCGATGGCCACCAGGGCACCCTTGACGACGAGCATCACATCGAACTCGCCGTACATGATCGTCGAGGCGGCGGACACAATGTGCGAGAAGGGGTTCGCGTTGATGCTGATCCTGAGCCAGTCGGACAGGAAGACCGAGGGCATGAGCGCCTGGCTGACGAACAGCACCGGCAACGCTAGCGGCAACATCGCCACCGGCGCTTGTGGATTGAGGGTGCGCAGCGCCACCAGGTAGAACAGCGAGCTGTAGGCCGCCGACCACAGGAACATCACCAGCACAAGAAACACCCCGGTCAACAAGCCCGCCCGCAGTGGTGCGTCGAGGAAGGCAAGCAGCCCGATGACGATGACCGCGGCGGGCAGGATGCGGAACATCTCGAAGCCGATCTTGGCCGCCATGATCTGCCCGGTGGAGACGCCGTACAGCCGCAGCCGATCGGTGAATCCCGATCTGATCTCGTCGATGAGCGTCCCGGCCCCGTACCCCGCGCCAAGCATCGGAATGAGCATGATCAGCCCGGGCGCGATGTACGCGGTGTACGAGGAGAGCGGGAATCCGGGTAGATCGGCCACGCGCTGGAACATCGATCGCACGAAGATCACGAGCACGACGGGGAACACGATCGGGAAGATGAATCCGAAGACCGGCTGCCGCAGGCCCACCACGACGTAGCGACGGAACAACCGTGCGGTATTGGACAAGGCGGTCACTGGGTTACCTCCAGGAATGCGTCGCGCAGCGAGGTGGATCGCACTTCGATACTGGCCGTGCCCAAGCCGACCCGGCCCAGTTCGGCGCTCAGCGCCCCCAGGTCCGATGCCGACGCGGAATCCAAAGTCCCGGATAAGGTCCCGGTCTGCGTGCGTTGTACGGCGTAACCCGCAGCCACCAACTCCTTGGCCGTATCTTCCGATACGCCGCCGTCGGCCGCGATTTCGATCGCATAACCGTGGCTGCGGGTGAACTCCTGAGTGGAGCCCGAGGCGACAAGTTGACCGCTCTTGACGATGCCGACCTCGTCGGCAAGCGACACCGCCTCGTCCATATCGTGAGTCGTCAGCACGACGGTGCGTCCTTCGGAGCGCAGCAGCCGGATGGCATTCCATACCTCCTGTTTGCCTTCGATATCCAGCCCGCTGGACGGCTCATCGAGGAACAACATCTGCGGGTTGTGGGCGACCGCCAGCGCGACGTCGACGCGGCGGCGCATGCCACCCGAGAGTGCACCCACCTTCCGGTTCAGGTAACTGCCCAGCCCGAACTGCTCGACGAGCTCTTCCTCACGCGCCTTGCGCTGTCCCTTGGGCCAGCCGGCGATGGCCAGGCTCATCCGGATCTGCTCGACCGGTGACATCCACAGATCCAGCGCCACCTCTTGCAGGGCCACGCCGATCAGAGGGCGCAATTCCTTGGTCTTGTCGACGGGAATTCCGAGCACCTCAAGCTCCCCGCTGGTGGGGGCCAGCAGCGTCGTCGCCATCCGGATGGTGGTGGTCTTCCCGGCACCGTTCCGGCCGAGCAGGCAGTAGACAATGCCTTGCGGAATAGTCAGATTCAGTCCGTCCACGGCGCGAGTCTCCGCGCCCGGGTAGGCCTTGACCAGATCTGCCGCACGCAATGCCGGGGTCTTCTCATCGGTGGTCATGCTCAGCCCTTCACTTTCGGGAGGACGTGGCGTTCCAGCTTCTCGGCCAGGCTGATGCCCTGTGCCGTCATGTTCACGTCGATCGATGTGAACAGGGGGAAGCTGCCGACCGTGCTGTCCCTGGGTACCTCGTTGATCTGGTGGATCTGGCCACTGCTGGCTCCGGTGACGGTGAGATCCATGACGGTGCGCACCAGCTCGACGGGTTTGTCGCGCCAGGTCGCCTTGCGACTGCCGTCGGGCCTGATGTGACCGTGCGCCTTGGCTCCGCCGCCGCACGTGCCGTTGAGTTCACGCTCACTGTCGATGTCCGCCAGGGATATTCCGCCGTCGATGGTGCACTGCAGCGTCACCCGCGAGTCCAGCGGGTTGACGATGGTGATGGCATCCAGGGTGCTGGGCTTGCCCTCGCCGCCGGAGACGATCCCGGTCTCGTACGGGAATCGGTCTCCCTGGTAGTACTGCTCGATCTTCAGCTCGCCGCGTCGGGGACCGGGGCCGATGGTCATGACACCGGCACCAGGTAGCGCGCTGGTCTCCCCGAGGTAGGTCACCGAGCCGGAGACCTCCTGGGCATAGTCCCCGAAGGGCGATTTTCCTTGCGGCTCGGAGGCCGGTTCCCCTTGTGCTGCCGGGTACTTCAAGAGCGCGAAGGCATGACCGACGGGCTTCCCGGCCTCCTCGTTCACCGGTGCGCAGGCCGCTGCCGCCACGACCGAGAGCACCGCGGCGGCACCCGCACCGAGACGTCTCATCGCGGAGCTCCGGTGACGGACAGGGTCCGGCTCAGCCGCCGGTGCCGATGCGCGAAGAAGGCCGCCAAAATCCTGCTCATCAGCCTGCCCCACCCGGGGATGAGACCCAGCGGCGCCTGCGGGGCCAACGTGATCTCGTCGGTCACCCTGGTCTTTTCGCCCGTCTCGGACGCCACCGGCTCCAGGGTGCGGTGGTGCACCCACACCCGCATACCGGTCATGAGCGACTCCTCGCGGAACATCCGGCCGGGCTCGAGCCGCGCCACCGTGATGTCGTCGAACCCGAACGGCACGACACCGAACAACAGCAGGAAGCTCTTGCCGATCCGGGTGCCCGGAGTGACGTCGGCGATGGACCTGCCACGGAACTGCTTGGGCATGGTCATCTTCATGTAGGGGCCCATCTCGTCGTTGATGCCCTCTTGCGAAGTGACTCGCTCCCACACTTTGTCTACGGGACAGTCGATCTCGCTGACCTTGCGGAACACATGCTCTTCGGTGTGAATCGATCTCATCTGGTTCTTTCCTTATCGGGGGACGGAAGTGCGGTGGTGGCGGTCAGCAGCGAGCCGTCACGCACGGCCTCGGCGGCGTCGGGGACGAAGGAGCCGCTGATGTCGAGGACGGCCGGCACGCTGTCCGCACCGATGTAGTTGGGCAGGATGTCGCCGATCTGATGCAGCCGCAGTGGCAGCAGGTGGTGATACCAGTCGAACAGCGGCACCACCAGTGCCACCGTCACGAACTGGACGCCGTCGGCGGCCAGGCTGCCGAAGAATGCCTGCCAGATCTGCTCGATCATTCCGGCGCGCCGGTACTTCTTGCGCACCCCTTGGGTGGCGAGCTCGGCGACGCGCTCCGGCGCCACCTCGCCGAAGAACGAATCCCAGCGCGGATAGAGATAATTGCGCGCCGGTCCACCGCCTTCCCGGAAGTTCCGCGCGTCTCGCAAGGTGCTGAAACTGTCGAACCCAAGCTCGGGATCGTGTCGCAGGGAACGCAATACGCCCACGGGATGCTCACGCGACTCTTCGGTAAACCCGACGTAGATCTCCGACGACCGTTCCCAGGGGCGGTAGTGCACCATCTCCCCCGCCGCAATATCCACGTCGTCGGCGAAATCGTTCTCCAGGCCGAAAATCGTGAACTCGACATTTTTTGCCCAGGCAAAACGGGCGTCAGAGGCCGGAACGCGTTCGACGCGCACTACGGGATTGTTCATACGGCACTGCCCTCCGGGATACGGGCACACCAGATCCGGTTGCCGTGGGCGGCTATCTCGGAAACCATCGCGGCCGCCATCGACGCCGTCACCAAGGGGTTGACGAAGGTGAGCTTGATCGCCTGTCCCCCAGCCGCACTGGACCGGCCCACAATCGCCCTGCCGGAGTGAGCCAGCTCGGCGCGAACCGTGTCGTTGATCCCGTCGCACGCCTCGGCCGCCAACCCCGGCCGCCGCCAGCGCAACACCACGGTGTTGGTGCATACCGGCGCCGCCAGTTCCAGGTCCGGGTGTTCGGCCGCTGCGTGGCCCGCTGAGTGCGCCGCCGCACAGGTGGCATCGATCATCGCCGCGACATGACGCTGGCCCACCGCCCGCAGCGTGACCAGTACCTTGAGCGCATCGAAACGGCGTGTGGTCTGTAGCGATTTGCCCACCAGATTGAGTACGTCGTGCTCCGAGTCACTCTCCGGGTTGAGGTAATCGGCATGTGCGGCAAGCACATCGAAGCTCGCACGACTGCGGACCAGCAGCGCGCTGCAACTGATCGCCTGGAACAGCAGCTTGTGGAAGTCGAGGGCAACCGAGTCCGCCAGCTCGATACCGTGCAGTAGGTTCCGGTGCTGCTCGCTGAACATCAGGCACCCACCCGCACAGGCATCCACATGGCTCCAGATCCCACGCGCACGGGCCATCGCGATGGACGCTTCCAGCGGGTCGATCGCCCCGAAATCTGTGGTCCCGGCGGTAAGCACAAGCGCGAATACGGGCGTCCCCGCGCGGTCCGCCTCGTCCAGGATTCCCGCGAGCTCCTCGACGCGCAGGCGCCCGGCCTCGTCGGTGGGTGCTTCGATGACGGCGGCAGTCCCCAGCCCGAGCAGCCGGAGTGCCTGTCGCACCGAAAAATGCGTCTGCCGGGTGCACAGCACACGCCACGAACTGGCCTGCGGCGGCAAGCCCCGTGCCGCGATATCCCAGCCGTAGGTGTTGTGGGCGAACAGATCCCGTGCGAGCAGCAGCGCCTGCAGGTTCGATTGGGTACCCCCGCTGGTGAAGGTCCCATCCGATCCGGGTCCGTACCCCATTCTGGCGCAAAGATATTCGATGACCTGCTGCTCGATCGCCGTGGCGGCCGGCGCCTGATCGAAAGAGTCCATTGACTGATTGAACGCACTGATCAGTACCTCGGCGGCCAGCGACGGCAGCGCGGGCGGGCAGTGCAGATGCGCCAGATACGCCGGGTGGGTGACCACCACAGATTTCTCCGCGAGCAGTCCGGCCGCTTCGTCCAGTGCCCGGCTCAGTCCGACGCCCTCGGGATCGTCGAGGTCGAGGCGCCCGGCATCACGTTTCAGCGCCGCGTAGCCGTCCACCAGGCCCGGCCTGGTGGCATCGCCCAGCGCGGCGCTGGCCCGGTCTGCCGCCAGTGCGATGGCTTCGCGATACGCGATTTTGCTTTCCCCGGTGAGGAAGTCACTCACAAAGGGGCTCGGGTTGGGCGTCACCAGGATTCTGCCCATACGCGCTCGCTGGTTGACCGAGTGCGCTCCACCGCGACAACGGCCGATTCGAAGGCGTTCAGCGCCGCGGCGATATCGGGTTCCTCGATGGTCAACGGCGGCAAGAATCGCACCACGTTGCCGTACTGGCCGCCGGTCTCGACGATGAGGCCATAGTGCAGGCACGCACGCTGAATGTCGGCAGCGAGTTCGGGCGCCGGCGCTCCGGCATCATGCGGCCACGGCAGATCGGGGTCCACGATCTCCACGCCCAGCATGAGCCCGACCCCGCGCACATCACCGATCAGATTCGAACGGGATGCGACGGCGTTCAAGCCATCCAGGAAGACCTTGCCGCGGGCGGTAACCTGCCCACGCAGGCCGTTCTCGCGCGCGAAGCGCATCACGGCACTGGCGGCGGCGAAGGCCATGGCGTTCCCGCGGAAGGTCCCGGTGAACGCGCCGGGCTCCCACACGTCGAATTCCTTGCGCACCACCAGGACTGCGATGGGAATACCGGAGCCGAGCCCCTTGGAGATCACCACCATGTCGGGTTCGATACCGCAGTGCTGAAAGGCCCATGCCGGGCCCGTGCGATACATACCGGCCTGTACTTCGTCGGCGATCAGCGGTATCCCGAGCGTCGATGCGGTCCGGCGCAATGCCTGTCCCCAGCGCGGCGGAGCGGGAATCACCCCGCCCTCACCCAGCACAAACTCGGCGATCAGTGATGCCGGTGCCGTCACGCCGCTATGTGGGCGCGCAAGCGCGTCGGCCGCCGCGATCGCCAGGTCGACACCCTGCTCTCCACTCACCCCGAACGGGCTGCGGTACTCCTGCGGGTATGGCAGGAAGCTCGCGTGCGGGGACAGCACCACCGGCTGCTGGCGCAGGCCACCGCCGGAGCTCGCCGCGCGTGCGGCCCGCGTGCAGCCGTGGAATCCGCCTTGCACACCCACGTGTTCGCGCCCGCCGGTGGCCACCTCGGCAAGCATGAGCGCCGCCTCGACGGCACTCGCCCCACTGGGCGAGCACAGGTGGATGCTGGCGTCGGCGGCGAGCCGCACCGGCAGGATGGACAACAGTTCCTCGACGAAACGGTCCCGGGACGGCGTGTGGAAGTCCAGTGATAGCAACGGCTCCCCGGAGGAGACCGTCTTCATGACGGCCTCACTGACGACGGGGTGATTCCAGCCCAGTGACATGGCCCCTGCCGCGGCCAGGCAGTCGACGTACCAGCGGCCGTCGTCGGCGCGCACCCGGGCGCCGCGCGCCTCAACAGGCCGTATCGGCAGACGGCGAGAGTAGGTGGCAGCTGCGGATTCTCTTGCCATAGAGGTCAATTGCGTGGTGTTCATACCGTGTCCTTGCGCGGGTGGGCGAGTAGACGCCGCAGCGATGAGGCGAGTGAACGGTCTTCAGTGCACCAGTACCCGGCATCGGGCGGGATCGCCGCCATGAGCCGGCGGCGCGCCTCACCTAGCTGGTGGTAGGGCAACTGGGGAAAGAAGTGGTGCACCGCGTGGAAACGCAACCCCACCGGCGCCCACAGCGAGCCCAGGACGGGAACCGAGGGATGGTCGATGGAATCGAGAACTTGTTCCGGGAAGGTCATCCGTTCGGTCGTGCCCTCGTACCGGTGCGCCGCAAGCACCCGCAGCCAGTTCACGAACAGCGCCATGGCGACCACCAGGTGCGCCTCCAGCAGCCGGTACGGCGAGTAGGCGCCCAGGAGCAGCAGAATCAGCAAGGCCGATGTGTAGACGAAACAAGCGATTTCCTGCACCAGCCAGGAGCGGGGCGTGCCTTCCGGAGGCAAGGGGCGCTCAAAATCGGCGTCGATCATGAGCGATGACGCCCGGGTGAGCACGAGGGGCCTGATCGCGGGTACCAGCCAGCTCAACGGAGCCAGCACCAGGAACCTGAAGACGAATGCCAGCGGCCCGCCGAGCGCAGTGAACGGCAAGAGGATGATGCGCCAGCGCGGCTCGCTGCTGTAGGCCACATACTCGCCGTCCTCGGCGGTGCCATAGGTGCGCGAAGCGTGGTGTTCATGATGGAACTCGAAGGTGAACTTCGGTGTTAACAGCGGGATTCCGCAGATCGCGTGCCACACCACCGAGAACCAGCGCAGGTCACGCTCGGCGTGTACGAGCTCGTGGACAAACAACACGGCGCGATAGAACGCGAAGGCCGCCACCACCATGCATGCCGCCGCCTGTACCGACAGCAGATCATCGGCTGGGCACAACAGGAATGCCGTGTATCCGATGGCCACACAGGCGGCCAGGTCCAGCCAATAGATCCACTGGCGGCGGGCGGTCAGGTCTGCCACCAGTGCGCGCGCATCGGCCATTGAGATGCCGAGCGCTTCCTTGGAGCCACCCTGCGTCTGCCGTGCCTCGACCGTCATCGCACAAACTCCGCTATCAGTTCTTGGGTAGACACCTGGGGAATTCCCAGCTCTCGCACTGCTCTATCGGGCGAGTAATACAACTCGCGGGCCATCAGTTCCACGTTCTCGGGAATCAGCGCATCGTCGGGATCGAAGCGCATGGAGACATCGCGCACCAGCCTGTTGCCCTTGCCCGCCGCCCGGAACAGGCCCATGGGCGCGGAACGCACCGGGTGATCGCGCCCCACCGCAGCCACGAGCAGCTCCCCGATCTGCCGGTAGGAGAGATTCACGGTGCTCAGGATGTACCGGCGCCCCTTCTCGCCCTTGGCCATTGCCGCGGTGATACCCACGACGAAATCCCTTGCCGAGCACACCGCGGTGCCGCCGGGTGGTACCACGCGCAGCAGTCCCTTACGGGCGGCGACCAACAGCCCCTGCCAGGACCGGGCGGGCCCCGCGCCCGGCGCGAACACCGCGGCGGGGTTCACCACCACAACGTCCAGACCGCGCTCGGCGAAGTCCAGCATCAGCCGCTCACCCGCACGCTTGGACGCCGAATACACGTTGTCCAGCACCGAATCCCGCGGTTCAAACTCTTCGTCCGCCACTACACCGTTGGGCGGGTAGCCGACGGCAGCGGTAGATGAAACGTGTACCACGCGCTGGACATCGTGCTTCAGGGCGGCACGTGCCACCTGGTAGGTACCGAGCACGTTGGTCTGCCAAATCCTGTGCCCAAGGCGGGAGTTCGGCGATGCGATACCGGCGAGGTGGTACACGTGGGACACATCTCGCATCGCGTCATCGATGCTCTGCGCATCGGTGATGTCGGCGCAGGCCGTGTCGACATGCGGGCGCAGCTCGCCGTCAAGAATGGCTGGGTCGTGCGGGTTCGTCACGACGGTGACCCGCTCGCCCGCCTGCACCAAAGACGTGACGAGGGTGGAACCCAGGTACCCGGTGGCCCCGGTGACCAATATGCGGCTGCCCATCACAGCGCCTTCTGGTAGACCCGATGGATTTTCTCCGGGTCCGTCTTCATTTGGGAAGTAAGCGAATTCGACCACACGTTGTCCTCGTGCACCCATGTGGTGGCAACCGAGGAGTAACCGCTGCCGGTGATCGTCCGGACGATCTCCCCCGCCAGGATCCGTCCGATCCCGGCCCCGAACTGGGTCTGCACCGCGCCGATGAGCACCACCACGGCGGTTTCGATTCCACGAATGCGTCCGTCGCGCCGGGCCGCGAGCCGTGCCAGCAGCGCCGGCGTGAGCCGCCCCGAGCGCCCGACGATCTCGTTGACGTCCGGCAGCATAAGCAGGAATCCCACTGGAGTGCCCCCAGATTCGACAATCCGGACGATTTTCGGGTCGATCAGGGGCCGCATCTCCGCGGCCATCCCCGAGAACACCTCACGACTGAGCGGGACGTTCTCGGGATGATGGGCAAAGGAATCGTTGTACAGACCGCGCAGCATCTCCAGCTCGTCGCCGTAGTCGCGCATCCGCACCGACCGCACCGTTACTCCCTGGTCGCGCATGACCGCGTCGGCCCGCTTGAGCAGGCGCTGCTGGACCTCCGGGTTGCCATCGACATGCCAACGGAACGAGGCGGTATCGAACTTCTTGCGATATCCGGCCGCCTCTACCAGCGCCTGGTAATACCGGGGGTTGTAGGGCTGCATGACGGCCGGCGGCCTGTCGTACCCGGAGACAAGCAGGCCGACTTCCTCACGGGAGGTATAGCTGAACGGGCCGACCATCTTGGTGATGCCCCGGCGCCCGGCCCATTGTTCGGCCGCCCCGAGCAGGGCGCCCGCGACTGCCTCGTCGTCCTCGCTCTCGAAGAACCCGAAGAATGCGCACTCGCCGTAGCGCTGCACGTACGCCGAGTCGATGCTGGCGGAGATGCGGCCCACGGGGTTACCGCCGCGGTAGGCGACGAAGTTCTCGATCTGCACCTCGCGGTGCAGCGGGTTGTGCTTGGAATTCATCTTCGCGTGCATGACGCGGCGCAACGTGGGGCGCCAGTTGGGGTCGTCACCGTAGATGCGCCACGGCATCGCGACGAATTGCTTGGCGTCGCGATGCGTTTCGACGCGCCGCACCGACACCGGCAGGCGAGCCTGCCGCTGCTCGATCAGTCCGCTATCCAGCACGGACGATTCCCAGGTCATGAGCTAGTTCGGGATTGCCCTTGCTCTTCCACAGCGCGCCATCCATGTAGAAGTGGTGCAGCACGAAGGTCAGCGGGACCGCGAAGATGACCGTGTCGAGCTGCCCCGCGAGGATGCCCAGCCCCCCGAAGAATGCGATGTACAGCGGCAGCGCCTTGCGAGTCGAGAGCCGTGCCAGCAGCAGCTTCTTCTCGCCCGGATCCTCGGTGCGCGCAAAGCGCGTGTTGTTCCGCGTCCAGTTGATCAGGTGGTATTGCAGGCTGTGTGTTGTCGTCGCGATCAGAATGAGCGCGAAAAGGTCCGAGACCAGCAGGTAAGACAGGTTGTAGGACAGCGCCGCGATGACGAAGGTGGCCACCGACATGGCCGGCAGCGTGCGCTGCCCGGCTCGCTTCAGCTGCACCTGCTCCCAGACTGCGATACCCAACATGACTGCGGCGCAGACGAATCCGCCGATAACCAAGAATCCGGGAATGGGCGGCACCGGCACGCTCAGGTTCGAGAAGGGCAGTCGGTGACCGAAGACCACGTACTCGGAGAAGTTCAGGCCCTGACTCGCCCGGTACAGCACCGGGGCCAGGCAGACGGCGTACAACGCGTACTTGAGCCGGTTACGCGGGCCCTTGTAACCATTCTTCGCTGCGTAGATGTTGATGATGCCGAAGTGCTGTTTGAGAACGTGGAACACCTGCCAATAGGCCCAGACGGCCAGCAGCGGCACCATCCAGCCGCCGAACCACAGCGTGCCGACGATCGCGGCGACCACGGTGAAGCTGATCACGTAGTGCGCCCAGAACCGGGACCGCTCGCGGGGATCCATCCACACGCGCGCCGTCGTCGTCAGCACATGCGGAAGGTCGGAAAGCAGGGAGAACGCCACCGCACCGACGAGGAATATCCCCTTGTGTCCGTCGGCCGCGAAGAGCACTGCCGACAACAACGCGCCCAAACCGAAGACAAAGAGGATGTCGACGCGTCTGCTGACAAACCACCCCGGCCGGTTCACACCGTCGGTGTTCTTCAGCTCATCGGTGCCGGTAGCAAAGGTGGCCATGGCGATCGTCCTCAGGTAGGCGTCAAAACAATAATTGATAATGATTATCGTTTTCATAACGTAGAGACGTAGCGGCCACGTGTCAACGCCGAGACCTGTGAGCAGGCTGTGACGCTGCTCACCCACAATTGGCCGGTTAAGGTGCACAAATTACGATGCGACACGTCAGAAACCCCATTACGCCGACCTGGAGTGAACACCAGGCCACCATGGTTGGATCACCAGCTGTGGCCAGACTCGCAGGTCCTTTTACGACATTCGCCGTTCGCCACGCCGACAAATTCAGGCTTTCTAGCAAATTTTTGAAGCATCGAAGGCAGCGTCCTGCCGTGGCGGCAGTCCACACCGGTCCGCAGCCGCCACGACCACACCCTGATAACCAGATCGGCAATCGGCCACTACCCTCAATAGATGGGCCCGGTTTGCCGCCGGACCGTATGTTGGGTCTCCGGACAGGCCGGGGCGTGATTCAGGTTGAGGTGAAGCGCCGTGGTGAACACCGTGCTTAGTTCCGCACATGACGATC
The DNA here is from genome assembly GCA_002013775.1 of Mycobacterium sp. D16R18. Lineage (GTDB taxonomy): Bacteria > Actinomycetota > Actinomycetes > Mycobacteriales > Mycobacteriaceae > Mycobacterium. The sequence continues at coordinate 93,001 of MAFD01000001.1, forward strand.
CACCGCATGCTCCGCTGACCCCGCCCGGCCCACTGCCACCGCGCGAGATCCTCGAACAGTCCGGTGAGCTGCTCCGCGCACTTGCCGCTCCGGTACGCATCGCCATCGTGCTGCAGCTGCGCGAATCGCAACGCTGCGTCCACGAATTGGTCGATGCGGTCGGCGTCGCCCAGCCGCTCATCAGTCAGCACCTGCGGGTGCTCAAGGCCGCCGGAGTGGTCTCCGGGGAGCGCCAGGGACGCGAGGTGATGTACCGCCTCGTCGACGATCACCTCTCCCACATCGTCGTCGACGCCGTTGCGCACACCGAGGAACAGCGATGAGCGTCCGCGAGGAGCGGGCAGTGCTGCCAGGAACCGTGCGTTCCACCCGCCAGCGCGCGGCCATTACCGCCCTGCTGAAACGGACCGACGAATTCAGGTCTGCGCAAGAACTGCATGACGAACTCAAGCGCACCGGCGAAGGCATTGGCCTGACCACCGTTTATCGGACCCTGCAGTCGATGTCGACCTCGGGCGAGGTCGATGTGCTGCGCAACGACACCGGCGAGTCGGTGTACCGGCGCTGTTCGGACGGCCATCACCACCACTTGGTCTGCCAGAGTTGCGGTTTCGCGGTCGAAGTACAGGCGGGTGCGGTCGAGGCTTGGGCCGCCGACATTGCCGTGGAGCACGGATTCACCGAGGTCCACCACACGGTGGAGGTCTTCGGTCTGTGCAGTCGCTGCAGCGCCGCCAACCCGGTCTCTTAGTTGCCCAACGCCTTTCTCGCGTCAGCGCCCGTCGAAAAGACCATCAGCAGTAGTGTCACCAATGCCTCATCCGTGATTTCGGTGGCGGGAAAGTTGTAGCGCAACAACACATCCGCCTTGCGTCCCTTGGCGATCAACAGAATGTTCCCGAACAGAGACCTCTGCGCAAGCCCGTCGACCAGGTCCCGCGATTTCGCATTGACGGCCACATCCCAGGCCAGCACCTGCGACAGCGACACCACATCCAAGCCCGGCGCGATGGTGACCGCGCGGATAGAGGTGAGCGTGCCCTCGTAGTCGGCGGTCAGCGCACCATCGGCCTCCCTGGTGACCGGCAGCACCGGATGCAGCACGCGGTGTACTCGGTCCAGAATCTCGTCGGCTCCGTGGTCGGGATCGGTCATCACGCCGTACCGAATCGCCGGTCACGCTGCGCGTATTCCAGGCAGGCGGCCCACAGATCGCGGCGGTCAAAGTCCGGATACATCTTTTCCTGGAACACGAACTCGGCGTAGGCCGACTGCCACATCATGAAGTTGCTGGAGCGGAACTCACCCGAGGGCCGCAGGAACAGATCGACATCGGGCATATCCGGCTCGTCGAGGTACTTGGCAATGGTCTCCTCGGTGATGCGGTCCGGCTTGAGCTGTCCGGACTCCACCAGCCGCGCGATTCGTCTTGTCGCTTCGGCAATTTCGGCCCGGCCACCGTAGTTGATGCACGTGGTCAACGTCAGCGTGCTGTTGTTCTTGGTGAGCTCCTCGGTGATCTCGAGCTCCTTGTAGACGCTGCTCCACAACCGCGTCTTCTGCCCCGCCCAGCGGAACCGCACTCCCATGTTGTTCAGATCGTGCCGGCGCCGCTTGACCACGTCACGGTTGAATCCCATGAGGAATCGAACTTCGTCCGCGGGCCTTCTCCAGTTCTCCGTCGAGAACGCGTAGGTGGTGAGCCACGGGATGCCCATCTCGATGGCACCACAGACCATGTCCATCATGGTGGCCTCGCCCATCTTGTGGCCCTCGGTGCGTGGCAGCCCGCGGGCCCGCGCCCAGCGCCCGTTGCCGTCCATCACCACCGCGACGTGCCGGGGAACCAGCTCCTTGGGGATGACGGGCGGTATGGCACCCGACGGATGCTTCGGCGCGGGATGTGGACGGGTGCCATGGGGGCCCGAACCGGGCAGCAGCTTGGGGAAAACGGCAGGAAACACCGTCTTGTCCGGGAACGTCGGGGCGTAGCCGGGCGGGACCTCGGCCCAATCCGTGAAGTACTTATCCTGCTGCGGATCGGGCTGGCTGCTCTTCACCATGGGTCATATTTAACCTGGTCCCGCGTTCGACGAGCGGGAGTGTCCGCAGCTTGCGCTCCAGATGCCACTGCAAATGCGCCGCGATCAATCCGCTGGCCTGGGTGCGCTGGGCCTGCGGCACGTCATCGGTGGCCGCCCAGTCACCGTCATGCAGTGCCGCCATCAGCTCCAGCACACCCGGCGGTGGAGTCGCCGCACCCGCGGGACGACAGTGCACACAGACGCTGCCACCCGCCCCCACATGGAAGGCACGGTGCGGGCCGGGGGTGGCGCAGCGCGCGCACTCGTTGATGGCGGGTGCCCACCCGGCAATGCTCATGGCACGCAACAGATACGCATCGAGAACCAGTTCGCGGGAGCGCTGCTGATCGGCGATGGCCCTGAGCGCACCGACGGTGAGGCGGTGCAGAGCGAGCGCCGGAGCGCGCTCTTCACCGGCGATCCGCTCGGCGGTCTCCAGGACCGCGCAGGCGGTGGTGTACCGGCCGTAATCGCTGACGATGTCCGACGCGAAGGCGTCGATGGCCTGCACCTGCGTGACGATGTCGAGATTGCGTCCCGGATGCAGCTGCACATCGATATGCGCGAATGGTTCCAGCCGTGATCCAAACTTACTGCGGGTGCGACGCACTCCCTTGGCTACCGCACGAACCAGGCCATGCTCGCGGGTCAGCAGGGTCACGATGCGGTCGGCCTCACCGAGCTTGTGCTGCCGCAGCACGACAGCACGATCCCGGTAAAGCCGCATTCGAACAGTTTTCCATCTGGTACCGACGAATCCCCGCATTGACGCACTATTTCGACGGCTTACCCTTCTGGTCATGTCGGGCTTTCCTACGCTCACCGCCCAGGCCTCCGCGCTGGTAGAGGGTTCGGCCAGCTCCGTTTCCCTAACCCTCGCGGCGCTCAACGCGATCAAATCCAGCCAGTCGACCCTCAACGCGTTCCGGGTGGTGTGCACCAAGAGCGCCCTCGCCGAGGCCGCCGAGGCCGACAAGCGATTAGCCGCCGGTGAGCGGCTGCCGTTACTCGGGGTTCCCATCGCCATCAAAGACGACACCGACTTGGCGGGCACCCCAACCGCATTCGGTACCGCCGGGGCGGTTGGCTCAGAATCCGAGGACGCCGAGCTGGTGCGACGGCTGCGGGCAGCGGGCGCGGTGATCGTCGGCAAGACCAATACCTGTGAGCTCGGTCAGTGGGGCTTCACCAGCGGTCCCGGCTTCGGACACACCCGCAACCCGTGGAGCCGCGGTCACACCCCCGGCGGATCGTCGGGCGGTAGCGCCGCCGCGGTGGCGGCCGGTCTCGTCGCGGGCGCGATCGGTTCGGATGGGGCCGGGAGCATCCGGATTCCGGCCGCATGGACACACCTGATCGGCATCAAGCCGCAGCGCGGCCGGATCTCCACCTGGCCACTGGCGGAGGCGTTCAACGGGATCACGGTGCACGGGCCCCTGGCGCGCACGGTCGCCGATGCCGCGCTGTTGTTGGACGCCGTCTCAGGGAACGCCCCCGGGGATCTGCACAAGCCACCCCACGTCCGGGTGCTCGACGCCGTCCACGAGGACCCGGGACAGCTTCGTATCGCGCTGTCGCTCAAGGTTCCGTTCTCGGGGTTTCCCGCGCACATTCATCCGACGATCGAAGCCGCCACCCGATACGTGGCCCATCAGCTGCGTTCCCTTGGGCACATGGTGTCCGAGGGCGATCCGGATTACGGCGTTGGGCTCGGTCTGAACTTCCTGCCGCGGGCGACCGCCGGGCTGCTGCCGTGGCGGGACCGACTCGACGCCGGGGCGCATTGGGATCACCGCACCGTGACCAACATGCGCACGGGTCGACGCCTGGCCGGCTGGGCGCTGCGGCGAGCGCGTGCCGCCGAGCCGCGGTTGCAAGCGCGCGTCGGCAAGATCTTCGGCAGCTTCAATGTCGTGCTGGCGCCAACGACTGCCCAACCGCCCACGGGTATCTACGATTTCGACGATGTCGGCAGTATCGCCACGGATCGCGGACAAATCGGGGCTTGTCCCATGACCTGGCCGTGGAATGTGCTCGGGTGGCCATCGATCAACGTGCCCGCCGGGTTCACCGAAGACGGGTTACCGGTCGGCGTGCAGCTGATGGGTCCGGCGAACAGCGAGCCGCTGCTGATTTCCCTTGCCGCGCAGCTGGAGTCAATCAACAACTGGGCATCGGAGACCCCCGACCCCTGGTGGTGAGGACGTGCGCCTACGGCGCCGTCCGGGCGCCGAGACCGAGGTTATGGCGGTTTCGTCTCGCATACATTCGCCACAACCTCGGTCTCGATGGCTAGGCCGCTCGGGATGCGGCGCTCAGCGCTGCTCGAACCCGGTGGACCACCGCCAACGGTTGGTTGATGAGCTGGTCCCGACTAACGCGCACCAACCGCCAGCCCATCGAAGCGATGGTCTCTTGCCGTTCGATATCGCGGCGATGCTGCACAGAATCACCCCAGTGCTGCGCCCCGTCGAATTCGGCAGCCACCCGCTGCTCCCGCCAGCCCATGTCGAGGCGAATGGTCCGCCCGTCGGGACCGCGCAGTTCGATCTGAGTTTCAGGACGCGGTAGTCCCGCACCGACAAGGCACATCCGCAGTCGTGTCTCTTGAACAGACTCAGCGCCGGGGTCCGCCAGCGACAACACATTCGCCAATCGACGAATGCCTCGCGCGCCCCGATACCGTGAGACAAGATCGTTCACTTCGCTCTTCGCGCAGTCCCGAAGAAGCACGTCAACCAATTCGACTGCACGAGACGTATACACCCGGCGGCCGATGTCGAATACCGTCCTGGCCTGCGTCGTGACCTCAACCCCGTCAATCACCGTCGACTCGTCAGGGCACAACGTGTCCGCATGCAAGATGATCCCCTTCGGCGCACTTCGCCACTCACGAATCAACTCAGCCGGCCGGTCAGCGGATATCCACGGATTACCGTGCATGGCCGCGGCCGAGATGCCGCACACCACGCCGCTCCCACCCGACCACAGAAAGGCCGCTTCGGCACGCGCACGCGCGGTGAGCTCAACTCCGACGGGTAGATAGACATTGCGATAAATGCGTCGATAGCCCGTTCGCAACTCGTGGCGGGTAAGCGCTCCCGACGCAATGGCCGAACTCCCCATGACCAGGTTCCCCATGTCGCGACCATGCCACGTACCTCTGACAAGTTAGCGAGACCGAGGTTGTGGTGAATTTGTGCGAGACGAAACCGCCACAACCTCGGTTTGGGCGCGAACGGCGTGTCGGCGCAAAGGGGTGGGCGTTAGAACCCGAGCTTGCCGAGCTGCTTGGGGTCGCGCTGCCAGTTCTTGGCCACCTTGACCCGCAGATCCAGGAAAACCTTGGTGCCGAGCAGCTTTTCGATCTGCTTGCGCGCGTTGGTCCCTACTTCGCGTAGCCGTGATCCGCCCTTGCCGATGACGATGCCCTTCTGGCTGTCCCGCTCGACGTAGAGGATCGCGTGCACATCGATCAGCTCCGAGCCCTCGGGCCGACCCTCGCGTTCGTTCACCTCGTCGATCACCACCGCCAACGAGTGCGGCAGCTCATCACGCACACCTTCGAGTGCAGCCTCACGGATCAGTTCCGCCATGAGCACCTCTTCGGGCTCATCGGTCAGCTCACCGTCGGGGTAGAACGCCGGACCAGGCTGCAGCTTGGACGCCAAAACCTCTGTCAGCACCTCGACTTGGGCTCCGGAGATGGCCGACACCGGAACAATGTCTACATCCGGCCCCACAAGCTCGGACACCGCCAGCAGCTGCTCGGCCACCCGCTCCTTGCTCACCTTGTCGATCTTGGTGACGATCGCAATCAGCGTGGTGCGCGGCGCGATGAGCTTGATCTGTTCGTGGATCCACTTGTCGCCCGGCCCGATGCCCTCATCGGCCGGAATGCACAGGCCGATCACGTCCACCTCGGAATACGTATCGCGCACAAGGTCGTTGAGCCGCTGCCCGAGTAGCGTGCGCGGCCGATGCAGCCCCGGAGTGTCGACAAGAACGATCTGGTAGTTCTCGCGGTGCACGATCCCGCGAATCGTGTGCCGGGTGGTCTGCGGCCGGTTCGAGGTGATGGCGACCTTCTGCCCGACCAGCGCATTGGTCAGCGTCGATTTACCGGTGTTCGGCCGCCCGACGAAACAGACAAAGCCAGAACGGAACTCCTGATCGGATTCGCTCACAACTGCCCCGCAGGCACACCGGTGCGATCGGTCACGATGACCGTCGCCGACGGCGACAGCTCCCGCACGGCCGCGATACCCGGATCCTCGTGAGAGCCACCGACCAGCACCGCCGCCTCGATGGCCGACGCTCCACTGGAGACCGCCGCTGCCACGGCCGCCTGCAGCGCAGTCAGCGACAGGGCCGAAAGCGACACCGGTGCACCGGCATAGGTGCGACCGTCGCCATCGCGCACCGCCGCTCCCGACTTCGCCTCGGCACGCCCCATCGCTCCACGGGCCAATACGACGAGCTTGTTATCTTCAGCGTCCAATTCAGTCATCTCTTTCCTCCGCTTTCTCGTCATCTGCCACCGCGGGGCCGTCGGGGTCCGGTTGCACCAGAATCGTGCCGATGCGCACCCGGCCCCGGGTGTCCGGGCCACCCTCAGCCTGTAACAAAAGTCCGTGCGAGGCAGCCTTGGACCCTGGCAGCGGAACGCGTCCCAGCTCCAATGCCAGGAGTCCGCCGACGGTCTCTACGTCCAGGTCCTCGTCGAATTCAATGCCGTACAGCTCCCCCAGGTCTTCGATCGGCAACCTGGCAGAGACACGAAATATCTTGTGTTTCAAGTCCTCCACCGGAGCGACCTCGTCGTGATCGTACTCGTCGGCGATCTCCCCGACGATCTCCTCCAGCACGTCCTCGATGGTCACCAATCCGGCGATAGCCCCGTACTCGTCGACGAGCAACGCCATGTGCTTGCGGTGCTGCTGCATCTCGCGCAGCAGCGCATCCAGCGGCTTGGAGTCCGGGACGAACACCGCCGGCCTCATCACCTGCGCCACGGTGACATCTCGGCCACCGTTCACCGAGTAGTACGTCTGCTGCACAAGGTCCTTGAGAAAGACCACCCCGACGACGTCATCGACGTTCTCTCCGACTACCGGTATGCGGGAGTGTCCGCTGCGCACCGCCAGCGAGGTGGCTTGACCGGCCGTCTTGTCGGATTCGATCCACACCATCTCGGTGCGCGGCACCATCACCTCGCGGGCGGGTGTATCGCCCAGCTCGAACACCGACTGGATCATTCGACGCTCGTTATCGGCCACCACGCCGCGCTGCTGAGCCATGTCGACCACCTCGCGCAGCTCGATCTCGGAGGCAAACGGGCCGTTGCGGAAACCGCGCCCTGGCGTCACCGCGTTACCGAGCAGGATGAGCAGTCGCGAAATGGGGCCCAGCAGTACCGAAATCACCTGGAGTGGAACGGCGGCACCCAGCGCTATCGAGTACGCATGTTGGCGTCCCAACGTACGCGGGCCCACCCCGATCGCCACGAAGCTCGTCACCACCATGACGATCGCCGAGATCATCAGTGCGGCGCCCAGGCTCATCCGTGCGGTCAGATATCCGGCCAGGCACACCGTCGACAGGATCTCGCAGGTGGTGCGCAGCAGGACAACCAGATTCACATAGCGTGGTCGGTCCCGGATCACCACGGAAAGCCTTACCGCGCCCGGCCTTTCCTCACGAACTAGCTCGTCGACACGTGCCGAGGACACGGTGTTGATGGCCGCGTCGATGGCCGCGAACGTACCGCCCAGGCCGACGAGGACGATCGCCGCCAGCAGCAGCCCTATGCCAGACATCACTCGTCGAAGTTGCGCGACTTGTCGAGCAGACGGCTATCCCGATACAGCTGGGCCTGCTGCTCATACCAGTCCTTCAGCAGCTGGTTCTGCAGCGCGAACATCTCGCGCTCTTCCTCGGGTTCGGCGTGGTCGTAGCCGAGCAGGTGCAGCACCCCGTGCACGGTCAGCAGCGCCAGCTCGTGAGCCAACGAATGCCCCGCCGCCTCAGCCTGTTCGGCCGCGAACTGCGGGCACAGCACGATGTCGCCGAGCATCGAGGGCCCGGGTTCCGGCGCGTCCGGACGCCCGCCGGGCTCAAGCTCGTCCATCGGGAAGGACATCACATCGGTGGGACCGGGCAGATCCATCCACCGCATGTGCAGGTCTGCCATGGCCGCGAGATCGACAAGCATCATCGAAAGTTCCGCCGCCGGATGGACATCCATCGCCGCGATGGCGAATCGTGCGACGCTGACCAACTCGCCCTCGGCGACGTCGATACCCGACTCGTTGACGACCTCAATACTCATCGGTGCCGGCTCCGGTTCCCCGATGCGCGCCGCTGCGCGCGGTTGTCCGTCAGATCTGAGTCCTCAAAACGTGCATAGGCATCCACGATCTCCGCCACTAATCGGTGGCGGACCACGTCGGCACTGGTCAACTCCGAGAAGTGAATTCCCTCGATGTTGTCAAGAATGTCGACCGCGGCACGCAGCCCGGAACGAGCGCCACCCGGCAGGTCGACCTGCGTCACGTCACCGGTGACCACAATCTTGGAGCCGAACCCCAGCCGGGTGAGGAACATCTTCATCTGTTCGGCGGTGGTGTTCTGGGCCTCGTCGAGGATGATGAACGCGTCGTTGAGCGTCCGGCCCCGCATGTATGCCAGTGGCGCAACCTCGATGACCCCAGCCGACATCAGCTTGGGGATCAGTTCGGGGTCCATCATGTCGTGGAGCGCGTCGTAGAGCGGCCGCAGGTAGGGGTCGATCTTCTCGCTCAGGGTGCCGGGCAGGAAGCCCAGCCGCTCCCCCGCCTCGACAGCCGGACGGGTGAGGATGATCCGGGTGACCTGCTTGCTCTGTAACGCGTTGACCGCCTTGGCCATCGCCAGATACGTCTTGCCGGTACCGGCCGGGCCGATACCGAAGACCACCGTGTTGGCGTCGATTGCGTCCACATAGCGCTTCTGGTTCAGCGTCTTCGGGCGGATGGTCTTGCCACGCCGCGACAGGATGTCCAGGCTCAGTACCTCGGCGGGCGACTCGTCGTCGTCACCGGTGAGCATGGCTCCGGTGTGCCGCACCGTCGAGGGCGTCAGCTGCTGGCCGCGGCGGGCGATCACAATCAGCTCGGAGACCACATGCTCGGCCAACGCCACATCACCGGGCTCGCCGGTGAAGGTGATGGTGTTTCCGCGGGCGTGGACGTCGGCGGTCAACATGTCCTCGAGCTCGCGCAGGTTTTCATCAGCAGAACCCAGCAGGCCCATGATGAGATCGTTCGGAATCTCGACACTGCTGCGTACTTCCGAAGGCAATACCGACGGGACAGCGGCGTCTTCTTCTCGGCTCGTCACGTGGTTAAGGTCGCCTGCTTTCTTGGGTTGTGAAGTTGCCATGAGTTTACCGCTGGCAACCGTGCGCCTCCACGCGATTAGTGTCGTCGTCTCTTCAGGCGAGCGCTCACCGGTGCGCCAGCGGACCGCCGGCCCATCGGTCGGTGAGCACTCCGAGAGCACCCAACGCGACGGCAGCGGCACTGGACGTGCGCAACACCGTCGGCCCCAAACGCACCGCGACCGCACCGGCGTCCGTCAAAATCCCCAGCTCGTCGTCCGCCACGCCGCCCTCGGGCCCCACGATGAGCACCACCGACGACGCCGCCGACAGCAGCTCGCCCCGGGCGCTTAACCCGAAGTCCGCCGACTCGTGCAGCACCAGCACGACGGCGTCGTCGGCCGCCCGCTGACGGACCAGCTCGGCCAGCTGCGCGGTGGAATGCAGTGTCGACACTGTCGGGACGAAGGCCCGGCGGGACTGTCGTGACGCCGCCCGTGCCACCGCCTCCCAGCGCCGCTGCCCCTTCGCCGCCTTGTCCGAGTCGTTCGGTGCGTCCCAGCGCGACACACATCGCTGCGCCTGCCACGGAACGATCTCGTCGGCGCCCGCCTCCACCGCCAGGTCGACGGCGAGCTCTGAGCGATCGGATTTTGGAAGTGCTTGCACCACAGTCACTGTGGGGGTCGCGGCAGCGACGCTCCAGCGTGCGGTCACCTCGATCGACAGGCTTGTGCGGTCAACGGAGGCGACGACACCGTCACCAACCTCGCCCGCCCCGTCGCACACCATGACGGGCTCACCGACACGCATGCGCAGTACCCGCGTGGCGTGATGTCCCTCGTCACCCAGCAGACTCACCTGCTCCCCGACAGCGGGGACCCGGTCAACGTAGAAGATCGTGGCAGCCGCCATCTGGATCTACCGGCCCGTGAACGCCTCGCGCAGCCGCGAGAACACCCCGCCCGACGCCGATTCCGCCCAGACCACCTCGGCGGTTTCCTTGCTCCGGACCTTCTTGAAGTCCTTCAGCAGCTCGCGTTCCTTGGCGTCGATCCGAGTCGGCACCACCACGTCCAGATGGGCGTGCAGGTTTCCGCGGACACCGGTGCGCAGATGCGGCATGCCTTTCCCGCGCATTGTCACCACCGAACCCGGCTGCGATCCCGGCTCGACCTTGACGACGGTCGGGCCGTCGATGATGGCGTCGACCGACACACTGGTGCCCAGCGCCGCCTCCACCATCGGGACCCGAACCGTGAAGTGCAGGTCATCTCCGTCACGAATGAACACATCGTGCGGCTTCTCGTGCACCTCGACGTACAGGTCGCCGGCCGGTCCACCGCCGGGACCGACCTCACCCTGGGCCGCCAGGCGCACCCGCATGCCGTCGCCGACACCGGCCGGGATCTTGACCGTGATGTCGCGACGCGCGCGCACCCGGCCGTCGCCGCCGCATTTGTGGCAGGGATCGGTGATGACCTCTCCGGCACCCTGACACGTCGGACACGGGCGCGACGTGAGTACCTGGCCAAGCAGGGAGCGCTGCACGGTCTGCACCTCGCCACGGCCACCACAGGTCTCGCAGGCGCTCGGCGCCGAGTTTCCGTGGGTGCCCTTGCCGGTACATCCGTCGCACAGAATCGCGGTGTCGACGGTCACCTGCTTGCTGACGCCGGTCGCACATTCCAGCAGTTCAAGCCGCATACGCAGCAGAGAGTCCGAACCCGGCTGCACCCGGCCGCGCGGACCACGCGAGCCGCCGGCCGATCCGCCGAAGAACGCCTCGAAGACGTCGCCCAGACCACCGAAGCCCGAACCGAAACCACCACCGAAGCCGTTGCCACCGCCGCCGTTCTCCAGCGGGTCACCACCCAGGTCGACGATGCGCCGCTTCTCCGGGTCGGTCAGCACCTCGTAGGCGATGCTGACCTCCTTGAACCGCGTCTGAGCCTGTTCATCGGGGTTGATGTCGGGGTGCAGCTCGCGGGCGAGCTTGCGGTACGCCCGCTTGAGCTCGCTGTCGCTGGCACCCTTGCTAACCCCGAGGATGCCGTAGTAATCACGCGCCACTGTGTTGATCTCGCTCCGTTGGTATCTGTCTAATTCATCTAACTGCTAGCGATTGGCTAGCACTTCGCCGATATACATGGCAACCGCCGCGACGTTCGCAATGGTTCCCGGGTAGTCCATCCGTGTGGGCCCCAGCACACCCATACCGCCGAATACCGCTCCGCCCGCACCATACGGGGTGGAGACGACGGAGGTGCCGATCATCTGCTCAGCAGCGGTTTCGTGGCCGATGTGCACGGTGACCCGGCCGGCCTCCTGCTGTGCGGCGAGCAAGCGCAAAACCACCACCTGCTCCTCCAGCGCCTCCAGCACGGTGCGCAGCTGACCACCGAAGTCGCCGGCGTTGCGGGTCAGGTTGGCCGTGCCGCCGAGCAGCAGGCGTTCCTCATGATGTTCGACGAGCGTTTCCACCAGGACCGTCGCCGCGCGGGTGAGTGGATAGCGCAGATCATCGTCGGACTGTTCGGCCAGCTCGGCGACGGCCACCGAGGCCGCCGACAGCTTCTTGCCGTCCAGGGCCGCGCCCAGCAGGACACGGAGTCTGCTCAGCTGGTCATCAGTGATGACGTCGCCCAGCTCGACGATCCGCTGATCGACCCGCCCGGAGTCGGTGATGACCACCAGCAGCAGCCGGGCCGGGGTCAGCAGCACCACCTCGAGGTGACGCACGCTGGACGAGGACAACGTCGGATACTGCACGACCGCGACCTGACGGGTCATCTGCGCCAGCAGCCGCACCGCGCGCCGCAGCACGTCATCGAGGTCGACGCCGCCTTCCAGGAAATTCAGGATGGCCTTGCGCTCGGCGCCCGAAAGCGGTTTGACGTCCTCGAGCCGATTGACGAATTCGCGGTAGCCCTTTTCCGTCGGAATACGCCCTGAGCTGGTGTGCGGCTGGGCGATGTAGCCCTCGGCCTCCAGCACCGCCATATCGTTGCGGACGGTGGCGCTGGAAACCCCGAGGCCGTGCCTGTCGACCAGGGCCTTGGAGCCGATCGGCTCCTTGGTGGTGACGTAGTCGGCGACGATGGCGCGCAGTACTTCGAAGCGCCGGTCATCGGCAGTGGCCATGGTCACCTCCCTCACGCGTGATTTGCACCTATTTTACGGGGCCACGCTGCGCCGACCCGCCACCGCGGCAGTCCACGCTAACCTCAACTGTTATGCAGGGATCATTACGGAGTGATTTGCAGTGATCTTTAAGGGTGTTCGCGAGGGGAAGCCGTACCCAGAACATGGGCTATCGACGAGGGATTGGTCGCGCATCCCACCCCGGCAGATCCGTCTGGACGAACTCGTCACCACCACCACGGTGCTCGCGTTGGACCGCCTGCTCAGTGAGGACTCCACGTTCTACGGAGACCTGTTCCCGCACGCCGTGAAATGGCAGGGCGTCATCTATCTGGAAGATGGGCTGCATCGAGCCGTGCGGGCCGCGTTGCGTAACCGGGTCGTGTTGCACGCCAGGGTTTTCGATATGGATCAGCTGCGCGTGATTTAGGCAGCGTCAATCCAGGATCGTGCGCACCACGCCGTCGGCCAGCAGCCGCCCCTGATCGGTGAGCACCAGCCGATCATCCACCAGCTGGCCCAGCCCTGCCGCCACCACCGCGGGTACCCGGCCACGTTCCTCGACGGTCAAGTCCGCCAAGGCGATTCCCGTGTTCAGCCGCACCGCCAGCAACACGTCCTCGGTGTGCCGTTCAGTGGGGCTGAGGATCTCGTGTCCGCCGACAGGCAACTGCCCCTGCCCCAACTGCTTGGCATAGGCGTTGGGGTGCTTGACGTTCCACCACCGCACGCCGTTGACATGTCCGTGTGCACCCGGCCCGGCACCCCACCAGTCGCCGCCGGCCCAGTAGCCAAGGTTGTGACGGCACTGCCCGCCGGGGCGCGCCCAGTTGGATACCTCGTACCAGTGCAGCCCCACCGCCGATAGCGCCGCGTCCAGCAGCTGATAGCGGTCGGCCAGGGCGTCCTCGTCGGGATTCGGCAGTTCGCCGCGCCGCACACGCCGCGCCAGGGCGGTGCCCTCCTCGACGACCAGCGCGTACGCCGACACGTGGTCCACCCCGGCCTCGAGCACGGCATCGATGGACCGGCGCAGATCGTCATCGGTCTCACCCGGGGTGCCATAGATGAGGTCAAGGTTCACATGCTCGAGACCGGCCTCCCGCGCCTCCCGCGCCGCCGCCACCGCCCGTCCGGGCGCATGCACCCGATCCAGGGTGGCCAGCACATGCGGGGCGGCGGACTGCATACCCAGCGAGACACGGGTGTACCCGGCGGCACGAATCGTCTCGAAGAACGCCGGAGAGGTGGACTCCGGATTGGCCTCGGTGGTTACCTCGGCACCCGGCGCCACCGTGAAGTGCGCCCCGATCGCGTCGAGCACCTCTGCGAGCCCGGCACCGCCCAGCAGGGACGGCGTCCCGCCGCCGACGAACACGCTCTGGACCGGCGGTTTTCCGTCCAGGGTGCGCGCGGCCAGGTCCAGCTCGGCACGCAGCGCCTCGAGCCAGCCCGCGGGCGAAGTGCCGTCACCGAGCTCATCGGCGGTGTAGGTGTTGAAATCGCAGTATCCGCAGCGTGTGGCACAGAACGGCACGTGTACGTAGATCCCGAACGGACGCCCCGCCACCGGCACCAGGGGCGGCAGGGTGGCGATGGTTTCGGGTCTCACTGGTCAAGTGTGTGCCAGGGTCGACCGCAGAAAAAATCTGTGCGGTCAATAGCGGGAATCCCCCAAGCCGAATGGAGGTTTTGCTCACAATGAGCGGAATTACGACCCGGTCGTACGGGGTGCCAGTTTCGCATGGCACAATTGGCCGGGTGAGCACACATCAGGTCCCACTTGTCGCGCGGCGACACATCGACCTGAAGCGTGTCTGTAGCGCGTGTTGTCTCCCTTACTGACGTAGTCCTACCCGTCTGCCACCCAAACGGTCGTGAGGATCTGCGCCTCCGGTCAGCCCCCGGTGTGTCGCCCACGACTGTGCCTGCCTTTCTGAGGAGCACCATGACAACCAGCGAGACCCGGCCCGCTCGCCCGAAGCAACAGCGCAGCGAGGGCCAGTGGGCGCTCGGTTACCACGAACCTCTCAACGCCAACGAGCAGGCGAAGAAGGACGACCACCCGCTGAACGTGCGCGAGCGCATCGAAACCATCTACGCCCACAAGGGCTTCGAGAGCATCGACAAAACCGACCTGCGTGGCCGCTTCCGTTGGTGGGGGCTCTACACCCAGCGCAAGCCGGGTTTCGACGGCAGCTGGACCGGTGACGAGAACACCGACATGCTCGAAGACGACCACTTCATGCTGCGCGTGCGTTCAGACGGCGGCGCGTTGACGGTCGGCGCGCTGCGCACCCTCGGCGATCTGTCCACCACCTACGCGCGGGATACGGCCGATCTCTCCGACCGCGAGAATGTGCAGTATCACTGGATCCGGGTCGAGGACATGCCGGAGATCTGGCGCCGTCTCGACGAGGTCGGGCTGCACACGACGCAGGCCTGCGGCGACTGCCCCCGCGTGATCCTCGGCTCGCCGCTCGCCGGGGAGTCCCTGGACGAGGTGCTCGATCCGACACCGGCCATCGACGAGATCGTGCGCCGCTACATCGGAAAGAAGGAGTACGCCAACCTTCCCCGCAAGTTCAAGACGGCCATCTCCGGCTTGCAGGACGTGGTGCACGAGATCAACGACATCGCCTTCATCGGCGTGGTGCACCCGGAGCACGGTCCGGGCCTGGACGTATGGGTGGGCGGCGGCCTGTCGACCAACCCGATGCTGGCGCAGCGTCTCGGGGTGTGGGTGCCACTCGACGAAGTGCCCGACGTCTGGGAGGGCGTTGTCAGCATCTTCCGCGATTACGGCTACCGCCGTCTGCGCGCCAAGGCACGGTTGAAGTTCCTGGTCAAGGACTGGGGCGTCGAGAAGTTCCGCGAAGTTCTCGAGACCGAATACCTGAAGCGGCCACTGCTCGACGGACCGGCTCCGGTGCAGACTCCACGGCCCATCGACCACGTCGGCGTGCAACGACTCAAGAACGGGCTCAACGCCGTTGGTGTCTCGCCCATAGCCGGCCGGGTGTCCGGCACCATCTTGTCGGCGGTCGCCGATCTTGCCGAGAAGGCGGGCTCGGACCGTGTCAGGTTCACGCCGTATCAGAAGTTGATCATCCTCGACGTCCCCGACGAGAAGCTCGGTGAGTTGACGGAGGGGCTGGATGCACTCGGGCTGCCCTCGCGTCCGTCGCACTGGCGCAAGAATCTGATGGCCTGCACCGGCATCGAGTTCTGCAAGCTGTCGTTCACCGAAACCCGCAAGCGCGCACAGGATCTGGTGCCAGAGCTGGACAGGCGGCTGGACGATCTCAACGCACAGCTGGACACTCCGGTCACCATCAACATCAATGGATGCCCCAACTCGTGTGCGCGTTCGCAGGTCGCGGACATCGGATTCAAGGGTCAGATGGTCGACGACGGCGAGGGCAACAGCGTCGAGGGCTTCCAGGTGCACCTGGGCGGAAGCCTGGGCCTGGACAGCGGATTCGGCCGCAAGCTGCGTCAGCACAAGGTGACCAGCTCCGAGCTCGGCGATTACATCGACCGGGTGGTGCGCAACTTCGTCAAGCAGCGCACCGACGGAGAGCGCTTCGCGCAGTGGGCCGTTCGGGCCGAGGAGGCGGATCTGCGATGAGCGTTCTGGAGGGCCAGAGGAACGCTGACCAGCTGCGTGAATTGGCTGAGCGCGGCGCCGCCGAACTGCAGGACGCCTCTGCCGAGGAGCTGCTGCGGTGGACCGATGAGAACTTCGCCAATGACCCCAAGGGGTATGTCGTCGCCTCCAACATGCAGGACGCGGTGCTCATAGACCTTGCCGTACAGGTGCGTCCGGGTGTTGACGTGTTGTTCCTGGACACCGGGTACCACTTCGCCGAGACGATCGGCACGCGTGACGCAGTGGAATCGGTGTACGACATCCGCATCGTCAACGTGGCCCCCGAGCAGACGGTCGCCCAGCAGAACGAGTTGGTGGGCAAGGACCTGTTCGCAAGCAATCCCGGCGAATGCTGCCGGCTTCGTAAGGTTGTGCCGCTGCGCACGTCGCTCTCCGGATACTCCGCGTGGGTGACCGGGTTGCGCCGTGTCGACGCACCCACCCGGGCCAACGCGCCGTTGATCAGCTTCGACGAGGCGTTTGGGCTGGTGAAGATCAATGCGATTGCCGCGTGGACCGACGAGGACATGCAGAAGTACATCGACGATCACGGAACCCTGGTGAATCCGCTTGTGGACGAGGGATATCCGTCGATCGGCTGCGCCCCGTGCACGGCCAAACCGGTACTGGGCGCCGACGCGCGGAGCGGACGCTGGCAGGGCATGGCCAAGACAGAATGCGGGTTGCACGCCTCATGACGACACAAATTGGACCGGAAATCAGAACGGACGCCGTGTTGAATCAGACCGAAACGCTCACCGACCTGGAATCGGAGTCGATTCACATCATCCGCGAGGTGGCCGGCGAGTTCGAGCGCCCGGTGCTGCTGTTCTCCGGCGGCAAGGATTCGACGGTGCTCTTGCACACCGCGCTCAAGGCCTTTTGGCCCGCGCCGCTTCCTTTCGCGCTGCTGCATGTCGACACCGGCCACAATCTCCCCGAGGTGCTGGCCTTCCGTGACGAGATCGTCGAACGCCACAACTTGCGCCTGGTCGTGGCGAATGTAGAGGACTACCTGGCCGACGGCCGCCTGACCGAGCGGCCCGACGGTATCCGCAACCCGTTGCAGACCATCCCGCTGCTGGAGGCCATCACCGACAACAAGTTCGACGCGGTGCTCGGTGGTGGACGCCGCGATGAGGAGCGCTCACGCGCCAAGGAGCGCATCTTCAGTCTGCGCAATGCCTTCGGCCAGTGGGATCCCAAGAAGCAGCGTCCCGAACTCTGGAGCCTCTACAACGGCAGGCATGCCCCGGGTGAGCATGTGCGAGTGTTCCCGATCAGCAACTGGACCGAGTTGGACGTGTGGCGTTACATCGCTCGCGAAGATGTGAAGCTGGCCAACCTCTACTACGCGCATGAGCGCCAGGTGTTCAACCGTGACGGCATGCTGCTGACGCCGGGCCCGTGGGGCGGGCCACGCGACGGTGAAGAACTGCAAACGCTTTCGGTGCGATACCGCACCGTGGGCGACGGCTCCACCACGGGCGCCGTGCTCTCGGATGCCGCCGATGTCCACGCAGTGCTCGCCGAGGTGGCCGCATCGCGGATCACCGAGCGAGGCGCTACCCGCGGCGACGATCGAGTATCCGAGGCAGCGATGGAAGACCGCAAGCGAGAGGGCTATTTCTGATGAGGGCTTGCACGAAGAAACAAGGGCAGAGCCGATGAGCGATCTGCTGCGTATTGCCACTGCAGGCAGCGTCGACGACGGTAAGTCCACCCTGGTGGGCCGGCTGCTGTACGACACCAAGTCGGTGCTCATCGACCAATTCGATGCCGTGACAAAGGCTTCCGAATCACGCGGGCTCGATACTCCCGACCTGTCGCTACTTGTCGACGGGCTGCGCGCCGAGCGTGAGCAAGGCATCACCATTGACGTGGCGTATCGGTACTTCGCCACCCCGAAGCGCTCGTTCATCCTCGCCGACACCCCCGGGCATGTGCAGTACACCCGAAACACCGTGTCGGGCGCCTCGACCGCACAGCTGGTGATCCTTCTCGTCGACGCGCGCAAGGGTGTCATCGAGCAGACTCGTCGCCACGCGGCGGTGTTGGCACTGCTGGGTGTGCCGCGACTGGTGTTGGCGGTCAACAAGATCGACCTGGTGGCCGACAGCGCACGTATCTTCGAGGCGATCAGCGCCGAGTTCAACGAGCTGACCAGCTCGCTGGGCTGGAAGCCCGAGAGCGTGGTCGAGATCCCCGTATCGGCACTGCACGGCGACAACATCGCCACCCGCAGCGAGCGGACAGGTTTCTACAGCGGCCCGACCCTCATCGACCATCTGGAATCGATTCCGGCACATGAGGAGTCGAGCAATGTGGGCCTGCGCTTCCCCGTCCAGTATGTGATCCGGCCGCGCACCGCCGAATACCCCGACTACCGCGGCTACGCCGGGCAGGTTGCCGCCGGTGTCGTACGGGTGGGCGACGAGGTGGTCATCTCCCCCGCCGGACAGCGCACCACAGTGGCGGGCATCGACACCGCCGATGGGCCACTTGAGGTCGCCGAGGCAGGCCGCAGCGTGACGCTGATCTTGGCCGACGACGTGGATGCATCGCGTGGCGATCTGATCGCATCAACCGATGTGCCGGATCCTGTTTCGGAGATTGAAGGCACGGTGTGCTGGCTGGCCGACAAGCCGTTGAAGGCCGGGGCGCGGCTGCTGCTCAAGCACGGCACTCGCACTGTTCCGGCGATCGTCAGCGAGCTGGTGGAGCGCTTCGATGAGCAGAACCTGTCGGCAGATCCCGCGCCGGAATCGTTGGAACTCAATGATATCGGGCAGATTTGTGTTCGCTTGGCCGAGGCGATCAGTGTCGATGAATACGTCGACGACCGGACGGCGGGCAGCTTCCTGCTGATCGATCCTTCAAGCGGTAACACGTTGGCGGCGGGGCTGGTCGGCGATGCCCTGCGCGCCGTCGAACTGAATCGTGCGTAGTCCAACGCTTCTCGCCGTCGCACACGGGAGCCGTGACCCGCGGTTCGCGGAGAACGCGCGCCGGTTGGTCACGCAGGTGCGGATGCTCCGGCCCGAGCTGCACGTCCGGCTGGCGTTCCTTGAGTTGTCCGAGCCGAATCTCGTTGACGTGCTCGATGATCTGAGTGGCGACGCGGTCGTGGTGCCGCTGCTGCTGTCGGATGCCTACCACGCACGGATCGATCTGCCGACCGTGCTGTCCTCGGCGCCCTCGGGATTGCGGGTGACGCAAGCCCCCGTGCTCGGCGCCGATGATCGCCTGCTGCGGCTGGCGCGGCGTCGCGTGGCTGAACTTGGCATCGACAATCCCGGGGTGATTCTCACCGCGGTCGGGTCCTCGGACTCCACGGCGAACGCCCGCACCCGGGCGCTGGCCGCGCAGTGGGCCATCTCGACCACGGTTTTTGCCACCGGAGAATCGACCACCGTTGCCGAGGCGGCAGACGCGCTGCGGTCTCGCGGTGCCACGGAAATCGTTGTTGCACCGTGGTTCCTGTCCCCCGGACTGCTGCTGGATCAAGTACGCGCCGAATCCGCACATGCGGGTATCCAGGTAGCAGCACCATTGGGCGCCGACCGACTGGTCGCCGAGGTAGTGGTCGAGCGCTACGAGGCCGCGGTCTCGGCACCGGTCCCAGTCACGCACTGGTAGGCCCCCTGCAGGTGGGCGACCCTTCCCACATCAACATATTGTTACATGCGCATGTCTGCGATAGTGTTGACTGCGTGACCAGCACTGAGCACAAGACCCACGACCATCCCGACCACGTCCATGGCCCCGACTGCGGCCACGAGGCAGTCACTCACGAGGACCACGTGGATTACATCCACGACGGGCACCGCCACGCCCCGCATGGCGATCACTACGACGAGCACTAGAGCGCGATAGACAAATGGCCCCCGGAGAACCGGGGGCCATTTTGTTTATCTGGCGCGCTCCAAAAGCGCGCACAACGCCTTAGGAAGCGACCTCCGCCAGGTCACCCAGGTCGGGGACCCGCGTGACGCGCACATACACGTGGTCACCCTCATGCAGTCCGAGCGCCTCGGCGTCACCACGGGTGATCTGCGCGGTGAACTGCTCCCCGGTAGCGGCGCTGGTCAACTCCACCCGCACCTCAAAACCGAGGTGCACGACCCGCCCTACCGTCGCCTTGGTCACCCCCGTGGTCTCGCCGGTGCCCTCCGCGGCAGCACGGGAGAGATCGGCATTGCGTCCCACTCGAATATCGTGCGGGCGCACCAGGATTCCGTTCAGCTTGGCCACCGGACCCAGGAACGACATCACGAAGCTGTTCGCCGGGCGGTCGTACAGGTCGTCGGGAGAACCCACCTGCTCGATGCGCCCCTTGTTGAGCACCGCGATCCGGTCGGCGACATCGAGAGCCTCGGCCTGGTCGTGGGTGACCAGCACCGTGGTGACGTGTACCTCCTCGTGCAGCCGGCGCAGCCAGGCCCGCAGGTCCTCGCGAACCTTGGCATCAAGCGCCCCGAAGGGCTCGTCGAGCAGCAGCACTTCCGGGTCGACGGCGAGCGCCCGCGCCAGCGCCATGCGCTGGCGTTGACCACCGGATAGCTGGTTGGGATAGCGAGCATGAAAACCGCTCAGCCCCACCACTTCCAGCAGATTGTCGACCTTCTCCTTGACCTCGGCCTTCGGCTTCTTGCGAATCTTGAGTCCGAATCCGACGTTTTCACGCACGGTCAGGTGCTTGAAGGCGGCGTAATGCTGGAACACGAAACCGATTCCGCGCCGCTGTGGCGGCACTCCCGTGACGTCACGTCCGTTGATGGTGATCGTGCCGGTATCGGGCTGATCCAGCCCGGCGATGGCCCGCAACAACGTCGATTTGCCCGAACCGCTGGGCCCCAGCAGCGCGGTCAACGAGCCTGAGGGCACCTCGAAGTCGATATTGTCCAGCGCGGCGAAGTCGCCGTAATGCTTGTTCGCGCCGCGAACGGTAATAGCGTCAGTCATTCTGTGGCTCCTTGCTATTCGCTATTGGCTTTTGCTCGTCGCGCATCGATGATCACCTGGACAACCAGGACGATCACCGCAACAGCCATCAGCAACGCTGAGACGGCATAGGCGCCGTACTCGGCACCGCGCTGATGGCGATCGGACACCAGCAGGGTCAGAGTCTGCGATGTCCCGGGCAGATTCGATGAGACCATGATCACCGCGCCGTATTCACCGAGTGTGCGTGCGACGGTCAGCACGATGCCGTAGGTCAAACCCCACCGGATAGACGGCAACGTGATACGCCAGAACGTCTGCCAGGCAGTGGCCCCCAGCGTCGCGGCCGCCTCTTCCTGTTCGGTACCCAGTTCATGTAGCACCGGCTCGACCTCACGGATGACGAACGGAATCGTGACGAAGATGCTGGCGAGCACGATGCCCGGGAACCCGAAGATGATCTTGAGACCGAAATCGTTTTCGACGAATCCGAACACTCCCGCCGACCCCCACAACAGGATCAGCGCGACACCCACCACCACGGGTGAGACCGCAAACGGGAGGTCGATGATCGCCTGTAACACTGCCTTGCCGCGAAACTTGTTCCGCGCCAGTACCAATGCCGTGGGGATACCGAAGATGACGTTGAGCGGCACAACGATCGCGACGATCAGCAACGATAGCTGCAAGGCCGATACCGCGGCCGGGGTGGCGATCGATTCGAAGAAGGCCCCGACCCCCGGCTCGAACGCGCGCCACAGGATGAGACCCACGGGGACGATCACCAGGATGCCGACATACAACAGCGCCGCGTACCGCGCCAGGTACTTGACGAGCGGTGACGGCGTCACTGCGCCAGCTCCTCTCGCTTGGCTGCGCGCGACCCGATGGTGCGCAGGATGAACAACACAACGAACGAGATGAGCAGCAGCACAATCGAGATCGCCGCCGCACCGGTGCGGTCGTCATTTTCGATGAGCGTCCTGATCCACTGCGAGGAGACTTCCGTCTCGCCGGGCACCGCGCCACCAATCAGCACCACCGAACCGTATTCGCCGATCGCACGGGAAAAGGCCAGTCCCGCACCCGACAACAGTGACGGGAGCAGCGCCGGAAGGATCACCGCCCGGAAGATCGTCCAGTTGTCGGCTCCCAGCGAGGCGGCGGCCTCCTCGACAGACTGGTCGAGTTCCAGCAGCACCGGCTGCACGGATCGCACCACGAACGGCAGGGTGACGAACAGCAGGGCTATCCCGATACCCCAACTGGTGTGCTGGATGTGGATGCCCACCGGGCTGCTTGGGCCGTACAGCGCGAGCATCACCAGACTCGCCACGATCGTCGGCAACGCGAACGGCAGGTCGATAACGGCGTCGACCAACCGCTTTCCGGGGAAGTCGTCACGCGTCAGTACCCAGGCCACCAGCAGCCCGAAGAACAGGTTGATGACGGCCACCGCGAACGACACCCCCAGGGTGACCCGGAACGAGCTCACCGCGGCATTAGAGGTGACGGCGTTCCAGAATGCGGTCCATCCGCCACCTGCCGACTGCCAGATGATCGCGGCCAGGGGCAGCAGCACGATGATGCTGAGCCAGATCGATGCCGCACCGACCCGCAGCGAGGTGCTGCCGTACCGGCGCCTCAAGAGTCCCCCCGGCTGCCCGGCACCGACCTCACGGTCGGGCCGGGCAGTCGATTTCGGCTCGGAAGCCGGTTCCGTCGACTGTTCCGTAGACGCTGTCATCCGGTGGCCTTCTTGTAGATCTTGGTGATGCTGCCGTTTTCCTTATCAAACAGTGCCGGGTCAACGGTCTTCCAGCCACCCAATTCGGCGATGGTCCACAGCTTCTCCGGCGTCGGGAAGTCCTTAGCGAAGTCTGCCGTAACAGCCGGGTCGACGGGACGGAAACCGGCCTCGGCCCAGAGCTTCTGCGCCTCCGGCGTGTACAGGAAGTTCTTCAGCGCATTCACCTTGTCCAGGTGCGCGCTGCCCTTGACGACGGCAACCGGGTTCTCGATCTTGAACGTCTGCGGCGGATTGACGTGCTCGACGTCCTTGCCCTGACGTTCGACATTGATCGCCTCGTTCTCGTAGCTGATCAGCACGTCACCACTGCCCTGCAGGAACACATCGGTGGCCTCGCGTCCGGAACCGGGGCGTTGCTTGATGTGCTCGGTGACAAGCTTGCTGACGAAGTCGATGCCCGCCTGGTCATCGCGGCCGCCATTGCTCTTGGCCGCGTACGGCGCCAACAGGTTCCACTTGGCCGAGCCCGAGCTCAACGGGCTGGGCGTGATGACCGTGACTCCGGGCTGAAGCAGGTCGTCCCAGTCCTTGATGTTCTTCGGGTTGCCCTTACGCACGACGAGTGAGACCACCGAACCGAACGGCACGCCCTTCGTGGCATCGGCATTCCAATCTTCGGAAACCTTGCCCGCCTTGACCAAACGGCTCACATCGGGCTCCACCGAGAAGTTGACGATGTCGGCCGGCTTGCCGTCGACGACGGCCCGGGACTGATCGCCAGAAGCGCCATAAGAGGTAGTGACCGCGACACCCTTGCCCTCGGCGGTGTTCGCGAATGCCGGAATGATCTTCTTCCAGCCGGGCTCCGGCACCGCGTAAGCAACGAGCGTCAAGGTGGTGTCGGCATCCGAATGTGAGTCGCCACCGGCGACGTCACTGGATCCCCCACCGCAGGCGGCGAGAACTGTTGCCGCTGTGGCAAGAACTCCGATGTGGCGCCACCGGCGAGCACCGACCGTCTTCGCGATGTTGATCCTGGAGCCGAGCATGCGATGCCTTTCGTGGGATGACGATTACCTGGGATAGATATCTCATGGAATCCCGTGACGACAGAAAGGTAGCGAAACAGCCAGTGGGCTTCGAACTAGCCGCTACCGACACCAAACCGCGGACGGGATGGGTCTAGCGACAACAGTGAACGTCTGCAACCGCGCAGGTGCCGACCGCAATGAGCGCCAGGATGTGGCGCACGCGGTTAACCGGGGCGGCGGAATGCATGAGCGGAAGCGTAGCAGAGCTCTTTGATGCCGTCTTTACGGCCGAACCGGCAGGTAGAAGCACTATTACGTCAACAGCCAGTAACTACCGGCTCAACAGCCAGGCGACTATCACCAGAACGGCCAGCGCCACCAGCGCCAACGTGACGCGCGACTGCGGCAAACCGCTCATGAGTGGTCCACCGGGGTGGCTGCGGCCACCCGACTTTCCATCGACTGGCGGCGCGCCGCCTGGAAGAACCGACCGAGCCGATTCACCGCGCTGAGCAGCAGAAACAAGACCTTGTCACCGGCCAAGGCCATCGCGTACGCCAGCACCAACACAACCGGCATCACGATGATCGTTTGAAGGATGAACCCACGCCCGCTGAGCCACAGCTCCACGCCATCCCACCAACTCAGGAGGCCGATCACGCTGTCGCTGTTCACGCGGGCCAGTTTAGGCGGACCATTCCGCGGCCCTTCCGGCGCAGGGCAGACTGGATACCGATGAGCCACTTGCGCGCGACGTGCCTGTTCCTGGTGCTCGCACTCTCCGCACTATTGAGCGGAGCCCCCGTCGCGGCGGCAGATTCGGCCGCCGCGGGCGCCGATGTGCAGGTCGCACTGAGCCTGGGCGAGCGTGAGCTCACTGTGGTGGCCCGCCGGGTGACCAGCATCCCCGGCCCGTTGCGTGTCGATGTGATCGCCCACCACGGCACCGCGTCCGGCCCGCTCCGGGTGCAAATCGTGCCCACCGGCGCCAGCACCGATGACCATCAGCCCGCGCCGGGCGTTCCCACCTCGACGGCGCTAGTGGTCCTCGGTGAGAAACCCGGTTCGTACGGCGCAACTCTCGATGTCGACCGCACCGGGCCGACCGACTTGACCATCAGCGACGGTGTGCACACCGCCCGGATCCCGCTGGTCCTCATCGGGCAGGCGATATCACCACCCGAACGAGTCGCCTATCTGGGTCTGGCCGCCACTGGCCTACTCCTGGTCGTCTCACTGGTGGTGGCGACGCGGGTTCGTCGTGGTGTGTGGATCGCGGTGCCGGTGACCGCCACGTTCACGGCCCTCGCGGTCGCCATCACCGGCGCGGTGCTGTCCACCTCGGCGCCGCCGCCACCCGAGCCCGGCATGCAACGAGACCCGACCGTCGACAACACCGCCAACCCGTACCGGTTGGACCGTCCCGCGGTCACCGACTACTCCCGGCCGTCGGCCACATTCATCGCCGAACAGTCCGAGTTGGATTCAGGGCGCGCGACCGACCTCTACTTCTCACTCATCGATACGGCGACCGGGCTGCCCGCCGACGACCTGGTCATCCATGACAGCGCATTGATCCACCTCCTGGTGGTGGCCCCGGACGGGCAGCTGTCGCATCTGCATCCGATCAGGGTTGCACCGGGCCGCTACTCGGTACCTCTCTCACCTGCGGTCGCGGGCCGGTACGCGGTCTCTGCCGAGTTCGCGCGACGTGGCGGCGGCGTGCAGACGGTGCGCTTGCCAGGCGGACTCACATCGCATGGCGGCAAGGCCGCCGCGCCGGCACCATTCGGCGGACCCGGCATGCGCATGATTGACGGACTACACGTGCACGTGAGCGCCACCGGCCTGCGTGCGGGGCTGCCGACGACCCTGACCGCCACCGTCGGGGCCGACCCAGTCCTGCAACCGTGGCTGGGCATGCTCGGTCATCTGGTGATCGCCGGACCGATTCCCCGCGACACCTCCGCGGGCGATCTCGGCGCTGCGGTACAGGATTCAGCGGTCTGGGCCCATGCTCATTCCATGGGTGGTCATGGCGGTGCCGACATGCCCGGGATGGCAGGCATGGAACACAGCGCCGGCCATTCACACACACAAGACAATGTGATGCCACCTATGGTCGGCGTGCCGCCCCTCAACGGTGACAGCCCACCCGATGAGACGGTGGCCGCCTTCGGGCCGGAGGTGCCGTTCACCTTCACGTTCCCCAAGCCGGGCCGCTACCTCACCTGGATTCAGGCACAGCGCGACTATCGGGTGCTGACAATCCCGGTACAACTGGACATCTCATGACACGTCAGGTGTGGGCGGGGCTCGCAGTAATACTTGCCGCGGTATTGGGATTGGCATGGATTGCCTGGCCCAGCGCGCCCGAGGCCGTCACCCTCTACTCCGGTACCGAGCACTACGTCATCACGGTGACCGTAGACAATCCGCGCGTCGGGGTCACCGCGCTGGAGCTCGCCGTGGCCAGCAGGGAAGATGGCAGTCTCCCTGAATCCGAATCGGTGTCAGTCGAATTGGTGATGCCCCTGATGGGCCACGCCATGCCACCGCTGCGCGAAGTGGTGTCGTGCCGCACGAAGTTCGACCAGGTGATGCTGTCCATGGCCGGGCCCTGGGACATCGTCGTGACCGTCACGCCGCCTTCGGGTGATCCCGATGAACGCACGACAATGCCACTATGGGTGAGTGGAGGTTGAGATGAGCCCCGAGACAAGCACCGCGGGCGCCGGTGCCCAGCAGGTGCCGCGAGTTACCCGCGCCACCATCGAGAAGTACGCGCCGCTGGGGGCGTACGGAGTGCTGCTGGGCAGCGTGGTGGGAGCGGTGGGAACCACCTGGGACGTGGAATGGCATGACGATGTGGGCCCCGATACGTTCTTCACGCTCCCGCATCTGTTCCTGTACTCGGGTAGCGCGATCGGTGGAATCACCAGCCTCGTCATGGTTTTGATGATCACGGCCGCCCAGCGCGCGGGCGAAGAGGTACCGAGCTGGGTCGGTGGTGTGCCGATCCGCGTGTTCGGCGGCAGATTCACCGCGCCCCTGGGCTTCCTGCTCTCCGGCTGCGGCGCCGCATCGTTTCTCATGTACGGACTGTTGGATCTGTGGTGGCACACGGTCTACGGGTTCGATGCCGTCCTGGCCTCTCCCCCGCATTTCGCACTGTTCGTGTCCGGGACTGTCACCGACCTCGGTAGCGTCGTCACGTTCGCGGCGGCACGCCGATTCCGCTGGGGTGCAGTGGGTTTGATGGCGCAGGCGTCGCTGGTGGCGGCTATGACGGCCATTCCCTTCACCGCGCTGTTCCTCTTCAAATTCGATTTCAACCCGATATCTCTGGGCTCGGCATTCATCGTTCCGCTCGTGCTGCTGCTCATCGCGGGCGTCTTGCGGTCCCCACTCGCGCCGCTCGGTGTCGCGGCGATCATGGGCGCCATTCAAGCCATCTTCTGGTGGTTCTCACCGTGGGCCGCACACGAATACGCCGCAGCTGTGGGATTACCGCTACGCGATGATCTATGGGGCGGCCCACCCACGATCCCGGGAATGATGCCGATGTTTCTCGCGCTCTTCGCCGCGCTGGCCGCGGGGCTGCTGCATCTGGCAGGTGACCGCAAATGGCAACGGTGGCCGACGACCGCAATCGGCGCGATCCTGGGTTCGGCCGCGGGCATCGGATATCTGTTGCAAGGCGCGATGCTGTATCGCCAGGGCACCGAAACCGTGAGCAGCTATATCACCGTCGGCCTGGCCGGGTTGGTGCTCGGCGCATTCGCCGGTTTCCTGGCGCAACGCATCGCGCTGATGTTGCGGGTATCCGGAAACGATGTCGACACCGCGGAGGCCGTCGCGTGAGACACACCCGAATCTTGTTGTCGCTCTTAGTCGTCATCGGCCTATCCCTCGGACTCAGTGCTCCCGCCCAGGCCTACGCGCCGGTGAACGTGGTGCACACCGAACAGGTGGCGGTAGGCCCGTATTCGTTGACTGTCGGGTTCTCGACGTGGCCGCTGCGCGCCATGCAATCACTGGATTTCACATTCATTCCCGCCGATGGGATCACCGGAAAGTCGGGCACCCTGACCATCGTGGCACCCGACGGGCGGCAAGGGCACACCGAACCGCTGGCCCGCCACCCTCGTAAGCGCGAGGTCTGGGGCCTGGACATCCGGGCACTGCAGGAAGAGGGGCATTACCAGTTCATCTTCGATATCACCGGCCCGCAGGGGCCCGGGAGGGGCACACTCAACCTGGATGTGCTGTCCCAGCCGGGGCCGCCGCTGGCGTTGAGTTGGACGCTCTCGTTGATACCCGTGTTCGCCTTGGTCGGGGTCTTGATCGTGGCGTGGAGGAGGACTCGTGACCAAACCTGATCTGTCGCAAAGCACCACGTGCGCCGTCGCCGGCGGAGGACCCGCCGGCATGATGTTGGCATTACTGCTCGCGCGCGCCGGGGTCAACGTCACCGTGCTGGAGAAGCACCCCGATTTTCTGCGGGACTTTCGCGGGGACACCGTGCACGCCAGCACGCTGAACCTGCTCGACGAATTGGGGCTCGGCGCGAAGTTCGCTGCCATGCCGCACAACCTGGTGCAGCAGGTAACCGTGGACCTGGGCGAGCAGACGTATCGGCTGGGCGATCTCAATCGGCTTCCCGGACCCCACAAGCACATTGCCATGGCACCCCAATGGGACTTCCTGGAAATGCTGGCCAGTGCCGCAGAGCTGGAACCCACCTTCCGGCTGCTGCGCAGCACGGAAGTGACCGGGCTCCTGCGAGCCGGAGACCGCATCACCGGCGTCGAATATCGCACCGCCGCTGGAGAAACCGGCCAGCTCAAGGCCGATCTCACCGTCGCCTGCGATGGCCGTGGCTCGATACTTCGTGCGGCAGCCGGAATGCGGCCACGGCAGTTCGGTGTTCCGATCGACGTCTGGTGGTTCCGGCTGCCCAAGCATCCCGATGACCCACAGGGGCCGCGGGCACGCGTTGGCACCAACCGATTCATGGTGATGCTCGATCGTGGCGACTACTTCCAATGCGGGTATCTCATCGGCAAGGGCACCGACTCACAGATGCGCAGCGGCGATGTGCAGGTACTCCGGGACAGGATCGCCGAAATGGTGCCCTGGCTGGCCGACCGCACCGATGCCATCACCACCTGGGACGACGTGAAACTGCTTGATGTGCAGCTCAATAGGCTCCGCAAGTGGTACCGCGAGGGGCTGCTGTTCATCGGCGATGCCGCGCACGCGATGTCTCCGGTCGGCGGGGTCGGTATCAACCTCGCCATCGCCGATGCTGTGGCCACCGCGCGCATCCTCGCCGAGCCGTTGCGTCAGGGAAACCTCACCACCGCCGACCTCCGCAAGGTACAGGTGCGCCGGTGGGGACCTACTGCCCTGATCCAGCGGGTGCAGCGCGCCGTACACCGAAGGGTGTTCTCGGCGGTGGACTCGACCACCACCATCACCCCGAGCACCAAGATCGCGTCAGTCTTGTCGATTGCCACCAAGTACCCATGGCTGCAAGCGATTCCGGCATATGGTGTGGCGATCGGACCGCTACCCGAGCATGCGCCCGATTTCGCCCGCCGCTTTCCTACTGGCTGAGTACCTGCTGCATCCCAGGCGCCACCCGGTCACGAATCTTTCCCCACGGCACGGTAACTGGTACGAAATCCCCCGCAACGTGTGGAACGGAGACGTAG
Source organism: Mycobacterium sp. D16R18 (assembly GCA_002013775.1). Lineage (GTDB taxonomy): Bacteria > Actinomycetota > Actinomycetes > Mycobacteriales > Mycobacteriaceae > Mycobacterium. The sequence goes on from MAFD01000001.1 coordinate 122,686, forward strand.
AAGGTCAGCCCGTTAGGCACGGGCAGCCAGTGCAGGAACTGCTCGGACTTCATGTCCCCGGCGGCCTTGATGCGATCAGGCGGCCCCAGCTCCTGAGTCAACGTGCGCAATTGCTCCCGAGCAGCACTCTGATCCGCGAAAACGTCACCGAACATGATCGGCTGAGCCGTATCGGTGTTGATGGTGATGGTCGCCACCGTGTTGCTGGGATACGGTCCACCGCTGTTCGCGAGGAAGACGGCCGCTCCCGACAACACATGCGGGCCAATGAAAGAGACCCGACTCGATTCCCGTGGCTGCAGCTGTCCATCGCCTACTGTCGCGGGCCTCGTGTTCTTCGGATCGTCCAGGATCCGTACCACGTCGTTGAGCGCCGCGCGCATGCCCGCATTGAATCTGTCCCGAGCGCCGGCCTTGTCGCCGGTGACTTGAGGCAGTTTGACGTTGTAGTCGACCTTTCCCTGCTTTCCGGCCTCCTGCTCCAGCGTTGGGTTGAAGCCAAAGGCCGGCTTCGCGGTCGGCGGCGCTTGCGCCGGGGTAAGGGACACAGCCGGTTTGGATGGTGTTGCGCTGGTGGACAGCGGTGCTTCAGTGGTCTGCGCGGGTTGTTCCGGTGGTTTGAGGCAACCGGCCACAACACCACAGGTCAACATCAGCATCACCATAAGACGTGACTTCACAAGCACAGCCCCCCAACTATTGACTCAATATCGGCAGAATCCCAGGCGCCACCTGATCGCGAATCCTTTCCCACGGCACCGTAATCGGAACAAAGTCACCGGCGGCATGCGAGACCGGCACATAGAACCGCAGCCCCGTCGGCGCCGGCACCCACTGCTCGAGTCGTCCGTTGAGGGTCTCCTGGCGCACCCGTCCGGTCGGATCGAGATCGGGTAACACCTGCCTCAGCCGTTCGAGGGCCGCGTACTGGTTGGGGAACAGGTCGTCATAGGTGATGGGTTGGGCGGTATCGCCATTGATCACCGTTGTCGACACCGACTGGTTCGGATGCACACCACCGGCGTACCAGAGATACACCTGGATACCCGCGACCACATGCGGTCCGATCATGGCGACGCCGGTGGCGTCCAGGCCAGGACCGACATCACCGTCACCGATCGACACCTGCTGGCTGTTGCCGGAACCGGGCAACGCGTCGATCAATTCCCGCAGCGCGGCGCGCGTGCCTTCGTTGAATCGATCACGAACAGCGGGTACTCCACCGGAGAGCTGCGGCACCTCTACGTCGTAGGTGACCAGCCCTTCGGCACCCTTGACCGTCTCCGATACAGGTGTATATCCAAATGCCGGGGCGGGATTCACCGCGGAGCGCGACGACGTTGTCCCCGATGAGGACTCTGTCGCGGTAGACGTCTGCTCAGCGTGCTCGGTGGCGCGGCCGCAACCAGATGCGACCACACACATCACCACCGCGACCGCAGCGGTGCCGCCCCGGGACCTCACGTAGGTGCGTTCGCGGGCTGGAAGGTGCCGCTCACGTCCGCCTCCTCCTCGGCCCGGATGACGTGCACGACCGCGTTGATCAATGCCAGATGGGTGAACGCCTGCGGGAAGTTGCCCAGATGCCGACCGGTGCGTGGGTCGATCTCCTCGGCGTAGAGCTGCAGCGGGCTGGCGAAGGACAGCAATCGCTCGCACAGGTGCCGCGCCCGGCGCACCTCGCCGATCTCCACCAGTGCCGAGACCAACCAGAACGAGCAGATGGTGAAGGTACCTTCCTCACCAGAGAGCCCGTCGTCGGTCTCCTCCACCCGATAGCGCAGTACCAGACCGTCGTGGGTCAGCTCATCGGCGATCGCCAACACCGTCGCACGAATCCGCGGGTCGTCGGGCGGCAGGAATCGGTTGAGCACCGCCAGTAGCAGTGAGGCATCCAAAGCCGTTGAACCGTAACGCTGTACCAGCACCCCGCGTTCATCGACGCCATGTTCGAGAATATCGTCTTTGATCTCCTCGGCGATATCGCGCCACTGCTGGGCATAGCTCTTCTCACCGTGCAGCTCAGCGAGTTTCGCGCCACGATCCATCGCGACCCAGCACATGATCTTGGACGAGGTGAAGTGCTGCGGCTCGCCCCGGACCTCCCAGATGCCACGGTCGGGTTCGCGCCAATGCCGTGCGGCCTCCTCGGCCTGGTTCTTGAGAATCGGCCACAGTGTGGCCGGAATCTGTTCGCGCGACTTCGCGTGCACGTATACCGAATCGAGCATGGTGCCCCAGATATCGTGCTGAACCTGATCGAACGCACCGTTACCTATCCGCACGGGCCGGGCCCCGTCGTACCCGGACAGGTGCGGCAGCTCCCCTTCCGTCAGCGTGCGTTCGCCACCCACGCCGTACATCACCTGCAGCGGATGTCTCTCCCCGTTGTTCGCGCCGGACGCATCGGCGATGAAGGCGAAGAAGTCGTCGGCCTCGCGGTCGAGCCCGAGCGTGTACAGACCCCACAGCGCAAAGGTCGAGTCACGCACCCAGGAATAGCGATAGTCCCAGTTCCGCACTCCCCCAGGGGTTTCCGGTAGCGATGTGGTCGATGCCGCGAGCAACGCTCCGGTCGGTGAGTACGCCAGACCCTTGAGGACCAGCGCACTGCTCTGCAGGTACGACCGCCACGGATGATCGGGGAATTCGCCGATGTTGATCCATTGCCGCCAGGCTTCGGCGGTCTTCCACATCTTGTCGGCGGCTTCCGCGTAGGACTGCGGGACAGGGTGTTTGGACCAGCTGAGCGCGACGAAAACGCTGTCCCCCTCGGTGAGTCGAGTGCGGGCCCGGGCCTCGCGACCCTCCAATCCCAGCCGAAGATTCGTGGTGAGCTTGAGGGTGGGGTTGGCGTCGGGATTCTTGGCCGCCCGGGCTATCGCCTCACCGTATCCATCACCGGTGTACTCCCAGGTGAGCCCCTCGCGGTGATAGTCGAACGCGGGCTCGCAGTTCATGATCACTTCGACGGTGCCGCTGACGCAGCGCACCGTGCGCAGCAGGATGTGTTCGGCATCCCAGTCGGTCGGCGTGCGCTTGTGCGTCTTCGACCGCGAATTGACGTCATGCCACGGCCCCAGCACCAGCGCATCGCGGACGGTCAGCCACCCCGTCTTGGTCTGCCAGGTGGTTTCCACCATCAGGCTGCCCGGCAGGTAACGGCGCGCGGCCGGAACGTTGTGTCCGTATGGCCCGATCCTGAAATGGCCGGCTCCACGATCGAGGATGGCACCGAAGATGCTCGGCGAATCCGGCCGTGGGACACACATCCATTCCACCGACCCGTTGGCGGCGATCAAGCACGTGTTCTCCCAGTCCGAGAGGAATGCGTAATCGGCGATCGGCGGGAAGGGACCGCGACGCTGGACTGGGGACTGAGCGGAAATCAGTCCTTCTAGCGACAGCTCGGGATCAAGAGACGACACCATCGGACCATCGTATGTGCGACCCGGGGACGCGCCGGTTATTTAGCGTCGGCGGCGCAAGTAGATACCGAGACCGCCGAACAGCAGCAGATTGAATACCAAAAGGGCCACAAGGACACCGGTGGAGCCTCCACTTCGCGGCCCCGCCAGGTAGATGACCAGGTCGAGGCCGATCAACACACACGCGGCGATGACCATGGTCCAGATAAGAGAAGCCGGTTTCATGCCGTCACCTCACCGGCCGCCGAGCCTAGCTCGGCAGCCAACACGGACATCAATTCCGCCACCGGCAGGGCCCGCGCACGGTGATGTTCGGTACCCGCCCACAACGACATCACATCCGGGTCCCCGCTCGCCCGAAGCTCCTTGGTCGCCGAGTTCAGCGCCGGGAAACTCACCGGGGCAACCGATTCCATATCCCGCTGGAATGCGTTGGAGATGCTCCGCGCCGGGCGGCCCGAGAACACCCGCGTCACCACCGTCTCGGCAGGTTGCAGCAGAGCGTCCTTGTAGACCTGCTTGGCGCCCGACTCCTCGGTCACCACCAGAGCGGTGCCCAGCTGCGCGGCCGAGGCTCCGGCGGCAAGCACCCGGGCAATATCGGCGCCGTCCATGATTCCGCCCGCGGCAACCAGCGGTAACGCGGTGACCGCCCGCACATTCGCGATCAGGTCCACCAGCGGCTCCTCGGGAGCCCCGGCATCGAAACTGCTGCGGTGACCGCCGGCCTCCGGACCCTGCACCACCAGCGCGTCGGCACCGATTCCCTCGGCGATCGTGGCCTCGGCCGCACTGGTGACCGTGATCCACACCTCGGATCCGGCGGCGCGCAGCCGGTGGGCGTCCTGCGCGGACGGCACACCAAAGGTGAACGACACCACCGGGACAGGCTTGGCGACCAGGTACTCGATCTTGTCGGCATACGCGTCGTCATGCCAGATCGGGTCACCGGGAGCGACCTCGAATTTGTCGGCCCAGACCTTCAGCTTGTCCAGATACTCCCGCAGATCGGCACCCTGGTCGGGCGTGGGGACGAAAACGTTGAAGCCGAAGGGCTGATCGCCCATCGCCTCGCGGTCCTGATCCAACTGCGCGATGGTGCGGTACCCCGCGGGCAGCAGGCCGAACCCGCCTGCTGCACTCACGCCGCGCGCCAAGGCTGGAACGGTGATACCGCCTGCCATCGGGGCACCGACAATGGGAAGACGAAGCCCGGCAAGCACGGTACTCATGAGCCTCAGCGTATCGACGCGATGAGTTTCCCGGCCGCGGCGGGTCGGTATGGATATGACTAGCTCACCCGCCTACCCCACCGCCGTCACTCGCGAGGAATGGCTGACGGCCCGCAAGCAACTGCTGGTCCGCGAGCGCGAGGCCACGCATCTACGCGATGCCGTCAATGCCGAACGACGACGGCTGCCCATGGTCAAGATCGAGAAGGACTACCGCTTCGAGGGTCCCCGCGGACGGGCGCGACTCCTGGACATGTTCGAGGGAAGACACACGCTCTACATCCACCACTTCATGTGGCTCGACGACATCGAACGCGGCTGCCCCAGCTGCACCGGGGCCGCCGACATGACCTTCACCGAACGGGACCGCACCTTGTTGACCGACAAGGGCGTCACCTTCGCCTGCGTATCGCGAGCCCCGTACGCAAGCATCGCGCGTTACCGCGACGAGCATGGCTGGACGTTCCCGTGGTACTCCACCGACGATGGCGATTTCAGCTACGACTTTCATGTGACGCTCGACCCGTCACGCGTTCCGATCGAGTACAACTACAAGTCACTTGATGAGTTGCGCACCGACGGATTCAGCGACGAGGACCTGCGCGGGGACTGGCCGGGCGCCAGCGTCTTTCTGCGCCGCGAAGATGAGGTGTTTCATACCTACTCGGCCTTCGCACGCGGGCTCGACCATTCGGCGGTCGGGTATCCGTTCCTGGACCTGACACCATATGGACGTCAGGAACCCTGGGAGGAATCGCCCGCCGGCTGGCCGCAGGGCGGGGCGATCGTCGGGATGCCGAGTCAGTGCTGCCAAGAAGACTGAGCCTGAGCCCCGCTACTTCTTGGGCTTGTCCGCCGCGGACTCCGTGGACAACGCCGCCACGAAGGCTTCCTGCGGCACCTCGACCCGTCCGATGGTCTTCATGCGCTTCTTGCCCTCCTTCTGCTTCTCCAGCAGCTTGCGCTTACGGGTGATGTCACCGCCGTAGCACTTGGAGAGCACGTCCTTACGGATAGCCCGAATATTCTCGCGCGCAATGATTCTGGAGCCTACGGCGGCCTGGACCGGCACCTCGAACTGCTGGCGCGGGATGAGCTCCTTGAGCTTGACGGTCATCTTGTTGCCATACGCCGACGCGCCGTCCTTGTGCACGATGGCACTGAACGCATCGACCGCCTCACCCTGGAGCAGGATGTCGACCTTCACCAGGTCGGCTTCCTGCTCGCCGGCCTCTTCGTAGTCCAGGCTGGCATAGCCGCGGGTACGCGACTTCAGCGAGTCGAAGAAGTCAAAGATGATCTCGCCCAACGGCATTGTGTAGCGCAGCTCGACACGCTCCGGCGAAAGGTAGTCCATGCCGCCGAGTTCGCCGCGCCGTGACTGGCATAGCTCCATGATCGAACCGATGAACTCACTCGGCGCGATGACGGTGGTTTTCACCACCGGCTCGAACACCGACCGGATCTTGCCCTCGGGCCAGATGGACGGGTTGGTCACCATCATTTCGGTGCCGTCTTCCTTGACCACCCGGTACACCACGTTCGGTGCAGTCGAGATGAGGTCGAGATTGAATTCGCGTTCCAGCCGCTCACGGGTGATCTCCATGTGCAGCAATCCCAGGAAGCCACAACGGAATCCGAAGCCCAGCGCAACCGAGGTTTCCGGCTCGTAGGTAAGTGCGGCGTCATTGAGCTGCAGCTTGTCCAGCGCCTCGCGAAGATTCGGGTAATCGGATCCGTCCACCGGGTACAGCCCGGAGTACACCATCGGCCGGGGTTCGCGATAGCCGGTGAGCGGTTGGGTCGCACCCTTGCGCGCGGAGGTTACGGTGTCACCGACCTTCGACTGGCGCACATCCTTCACGCCGGTGATCAGGTAGCCCACCTCACCGACCCCAAGGCCCACAGAGGGTTTGGGGTCGGGCGAGACGATGCCCACCTCCAATAGCTCATGGGTGGCGCCCGTCGACATCATCGCGATCTTCTCGCGCGGCGTGATCTTGCCGTCGACGACGCGGACGTAGGTGACGACGCCGCGGTAGATGTCGTACACCGAGTCGAAGATCATCGCGCGCGCCGGGGCATCCGGATCACCTTGCGGCGCAGGAATCAGCCGCACCACCTCGTTGAGCAGCGCCTCGACGCCCTCACCGGTCTTGCCCGATACCCGAAGCACATCGGAGGGCTCGCAGCCGATGATGTGCGCGATCTCTTGTGCGTAGCGGTCGGGGTCGGCGGCGGGCAGATCGATCTTGTTGAGAACCGGGATGATCGTCAGGTCTTTGTCGAGCGCCAAGTACAGGTTGGCCAGCGTCTGCGCCTCGATGCCCTGCGCGGCGTCGACCAGCAGCACCGCGCCCTCACAGGCCTCCAGTGCGCGCGAAACCTCGTAGGTGAAGTCGACGTGTCCGGGGGTGTCGATGAGATGCAGCACGTACTCGGCAGAATCGGCTGCCGTGCTGATTTTCCAGGGCAGCCGCACGTTCTGCGCCTTGATCGTGATGCCGCGCTCGCGTTCGATATCCATCCGGTCCAGATACTGGGCGCGCATGGACCGTGCGTCGACCACACCGGTCAGCTGCAGCATCCGGTCGGCCAGCGTCGACTTCCCGTGGTCGATGTGGGCGATGATGCAGAAGTTACGGATACGCGCCGGGTCCGTAAACGTCGTGTCGGCAAAACTTGGCACCGCACCATGCTCCCATGCCGACAGACGTGCTCCTGACACACACGTCGCGCAGGGCTACCGGTCAGTATGCTCGCTGCATGGCGTCACAGTGGCAGACGCTCGGGCGGAGGCTCGGGAAGATCGCGGAAACCATCGTGTTCCGCGAAGGCCCGAAGGTGCTGCGGCAACTGCAGGGGTCGGAATTCGTCCAGCGGGGACTTCAGCGCGGGTTAGAGGCGATCGGTGTCGTAGAGACCGAGCAGCAGACAGCCATTCCGGGCCGCCCAGTGACCAATCGCAGTGTGCCCACGGCCCATCGCGCCCGACGCATCGAATACTCACCCGACCTCGACGGTCGCGCCGATCCCGGCGAGATCGTGTGGACCTGGGTGGTCTACGAGGACGACCCCTCACAGGGGAAAGACCGTCCGGTGCTCGTCGTGGGACGGGACGGGACGGTCCTGCTGGGCCTGATGCTCTCGAGCCAGGAGCGCCACGAGAGCGATCTGGATTGGGTGGCACTCGGCAGTGGTAGCTGGGATTACGACGGACGCCCCAGCTGGGTGCGCCTCGACCGAGTGCTCGATGTTCCCGAAGAAGGAATTCGGCGCGAGGGCGCCATCCTGGACGTAGAGCGATTCACCATCGTCGCGACGCATCTGCGCGCGCGGTTCTCCTGGAGCTGATCCGATCGATCAGCGCAGCCTCAGTGTTCGACGGAGTTGCGCAGTTCCACGGAGTTGCGCACCGGCGACGGCGTGAACATGGCCTGATCGATGAACTGGGCGGTGTACTCGGCCAGTTCCTCACGCTCCAGACGCAGCCGTCCGTCGAGCCATGCCAATACGGTGCCTGCAACACCCGCGGCCAGGGCTTCGGCCTGAACCGCGGTGTAGTTCGGGTCGGCATCCGGGTCGAACTCGGCGCGAGCGGCACCGAGCATCAACGCCATGTAGTGCGTCAACCGCATACGACGACGTGTGAGGCGCTGGCTTCCCATGGCCTCGGTGGCGATCACACGGGCGCGCCGGGGGTCGGCGGTCAGCGCGGTTACCGCACCCACGACACCGGCATGCACCTGTGAACGTGAGTCCTTGTCGGCAGCGGCCATCGCCGAACCCGCCGTGGCGATGCTGTCTTCGATGATCCAGTCGAAGACCGCGACGAGCAGCTCGTCGAGACCGTCGAAGCACTCGTAGAAGTAGCGCGTGTTCAGTCCGGCGGTCTTGCAGATCTCCCGAACCGTTGTCGCTGCCCAGCCTGAGCTGGCCATCACTTCGAGCCCCGCCTCAAGGAGGCGTCGCCGCCGCTCCGCGCGGCGCTCGTCTGCCGTTCGTCCGCCGTATAGCCCGGTAGCTTGTTTGGTCACCATGGTCTACGCATTATTACTCTTCTTGCCAGACACCTGTGCAATAACCGGCTTTTCTGCGGTGTTTAGGCGAGTCGTGTGACTTCAACCACGACATCCAGATCGGTCGAGCCACCGCCGGAGTAGATGCCCTTGAGAGGGCTGACGTCCGAGTAGTCCCGGCCGACGCCGATGGTGATGTACTGCTCGTTGATCTCACTGTCGTTGGTGGGGTCGTAATCCCACCAGCCGCCGGCCCATCCCTGGATCCACGCGTGACTCTGTCCATCCACCGTCTCACCCACCTCGGCATCGCCCTTGGGGTGCAGATAGCCCGACACGTACCGCGCCGGGATCCCCATACTGCGCAGCAGAACCAAGGTCAGATGCGCGTAGTCCTGGCACACACCTTTTCTCTCGCGCAGCGCATCCAGCGCCGACGAGTGCACACCGGTGGTTCCGGGCACGTAATCGAGCTCCGAGTGCACCCATTTCGATGCCGCCACAATGGCCTCGGCGGGAGTGGCATCCCTGGCGATCCTCTTGCCCACCGACTGCACCTTCTTGCTGTGCGGCACGTATGCGCTGGGCGAGAGGTACTCGTCGAATCGGTCGATCACGGCCGTGGCGTGGATGTCATCCCACACCACGGATTCCTCCGGCTTTTCTGCGACATCGGTCTCCACCACCGACAGACCCGTCACCTCCAGCTCGGTATGCGGTGCGTGCAGGTCGAATGTCGTGACTGCGGTACCCCAGTAGTCGACATACCGATACGAGCGGGTGGCCGGAACCGTCTCCACCCGATTGAGAATGACGTTCTGGCGACCGTCGCTACGCGGCGTCAACCGCGCCTCGTTGTAGGAGGCGGTCACCGGCGTCTTGTAGGCGTAACCGGTCGCGTGGACGACTCGCAGGCGCCACATCTACTTCTCTCCTTCGCGCAAGCGGCTCATCGTCAGATCTCGCCTTCTTCAATGGGATCCACATCGTGGCGACCACCGGCATCGCTCCATGCCACCCACGGCGCAGCGTGGAAGTACTGCAATGCCACCGCCTCACCCAATTCCCGGCAGGTCTGCTGCAAGCCGGCCAGACGTGTCGGCAGGTCCTCCAACAGCACTCCGGGGCGCATGAACTCCAACTCACTGCGGGCCCGACCCAGCAGTCGCTGCGCCTCGGCACGCGCGCCAACCCGGCTATGCGGCTGGTGATCCAGCTCCTCCAGGCTCAGCTCGGCCTGACGCAGTGAGTGGAACACCGAACGCGGGAACAGCCGGTCCAGCAGCATGAACTCGACAACCCGGCTGGCATCCAACACCCCACGGTAGGTACGCAGGTAGGTGTCGTGGGCGCCCGCGCTGCGCAACAGAGTCACCCAGGCGGGCGAGGACGCACGGTCACCAACACGCGAAAGCAGCAGCCGCACCGTCATATCGACCCGCTCGATAGACCGGCCCAACACCAGGAATCGGTACCCGTCGTCACGGCTGAGCGTGGAGTCGGCCAGTCCCGCGAACTGCGCGGCGCGCCCCTCCACATAGGTGAAGAACTCGTGAGGGCCGAGTCTGCGGGCGGCACGCTCCCGGTCAGCGAGCGCGTTGTAGGTGGTGTTGAGGCACTCCCACATCTCCGTCGAAGTCACTTCGCGTGCGCCGCGGGCATTCTCGCGCGCTTCAGAAATGGAGTCGACGATCGACCCGCCCTGCACTCCCCGGCTGAACGCGACAAGTTCGGTGAGTGACCACACATCGAGCACGATGTCCGGCGCATCGATACCCAGTACGCGCAGCAGCACGCGGGAGGCGTGGTCGGGATCCACGCTGGCGTCCTCGAGCAGCTGGTGCACCGTGACATCGAGGATGCGTGCGGTGTCATCGGCACGCTCGACATACCGGCCGATCCAGTAGAGCGACTCCGCGTTTCGCGCCAGCATTAGGACATCACCTGCTGTTGTTGCTGTTGTTGCTGTTGCTGTTGTTGTTGTTGCACCTGCAGACCCGCGGTAGCCGCCTCGGGTCCCTGTTCAACCTCCGCCGCCTGCGGCAATTCGGGGACCACTTCAGCGCCCGAGAGTTCGCGCTCGGCGACAGAGGCCCGCGAGGCCAGCACCCAGGTGTCCTTCGACCCGCCACCCTGGCTGGAGTTCACCACCAGCGAGCCCTCCGGCAGCGCCACCCGGGTGAGACCACCCGGCAGCACCCACACGTCATCACCGTCATTGACCGCGAACGGGCGCAGATCCACATGCCGAGGCACCAGCTGATCGCCGATTTTCGTGGGCACCGTGGACAACTGGACCACGGGCTGGGCCACCCACCCACGCGGGTCCATTCTGATCTTCTTGGCGATCGCGGCGCGTTCCTTCTCGGAGGCGTCAGGCCCGAACACGATGCCGTATCCACCGGACCCCTCCACCGGCTTGATGACGAGCGCGTCGATGCGGTCAAGCACTTCCTCGCGCTCGTCGTCGAGCCAACATCGGTAGGTGTCCACGTTCGCGACGATGGGTTTCTCACCGAGGTAGTACTCGATGATCGTCGGCACATAGGTGTAGACGAGCTTGTCGTCGCCCACTCCATTGCCGACGGCGCTGGAGATGACAACGTTCCCGGCACGGGCGGCGTTCAGCAGCCCCGCGACCCCGAGCACCGAATCGGGACGGAACTGCATGGGATCCAGGTACGTGTCGTCGATGCGGCGGTAGATGACATCGACCTGACGCTCCCCCTCGGTGGTGCGCATATAGACCTGGTTGTCGCGGCAGAACAGGTCGCGTCCCTCGACAAGTTCCACACCCATCTGGCGGGCCAGGAGTGAGTGCTCGAAGTAGGCGGAGTTCGCGACACCGGGTGTGAGAACCACCACGGTGGGATCGGCCTCATTGGTGGCCGCCGATTTACGCAGGGCCCGCAACAGATGCGAGGCGTAGTCGTCCACCGCGCGCACTCGGTGCGAGGTAAACAGGTCCGGGAAGACCCGCGCCATGGTGCGGCGGTTCTCCATCACGTACGACACCCCGGACGGGGACCGCAGATTGTCCTCGAGTACCCGGAAGGTGCCCTGCGCATCGCGCACCAGATCGATGCCCGCGACATGGATGCGCACCCCGTTGGGTGGGTTGATTCCGGCCGCCTCGCGGTGGAAGTGCTCACACGAGGTGATCAAGGCACGAGGGATTACCCCGTCGCGCAGGATCTCCTGATCACCGTAGATATCGGCGAGGTACATCTCGAGCGCCTTGACCCGCTGCGCGATACCTCGCTCCAGCCGCGACCATTCGGCCGCCGCGATGACGCGCGGCACCAGATCCAGCGGAAACGGCCGTTCCTGACCCGACAGCGAGAAGGTGATTCCCTGATCGACGAATGCCCTGCCCAGCGCATCCGCACGGGCAGCCAGGTCCGCAGCATCAGTCGGCGCGAGCTCGGCGTAGATCCCCTTGTAGGGGCCACGCACGTTGCCATCCGCGTCGAACATTTCATCGAATGCCTTGGAGTAGGCGCCCTTCTCGGACACCAGTGCGCGGTATCCGCCAAAGATCTGGTCATCACGCCGGGTTAGCCGTGACGTTGCCGCCGCGCGTGTGGGTCGCCCCGAGTTCGGCATCACTGTTCGCAGACTCACCATGCCTATGCTGCACCAACTCGCCGGATTCGGCAGTGCGTGCGCGCGTATCGCCGATACTTGCTGGCTACCTGGACGCAATCTCGCGTTGTTGGCCCACCCGTCGGTTTCAGGTTTCGGCCGCACCCCTGGTAGTGTCTTCCCTTGCGGCGCTGCTCAGCTGCCCTGGATCCAATGATCTGGAGGCCCGCCGCCCTACCAGACGATTTACCGAAGGATTTAGACGCGTGGCCAATATCAAGTCGCAGGAAAAGCGCATCCGGACCAACGAGCGTGCCCGGTTGCGCAACCAGGCGACCAAGTCGTCGCTGCGTACGGCAGTCCGCGGTTTCCGCGATGCCCTCGCCGAAGGTGACAAGGGTAAGGCGGGCGAGCTGCTCGTCGCCGCCAGCCGCAAGCTGGATAAGGCCGTCACCAAGGGCGTCATCCACAAGAACCAGGCCGCCAACAAGAAGTCGGCGCTGGCCCTGGCTCTGAACAAGCTCTGATCTAGTTTTCCGATCAACGCCGAGCGCGCAAGCGTGCTCGGCGTTTTTCGCGTCTTGAAGTAGCTCCGGCGGGTTAGGTATTCACCAATTCGGCCACCTTGCGCACCGCCGATTCCAGGGCGTAGTCGGCATCAGCCGCCGCCCCCTTCACATCGGCGTTGAGCGCGGCCACTACCCGGATAGCCTCGGCCACCGCGTCACGCGACCACCGGCGCGCCTGTTTCTGCGCCTTTTCGATGCGCCACGGCGGCATCCCAAGCTCGGACGCCGCCGAGTAGGCGTTCTGTTTTATGGGCCCCACCCGTGCGATGGTGTGCACCGCCTCGGCGAGCGCATCGGCCAACAACACGTGCGGGACGCCCCGCTGCATGGCCCAGCGCAGCGCCTCCGTCGAGCCGGCGACGTCACCCACCACCGCCTTGTCGGCGATATCGAATCCGGACACCTCCGCACGTCCGGAGTGATAGCGGCGCACCGCGGCCTCGTCGACGTTGCCGTCGGTATCCGATACCAACTGCGAACACGCTGCCGCCAGTTCCCGAATGTCGGAGCCGACGGCGTCGATCACGATGGCGACCACATCGGCGTCCACCTTCTGCCCCAGGCGGCGGAATTCTTTGTGCACGAAGTCGGCTCGCTCGGCAGCCTTGGCGATCCGTGCGCAGTTGTGCACTGCGGCTCCGAGATTCTGCAATGTGGTGGCCAGCGCCTTCGCGCGGCCACCACCCGAATGTTGGACAAGCAGAAAGGTTCCCGGCGGCAGGTCGGAGGCCGCCTGCTCGATGAGGGCGACGGAGTCCTTGCCCGCTTCGGCGGCGGCCTCGACAACGATGACTCTTTCGTCGGAGAACAGCGAGGGGCTCAGCAGCTCGGCCAGCTCCGCCACATCGACCTGCCCTGCCCGCAACCGGTTGACAGGGATGTCCGCACCCGTCTTGCCGCGAACCGCGTGCAACACCGACGTCACCGCACGCTCGATCAGTAGTTCTTCGTCTCCCAGGATCAGGTGCAGCGCATCGGTCACCCGACGATCGTGCCATGCCGTGGGGACAGGGAGTTTCCACCGTCGACCGGGTAAGCGATTAACACGTACCCCTGTTTGAGCCGAGAAACTCTGGAACCATTACCGACCAGTAGCACTGTTGCTCGCCCACTCAGCGGACAGGATGGCCGACCAATGACAACGGAGTCTCTGCACATCATCGCTGCGGCCGACGAAGGCGGCGGCGCCGCGCTCGACCAGGTGATCGGCATGTCGGTGGCGGCCACGATCGTCTCGGGTGGCCTGCTGTGGATCGGATACCTGCACCGGCAGCGGCGCATCACCTGGCTACAGAACCTCGCAGACCGGGTGGGTAACAAGTTCAATCGCCCGCCCTGGGTGGCGCTTCAGATCTGCCTCTTCGTCTCGACGATCGTCGCCGCACTGTTCGGTTTCATCTGGGATGTGAGTCTGCACATCGGCAAGGGCCGCGACGCGGGCCCGCTGGCCAACCCCGCGCATTACTTCATCCTGTTCGGGTTGTTCCTGCTATTCATCGCAGGAACGCTGGCGATCGTTCTGCCGTATGACAGGCCCGGTTCGGCGGCTGTGCGCATCACCCGCACCTGGTACGCGCCGGTCGGTGGTCTGCTGATGGCGATGTGCGGCCTGTATGCGTTGATCGGGTTCCCGTTGGACGACATCTGGCACCGCATTTTCGGCCAGGACGTCACGCTCTGGGGCCCCACTCACCTGATGCTGATCGGCGGTGCCGGGCTGTCGCTGGTCTCTGTATTGATCCTCGAATACGAGGGCAGGCGGGCCATCGGCTTCAACGCAGACGATGACACCAGCTTCGTGAAGTTTTTGCGCTACATGTCCTTTGGCGGGTTGTTCATCGGCCTGTCGGTGTTTCAGATCGAGTACGACTTCGGCGTCGAGCAGTTCCGGTTGGTGCAGCAGCCGATGATGATCGCCGCGGCCGGCGCCTTCGCGGCGGTGGCCGCGCGCATGGTCATGGGCCGCGGCGCCGCCATCATCGCCGCCCTCCTCGCCATCACACTGCGCGGGGCCGTCTCGGTGCTTGTCGGCCCAATTCTCGGCGGGCCGACGAGTTGGTTCGCGCTGTATCTCGGGCCGGCTCTGGTCGTCGAACTCATCGCGCTGACTCCACTGATCAAACGCCCCATACTCTTCGGCGCTGTCGCGGGCCTGGGTGTGGGTACCGCCGGGCTGTGGCTGGAGTCGCTCTGGATCGGCGCGGTTTACCGGTACCCGTGGCCGGTGAGCATGTGGCCGGAGGCCCTCGCGATGGCGGTGCCCGTCGCGATCGCCATGGGTGTCTGCGGCGCGCTGCTGGGCATGGTGCTCACCGGTCGGCGGCTGCCCAGACCTGCCCTGAGCATCACGGCGGTCATCATCACCGTGCTGATCATCGGTGGCGCGGTGGCCAATGGCCTGCGCACCGAGGTTCCGGAACATGCTACGGCGACAATCACATTGAGCGAGCTGTCCAACGACGGCGGTAAACGCATGGTGTCGGCGGACGTGGTGATCAATCCGCGCGACCTGATCAGTGACGATCCTGAGTGGGTGACGATCCTGTCCTGGCAGGGCGGCTTGGCCAATAACCGCGGGCTATCGATCGACCGGCTACAGAAGGTTGGTGCGGGCCACTACCGTTCGACGCAGCCCATCCCGGTATCCGGCTCGTGGAAGACACTGCTGCGCGTACAAGACGGCACCACCATGACCGGCGTGCCGATCTTCTTGCCTGCCGACCCCGGCATCGGCGCACCGGAGACGCCCGCGCTTTCCTCTAGCACTCGACCGTTCACCCAGGAGCTGACGATCCTGCAGCGCGAGCGCAACCAGAATCATCCGTCCTGGCTGTTCAACGTGGCGTCACTGGTGGTGCTGTTCTGCACCCTGGTACTCATCGCGGCATTGAGTTGGGGCGCCGGGCGCATCAACGGCACCGAAACACGCAGCACCAGTGACGCATTACCGACCCCGGATCCCAAGGAGCCGGTGTCGCACGGCCCATGACCGTCGAATACCTGGCCGATCACTCACTGCTGTTGGCATTGCCCGCATTCGCGCCCGCGGTCCTGGTGGCGGGCGTGGTGATCTGGGTTGCAGTGCGAGACCGGCGTCAAGACGACGGGGACGATCCCGTCGGCGAAGAAGAACACCGCGACTAGGAGGAATCAAGGATGACGATGAGAGCCCTGACCGCGATCACCGCCGCCGTGCTGATCTGCGCCGGGTGCGCTACCCCGACGAAGGCCCCGGCCACCGACTCCAGCGCGCCGCCGGCGCCGCTGACCGTCAGCGTCACCATCAGGAGTGGGGTCGTCACACCGAGCAACGCCACGCTACAGACGCGGGTCGGCGAACCCATCGTGATCCGCGTGGACAGCGATGTCACCGACGAGTTGCACGTTCACTCGACTCCCGACCACAGCTTCGAGATCGAACCGAAGAGCGGCCAGACGTTCCAGTTCAGCGTCAGCGTGCCCGGGAAGGTCGATGTCGAGCTCCATAAGCTCAAGAAGACGATCGCCACGATCTCCGTACAGCCGTGACGGCCGGTCGGTCGACGGCCATACTCGCCCACGGCCTGGGCGGTTCGTCCGATCTTCCGATCCCCTACACCTACGCGCTGATCGGCGCGGCGTGGGCGTTGACGTTCACCTTCGCCGTGGTTGCTCTCGCCTGGAAGAAGCCCCGGTTCGACGCCGGCCGCCCCGGGCGACCACTGCCTGCGTGGATCACGGCCGTCGCCGACGGTCCGGCCGCACGCTGGGCCGGTACCGCACTGGTACTCCTGGCGACCGCATGGATCACCGCGGCCGCGGTATTCGGTCCGCAAGACGGCAGGAATCCACTGCCGGGTGTCTTCTACGTACTGCTGTGGGTCGGGGTGGTGGCGTTGTCGCTGCTGTTCGGGCCGGTGTGGCGGCGGCTGTCTCCCGTGCGCGCCGTCTACCGATTACTGGCCTTCTCGCGACGGCCCGCACGCGCCGAATACCCACGGCGGTGGGGCTATTGGCCCGCGGCCGCCGGGCTCTACCTGTTCGTCTGGCTGGAGCTGGCCAGCGCGGACCCCGGATCGCTTCGCGCGGTGAAGATCTGGCTCTTGGCATATTTGGTGATCACACTCGCGGGCGCGCTGGCATATGGCACTCGCTGGTGCGCACGGGCCGATCCGTTCGAGGTGTACAGCATGGTGGCCTCACGGCTATCACCCGTGCGACGCAACGCTGACGGCCGTATCGCGGTCGGTAATCCGTTCGACCATCTGCCGTCACTGCCAATTCGGCCGGGCGTCGTAGCGGTGCTCGCAGTCCTACTGGGTTCGACCGCGTTCGACAGTTTCTCGGCCATGCCTGGCTGGCGCGCGTTCGTCGACGAAGTTGCCGGTGGCTCGACAGTCACGGCCGTCACGATCCGAACCGTCGGGTTGACGGTCTTCGTGGCCACGGTCGCCACCAGCTTCTGCCTGGCCGCGCGTGCGACCGGCGGCGTCACTCGCGCTACGCGGCGCGCTCTGCCGGGCCTACTCGCGCACTCGCTGATCCCGATCGTCATCGGTTATGTGTTCGCCCACTATCTGACCTATCTCGTGGAGCGCGGTCAGCAGACACTGCTGCGGCTCGCCGACCCTCTCGGGCGGGGATGGTTCTCCACTGTCGACGTCTCGTATGTCTTATCGATGCACCCGTCGGTGCTTGCGACGCTCAAGGTGGCCTTCGTACTGGCCGGGCACATCGCGGGCGTGATGGCCGCGCACGACCGGGCCCTGCAGGTTTTGCCCCGGAGACACCAGGTGACAGGGCAGCTGGCGATGATGCTGGTGATGGTCGGTTACACCTTCACCGGGCTGTATCTGCTCTTCGGCGGCTGAGGGCCCCGCCGTCCCAAATCTAAGGCTTTTCTAAGAAATTAAGAGAGTAGTAAGAGTAGGGTGCATCGAGACGAAAGGATCGGCGATGACACCTGAAAAGCGGGAACACAGAGATCACGCGGTAGTCCTCGGGGCTGGGATGGCCGGACTACTGGCAGCCAGGGTGCTGTCGGAGTCTTACGAATCGGTCACCGTGGTCGAGCGCGACGAACTGAGCGTGAGCGCCACCCCGCGCACCGGGGTGCGGCAGGGTCAGCACATCCACATGTTCATGAGTTCAGGCACCGAGGCCCTGGAACAACTGTTCCCCGGCATTCTCGGAGAGCTCCGAGCGGACGGAGCCACCGTCTGCGACGAGGGTGACCTCTCGCGTGTCAGGATGCTGATCGGGCCACATGAGATGTTCAACCGATCAGAGAAATTTCGCGACCCAGGGACTTTCAAGCTCTATCTCACGACCCGGCCATTCCTGGAATCCCATGTACGACAACATGTTCGACTGATCGACAATGTCAAATTCCTCGACGGGCACGATGTCATCGAGCCCATGACCGAGGAGCACCGCGTCACGGGCGTTCGCGTGGCGCGAAGATCCACCGGGCTGGTCACGACGCTCATCGCAGACCTGGTGGTTGACGCCACCGGACGGACTCCACGGACTCAAACGTTCTTGGATCGGCTCGGATGCGAAAGACCTGCCGAGGTCCGCATGGCATCGCCCGTGACATACGCCAGTCAGCTCGTGCACGTTTCCGACGACGTCACGATGGACAAGCTGACCTTCTTCAATCCGGCGCCGGAGCACCCGCATGGCGGAGCGATCGCCCGCTGCGAAAACGGCACCGTGATGGTGACCCTGGGCAAGTTCAACATGGAGGAACCGCCCACCACCTTCGACGAAATGATGTCATTCGCAGAACAATTCGCACCCACCGAGTTGGTGGACACCATCCGTTCAGGGGTGCCGATTGATGACGTACACACCTACCGATATCACGAAGCCGTGTGGCGACGCTATGACCATATTCAGCAGTTCCCCGAGGGGCTGTTGGTGATTGGAGACGCGATCTGCAGTCTGGATCCCATCAAAGGCCAGGGGATGACCATGGCCCTCACAGAGGCGCTGATACTGAGGGACTGTCTCATCACCGGCGATGCCGAGCTCGCCCGCCGGTACTTCGACGCGGTCGGGCGACGCATCAACGCGGTGTGGCAACAGAACAAGTTGGCGGCTCCCCTATTCACCGGAGCACCGGCGAATGCTTCTGTCACGCAACGCATCGCCTGGAGGTTGTTGGCGTGGTGGGCGCTCGCGATGATGGCCGCAGCGCGTGAGGACATTCGCATCACCGAAACGATCCTGCGCGTCAGCCACCTGCACGACTCGCCATCCCAGATGCGACGACCCGCATTCCTGCTGCGGGTGCTGCGCCACAGCTGGCGACGCCACGATGTACCCGTGCAATCACCTCGCCGCCAGCTCACGGTTTCCGGGACGTAGCCTTGGTGCCCGGCTACGAGAGACAGGATGCCGCGATGCCACTTAGCTCACGAGTCTCGCCGAGATAACCAACGCGAGCACGCACAGCGCCGCGAACCAGATCACACCACGGAACCACCACCGGCGCCATAGCCATACCGAAAGCCCCAGCACGACGGCCACAGTCAGGAAACCGATCGCACCCGAGGGCACCGAAACCGCTGTCGATCCACCCGCGGCCGCGTAGTCCGCGACGTGCAGCAGCCACCACAGCTCTGGGCCACAAAACCGCACCAGCAGGCCCGCGGTCAGCGGTGAGATCGCGGCAAGTCCCGCGGCCGCGGTACCGAGAATGGTGATGGGTGCGATGACGACGCCCGCGACCATGTTCGCGGCGACTGATGCCACGCTGACGGTTCCGGAGATCGCGGCGATCAGCGGCGCGGTGACCACCTGTGCCGCCACCGCGATGCATAGCGCATCGGCCAGTGGCTTCGGCCAGCCCCGAGCGGTCAGGCGCACCGACCAGCGCGGCGCCAACACCACCAGCGCCGCCGTGGCGACCACTGACAACGCGAACCCGATGTCAACGGCAAGACCCGGCGATATCGCGAGCAGCACCAAAATCGTTGCGGCCAAGGCCGGCACTGCCTGTTTGCGCCGCGCGGTCACCACACCAAGTAGTCCGATCGCACCCATCACCGCCGCTCTCAACACGCTCGGTGAGGGCCTGACGAGGACGACGAAGCCGACCAGAACGAGCCCCGCCAACATCACCGAGGCCCGCAGGCCAATCAGTCTCCCCAGGAGCAACACGGCCCCGCACACGATGGACACGTTGGCCCCCGATACCGCCATCAAGTGGGTGAGCCCCGACGTTCGAAACATCGCGACAGTGCCCTCATCGAGTGAACTGGTGTCCCCCAACACCAGCGCCGGCAGCAGCGCGGCTTGGTCGGCAGGCAGTGCACCTCGCGCGACCTCGACAAATCGATCACGAATACCATTGGCTGCATCATGAATTCGCGAGTGGCCGAGGACCGTCGGTTCTCCCACAGCAGCGAGCGTGACGACGGTCAGATCATGCCGTGCCGAACGGGTGACCACCGCCCGCAGCTGGACGGTGTCACCGACCGCGACGGCGCCCAATAACGACGATGACCCGAAGACGACGACGGAGCCGACGCTTGGTTGCGCGGGATCACCCATCGCGACAAGGTCGGCGCGCACCATCGCACGCCCGCCGGTGATCGATCGCGGGTCATCCGTTACCCGCAGCTGCACCGCAACAACGTGTCCCACGCGGGAGCGCAAGGGATGACTCTGCACCTCGTCACGGCGCATCGCCGCGGCAACCGAAAATCCAACACCGGCGATGAGGACCACGAGCGCAGCGGTGGCGAAGGCCTTGTTCAGCCGGCGACGAGACAGCTGCACGGCCAGCGCGCCGAGTGTCAACACCGCAGCCAGGAAATACCCTATTGGCCAAAGGATTCCCGTGGCGGTAGCGGCCCAGGCAGCAAGAGCGGGCGGTACCAGCCGCAGATCCAGAAGAGGCTCATCGGCTCGGTCCGCATTCACGAAATCGACGTGAGTCACAACACGACAAGAGCGCGCAGCTTGTCCAACCGCGCGGGACCGAACCCGTCGACCTCCGAGAGCTGATCGATGCTGGTGAACTTGCCATGCTCAGAACGCCACCGCACAATCGACGCCGCCATGACCGGCCCCACGCCGGGTAGCGCATCCAGCTCGGATTCGGTTGCCGTGTTGAGGCTTATCCGCCCCGGCGGTACCGGCCCCCTGGCGCCGCCACTCGCGGAAGCCGACTGCCCGGCGGCGATAATCGAGCTCGTCATCCCTATGGGCTGCCCAGGCACCGGAGCCAGGCCGACCACTATCTGATCGCCATCGACAACCGGCCGAGCCATGTTGAGCGTCACGATGTCGGCGCCATCGACCGCACCCCCGGCCGCTGTCACCGCGTCGGCCACCCGCGCACCGCTGGACAACGTAACCAGGCCCGGCCGCTTCACCAGGCCGGCCACACTGATGACCAACGAACTCGGCGCGGACGTCGAACTTGATGAAACCGGTTGCACCGGAGGAAGATTTGCACTGACCGGGGGTGGCGGCTGACGCATCAACGTAAAGACGGTGACCAGTACCGCCAGCAAGCCAATGGCACCCAGGGCGACAATCCCGGCGCGACCGGGGTCGGTGCGGACTGACTCCAGCCACCCGCACGTACCGCCCGGCGTCAGTGAATCCGGGAGCCAACGCAACGCGGAATCCGGCGCCGCACCGGCCGCCCCCGCGAGATCGACGTCATCGTCATCGTCGTCCGCCTCGCGCCCGGGCGGCGCAAGGCGTCGGTGCAGCAGCTCGGGTTCCATATCCCGACGCTAGAAGGCGCCGGAGCACCCAGCCAGAGGTGAAGGGATATCTGTGGATCAATACAAAGCTGTGGAGAAACTCCGAACGCCCGTACTCACTCCACGGGTTCGGCGCACACCCCGACAGCACCAGGCCCCACGTGCACTGCCAGCACCGGCCCCATCTCCGAGATCACCGGATCATGAGCGGTGTTCAGCCGCGAACACACCAATTCGTTGACCTTCTCGGCGGTTTCGGTGTTGTCGACGTGGTGGATTGTCACCGAGACGCGACGCTCCCCCACGAAGTCGACGATGTTGTCGACCATTGCCCCGATCGCCTTGGTGGCGGTGCGGACGCGCTGCGCGAGAACCAGCTTCCCGTCATCGTCGATCTGCAGCACCGGTTTGAGGGCCAGCGCGGTGCCGAGCCAGGACGAGGTGGCGCTGATACGTCCGCTGCGCCGCAGATGGTCCAACTTATGCACCACCATGACACATCGACTGCGCCCCACCGCGTCCCGCGCGGCCTGGTACGCCGCGCTCAGATCGGCTCCGGCCGCCGCGGCCCGGGCCGCGGCCAGTGCGACGAAACCGCTGCCCATCGCGGCCGACCGTGAATCGACGACATGCAGCCGATCGCCGTACTCTCGGGCCGCCTGTTCGGCGGCTTCGAACGTGCTCGACAATCTGCCGGACAGATGGACCGCGACCACGCCGTCGCCGCAGCTGTCGATCAGGGCCTGCCGATACACCTCGGTCAGCTCGGCCGGCGACGCACCGGCGGTGGTGGCACGACCCTTCTCGTACACCGAGGCGGGGATGGGATCCACCCCGTCACGCAGGTCCAGATCGCCGGTCAACACATGCAACGGCACCAGCCGGATACCCAGCATCTCGGCGTCCTGCGGTTGCAGTCGCGCCCCTGTATCTGTCACCACCACAACCGGCATGGCTCACCGAACCCCGAGCTCGGGCAGCACGGTCCGCAGCGCGTTGATCATCAATTCGGCAACGCGCTCGTGTGCGACAAAGTTCCAGTGGATTCCGTCCGGGTTCCCCCGGCCCGAGAAGATCTCCTCGCCGACGGCTTCCTTCAGGTCCACCACCGGCATCTTGTGTTCGGACGCCCAGCTCTGGATGGCGGACGCGGTGGCTTCCCTGCCCGAGTGCACCCGGCCATACGACTCTGCGATGTGCACCGACGGCAATGAGGCGATCATCGGCAGCCCGGGGCGGTTGAAATCCAGTGCACCACGAGTCTTTTCCAGGTATTCCACGGTGAGCTTGGGGGGCAGTGCCACCCGTGCAATGGGCGAGAGCCGGGGCTGCAACCAGCCGTACCCATCACGGATCCAGCTACGCAATCTGGGCGGACGAATCAGCCTGATCGACTCGCGCAAGGCAGTCGGCAGCGGCGAAGGCAGCGAATCCATCCCGCTTGTCGCGAAAATGACGGCCCCGGTGTGCGGCACCGCTGCCCATGCCCGCGGGTCCTGGATGGCCGCCCACCACACGTCCCGGCAGGTCCAGCCGATTCGGGCGATCAGTTCGACTTCCCAACCGAGATGCTGCCCAACGATATTGGGCCAGATCCTGGGATCGTCGGCGGGTAGACCCCCGGTTGGTCCGTAGTAGGACAACGAGTCCGCAAAGATCAGCAGCTTCTTACGCTCTGAGCCGCCCTCAGAGGACGTCATTGGTCACCTGCGCCGAGGCGTTCCACACATCCAGACGCCACCGGATGTCGTCGAATCCGGCGCCGTCGGCCGAGTGTCCGCCCAGCTGGACCCAGCTGGCATTGCCCATCCCGCCGAGCACCGGCCAGTTGCTGACATCCAGCCGCAGCAGTGCGGCGGTGAGCGCGGCGATCAGACCACCGTGGGCAACAAGGACCACCGGGTGATCGCGCTCATCGGTTCCCCATTCCGTCACCGAGTCAACGAGTTCGGCGACGAGGGGCAGGCTGCGATTGGCGACGTCGATGCGGCTCTCTCCGCCGTGTGGTGCCAGCGTCGCGTCATCGCGCCAGGCGGCACGAGCGCCGGGGGCAATGGCGTCGACCTCGTGATGGGTCAACCCCTGCCAATCGCCAAGATGAGTCTCCCGCAGCCGCTCATCGACCGACACCCCGACATGGCAGCGATCCGCCAGCGCCGTCGCGGTGTCATACGCCCGCTGCAGATCCGAGGACACAATCACCAGTGGCAGCCGCTTGGCCAGCACCTCTGCGGCCGCAATCGCCTGCGCCCGGCCCAGATCCGATAGTCCGGTGTCCAGCTGTCCCTGCATCCGGCTGTCGGCGTTGAAGGTCGTCTGCCCATGTCGCAGCAGCACCAACCGACGGATCATGCGCCGTCCTCCGTGTCGGCCGGGGCATCGGCCGGCAACGCGTCCAGATCCACCGGGATGGTCGGGCAGTCACGCCAAAGCCGCTCCAGCGCATAGTAATTACGTTCATCTTCATGCTGGACGTGTACAACCACATCCACATAGTCCAGGAGCGTCCAGCGTCCCTCGCGGCCGCCTTCGCGGCGCACCGGCTTGTGCCCGCGGCGGCGCAGCTGTTCTTCCACCTCGTCGACGATCGCGTTCACCTGACGCTCATTGGCCGCCGAGGCGATCACGAAGCAGTCGGTGATGACCAGCTGTTCGGAGACGTCGATGACGACGACATCGGTGGCGAGCTTGGCTGCGGCGGCCTGTGCGGCAAGCGTCGCAAGCTCGACGGCATCTGCGGTAGCGGTCATGCGGAGTCCCCTCGGTTCTGACTGTAAAGCTGATGTTTTGCGACGTACTGCACGACCCCGTCCGGTACCAGGTACCAAATCGGCCGCGCCTGGCCCGCCCGAATCCGGCAGTCTGTCGACGAGATGGCGAGCGCGGGCACTTCGACGAGCGAGAGGCCGTCGGGAGGCAGCTCGGCATGGGCGATGTGGTCCGAACTCAGTTCGTATCCGGGTCGGCTGACCCCTATGAACTTGGCCAAGGTGAACAGCTGCTCCCAGTTCTCCCACGACAGGATCGATGCCAGCGCGTCTGCGCCGGTGATGAAGTAGAGGTCCGCGTCGGGATGCGCGTCTCGTAGGTCGATGAGGGTATCGACGGTGTAGGTCGCGCCCCCACGGTCGATATCGGCCCGGCTGACGGTGAACCGCGGATTCGATGCGGTCGCGATGACGGTCATCAGATACCGATGCTCAGCGGGGCTGACCTTGCGCCCCTGCTTCTGCCACGGCTCTCCCGTCGGCACGAAGATGACCTCGTCGAGCTCAAACCGGCCGGCGACCTCGCTGGCGGCAACCAAGTGACCGTTATGAATGGGGTCGAACGTCCCGCCCATCACGCCAACCCGGCGGCGCTGCGACGAGCCGCTCGCATGAAGAGTGTCGGGGACAGATTGCACGAATTGCCAGCTTACTGGAGTACTGACCCGCGCTAGACGGGCAGCAGGTTGTCGATCACCGTGGCCAGCTGCTTGGCCGATCGGCATTCGTGCATGGTGATGACGTCCTGGTACCGCGTGGCGGCCGAATCACCGGTTCCCCAGTGGTTCTTGGGCTCGGGATTGAGCCAGTGAGCGTGCCGGCTCGAGGACACCATCGAGGAGAGCACCTCGACGGCAGGATTGCGGTAGTTGGTGCGTCCGTCACCCAGGATGAGCAGCGCACTGCGCGGGGAAAGGACCGTCGGGAACTTCTCGATAAACGTCTTGAAGGCGTGCCCGTAGTCGCTGTGTCCGTCGCCGGTGAACACCTCTGCCTCGCGGGTGATCCGCACAATGGCCTCGGCCAGGTCGGTGTCGGGCGTGAACAGGTGGGTCACCTCGTCGGTGGTGTCGATGAACGCGAAGACACGCACCCGCGAGAACTGCTGACGCAGAGCATGCACCAGCAGCAGCGTGAAATGCGAGAACCCGGCCACCGATCCCGACACATCGCAGAGCACCACCAGCTCGGGGCGGGCCGGACGGGGCTTCTTCTGCACGACGTCGATGGGCACGCCGCCGGTGGACATGGACTTGCGTAGGGTGCGGCGCAGATCGATCTGACCGGTGTGGGCACGGCGGCGCCGGGCCGCCAGACGGCTGGCGAGCATCCGCGCCAACGGGTGCACCACCCGTTGCATGTTCCGCAGCTGCTCCCCCGAAGCGCGCAGGAACTCAACGTTCTCGGCCAATTGCGGCACCCCGTACGCGGTCACTCGTTCCCGCCCCAGCTGTTCGGCGGTGCGGCGCTTGGTCTCCGCCTCCACGAGCTGGCGCACCTTGGAGATGCGTTGTTTGGCAACAGCTTTCGCGACCGCCTGGTCCGTTGGTGACGCTGGGGAATCGGAGTCGCCACTGCCGAGCAGACCCATCAGCAGTTTGGCCTCGATCTGGTCCAGCGACAGCGATTTCATGGCCTGATAGGCCGAGTAGGAGGTTCCCCGCGTGGAGTTGTACTTCCCGTACGCCTCCACAATCTGAGCGATCAACGAATTCAGCGGCAAATCGCCGGCGTCGGCGGCCAGCAGGTCGACCAGCTGCTCACGCACCTGCTCGATATCCTCAATATCGATGCCTTCATCGTCGACCTCGACGAAACGGGCGCCCAGCGCAGGCGGGAACCACAGGTCGAACAGCACGTCGAAGGTGGGCCGATGATCGGCGCGGCGCAAGACCGCGCAGGCCAGACCTTCGCGGAGTTCGGTGCGGCTCTGCAGTCCCAGCACCGTCATCACTCGGCCCGCGTCCACGGTTTCCGAAGGGCCCACCGAGATGCCTTGTTCGCGTAGTGCTTCCACAAAACCCACCAGATGACCCGGCAGACCGTGCGGCGCCAGGGGCAGCGACGGCTTGGGAGGCTTACGCGCGGGCATTAGTGCCGTCTCTTCTTCGCGCGAGCGCTCATCAGTTCAGCCTCAGCTCTCCGGCGGCACGCTGCTGGTCGGAGTGATGTTTGAGAATCACGCCGAGCGTCGACGCGATGACGGCGTCGTCGAGAGTGTCCAGGCCGAGCGCCAAAATGGTGCGCCCCCAGTCGATGGTCTCGGCCACCGAGGGAACCTTCTTGAGCTGCATGTTGCGCAGCACTCCGATGATGCGCACCAGCTCCTCTGCGAGTGCGGCAGGCAGCTCCGGCACCCGTTTGAGCAGGATGCGTCGTTCCAGCTCGGCATCGGGGAAATCGATATGCAGGAACAGGCAGCGCCGCTTGAGCGCCTCGGACAGCTCACGGGTGGCGTTGGAGGTCAGCAGAACGAAGGGCTTCCGGCTGGCCTGGATGGTGCCCAACTCGGGGACAGTGACCGCGAAATCACTGAGCACCTCCAGCAGCAGGCCCTCGATCTCGATATCGGCCTTATCGGTCTCGTCGATCAGCAGAACCGTGGGTTCCTCGCGACGGATCGCGGTGAGCAGCGGCCGCGACAGCAGGAATTCCTCGGCGAAGACGTCGGTCTTGGTCTCGTCCCAGTTGCCGGACCCGGCCTGGATACGCAAGATCTGCTTGGCGTGGTTCCACTCGTAGAGCGCGCGTGCCTCGTCAACGCCTTCGTAGCACTGCAGACGCACCAGGCCCGAGCCCGTGGTTTGCGCTACCGCCCTGGCCAATTCGGTCTTACCGACGCCCGCGGGCCCTTCCACCAGGAGCGGCTTACCCAGCCGGTCGGCAAGAAATACCGCGGTGGCGGTGGCGGTGTCGGCGAGGTATCCGGTCTCGGCCAGCCGGGCGATGACGTCGTCGATGCTCGTGAACATCGGCGCGGTCTCGGTTCGGGACTGCGATGAGCCACTTGGGCGAAGAGGGTCAGACACGGTTCTCCAGGTGTTAGGCGGGACGGATCTGACCGTCTCCGAAGACGATCCACTTGGTTGTGGTCAGTTCGGGCAACCCCATGGGGCCGCGGGCGTGCAGCTTCTGTGTCGAGATGCCGATCTCGGCGCCGAAGCCGAACTGCTCGCCGTCGGTGAACGCGGTGGAGGCGTTGACAATCACGGCCGCGCTGTCGACACGATCGGTGAATTCCTGGGCGGCACCGAGATTCGCGGTGACGATGGCATCGGTGTGTCCACTGGAGTACTGCTCGATGTGGCGAACCGCGGCGTCCAGGTCGTCGACGACGGCAGCGGCGATATCCAGTGACAGGTATTCGGTGCCGAAGTCCGCCTCGGTCAGCGGAACGACGCCAGGCACCGCCAAATCGCCATGCACGGTGACCCCGGCGGCCTGCAGCGCGCCGACCAGTCGCGGCACCGCGACCTCCGCGATGTCACGGTCTATGAGGAGCGTCTCCGCCGCATTGCACACGCTCGGGCGACGGGTCTTGGAGTTCAACAGGATCCGCTCGGCCAGCTCGAGGTCGGCCTCGGCATGTACATACACATGGCAATTGCCGACCCCGGTTTCGATAGTAGGCACCTGCGCGTCGCGGACCACGGCGTCGATGAGGCCGGCTCCGCCGCGCGGAATCACGACATCGACGAGGCCGCGCGCCTGGATGAGATGGGTCACCGTCACCCGGTCCTGGCTGTCGAGCAGCTGCACGGCATCGGCGGGCAGTCCGCTGGCGACCAGCGATTCACGCAGCACCCGCACGAGTTCGGCGTTGGAGGTTGCGGCCGAAGAGCTGCCACGCAGCAGCACCGCGTTGCCCGACTTGAGAGTCAACCCGAAGGCATCGACCGTGACGTTCGGTCGCCCCTCGTAGACCATGCCGACCACCCCGAGCGGAACCCTGATCTGACGCAGCCGCAGTCCGTTGGGCCGGGTGGAGCCACGCAGTATCTCGCCGACGGGGTCCGGCAGACCAGCGACCTGGCGTAGTCCGTCGGCTATGCCGGCGATCCGGCGCTCGTCCAGGGCGAGCCGATCGAGCATGGCCACCCCGATACCTGAGTCTCGAGCTCGCTGCAGGTCATCGGCGTTGGCCGTGATGACCGAATCGGTGGCAGCGACAATCGCATCTGCCGCCGCAAGAAGCGCGACGTTCTTCGTGTCTGCGGTCAGCCGGGCCAGATCGCGGGCCGCGACCCGCGCCCGCCGGGCGGCATCATGAACGTCCGCGCGCAGATCCGCGGCGACACCGGAGACGTCCGCCGTGGGTGCGGCCAACTCGTTGGTTGAAACGCTCATCGTGTCAGGGTATCCGGGTGCCCGAAATGTAGCTGCGCCAGGACTAGCCTAGGCGGGTGACCGAGTTAGCCACAGTATGTGTCCTCGGCAGCGTCAACATGGATCTGACGTTGCGGGTGGAGGAGCTGCCCGCCCCAGGTGCGACGGTGCTGGCGACATCAGCCCTGCCCGCTCCCGGAGGCAAGGGCGCCAATCAGGCCGTCGCCGCGGCGCGTGCCGGCGCCTCGGTCCAGTTCATCGGAGCGGTGGGTTCCGACGGCGCCGCGCCGATGCTGCGATCCCATTTGGCAGACAACAACATTGGCATCGACGGGCTCGTCGAGGTGGACGGCCCCAGCGGAATGGCCACCATCACCGTCGAGGATTCCGGCGAGAACTCCATCGTGGTGGCCCCCGGCGCCAACAGTGCCTTCACCTTGGATGAGAAGGTGCACAAGGACATCATCTGCTCGCACAATGTGTTGCTGTGCCAGTTGGAGATCCCGGTTTCGATCGCCCTGACGGCGGCGCGGTGGGCCGCCGCCGCCGGAAAGCAATTCGTACTCAACGCCTCCCCCGTGCCCGAGCGCTCACCCGACCTGGCCGAGCTGGCCTTTCGCGCGAGCGTGGTCGTCGTCAACGAGACCGAGGCCAGATCCTGGCTGTACCCGTCGCGACACCTGGTGACCACGCTGGGCGACGAGGGATCGCGTTACCGCAGCCCCCAGGCCGAGATCACGGTTCCGTCGTATCCGGTGCGGCCGATCGACACCACCGGCGCCGGTGACGTGTTCGCCGGCGTGCTGGCGGCGTGGTGGCCGCACGGAGCCGAAACGGCCCTGCGGCGGGCGAACGTGGCCGGTGCGCTCGCCACATTGCGCACGGGCGCCGGGAACTGTGCTCCGTCCGCGGCCAGGATCGAGCTGTCGCTCAAGGGAGCCTGAATCAGCGGACCGTCAGGACCGGGTTGCAGTACCGCCAGGCGTCACGCTCGTAAGTCAGGTACCAATCGGACGTGGTGGTATTGGGCGAGTCGTTACCCCACACCGACGAGGTGGTCACCGTGGCCGTCGCGTTCTTGGCCTCGATGACATTGACCTTGTCGATGTTGGTGACCGTCAGATGCGCGTTCTCGCGCACTACCTGCACCGACGCCTGCCGGAAGGCGGCGGCGTCCTTGCGTTTGGCGGCATCGAGTAGCTGATCGAGGGTTTCCTGAGCGAGCTTGGGAAACTTGGCGTACAGATCCGTGGGCTTGGTGAAATCGTCCCATGTCGGGATCCGCGACTCGCTGTTCGCCATTTCGCGGTCGCGATACTTATCGCAGGTCAGGTCGCCGATCTTGTTGGTGTCGACGTCGTTGTATGCCTTTTCCCAGGCCCGCACATGTTCGGTCACCGCGTCGCGGTTGGGCGCCGCACCCGCAGCCGGAGCCCCGAGTGTGGCCAGCGCGGCAACCGCCACGATGACGACAAGCGTTCGCTTCACGGTTCCCTCCCCTGGTTGGCAGTACTTCACCACGTTATCGCCGCAGCACACCGAGTCCGTTACGTTCCGGTCAGGCCCCGGCGCCCGGCGGCGCACAGTCCAGCCACTTTCCGTCTTCCTTGACGTATTTGATGGTCTGCTTCTCCTGCGAGGGCGTCTTGTTCCCTGACGTGGTGGTGATCGTGATATCCGCGGTGGCCTGGTCGCCCTTGATCTCGATGTTCTGGACATCGGTGACCTTGACGGTGATGAGCGATTTCAGCAGATTGCGCATCGCCGTCTGATACGCCTGCTCATCCTGCGCGACAAGACTGTCGACCACAGCATTGATGACATCTTGCGGCACCGTGGGGAACTTCTGAGCCAGCAACCCCCGCAGCGCATCGCCCGCGCCTGGCACCGTGGCAATCTCGGGCGGCGCGATTTCACTCATCGGAGGGATGGGCGGTCCGCTCTGGGCGGTCGCATCCCGATACTTGGCGCATTTGGTCTCGGCCAGCTTCGCGAAATCAAAGCTCGAGGTGTACGTGTTCTGTTTCTCGATCAGGGCCTTGATCTGATTCTCGTCGCGCGTCGTCGCGAGCGCCTCAGCGTTGGGCTGACCGTCCCCCGCCACGGTTTGCGTGCAACCCACCCCACCGAACAGCAGTGCCCCCAGCAGCACCGCCCCGGCCCATCTCCGGCAAACCATGACAACCCTCGTTCGTATCGACCACTCGTCTCCGAGCTAATTTCTATCAGCCCAGATCAGCTCGTGCACCCTGACCGAGCAAACTTACCAGCCAACGGGGTGTGGAAATCGCGCTCGTGATGCCACGAGCAGCCGCGAGATCCGTTAACCCTCGGCGCCGGTCAGGGCCTCCAGCAGGGGCGCATCGTTGCCGATCGCAGTTTCGGTTTGCGTGGCTTCGGGCGTGCAGTCCTTCCAGGCCCCGTCCTCGCGCACGAACTTCCTCGGCTCGTTCCCGCGTCCGCCGGTGTTACGGAACGCGATGGTCGCGTTGGCCGCATCGCCGTTCACCGTCACCTTGGTGACCGTGAAGGTCAGGTGCGCGAAAGTCTCCACCCAGAAGCGGTGCCATGCCGACGACAATGCCTGCTGGTCTTGGTTGTCGACCGCGGTCACGAAGTCCTCAACGGCGGCGTTTGAAGCCAGTGGAAACACCTGGCGGACCTTCGCGCGCAGCTTCTTCAGGTTCGCGCCCTCCAGACGGCTGACCTCGGGCGGGGAGAATGATTGCCCCCAATCCGATTCGATCTTGTCCCGGACGTCGCCGCAGAAGAACGACGCGTACTGCAGAGCGTCCACGGCCTGCAGCGCCGAGAGCCGTCCAGCGGTGACATCCCGGATCTCGGCCTCATCGGCCCCGGTGGCGCTTGCGACAGCAGTCTGCGTAACCAGCCCGATTGCCACGAAAAGCGCTGCCACCCAAGCGAAGACATTCTTTGACACGATCATTCTCCTTCGATCCAGTTGTTTCTCGTCGCTATCCCACTGCATGCACGTCGCCGATCTCGCCGAGAAGCCCTTGGGGCACTTCACCCTTCAGAGAAGGTGCTGCGGAATCGGACGCGGCCGGCGGAGCCGTACAGTCCGTCCAGTCGCCGCTCTCGCGAAGGAACTGCCACGGGACGGTGCCCGAGGCCTTGCCCAGGGTGGCCTGAACCGTCACCTCGGCCTGGTCGCCGGTGACCTGCACCTGCCGCACCCGATATGAGTAGTGGGAGAACTCTTCCCGCAGAATTCCGCGCCACGCCAGGTGATACGCGTCGCGATCACCTTCGGTGGCGGCATCGACGAAAGCCTGGATCGCGGTATTCGACACTGTGGGGAAGTTCTTGCGCAACACCGAAGTCAGTCGCTTCGGATTGGCTCCCTCAAGGTCCTCGAAGGGCGGCGGCGTGATGTTCCGCTGTACCCACGCCTCGTAGGCATCGCGATGCTCGGCACAGAAGTTCTGGGCGTAGGCAGTGGGATCGAGCGCCCGCAGTGCGGTCAGCTCGGCGGCGACAACCTCCCGGATCTGGCTTTCGTCGGTCGATGTCGCTGCGGCGACGGCCGACGATGTCAGCGCTCCAAACACGAGTGCCACCGCGCTCACGAATCCGGTGAACCGCCTTGCCATCGATAGCCTCCCCAAGCTGTGAACCAGCTGACAATTTCTATCAGGCGCCGTGGGGATGCGCCACTCTTTCGAGCAAGGAACGAAGCGCTCAGGTGACGAGGTCGTCGGCATGCACTGCGGGGCGCCGTAAATCCTCGGGAAGCTCACTGGTGGAACGGCCCAGCATGGTCGCCAATTCGGCGGCATCATAGGCCACCACGCCGCGACCGACCATGGTTCCCGCCGCATCGCGAAGTTCGATGACATCGCCGCCGTGGAAGCGCCCGGACACCTCGGTAATTCCGGCGGGCAGCAAGGAACGGCGCGATGCCACCACTGCGCGCACGGCCCCCGCGTCAAGACTCAGCGCCCCGGTCGCCTCGGCCGCATAACGCACCCAGAACTTGCGTGCCGACATGCGTTGCGGTCGCGCGGCGAAGACAGTTCCGCAGGAGCCGTCCCCCAAGGCTGCCGCGGCCTCGGTCGCCGAGGCCAGCAGCACCGGGACACCAGCGTCCGCGGCCAACAGAGCCGAAGAGAGTTTCGATGCCATTCCCCCAGTGCCGCGGGAACCACCCGGTCCGGCGATCACTCCGTCCAGATCCTCCGGTCCGCTTACCTCGGAAATGAAGCGTGCGTTTCCCTTTCGGGGGTCAGAGTCGTACAGCCCATCGATATCGGAGAGCAGTACCAGCGCATCGGCACCCACGAGATGAGCGACGAGCGCCGACAGGCGGTCGTTATCTCCGAAGCGAATCTCGTTGGTGGCCACGGTGTCGTTCTCGTTCACGACGGCCACCGCGTGCAATGCCCGCAGCTTGTCGAGTGTGCGCTGGGCGTTGGTGTGATGCACGCGCATGGAGATGTCGTGGGCGGTCAACAGCACCTGGCCCACGGTGCGCTGATAGCGCGCGAAGGTTGCGCTCCAGGCACTGATGAGCGCAACCTGGCCGGCGCTGGCCGCCGCCTGCTTGGTCGCCAAATCCGTGGGGCGCTTGGTCAATCCGAGCGGAACCATGCCGGCTGCGATTGCTCCCGATGACACGATCACCACATCGGACCCGGCCTTCATCCGGCCCTCGATGGCCTCGACGAGGTACTCCATCCGGTCGGCGCTGAATGTTCCGGTCGCATCGGTGAGGGCGGCGGTGCCGACCTTCACCACAAGGGTGCGTGCCGCCTGAATTGCCTGGCGCGCCTGCACACCCGTGGTCACTCCGGCTCCACCTGCCCGCGGCGCACCCGCCTGGCCTGACGACGCTCGGACGCGCCGACTCGATCGATCTTGTCGATACGTGCGTCGGTGCCGCGTCCGCTGAGGGTCACATCGACACCCGCGGGAGTCTGCGGCTCCCAATCGAAGGTCATATTGCCGATGGTGACCGCGCAGCCGGGCTGTGCCCCCAGCTTGAGCAGCTTGTCTTCGACACCCAGGCGCGCCAGCCGGTCGCCGAGATAGCCAACGGCCTCGTCGTTTTCGAAGTTGGTCTGGCGAATCCAGCGTTCGGGGCGCACTCCGCGCACCACGAATCCGCCGGGGTTTTCCGGGTCGGGAGACACAGTGAAGCCACTCTCATCGACCGGGACGGGCCGAATCACCGCGCGGGTCTTCACCTGCTTGGGCTGTGCGGCGCGGGCCGCTTCGATCATCTCCCACAGCGCGAAGGTCAACGGCCGTAGCCCATCCCGGGTCAGCGTGGATACGTTGAAGACTGGCCAGCCGCGCTTGGAGACTTCTTCGGTGACGAAGTCGGCAAGCTCCGCGGCCTCGGGCACGTCGACCTTGTTGAGCACCACCGCGCGAGGTCGGTCGGCCAGATCACCCAACACAGAATCAGCTTGCAACGTCGGCTGATACCGCGACAACTCATTTTCCAGGGCATCGATATCGGACACTGGGTCGCGGCCGGGTTCCAGCGTCGCGCAGTCGACAACGTGAACCAGCACCGCGCAGCGCTCGATATGCCGCAGGAACTCCAGACCCAGCCCACGCCCATCGGCCGCACCGGGGATCAGGCCGGGGACATCGGCCATCACAAAGGAGTGCTCGCCGGTGGTCACCACCCCCAGGTTGGGCACCAATGTCGTGAACGGATAGTCGGCGATCTTCGGTTTTGCGGCCGAAAGCACCGAGACCAGAGACGACTTACCCGCCGACGGGAAACCGACCAGTCCAACATCGGCGACGGTTTTCAGCTCGAGGGTGAGGTCGGCTTCCACTCCGGTCTCACCGAGCAAGGCAAATCCGGGGGCCTTGCGGGCGCGGGATGCCAACGCGGCGTTGCCGAGTCCCCCCCGGCCACCGGCTGCTGCGTCGAAACGCGTGCCGGCGCCAACCAAGTCGGCAAGGATCCGGCCGTCATCGTCGAGCACGACGGTGCCGTCGGGCACCCTGAGAATCAGATCGTCGCCATTGGCGCCGTTGCGATGGTCACCCATGCCCTGCGTTCCATGGGGTGCCTGCACGTGGGGATGGAAGTGGAAGTCCAGCAGGGTATGTACCTGCGGGTCCACTTCGAGAATCACGCTGCCGCCACGACCACCGTTGCCGCCGTCAGGGCCGCCGAGCGGTTTGAACTTCTCGCGATGCACCGAAGCGCAGCCATGACCGCCGGTACCTGCCTTGGCATGGATGACAACACGGTCAACAAAACGAGGCATGAAGCCTCCTTCACACTGTTCTGTGCTCGGTCACCCGAACACAGAACACCAATTAAGCGTCGACCGGGAGGATGTTGACGACCCGGCGACCACGGCGAGCGCCGAACTCGACGGTGCCCGCGGAGGTCGCGAACAGGGTGTCGTCGCCGCCACGCCCAACGTTCACGCCGGGGTGGAAGTGGGTGCCGCGCTGACGGACCAGGATCTCGCCGGCCTTGACCAGCTGGCCACCGAACCGCTTGACGCCGAGACGCTGCGCGTTGGAGTCACGACCGTTGCGCGAGCTAGACGCGCCCTTCTTGTGTGCCATGAGTCAAATCCTCTACTTGATCCCGGTGACCTTGAGCACGGTCAACGGCTGACGGTGACCCTGCCGCTTGTGGTAGCCGGTCTTGTTCTTGAACTTGTGGATGCGAATCTTCGGGCCCTTGGTGTGCTCGAGGATCTCCCCGGTCACAGCCACCTTGGCCAGCTTGTCTGCGTCAGTGGTGACGGTGGCACCGTCCACGACCAGAGCGACAGGCAGCTGCACCGAGGAGCCGGGCTCCGATTCGATCTTCTCGACCTTCAACACGTCACCGACGGCAACTTTGTACTGCTTGCCACCGGTCTTGACGATTGCGTACGTCGCCATCGTTGCGCTACCTCTGCTCTGCTCTTCGGACGCGCGCAACCAGGTCGGCTGGCGCATCTGGATCGTGGGTGGGCCCGCTCAGTTCTTCCACTAGGCCGTATGCCGCGGGCCGGAAGCCTCGTGACAACTGCTCAAGGCTACGTGACCAGCGGGCTAAGGGTCAAACCGGCACCCTCTGTTCGGCAATGCCGGAGCCCCAATCGCACTCTTGCTGGGTGTGATCGGAACTAGACTCGCCTCACCAAGCCTGGACCGCCGCAGATAACCGTACAGATCGGCGGGCGATCGACTCTCCTCGAAGTGCGGAGGTAACGGTGGTTCGAATGATTCGGTGCTTCCTCTCGGCCAGCGTGGCGACCCTGCTACCGGTGCTCGGCGTCATCGTCGCTCCGCCGGTCGCAGCCGACTGCGTCAATGCCAACGGGACCACCCTGTGCGCGCAAGGCGATGTCCGTGGTGGCGGGAGCACAACGTCCTCGACCCCGTATGTCCCGTATCCCTGCGAGAACGACTGGTCCTGCGACAACTGGGGAATGGACCTCATCCTCGGATCTAGTAACGATTCACCGCGACCCCCCACCGTCAACCCGTCGCCGCCACCCGATTTCGGACGCCCGGGCCGCCCAGGTGGCGGCGGTGGGCCGCGCTGATCAATACCGTTCCAGCAGTGATCAATTCGACTACGAAGGAGTGATGATGACAGCTTGGCCCACTCGCGGGATAGCCGCTGGACTGCTCGGTGTCGCCGCCGCGCTGGCACTGAACGGCGCCGTCACCGCCGCCGCCGATCCACCGCCCAACTGCACGGCCGCGGATCTAGCGGGTGTCGCGACAGGTGTCTCCGCTGCCACATCGACGTACCTGTTCACGCATCCGGAGGTGAACGACTTCTTCACAAGTCTCAAGGGCCAGCCCAAAGATCAGGTGCGCGACAAGGCTCGGCAATATCTCGACGAGAATCCCCAGGTGAAGGCGGATCTGCAGGAGATCCGTCGACCTCTTGGGGATTTTCGGGAACGCTGCAACTAGCAGCGGCCTAATGGTCGACGGGAGGCCCCGCGGCGCGCGCGGCCGACCGCCTACGCCGAGGTCGTGTCGGCGCCTTGGCAGCCGGTTGAGGGTCCGCCACCGGTGCTGCGGGCTCGTCTGACTCTTCGGAGGCAACCTCGGGCGCGTTGTCGGCCTCGATTTCCGGCGTGACATCACTGTCAGCCGGCTCGGGTTCACCCTCCGGAGCGTCTGGAGTCTGCGCGCCCTGGACGGCCTCAACAATCTCGTCGACCTCATCGATCACGTCGTTGTCCAGCACATCCTCGGCCGGGTCGCCGTCTTCCCCATCTTCATGGTGGCCATTCGCGGCCGCCATCGCCCTGAACATCGGGTGTTCACCCTGCGGGTGACTCGGTGCGGTGCGGGCAACCACCACTTCGGGCTCATCGGCCTTGCCCTTGCGGGAACGCTTGGCACGGCGGCCGGTTTCTGCCTTCTTGGGTCCCCCGGCTGCCGCACCGGCGTTGTCGACGGGGTCGACATGCAGCACGATTCCCCGGCCTGCGCAATGGGCGCAGGTCGACGAGAACGCCTCGATGAGGCCCGTACCGAGCTTCTTGCGGGTCAGCTGCACCAGCCCCAGTGAGGTCACCTCAGATACCTGGTGGCGCGTGCGATCGCGCCCCAATGCCTCCGTGAGGCGCCGCAGCACCAGGTCCCGGTTGGATTCGAGCACCATGTCGATGAAGTCGATGACGATGATTCCGCCGACGTCGCGCAGGCGCAACTGCCGGACGGTTTCCTCGGCGGCTTCCAGGTTGTTGCGGGTGACCGTCTCCTCCAGGTTGCCGCCGGCACCGGTGAACTTTCCGGTGTTGACGTCCACAACCGTCATGGCCTCGGTGCGATCGATAACGAGGGTGCCGCCGGAGGGCAGCCACACCTTGCGATCGAGCGCCTTGGCCAACTGCTCATCGATGCGATGCACCGCGAAGACGTCGGGACCGTCAGTGGGCTCATACCGATTGATGCGCGAAAGAAGATCCGGGGCAACACTTTTCACGTAATCGTCGATGGTGCCCCAGGCGACGTCACCCTCGATGATGAGCTTGGAGAAGTCTTCGTTGAACAGGTCACGAACCACCTTGACCAGCACATCGGGCTCCTCGTAGAGCGCCATGGCGGCGCCGGATGCCTTGGAAGTGAGGTCGGTGGAACGCTGCTCGATGTCCTGCCACTGCTCCTGCAGCCGCTGCACATCGGCGCGAATGTCGTCTTCTCGCACGCCTTCTGACGCGGTGCGAATGATGACACCGGCATCCGAGGGGACGATGTCCCGCAGAATCTCCTTGAGACGCTGCCGCTCGGTGTCGGGAAGCTTGCGGCTGATTCCGGTCGACGACGCACCCGGCACGTACACCAGATAGCGGCCCGCCAGCGAGATCTGCGTGGTCAGTCGGGCACCCTTGTGGCCCACCGGGTCCTTGCTGACCTGGACCAGGACGTAGTCGCCCGACTTGAGTGCCTGCTCGATCTTGCGGTTGGAACCGCCGAGACCGGCGGCCTCCCAGTTGACCTCACCGGCGTACAGCACACCGTTGCGACCACGGCCGATGTCGACGAAGGCGGCCTCCATCGAGGGCAATACGTTCTGCACGACGCCCAGGTAGATGTTGCCCACCAGCGACGCGGACGCCGCCGACGTCACGAAGTGCTCGACCAGCACACCGTCCTCCAGGACGGCGATCTGTGTGTACCGGGCGCCCTCGTGCGGCGATTCTGTGCGGGTCTTATCCCGAACCACCATCACCCGGTCGACGGCCTCGCGCCGAGCCAAGAACTCTGCCTCGGTCAGGATCGGCGGGCGGCGCCGTCCGGCATCGCGTCCGTCACGGCGGCGCTGACGCTTGGCCTCCAGGCGGGTGGATCCGGAAATGCCCTGAATCTCGTCGCTGCGCTCGGCACGCTCGGCACGCGGTTTACGCTCGTGCACAACGGTGTTCGGCGGATCGTCTTCCGACGCGCTATCACCATCGTCACCGCTGCCGGCCTTGCGGCGGCGCCGACGACGCCGACGGCGGCTGGCGCCCTCGGGCGTATCGCCGTCCTCAGCGTTCGACTCGTCACCCTCGGCTGCGGCGGAGTCGGCATCTGCGTCCTCGGCGGCATCCTCACCGTCGGCGGCATCGCCACCCTCGGTATCGGATTCCTCTGCGCCATCGGCGCCCGCCTGCTCGCCGCGACCGCGTCCACGTCCACGACGTCCCCGTCGCCTGCGACGCGCCGCCGGACGGTCACCGTCATCCTCGGCGTCCGAATCGTCACCGTCACCGTCGCCGGAGTCCTCGTCGGTGTCCTCGGCGCTTTCCGGCACGACGGGAGCGGGGCGCTCCTGCGGCTCGGGAGCCTGTGGTGCCACGAAGAGCGGGCCGTAGTCGTATGCGGTGGGTCCTGGGGTCTCCGGAGCCGGTACCGCGGCAGCCTCGATGATGGTCGGCTCGGCGACAAGGATCGGCCCGGTCGGCGGGGCGTCGGGGTCCTCGGCCGGGATCTCGGCGACTACGTTCGCAGGCTCCTCGGGGACTGCCTTCGCGGTCTCCTCGGCAATGACCGGGGCCGGGCTCTCACTGGCTGCCGGGGTGGCGGGTTCCGTCTCGCCGGCAAGCACCTCGCGTACCTTCGCGGCGTCCTGCTTGTCGACATTCGAGTGGGGGCTGCGTGCACGCCCATCCAGCTTGGACAGCGCGTCAAGGACGCGACGAGTAGAGGTCCCGAGCACACGCGCGAGGCTGTGCACCCTCAGCTTCTCGGGTAGTTCTCCCTGCTCAGCAGGGACTTGCGGGGTGTCCGGCGCTAATGCGGCGTTGTCCCCTTCAGGAGTGCTGGTGTGTAGGTCTTCTGGTAGCTCATAGTCGGCCACTTATTCTCCTCAAGCCCCCGGGCGCGTCCTTCGGACGCGGCCACGCGAGGGCTTTCTCTCTATGTACCCGGGTATGTCCGGGTTTGTGGTGGTCTTGCTCCGAGCGATCCGTAGCTGCGATGCCGCAGTTCCGAACCCACCCAGTGCCTGGCTGGAATGATGGCTTGACGTGCTGCAATGGTAATCGCGCTCGCCGTGTCGTCATTCGGGTTTCCGGCCGGCCCCTATTGGGGTCGAAGTGCCGTGGCCCACACTCAGTATCCCATACGAATCGGATGGCGGGCACCAAGGCAGCGAACCCGCGCGATCCGCGGGGCCACAAAACCAAGCGAGTGTGCGATTTACGTCGAGATTTCGTGGGAAACCGACGCAAACCGCACACTCGCGATTTCAGATCAGGTGGATTGGGTCAGAGCGCCGGGAACCAGAGCGCGATCTCGCGCGCCGCCGACTCGGGTGAGTCGGATCCGTGCACCAGGTTCTCCTGGGTCTCCAGGGCGAAATCACCGCGAATGCTGCCGGTCGCGGCCTTCTCCACGGGATCGGTGCCACCGGCGAGCTGACGGAAGGCGGCGATGGCACGCGGCCCCTCCAGCACGGCCGCCACCACGGGCCCCGAGGTGATGAATTCCAACAGCGAGCCGAAGAACGGCTTCTCCTTGTGCTCGGCATAGTGCGCACTTGCCAGCGACTCGTCGACATTCTTGAGCTCAAGGGCAGCCAGCGTCAGGCCCTTGCGCTCAATACGGTTCAGCACCTCACCGACAAGTCCCCGCCGCACACCATCGGGCTTGATCAAAACCAACGTCCGCTCAGTCACGGGCGACAGCCTACTGGTCGGTAGTACGCCCCTGCTGACCCGGCAGCTCGCCGCGGCCCTCGCGGTCACGGACTTGGTTGCGCATGTACCAGAGCAGCAACCAAACGCCGAGAAACAACAGCCCGACGAAGCCGATCGCGGCGTTCACGAAGAATCCCGCCACCAGGACCACCTGGAGTGCCAGGTTGGCCTGGAGTGCCCAGGGCCGGCCCTGCATGCCGGTGAGCAGGACCATCGCCACGGCGACCCCGATGAGGTACGTCAGCGATAACGGCGAGAGTCCGCCGCCCACCATCTTCACCACCGGGATGGCCAGCAGCACCACGATCGTCTCGAGGATGAGCGTGCCCGCCATCACCCCGCGAAAACTCCGCCAAGGATCTGGCGGAGCTGCACCGCCGGCGACATTCGGGTCCGCGCCGGGTTCGATTCCATCCTCCGGACTGCTCACTGCGGGTCCTTTCCGAACAGTGTCCGTGCAGCACCTGCAGTAACGACCGATCCGGTGATCACGATGCCGGTACCCGAAAAGCCTTCGGCTCCCCCATCTTCGGCGGCCTCCTCCACCATGGCCGTGGCGGTTTCGATGGCGTCGAGCAGGGTGGGCGCGACGACGACACGGTCTTCACCGAAGAGCTCGATGGCGATGGCAGCCAGTGCGTCCGTCTCCAATGCGCGAGGCGAACCGTTGTGCGTCACCACGATCTCGTCGAATGCCGGCTCGAGCGCGGCGAGAATTCCGGCGACATCCTTGTCGGCCATCACGCTGATAACACCGACCAGACGCCGGAAGTCGAACTCTGATTGCAGGGTGTCCGCCAACGCGGCGGCGCCATGGGGGTTGTGGGCGGCATCCAGGAAGACGGCGGGGGCACTACGCACGCGCTCAAGCCGTCCGGGAACGATCACCGAGGCGAATCCCGCTCGTATCGCGTCGATATCGAGCTGACGTTCGGCTCCCGCTCCAAAGAACGCCTCCACCGCGGCCAGCGCGACAGCAGCGTTATGGGCCTGATGCTCACCGTGCAGCGGCAGAAATATCTCCGGGTACACCCCGCCCAGACCCTGCAGCTCGAGCACCTGGCCGCCGACCGCTACCTGACGGGACAGCACCGAGAACTCCGAACCTTCCCGCGCCACGGCCGCATCCGCTTCCACGGTTTGACTCAGCAGCACCTCCATCGCCTCGGGGGCCTGCTGGGCGATGACGGCGACCGTATCGGGGCCCGCCTCACCGGTCATCTCATCAAGTTTGTGCCGCTTGATGATTCCGGCCTTTTCGTTCGCAATCGATGCGAGGTCCGGGCCCAGGAACTCGACGTGATCGATGCCGATAGGGGTGATCACGGCGACCGGGGCGTCGACGATGTTGGTGGCATCCCAGCGCCCGCCCAGCCCGACCTCCACCACGGCGATATCGACGGGTGCGTCCGCGAACGCCACGAAGGCCATGGCGACCAGCACCTCGAACTTGCTCATCGCGGGCCCGCCCTGCTCCTGCGACCGCTTGTCCACCAATTCCACGAACGGTTCGATCTCGGAGTAGATCTCCACGTACTTCGCGGGCGAGATCGGTTCACCGTCAATGGCGATGCGTTCGACCGCAGACTGCAGGTGCGGGCTGGTGGTACGGCCGGTGCGCCGGTGCAGTGCCGTCAACAGCGCGTCGATCATCCGTGTCACCGAGGTCTTGCCGTTGGTGCCGGCGACATGAATGCACGGATACGCACGCTGGGGCGAACCCAGTAGTTCCATCAGCGCGACGATGCGGTCGGTCGACGGTTCGATCTTCGTTTCGGGCCAACGCTGGTCGAGCAGATACTCGATCTGCAACAGGGCCGCGATCTCGTCGGGCGAGGGTTCTGGAACCAATGACTCGCTCACGCCAGCGCCGCCAAACGGGCGGTGATCCGCTCGACCTCCTCGGTGGCCACCTGCTGGCGGGCACGAATCTTGTCGACGACAGCATCAGGCGCCTTCGCCAAGAACGCGTCGTTACCCAGCTTGCTTGTGGTGCCGTCGAGTTCCTTGCGCGCGGCGGCAAGATCCTTCTCCAGCCGCCTGCGTTCTGCATCAAGGTCGACGGTGCCGGAGGTGTCGACCTCGACGGTCACGGTGCCACCGGACAACCGCACCTCCACCGAGGCCGTCGGACTGAAACCGTCCTCGGCGGGGGTCAGCCAGGCCAGCGATGTCACAGCGGCCAGCTGTCCATCTAGGCCGGCCCCGGAGACACCGGCCAGGCGGGCCGCGACCTTCTGTCGATCACCCAGACCCTGATCGCTACGGAACCGCCTCACCTCGGTCACGAGCTTCTGCATATCGGCAATGCGCTGGACGGCAACGTCATAGGAGCCGTCCAGGGCGGCAGCGGAGCCTGTCGGCCAGGCCGCGATCACCACCGACTCCTGGCCGGTGACCGTCTTCCACAGCACCTCGGTGACGAACGGGATCACCGGATGCAACAGCCGCAACAGGGTGTCCAGCACCGTCGCCAGCACAATCCGGGTGCCCTCGGCGCGGTCGGTCATCTGAACCTTCGACAGTTCCAGGTACCAGTCACAGAACTCGTCCCACGCGAAGTGATACAGCGCCTCACAGGCAACGCTGAATTCGTAACGATCCAGTGCGGCATCCACCTCGGCGCGCACTTGCTCGAGGCGACCCAAGATCCACCGGTCGGCATCGGTGAGGCCGTCGGCGGCGGGCAGCTCGCCCAGTGCCGCGCCGTTCATCAGGGCGAACCGCGTGGCGTTGAACAGCTTGGTGGTGAAGTTGCGCGAGGCGCGCGCGGCGTCCTCGCCAACGGACAGATCACCACCGGGGCTGGCGCCCCGGGCCAGGGTGAAGCGCAGTGCGTCGGCGCCGAAGCCTTCCACCCAATCCAGTGGATCGATGCCGTTGCCCTTGGACTTGCTCATCTTCTGGCCGAATTGATCGCGGATCAGGCCGTGCAGGAAGACGTTGTCGAAGGGCACCTTGCCGCCATGTAGTGCGGGGTCATCGGCCACGAAGGTGCCGAACATCATCATGCGCGCCACCCAGAAGAAGATGATGTCGTATCCGGTGACGAGAAC
This sequence comes from Mycobacterium sp. D16R18, assembly GCA_002013775.1. Classification (GTDB taxonomy): domain Bacteria; phylum Actinomycetota; class Actinomycetes; order Mycobacteriales; family Mycobacteriaceae; genus Mycobacterium. Next base: position 166,013 of record MAFD01000001.1, read on the forward strand.
GCTTGTGGGATAAAACTTTTCCAGCTCCGGGGTGGCGTCGGGCCAACCCATCGTGGAAAACGGCCACAGCGCCGAGGAAAACCAGGTATCGAGCACATCGGGGTCCTGCTCGTACCCCTCGGGAGCCGTCTCGTCGGGTCCCAGACACACGATCTCGCCGTTCGGACCGTGCCAGATGGGGATGCGGTGGCCCCACCACAGCTGACGAGAGATGCACCAGTCGTGCATGTCGTCAACCCAGGCGAACCAGCGCGGCTCCAGGCTGGCAGGGTGAATCACGGTGTCGCCGTCACGGACCGCATCGCCCGCGGCCTTGGCGAGTGGCTCGACCTTGACCCACCACTGCAGGGAAAGACGTGGCTCGATGGGCTCGCCCGAGCGCTCGGAGTGCCCGACGCTGTGTAGGTACGGACGCTTCTCGGCGACAATGCGCCCCTGCTCGGCCAGCGCCTCACGCACCTTGACCCGCGCCTCGAACCGGTCCATTCCATCGAATTGCGTACCGCTGTCGCAGATTCGGCCATGGATGTCCATGATGGTGGGCATCGGCAGGTTGTGTCGCAGACCGATCTCGAAGTCATTCGGGTCGTGCGCGGGAGTGACCTTGACCGCGCCGGTACCGAATTCGGGGTCGACGTGCGTGTCGGCGACGATCGGAATGCTGCGATCTTGGAACGGATGCGGCAGCTCGGTGCCGATGAGATGCCGGTAGCGCTCGTCATCGGGATGCACCGCGATGGCGGTGTCACCCAGCATCGTTTCCAGACGGGTCGTCGCGACCACCAGGTACGGCTGGTGGTCGTCGAGGGATCCGTACCGGAAGGAGACCAGCTCGCCCTCGACTTCCTCGTACTTGACCTCTAGGTCGGAGATGGCCGTCTTCAGTTCGGGAGACCAGTTGACCAGGCGTTCCGCACGGTAGATCAACCCGGCGTCGAACAGCTTCTTGAAAATGGTGCGCACCGCGCGGGACAGACCCTCATCCATGGTGAAACGGTCTCGGCTCCAGTCGACACCGTCGCCGAGGCGACGCATCTGCGCGCCGATGGTGCCGCCGGACTCGCGTTTCCAGTCCCACACCTTGTCGACGAACAGCTCGCGACCGAAGTCCTCTTTGGTCTTGCCGTCGACGGCAAGCTGCTTTTCCACGACGCTCTGGGTGGCGATACCGGCATGGTCCATACCCGGCAACCACAACACCTCGTAGCCCTGCATGCGTTTGCGGCGGGTGAGCGCGTCCATGAGGGTGTGATCGAGCGCGTGGCCCATGTGCAAGCTGCCGGTGACGTTCGGGGGCGGCAGCACGATCGAGTAGCCAGGCTTGTCGCTGGTGGGGTCGGCGGTGAAGTATCCGGCGTCCACCCAGCCCTGATAGAGATCCGCCTCTACCGCTCCCGGGTCCCATGAGGTGGGCAGGGAGCTGGCGGCGTTCATATCAGGGCTTTGGGTCACCCATCAGATTCTAGGGTTGCCGGTCCACGGCTTTTCACGCGCCGAGCGTGACGCCGCCGCGCGACTGGGGGCCGCGCGTCACACCGAGGTCATATCCGTCGGACAGGACGGTCCCCCACACGACGAAGCCACCCGATCCATGAAGGCGCCGGGTGGCTTCGTCTGCTGTCGTGTGGCTACTTCTTGCCGCCGAGCAGCCCGCCCAGGATGCTGCCCAGGGCGTCGCTGCCGCCCTTGCTGCCGAGCACGCTGCCCAGGATGCTGCCGAGCGGGTTGTTTCCGCCCGAGGCCGCCCCGCCGCCGACGGCGCTGCCGAGGATGTTGCCCAGGATGTCACCGATACCGCCACCGCTGGCCGCGGGCGCCTCTGCGGGCGCGGCCTGCGCGCCGCCGCCGGTGAGCTTCTTGGCGACGAAGGCCAGAACGATCGGCGCAAGGATCGGCAGCAGCTGCTTGATCAGGTCGCTGCTACCCGCACCCGCACCCGCCAGCTTCGCGGCGACATCGTCGGCGTTGTTGTCGCCGAACAGCGAAGCGACGACCGCGCTGCCCGCATTCTGATCGACATCCTCAACGTTCACTCCGCCGTCGAGCAGGGTGCTCGGGGCGCTGCTGACATTGGCCTGCAGATCAGCGGCCTTATCCGGGTCGTCGGCATTGGCCTGGAATCCGCCCACCAGCAGCGGTACCACGGACTTGATCGCCTTGTCGGCGGTCTCACTGTCGACCCCAAGCTTCGCTGCGATCTGGTCGGTGGGAATCTCGTTGAGCAGCTCGTCGAGTGTGGCCATGGGTCTCCTCCTGGATAACTGGGGTTTGGTAAACCTTAGCCAAGCAGATCAGCCCCGAGTGAACGAATGCCGAACATCACAACCTCAGACCCTTTACCCCTGTGGGGTCCACCCATAACGTCAAGCTATGAGCGGCCATATCGTCGTGGTTGGTGCCGGTATCGCCGGCCTGGCCACCGCAGTCGCGTTACAACAGTCCGGACGTGATGCCGTCGTTCTCGATGACCGGGACGGGACCTCCACCGGATATGCGATTACCTTGTGGCCCAATGCATTAGCGGCATGCGATGCCCTCGGCGTCGGTGACGATGTGCGTGATGTGAGCGCACGCGTGGAGGCCGGCATGATGCGCTGGCACGACGGGCGAATACTGCGGGAACCGCCGAACGGACAGCTCACCAAGGCAGTGGGCGAACCCGTCGCGGTCACCGAACGCAATCAACTCCTGGCGATTCTGGCAGCCCGGCTAGCACCGGGAACCGTGCGCTACGGCGCCCGAGTGAGCAACGTTCGAGATGGGCTGCACGGGACCTCCGTCGAGCTGTCCGACGGAGTGTCGCTCACTGCCGCCGCGGTCATCGGAGCCGACGGGATCGGATCGCTGGCCGCCCAATATCTCAACGGGCCGCTCTCGTTCCGATACTCCGGATACACCGCGTGGCGCGGTATTGCCAACGTTGCGATTCCGGATGAGCTGGCCGGGGTCACCATGGGGCCAGGGATCGAATTCGGCCACCTGCCCATGCCTGGCGGCCGCACCTACTGGTTCGCCGGCGAGCGATCCCACGAAGCACAACGCGCGCCTGACGGCGAAATCGATTACTTGGCAAAGAAGTTCAGCGAGTGGGCAGAACCCATACCCGACCTATTGAGCCAGAGCGACGAGTCATCGGTACTCCGCGGCGATATCTACGACCGCGGACGTCTGCGCCGGATCACCGGCGGTCGGGTGGTACTGGTGGGTGACGCCGCACATCCGATGCGGCCGCATCTGGGCCAGGGTGGATGCCAGTCACTTGAGGATGCCGCGGTCCTTGGCGCTGCGATATCCGAACGATCTTCTCTGCCAAGCGCTTTCCGCGAGTATGCGCGTCGGCGAAGGTCGCGTACCCGGGTGGTGGTCAATCGAAGCCGCCAGATCGGGCACGCGACGTATGCCCGGCCCGCGGCGTTGAGCGGGCTGCTGGTGCGGGCCTCCGGGCGGATCCCCGCCTCCTTGTTCTGGCGGCAGCTCCACGGGATTGCCGGATATGACGCGGGCGACATAGCGGCTCACCCCTAGGATTTCCCTGTGCCCCATCCCGAGCCCGCGCCCAGCGCCAGTCTCAAGGACCTCTGTATCGACGCGCTGCTGCCCGTGCCCGTCGCCAAGTTCTGGGCCTCGGCAATCGGCGGCGAGATCGACATCGACGAGGGCGGCGAGGCCCTGATCCGGCGTGGCAAGGATGTCGACATCTGGATCAATCGCGTCCCGGAGGCTAAGTCCGTCAAGAACCGTGTGCACTTCGATGTCTACGCGCGCACCGCGCAGGACCTCATCGCGCTGGGCGCGACGGTACTCACCACCCAACCGGACTGGGTCGTGATGGCCGACGTCGAGGGCAATGAGTTTTGCGCGTTCCTCGATCCGAACCTCGAAAGCGACACGCCTGCACGCCTCTTCGCGGTATGCACCGATAGCGACAGGCCGGTCGAATTAGCCCGCTGGTGGCACGGTCTCGTCGGCGGCACACTGACACCCGGCTCCGACGGCACACTGCGGTGGCTGCGCGGTGGCGCGGGATGGGGTGAGCTGATCTGGAAGTTCGTTCGGGTTGCGGACCAGCGCGTGGTGAAGAACCGCTGGCACTGGGATGTGCGCGCTGACGCCGCCGAATTGGTGCACGACGGTGCCCGCGCGCTCCGCGGCCCCGATACCGATATCCGCTGGACCGTGCTGACCGACCCGGATGGAAACGAGTTCTGCGCGTTCGGCTAAACGCGCTTGGCGGGAGTAGCCAAGGCCGCCGCGATCGCTGTCGTCAGGGGTACCGAGAGCACCAGTGCGATACCGCCCACCGCGGATCGAGCGATCTCGATCGCCACACCTTCGCTTGTCAGCACGTCACCCACGGAGCGATTGGCGACGCTGAACAACAGCATCAGCGGTAGCGAGTTGCCCGCGTATGCCAGCACCAGCGTGTAGACCGTGCTCGCGATGTGATCGCGCCCTACCCGCATGGCACCCAGGAACACGTCTTTCCGCGTGGAACCATCCCCCAGCTCGGCCAGCTCGAACACCGTTGAGGCCTGGGTGACGGTCACATCGTTGAGGACACCGAGTGATCCGATGATGAACCCGGCCAGCAGCAGCCCGGATATCGACACTCCCCCCATGTACGCGGCGACTTCATTGTTCTGCTCGTCGGACAACCCGGTCAGGTGCGTCACCTCGATGACGGCCCAGGACAGTCCAGCGGCGAAAAGCATCGCCGTGAGCGTGCCCAGCAGCGCCGCACTGGTGCGCATGCTGACGCCGTGGGCAAGGTAGATGACGACAAACAGGATCGTGGCCGACGCGATCAGTGCCAGCGGCAGCGCGGGGCCGCCGTCCCGCAGCGCCGGCAGCAGGAACACGGCCAGCACCAGGAAGGCCACCAGAATGCCTACCAGTGCCCGTAATCCACGCCAGCGCGCCACCAGGCAGATGACTATCGCGAACGCCGCGGCCACAGCGATCAAAGGCCAGGTGCGTTCGTAGTCGTAGAAGCTGTAGGAGGTTGCGCCCTGCGCGTCGACCTGTCTGGTGATCCGGATGTGTTCTCCGGCAGCGAGAGTCGGTTGCCCGCCACCGGAGGTGAACTCCAGCTGAGTCTTGGCACCCGAGTTCGGGCCGGAGGTGATGGCGATGAGGTCGAGCGCGCAGACCGATTCGGGTGTCTGCCCCGCCGCGGGATCGGCGGTGAGCACCTGCCCGGTGGACGGGCTGCCGCATTCGCCGAGGCGCGTCGAGAGCACCGTGCCCGACTCCGTGGTCACCGCGCCACCGTGGGCGTTTTGATACGGCAGCGGAATGTCCACGGTGCGGTGCTCGGGCCACAACGTCACCAGCCCGATCAGGACCGCGACTCCCATCGCGGCAAGCAGACCCACCACGATCCGGGCGGCGTTGGATCCCAGAGGTGCCGGACCCGTCGGCATCGCGTGGGAATGACTATGAGAATGCGACACGCCTGTCAGGGTAGAGGTGGCAACGCGTCCAGATCCGCCTCGGTGTTCACGTTCACGACCCATGTCGGGTCGGATATCGAAATTTGTTGCGCACCAACGCGCTCAAAGAGTGCGCCGAGCCGGCGTTCCCCCGCGGAGGTCAACTCATCAATGGTGTCGCATAGGCCTACGTCATAGATGGCGGCCAGGTAGTGATCCCGCCCGCCGGCGGCGGCCAGGACGATGCGACCGCCGCCGGTCGCCAGCTCATCGATGAGAGCCGCACAAACCAGGGGCATGTCGACGGCGCAGACGAAGGCTCTGGCCGCCCCCCTCTCCCCGGCGGCCCGCAGCCCCTGCCCGAGCGCCACCAGTGGGCCCTGGCCGGGCTCACGGTCGTCAACGATGACCGCCTGCAGGTCCGCGATGTCCTGATCGGGCGCGCGCACCACGATCACCGGTGCGCAGCGTGAGCTCACCGTCCGCACGATGCGTTGCGCCAGCGTCTGCCCACCCCAGCGGATGGCCGCCTTATCGCGCCCCATGCGGCGCGATGCGCCGCCGGTGAGCACCACCGCCGCGAGTTGGTTCATGCAAGAAAGGTACGCACAGATACCACACAAGCCACCAAGGGGAACGTCATCGCCCCTGGTGGCTTGTGTGAGGTAGAGCCGTGGCTCTCGGGTCTAGCCGCGCCGTCCGCAGACCGGCCATGCGCCGATGCCCTGACGGGACAGCACGTTCTCGGCGATCCGGATCTGCTCCTCGCGCGAGGCAAGGTGCGGGGAGCCGGAGCCGCCGTTGGCACGCCAGGTGCCCATGTTGAACTGCAGACCGCCGTAGTAGCCGTTTCCGGTGTTGATTCCCCAGTTGCCACCGGACTCGCAGCTAGCGATGGCATCCCAGTTGACCGGATCCGCACTCGCTGTTCCAGCCAGTGCCATCGGAGCCGCGACAAGCGCGGGGGCCATGGCCCACAGGACGGCGCGGGTGGTGAGCGTTTTGCGGATGTAATTCATGTCGTTCCTCTCGCCGGGCAAGCACCGAACACCACCCGCTTGCGGATGCCGCAGCGGGTTCAGGCACACCTCCAGGCGAGGTGGACATCTTCGTCGGATCGCGCCGTCTCGGTCGGGCGCGACAAGGGAGGCGGCTGATGCCTCACCGGCTCGTGGTGGCCGGCGGCCGGACCGCCTCGCAGCGTTCCTGGCCCCATTTGCACACAGGGTTCACGATTCGGAGTTTTGCTCCGATTTGTTGACGTGTCGGACCGTACGGAACCATTCAGCGAAAGTCATCTCGCGACACGCACATCCCAAACCAATAACGAAACGATTACAGAGCCAATCTTCAGCGACTAACCCCAGGTCGCTTAGGAAATTCTCAGGTTCTCTTAGGGTCGGCTTTACCTGCGATAAGTGAGTCAGATCACGACGAATTTGTGAGCCGCACCACGATTGCGGCAAATCACTCAAGTAACATTAGAAACTTCAACAACATACGGCGTGGCGAATTGACAGATTCACTCTATTCACTCTGATATCAATTGCAACACTATTTGCCATTTACCAATCGCGACACATCATTACCGAGGAAACATACGGCCATCCCCCGCTGCCATTGTCGACTCGAGCGAATTACAAAGGCATACAGACCTATTCGCCGCCGAGACACGAAAAACACAGCGCACGAGGGCCGTACGTGACGCAATTGGCACAATGACGACAAAGCTCCGCTCGCCACGCGGAACTGCTTGTGGCAGAGTCCTTTTCAGGATCGCCAGGTCAGCAGCGCAGCGCGACTACTGCGATCTTGCGCTGAGTCACCGGGACGGTAGTCGGATAGTTCTGCGCATCGCGCCCTGCGCCCACATCCGTCACGGGAGACTGCTTTTCCACCGAGGTGACCGTGCACTTGCTCATGTCGCCACCCCCGCTTCTGGTGATGATCACCCGGTACCCATTGGCCTTGAGCTCGTTGATGACATCGTTGGCGTTGCCGCTCGAAGGAGCGGCCGCCGCTGTGTCGGCGCCCCCCAACGAGACACCGATCATCGCCACTACTGCTGCTATCGCAATCAGCGACTGCCTCACGGCCTTCTCACCTCGCATCTAGGGCATGAAGGTTGAGTTCCACACGGGCTGCCCGGAACATCAACGTCTCTGCATCCTACGAGAGCAACCGCATATTGCGCGCGAGGAGACGCCCAAGCATCCAAATGCCCGGACGACAAAGAGACCAAAACGCGTGTTGCCGACGCTATCTCCTCGGCAACGCACCCGCGCCTAGCTGACGGTCCAGGTGTCGCGACCGGTCAGCAGCGCCTGCAGCGCCGCGGTGTCACTCGGCTTGGCGGCCGCGGCGACGGTCAGCTGCTCACGAGCCAGATCGTCATACGTCGCGCGCTGCACGCTGCGGAACACGCCCATCACGGTGTGCTCTAGATCCTGCTCGGACAACCGCGATAGCGCGAAGGCGTAGGCCGGATCATCCGTGTGCGCGTCGTGCACCACGATGTCCTCGGCCTTCACGTCCGCGGTCTTGGCCACTTCAAGACTGAAACCCGAACGGATGACGCAGAGTTCGCCCTCGGCGCCGAAGGTGATCGGCTGGCCGTGGCTCACATTGATGACGCGCTGTTCGGAGCCTTCCTTGCGTAGCAGGTCGAAGGACCCGTCGTTGAAGATCGGGCAGTCCTGCAAGATCTCCACCAAAGCCGATCCGCGGTGGGCGGCTGCGGCACGCAGCACCTCCGAGAGGCCCTTCTTGTCCGAGTCCAGGGCCCGTCCAACGAACGTGGCCTCTGCACCCAGCGCCAGTGACACCGGGTTGAAGGGGTAGTCCAGCGACCCCATCGGCGTCGACTTGGTGACCTTGCCGGTCTCCGAGGTCGGCGAGTACTGCCCCTTGGTAAGGCCGTAGATCCGGTTGTTGAACAACAGGATTGTCAGGTTCACGTTGCGGCGCAGGGTGTGGATCAGGTGATTGCCGCCGATGGACAGTGCGTCACCGTCACCGGTCACCACCCACACCGAAAGGTCCTCACGAGCCAGCGCCAGGCCGGTCGCGATGGCCGGTGCACGCCCATGGATCGAGTGCATGCCATAGGTGTCCAGGTAGTACGGGAACCGGCTGGAGCAGCCGATACCGCTGATGAACACGATGTTCTCGCGCTTGAGGCCGAGCTCCGGCAGGAAGCCGCGGATGGTGTTGAGGATGACGTAGTCACCGCAACCGGGGCACCAACGCACCTCCTGATCGGAGGTGAAGTCCTTCGACTTCTGCTCCACATCGGTGGTCGGTACCAGAGCATTGGCGGTCAGGCCAAGCTCCAGACCGTTGAGGCTGCCAGTTCCATTGAGTACGTCGGTCATGCTCGATCCCCTACGGCCACCGCGGATTCACGCGCGAGAACAGCCTTCTGACTTTCCTTTTCGGCGAGCGACCCATCGAAGGCCGCATCGATGATTTCTTCGACCTCATCGGCGAGGAAGGCCATGCCCTGCACCTTCGTCACCGACTGCACATCCACCAGGAACTTGCCGCGCAGCAGTAGCGACAGTTGTCCGAGGTTCATCTCCGGCGCAACGACCTTCGGGTACTTGCGCAGCACCTCACCCAGGTTCGTCGGGAACGGGTTGAGATGGCGCAGATGGGCGTGGGCCACCTTGAGTCCCTTACGGCGGGCGCGACGGCATGCCTCACCGATGGGGCCATAGGAGCTGCCCCATCCGACCATCAGCAGCTGCGCATCACCGGTCGGGTCGTCGACCTCCAAGTCTGGCACTGTGATTCCGTCGATCTTGAGCTGGCGCAACCGCACCATGAGGTCGTGGTTGGCCGGGTCGTAGGAGATGTTGCCCGAACCATTGGCCTTCTCCAGTCCACCGATGCGGTGCTCCAAACCGGGGGTACCCGGAACGGCGAACTGACGGGCCAGCGTCTCCGGGTCGCGGTTGTACGGCGCGAAGTCCTGGTCGGGCGTGGCGAAGGTGTGCTCGATCGCCGGGTAGCTCGCGATATCCGGAATGGCCCACGGCTCAGACCCGTTCGCGATCGCTCCATCGGACAGGATCATCACCGGGGTCCGGTAGGTGAGCGCGATCCGCACCGCCTCGACGGCGATATCGAAGCAGTCCGAGGGCGAACGCGGGGCCAGTACCGCGATGGGCGACTCGCCGTTACGGCCGTACAGGGCCTGCAGCAGGTCCGCCTGCTCGGTCTTGGTGGGCAGACCTGTCGACGGTCCGCCGCGCTGCACGTCGATCACCAGCAGCGGCAGTTCCGTCATCACCGCCAGACCCACCGCCTCGCTCTTGAGCGCCACACCGGGGCCGGAGGTGCTGGTGACACCGAGCGCGCCACCGAACGAAGCACCCAGCGCCGCACCGATTCCGGCGATCTCGTCCTCGGCCTGGAAGGTCAGCACACCGAAGTGCTTGAGCTTGCTCAGCTCATGCAGGATGTCGGATGCCGGGGTGATCGGGTAGGTGCCGAGCACCACCTGAGTCTTTGCAAGCTGCCCCGCGGCGACAACGCCATACGCCAACGCCGTGTTACCCGAGACCTGCCGGTACTCGCCGGCGGGCAGCGATGCCTTGGCCACCTCGTAGGTGGTTCCGAAGGCCTCGGTGGTTTCGCCGTAGTTCCAGCCCGCGCGGAACGCCAGGATGTTGGCCTCGGCCACATCGGGCTTCTTCGCGAACTTCTCGCGCAGAAACTGCTCGGTGCCCTCGAGTGGGCGGTGGTACATCCAGGACAGCAGCCCCAGCGCGAACATGTTCTTGGTGCGCGCGCCGTCCTTCTTCGAGACTCCGGCGGACTCGACGGCGCCGAGCGCCAACGTGGTCATCGGAACCTGATAGACCACGTAGTCCGACATGTCGTCGTGCTCCAGCGGATCGGACTGGTAGTCGACCTTGGCCAGATTGCGCTTGGTGAACTCGTCGGAGTTGGCGATCACCATGCCGCCGCGCGGCAGGTCGCCGATGTTGGCCTTGAGTGCGGCCGGGTTCATCGCCACCAGCACATCGGGCCGGTCGCCCGCGGTGAGGATGTCGTAGTCGGCAATCTGGATCTGGAACGACGAAACACCGGGGAGCGTGCCCTGAGGGGCCCGGATCTCGGCGGGATAGTTCGGCTGGGTTGCGAGGTCATTGCCGAAGACGGCAGCCTCTGAAGTGAATCGGTCTCCGGTGAGCTGCATACCGTCGCCAGAGTCTCCAGCAAACCGGATGACGACCTTTTCCAGCTTCTCCGATACGGCTCCGTCGCCCACCGGTGACCTACCTTTCACGACGAACTCTGGCGGTGACGGTACGTACGCCACCATTCAGCAGAGTTTTCTGTCACTCTCAGTACCGATTATTACACTTTCGCACCGCTGACCTTGACGAGGGCATACCCGCAGGCACGAAACTTGACACGTGTCGAGTCGCCACCTGCGGTCTGGCCTGTGCCGTTACCTCACTACTCGCCAGTAGACGTGAGGCAAATCACAACGAAGGGCCAAGCATCTGCTTGGTTGCCTCTCCATGCCGCCAACCCGGGTCCAGCATTCGGGGGTTGTGTCACCCAGATGCCCGTGACAGGGCCACAATGAGAACCATGACCGGGCACCGGATACCGACGGTTGTTCAAGGCGCAGAACACGAACCGGGAGATGGCGGCGAACCTCACGTCGATGTCACCGGAGCCAAGGACGTTGCCGCGGGCATGACCGCTGTCGGTGTCTCCCTGCAACGCGGTTTCGAGCAAATGGGGCCATTGCGCACCGCCGCAACGCTGGCCAAGCTGAATCAACGCCACGGTTTTGACTGCCCCGGTTGTGCGTGGCCCGAAACCCCTGGTCACCGCAAACTCGCCGAGTTCTGTGAGAACGGGGCCAAAGCGGTTGCGGAAGAGGCGACTAAGCGCACGGTCACCCCGACATTTTTTGCCCAACACTCCGTCGACGAACTCCGCGAGCTGCCCGAGTATTGGCTCAGCCAGCAAGGCCGCCTGACCCACCCGATGGTGCTGCGCCCAGGCGAATCGCACTACCGTCCGATTGATTGGGACGACGCCTACGAGCTCATCGCCAACGAGATCAGGGCCACCACCGACCCGGATCGCCTGGTTTTCTACACCTCGGGGCGCACCAGTAATGAGGCAGCCTTCTGCTACCAGCTGCTGGTCCGCAGCCTGGGCACCAACAACCTGCCCGACTGTTCCAACATGTGCCACGAGTCGTCGGGTACCGCGCTGACGGACTCGATCGGAATCGGTAAGGGCTCGGTATCGGTACCCGACATCGAGCACGCCGACGTCATACTCATCGCCGGCCAGAATCCCGGCACCAACCATCCCCGCATGCTGTCGGTGTTGGAGAAAGCGAAAGCCAACGGCGCCAAGATCATTGCCGTCAATCCACTCCCCGAAGCCGGGCTGCTCCGCTTCAAGGACCCGCAGAAGGTCAACGGCGTGATCGGCCACGGCGTGGCGATCGCCGACGAGTTCGTGCAGATCCGCCTTGGTGGCGACATGGCGCTCTTCGCAGGGCTGGGCCGGCTGCTGCTGGAAGCAGAAGACGCCAACCCCGGGAGCGTCGTCGACCGGCAGTTCATCGAAGAGCATTGCGCGGGCTATGAGGAATGGGCCGCGCGGACGCGGACCGTCGACTGGGAGACCGTCACGCAGGCAACGGGTATCGCTATGTCGCAGCTGAAGACGGTTGCCACACTCTTAGCCGAATCGAAGCGCACCATCTTCTGCTGGGCCATGGGTCTCACCCAGCACCGGCATGCGGTTGCCACCATCGGCGAGGCGACGAATCTGCTGCTGATGCGCGGCATGATCGGCAAGCCGGGTGCGGGAGTGTGCCCCGTGCGCGGTCACTCGAACGTCCAGGGTGACCGCACCATGGGTATCTGGGAACAGATGCCCGAAACCTTCCTGGCCGCATTGGATTCCGAATTCGGTATCACCGCCCCCCGCAAGCACGGGTTCGACACGGTCGAAGCGATCCGGGCCATGCGGGACGGCAAGGTGTCGGTCTTCATCGGCATGGGTGGCAATTTCGCCTCTGCCACCCCCGACACCGCCGTCACCGAGGCCGCACTGCGCAATTGCGCACTGACCGTGCAGATCTCCACCAAGCTCAACCGCAGTCACCTCGTGAATGGACGCACCGCACTCATCCTGCCCACCCTCGGACGCACCGATAGGGACATCCAAGAATCTGGTAAACAGCTTGTTTCCGTGGAAGATTCAATGTCCATGGTGCATCTGTCACGCGGCAGCCTGCATCCACCGAGCACCACGCTGCGCAGTGAGGTCGCCATCGTCTGCCAACTGGCACGCGCCATCCTGGGGCCCGGACACTCGGTGCCATGGGGGCGCTTTGTCGACGACTACGACACCATCCGCGATGCCATCTCACGGGTGGTGCCCGGATGCGCCGATTACAACACCAAGGTCCGCCGGCCGGATGGGTTCGCACTGCCGCACCCGCCACGCGACGAGCGCCAGTTCCCCACCCACACAGGTAAAGCCAACTTCTCGGTGGCGCCGTTGGAGTGGGTACCGGTGCCCGCCGGCCGGCTGGTGCTGCAGACGCTGCGCAGCCACGACCAGTACAACACCACCATCTACGGCCTGGATGACCGTTACCGGGGCGTCAAGGGCGGGCGCAGGGTAGTTTTCGTCAACCCGGAAGACCTTGCGGCATTTGGGTTGGCCGAGGGGGCGCGGGTCGATCTGGTGTCTGAGTACCAGGGAGCCGACGGGGAGCTCGAGGAGCGCCGAGCCGAGGATTTTCTCCTGGTGCCGTACTCCACCCCGCGGGGCAACGCCGCCGCCTACTATCCGGAGACCAATTCGCTTGTTCCCCTTGATCATGTGGCGGAACGCTCCAACACTCCGGTGTCGAAGGCAGTCGTGATTCGATTGGTCGCCCGTGGGTAGGGTCACCGACAACCGCAAGATCCGGCGTATCGAGGGTGTCGGGCGCGGCGACCGCAGTGAGACGCTCGTCGTCGAGGAGCCCCTGGAAATTCGGGTGAATGGGCGCGCGGTGGCTGTCACAATGCGCACTCCCGGATCGGATGTCGAACTCACCCAGGGGTTCCTGCTCACCGAGGGTGTCATCTCCAGCCGCGACGACCTGCTGACCGTGCGCTACTGCCAGGGCAACGGACCCGACGGCCTGAATACCTACAACGTTCTGGATGTCACCCTGGCACCCGGGGTTCCCCCGCCGGACCCGGCGGTGACAAGAAACTTTTACACCACCTCCTCCTGCGGTGTCTGCGGTAAGGGCTCACTGGAGGCGGTGCGCACCATCAGCCGCTTCTCCCCCGGCGACGACCCGTCCACCATCGACTCGCACACACTCGTTGGGCTGCCCGACAAACTTCGTTCGGCACAAAAGGTTTTCGCGACAACTGGCGGGCTTCATGCCGCGGCACTGTTCACCGTGAACGGGACCATGCTGGTGGTGCGCGAGGACATCGGCCGGCATAACGCGGTGGACAAGGTCATCGGGTGGGCCCTCGAAAACGGCCGCGTGCCGCTCACCGCGACCGTGCTGCTGGTCAGTGGACGGGCTTCCTTTGAGCTTGCCCAGAAGGCAACCATGGCGGGAATCCCCATCCTGGCCGCGGTATCGGCGCCGTCCTCGTTGGCCGTGGACCTGGCGGCACAGTCGGGCATGACGCTCGTCGCCTTCCTGCGCGAGGACAGCATGAACGTCTACACCCGAATGGATCGGGTGGTCTAACCCTCCGGCACCTCGACGGCGATCTCCCTGCCCAGCGAGTATCCCGGCGCCAACGGCAAGTCATCGCCACTCCAGAACGATCCCGGATCGAAGTAGTTCGACCGCTTCTCGGTGATGAGCAGCCCCATCTCTTCAAGGGTGATCGCCACCGTCTCGGCGCAGAACGCTGTCTCCAGCCCGGCCTGCCGTTGCTTCGTGACGTCTCGCTCGGCCACCTCGCGAACCTTCTTGTGCACGAAGGGAAGTCCTCGGGTGAGGTCACTGACAGTGGGAAGCCTTCCCCGCATCCAACGACCGGTCAGTCGTGCCGTGGCCGGAAACGGCGTCCCGTCCATCCTTGCCACGACGCGCAGTGCGGCGTTTTCCTGCTCGCGGGTCACCCGCGGGCTCAGCTGCCGCAGCCAGCACCGCTGTCCATAGACGTGCGCCCATCGTTCGATCGCCGCGCGCGCGTCGTGCAGCTGCACCCCCCTGTGGTTGTCGCCGGTCCACACGTCGGTGAGTTTGTTACCGAGTTCGGCGTGCCACATCAGCGGCGGCAGATCGTCGATCGCCACCGTCATGCCAACGTGGTTGACCGGGCTGTTCGACAACGTCTGAATCAGCCGATCGGGGCCCGAATGTCCGCGGAACACCCAGATGTCACCGGTGCGCGTCGCATCGAGCGCCTCGTCGATCGATACGGCGCGATCGTCTTCGCGCATGCGGCTCATCCCCGCACCGTAGCCTGGACCGATGGCCAACATGTGGAAGTGGCTCGGGCTCGCCGGAGCCGTCGGGGTGGCAGCAGGGGGTGTGCTGGTCGCTCGCGATCAACGCAAACGCGAGGCCTACACGGTGGACGAGATCCGCGACCGCCTGCATCAGCGACTCGGCGAGGCCGAGCGTCGCGACTAGCGAGCTCCCAACTACTGGGAGCGCCAGTTCTGTAGGCCAATGAAGGCCATTTTCAGCGCACTGCTGGCGCTCTCGACCACGTCGTCGGTCTCGGCGTCGGGCTGCACCAGCTCAGCCACCGCATTGGCGGCGATCGACAAAATCAGGTTGGCCGCCGTCGTGAGGTCGGCGGAATCCCACAGGCGCATCTGATCGCGGCGTGCCAGATCGATCGCCAGTTCCCCGGCGAGCAGCCGCATCTCGATATTCACCGCCCGTCGCACCTCGGTGGGTGCGGTGTACCGCTCGGTGACAACAAACCGCAGCTGATCAGGGTTTTCCTGCACCTGCTCGACGAGGATCCGCATGGACTCCGCCAGTGACGCCGGTTCACGTCGCCGTATCTCCCGCGCGATACCCCGCGCGATGCGCATCCCTTCCTCCGCCAACGCGACACCCAGGTCATCGAGCGACGAGAAGTGGCGATAGAAGGCCGTCGGCGAGATCCCCGCGCCGCGGGCCACATCGCGCAGGCTGAGCCCGGAGAAGGCCTGGGTTCGTGAGAGTTCGAGAGCCGCCTCGATGAGCGAGGTGCGAGTGCGCAGTTTCTGCTCACCCCGAACTGATTCACGCCGCGTGGAGACACCCGAATGCGGTCCCCGCTCACGACGACTGGTCATAGCGGTCACTGTATCGCTGTGATGACCGACACGGTCATTACGGCTTGACTGAGTGGGGGCATGTTGGTTCACAATTTCAGTGTACATTCGTTAACCTAATGGAGGGAGTTCGAATGACATTTCTAACTAAAGCCACCCGACGCATCCTGACCCCCGAATCCTCCTTGGGCCGGCTGCTGACAGCCGCCCTCACCCCGCACGCGGTCGACCGGTATCTCGAACTCGTGGACCCGATGATCACCTGGGAGGAGGCTCGCGCGCGCGTCGTTCGCGTGCAGCGCCGCACCACCCGATCGGTGACCCTGACCTTGCGCACAACCCACCAGTTCAAGGGCTTTCGTGCAGGTCAGTTCGTCCAACTGGGGGTCGTGATCGATGGCGTGCGCCACGTCCGCTGCTTCTCACCGTCCTGCGCAGATGACAACCGCGACATCATCGAGCTGACCATCGCCCGCAGACCCGAAGGGCTGGTGTCGAACCACCTGTACAAGCACGCCGCCGTCGGTGACGTGTACAGCATCACCCCAGCCGCCGGCACGTTCGTCCTCCCCTCACCGCGCCCCATTCGGACAGTGCTGATCGCGGCCGGCAGTGGGATTACACCCGTTCTCTCAATGGCGAGAACACTCATCGGCAATGGGTACCCGGGCCAGCTCGCGGTGCTCTACTACGCGCCGACAGCCGCGGACAACGCGTACGCACGCGAGCTCACTGCCCTCGGCGAGGTGCCATCGGTAACGGTGCACACGGAGTACACCCGCGACGGCGGCCAGCACTTCGGTGCCGCGCAGCTCGATGCGATCGCGCCCTGGAGTGCGGACGCCCAGACGTTCCTCTGTGGACCGCCCTCGCTGCACGAGGCGGTGAGCACGCTGTACGCCGAGCGCGGACTCTCCGACCGTCTGCACACCGAGGAGTTCACTCTCACCACGTCGGGCACCACCGGGGAGTCCGGCGGTGTGCTGCGATTCGCCACCTCCGACATCACCGCCGAGAACGACGGCCGACCCATCCTCGAACAGGCCGAGGCTGCCGGGCTACAACCCGAATTCGGCTGCCGGATGGGAATCTGCTTCGCCTGCACGGCGGTGAAGACATCCGGATGCACCCGGAATCTACGCACCGGCGATGAGAACGACGACCCTGACCAGCACGTCCAGCTCTGCATCACCGCCCCCATCGGTGACGTCTCGATCAACCTCTAACAGACCTCAAGGAGAAGTCAGATGCCAAGCAACGAAATCACCATCAGCGCATCGGATATCGAGGCGCTGGGCAAGGACCTCGATGATTTGCGCGAGCGTATTGTCGCCGATCTGGGCGACCGTGACCGCGAGTACATCTACTCCATCATCAAGACACAACGCGGCTGCGAGGCCGCCGGACGCGCCCTGATGTACCTGGGGTTCATCCCACCGGTGTGGCTCGCCGCGGTGGGCGCGCTGTCCGTCTCCAAGATCCTCGACAACATGGAGATCGGCCACAACGTCATGCACGGCCAGTACGACTGGATGCGCGAAAAGGGCCTCAATTCACGCGAGTTCGAATGGGACACGGTGTGCCCCGCCGACCAGTGGCGGCACTCGCACAACTACCTGCACCACACCTATACCAACATCGTCGACATGGACCGCGACGTGGGTTACGGCATCCTGCGCATGGCACCCGAACAGAAGTGGAACCCTTACTACCTGGGCAACCTGGCATGGGCGACGGCCCTGATGGTGTTCTTCGAGTGGGGCGTCATGGTGCACGAGCTCGAGGCCGAGAACATTGTGAAGGGCAAGCGCAAATGGTACGACCTCAAGCCGCTGATCAAGGGCATGTGGCGCAAGGCCAGTAAGCAGGTTCTCAAGGACTACGTGATCTTCCCGGCACTCACCGGCCCGCTGTTTCCGATCACGTTCCTGGGCAACATGTCAGCCAACTTCGTGCGCAACGTGTGGACGTTCTCGATCATCTTCTGCGGACACTTCCCGTCCGGCACTCAGACCTTCTCCAAGGAGGAGACCGCCAACGAAACGCGTGGCGAATGGTACGTCCGGCAGCTGCTTGGCTCGGCGAATATCGAGGGCAGCCGGCTCTTTCACATCATGAGCGGCAACCTGTCGCACCAGATCGAGCATCACCTGTTCCCGGACTTGCCCGCCAACCGCTACCCAGAGATGGCCAGCGAGGTGCGCGAGCTGTGCCAGAAGTACGGCCTGCCCTACAACACGGGAGGCCTCTTCGCCCAGCTCTCATCCACCTGGAAGAAGATCGCCCGGTTGTCCCTGCCCAACGGCTGGTTCCGCGGCGAGCAGGAGCTCGTGGTGCACATCGACAGGGAGAAGAACGCAAGTCAACCGACCGAGGTCGTGGTGGTTGACGTGCGCGGCGAGCTGGTAGACGCGTAGGTTAGGTGTCGTGGTGAGCAAGTTCGAACGCAATAAGGACCTGGCCCAAGAAGTCGTGTCGTCGACCGCCGAGCATGTGGGTGAGATCGCCAAGATCATCACCAACGCGGTGGTGGACGTCACCCGGCAGCTCGGCGAGATCGCCACGGACGCCTTCGAGATGCGCGAGGCGGCCCAACGCGCCGAGCAGGACAGCGCTCGGTCCGAGGTGGACGTCGACGAGGATCCGGCTACACGCTGATTGGTCGCCGACTGGACGCCATGTTCTGATTGACGGGGAACGTGGCGTTCAGTCGGAGGCTTCGCGCCAGTCGGCTGCGGTGATGGTGAAGTAGACGTAGTCCTCCAGCGCGCCGTTGATCTCCCGCTTCTGGCGGTGATGCTCATGAGCACCGATCTTGGCGAGCGCCTTCTGCGAGCGCAGATTGTCCGCGGCCACATGGAACCACACCAGGTCCGCGTTGATGAACGCGTAATCCAGCATGAGCGTCTTGAGCTCGGCGTTCACCGTGCCACCCCAGTACTCGCGAGTGATGAACGTGTATCCGATCGCGACCTCGCGCTTGTCCGTGTCCCACTCGTAGAAACGAGAAGAGCCGATCATCTCCCCGGTGGAGTGATCGATGATGACAAGTGATTTCGCGGCGAGAGCCTCCACAAACCACTTCTCGAAGACCGGCCGCTGATGACGGTCCGAACTCGGGTGTTGCGCCCAGATGAGCGGATCACTGGCGGCACGGTACAGCGGCTCAAGGTCGTCGTCTTCCAACGGACGCAGGGTGAGCGTTGGTCCCTCTAGCGTCGGCTGGCTCATGAACTCGGTGGACATCACCACCAGTTTACGAGGGTTTACGAAATATGTTGCGCCAGGGTCGATTTACCCGGGCCTTCGAGATCTGCGAGCGCGCAGGGGCGTGCGGCCATCGCCATCAGCAGCGCCTCGGCGGGTCCGGTGACCTCGGGCCCGCTACCTCGTGACCAGTCCAGATCGATAGCAACCAGCCGCACACCGCGGGCACGCAGCGCGCCCCGTATCGGCGGCGCCCACCGCGCAAAATCCATGGCGACGCGCATGCGTTCCCCCGGAATCTCGCGCGGCATCCCGAGCGGGCGACGGATGTCCTGTTGATGGACTATGCCGTCCAGCAAGGCAATCCGGCCGCCAAATCCCGCTGTCAGGGACCGTGGCGTCTCCGAGACGCGGACCATCTCCAACAGCTGTTCGGGGGTACGGCCATCGAGCTCGTCGAGGCGGTTGGCGTTGATCCGGTTCGGATTGAAGCCACCCTTGATCACTCGGGGGAAGAATGCGGCGAGGCGCAGATCCTCGTATCCGATCATGTGCGCGACCACGTCCCGCACCCGCCATCTAGTGCAGAGAGTCCGCGCATCCCACTGCTCGGGGGTAAGCCCGGCGAGGAAATTCGCGAGATCGATACGCTCTGCACGCGCCAACTCCATGGCGCTCATGGCAACGAGCTATGCGGACTTGTCGCGCCGCTCGGTACGCGAAGGCTTACGCGGCACGATGGTCGGCAGCACGTTGTCGATGACGGTCTCCCGGGTCACCACAACCTTGGCAACGTCGTCGCGGCTCGGGATGTCGTACATCACCGGCTGGAGCACTTCCTCCATGATGGCGCGCAGCCCGCGGGCCCCGGTACCACGGTGGATGGCCTGATCGGCAATGGCCTCAAGGGCATCCTGCTCGAATTCAAGCTCGACGCCGTCCATCTCGAAAAGTCGGGTGTACTGCTTGACCAACGCATTCTTCGGCTCAGAGAGGATCGTGATGAGAGATTCGCGGTCCAGGTTGGTGACCGAGGCGACGATCGGCAGACGGCCGATGAACTCGGGGATGAGCCCGAACTTGATCAGGTCCTCCGGCATGACCTCGGCGAAGTGATCGGTGGTATCGATATCGGCCTTCGACTTGACCTCGGCACCGAAGCCCAGGCCGCGCTTGCCGACACGATCCGACACGATCTTCTCCAGGCCCGCGAAGGCGCCGGCCACGATGAACAGCACGTTCGTGGTGTCGATCTGGATGAACTCCTGGTGCGGGTGCTTGCGGCCGCCCTGCGGGGGCACCGAGGCCTGGGTGCCTTCCAGGATCTTCAGCAGCGCCTGCTGCACGCCCTCGCCTGACACATCACGGGTGATCGACGGGTTCTCGCTCTTGCGAGCGATCTTGTCGACCTCGTCGATGTAGATGATGCCGGTCTCGGCGCGCTTCACGTCGTAGTCGGCCGCCTGAATCAGCTTGAGGAGAATGTTCTCGACATCCTCGCCCACGTATCCGGCCTCGGTGAGGGCGGTGGCATCGGCAATGGCGAAGGGCACGTTGAGCATCTTGGCCAGCGTCTGCGCCAGGTAGGTCTTGCCGCAGCCGGTGGGGCCCAGCATCAAGATATTGGACTTGGCCAGCTCAACGGTCTCACCGCGAGCGTCACGGGCCTTGTCTCCGGCCTGGATGCGCTTGTAGTGGTTGTAGACGGCGACGGCCAGCGTCTTCTTCGCGTTGTCCTGGCCGATGACGTAGTTCTCCAGGAAGTCACGGATCTCGACGGGCTTGGGCAGCTCATCAAGCTTGACGTCGTCAGCGTCGGCCAGTTCCTCTTCGATGATCTCGTTGCAGAGGTCGATGCATTCATCGCAGATGTACACGCCGGGGCCGGCAATGAGCTTCTTGACCTGCTTCTGGCTCTTTCCGCAGAATGAGCATTTCAGCAAGTCGCCGCCGTCTCCAATACGTGCCATGGTGGCCAGTCCTACTTCCTGTCACGCGGTGGTGGATCGTGGTGTCAACACGTCCTCTGACCTGTTCGTCCCGACGCTACCCGCTATACCGGACACCCCGCGACCGATAAACCGAATAGCACCGACGGCATTTACGCCCGCCGTGCTGGAGAACATATCGCCTCACACCGACTGCGGCACCCGATGACGCGCGACCGACACCGGTGTGTCGCAACCGTTACGAAGCGGCGCTGGTCGCCGAAAGCTTCCGGTACTCCAAGACGACGTCGATGATCCCGTACTCCTTGGCCTCTTCGGCCGTGAAGATCTTGTCGCGGTCGGTGTCCTTGCGGATGACCTCTTCGGCCTTACCGGTGTGCCGGGACAAGGTGGTCTCCTGCAGCACCCGCATGCGCTCGATCTCCTTGGCCTGGATCTCCAGGTCGGTGAACTGGCCCTGGATGACTCCGGACAGGGAAGGCTGGTGAATGAGCACGCGAGCGTTGGGCAGCGCCATCCGCTTCCCGGGGGTTCCCGCGGCGAGCAGCACCGCGGCGGCCGATGCGGCCTGCCCCAGTACCACCGTGCGGATATCGGAGCGGACGTACTGCATGGTGTCGTAGATCGCCATCAACGAGGTGAACGAGCCACCCGGGGAGTTGATGTACATGGTGATCTCACGATCGGGATCCAGCGACTCCAGCACCAGCAGCTGGGCCATGATGTCGTTGGCCGAGGCGTCGTCCACCTGCACGCCGAGGAAGATGATGCGCTCCTCGAACAGCTTGTTGTACGGGTTGGACTCTTTGACACCGAAGCTCGAGTGCTCGATGAACGAAGGCAGGATGTACCGGGCTTGCGGCGCCAATTCGGGGTTGAGGTGCTTGCTGATCACTTTGCGGCTCCCTTGCTGCCGTTCAGGTTTGCGCGGGTGATGATCTGGTCGACGAAGCCGTACTCCAGGGCCTCCGGCGCGGTGAACCAGCGGTCACGGTCCGAATCGGTCTCGATCTGTTCGACAGTCTTGCCGGTGAACTCGGCGTTCAGGCGGAACATTTCCTTCTTGATGACCTGGAACTGCTCGGCCTGGATGGCGATATCGGACGCGCTGCCGGTCACACCACCAAGCGGCTGGTGCATGAGGATGCGGGCGTGCTGCAGGGCATGCCGCTTGCCCTTAGTGCCTGCGGCCAGCAGGAACTCGCCCATCGAGGCCGCCATGCCCATCGCGTAGGTGGCGATATCGCACTCAGAGAGCTGCATGGTGTCGAAGATCGCCATGCCGGCGCTGATCGAGCCACCCGGCGAGTTGATGTAGAGGTGGATGTCCTTGGTGGGGTCCTCCGCGGTCAGCAGCAGGATCTGCGCGCATAGCCGGTTGGCGATGTCGTCGTCCACCTGTTGGCCCAGGAAAATGATGCGCTCGGAGAGCAGGCGCTCATACACCGAGTCGATCAGGTTGAGCCCGGCTGTCGCCGAACGCATTTCAGTCACTGTGCAACCTGCCTTCGTCTAGCACTTCGGGATATCGCTTGAGAACCAATTCCGTGTACTGCCGACATTAACCAACATCGGCGGCTGCGCACTCCCCACAACGGGCGAGTTCGCTCAGAGCGTGATGTTCCTCGCCTCAATGGCTCATCACGGCGTCATTTAGGCGTCGGCGGCTTCTCCGGCGTCGTCCTTGCTCTTCTTCTTGGCCTTCTTCTCGGACTTGTCGGACTTGTCCTTGTCTTCGTCCTTGCTCTTCTTCTTGCCCTTGTCCGCGTTCTCTTCGGCGGCGGTATCGGCGTCGGCCTCGTCGGCCCCGCCACGACGCGGTCCCAGCACGGCGTCGACGTCGACATCGGCGCCGGTGGAGTCGGTCACCTTGGCCTGACGGATGACCTCGGCGATGGCCTTACCGCGGCGCACGTCGACGTACAGGCCGGGCAGCTGCTGCTGCTGGGTCAGGTACTGCACCAGCTGCTGCGGCTCGATGCCGTACTGACGCGACATGAGGACCAGACGCTCGGTGAGGTCCTGCTGGTCGACGTTGATGTCGAACTTGTCGGCGATGACATCGAGCAGCAACTCGGTCTTGATGGACTTGGTCGCGGACTCACGCAGGTCCTTGTCGAACTCCTCGCGCGAGGTGCCCTGCTCCTCGAGCAGTTCGTTGAGCTTCTCCTCGTTGTGGTCCAGACCGTGAACGGCCTCGTGGAGGCTGTTGCCGATCTGCTCTTCGAGGATCTTCTCGGGCACCGGGATCTCGACCGCTGCGAGCAGCGCGGTGATGGTCTCATCGCGGATCTCGTCGGCCTGCGCGATGCGCTTGCGCCCCTTCACCTGCTCGATGAGGCTGTCCTTGAGCTCGCCAATGGTGTCGAATTCGCTTGCCAGCTGGGCAAAGTCGTCGTCGGCCGCGGGAAGCTCGCGCTCCTTGATCGACCCGACCTTGACGGTGACCTCAGCGTCCTGTCCGGCGAATTCACCGGCGGCCAGCGTCGTGTTGAACACCTTCTCCTCGCCGGCCTTCAGGCCGATGATGGCCTCGTCCAGGCCGTCGATCAGCTGCCCGGAGCCGATCTCGTGGGACAGGCCGGTGGTCGCGGCTTCCTCGACCTCCTTGCCGTCCACGGTGGCCGACAGGTCGATCGATACGAAGTCGCCGTCCTCAGCGGCACGCTCGACACCCTTGAGGGTCCCGAACCGCGCCCGCAGCGCGTCCAGCTCGGCGTCGACCTCGGAGTCCTCAACAGTGACGGGCTCGACGGTGACGGCGACGGTGCTCAGGTCGGGAAGCTCGATTTCGGGGCGCACATCCACCTCGGCGGTGAAGGTCAGCTCCTGGCCGTCCTCGATCTTGGTGACCTCGATCTCCGGCTGCCCGAGCGGCTTGACGTCGGAAGCGGTGACGGCCTCGCTGTAGCGGCCCGGAAGCGCCGAGTTGACGACCTGCTCCAGCACGGCGGCCCGGCCGACGCGTGCCTCGAGCAGCTTGGCGGGAGCCTTGCCGGGACGGAAGCCGGGCAGGCGGACCTGCTGGGCCAGCTCCTTGTACGCCTTGGAGAAATCTGGCTCGAGCTCTGCGAAGGGAACCTCGACGTTGATGCGAACCCGGGTCGGGCTCAGCTTTTCGACGGTGCTCTTCACGTGCAGTGCTCCTTCATAGTTCGCGGCAGATCGTCCTGACCTGCGGTTCTTCGTGCTGTCGTGCTGTCGGGGTGACAGGATTTGAACCTGCGACCCTCCGCTCCCAAAGCGGATGCGCTACCAAGCTGCGCTACACCCCGTCGGACCTGCGTCCACACTTCCGGCAAGACGAAGCGATCTTACGGCCTCAACATGCAACGGTATGAATTGGATTTGATCCGCCCCGGCGCTGTACATTCGTCAGCGCGTGCGGGACAACCTCGCACGCATGCGGGTGTAGCTCAATGGTAGAGCCCTAGTCTTCCAAACTAGCTACGCGGGTTCGATTCCCGTCACCCGCTCCAGCATCTACGAACTGGAACGCCGCAGTGCTGGCGTTGGATCGGCTGACCCGACCCCCTTGGGCCCGTCAACGACTATCGCTTGACCAAAGGCGAGACCGCTCGACACGGCAGGAAGTTCGATCGCAAGGGTTCAGCCCTGCCGATGATCGGCCGTCTATCTGCACACAGCCCCATGTCCCGGAGCGAATTGGCCCCCATGCGTGCCCAGTTCGGCGAAAACCTTGATCGATGCGCAGCGCTCCAATACGGTCAGTAGTACTCGCAGTACTACTGACCGTATTCGCGCCACGGCGTGGTCAGCACAAGCCAAGCAAGGGGATGAAATGACGGCAGCCGCACATCAATCTGCTGGTCCGACAGCCAACGTGGTGTACCCGAAAACGAGAAGGATGCGGTTTAGGTTTGGCGAGCCCGAACCCATGCAACGGCACTTCGTCAACGATGACATTGCGTTTAGTCACCTGGTTGCGGTCCTGTCGGCCGTCTTTCCTGGGGGTGAGGAGATGTTTGTACGGTCGGTGCGCCGTTTCGCCGGGCTGATCACCACGCCCGATCTCAAGAAGCGGGTTGCAGGCTTTATCGGGCAAGAGTCAGTCCACGGCCAGCAGCATCGAGGACTCAACGACAAGCTGGTCGAGTTGGGCTATCGGGTGGACATCGCAGAGGAGCGTTTTGCCCGTCTGGAAAAGCTAGAGGATTATCTGGACACAAAGTTTCCCGAATACAGCCAGCTGCGGCTGTTGAAGCTCGCCATGCTGTCGGGCACAGCGGCCGCTGAACATTTCACCGCGGTACTGGGCGAACGCCTGCTCACCCGCCCGGACATCCGAGTCTTGATGACCGATCCTGAGGTTCGAAACCTGTTGAATTGGCATGCTTTTGAAGAGTTGGAACACAAATCAGTCGCTTTCGATGTCTACCGGGCCGTGGGTGGTCCCGAATGGCTGCGTATCGCGACAATGCGGGGAATGGGTGCGATCGCGGTACCGGCTTTCACCCTCGGCACTTGGGTCTCCATTGCTCTTTCTGATGCCGAAGGCCGTCGCCAACCCATACGCGTACTGCGTGAAACGGTGCGACTGTTGCGTGGACCGTTCATCAAAGATCTGCGCGCAGCAGGAAAGCCCTACCTGCGACGCGGTTTCCACCCAGATGACATCGACACCAACGACACACTCGAATACTGGCGCGACGAGCTCTTCGGCGACCAGGGCCAACTACTGGACCGCCTCAGATAAAGACTGCCGCGGCACTGGCTACACGGGTTCGATTCCCATCACCCGCCCCACACATCAGTACCGTGGGTGCCATGGAAATCATCCTGGGCCTGCTTCTCCTCGGAGTGATCGTCGGTGGCGCGATCATCTACACACAGGGATCGAGCCGCCGTCGTGGCGACCAACTCGAAGACGCCAAGGCCGACGCCCGCCGCCTCACCGAGCGCCTCGGCGGACAGGTGCTGGGCCTGACCGGGAACGACGATGCTTCCCGCCAGGCACTCGCCGACGCCTCCGAGCGCTTCACCGCCGCATCCTCGGCCATCGAACAGGCCCGAACCCCGGCACAGGCAACGCTGGCCAAGGAAAGCGCCATCGAGGGGCTCTACTACGTCCGAGCGGCTCGCCTTGCCATGGGCATGGATCCCGGACCCGAACTCCCCTCCACCACCGGACAAAGCAAGGCCGGCTCCGTCAGCGAGGAACGGCGCATCAACTTCGAGGGACGCGAGATCGAGGCCTCCCCGGATCCGTCGGGCCGCACACCCAACTACTACCCCGGCGGCACCGTCGCCGGACGACCGGTTCCCGCCGGCTGGTACTCCGAGCCCTGGTGGAAGCCCGCGCTCGTGGCCGGCGCGTGGGGTGTGGGTTCGGCATTGCTGTTCAACTCGCTCTTCTCCGGTATGCACGGCGTCGGATACGGCGCCTCCGGCTTCGAAAGCGGTTTCGGGCAAGGCTATTCGGACGGATATGACGCCGGGGTGAATGCCGGGAACGACGGCGGAGCGGACCAAGCCGGCTGGGATCAAGGTTCAGGCGGGGCCGACCAAGGTGGGGGTTGGGATCAGGGCGGCTCCGGCTGGGACCAGGGCGGCGGCAGTAGCTGGGACGGCGGAGGCTGGGACGGTGGCGGCGGAAGCGACTTCGGCGGCGACTTCGGAGACTTCTGACCTGCATTTTGATACTACTTAAGCCCTAATAGTTGCAATACTTCTAGGGAGTTATTAGTCTCGCCCGTAGCGGCATGCAACGACGCGTGCCCGGTACTCACGGAGTGGGCCATATGACACTTGCACCAGAGTCGACAACACCGATCGGATCGACCGCACCGGCACAGGTGCACCCAAAAACGGCTGCCTACAACGGCTATCGATCCCTCGCGGAGTGGTGCCGCAACGATCCCGAGTTGGACGCCATGCGCTGGGAAACCGCATCACTGTTCATCGGCGCTTTCGGCGGAACGCTCATCGACCAGGCTTCACTCCCCCAGATCGCCGCGGGCCTGGCCAAAACCGGCCGCTTCACCGATCGTGACGAGAACATGGGCCGGCTGCTGCGCACCGCCATCGCCGACCAGGTCGCCTTCTGGGGTGACGAAGAAGACCGTCAGGCGGAGTACAAGCGACTGAAGAAACTTCACGGCGAGGTCAAGGGCGAGTGGGGCGGCGTGCGGTACAGCGCGCTGTCTCCCGAGAACTGGAATTTCGTGCTCATCAGCACCTTCTTCGGGTACCGAAACGCCATCCCGGCGATCACCGGCAAGAGGTATTCACCTCGGGAAGACGAGAAGTTCTGGCAGTTCTTCCGGGCCGCGTCGACCGACGTGCAGCTTCCGGGACGTGGCGCGTTGCCCGCGACATTCGCCGAAGCCGAGCGATTCTTCGAGGACACGGTGAACGCCGATTACATCAAGCCCAACAAGATCGTCGACGACATCATCGAGGGCATACGTAAGCCCGGCATGCCGTGGTTCTTCCCCGAGCAGGCGCGACCGCTATGGAATCTGTTGGGCCCCATCGCCGGTCACGTGGTGCTGGTGTGCTCGCTCGGCATCATGCACCCACGGGTCAAGGCGATCACCAACTACACGTGGACCGCCCGCCATGACCTGGAGTTCTTCGTCATCACCCGACTGATGCGCATCGGAAACTGGGTGCTGCCCAAGCGCCTGACGTGGCAACCACTGGCCTACAACCGATGGACATACGAGCGCCACGTGCGGGCCTACCTGCGCAGCGAGTTGACCTCGTTCAAGCCCATATCCGGTTGGGATCAGCGCAAGGCCGACGCCGCACGCCGGGCGGCGGGCTGCCCCGCCTAGGTCGCCCGCGATTCGTTGGGTGCCAACAAGATCGGCGAGAACGTTTCGCGGGCAAGAGCTCTGACCTCATCCGGGTTGGACAGATCAACGGGAGATTGGGGTGACACCATATAGCCCAGCACGATGTGAATCAGCACATCGGCCTGCCGATGGGAATCCCCCGGCGGGATGCGCCCCTCGGCACGCAGCTCGTCGATCTTGGAAACGAAGTAGTTCAGCGCGAGGTCCCTGGGCGAGGGTGCGCCCTGGCTGATGGCCTCGATGAAACTCGCGCGCCCCCGAGCGGATGCGTTGTGCAGCAGCGGATGGCCGGTGATCTCGATGCACACCGCGAAAGTCTCGGCCACACGGTCGGCGACATCGTCGAACTTTTCGGCCCGCTGCTGGACCTCGTTGAGAAATCGATACATCTCGCGAGCCAGCGCCCGCTCGAACAGCTGATCCTTGCTGGAGAATCGCCGAAATACGGTGGCGCGGCCTACCTTTGCCCGACGCGCCACTTCGTCGATGGTGGCCGACTGAGTGCCCTGCTCGGCCAGCACCGCGATGCTGGCATCCAGCAGGCGCGTCTCGATGTCATCTGGCTCGGGGTGCGAACCCAACCCACGCACCGCTCGCGCCATCAGCTTCGCCAGCGGCGCGCCCGGTCTTGTCACGCATTCTCCTACGCTGTACCTGGTACGTGGTGTCCCACTTGACTCACTCTAGCAACTTGGCACGTGTGTACGGCTGCCATCAGCCTATTTGACATGAGGGACACCAGAACAGATTTCGAGCGTCCATCTCCGCAGTGAGAACCGGCGTGCCGCACACCCGACACGGCGCCCCCGCCCGGCGATACACATAGGTACGGGGGCGATTCGGTGCGTACGACGGATCACCGTGGTCGAATTCGGGATCGACGGTGACGATCTTTCCGACCCGAAGTCCCACGCGCATTCTGTCCACCAGGTCTCCCCAGAGCGCGGTGAGCTCTTCCGGCTCCAGCCGGGCACCCTCCCGGTACGGGTCGATCCGCTGACGGAACAGCACCTCACTGCGATAGACATTGCCCACGCCGGCGATGATCTTCTGGTCCATCAACAGCGCACCGATTGTCCTGCGCGACTTCGTGATCCGCTCGAAGGCGGATGCCGGGTCGGAACGCGGACGCAGCGGATCGGGGCCCAGGCGAGCCAGGATCGCGTCCACCTGCGGGGCGTCGATGAGCTCACAGGCCGTCGCGCCGCGCAGGTCGGTACCGAACTGCGCTGCCTCGATACGCATCCGCACCTGACCGACGGGAAGGCCCATCGGGACGGGCAGCTCGGTGAACGTGCCGTACAACCCCAGATGAACATGCACCACACCGGCGGGGCCGTAATCGTGAAACAAGTGCTTGCCCCAGGCATGCGCCTTCACGAAGATGCGTCCGTTGACGGCGGCCGCACCTTCGGTGAACCGCCCTTGCGGACTACTGACGGATACCGGCGATCCGGCGAACCGGCGCTGGTGCAACCGGGCCAGCCGGTGCAGGGTATGGCCCTCCGGCACAGACGTTTACGCGTCGGCGCCTGGGACCGGCGGCGCAACGCGGGTGGTCTCGTATTCGGCCAGGATGTCGATGCGACGCTGGTGCCGCGGCTCCTCCGACCACTTGGCCGCCAGGAACGCGTCCACGATGGCGAGCGCCTCGGGCACGGTGTGCATGCGTCCGCCGATGCCGATCAGCTGTGCGTTGTTGTGCTCGCGCGCCAGCACCGCCGTCTCCAGGCTCCACGCCAGCGCACAACGGGCACCCGGGACCTTGTTGGCGGCGATCTGCTCACCGTTACCCGAACCGCCCAGCACAATGCCCAGGCTGTCCGGATCGGCGACGGTGCGCCGCGCCGTATCGATGCAGAACGCCGGGTAGTCGTCCTGCGGGTCCAGCTCAAAGGCACCGCAGTCCACCGGCTCGTGGCCGCGACCACGAAGGTGCTCGATGATCTTCTGCTTCAACTCGTATCCGGCGTGATCGGCTCCCACATAGACGCGCATGCCCCAATTGTGACAGTCGTGTTGTGCCAGGTTGCCCCGTGGTCGGTTACCGTGGCGCGCATGTACCCGGTCGGACTGCCCCAGTACACCTATCCCCCACGCCGACATCCATGGGAGATCGGGTTGCTCGTCGTCGTGATCCTGTTCACGGTGCTGCTCTACATCGGCGCGATATTCGGCATCGTCGGGTATCTCGCCGACCCCGAGCACGTCCAGTTGAACATCATCATCGTCGCGCTGGCCGCCACTCCGCTGACCCTGTTCCTCGGTCGAGGCATCCTCTACGGGCAGCAGCGGGTGAATGGCGTCAAGATGTCGCCCACCCAGTTCCCCGAGGGGTACGCGATGGTCCTCGAGGCCGCGCAGCGCTTCGGCCTGCAGGAACTGCCGGACGCCTACGTCGTATTGGGCAACGGCCAGATCAACGCCTTCGCCAGCGGCCATGGCTTCCGCCGGTTCGTCGTCGTCTACAGCGACTTATTCGAGATCGGCGGCGAGGCACGCGATCCGGAGGCGCTGGCCTTCATCATCGGCCACGAGGTCGGCCATATCGCCGCCGGGCACGCGTCCTATTGGCGGCAGTTCGCCCAGACCGCGATGAACTTCGTCCCGTTCCTCGGCACCTCGCTGTCGCGGTCCATGGAGTACACCGCAGATAACCACGGATACGCCATGCGCCCCACCGGAATTCAGGGAGCCATCGGCGTCATGGCGGCCGGCAAGTATCTGCTCAAGCGGGTCGAGTTCGACACCCTGGCCAACCGCGCCACCCTGGAGACAGGCTTTTTCGTGTGGCTGGTCAACATGCTCTCCAGCCACCCCGTGCACACCTGGCGCGCGGCCGCGTTGCGGAATCGGCAGCAGGCCGGGTCGTTGTTCTTCCGACCCAAGCTGCTGCCGCCGACTCCCATTCCTCCGGTGCCGCCACTACTGCCGCCCGCACCGCCGCCGATTCATCACGGCTACCTGCCACCTCACCAGGCGTACACGTTCGGCAACCCCCCGCCGCGTTACTAGTCGAACGTGGGTGGCTCGGTGCGCGTGCGCTTGAGCTCGAAGAAGTACGGGTACGAGGCAAAGATCACCGACGCATCCCACAGCTTCCCGGCCTCTTCGCCGCGCGGGATCTTGGAGATCACCGGTCCGAAGAATGCGACACCGTTGACGTGGATCGTCGGGGTGCCGACATCCGGGCCCACCTTGTCCATCCCGGCGTGGTGGCTGACGCGCAGTGCCTCGTCGTAGTCGGTGGACTCGGCGGCGTCGGCCAGCTCGGCAGGCAGGCCCACCTCGGCCAGCGACTCGGCGATGACCGCCGGTAGATCCTTGTTGTCCTGGTTGTGGATCCGGGTGCCCAGCGCGGTGTAGAGCGGCTCCAGGATCTCCGGACCCTTGGCCTGCTCGGCGGCGATGGCCACCCGCACCGGCCCCCAAGCGGTCTTCATCAGTTCCTGATAGCGCTCCGGCAGGTCTTCGCGTCCCTCGTTGAGGACGGCCAGGCTCATTACCCGGAACTTCACGTCGATATCGCGAACCTTCTGGACCTCGAGGATCCACCGCGAGGTGATCCAGCACCACGGACACAGCGGGTCGAACCAGAACTCGGCGAGGTCCTTCTTGTCTGCAGACATAACGCGCCTTTCGGATGTGATGTGGGCCGCCTAAAGGGGGACGTCTAACCCAACTCACGATCCTGCCCCTGTGTTCCCATCCCCCACGAATGACCGTCTACCGGCTACGTTGGGTACGTGGCACTTCCCAACCTCACCCGTGACCAGGCAGCGGCCCGAGCCGCAGCGATCGACGTCCAGCACTACGCGATCACCCTCGACCTCACCGATGGTCAGGGGGGTCCCAGCGAAGAAACCTTCCACTCATCGACCACCGTCACCTTCACGGCGCAGCCGGGGGCCTCGACGGTCATCGATATCGCCGCCCGTACGGTGCGGCGCGTCGAGCTCAACGGCGTCCAGATCGACGTCAGCGGGTACGACGAGGAGGAAGGCATCACGCTGCCGGAGCTGGCTGCCACCAACACCGTGGTGGTGGAGGCAGATTTCGAGTACTCGCACACCGGTGAGGGTTTGCACCGCTTCGTGGATCCGGTCGATGACGAGGTGTACCTGTACTCCCAGTTCGAGACCGCCGATGCCAAGCGGATGTTCGCCAGCTTCGACCAGCCCGATCTCAAGGCCACCTTCGACGTCACGGTGACCGCCCCGGCGCATTGGCAGGTGATCTCCAACGGTGCCCCGCTGTCGGTGGCCGACGGCGTGCACACCTTCGCGACCACCGCGAAGATGAGTACCTACCTGGTTGCGCTGATCGCCGGACCCTACTCACGGTGGACCGACGTGTACTCCGACGACCACGGCACCATCGATCTGGGTATCTACTGCCGCGCCTCGCTGTCCGAGTTCATGGACGCCGATCGGCTGTTCACCGAGACCAAGCAGGGATTCGGCTTCTACCACAAGAACTTTGGTACCCCGTACGCCTTCGGAAAGTATGACCAGCTGTTCGTCCCCGAATTCAACGCGGGCGCCATGGAGAACGCCGGAGCCGTGACGTTCCTGGAGGATTACGTCTTCCGCAGCAAGGTCACCAAGTACTCCTATGAGCGCCGCGCCGAGACCGTGCTGCACGAGATGGCGCACATGTGGTTCGGCGACCTGGTCACCATGCGCTGGTGGGATGACTTGTGGCTCAACGAGTCCTTTGCGACGTTCGCCTCGGTGCTGTGCCAGGCGGAGGCCACCGAGTACACCGAGGCGTGGACCACCTTCGCCAATGTCGAGAAGTCGTGGGCGTATCGCCAGGACCAGCTGCCGTCGACGCACCCGGTCGCCGCCGATATCCCGGACCTGGCGGCCGTCGAGGTGAACTTCGACGGCATCACCTACGCCAAGGGCGCCAGCGTGCTCAAACAGCTTGTGGCGTACGTCGGTTTGGAGAATTTCCTGTCGGGCCTGCGCGCGTACTTCACGGCGCACGCCTTCGACAACGCGACGTTCGACGATCTGCTGGGCGCCCTGGAGGAGGCCTCGGGACGCGACCTGTCGGACTGGGGCACACAGTGGCTCAAGACCACCGGGCTCAACACGTTGTCACCCGACTTCGAGGTGGACAGCGACGGCAAGTTCACACGTTTCGCCGTCAAGCAGTCCGGGGCGGCACCGGGTGCCGGGGAGACGCGAGTGCACCGCCTCGCCGTCGGGATCTATGACGATGTGGACGGCAAGCTGGTCCGCGTACACCGCGAAGAGTTGGACGTTGAAGGGCCGTCGACAGATGTTCCTGCGTTGCAGGGCGTCTCCCGCGGCAAGCTGATCCTGGTCAACGACGACGACCTGACGTACTGCTCCCTGCGGCTCGATGACGAGTCACTGGAGACGGTGCTCTCGCGGGTGGCCGATATCGCCGACGCGCTGCCGCGCACGCTGGCGTGGTCAGCGGCCTGGGAGATGACGCGTGAGGCGGAGCTGCGAGCGCGCGATTTCGTGGCACTGGTGTCCTCCGGCGTGCACGCCGAGTCCGAAGTCGGTGTGGCGCAACGCCTGCTGCTGCAGGCACAGACGGCGCTGAGCTCATACGTGGAACCCGGGTGGGCGCGCGAGCACGGCTGGCCGGCCTTCGCCGACCGCCTGCTGGAGCTGGCGCGTGCCTCCGGACCGGGCTCGGATCATCAGCTGGCTTTCGTGAACGCCTTCACCACCTCGGTGTTGTCGGCAGGACATACCGTCGTGCTGCAGGCGCTGCTGGACTCCGATCCGGCGTCGCTGGACCTGCCGGGCCTGACGGTGGACACCGACCTGCGGTGGCGAATCGTGAACGCGCTGGCGGCTTCCGGAGCACTGGAGCCAGACGCCTCGGTGTTCATCGATGCGGAGCTGGAGCGCGACCAGACCGCGGCGGGTAAGCGTCAGGCAGCCCAGGCTCGAGCGGCCCGTCCGGTCACCGAGGTGAAAGAGGCCGCGTGGAAGCAGGTCATCGAGGATGACGCGCTGCCGAACATCACCGCACGTTCGGTGATCGCGGGATTCGTGCAGCCCGGGCAGGCCGAGCTGCTGGCGCCGTTCGCGGGTCGCTACTTCGATGTCATCGAGAATGTGTGGGCGCGGCGTTCCAGCGAAGTGGCCCAGACCGTGGTGATCGGCCTGTACCCGTCCTGGGACATTTCGCAGCGTGCCGTCGAGTCGGCAGACGGCTTCTTGACCAAGGAGATCCCGTCGGCACTGCGCCGTCTGGTGTCCGAGGGGCGCGCCGGGATTGTCAGGTCGCTGAAGGCCCGCGAGTTCGACGCCCAGTAGGCGTCCCTTCGCGCTAACCCTTCGCGCCCCACCTTTTCGCCGAGTGTGAACCTGTGGCGGGATTTCGCCTGATTTCCCGCCCAGGCTTCACACTCGGCGTTGTGTCAGGGGTCCGGCGCACACTACGCGCATGGGGGCACCGTTCATCGGTAGCGAAGCACTTCGGGCCGGCCTACTGACCCGACATTCGTTACGGACGCGACATCGCGCGATCTATCCCGGCGTTTTCATCGAGCGGGACCTCAAGATAACCGCCGCTCTGCGCGCGAAGGCCGCGTGGCTGTGGTCCGGCCGCAGCGGAGTACTCGCCGGTCACTCAGCGTCTGCGCTACACGGCGCACGATGGGTCGATCCGACTCGCGATGCCGAGATGCCGTACACGAACAGGCATTGCCCACCTGGGGTGATCGTGTGGTCCGACGCAATCGCCGACGATGAAATCTGCGTGATCGATGGCATGAAGGTGACCACGACGGCGCGCACAGCGCTCGATCTGGCGTGCCGTTATCCAACGGGCCAGGCCGTCGCCGATATCGATACCCTGTGCGGAGCGACGCAACTCAAGACCGTTGACATCAGCGAGCTCGCGACACGCACCATAGGGCGACGGGGCATCAGAAAGGCAAGGGCAACACTGGAACTGGTGGACTCCGGTGCACAGTCCCCGAAAGAGACATGGCTGCGGCTCCTGCTCTGCCGGGCTGGACTCCCGCGCCCCACAACCCAGATCCTGGTGCACAACGGCGACTACGTCCCACTCGCCTACATCGATATGGGGTGGGAGGACGTGATGGTCGGCATCGAGTACGACGGCGACCAACACCGCAGCGATCGTCGGCAATACGTGAAAGACATCACACGGCAGGAAATGCTCGAAGGTATCGGCTGGCTGATCATCAGGGTGGTCTCCGAGGACCATCCGGACGACATCATCCGCCGCGTGCGCGAGGCTCTATCGCGCCTAGTGTGAACCCATGGCGGGATTTCGTCCGATTTCCCGCCCAGGCTTCACACTCGGCGCAAGGAGTTTGAGCGTCAGGGGCGTGCGATGGCGGCGCTCATCACGCGCACCGCACTGATAATCCCGTCGAGCAGGTTGCCTTCCTTGAACGACGCCACGGCAGCAGCGACACCAAGGTCAGCGGCCGACTCGGCACCGCGCCCCTTGAGTCCCTCGCCATAGACGACCTCAACGACATGCTGGTTGGGCGACACAGCGATCAGTACGGCCTCATCCGGTGTCGGCACCTTGAGGAACACGTCCCGCGCTCCGGCGGCGGTATCCGATCCCAGATCGCCGATGTACACGGAGAAACGCGCCTTCGACTGACGAGACCCATAGGTCAGGGCGTCGTCGAGGGTCGCCAGCTCGTAGTTGGGGAACGGGAATTCAACCGACAGCGCGCCAGGCTCGGTTACACCCGAGATGCGTCCGCTGATGGTCTCGGCCCAGCCGCGCGGAAGTTCGGCAGGCGCAGTCTTGGTCACTTCACCACTTGCCACTTGCGGTCCCTCCAATCGCTTCGGTGCCCGCATGCCCATGACCGTGGCCATGCCCATGGGCATCGCCAACGTTTTCGTCGACTGCGGCCCACAGGATCGGGGCGTGCGTCCAGCCGTCGTTCATGTTGAAGGTCGCGGGGTGCGGCCCCTTCTTACGCATCGTCCACAGTCCGACGAGTACGAAGAAGACCGGCGTGATCAGGGCTACCCAGACCGGCATCCCGATGTATGTGGGGCTGTTGAGAAAGCTCACGATGCAAACCGTAGCCGACCGCGCCGGGAACTCACGCCGCGCCCTCCCCTAGATATCGCACCCATGCGGGGTCGAGTTCCTTGACCGACGACAGGAGTCGCCAGTGTTGCCCCTTGGGTGGCATCGGGGTGGTGTGAAGCGACCAGCCCAGCTCCGCCAGCATCCGGTCCGCCTTGCGGTGATTACACGACGAACAGCAGGCCACGCAGTTCTCCCAGGAGTGCGTGCCCCCCTTGCTGCGCGGGATGACATGGTCGATGGTGTCGGCCCGCCCACCGCAGTACGCACAACGGAACCGATCGCGATGCATCAGCGCGGCGCGCGTCATCGGAACCCGCGCCCGGTACGGCACCCGCACGAAGGTCCTGAGCCTGATCACCGACGGGACCGCCACCGAGGTCGTGGCGGAATGAATGATGGGAGCACCCGGGTCGTCGTGCACCACATCGGCCTTACCGCACAGCAGCATGATCACGGCGCGACGCATCGGCAGCGCCGTGAGCGGCTCATATGTGGAGTTCAGCAATAACACGCGACGCCGGCCCCATAGGGAACCGGCGTCGTTGGAGTGCTGTGGGGGAATGGCCCCAGGGACCCTTGTCCCTGAGACACTGTGCAGTATTCGGGCCGACCCGTTCTGGGTCGGCCCAGCGCTGGCACTGTTATGCCGGTGCCCGCGGCCCTTCTTGTGTTGCACCATTACAACCAGTGCACCACGATTCCGCGGTCTTCGCACGACAATTTGTGCCGTGTTCGCAGGTCAATCCAATGAACATCCCGTAACCAACCCGGCTGATCTGCCGAAGCGTGTACCGGCACAATGGCGTACGTGGCAGCCCCTACCCCTGAAAACTTCTACGACGCCGTCGGTGGCGCTGCCACTTTCCACGCGATAGTGGCCCGTTTCTACGAGCTTGTCGCCGATGACGAGGTGCTGCGCCCTCTGTATCCGGAGGAAGACCTCACCGGCGCCGAGGATCGCCTCCGGATGTTCCTCGAGCAGTATTGGGGCGGCCCACGCACCTACTCGGACCAGCGCGGACATCCCCGACTGCGGATGCGCCACGCACCGTTTCGGGTCGGCCCCATCGAGCGCGACGCGTGGCTGCGCTGCATGCGGACCGCCGTCGATTCCATCGACCGGAACACCCTTGACGACGACCATCGTGCCCAACTGTGGAGCTACCTGGAGATGGCGGCGCAGTCGATGGTCAACTCACCGTTCTGAGAGTCGATCGCAATTCGAGGCCAGGGCCGTCGTGGTGCAGAATGTTCAACCGTGACCGCCGCCTACTTGGGCCAACAAGACGACCCTTGGTGGTCGCGGGCCGTTTTCTATCAGATCTACCCGCGGTCGTTCGGCGACAGCGACGGCGATGGCGTCGGTGATCTCGACGGCATTTCAGCAAAGCTTGGATACCTTGATTTGCTCGGCATACAAGGAATCTGGCTAAATCCCGTCACCAGATCTCCGATGGCCGACCACGGCTATGACGTGTCGAATCCGCGTGACATCGATCCGTTGTTCGGCGGGTTGACCGCGATGCACAGGCTCATCGCCTCTGCTCACCGGCACGACATCAAGGTCATCATGGACCTGGTCCCCAACCACACCAGCTCCGAGCACCCCTGGTTCATCGAGGCGCTGGCCGCGGAGCCCGGCAGTGACGCCCGGTCGCGCTACATCTTCCGTGACGGCAAGGGCGCCGATGGCGAACTGCCGCCTAACAATTGGCCGTCGGTGTTCGGCGGTCCGGCTTGGACGCGGGTCACCGAACCCGACGGCACCCCTGGACAGTGGTACCTACATTTGTTCGCCCCCGAGCAGCCAGATGTCAACTGGGACAACCCGGAGGTGTTCGACGACTTCGCCGACACTCTGCGCTTCTGGCTCGACCGGGGCATCGACGGATTCCGCCTCGACGTGGCCCATGGCATGGCCAAGCCTCCGGGTCTGCCTGACCTCGAGGACACCGAGACCTCGATGCTGCATATCGCCGACGAGGACCCGCGTTTCAACAACGAGGGCGTGCACGAGTACCACCGCAAGATCCGCAAGGTGCTCGACCAGTACCGCGATGTGGTTGCCGTCGGCGAGATCTGGGTGAACGACAACACCCGCTTCGCCGAGTACGTCAGGCCCGACGAGTTGCATCTCGGATTCAACTTCAAACTGGTAGAGGCTGACTTCGACGCGGACAAGATCCGTGGCGCCATCGAAAACTCGCTCGCCGCAGTGGATTCCGTAGGCGCAACACCCACCTGGACGCTGTCCAACCACGACGTCGAGCGTGAGGTCACGCGCTACGGCGATGGCCCGATCGGGCAGTGGAGGGCACGCGCCATGGCCCTGGTGATGCTCGCACTGCCGGGAACTGTGTTCATCTACAACGGCTCCGAACTGGGGCTGCCGAATGTGCAATTGCCCGACGAGGCTCTGCAGGATCCGGTGTGGGAACGCTCCGGCCACACCGAGCGGGGTCGCGACGGCTGCCGGGTGCCCATCCCCTGGGAGGGCACGGATCCGCCTTACGGCTTCTCGACCAACGATCAGACCTGGCTACCGATGCCGCACGGCTGGGCCGATTTCACGGTCGAACGTCAGTTGGAGCGTACCGACTCCACGCTGTCGCTATATCGGCGTGCCATCGAATTACGCAAGAACCGAATGGAATTCAACGGCACCAGCTTGGAGTGGTACGGCAGCCCGCCTGGCGCGCTGGCCTTCCGCGTCAAGGGCGGCGGCCTGACGTGCGCCCTGAACGTCAGCAGTGACCTGGTGGATTTGCCTGAAGGCGAAGTCATCCTGTCGAGCGGACCCCTCGTCAACGGCAAGCTGCCGCGCAACACCGCGGCCTGGATCGTCTAACGGACCCGTAGCGTCAGATCAGTCCGGCGGCGATACACCGATCCGAAACGGGCATCCAGCCGCAACCACGCTGGCACGGCCCGCACCCGCACCGGTTCATCCTCCGTCGGGCTCGTCGGAACGAATCCCATTGCAGTCAAGGCGAATACGCATCGCATCGGCACGTCGACGGGCTGGCCGTCGGTTCCGTCGACGGTGACGACGGACTGATCCAGCAGTGACACGGGCGGACCGTGGGCACTGCCGTGTTCACGGGCCAGCTCTCCCCCGCGCTGGGCCAGTTCGAGCACCGTGCGCGCCGGAATATCGTCGAGATACTCGAAGCCGTTATCGGAGGGCAGCGCACCTCGCCACACCGAGTCCATGGGGAACCCCGTGTGCACGTAGCCGTCCGCATCCGGGGTCTGCAGGCCACGCAGCACTTCGTCAACGGCGGCGCTGATATCGGGCGTCCTCAGCTCACCGCGCACCGCACGACAGGCCAGTACATCGAATTGTGTTGCGGTCCACACAACTACCCGGCCATCGTCTCGCACGCGCAGCCGCACCACCGCCGACTCGTCCAGGCGAGAAACACGGGTGAGAAAGGTCGCCAGATCCTTGCGGTCGGAGGCACCCGGCACCCGTAGTGCAGCCTCGCTCACTGTCGTGACCACTGCTGCAGGTACTCGCGGTGGGTGTCGGTGAGGCGCAGCAGGGTTTGGCTGTCGAGGTGAAACGTCACCAACTGTGTGTCGGCGATCACCGCAGGTTTGGAGTCCGGTGCCGCGTCGACCGAGCGCACCTCATAGTTGATCGTGAAGTCCACTGCCCTGATCTTCGACACCCACATAGTCACCTGCAGCGGTGAGTCCGCGAGCCGCACCTGCCCCTTGTATTTCACGTGGACATCGGCGATGAGCAGGCCCGTGGTGGTGATCTCCGCGCCAAAAACGTCGCGCAGGAAGGGCACTCGCGCCTCTTCCAGAATTGTCACCATCGTCGCGTGGTTCACATGCTGGTACATGTCGATATCGGACCAACGGACCGGCACTGCCGCGACATAGCCGGGCTTCTCGCTAACGCTCATCACACCATCATGCAGGACCGTTGATGCTGCTCCTGATCATCCCTCTGATCTGACGTGCCGCCACCGACAACGTCGCCAGGTCCGGTTCACCCGAAGCAAAGATCTCCGCGAGCGTGCTGCGCGCGCGCTCCAGACGTGAGGCATTGGTGAACTCCCACTCGGTGATCTTCTGCTCGCCCGTCTCATCGGGTTCGCCCACCGAAAGCACGTCCATGGTGAGCGCTCGCAGCGAGGAGTAGATGTCGTCGCGGATCGCCAACCGGGCCAGGGAATGCCAGCGGTCATTGCGTTCCAGCTGGGAGACGGCGGTCAGCAGGTCGTCCACTCGCAGGTCGTCCATCAGGGTGAAGTACAGATCCGCGACCTCCGTGCCGTCGCGGTCTGCGATATCGGCGATGTCGATGACGTCCAGCAGACTGAATCCGTAGAGGCAGCCCGCGACATCGCCGGCAAGGTCGGCCGGAACGCCCAGCGCCATCAAGTCTTCCGTCTGTTTGGTGACAATCTCCAGATCGTGACCGCGCAGCCAGGTGGTGAGCTTCGGGGTCAGCTCGGCGATTCCTTCTGCGAAGCGGTTGATCTCCGCCCCGACCGCCAGCGGCTGCGGCCGGTAGCTGATCAGCCACCGTGATGCCCTATCCAGCAGACGGCGCATGTCCAGGGTCAGTCGATCCGAAACCGACACCGGCACATCGGCATGCCGGATTCGGTCCCACAGCGAGCGCAGCCCAAAGATGGCCTCCACCGCCACGTAGGTCTTGAGTCCGTCCACTGAACCTGTCCCGGCGTCTTCGAAAAGCCGGTACACATAGGTGATTCCGCCGCAGTCGACCACCGAGTTCACCAGCATGGTCGCGTAGATCTCTTTACGCAGCGGATGCTTACGGATCTCCGCATCGAAGCGCTCACGCAACTCGTTCGGGAAGTAGTGCACCATCCGCCGCTGGGTGACCTCTTGCTCGGGGGCATCACTGGCCAACAGATCCGCCTTGAGCGCCAGCTTCACGTGCGCCATCAGTGTCGACAACTCCGGTGACGTCAAACCGATTCCGAGGGCAGCGCGGCGCTCGATCTCCTTCTCGGAAGGCAACGCCTCCAGCTGACGGTCCAGGCCGCGGTCAGCCACCAGATGGGCGATCTGTCGCGCGTGAACGCTCAGTAGTGAGGCCGCGTTGGCCCGGCTTGTTCCCATGAGGTTGTTCTGGGACTCGTTGTCGGCCAGTACAAGTGCTGCGACGTCGTCGGTCATGGACTCCAGCAGCGCCGTGCGCTCGGAGGCCTCGACCTTGCCGGCGCTGACCAGCGAGTCGACCAGAATCTTGATGTTGACCTCGTGGTCGGAGCAGTCCACGCCGGCGGAGTTGTCCAGTGCGTCGGTATTGACCCGACCACCGTTGAGCTCGAACTCGATGCGGCCGCGCGAGGTCAGGCCCAGGTTGCCGCCCTCGCCGATCACCTTGGCGCGCATCTGGTTTCCGTTGACACGGACCGCGTCGTTGGCCTTATCCCCCACTTCGGCCTGCGATTCGCTCTCGGCCTTGACGTAGGTGCCGATACCGCCGTTGAAGAACAGGTCGACCGGGGCGAGCAGGATGGCCCGGACGAGCTGCGGCGGTGTCATCTCGGTGATATCGCTGTCGATGCCGAGGGCCTCGCGAACCTCGGGGCTGATCGGCACCGACTTCTGTTCCTTGCTGTACACGCCGCCCCCGGCGCTGATGAGCGACGAGTTGTAGTCGGCCCAGCTGGAACGCTCCAACGCGAACATCCGCTTGCGTTCTGCCCACGACGTTGCCGGGTCGGGGTTGGGGTCCAGGAAGATATCCCGGTGGTCGAAGGCGGCCACCAGCTTGATGTGCTGCGAGAGCAGCATGCCGTTGCCGAAGACGTCCCCGCTCATGTCGCCAACCCCGGCGACGGTGAAATCCTCTGTCTGGGTGTCGATCCCCATTTCCAGGAAGTGACGTTTGACGCTCTCCCAGGCACCGCGGGCGGTGATTCCCATGGCCTTGTGGTCGTACCCGACGGAGCCGCCGGAGGCGAACGCGTCACCCAGCCAGAATCCGTACGACTTGGCGACGTCGTTGGCGATATCGGAGAACGTCGCGGTGCCCTTGTCCGCTGCCACCACCAGATAGGTGTCATCGCCGTCGCGGCGGCGCACCCCCTGCGGTGGGATCACCGCGTTGGTCGCACTGTCCAGGTTGTCAGTGAGGTCAAGCAGACCACCGATGAATCGCCGATAACATTCGACGCCCTCGGCACGGAACGCGTCCCGGTCGACGGCGGCATCTCCGGTGGAAGCCGGCGGCTGCTTCACGACGAATCCGCCCTTGGCGCCGACCGGCACGATGACGGCGTTCTTCACGGCCTGCGCCTTGACCAACCCCAGGATCTCGGTCCGGAAGTCTTCGCGGCGATCCGACCAGCGCAACCCGCCGCGGGCGACGGGGCCGAAGCGTAGGTGCACGCCCTCAACACGCGGTGAGTACACGAAGATCTCGAATCGCGGCCGGGGCTCAGGCAGCTCCTCGATCTCGCGCGGATTGAGCTTGAAGGCGAGCACCCCCTTGGCGCGGGCCGAGTTCTCGTCCGTCACAAAGTAGTTGGTGCGCAGAGTGGCCTGGATCAGCGCGAAGAAGGCACGCAGCACTCGGTCGGTATCGAGGCTGACAACCTTGTCGATCTCGGCCAGAACCTGCTCCGCCTTGGCGTCGGCCAATGTGTTGTCGGTGATGGCCGGATCGAAACGCGCCTCGAACAGTTCGACGAAATCGCGCGCGGTGACCGAATTGTCGGCAAGTACGGTCTCGATATGCGCCTGGCTGTATGGGAAGCCGGCCTGCCGCAGGTATTTGGCATATCCGCGCAGGATGGTGACCTGACCGGCGGTGAGCCCGGCACGCAGCACCAGCTCGTTGAACCGGTCGGTCTCGACACGGCCGTTCCACACATCGTCGATCGCGTCGGTGAAGAGCTGCGCGCGGTGCTGCACACCCTCGGCATCGAAGGTGCGTGCGATCGCCGGATGCACCACGATGCGGAACGCGTACAGCGAGACGGCAAGCCCGTCGGGACGGGTGAAGTGATAGGGACGTTCCTCCATCACGTCCACACCCATGCTGTGCAGGACCGGCAGCACCTGACTCAGGGATGCCGAACGTCCGCCGAGGTACATGCTGAGCACACCGGTGGCCGGCTCTTCGGCGGCGTCGTAGGCAAGGTCTAGCGAATTATCTTGAAGTCCTTCAATTCTCGCGATGTCATCGATGGCGTCTACGGGGGCGACGTTCGTCTTGAAGACCTCGGGCAGGATGACCGAGTAGCGCTCGGCGCAGGCACGATCGATCGGCGAGTCTGGTCGCACCGCGCTCACCAGGCGATCGCTCCAGGTGCGGCTGGTCTGAGTGAGCAGTCCCTGCAAACGAATCCGGTTGGCCTCGGAGGTATCGACACTCGTGGACAGATTGTCCTCGGGCATACGGATCGTGAAATGGACCAATGCCCAGGGTGATTCGCTGACGCGCGCGGTGTAGTCGATACCCGTGCCGCCGAGCTCACGTACCAGGGTGTCCTGCATGGCCAGTCGAACGGTCGTCGTGTACCGGTCGCGGGGCAGGTACACCAGGGCCGTCACGAAGTTGCCGAGCTCGTCGGATCGCAAGAACAGCAGCGAACCCGGGTGTGCACCGA
Source organism: Mycobacterium sp. D16R18 (assembly GCA_002013775.1). Lineage (GTDB taxonomy): Bacteria > Actinomycetota > Actinomycetes > Mycobacteriales > Mycobacteriaceae > Mycobacterium. The sequence goes on from MAFD01000001.1 coordinate 209,410, forward strand.
TGTTCCTCACGGCGGTGACCATGTTTTGGAGCTGGTCCACGCCGACCGCGAACAGCTCCGCGCGGGGCAGGTTCTGCATGATGTCGATGAGCATGTGCCCGGCCAGCGAGTCCTGATTGGCGTCCGAGCGCGCAAGTACTTGGTGTACCCGATCGGAGATCACCGGGATATCGAGAACGTCGGCGTTCATGGCTGCCACGGTGAACACACCCACGAGTCGGTGCTCGATGGCGGGACCGCTGCCGTCGTCCTGCCGGATCACCACAATGTTCGGATAGATCGCATAGCGCAGATAGGTCGGCACTGTGGCCTGCGCCAGCACCAGCAGATCGTCGTTGTGGGTGAGCTGCGGAAGCACCTCTTCGCGCCGCTTGAGCAGGCCGAGCCGACTCGATTCGTCCACAGTGGCCCGGCCGTCCGCGACGGTGCACCGCTGGTATCCGAGCACCGTGAAGTTGCCTTCCACGAGCCAGCGCAGCAGGTTCGCCACCTCGGTGAGTTCAGCGGACGAGAACCGTACTGTGCCCGCGGAGGCGTCCAGGTTGGCGGCCAGCTCGATGACCGCGTCACGCATGGCATCGGTGTCCGCGGCGACATGGCTGCCGTCTTCGAGGGTGTGCGGCAGCTGGGTCTCGATGAAGGCCAGCCGCTCGGCATCGATGGACGGCGGCAGCTGCAGATGGATCCAGCACTCGGCGCCGATGGCGGTATCACTGTGTGGGTTGTCGACCGGTCTCGCGGAGAGCAGCGTGCCATCGGCGGAGCGTTCGACCGTGAAGACCGGGTCCATCAGGTCCACGATCGCGACGCCTAAACGTCGCAGCAGCACGGTGACGGAGTCGGTGAGCAACGGCGTGTAGTCGGTGACCAACTGCAACGCGGTTCCGAGACCGGCATCGTCTCCGTTGCGGTAAACGGCCATCGAAATCGCGTGCGGCGGGCGTTGTGCCGCCAGCCGCAGCAGCGCCCGCATGAGTGCCTCGCGCACCGGCGGCGCCGGTGGTGTGGCGTGGCCGTCAGCGTCGAGTGCTTCGTCCCATTCCTGGTCGCCCAGGAATCGGGAGTGACTGAAAGCAGCCTCCAGCGCCTCAATGGTTGGGACGCCAGATCCATTGGTAGATGGCGTGTTTTCGGGAGTGGTGGTCCCTGTCTTAACAGTCACGCAGAACGCTCCTGGCCGAGTTTGCATGCCGGGTTTCGGCACGCAATCTCACCCTAGTCGCGAGTCAAGCGGCGGTGGGTAACTCTGTGAGGTCTGGCTGCATCGATACCCAAACGTTCAACTTTGTTGTCTTCGTACGCCTGGAAGTTGCCCTCAAACCAGAACCATGAAGCGGGGTTATCGTCGGACCCCTCCCACGCCAGGATGTGCGTGCAGGTGCGGTCGAGGAACCACCGGTCGTGCGAGATGACCACCGCGCAGCCGGGGAACAGCTCGAGCGCGTTCTCCAGTGAGCTCAGGGTTTCGACATCGAGGTCGTTGGTGGGCTCATCGAGCAGGATCAGGTTGCCGCCCTGTTTGAGGGTGAGCGCCAGGTTGAGACGGTTGCGCTCACCACCGGAAAGAACGCCCGCCGGCTTCTGCTGATCCGGACCCTTGAATCCGAACGCGGAAACATAAGCCCGCGAGGGCATTTCATTCTGGCCGACCACAATGTGGTCCAGCCCGTCGGAAACGACCTCCCAGACGTTCTTCTTGGGGTCGATGCCGGCGCGGCTCTGGTCGACATAGCTCAGTTTGACGGTTTCGCCCACCTTAACCTCGCCACCATCGGCGTTCTCCAACCCGACGATGGTCTTGAACAGGGTGGTCTTACCGACGCCGTTGGGGCCGATGACGCCGACGATGCCGTTACGGGGCAGCGTGAACGAAAGATCCTTGATGAGGGCGCGTTCCTCGAACCCCTTGTCGAGGTGGCTCACCTCGACCACCACATTGCCCAGCCGTGGGCCAGTGGGAATCTGAATCTCCTCGAAGTCCAGCTTCCGCGTCTTCTCCGCCTCGGCGGCCATCTCCTCGTACCGACCGAGCCGTGCCTTGTTCTTGGCCTGCCGGGCCTTGGCACCCGAACGCACCCATGCGAGCTCTTCCTGCAAGCGCTTGTGCAGCTTGGCGTCCTTACGCCCCTGCACGGCGATGCGATCGGCCTTCTTCTCCAGGTACGTGGAGTAGTTGCCCTCGTAGGGGTAGGCGCGCCCACGGTCCAGTTCAAGGATCCACTCGGCCACGTTGTCCAGGAAGTACCGGTCGTGGGTCACGGCCAGGATGGCGCCCGGGTAGTTGGCCAGGTGCTGCTCCAGCCAGAGCACGCTCTCGGCGTCCAAGTGGTTGGTGGGCTCGTCGAGCAGCAGCAGATCAGGCTTGGACAACAGCAGCTTGCACAAGGCGACGCGTCGGCGCTCACCACCGGACAGATGCGTCACCGGCTCCTCAGGGGGCGGACAGCGCAGCGCATCCATGGCCTGCTCGAGCTGCGAGTCGATATCCCAGGCGTCGGCGGCGTCCAGCTCTTCCTGGAGCTTGCCCATCTCTTCCATGAGCTCGTCGGAGTAGTCGGTGGCCATCAACTCGGCGACCTCGTTGTACCGATTGAGCTTGCCCTTGAGGGCCACGCCGGCTTCGACGTTCTCGCGCACCGTCTTGGTCTCGTCCAGCTGCGGCTCCTGCATCAGGATGCCGACGCTGGCCCCATTGGCCAGGAAGGCCTCGCCGTTGTTGGGCTTGTCGAGCCCGGCCATGATCTTCAGGACGCTGGATTTACCGGCACCGTTCGGTCCGACCACACCAATCTTGGCGCCGGGCAGGAAGTTCAGGGTGACATCGTCGAGGATGACCTTGTCGCCATGCGCCTTGCGGACTTTCATCATCGTGTAGATGTACTCAGCCATAGCCGCGCTGTCGCCTCTCCTCTAAGTTCTTTAGCCGCAGCTCACGACCATTCTTGCGAGCTGCCCGAACCATCCTAGGTGAGAGGCGACCGCGCGGTCGCCGGTGTCAGCTCGGGATCAAGCACTCAAGCGCAGGTTTCCCGACTCCTCGCTGCTCTCGTCCGTTTCCGGGAGCTCGGCCGTGGACTCCTCGGCACCCGGTTCGGGTTGCTCCGCCGCGTCGGCATCCTCCTGCTTACCGGTGTACCCGGCCTTCTCTATCCGGGCGATGGTCCGCGACAGATCAGGCCCAACAGCGATCGCCTTCATCTCCGTGACCTGACGGCGGTTGCCGTCCTTGTCCTCGAACTCGCTGGTGTGCAGATGACCGTGCACGATCACCGGCGCACCCTTTCCCAACGCGGCACCCACCCCGGTGACCAGCCGGCCCCAGCAGGTGACATTGATGAAGAGGGAGTTCGAATTCACCCAACTGCCGTCCTCACGTCGGCGGCGTGCATTACTGGCGACGCGGAACTTGATCATCTCGTCGGAGCCGACCTGGCGTCGCTTGAGGTCCCCGACGATGGATCCGATCACAGTCACTGGAGTTTCAAACATGGTCCGTGCCTTTCCTATCTCTGTATCTGTTCTCAGCACCGCCGATCCGGTGCTCTTGGTGACTCCAGTAACCCGGCACGCACCGACACCGCGGTCACATGGGGGTGCGTTCGGGCGGTGGCTGTGGATGAGTGTCGGATTGGGGACAACTGGCCGATAGGTCCGACCACCCGTACCTTCCTTGACATGACGGTTTGGATCATGCACCGCCCCGAGGACGAAATCTCCGCCGAATTGCAGGGCTCATCAGGGCCGTTGGCCGGTGTTCGACTCGCAGTCAAGGACAACGTGGACGTGGGGGGCCTGCCCACCACCGCTGCCTGCCCGGAGTACGCATACATTCCCGAAGGCGACGCACCCGCGGTCGCAGCCTTGCGCGCGGCGGGCGCCACCGTGGTGGGCAAGACCAACCTCGATCAATTCGCGACCGGACTCGTGGGAACGCGCTCTCCGTACGGCGCGGTATCGGACTCGCGCCGCCCCGAATACATCAGCGGCGGTTCCAGTTCGGGATCTGCGGTGGCCGTCGCAACCGGCGAGGCCGATATCGCGATCGGCACCGACACCGCGGGATCCGGGCGGGTGCCCGCCGGTCTGCAGGGCATCGTCGGGATCAAACCGACTGTCGGCGTTGTCTCCACCCAGGGTGTGGTCCCGGCCTGCGAGTCCTATGACTGTGTGACCATTTTCGCCCGCACGCTGGGCACCGCCAATCTCGCGATGGCCGCCATGGGTACGGCGGCAGGTCCCCGGCTGTGGCCCGCCAACACCCGACTGGCAGCACCACCACAGCCCACCATCGCCGTACCGCGTGAGCTGCCCGCCCTCGACGACGTGTGGCGCAATGCGTTTCACGCGAACGTAGAGCATCTTCGCGCGACGGGAGCGACGATCGTCGAGATCGATCTGGCGCCGTTTCTTGCCGCCGCGAAGCTGCTGTACGAGGGCGCCTTGGTCAGTGAACGCTACGCGGCCGTCGGCGAATTCGTCGACGCCAACCCCGAGGCAGCGCTCGATCCTACTGTTGCACAGATCGTTTCGGGTGCACGCGATATCCCCGCACATCGTCTGGTGCGCGACCGCGCCGAGGTGCAGCGTCTACGCGAGCAGGCCATGGCCACCCTGGCGGGCGCAGACGCGCTGTTGGTGCCCACCGCGCCGTTGCATCCGACGATCGAACAGGTGCAGGCCGATCCGATTGGCGTCAACGCGACGATGGGGACCTACACCAACTTCTGCAACCTGTTCGACCTGTGCGCGGTGTCGGTGCCCGCAGGAGTCGCCGGTGAGGCCCAGTTCGGGGTGACGGTGCTGGCGCGCGCCTTCGATGACGCGGTGGCCTTAGACATCGCCGCACTGGTCACCGGAGATGCTGCCGAACAAGATGTTTGGCCGGCCGCGATCACCTTGTCCCATGAGCTCGCGGTGTTCGGTGCGCATCTCAAGGGCGGCCCGCTGGAGTTTCAGCTCACCGATCTGGGCGCGCGCTGGGTCGGGCCGGTCCGCACCGCGCCGCGGTATCGGATGGCGGCGCTGCGCACCACGCCTCCGAAGCCCGGGCTTACGCGCTCGGAAGAGGATGGGGTGAGCATCGCCGGCGAAATCTGGCGCCTGTCCCCCGCTGCACTGGGTACTTTCCTCGCGCAGCTGCCCGAGCCGATGTTGCTGGGCAAGGTCGAATGCGATGACGGTGTGTGGCGTACCGGGTTTGGCTGTGATGGCGCCGCCGCGCAGGCCGGTATCGACATCAGCGAGCACGGCAGCTGGCCCGCCGCCATCGCCGCAGGCGCGGTCTAGAACGGTCTTCGCGCAAGCGGCTCATCTACGAACTAGCGGGAGTTCTCGTCCAGCTGGGCCATTTTGGCGAGCATGGCGTTGTAGGCGGCCAGGTCGGCGTCGTCGTCCCGGTCGGCGGCGCGGTCCTGTCTGCGGGCCAACCGCTCATCCGAACGTGACCACTGGATGACCAGGGCGATCATGACCACCAGCAGCGGCAGCTCCCCCGTCGCCCAGGTGATGGCGCCGCCCATGTGTTGGTCGGCAGCCAGGTCGATCCGCCACGGCAGGGCCAGATTGCTGTAGAACTTCTCGCCCAGAATCGATTTCGTGCCCATCAGAATGACGCCGAAGAACGCGTGCAGGGGCAGCGACACCAGCACGATGCCCAGCTTGGCGACCGGCGGCAGGCGCCGCGGCGACGGGTCGATACCGATGACCACCCAATAGAACAGGTATCCGCTGAGCAGGAAGTGCAGATTCATCGCCAGGTGCGCGGCGTGCACGTCAACGGCGGCGTCGTAGAGCCCACTCAAGTACAGGCCGTAGAACCCGCCGATAAATAGCGAAGTCGCCACCAGCGGATGGGTCAGGAAGCGGGAGAAGCTGCTGTGCAACAACATCTGCACCCATTCCCGCAGCCCCGGGGGATCGCCCTTGCCTGCGGCGGGTAGCACACGCAACAGCAGCGTGATGGGACCACCGAGGACCAGCAGCACGGGCACCAGCATCGAGAGCATCATGTGCGCAACCATGTGCATGCTGAACATGGCGGGCATGTACCGGCCGACGCCCGAGGATGTGGCGATGAGCAGGAAGGCGCAGCCGGACAGCCAGGCGATGGTGCGCCCCACCGGCCAGGCGTCGCCGCGGACCTTGAGACGACGGACACCCACCAGGTAGGTGATCGCGAAAACGAGGGCGGCCGTTCCGAAGATGAGATCAAAGCGCCAGTCGAACATCAGTCGCTGCGGGGTCGGCGGACCGTCGAGTGTGTAGCCGATGGCGACCTCGACCGGCGAGGGATTGAGGTTCACCGGTGGCGGTGGCGGGGTGCGGCCGAGGCCGACGGCGATGCCGAAGGTCACCGCGAAGATGACTGCTTCGATGCCTGCGAGCCGGATCAGCGGCCGACGATTCTGCGGTTCCTCGCTCAATGCCGTTATCGCCGAACGGCGTTGCAGATACCCCAGAACGCCGAGGACCAGCAGCGCGGTGGCCTTGCCCACCAGTAGCCAGCCGTAGCGGGTGGTGAACAGGTCCGAAAGCTGCACCCGGATAAGCGCGTTGATGATTCCGCTGAGCCCGATCGCGACGTAGCACCACAGCGCCAGCGTAGAGAATCGACGCGCGGCCACGTCCAGATAACCGCCGCCACGCAGCGCGTGGATCAGCAGCGCGACCAGTCCCCCGGCCCACAGCGCCGCGGACACAAGATGGATGATGAGGCTGTTGGTGCCCAGGTCGTGTGCGCCGCCAGTTGCCGAATGTCCCACCACCGCGAGCGGCATCAATGTGCCCACCGATCCGAGCACCAGGACCGGTGTCCACGACCAGCGCAGCACCACGCGGCTGGCGATCGCGACAGCGGCGGCGATGAAGGCCATCCAGCGCCAGGCGTTCACGGTTTCGATGTCACCTGCGAGTGTCCACAGCTCTCCGAGGCCGAAATCGCTCATCGGCTGACCGGCGACGTCGGATATCGACAGCGGCACCATGACCGCAGAGAGCACTGCGAGTGCGGCCGATGCCGCCGTGCCGAGGCGCAGCGAGCGGTAGCCGTCCACGTCGAGCACTCCGCTGGACTGCGGTGGGACGAAAAAGGCCGCGACCAGGAATGCGCCAACGGCGACAACGGCAGCGATTTCGGCGGCCGCGCGCACGAACGGCAGACCATAGGAGGTGACGGGACCGGGGTTGGGCAGACCCGTCGCGAGCAGGGCCTCCGTCAGTGACAGCGCGCCGATGGTGGCCGCGACCAGGCCCGCCAGCACCGCGAGACCGACGACGATCGTCCAGATCGGCGAATCGGTCTTCCTGGCGGTGGGAGTGGTCGTCACCAGTCAAGGGTATGGCGAGATGCGATCGGCATGGTCACCGGTTCGATAGACTCCCATCCGGCTAGCGCCACATGCCTCCGTAGCTCAGTCGGATAGAGCAAGGGCCTTCTAATCCCTAGGTCGCAGGTTCGATTCCTGCCGGGGGCGCTGGTAGATGCGGATTTCTGCGCTACACAAAACGAACTCAGCCCGCAGCCAGTCCGCAGTGGGCTCCTGTGCGCTCATGAAGCGGGATTGCGGGCAGGCCGTTGGCACCGTGACCCACGCCCTAGCTGCCGCTGGTGGACACTTTTACGGGTACGTCCATGACGCGCTCACCGAAAACGGCCACCCAGCTACGCGAACGCGGCGGGCCTAACAACCGCAACCCAATATCGCCATTCCAAGGCAGGCAAATACCGACGCTCGCGTAGCGGCGAGGCCGTCTAGGTGCACCCCAATAGCCTTGGACTTAGGGAACTTCGTATCCCATCGCCCTTCTGATTTGAAGTACATCTTCGATAGACGGATTACCAGGTTCGTCGCCCACAATGACAAGCAGGCCGGAGTTGACCCGTTCAACCTTTGCGGATTCAGGTAGTAAATCCTGGTCAAACATAACACTGCTCTCGTCTGCCAAGAAGGTGCCCCAACCGGCAGGATGGCCAACGAGCTGCCCCAGAATATATCCGCCATCGTCAGTTAAGCTGTCTGGCTCGGTTTGCTGCTTAGTCAAAACAGAATTAGTCCAAACTGCCCGATCAGGATGGAAAGCATTTATTATCAAAGTCAGGACGGTTCGAGCAGAGTCATATTTGTAGAGATCTGGCCGGACTGCCGGGTCCGGGAGGGTAATCGATACACTATTCTGAACCCATTGCGATGTTGCGCCAATATGAATATTTACACTTGCATCACTAACTACGTCCCCATTCCAGAGTCCGATCGAATATCCGAGTTCCGCAATAACATTCCCATTATCGTCACGCCGATTTCGGCCAGAACTGAGCAGATCCGAGAGCCGAGCGGGATCATTAATCAATGGTTTTTTTGTCGCCTCAGTTTTTGTTGAAGCACGCTCGCGCCAGTTGTCGAGCGAAAAATCAACAGCAGCGAGGCTACTCAAAAACACAGAGACAATTTCAGCGCTTTCATCTACCGATTGGGCACGCGGGCCCCAAAAAGCACTTATGCGTGACTGTATCATTTGCGTCATCACTTTCCTAGCCCCGGCATCGGAACGACTTTGATGATAATACCTGAAATGCCGTTGGCTTTGAACAACTCCTGAAACGCTCCCGCAGCCTGGGGTTCAGCAACGATCCACTGCACAGGGCTGCCCTTAGCAGCATCTAGCTGCCTTCTAGCTTGTGACGCGATGGCATCGCTTCCCTTCCACCATGTTTGGAATTGACCAGTCTCCTTATTGACGAACTGCGCGTACTGACCTTTCACCTCGGTCAGAACGCCGTTCGGGTATCCGTCGAACTTCACACCATCGACTACGAATGCATCGCTGATGGGACGCCCCGTAATAGCCTCCTGATAGGCCTTCGAGAACCCTCCGAATGTCTCATTGGACGGGCCCCACTGGCCGATAGGTTTAGGAACGGGAGGAACCACAGCTTCGGGTGGCTTGACTGGCACTGCCCCTTCTACAGCACCTTGGGTGACGGCGCGTTCAGGGGCGCGAACTGCGTTGTTGATACCCCGGCCGCCAATCATTGCACCGAATACATCGAATGCGTTCTGCCCAGCAGCTTTGACGGGATTACCGTCCTTCCACTCGTCATACGAAATGGCGTCTTTGCCTACATTCGTCCAAGACTCACCGACACCCGGAGCGTTATCGCCGCCAGCTCCAACTAACGGCGCTAGACCTTGCACCATTTGGGTTCGATCCTGCGCCAGGCCTTGCGGGTCGATAATGCCCCGAACACTGGAAACCATCGGGTCGGCAGTTTTCATAAACTGCCAATTGGACTTAAACTCGTCAACACCCCGCCCAACCACTCCTTCAAAGAACTTCTGTGGCGATATGTCAGCGGGCCCTGAATCACCGGGCTTGAAGTTCTCGGCCTGCGGAACCGGCATTTTGGATGCCCGGTCGATGAGGCCATCGAGCTGTTTATCGACCTGGTCCGCTGGCACTCCGGTGTTTAAGAGCTCTTTCCTGAACAACTCACGTTGCGAGGCAGATATGAAAGGCTGCGACGACGAATCCGGCACGGCAACCGGGCCGATAAAGCCCGGATCACCCGGCAAAGGTGCGGGGTTGGTCGCATCGGTGGCGGTTGCAATTCGTGCTGTGCTCGACGGCGAAGCTGGTGGTGTGGGTGGTGTCGGAACATCGCCAGGCCCGTTAACAGCGGTTGCGGTCCCCGATAGCGCATCGGTGGTCCCTGAGGTGTCGGGCATGCCGGATGTGCCCAGACTTGAAGCGGTGTTGACCATTCCGGATACCTGGGAGACACCGCCAGCGACCTGGCCGGTGAGGTCGGCGACTTGGCCACCCGCTTGGGTGAGCTGCTGCACCTGCTCGGCCTGAGGCTTGAGTTGCGGATTGGCGTCAGCGGCCAGCTGGGCACCCTGACCGGCGTTGTTGATCCACGTGGAGGCGATCGAGGCACCCGAGGACACTGCGTGAGCGGTGTCGCTGATACCTCCAGAAACTCCTTGTACGAAGGCAACTGCGTCCATCGGGTTGACCGCACCGGACTGCGCCGACGACGCCAGTGACATTCCCGCTTGTGCTGCAGACCCGAAGTTTTGCGCCGCCGACCCTGCCGATTGCCCCAGGTTCACGCTGTCGGAGACAGTGTTGGCGATGTCGCCGGGCAGGGATTGGCCCAGCTGTGCGCCGTCCTGCGCCAACGCTTGGGTGTCCGGCCCCTGCTGCTGACCCTGTTCGGGCTGTTGTTGGCCGTCTTGCTTGCGGCGTCGCGTCGAGCCTGCGCCGAGTAGCAGTGACGCTAGATCGGTTGTGCCGGACTGCTCGTCGCGGTCCTGCTGATCCTGATCGTCCTTCTTCTTGTCCTTGGACGGAGCTTTGGGCAGCTTCTGATTACCGTTCTGCTTCTGCTGACCCTGCTGCTGCAACTGTTTGGTCAGATCATCGATGCGCTGCCGATCCTGTGTGCCCTGCTGCTGTTGGTCCTGCAACTGACGGGTCAAGTCATCAAGGCGCTGCTGATCAGACTGATTCGGCGACTGCTGAGCCGGCTGCTGGCCGGTGTTGTTTTGCGACGGCGGCTGCTGGCCACCCTGGTTGGCCGGTGGCTGCTGGGCTCCTTGGTTGGCTTGCCCGCCTTGTGATCCCGCATTGGAGCCGGGGTTGGTTTGTCCGCCGTTGAAATCTGGATTCGGCTTGCCCGGTCCTTGCGTGTACGGGGTGGCGTTCTGATAGTCCGGCATCTGGGTGCCGTGTGCGGGCTGATCCCAGCCTTGCTGAGGACCCTGCTGCCCGTTGGAGCCGTTGGCACCGTTGTTGCTGATCGAGGGTGCCTGAGTGTTGTAGATCGATATCGAGCCGTTCTGGTCCATCGGCGGCTGATTAATCCCGCCCTGATAGTCCGGCATCTGCGGCCCACCCTCGCTAGGCGGCTGAAACATCTGCCCACCCCCGGGAGGACCATCACTACCGCCCGGACCACCACAATCCGGCGGGCACGCGGCGCGGGCCTGCGGAACGGTGGCCGGAGTGAACCATCCCAGGCCCAGACCGCTGGCCGAAAACATCAGCACCGCAGCCGCACCCGCGACAGCGCCAGCTTTCTGTGAAGCATCCGTGGCCCACGTGTACAGACCAGCCAGGCCTTTCCACCATCCCAGGTTCGAGCCGATCGCCCAGACCAGCGTGGCCGTAATCGCTGCAATAGCGGGAAGCACGTCGGGTCCGGTGATCCACACATACAGCCGGGGCGTGATCCCGGCGGTCAGCAGCACCAAACCTGCCCCGCCGCCAATCAATGCCGCCAGCAGGCCCGGATGCCATAGTTTCTCGTCGTGCCCAGAGGCTTTGGCGGCTGTGTGGCGATGCACGCCAGCACCTTCGGTCTCGGTGGCGCGGTCGCGTGCCCCGAGCATCCCGGCATCGGTCAATACCTCTTTGGCCAAGCCGGTCAGGTACTTGCCGCCCGTGAACAAAGCCGCCCCGGCCACAACGGCCACCAGCATCTGCCCTACCCCGAGCAGCAGTGTCCAGCGGGGTTCTCCTGAAACGTGTTGCCACCAGCTGCTGTAGCCGCCGCGTAGCGTCCACCACATACCCATGGACCCGGCGATCACCCCGAGAGCGGCGATCACGGCCTGTACCGGTTCAGACAACCGTTCTTTACCGGTTGCGGACAACGCCGCTATCACCGGCTTGGCGCCCCATGTGACGAGCTTGACGCCACCTGCCAGGGCGGTCATTGCGGCCAGTAGCAGCACGATCCAGACACCCCAGGCCGCGACATCGCCACCGGCCCGGTACAAACCGTGCAGGCCAGCGACCGCCGCCACCGTCAACACCGCCCCGGCAACCATCGCAGCGGACCGACGACCCGCATCACCTGTAGCCGAGGACTCGTCGAGCACCTCAGCCTGCGGTTCGCTGGAGCGCATCAGGTCACGGCATGTCAGAACGCTTGTTACCTCAGTCACATCACGATCCACGGAACCCACCGACAGCCCACCTTCCCCGAGCCCGCAATCACTATATTCATTGCGAACCATCAATCACCCCAGCATAAGCCAAGAGTCAAGATCACGTAGGTGCCGGTGGCAAACATCGTTTACGACGCCTCCCCTACGGATGGCGCCACCAAGATCATTCGCGCCCTTACCAGGGGACAACCGCTCCTTCGATTTTGCTCAGACCCCGGTCAGTCGGCCGACCTGGCGCCGCGGTTCGACGAATCGCCGATTCCCAAGGTTCGATTCCTGCCGGGGGCGCTTACCGATCATCAACACAACGTCTGAATAACCTGGCGCGTTGCCACGTGGATCTGCCGGGATACCTGCGAAGAAAGACCGAGTTCCCGCACATGGGGAACATCGATGACTGTGGTGACTACGCCCGGTCCATCCGATTCCCAGCGCGCACCGTACCGGTTCAGGATGTTGCGCATCGCGTAGTTCTCCGAGAGCACCGAGGCCGTGAACCGGCGTATTCCGTCGGCATGGGCCGACACCGACAACGCCTCCATCAGCAGTGTTCCGATTCCGCGACCCTGATAGTCGTCACCGACCGTGAAGGCCAGCTCCGCACTGTCGGCCTCGTCGAGGTGGCGGATGAATCGAGCATCGGCAACGACGAGATCCTCAAGGCCGTCGGGCCCATCGGTAAGGGCCCACGCGAAATGGTCGAGGTAGTCCACCTCAAAGAGGTACGTGATCATCCGCTTGTTGGGGACCCCCAAGAATCGGCGGTACACCGTGCGCCGTGACATCCTCGCCAGCCGCCGCCTATCGCCGGGAAGGATGGGCCTCAGGTAGAACTCGGCGCCGTCGCGCAGCCGCACCGGAATAGGAGTGACGCAGGTGGCTAGCCGCTGACGCGCGGTCGACACCAATGCCTCTGACACGCCTGGGATTTCAAGCATCGCGGTGAACGCATCGCTGCCACCGGCCCAGCCTCGCAGCTGCTCTGTCGCTACCACGGTCGCCGTCCGGGCGGTCCCGCGCAGAAGTGCGATCTCGCCTACGACCATGCCGGGCACCAGGTGCGCGACGACCGAATCCCCGTTGTCTCCGGCATGAAGGATCTCGCCGCCGCCCGAGCCGAGGAGCAGGAACCAGTCGGCTGGCTCGCGCTGACGCATCAGCACCTGCCCTGGAGCCGCCTCAAGGGGCGAAAGAAGCTCGGCCAGCGGAGCGAGCGCACTGACCGGATTGCCTCCGAAGAACTCCAACTCTGCGAGATCGGCGGCATCGACACCCACGATGTGCACCGCCCTAGCTCGAATAGCTGAGTCTGTTCGCATGGTAGTCATCACCGTCACGCCCGAACAGCTATTGACGGAACCACATGCGAGCCGGCCCAGGTGGCGTTCTCACGCCATCAATGCGGCCAACCGGTCCAGCTTGCGCAATGTAGCGTCGCGGGACTCCACCGGCAGCAGACCCAACAGCACACGATGCACACCAAGGTCGGCGCGGCGTTCGATATCTCCAGGCTGCGGCGCCAGGATGGTCGCTGTCACCGGAACTGTCGGCCTGCCCTGGCGCACTGCCAGCAGGTTGAGTTCACCGATACCCTTCTGAAGCTCTTCCAGCTCAAGCATTGTCGGCGCCATCCAGCCGTCGGCGTGGTCGAGTATCCGCTCGTGGGTAGACGGGCCCCAGCCCCCTAGCCACACCGGTGGGTGCGGTCGTTGTACGGGCTTGGGCCAGGAACGAATCGGGTCGAAAGCCACGTACTTGCCGTGGAACTCGGCCTGCTCTTCGGTCCAGATCTTCTTGACCGCGTGGATGCGCTCGCTCTGCAACGCGACCCGCGTGCGCGGGTCGGTGCCGTGATTTCGTATCTCTTCGCGCAGCCATCCGACGCCGATTCCCAGTTCCAGCCGCCCACCGGATGCCCTGTCCAGGGTCGCGGCTTCTTTGGCGAACGTGATCGGATCTCGCTGGACAAGCAACGCCACGGCGGTACCGATGCGCAGGTCCCTCGTCGCGGCCGCCGCGAAGGACAACGCCACGAACGGATCGAGGCTGCGGCAGTAGTCGCGGGGTATCCCATCCCACCCGGCATGGATTGTTTCGATCGTCACCGGTATATGCGTGTGCTCCGGCACAAACAGGGACTCAAACCCGCGCATCTCGATCTCGACCGCTAGCTCGCCGGGTTCCATGCCCTCGTCGGTGAGCGCGGTGAAAATACCGATCCGCATGAAGCTAGACGTCTTTGTCGTCGGGCTGCGGCACCGCCGCCGAGAGGGCCTCGAACTCGGCGTCGCTGAGCGAAATATCCGCAGCGGCAATGTTTTGCGCGAGGTGCGCTTCCGACGATGTTCCCGGGATCGGAAGCACCATCGGGGAGCGGCGAAGCAGCCAGGCCAGCGCAATCTGCGCTGGGGTTCGGCCGTGGGCATGCGCGATCACATCAAGAGCACCGCCAGCACCTTCCAGGCCTGCGGTGGCCAGCGGGAAATATGGGATGAATGCGATGCCGTTGTCGGTGGCATAGTCCACCACGTCGGCTGCTGACCGATTGGCGAGGTTGAACAGGTTCTGCACCGAGGCGATGGGCACGATCTGCCGTGCGGCGTGCAGTTGGTCCACCGAGACCTCCGAGAGCCCGATGTGCCTGATCTTGCCTTCGTCTCGCAAGAGCTTGAGTTCGCCGATCTGATCTTCGAACGGAACAGTGGGGTCGACTCGATGCAGCTGGAGCAGGTCGATGCGCTCCAACTTCAGGCGCCGTAAGCTCATTTCCGTCTGCTGGCGCAAGTATTCGGGCCGCCCCAACGGAATCCAGCCCCACTCGGCCGGACCAGTGCGTGCGATACCGACTTTTGTGGCGATCACGAGATCACCGGAGTACGGGTGCAGCGCCTCGGTGATCAAGTCTTCGACGGTCTGCGGGCCGTACGCATCCGCGGTGTCCAGGAAATTCACTCCCAGCTCAACCACGCGTTTCAGCAGCCGCACCGCCGATGCCGGATCCCGCGGCGGCCCCCACACGCCTGGGCCTGTCAGCTGCATCGTGCCGTAGCCGAGCCGATTGACGGTGATGTCGCCGCCGATCGTCAGCGTTCCTGCTTCAGCGGGCTGTGTTGATGTCACGATTCGATCCTGCGCAATCTGAACTCACGAGATGAGCGAATATCGCGCACCTCAAATGGATTTGGATGTGATTCCTACTCTTCGGACTGCTGGTCCAACGCAAGCCGGGCCAGCAGCTCAAGCCCATCGGCATCGGCACTGCCGGGGTCGCCCGAGTAGATGAGCAGCTGCTGCCCGGGAGCCCCACCGACGGCAAAGGTGTCGTACTGAAGGCTGATCTCGCCGATCTGGCTGTGGCGGAATCGCTTGGTTCCGCTCGTGCGCGGCCGAACATCATGCTGCATCCACACGAACGTGAAGACATCGCTCTGAATCGTCAACTCACCCACAACTTCTGCTATGCGAGGGTCGTCGCGAAACGACACCGACATCGCGCGCAGATTTCGGGCGGTGTCCCGCGCAATGTCATCCCATTCGGCATAGAACTGACTGGCCACAGGGTCGAGGAAAACCATGTAGGCCAAGTTGTCCGCCCGGGAGAAGTCACCGTAAAGGGCCTGCGCGTGGGCGTTCATGGCCAGAATGTCCAGTGCCGGGCTGATGATCAACGCCGGGGCGTGCACCACATTGTTGACGATCCTCATGGTCCCCTCGCTGGCTTCGCGCTGGTCGCCGACGGCGGGTGCCGCCCCAGACGGCCTGGCAAGGCCGGCGAGGTGTTCGGCCGCATGCGTATCTAGCTGCAGTGCACGGGAAATCGCCCGCAGTACCTGGTCCGAGGGATGTCGCTCACGGCCCTGTTCAAGCCTGCTGTAGTAGTCGGCACTCACCCCGGCCAGTGCGGCAACCTCTTGCCGACGCAAGCCCAAAACACGGCGCGGCTCATCCTGCGGCAGCCCCGCCTGCACCGGCGACACCAGAGCACGGCGCGCCTTCAGGAAGTCGCCCAACTCATTTCGCCGATCCATGTCTTCAACATACTCACGGCAACTCACCCCAGCCAGGGTGTAATACACCCACCCAGGGGCATATCACTTCAGCCGCAAGGACGCCCAGGTAGGAGTAGCGCACCCTTCCTGGACAGCGAGCGCGAATCTACGCTGATAAAGCAACTAGACACGGTCGAAACATATTGCGGCCAAAGGAAAGAGACAGTTCCATGAGCATTCTGGCAGGCAAGACCGCGCTCGTTACGGGCGCGTCGAAGGGAATCGGCGCAGCTATCGCACGCGACCTGGCGTCAGCGGGTGCGCACGTGGCAGTGCACTACTCGTCAAGCAAGAGCGGTGCTGACCACGTCGTGAAATCAATTCATGATGCCGGAGGCCAAGCCTTTGCCATCCAGGCTGATATCTCCGACCCGGCCAGCGTCAAAGGACTGTTCACCGAACTCAGACCTCAGCTCGGCAAGCTCGATATCCTGGTCAACAACGCCGGGGTATACGAGATGGGCGCGATTGAATCGTTGACCGCGGACGAATTTCAACGACAGTTCAGCCTCAACGTCTTCGGACTGGCGATCACGATCACCGAAGCAGTCAGCAGCGCCCTTCGGCCCGGGTCGAGCATCATCAACATCGGCTCAAGCGTCACCAGCTTCACGCCGGCCAACTCACTGGTGTACACCGCCTCAAAGGGGGCCGTGGACACGATCACGGGCACGCTCTCCAAGGAGCTGGGCCCACGGGGCATCCGGGTGAACTCGGTCAATCCCGGGTTGACCGTGACCGACGGCATGCTGTCCAGCGCTTTCTCAAGCCGCGAGTTTCGCACCGAGATCGAGAACATAACCCCCCTGGGCCGGATCGGCGTACCCGAGGACATCGCACCCGCGGTGACATTCCTGGCCTCGGACCGTGCTTCCTGGATCACCGGAGAGATCCTGGTCATCGGCGGCGGCCTGAACTAGAGCCCTCCAATACCGGTCCAGTTCGCAATTCGCCGTTGCCGGGCGCGTCCCATGGCAATAATGCTGATGGCTGGAAGGAAACAACCATGGACAAGCTCCGCACCAGGGTCATCGTCGGGATCGCTGCCGCCGGCATGTCAGTGGGTGGCCCGTTCGGCGCCGGTATTGCCCATGCGAATGACCACACGTTCCTGGACAGTCTTCGCAACGCCGGGGTCTTCATCCACAAGGATGCCGAGCCGTACGTGATCCAGGCCGGACACCAAGCGTGCCGCGATCTGCGCAACGGCGTTCCGCCCGAGGAGGTGGGATCGCAGTTCCCCGTGGGCTCCGGCGTCGCTCCCGCGCCGGCTCCCAACGTGTACCTCGACATTCTGCAAAGCGAGCTGTGCCCCAATGCGCTGAACCTCGCACCACCCCGACCGGCATAACCGCTCACACGCCAGTACTGATCACGCTCTCACCGCGTCCCACGCCGCACGTCCAAGAACCGGTGCGGCGGCGAGCATGTCGAACTCCGCCGACCGGGCCAGCCACAGCCGGGCGTACTCGACACACGGCCCCATCCACACCGCCTGACACAGCCTGGGCGGCAGGGGTTTGATGCGCCGCTTGTCCACGTGCGGTTGCAACCACGCACTCGCCTTGCCATAGAAGTCCTCGTTCAGCGCGGCAATGGTCGCGCGGGACTCTTCGATGACTTCGAACTCGCGGCAATGGAACAGGAACCGAGCCCGCATCTCATGGGCGGCAACCCACTCCAGATGAAAGCGAACGACACCTTCAATCCCACTGCGCGCGCTTGAACTTTCCTGCAGCACAGCAAGATAAGCGTCATAGTAGTCGCGAAGCGTTTCCAGATAGAGCTCGGCGGCGACGCCTTCCTTGCTGCCAAAGAAGTGATAGATGCTGCCCACGCTGGCCCCGGATTCGCGGTGCAGCGCCTCGACGGTGGCGCCCGCCACCCCGCTCTTCAGAAAAGACGTGAGCGCTGCGTCGAGGATGGCGCGCCGACGGGCGACACCGGCATTCGAGGCACTGGGCACCACCGAACAATACTGAATCGCCCCTTGACTAGAGAATTTTTCTAGAATAATTTTCCACTCTGACGGCGGATCGAGTGACGGAAGGACGGCGGCCCATGAGCACAGAGACCGACAACCGCATGAACAACGAAGCGCGGAGGGCAAGTCCGCTCGATGTCGCCCTCGGCATCGCCTGCGTGGTGTGGGTCGTCATGACGCTGTGGTCGGGCATCTCCACCGGTGGCGCCGGGCTTCCGGTCATCGCGCAGACCATTACCTCTCTGGCACTGGTCATCGCGGTATTCGGGCACATGCTCAAACACCTCGGCGTGAGACTCGCCTCGGCCTACTTCGTCATCGCCTCCATCGTGGAGTGGGCGTTCGAGCAGGCCAACATCAGCTTCGGCGGATTCATCTGGGGAGATCTGCGCTACGGCGACATACCGATGATGGGGCCGCACATCGGCAGCGTTCCCCTGCTGGTTCCTGTGGGAATGGTCGCGCTGTTGTGGCCGGTCTACGTGATCATCAACGTGATACTCGACGGGAAGATCGTGGTGGACCCGCGCACCCTACGGCCCTGGCAGGTCGTGTGGCACTGCGTGCTCTACGGCATGCTACACGCCTGGATCGCGTTCCTGGCCAACGGTTTTTGCACGAAATTCGGCATCTACGAATGGGTCGGCAAGTCCAAGGCGCTCGCCCCGGAGGACTCGTTCTTCGGCGACCCGGCGCTGCCCATCGGATGGGCAATCTGGGGCTTCCTGATCACGCTCATCGTCTCGTTCGTTTTGCTCCCCTTCCTCGGCAAGGACGCGCTCGCGCGATCAGAACAGCGTCCGCTCAGCTGGGTCGACGCCGCACCCATCGTGGTGATCGGGGCATACGCCTTCGGCTTGTTCCTCAACCCCGTGAACGAGTCCGTCGGCAGCGTCATCTTGTTCATGTTCGGATTCATCTCGCTGTTGTCCCTGTACCGGTTCTCCGCAGCCTTGCTGAAGCAAGTAGCCACATAGCTGATGTGACACATCCGCCCGAGGACACGATAAGGATCGTGTCTGGCAGACTGTTTGCTGTGAACATGCGGCTACTGCTGGCTCCCCGGTGGGTGCGTTGGCTCGTACTCATTGCGTTGATGACAGCGATCGCCGGTCCTCTCTGGGTGCTGCTCATGCCGGACGACGGATCGGACTGGAAAGTCCGTGCTGTACAGGTGCCGGTGCTCAGCATCGGTGTTGGGACCCTGCTTATCGTTGTTCAGGAACGATTCCGCCGGTCCTTTCTCGCCGCTCTCGATGGGCTGGACGCGACGCAGCGACGCCAGGCCATTGAGGCAAGCCAGCGCGGAGACGCACCGACCGATCCACCGGTGCTGTCGGCGGCAGTGCGGCTGTGCACGCTCCTCGTTGGAACCAGAATGCGGACACCCAAGTGGGCTCGGTGGGGCGCATACCTGGTGCCGGCCGGTGCAGCGATCCTCGCAATCACCCGCCTCATTGATCACGATGTCTGGCGCGCCACGGCGTGGCTTGTGTTGTCTGCGCTTATGGCGGCGATCTTTTGGTGGGATGCACGCACATTGCCTCGACTGCAACAACAGCTGAACCTGTTACGTGCCACGGCTGCCTCGTCGATCGGAGAAGTTCCCACCCTCGCCGAGTCCGAGTACCCGTCCGTCACACCGTCACGGAAGGTGTGGCTGATCGCCTTCGGCGTCGTGATCGCCATGTCTGTAATCGCCGGTGCCGCCGCCTATCTGATGGAGCGAGCGCAGCCGGAACACGGCATCACAAGGCGCAGCGAATGCGGTAAGTCCATAGGAACCCTCGCTGCCTTCACCGAACGCGATGATCTCACGAACTCTCGATCGATCCTCTCCGGCGGCCCAAGTCTTGCCGATTACGAGAAGTGGTCCAACGAAATTGGCGCTCGCGCGACGCAGGTGACGAGATCGGATCTTGCGCCTCGGGCACAACACATCGCCGAGCTGTCCGGTCAAGCCGTCTCCGTTGTCCGCGAAGCCCGTAAAGAACCAGGGACGCAAGTAGAGCAGCTACGGCAGCAAGATGCCTACGCCAAGCTAATCGCCCAAATGTATGACGAAGCAGCGGCGGTTCTTGACGTATGCCATAGCTGATCGGCTCTCACCCGCAGTCGTACTGCACTCCGATACCGCGCGGCGGAGCCGCCCGCTTGGTACACCCGTACACCTCAAGCTCTTCACTCATCCGGATAGCCGAGCGATGCGGATAGTTCACGCAATACAGACCCTTCTGGTCCGATCTGCATTGGTAGTCACCGAATTTCAGCCGCTTCCCATATTCCAGCGGGAGGCCCACACCCTCACTGAACGGCCCCGGGTCACCGTGACGACTACCGACGGTGACGGTCGCACCGTCGAAGCTCACCCAGCCTGCAATCCACTGGCCGGGCAGACCGGGAGGACGGGGCGGCACATTGCGAATTCCTGGCAGACATGACAACGGCACCTTGTACTTGAACGCCGTGATGCATCCCCCGATGACCCGGGGACCCAAGTCGCCGGGAGCGCGGAACGCCACCTCACGTTGGGACAGTTGAGCCGGCACGCCGTCCTGATCCACCGTACGAAAGCCCTCGGCATCGACGGGATCACCCGCCTCGATCCAACGGGTCACCGACTCCACGGAAGCATGCGGCCCCGGTGCGGGGGTACGCGAGGTAGTCGCGGTCGGTGGAATCGCCGTCGTTGTTGTCGACGCCTTGGACGGTGCACTGACGGATGGCGCCGTGGATGAGGTCGGCGACTCCTGCTGCGTGTGTGCGACACAACCCGTGACCAGGAAGATCAGGCACAACACGCTCCAGACACGCACCCGGTGAGCGTAGCTTGTCCCCAACATTGGGTAGGGTCCCTCGGCGTGACTCAGAGCGTGACCGTGAAATCTGTAAATGCCCGCCTCGCTGCTGAACTGGAAGTCGCCGAAGCCCAGGTCACGGCGGCAGTTCGGCTGCTCGACGAGGGGGCGACGGTCCCGTTCATCGCGCGATACCGCAAGGAAGTCACCGGCAGCCTGGACGACGGCCAGCTGCGCACTCTCGAAGAGCGGCTGCGGTACCTGCGGGAACTCGACGAGCGTCGCGCCGCGGTGCTGTCCTCCATCGAGGAACAGGGCAAGCTCACCGACGACCTCAAGGCGGCGCTGCTCTCGGCCGACACCAAGGCTCGTGTCGAGGACATCTACCTGCCGTACAAGCCCAAGCGACGCACCAAGGCACAGATCGCTCGTGAGGCCGGGCTGGCACCGCTGGCCGAGCGGCTGCTGGCGGACCCGAACCTGGTGCCCGAAGAGGTGGCCGTCGAGTTCCTCACCGAGGATGTCGCCGATGCCAACGCAGCCCTCGACGGCGCCCGCCACATCCTGATCGAGCGTGCGGCCGAGGACGCCGAGCTCGTCGGTGCCACCCGCACCAAGTTCTGGGCCGACGGCGCCCTGCGGACCGCCCCATGGTCGGAGGATGCGGCGAAAACCGAAGCGGCACAGAAGTACCGTGACTACTTCGAGTTCTCCGAATCCTTGGAGACCATGCCCTCGCATCGCGTACTCGCCGTCATGCGAGGCGAGAAGGAGCAGGTGCTCGCCCTCAACTTCGACGGCGGCGAGGACGCGCCGTACGAGGCTATGGTCGCGCAATCACTCGGAGTCAATCTGACCGCGAAGACCCCGGCGACGCCGTGGCTGGCCGGTACCGTCCGGGTGGCTTGGCGGGCCAAGCTCATGTTCTCGGCCTCCGTCGATGCCCGCCTCAAGCTGCGCCAACGTGCTGAGGAAGACGCCGTCGGCGTCTTCGCGCGCAACCTCAAGGATCTGCTGCTCGCGGCCCCGGCCGGCACGCGCGCCACATTGGGCCTGGACCCCGGCTTCCGGACAGGCGTCAAGGTGGCCGTGGTGGACAGCACCGGCAAGGTGGTCGACACCTGTGCCGTCTATCCGCACCAGCCGCAGAAGAAGTGGGATGAAGCCAAGGCCACCCTCGCGGCATTCGTTGCCCGCCATGGTGTCGAGTTGATCGCTGTCGGCAACGGAACAGCGTCGCGCGAGACGGATGCCCTCGCGGCCGAACTCATCGCCGATATCAAGGCCGCCGGCGCCAAGGCTCCGACAAAGGCGATGGTTAGTGAGGCGGGAGCGTCGGTCTATTCGGCCTCCGCCTACGCCGCGCACGAGCTTCCCGACCTCGACGTGACGCTGCGCGGTGCGGTGTCGATCGCACGGCGCCTACAGGATCCGTTGGCCGAGTTGGTGAAGATCGAACCCAAGTCGATCGGTGTTGGGCAGTACCAGCACGATGTCACTCCCGGCACGCTCGCGCGCAGCCTCAACGTGGTCGTCGAAGATGCCGTGAACGCCGTGGGTGTCGACCTGAATACGGCCTCGGTACCGCTGCTCGCACGGGTATCCGGGGTGACGGAATCCTTGGCCGAGTCCATTGTCGCGCACCGCGAGAAGGTGGGCGCGTTCCGTAGCCGCAAGGGACTACTGGAGGTCCCCCGATTGGGCCCCAAGGCCTTTGAGCAGTGCGCCGGGTTCCTGCGCATCCGTGAAGGCGACGACCCGCTCGACGCGTCGGGGGTGCATCCCGAGTCCTACCCGGTGGTGCGCAAGATTCTGGACCGTTCGGGTGTCACCCTCGCCGAGCTGATCGGCAACGAGCGTTCACTGCGCTCGCTCAAGCCCGCAGACTTCGCCGACGATCGGTTCGGAATTCCCACCGTGACAGACATTCTCGGCGAACTGGAGAAGCCGGGACGTGACCCACGGCCCGCGTTCACCACGGCCACCTTCGCCGCGGGCGTCGAAAAGGTGTCGGACCTCAAGGTCGGCATGGTGCTTGAGGGCGTGGTGACCAACGTCGCCGCCTTCGGCGCATTTGTCGATGTCGGCGTGCATCAGGATGGCCTCGTGCACGTCTCGGCGATGTCGGACCGGTACGTGTCCGACCCACACGAGGTGGTCAAGTCCGGCCAGGTGGTGCGGGTCAAGGTCACCGACGTCGACATTCCGCGTCAGCGCATCGGGCTGAGCCTGCGCCTCACCGACGATCCGCAGCAGGGCAAGCGCCCCGAGGGGGCCAACGCCGGCGCCCCCCGACGCGATAACAAAAATCAGGGACGACCAAACCAGAACCGCAGCAAGAATTCCGAGCGCCAGCAGGAAAGTCGGGCGACGGGCTCTATGGCGGACGCGTTGCGTAACGCGGGCTTCGGGCGGTAACACGCCCTGGGGTGTCGGTACCACGGATTAGCGTGGCGCCGTGCTCACCACCGTCGCCATCCGCGGATACCGATCACTGCGCGATGTTGTACTCCCGCTTACCCAACTCACCGTCGTCACCGGCGCTAACGGCACCGGAAAGTCCTCGCTGTACCGGGCGCTGCAGCTACTGGCCGATTGCGGCCGGGGCGAGATCATCGGCTCGCTGGCACGGCAAGGCGGATTGCAATCGGCGATGTGGGCCGGGCCGGACTATCTCAAAGGCGCGCGACGCACCGGCACTGTTGAGCCTACGGTCCGCACTCGACCCGTATCCATTGAAATGGGTTATGCATCAACGGATTTTGGCTATCTGGTAGACCTCGGCCTGCCGATTCCCAGCGATTCCGCCTTCGGCCGCGACCCTGAAATCAAGCGTGAGGCTGTGTTCACCGGACCATCGCTTCGCCCCAGCGCGACCCTGGTGCGACGAACCCGTCCCGTGGTTGAAGCGCGTGCGGATTCGGGGCGCGGGTTCGAGGGTTTCAGTCGCTCGATGCCGACCTACCGCAGCGTGCTCTCTGAATTCGCGGGCAAGTTCCCGGAACTGGGGGCCGTCCGGGACACCCTGCGCGGCTGGCGGTTCTACGACGGATTCCGCGTCGACATGCTCGCGCCCGCACGCCAACCCCAGATCGGCACGCGCACCACGGTGCTTTCGAATGATGGCAGCGATGTGGCCGCCGCTATCCAGACAATCATCGAGACCCGCAGCGACACGCTGGACAAGGCCGTCGCGGCTGCCTTCGACGGCGCCGCGGTGGCGGTGAGCGTGCGCGAGGGGCTCTTCGATCTTCAGGTTCAGCAGTCCGGGATGCTGCGTCCACTGCGTGCCGCGGAGTTGTCCGACGGCACCCTGCGTTTCCTGCTGTGGGCCGCCGCGCTGCTGAGCCCCGAACCACCACCGCTGATGGTGCTGAACGAACCGGAGACCTCGCTACATCCCGATCTCATCGCTCCGCTGGCAACGCTCATTCGCGCGGCGGCCGCGAAGACCCAGGTGGTCGTGATCACCCACGCCAACGCCCTGGTGGATCATCTTGCCGCGCGGCCGCTGCGTGAGATCCTCGCCGGCGACGAGGACCGGTTCGACGACGCGGGTACGGCGGTGCTGCTCGAACTCGTCAAGGACTGGGGCGAAACACAGATCGTGGGACTCGACCCGCTCAAAGCCCCGTCGTGGCATTGGGGTTCTCGCTAAGCGCTTCACCACTGGTTGTTGAGCTTGGCACCTCCGCTGTTGATGACGCTCTGGTGGCTGGCGTCACCAGTCTGGGTGACGGCGTGGTGGTGATGTGCGCTCTGGCTGCCGCCTTCGGCCACGATGCTTGGTGCGGCCATCATCCAGAGGGCAGCCATGACGGGAGCGAGAACCGCGAGTACCAGTCCGGCCCAGATGACGACCTTGCCGGCTGCGTTGGCGACGAGAGTGTTCATGGTCATTTCCTTTGCGTTGGAGGATGTCTTGCTCATGAACTAATCGTCGATCTGGCCGCGATCAGGCAGTAGACCTCGCGAATTTGTGGGCTCACAAGGTTGCTTTGTGCCTAAGATGGATCATGTTGAGCAGCCGCATGCCAGAGCTGTCCGCATTCGAGGTGCTGCTGGGAATCGCCAGGACCGGCAGCCTGGGGGCGACGGGGCGCGATCTCGGCCTGACCCAGCAGGCGGTGTCGGCACGCATCGCCTCGCTCGAAGCCCAAACCGGCGTACCACTGGTCACCAGGACTCCCCGCGGATCGCAGCTCACCGAGACGGGCGTGGCCGTAGCCGAGTGGGCAGCCAAGCTGCTGACAGTTGCGACGCAGGTCGACACCGCACTGGCCTCGCTACGAGAAGAGAGCCGAGCCCGTGTCAAGGTCGCGGCCAGTCAGACCATCGCCGAGCAGCTGATGCCGCGCTGGCTGGTGTCGTTGCAGGCCGCCGCGGCACGATTGGGCACTGCGGCCGCCACCGTCGTGCTCACCGCGACCAATAGCGAGCACGCCACCGAAGCGGTACAGGACGGCAGCGCAGATGTCGGATTCATCGAGAGCCCACTGGCACCCAAGGGTCTGCGCAACAAGGTAATCGCCCACGACCAACTCGTGGTCGTGGTGTCGCCGGATCACAAGTGGGCCAAGCGCACTCGCCCCGTGATGGCAAGCGAGCTGGCCCAGACACCGCTCGTCGCGCGGGAGGCCGGATCGGGCACCCGCGACTCACTGACGGCGGCACTGCATGCCGCGCTCGGCACCACCGAGCAGGTCGCTCCCGTCCTGGAACTGTCCTCCGCCGCGGCGGTTCGATCAGCGGTCCGCGCAGGGGCCGGTCCGGCGGTGATGAGCGCACTGGCAGTCAACGACGATCTGACTATGGGCAGGCTTCGCGCTGTCGCGGTGGCCGACATTGATTTACACCGCGATCTTCGCGCCATCTGGCGTGGGGCACGGGTACCACCTGCCGGTGCCGTCCGTGACCTACTCAGCCATATCGTCGGGTTCCGGGGCTTACGCCGATAGCGTCACCGAAGCGCTGTGGCCACACGCGGAAAGACCAGTGAAACAAAGGCTTTCATGAGTCCGCTGACGCGTGGTTATGTCGTTTCATCACAATCATTTTCGCCATCATCGTGGTCGGCTGGTTTCGGACATCGGCCGCGCTGTTTCGCTCCTCTGCTCAGTCGGCCGGGGAGCCGAGGGGCGGGATGGTCGAGGTCGTAGCTGGCGTGACCGTAGATCCATGAGGCTATCGACGTGAAGATTCCGAGAGCGATCCTCTCGTCACGGCTC
Organism: Mycobacterium sp. D16R18; assembly: GCA_002013775.1. GTDB lineage: Bacteria > Actinomycetota > Actinomycetes > Mycobacteriales > Mycobacteriaceae > Mycobacterium. The sequence goes on from MAFD01000001.1 coordinate 235,420, forward strand.
GCCGGATCAGCGCCATGTACAGCTGTTACGGCTCGGGTGCCTCCACCGTCACGGTCGAACATTTCAGAACGAAACTGCCAGCTGGATGCCGGACCCGAGATCCTGGGCGCCACCACATCGATGGCGATCATCTCGACCGGCACCAGCTCGGTCACTTCACACTCGAGATTGCCAACATAATCAGTCCCCATGGTCGGGAAAGGACCACCGACGAACGCCGTGCCGGCAACTGGGCTGAACCCGCTCACACCCAGCGGCCACTGGTCGGCATCCCAAACCGCTGCCCACACCTTTGCGCGCTCATGTCGAAACTCCCACTCAATGAGCATCCATCCCCCTCGCTAGTTTCCAGCGGTCATGGTCGGCGGTCCTCTACAATCTCCGCCTCAGCAATAGAGAAACTGCAACAACGGCGCTGGCGCGCCGGGCACGCATCCCCGACCAGAGGTACCGATATGAAATTTGCCAAGATGAGAAAGGAACCGCCCACTGGCGCTCCCTTGAACATAACGTCAACCCCACTTAGGGACTGGCATGACGCCCACCATCGCTTTGCCTCCGGGGGGACAGAGTCTCATAAAACAAGACAGCCGATCCACAAGATAAGTTTGCTAGTACTGTGTCGTTAATCACAGTGTGTGCATATTGACTCAGGCTACCATTGGACTATTCATTCCATAATGGTCTCGGAGAGGTCAGTGGTGTGGCAGACTCACGATGGCCTGGATGAGCCTTGAAATGCTGATATCGGCTTTTCACTCATACGAGCTGCGCACATCAAGCGTCTGACCGATTCCCGCGCCAAGGCCGCACCTCATCGCGGAGCACTCCTTGCTAAGGCTTGATCTCCGTCTACGAAATCCAGGATGTCCGGCAGTTGCAAGCCGATCGAGATCGGCGCCCGGCCGACAGACCAAACACGCAGCGTATGGCGCCGCTCCCCGAGAGCACCAGAGCTTGCTCAGCAAGCCCACCGAGCTGTGTGTACCCAGTGACCGCCACTTGAGATCCGTTGCTCCCCGCAGCTCCGTGGCAAACTATCCACCTGCGGGCCGGGATGGGCGGTGAGCACTGAGCTGCGTCCTGCCCGGAAGCCGCATGGCGATACCTCTCCGCACATAATTGCCCTGCCCAGTTTCTCGTAGTGAGCCGAAGGGTTGCCAGACAACGGATGCACACTGTTGGCTGGACCGTCGAACCCCTGGAAGGGAGCGCAGTGACCGAAGCGTCACGAGACAACGTTCTGATCGTGCATTGGCACGACCTCGGCCGCTACCTGGGCGTCTACGGACATCCCGACGTGTCCAGCCCACATCTGGACCAGCTGGCGGCCGATGGCATCCTGTTCACCCGCGCGCATGCCACGGCACCGCTGTGCTCACCGTCGCGTGGTTCGCTTTTCACCGGCCGATACCCGCAGAGCAATGGCCTTATCGGCCTGGCTCATCACGGCTGGGAATACCGCGCCGGGGTACGCACCCTGCCCCACATTCTGTCCGGATCGGGCTGGCACACAGCACTGTTCGGAATGCAGCATGAAACGGCGTATCCAGCCACCCTGGGATTCGACGAGTACGACGTATCCAACTCGTATTGCGAATACGTGGTGGAACATGCGAGCCGCTGGTTGCGCAATTCCCCCAACGGGCCGTTTCTACTGACCGCCGGATTCTTCGAAACCCATCGCCCCTTTCCGCGGGAGCGTTATGAACCGTCCGACGCCGACACGGTGAACGTCCCGGACTATCTACCCGACACCCCCGAGGTGCGCGACGACCTTGCCGAGTTCTACGGCTCGATCGCGGTGGCCGACGCCAAAGTCGGTGAACTGCTGGACGTGCTGACCGAGACGGGCCTCGATGAGAACACCTGGGTCGTCTTCATGACCGACCACGGCCCGGCGTTGCCACGGGCCAAGTCCACTCTGTATGACGCAGGCACCGGCATCGCATTGATCGTGCGCCCTCCGCGGGGCCGCACCACCGCATCGCTGCGGTACGACGAGCTCTTCAGCGGGGTCGATCTACTACCCACCCTGCTGGGCTTACTGGGTGTCGACATTCCCGAGGAGATTCAGGGAATTTCACATGCCGACAATATTCAGAAACCGACGGGCGAACTGGAAGAAGTCCGCTCCGAAGTATTCACCGCGAAGACTTATCACGATTCTTTTGATCCCATTCGCGCCATTCGAACAAAGAATTACAGCTATATAGAGAATTACGCACCCAGGCCGGTGCTGGACCTGCCGTGGGACATTGCCGACAGCCCACCGGGCCGGGCCGTCGCCACGCACATCACCAACCCCCGCCCACACCGCGAGCTCTACGACCTCGTCAACGACCCGGGCGAGGCACACAACCTGCTGGGACTCGATGCCAACGAGAAGTCCCAGGTCATCGCCGATGATCTGGCGCTGCGCCTCAACGATTGGCGCGAGAAGACTCTCGACGTCATTCCCTCCGATTTTGCGGGCACGCGCATTTCCGAGCGCTACACCGAGACATTCCTACGTATCCATGGCAGGCCCGGAGCCAACCGTTCCGCCATCGCCGACGAGCGCGGTATCGAACAACAGTTACGTTCGCCGTGATTGCAATTCACGGCGAACCCAATTAGTCGAATACAAAACAATTGCGGTTAGGCTACTGCGCATGCCCGACCATCCCACCGCATATCTGGTGCTCGCATCGCAGCGCAGTGGCAGCACCCTGCTGGTGGAATCCCTGCGAGCGACCGGCGTGGCCGGCGAACCGCAGGAGTTCTTCCAGTACCTGCCCACCACGAGCATGTCTCCCCAGCCGCGGGAATGGTTCGCCGACGTACAGGACGAGTCGATCCTGCGTCTGCTCGATCCGTTGGACGCAGGCAAGCCCGACCTGGCGCCCGCGAGCATCTGGCGCGACTACATCCGCACGGTGGGCCGCACCCCCAACGGAATCTGGGGCGGCAAGCTCATGTGGAATCAGACCCCGCTGCTCTTGGACCGCGCACAAGATCTTCCTGATCGTTCCGGCGAAGGATTGCTCGCCGGCATACGCGATGTTGTCGGCAGCGACCCGGTGCTGGTGCACGTGTACCGCCCAGACGTTGTGTCCCAAGCGGTCTCGTTCTGGCGCGCGGTGCAGACGCGGGTGTGGCGCGGGCGTCCCGATCCGGGGCGCGATGCCCGCGCCGAGTATCACGCCGGGGCCATTGCCCATGTCATCACCATGCTGCAGGCGCAGGAGGCGGGGTGGCGCCGCTGGTTCGCCGAGGAGAACATCGAGCCCATCGACGTCTCGTACCCGTACCTCTGGCGCAACCTGACCCAGGTGGTCGCCACCGTCCTGGAGGCACTGGGACAAGACCCCCGGCTCGCACCACCGCCTGTGCTGGAACGGCAGGCAGATCAGCGGTCCGATGACTGGGTGGACCGATACCGGACCGACGCGGAAAGAGAGGGGCTGCCACTATGAGCGACACCGCGACGACAACCGATCTGTTGCAGGTCAACGAGCTTCGGCTGCTAGAGGCCGAGGCGGTGCACATCATCCGGGAGGTGGCCGCCGAGCTGCAGCGCCCGGTGCTGCTGTTCTCCGCAGGCAAGGACTCGATCGTCTTGCTGAAGCTGGCCGAGAAGGCATTCCGTCCCGCACCCCTGCCCTTCCCGGTGCTGCACGTCGACACCGGGCACAATTTCCCCGAGGTGATCGAGTTCCGTGACCGCCGAACCATCGGGCACGACCACAAACTGATCGTCGCCTCCGTGCAGGAGACGATTGATGCCGGGCGGGTCGCCGACCCGGGCCCGGGCGCCTCACGCAACCGTCAGCAGACCCGAACCCTGCTGGACGCGTTGGAAGCCGGCGGATTCGATGCGGCGTTCGGCGGCGCGCGGCGCGATGAGGAACGCGCCCGCGCCAAGGAGCGCATCTTGAGCTTCCGGGACGAGTTCGGGCAGTGGGATCCGCGGGCACAACGGCCCGAACCCTGGTCGCTGTACAACGGACGCATCCGCAAGGGTGAACAGGTTCGTGTCTTTCCGTTGAGCAACTGGACCGAGCTGGACATCTGGCGCTACATCCAGCTGGAAGACCTTGAGCTGCCCTCGATCTACTACGCCCATCAGCGCGAGGTGTTCGAGCGTGATGGCATTCTCCTGGCCACCTCCGAGTACACCGCCCCGAGCGGCGACGAAACTGCCGCCACCGAATGGGTGCGCTACCGCACCGTCGGCGACATGACCATCACCGGTGCGGTCCGCTCCCAGGCCACCGAGATCGAAGGGGTGATCACGGAGATCTCCGCGGCCACCGTGTCAGAACGCGGCGAGACCCGCGCCGATGACCGCACATCCGTGGCCGCCATGGAAGACCGGAAACGAGAGGGCTACTTCTGATGAGCACCCAGACCGCGGTGGACACCCGCCAACTACTGCGTATCGCCACCGCCGGTTCGGTGGACGACGGCAAGAGCACGCTCATCGGACGGCTGCTCCATGACACCGACAGCCTGCCGGTCGACCATCTGGAGGCTGTCACCGACGACGAGGGGAACGCCGACCTCGCTGCGCTGTCGGATGGTCTGCGCGCCGAACGCGAACAGGGCATCACGATCGACGTCGCCTACCGCTTCTTCTCCACCGAGAGCCGCAGCTACATCCTGGCCGACACCCCGGGTCACGAGCGCTACACCCGCAATATGTTCACCGGTGCCTCCAACGCGCATGTCGCCATCCTTCTTGTCGACGCACGTGCCGGCGTGCTGCGTCAGACCCGTCGCCACGCCCGCATCGCAAAGTTGTTGGGCATCAAGCATTTCGTGGCCGCCGTCAACAAGATCGACCTGGTCGACTTCGACGCGCAGCGGTTCGCGGAGGTAGAACGCGAGCTGCATCTGCTGGCCGACCGGCTCGGCAAGGTCGACATCACGGTCATTCCGATTGCGGCCAAGCTCGGCGACAATGTGGTGCACCGCTCCGAGAACACCACGTGGTACAGCGGGCCGACCCTGCTCGAATATCTTGAGGGCGTAGAGCTTTCGCCACCACAGCCCGAGCCTGCCAAGCTCCGCCTGCCCGTCCAGTGGGTCTCACGCCCCACGGCTGATCAGCGGCGCCGGTACACCGGCCGGCTAGCGGGCGGCACCCTCAGCGTCGGAGATCCGGTGGTGAACCTGCCGTCGGGAACCCGCTCGACGGTGACAGTCGTGGACACTCTGGACGAAAACCGTTCGACCGGTGTGGCTCCGCTTTCGGTATCGATCGAATTGGCCGACGATATCGACGTGGGCCGCGGCGACGTGCTGGTGAGCGGCGCAGAAGATGCAGTGCTGCCGGTGCTGGCCCGCGAGCTGGATGCCACGGTCTGCTGGTTCACCAACGGCCCGTTGCGCGCGGGTGACCGGCTCGCGCTCAAGCAGGGCACCCGGACGGTGCGGGCCACCGTTCAGGCCCTGCATACCCGGCTGGATCCGGAGACGCTCGACGAGCTGGATGGCCCGGTTGAATTGGCGCTCAACGACATCGGCTCCGTCACCCTGCGCACTAGCTCGGTCGTGGTGGCTGATTCCTATGTCGACAGCAGAGACAGCGGCGCATTCATCCTGATCGACGAGGCATCCAACGACACCGTCGGCGCCGGGACCATCACCGAGGCGCGCGAGGTCAAACCGGAGACGCACTCGCGCACCGATATCCGCTGGCACCCCTCGGCTCTGGACCGCGAATACCGTTGGGACAGCACTACTCAGCGTGGCGCGATCATCTGGTTCACCGGCCTGCCCGCATCCGGCAAGTCGACCATCGCGGTGGCGGTTGAGCGGGCACTCGTGGAGTCCGGACAGGTCGCATACCTGCTCGATGGCGACAACCTGCGCCACGGGCTTTCCGATGACCTCGGATTCTCTCCGGGCGACCGCGCCGAGAACATCCGCCGGGTATCGCACCTGGCACGGCTCTTCGCCGATGCCGGGGTTGTCGCACTGGCATCACTGGTATCGCCGTTGCGCTCCGATCGGGAGACCGCGCGCAGCATCAACGCCGCAGCCAAGCTGCCATTCATCGAGGTGTACATCGCCACCCCGCTGGCCGAATGCGAGAAACGAGACCCCAAGGGTCTGTACGCACGGGCCCGCGCGGGCGAGTTGAAGGGTTTGACGGGTGTCGAGGCGCCCTATGAGGCGCCAGAAAATCCTGAGCTCGTCCTCGACACCACAGGTGCCGATATCGACGGACTGGTGGCTCAGGTTCTCGACGTTCTTAACCGCGCTCGCTGAGCGCGGTTAAGAACGAACCGGCCTAGGTGTGGCTGGCTGCGCGCTCCAGGACGGGACGCTGCTCGGGGCAGTACTCGTCGATAGAAGCGGACAGGAACTGCCACTTCTGCTCGGTTGAGGTGCCGCGATCGAGGTTCTTGGTCAGGAAGTTGGTCGCCTGGTAGGCGTCCTTATCCAGACCGGTGTCCAGGCGGTGGCAGGCGATCTTGCCGAGGTAGGCAGTCTTGTCCGGCGGCGCGTAGATGCCATATGAGTGCAGTGTCTCGTTGAAGCTGACGTCATCGGCATGTGCCGGGGAGGCCATGGCGATCGCGGCAGCACCCGCACCCATCGCGATCATCGCAGTAAGACTGAGTCCCTTCATGTCGGTGAGTCTACATCCGTTGACCTCAGGGGACATAGGTTCACAGATGTCATCGTGATTGACACCACTCTCGCAACCTCAAGATCGCGTAAAGAACCACGAAAACCGCTACGTCTGTGCCTACTCTCCCTCGGTGGTTTCTGCGCCTCCCTCCCCTGCCGTACCGCCCCGCGTCGCCGACCCGCGCCTGCGCCGTGTCCTCAAGGACGACGCGCACAAACTGACCTCGGTCGGCGGGCTCGCGGCGCTATCCCTGGATGCGCTGTCCTCGGTGGCCTACGGCCCGGAGGCCATCGTCCTGGCCCTGATCGCCGGCGGGGTCGGTGCCATCACCTTCACCCTGCCCGTGGCCATCGCGATCACGGTGCTGCTCATCGTGTTGGTGTTCTCCTACCGCCAAGTCATCGCCGTGCACCCCGAAGGCGGCGGCTCGTACGCCGTGGCCAAGAAGGACCTCGGCCGCGGTGCGAGCCTGCTGGCTGCCGCGAGTCTGGTCGTCGACTATGTGCTGACGGTCGCGGTGAGCCTGGCCGCCGGGGCGGCAAGCCTGGCGAGCGCTTTTCCCGCCCTGGCCCCACATCTGCTGTCCATCACGCTGATCGGCCTGGCGATCCTGACAATCCTCAACCTCATCGGCATCAGCGAGTCGGCCAAGGTGCTCATGCTGCCGACATTCCTCTTCATCGTGTGCATCCTTGCGGTCATCGTCTTCGGGCTTGCGCACTCCACGCCCGTGGCCGTCATCGGCACGGACCTCGGCCCCATCGAGCCGGTCAGCGCACTCGGAATCATCTTGGTTCTGAAGGCATTCGCGGCCGGGTGCTCGTCGCTGACGGGCGTAGAAGCCATCGCGAACGGCGTCCCGGCCTTCAAGACACCCGCCATCAAACGGGCCCAGCACACCGAGGTCGCCCTGGGAATTCTGTTGGGCCTCATGCTGATCGGACTCAGCATCCTCATCAAGGCTCACCACGTGGTTCCCCGCGGGGACGTCACCATTCTGGCGCAGCTTTCCGCTGCGGCCTTCGGTACCGGAATACCCTTCTACATCACCAACGTGACCGTGGCACTGATCCTCGGCTTCGCAGCCAACACCAGCTTCGGCGGACTGCCGGTGCTGATGAGTCTGCTCGCCAAGGACGACCGGATGCCTCATCTGTTTGCGCTGCGGGCAGAGAAGCCGGTCTACCGATACGGCGTCGCGGCGCTCGCCGCCTTCTCGGCTCTGATCCTCGTCGCCAGCGACGCCGATACCCACCGACTGTTGCCGCTGTTCGCGATCGGGGTGTTCATCGGATTCACCATCAGCCAAGTCGGTTTGGTCAAGCACTGGTTCGGCGCCCGCACATCCGGCTGGCATTGGAAGGCCGTACTCAATGGGTTCGGCGCGGCGCTTTCCGCCGTCGCCATGGTGGTGCTCTTCGTGAGCAAGTTCACCGAGGGCGCATGGCTACTGCTCATCGTCATCCCGTTGCTGATTCTGCTTTTCGGCCGCACCGAGAACTATTACCAAGGTGTCAAACGCGAACTGGCACTCGATGAATTACCCACGCTGACACCCAATCCCCCGGACCAGACGCCCCTGGTGATCGTGCCGATCGACGACATCAACAAGCGAACGGTCCAGCTGCTGGAGGCGGCACTGCACCTCGGTGGCGAGGTGGTGCCGGTCACCATCAGCCGCACGGATCAGAAGGCACATGCGATGACCAAGCGCTGGGATGAATGGAACCCGGGACTTGAGCTCGTCGTGTTGCCTACCGCGCATCGATCCCTGGTGACCCCCCTGGTGGAATACGTCAAGAAGCGCCAGGCCGACGGTCGCCAGGTGACCGTGCTCATCACCGAGATCAAGACCAAGCGGCGCTGGCATCAGATCCTGCACAATCAGACCGGAATTGTGCTGACAGCCAGCCTCATTGACCGCACCGATGCGATCGTGGCCAACTACCCGTACCGCATGAACTGACCGCGCACGCCGCCGTCAGTTGGCAGCCTGCACGGGCACCTTGTCGTCCGCGGCGGTGTCGGCGTGATCGTCGAGCATGGTGGTTTCGTCGAACGGATCGGCACCCGAGAGCACCGTCTTGATCCGCTCGCTGTCCGTCGTCTTGGTCCAGGTTCCGATGAGCAGCGTGGCCACCGCGTTGCCGGAGAAGTTGGTCAGCGCACGCGCCTCGGACATGAACCGGTCGATGCCGACGATCATGCCGACACCGTCGACCAGATCGGGTCGGTGGCTCTGCAATCCACCTGCCAGCGTGGCCATTCCGGCACCAGTCACCCCGGCCGCACCCTTGGAAGCGATGATCATGAACACCAGCAGCGAGATCTGCTCACCGATGGACAGCGGCTTTCCCATCGCGTCGGCGACGAACAAGGAGGCCATCGTCAGATAGATCGCCGTCCCGTCCAGATTGAACGAGTAGCCGGTCGGGACGACGATGCCCACCGTCGACTTCTCGACACCGAGGTGGGTCATCTTCGCGATCAACCGCGGCAGTGCCGATTCCGAGGACGAGGTCGAGACGATCAGCAGATACTCACGTGCCAGGTACCGCACCAGTTTGAAGATCGATACCCGAGCCACCGCCCACAGCAGCGCCCCCAGCACACCGAAGATGAAGATCGCGCACGTCGTGTAGAAGCCGAGCATGAGTGCGCCCAACTCCTTTACGGCGTTCCAGCCGGTCTGGCCGACCACATTGGCAATGGCACCGAAGGCACCGATGGGCGCCAGCCACAGCACCATGATGAGGACCTTGAAGACCAGCTTCTGGAGCATCCCGATACCGCGCACGATCGACTCACCGGTGGATCCGAGTGCCTGCACCGCGAAGCCGACCAGTAACGCGATGAACAGCGTCTGCAGCACGCTGCCGGAGGTCAGCGCCGAGAACATCGTCTCCGGCACAATCGATTTGATGAAATGCCAGGTTCCGCCCGCGGCATGAGCCTGATCGGCGTACTTGGCGCCCGCTCCCTGGTTGGCCCCGGATAGATGCAATCCGGTGCCGGGCGCAAGCAGATTGCCGACGACAAGCCCGATCGCCAAGGCGACGGTGGACATCGCCAGGAAGTACACGAACGCCAGTCCGCCAACCCGGCCCACACTGGCGGCCTTGCGCACGGATCCGATGCCCAGCACGATCGTGCAGAAGATCACCGGGCTGATCATCATCTTGATGAGGCTGACGAAAATCTCTCCGAGTACGCCCACCGATTTTCCGAATCCCGGCCACAGCATGCCCACGACCACGCCGAGCACCACCGCGACGATGACCGCGATATAGAGCCAATGCGTGCGGTCCTTGCGTTTCTTCGGTGGAGCACTCTCGGGAGCCGTGGATTCGGTCGCTGTCATGGCCCCTATCGTGCCGTACCGTGACCGGGATCACAGCACGACCCCGTCATCTACCCACATCCGGCGACGATCCGCCGGAAACACGGCCGACCGGCTTTCACCTGCATTGATAGCTTGGCGGGTACCCTGGCGGCCATGGACAGCAACCGCCGCGACGATGCGGCCGCCCCGGGCGGCTCCACGTCATACGGTCCGTGGTCGCAGTCCAGCCAGCCGTTGGATTACCCCGATGACCCGGCCTACGCCTCACAGGCGTTCGAGTATCCCGCGCTCTCCAGCACTGCCCAGCCCAACCAAACGGCCGTGCTGCCGCAGCAATACGGGTCCTACGGTCCTCCCCCGCAGGATCCCGGGCCCCCGCGCCGATCGAACACCTTCTGGCTGTGGGTCGTCGGCGTTGGCGCGCTGGTCGTCATCGTCGCGCTGATCATCACCCTCGTCGTCCTTATTCAACGCCAAGATGAGCGACCCCCAACGGTTATCGCCACTCCCTCCACCCGGACCTCGACGACCACCGCGCCCAGCATGCCGACCCTGCCACCGATACCGAGTTTCACCATTCCGCCGATCCCGGTGAACCCGCCAACGCAGGGAAGTCAGGCCGCAACGGAGACGGTGGTCTATGAGGTCGGCGGTCGCGGGCCCGCCCTGAACATCACCTACTTCGATGCCAGCGGATCCCTGCAGATGGAGTTCAACGTCAAGCTGCCGTGGCGCAAGGAGGTCAAGCTGAACGCCGAGCAGGTGACGAACGCCGTGGTGATCGCGGCCGATTTCTCGCACGATGTGTCCTGCAGCTTGCTCGTCAACGGAACGCAGAAGAGCACTACTTCCGGGAAGATGGCGACCTGCAGCGGTATGGGCTAGCTTGAGCCGCTGATGTTTTCGCCGGTCACCGGGTCATACCGGGGAACCTTGACGAAGATCACCGCCACCAGTCCCAGCGCAATCATCAACACCGGCCCGGCGATTCCCGCACGGGTGGCGTGGAACAGCAGCGCGAACGTGGCGAACAGCCAGGGACCCGCGAAGGAAACCGCCCGTCCGGTCATGGTGTAGAGACCGAAGACGAACGCCTCCCGGCCGGCCGGCGCCATGCGCAGCACCAGCGTTCGGGCCGCCGACTGCGGTGGGCCGACGAATGCCGCGATGGCTAGCCCACAGATCCAGAACGCGGACTGACCCGACAGACACATCATCACGATGCCGAGGGTGACGATCGCGGCGAGCGAGCCGATGATGATCCCCTTGGACCCCAAGCGGGTATCGATCAATCCGCCCAGCACCGCGCCGGCTGCCGCCATCACGTTCCCGGCTACCCCGAACAACGTGATGTCCGCGCCGGACATGTGAAAGACCCCGCTGGCGATGACCGGAGTCAGCGCGAACATCGCCACCATCCCATCGCGGAAGATCGCGCTCGCCATCAGGAAATAGATGATGCGCCGGTCCATGTGCCACTGCTCGACGAGGTCGCGCCACAACTCCCGGTACACCCCTAACAATCCGGGCGAGCTGGGCGGCGGGGCCCACGGATCAGCTACCGGCCGGGATAACACCAGGGGCAGCGCGAACACGGCGAACCAAGCGGCCGCCAACAAGACCGAGACGCGCACGTCGAATCCGTCGGCGGCGGGTATGTGGAACAGTCCGCGGGTCGGGCCGTCCCCCGAGATGAAGCCCAGGTAGCACAGCAGGAGGACGACGACACCGCCGATGTATGCGGCCGCCAGGCCGAGCCCCGAGACCCGCGAGGCGTTGGCGGGTGTGGTGAGCCCGTGCATCATCGCGTTGTACGGAACCTGGGCCAGCTCGTTGAACACCGAACCCGCGCAATACAACCCGAGACCCAGCCAGAGGTAGCGGTTGTCCTCGCGTACCAGGCTCATCGTGGTGGCAACGAGCACCACCAATGTGGTGAGGGTGCCCAGCGCGACACGGCGCCGCCGCGGGGTGTCTGCCCACACCCCGATCACCGGCGCGAGCACGAAAACAAGGACACCACCCAGACCCATCATCCAGCCCAGGAGGCCCTGCGGGACACCGTCGGGCATCCCAGCCCCGACTCTGCCGGTCAAATACGGCGTGAAGATGAACATCACGATGACGGTGTTGAAGGCCGCGGATCCCCAGTCGAACGCCGCCCAGGCAGCTATCCGGCTGCGTGAGACGGGGGTGGTCAATTGTCGGCCGGGTCCTGGGTCTTGACGCCCCACAGGCTCCTCGACCCCAGGCATGCTCATTACTGACCAGCGTAACCTGGCGCGTGCGGGGCAACCTTTACGATTGCCCCATGCCGATACCCGCACCAAGTCCCGATGCCCGCGCCGTCGTCACCGGAGCCTCCCAAGGGATCGGCGCGGCGCTCGCCGAAGAGCTTGCCGCGCGCGGACACAGCCTCATCATCACCGCCCGCCGCGGCGAGATCCTCAGCGACCTCGCGAACACCCTGACCGAGAAGACGGGCGTGATCGTCGAGGTGCGTGCGGTGGACCTCGCCGACCCCGGCGCGCGTGATGCGCTCTGCAAGGAGCTGTCCGAGCGCAACATCTCGATCCTGTGCAACAACGCGGGAACCGCGACGTTTGGGCCGATACGCGACCTGGACCCCGAGGGCGAACGCAAGCAGGTGCAGCTCAACGCGGTTGCGGTGCACGACCTTACGCTGGCGGTGCTTCCCGGCATGCTCGAGCGTGGAGCCGGCGGCATCCTGATCTCCGGATCGGCGGCCGGCAACTCCCCGATTCCCAACAACGCCACCTACGCGGCGACCAAGGCATTCGCGAACACCTTCTCCGAGTCGCTGCGCGGTGAACTCAAGGGCACCGGAGTGCACGTCACGCTGCTGGCGCCCGGACCGGTGCGCACCGTCGAGCCCGACCCCGCCGAGGCGTCGATCGTCGACAAGGTGGTTCCGGACTTCCTGTGGATCAACGGGGAGTACACCGCGCGGGTCTCACTGAATGCGTTGGAACGCAACAAGATGCGTGTCGTCCCCGGCATCACGTCGAAGGCAATGTCAGTGGCCGCCGGCTATGCGCCGCGCGCCATCGTCGCCCCGATAGTGGGCAGCTTCTACAAGAAGCTCGGCGACTAGCCGTCGCCCCGCAAGTCCAGTAGCGCCGCCCGGGCGGTCTCGATCTTCCCCGGATCGAGCGCTCGCTGCGGGTCGATGATGATGCCCTTCGATCGCAGGAACACATCGACCGAGGCCCACAGTGTCTCGGCCAGGCGTTCACCGGCCGCCTCGTCAGGTGCGGCGCCCCGAGCCACTCGCCATAACGCCGTCGTCGCGGCCGTGCCGATCAACGCGGCGGCCAGCTGATCCGCGCCGGCCGGGTGCACGTTGACGCGCTCAAGAAACGACGAGATCACTGCGGCGAGTTCGGCGATCGCACCGTCGTCGCGCAGAGCCGGGGCCGGCTTTCCACGCACGCTCACCACCTGATGTTCGACAAGGAAACGGGTCGATTGCGGAAAGCGTTGCACCAGCTCAAGGAAGACGAAGGCGGCCCGCTGCGCGGACTGTCGCGGCGGGATACGTATGTCGACGGCCGCGGCCAACTGGCGCCGGACGCCGGCCACCATGGCCTGCGCCACCGAGCCGAAGAGATCGTTTCGGTCCTCAAAATGCCTGTACAACTTGGGTTTAGCCGAGTGCGCCACACGCACGACATCCTCCACAGTGGCCGACGGGCCGTTTCTCTCGATCGCGACCACCGCCGCAGCGACGAATTTCCGGCGCACTCGCACCTTGTGCTGCGCCCAGCGTTCACGCCGAGCATCACCGTGATCCGACATGCCATTGACGCTACTCTAAGTACCCGGTACTTTTCAGTACTATCTAAGAAATTGGCGGACTGAACAGCGGGAGGCATGTCATGTCACAAACGCCCATCACCCAGAGCGACTCACCCATCGAGCGCACGGCTGTGCGGCTCCTGCGCTCGTCGGTGGAGCGCTCCTACAACCCGGAGGTGGACGTCGATTGGGACGCACCCGACGTTCCGGGGCTGCGCTATGTGCCCGACAAATACATCTCGCTGTACGGCACGAAGATCTTCGACCGGATGACCGAGGACGAAAAGATTCGGCTCGGGCGCCTGGAGGCCTCAGCCCTGGCCAGCTGGGGCATCCTCGCCGAGAGCGCCCTGATGCACCCCATGCTCAAGTTGGCCTCGGTCAGCGACCCCCGCAGCGCCACAGCGCAATACGCACTGACCGAAGTCGCCGACGAGTGCCGCCACTCGGTGATGTTCGGCCGCCAGATCAGCACACTGAGCGATCGAAGCTATGACCCGCCCATGATCGCCCGAGCTTTGGTGGGCATCACCGCGCTCGCCCCACTGTCCGCGACGATCTTCTCGATGATGCTCATGGTCGAGGAAATACTGGACCGGTTACAGCGTCAGACCATGAACGACGAGACGCTCCAGCCCCGCACCCGGGCGATCGCCAAAATCCACGTCGTCGAGGAGGCCCGGCACATCAGCTACGCGCGCGTGGCATTGAACCGGGCCGTCGCACGTACTGGCCGCACCCGAATGGCCGTAGAGCGCTTGATCGTTGCCGCCGGCGCGGCGGTGGTACCGCTGGTCATGGTGCAACCGGCCGTGTATCGCGATGCCGGACTTCCGCCCTTGCGAGCGGCATGGACGGCACTACGCAATCCGCACTATCACGCGAATCTCAGGTTCTTCGGCGAGCGTCTGGTCCGCGTCATGGACGAGGCCAACATGCTCGAAGGCCGACTGGTGGAGCACCTCTGGCGGCGGTCCCGCATGCTGCCCAAAGATTTTGTCCCACAATCGAAACGGACGGCAGACGCCTAGGTCTCAGCGGCGATTACGCACGATCTGTCGCGACCTTACTTCTTACCCATATTGCGGATGAGCTGCTTGCCCAGCGCGCTGAGGAAGCTCTGAAAGCTCCTGTTGCTGAGCAGACGCCGCCACCAGCTGGGCTTCTCAGGTACCGGTTTGGCACCCTTCTTCGCGGGAGCCTCCCCGACGGGGGTGTCCTGCTCTGCCTGGGCGGCCTTCTCGGCGAGAACCTCGAAGGCCGATCGCGAATCGACCGTCTGGCCGTATTTGGATTGCAGGGGGCTGGACGCGGCGGCGGCCTTGATGGCGTCGTCACCGATGGCGGCCATCAGCGAACGCGGCGCACGCATCCGGGTCCACGCCACCGGCGTCGGCGCGCCCCTCTCAGAGAGCACCGTAACGATCGCCTCGCCGATGCCCAGCGAGGTCAGCGCCGTGCCCATGTCGTACACATCGGTCTTGGGATAGGTCTTGACGGTCTTGGTAAGGGCCTGCTGGTCCTCGGGCGTGAAGGCACGCAGCGCGTGCTGAACGCGCGCACCCAGCTGCGAGAGCACGTTGTTGGGCACGTCGGTGGGCAGCTGGGTGCAGAAGAACACGCCGACACCCTTGGAACGGATGAGCTTGACCGTCTGCTCCACCTGCTCCAGGAACGCCTTCGACGCGTCGGCGAACAGTAGGTGGGCCTCGTCGAAGATGAACACGAGCTTCGGCTTGTCAACGTCGCCGACCTCGGGCAGCTTCGTGAACAGGTTAGCCAGAATCCACATCAGAAAAGTGGAGAACAGAACCGGCCGCGCAGCCTGTGCCCCTAGCTCGACAAGCGTGATAACGCCCTTGTCTCCGGACGTACGCATCAGATCGTTCGGATCGATTTCGGGTTCGCCGAAGAATGTGTCGCCGCCGTCGGCCTCCAGATTGATCAGCGCTCGCAGGATCACGCCCGCCGTCGCCGCCGATACGCCACCGAGGTTCTTCAGATCCGCCTTGCCCTCATCGCTGGTCAGGTACGTGATGACCGCGCGCAGATCCTTCAGATCCTGCAGTGGTAGCTGCTGTTGGTCTGCCCAATGGAAGATCAGCCCCAGCGTGGATTCCTGGGTGGCGTTGAGCCCCAGCACCTTTGACAACAAAATCGGCCCAAAGCTGCGGATGGTGGCACGGATGGGCACACCGATCCCAGTGGTACCGAGGGAGACGAACTCCGTCGGGAAGCCCGAGGCCGCCCAGTCGTCACCGGTGTCCTTGGCGCGAGCCGCCGTCTTATCGCTGGCCTCGCCGGGCTTGGAGATGCCCGACAGGTCGCCCTTGACGTCGGCCATGACCACAGGCACTCCCGCGGCGCTGAGCTGCTCGGCGATCACCTGAAGGGTCTTGGTCTTGCCAGTACCGGTCGCGCCGGCGATGAGGCCGTGCCGGTTGAGGGTCGCCAACGGAATGCGGATACGCGCCGCCGGGTCGACGGTGCCGTCCACCACGACCGACCCCAGTTCAAGTGCCTGACCTGTGGTGGCGTATCCGGCGGCGATCTGCTGTGCGGGCGTGGCCCCCGCGGTGGTCTGCTCGGCCATGGCCACGACCCTAACGCCCCGAAGCGACTCCGTCATCGCTCGGTGTGGCGTCGACACAGGATTGCTCGCGAAATTCCGTGCTGACGTCACACTCGCGGATCACACGTACCGCTAATGTGGTCAGACTGTGAGTGCTCCACGCGAAGAACTGGTCTGGATCGACTGCGAGATGACGGGGCTCGACCTCGGCTCGGACAAGCTGATCGAGATCGCCGCCCTTGTCACCGACGGCGATCTCAATATCCTCGGCGAGGGCATCGACCTCGTCATTCATGCCGATGACGCGGCGCTGGCCGCGATGCCTCCGGTGGTCAAGGACATGCATGCCAAGTCCGGGCTCACCAATGAGGTCCGTAAGTCGACGGTCACCCTGGAACAGGCCGAGGCGCTGGTGCTCGACTACATCCGCCAGCACGTGCCCTCGGCCAAGGTCGCTCCCCTGGCCGGGAACTCCATTGCCACTGACCGCGGATTCATCGCACGGGATATGCCGCTACTCGATGACTTCCTGCATTACCGGATGATCGACGTCAGCTCCATCAAGGAGCTCTGCCGCCGCTGGTACCCGCGCATCTACTTCGGCCAGCCCGACAAGGGATTGGCCCACCGGGCCCTCGCCGACATCAAGGAGTCGATCCGCGAGCTGCGCTATTACCGGCGCGCGGCCTTCGTTCCCGACCCCGGGCCCTCTACCAGTGACCTTGTCGCGATCGTGGCGAACCTGGATAACGCTCCGGATACCGATTCGGCCTAAGGCGCCCTCACCGGTTAAGATCTTTCACGCCGCTTCGCGCGGCAATGGTGGCTGTAGTTCAGTTGGTAGAGCACCAGGTTGTGATCCTGGCTGTCGCGGGTTCGAGTCCCGTCAGCCACCCCATATCGGAATCGCCGTCTACACAAGTAGGCGGCGATTCCGTTTCTCGAGTCCAAACGTCTGAAACGCTGGCCGCCGGCGCGTGACACTTCAGCGATGAGAACAGACCGAAGCCGCGCCATTCTCCTTGCGACCACCCTTGTCGCCTTTGTCATACAGAACTCCATCGCATGGCCATACGCCAGGAAGCACGGGCCCCGGAAGGCAGCCGCAGACTTCTTCAAGCCGCCGAGTAAGGCGCCATTGCCCGCCATCCGGTTCATCTACTCCGACACCTATCTGATGGGTACCGCGTTTCAGACCTGGGCGTTCGCCGAAGCCCGCCGACTCGGCATCCTGCGCTGGTGGGTGGCGTCGGTGCTCGTGACCTTCGGCATCGGGGCGGGCACCGCAGTTCCGTTCTTCCTCCTGATCCGCGACACGGTGGCGGCACGAACCGCCACTACGAGCTAGATACCCCATACCGCGACTGGGTAGTTCACCCCATCGCTACCTGAACTTGCGCAATCAAGATCGATTTCAGGAAACCCCGCCTATAGGCGATACGTTCCACAATTCCACCTACGGCAAATCACGTCTCACGCGGCCGATACATCTGTAGTGATGCCGACGAAGATCAACAGCAAATGTGAGAACAAGTCGGGCAGGGTCGCGGGGAACATGTCACGAGCATGCTGTCGATGATCGACCGCGGTAACACTTGTGAAAATAGACGCTGTGACCAGGTGCGTCAGAGGTGAACAATCTGGTTACGTCACGATCCAGTATTTACCAACACCTGTATACGAGAACTGGTAACGCGTGTCATACTCTTCGCGGGCTAACGCTCTCCCACTACTTCCATACCTGTTTCAAGGGGTACCAGTGACCGTGACCACCACCAATGAGTCCACTCGGAACTTCACCAGGACCCGTAACGGGTACGACCCGATTGAGGTCAACGAGTACATCAGCCGGCTGACGATCATGCACCAGTCAGGGCTGAACGACGTGGAGACTCTCAAGACTCGCCTTGAGGACGCCACCAAGCAGGTCTCCTCCCTCAAGGACGAGGTCTCGAACCTCAACGACACGTCCCCGTCAGCGCATGCGATGACCGACCGGATGGCCAAGATGCTCCGCATCGCCGTCGACGAGGTCTCCGAGATGCAGAGCGAGGCGCGCACCGAGTCTGCCGCCCTAGTCGCTGCGGCCAAGTCCGACGCCGAAGCCATGCGCACCAAGCACAAGGAAATGCTCGCCGATATGGCGGCGCGACAGAGCGCGCTGGAGACCGAGTACACCGAGGTCATGGCGCGGGCACGCGAGGAAGCCAATCAGATTGTCGCCCAAGCGGTGAGTGAGTCCGAGCGGCTCCGCTCGGCGGAAGCAAAGCGGCGCGAAAAGGCCGAGACGGAGCTGGACGAAGAGCTGACCAAACTGCGCACCGAGACCCAGTCGACCGTCGACGATCAGCGGCGCAGCACGCAGGCCGAGTGCGAAAAGCGTCTTGCCGATGCCAAGGACGAGTCAGATCGCCGTCTGCGCCTGGCCGACGAGCAGATCGAGCGCCGCCTGGACCAGGCCCGCCGCTCAGTGGAAGAGGTTGGCCAGCAGCGCATCTCGATTCTCGAGCAGCTCATGAGCGTGCACGGAAAGCTCGAGAGCATCCCGTCGATCCTGGAGTCCGCCTACCGCGATCGCGACAACTCCAAGTCCATCATCATGGTGCCGTCCAAGCGAGTACTCGACCAGAAGGTCATCGAAGGCTAAAACAACCGACCGGAAATCCCCCCGTACGCTCGCTGGCGTGCTGGTGGAGTGGGCGTTGATAGGCCGCGCAGTGGCGATGTTCGCGGTGACCAACGTCGACGACATGGTGGTGCTGGCAGTCTTCTTCGGTCGGGCTGGGCGTTCCCGCTCGGCGGTAGCCCGGGTTGTTATCGGTCAATATCTGGGGTTCGCAGCGATTCTCGCCGTGTCGGTGGTGGGAGCGTTGGGCGCTAATCTCCTGCCGGAGAAGGCGATTCCTTACCTTGGCCTACTTCCTCTGCTACTTGGACTACGTGCGGCCTGGAACCTGCGGCGCGATCGCGACAGCGAGAATGCTGGTACTTCTGATCAATCCGGCGGCGTTGGGGTGTTACAGGTCGCGGCGGTGACGTTCGCCAACGGCGGCGACAACATCGGCGTATACGTGCCCGTGTTCGCCCTTGCCGGAGTCGACGGGATGGCCGGGTATGCGCTGGTGTTCCTGTGTGGTGTGGCGCTGTGGTGCCTGGCGGGCTGGTTCTTTGCGTCTCGTCGGGCAGTCGCTGCACTGTTGACCCGCTGGGGTCATGTTGTCTTACCAGTGGTGTTGATCGGGATTGGTCTCACGATCCTGATCGACGGCGGCGCATTCGGCCTATAGTTCCGCGCGCCGACACGTCCAGCACTACTGCTGCCGGGCGTTTCCGGTCTTCCACTGCGACCATTTTGATATGAAGTCATCGCATGCGATCCCACCGGAGCCGGTGCTGGCCGCGTTCGGCGCATCAGGAAAACCCGTCGCGTTGCCCGGCGGAAAGGGTGGGACGTGGCGGGTCGGGAATGTGATCATCAAACCGGTCGAGAATCTCGCCGAGACACTGTGGCGTGCACAAGCTCTCACCGAACTACCGGACGCGACGCAGTTCAGGATCGCCCGACCCGTTCGCGCCACGGATGGGGCCTGGGTGGTTCAGAACTGGGAAGCATGTCGGCTGGTCGCTGGACAACCGGATGTCAGTCGGCCCGACGATATTCTGCGCGCCGGGGTCGCATTCCACGAGATGATCGCCAACCTGGCTCGGCCAGATTTTCTGGACTTCCGCGACGACCCGTGGTCTGTCGGAGACCGTGTCGCCTGGGAGGAACTCCCGATCGATGGTCTCTCCACGGCGCTAAACCTATTGCAGCCATTGATCGCGTCACAGATGGTTCACGGCGACTTGCCTGGGAACGTCCTGTTCGCAGAGGGGCTCTCACCGGCGATTATCGACTGGTCGCCGTACTGGCGGCCCGCGTCTTGGGCGGCCGCCGTCGCTGTCGTCGACGCGCTGTGTTGGTTCGGAGCCTCAGCCGAGCTGGTGGAGCGATGGTCTCATCTGCCCGAGTGGGGCCAGATGCTGATCCGCGCATTGATCTACCGGATCGCCACCGATGAGGTGGCGCTCGGCCTCGCCGGGTGGACCGCCAAACGGATCGCCGCTTACCGACCCGTGGTCGACCTCGCTGTCGCCCGCAGCGAACTTGAGCGGTGAGAGTGCCAGATCGGACGCTATGCCGCTAGTTCCGGGCGTTTCCGGTCTTCCACTGCGACCACGGGATGTTCCAGTCACCCAGTCCCTCGGTACCGGGTAGCACCGGTCCGACGGTGTTGGAGACGATGACAATATCGCCGCGTTTGGTGTTCTCGTAGAACCACTTTGCGTTGGCGGTGCTGACATTCAAGCAGCCATGGCTGGTGTTGGTACGCCCCTGCGCGCCGACGGACCATGGCGCGGCGTGCACGTAAATCCCGCTGTAGGACATCTGGGTGGCGTACTGCACCTTGGTGCGGTATCCGTCCGGTGAATTGACCGCGACGCCGTAGGTCGAGGAATCCATGATCAGATCCTTGAACCGCTCGCCGATGATGTAGGTGCCGTTGTTGGTGGGCGCCTTGTCCTTGCCCATCGAGGTCGGCATGGTCTTGATGATCTCGCCGTTGCGCTCGACGTTGACGACCTTGTTGTTGTCATCGACGCGGCTGATGATCGCGTCGCCGATGGCGAAACGGGATGTCACGTTGTCCTGCCCGAAGACGCCGTTGCCCAGGTCCACCCCGTAGGTGTTGACCTTCACGTCCACCGATGTTCCGGGCTCCCAGAACGCCTCTGGGCGCCAACGCACTTCGCGGTTGTTCAACCAATAGAACGCACCCTCGACGGGCGGGTTCGTGGTGATCTTGATGGCCTTCTCTGCCGCGGCCCGATTCGGAATGCTCTCATCGAACCGGATGGCGACCGTCTGACCGATGCCGACCACCTCGCCGTCGCCCGGCATGACGTACGGCATCGTCATGTTGTCCGGAGAATGGGTGCGGAATGTCGCATTAGCGCGGGCCACTCCACCGAGGCCCCTGGCATCGGCGCTGAGGGTGTACTGCTTGTCATAGCCGAGCGGCTCGGTGGTGGACCAGCTCACGCCGTCGGGACCGACCTCGCCGGTGATCTCTTTGCCATCGGAGTTGACCATGGTGACGGTTCCGAGCACACCCTCACCCGCGGTCACGGTCACGGGCGCATCGACCGGGACGCCGACAGCTCCATCCTTCACCGACATCGCCAACTTGGGTACCAGCAGATCGGCGTAAGGCGTTGCCTTGTCAATGACTTTCGGCGGTTCCTGGGACGCGGTACTCGAGCATCCGGCCAGCACAGCCATCGCCACGACCGGGAGAACGAGCACGGACGCCCACCGCCGACGCGCGCCAACCAACAGGCGTGGACGACCCTGGGTCATGCTTTGCTCCCTTTGAATCTCGTGCATGCGAATTCAGCCATGATTGTACGGGCTCGTGAAGGTCGACGACCACCTCAATCAACGCGACCGGGCTATCGCGGAGAAGACAATTTTCGTTACGGGCTCCGAGGCTGCTAAGGTCTTCCACGCACGTTGATGCGCCGTTAGCTCAGTTGGTAGAGCAGCTGACTCTTAATCAGCGGGTCCGGGGTTCGAAACCCTGACGGCGCACCATCAGAAAAGCCCCGTTCCCAGGTTTGGGAGCGGGGCTTTTCTGTTATCTCCAGGTCCCGAGCCAGCCTGCACTCCTGCCAACTGGGGATGGGCCGCCGCGACCGGGACATTTGGCGCCGGACCAACATGGCGCGCTCGCCACATGCCTGAGCGTTTCCGAGTCAGTTCCGAGTTTTTGCATCCGTCAGCCAATAAGCGGACCGGCTGCTGATGGCACACATGAACGCGCGCAACCTAATCGGTCTAGCCGTGTCGGGGTGGGTCAGAATGCCGCTGCATCCCTGCGGTCGGAGTCCCACCGAGTGGCAGAACCTCTACCAGCATGTTGAGAACCGGGCTCCGCCCCGACAGCCTAGGTGGCGCCGTCAGATAAGCCGTGCGAGAGGCAGTGCCCTCGCTTCGACCCCGGTCATTCAGGACTCTTCTACGTACGCTGAACGCTCATGTCGGGTATCTGTTACGACGAGGCGAACCCCGCGCAGCCTTCGCCACATCCAAGGATGAGATAGAGGATGCGGCGCGTCCCGTCCTTGCCGCGCGATGCCAGCTTGGGTCTTACCTCAAACCGTATCCGCGGGAAGCCCATTGACGCTCGATGACGTAGCGCGCCAACGGGCTTCCTCTTCGGCGGTCACGCGAGATTCGACGCCGTCGGGCGCAAGCACTGCTGTCATGGACTCTCTTGGAATGCGACAACCCCTCCGCGTTGAGCCAGGCGCCATACGGGTATAGATCCGCCAGTAACATCCATGTAAGACAGAGGGTTTGACCGCTACTGCCTTTCGCGGACACGCCGCTTGGGAGCTTCCAGATTGTCGGCGGGATGGAAGATGGCTCGATCTCTATCGATTCTAAGACTGCATTCACGCCAACGGCCAGGGGCAACGATGGTGTGAGCAAGACCGGCGGCGTTGCGAATGATCAGCGCCCCACCACTGACATCGGCGTCATCGCCGTCCATGGCAAGGGCGAACCATTCGTCAGAATCGGCATCGGCGTTGGAACGGCACATCACCACCCCAAAGAAAGTTCCGGTCCTTGAGATCGAACTGTGGAGGATGTCGCGCGTCAAAGCCGAAACGGAAAGGCCGCGCGCCTGCGCTAGTCGCTCGAGGGTGGCATGAAGGTCGTCGGAAACCACTGCTTGTATAGTAGGCATATCATCTATCCTAATAGATAATCATATTATTATCGATCTAGTTCACATTAGGATTTGAATGAGGGCTCCCGGCCATCACCTAGTGGGCGAGCTGCGAAACTACTCGTGCGTCGCGAACCCTGACCGGGCCCTCTCGCGCGTAAAGTTCCCTCGACCACCATGTATGAGCAGTAGTCACGTGTTAAGTGAGGCGATCATCACTATCCCGCTGACAATACGGATTGGACTAGCTATGGTGGCTGTGGTGAAGTTATGACTTCACCGGGCGAGCGGAAGCTCCTCGAAGGTAAGAGTGGCGATCCGAGAAAGATCGTCGCAGTAGTCAGGAACGGGGTGTGTGAGGTTGAACAGTTCCTTTCAGATCTGCCAGCTCGAGCAAAGACCCAGTTCAAAGCCCGTTTCGAACGGTACTGCCAGGTGGGGTTCCTCCGGAACCCGGACGAAATGCGCCGGCTACAAGCCGACAGCGACCGGCCCCACGTACACGAGATAAAGGTCTTCGACGGGCCAGGGTACCGGCTGTTCGGCGTTGTTGACGGCAAGGTCTTTGTTGCCACCCACGGGGTCAAAAAACCCAAGGAATCTGACCTGAAGAAACACGCGAAGAAGGCTCGCGAGGAGTACCAGAAAAACATTGCGGGAGAAAGGTGATCGCCATGAGTAGCTGGTTTGAAGTCACCCCAGAAAATGAGCGGATGCTGAGCGAGGAACGTCTGATCCTCGCATGCACCGAACTTGTCTATGAGGCCATGGACGCTGCCGGAGTCGAGACTAAGCAGGAGCTCGCTAGCCTGCTCGGGGTATCCAAAAACGAAGTCGGCCAGCGCCTGTCTGGCCGACGCAATCTGACAGTCAAGACTCTGGCGGCGATGTTGCATGTCTTAGGCAAGGAAGCTCACGTTTCGCTGTCCCCGATCACACCGGTGACCGACGCAACGGAGTCCTTCCGACTCAGCCAGCCGATGACCGTGACCACAGGCGCTTACACTGCCGTGCCGATGCAGATAGCCGATACCGTGACCGAGCTCAGCAACGCGGGTTGCGTCGCGTAAATGAATAAGGTCATTAAATCGGACGAAGGGCTGGCGGCTACGAATCGTGTGCTGGCGATCGTCAAGAGCCTGAGTACCGTTCGTTTGGCGCGCGCAGACTGCGCGGCGTTGCGTCCATTCGGGGAGGGTGAACCGGTTGAGCTCACAACTGCAGTGCACGTGACGTTCCATCACCAACCCGGCCAACTCATCACCCGGGTGAAGTACGAGGTTTCGGCAGCGCCTCCCAAGGCAGAGACACAAGACTGCGACCAATCAGACACCAAACCCTTGTGGACGATAAACATCGAGATGTCCGCCCATTGGGAACTGAAACCGGGGGCAGAGCCCACATCCGATGATGCCAGGTGCTTCGCCATTGGACAGGGACTCATGACATGTCACCCGTACGCTCGCGAAACCATCCAGTCGCTGTCGTCGCGGATGGGTTATCCACCCGCGACCATCGAGTTGCTTTTGAATCCTTGGGCGGGGGATGAGGTCGAGCTGACCCATGGCGAAGAAGCCAACCGCGATAGCGATGAGCCCGACAATCGACCAACCCCGAGCGAGAACGAATGATAGCCAGTTATCGCGGCGAGTAGCGACACCCAGTGATTGATTCTTCGGGCGCGAAGGTTCTCGCTCTTGCTGGAGCCCTTCCAAGTCGTCAACAGTGTTGGCTACGGCGTGCCAACCATTTCCCCTGTCGGCCATCGCTTTCAGCCGGGCGTTTGCCAGCTCGCATACGCTGTAATCTGCCGTCGCGATATAGCTGACTCTTAATCAGCGGGTCCGGGGTCCGAAACCCTGACGGCGCACCATCAGAAAAGCCCCGTTCCCAGGTTTGGGAGCGGGGCTTTTCTGTTATCTCCAGGTCCCCGGGAATACTCGGCGGCGGCCCGTGTTGGGTTGACCGTGACGGTTCCCCAGGTAGTCCCCAATGTGACGCTCAATTCCGGTACCACGATTCCCCAGCTCGGCTACGGGGTGTGGCAGGTACCCGACGATGAGGCGCGCTCGGCCGTGTCGACGGCGCTACAGGTTGGATATCGCAGCATCGACACCGCGAAGGTGTACGAGAACGAGGAGGGCACCGGCGCCGCCATCGCAGAGTCCGGGGTTCCTCGCGGCGATATCTTCCTGACCACGAAGCTGTGGAATGCCGATCAGGGCTACGACAAGGCGCTGCGGGCGTTTGACGCCTCTCTTGCGCGCCTGGGCACCGATTACGTGGACCTGTACCTCATCCATTGGCCGGTGCCCGAGCTCGACGAATACGTGGCGAGCTTCAAGGCTCTGCAGCGAATTCAGGCCGACGGCCGCGCCAAGGCCATCGGGGTCAGCAACTTCACCATCGACAATCTCCAACGGCTGATCGACGAGACCGGAGAAGTACCAGCCCTCAACCAGATCGAGCTGCATCCCCGATTCACCCAGCCCGAGCTGCGCGCCTTCCACGCCGAGTACGGCATTGCCACCGAGGCGTGGTCGCCACTCGGCCAGGGCACCATCCTGGACAACCCGGCAATCGGGGCCATCGCCCAAACCCACGGGGTCAGCGCCGCCCAGGTGATCCTGCGGTGGCATCTTCAGCTGGGCAACGTCGTCATCCCCAAGTCGGTGACGCCGGCGCGCATCGCCGCCAACTTCGACGTGTTCGGATTCGAGCTCAACGGCGACGAGGTCGAACTCATCACCGGGCTCGACGCCGCCGACGGTCGCATCGGCCCGGATCCCACAACGTTCAACCTGCGCTGAGGCGCATCACTGCACGATGTAGTGGCTCTCCTCGGGCGATGCGAGCATGCGCTCCATGGTCTTTCGATCAAAGGGCCACAGGTCGACAGATCCGTCTTCGGTGAGATACCAGGAGTTGCATCCGGTGGCCCACACCGTGGGTTTCATCGCTTCGCGCGCTTGGTCGTTGAATTCATCGGTGGCCTCACGACTCACTTCCACCGTGGTGATCTCGCCACGAGCGAAGCGATGCAACCAGCTGATGATGTACTCGGCGGTGCGCTCGGCCGTGTGCTGAAGCCAGATCGATCCGGTCGGCGAGTTCGGGCCCAGCACGGTGAAGAAGTTCGGGAAGCCGGGAATAGCGGTCATCCGGTAGGCCTTGGGCCCCTTCTCCCATGCCTCGTCAATCGAATAGCCGTCCTTGCCAACCAGATTCATGGGCCGCATGTAGTTGTGCGCCTGGAATCCGGTGGCCAGCACAATCACATCGAAATCGCGCTCGACGCCGTCCGTCGTCACGATCCCGGTGGGCGTGACTCTGTCGATGCGGTCGGTGACGATCTCGACGTTCGGCTTCTGAACGGCGCGGTGGAACGACCCCGACAAGACCTGCCGCTTACACAGCGGCTCATAGTCGGGGGTGAGCTTCTGACGCAGCTCTTTGTCGCGAATCAGGTGAAGGCACGCCCGCGCGTACTGCTGCACCAAACGCCGCCCCCAGCTGGGCCGGGTCACGATGTTCACCAGTGCATCGGTGCCCGTCAACGCGCTGAATCGCACGATGCGTTCGGTGGGCAGAGCCTCCAACACCTTCGACACGAACTTAGGCTGACGCATCGCCATCGGCGCCCACAGCACCCATTGCGGAGTTCGGATGAATGACGTCACCTGATCGACAACGGGCTGCATTGCCGAAACCACCTGCACCCCAGTGGAGCCCGTCCCAATCGCGGCGACACGCTTTCCTTCCAGCACCACCGAATCGTCCCAGCGCGCGGTGTGCACCACCTTGCCCTGGAAGCTGTCGAGGCCGGGAATGTCAGGAATGTTCGGGTGGTGCAGCACGCCGGTAGCGGCGATCAGGAAATCGCACTCCAGCCTCTCGCCCGCCGCAGTGGTGACCCGCCAGCCCGCACCGGTGAACTCCGCGGCCGTGACTTCCTGCCCGCACCGGATATGCGACATCACGCCGAGATCCTCGGCGACCTGGCGGTGATATGCCTGAATCTCTCCGCCGGTGGCGAAGAGCCGCGGCCAGTCCGTGCGTGGTGCGAACGGGTACTGATAGGCCTGCGAGGGCACATCGCAGGTCAGTCCCGGATAGCGATTCCAGTACCAGACACCGCCGACGTCATCGCCCTTCTCCAGAATGGTGAAATCGTCGAATCCGGCCTCTTTAAGTTTGTGCCCCACCGCGATTCCGGCCATGCCTGCACCGACGACGACGACCTTGGGTTGGCGCTGGTCGCTCACTTCTGGTGCTCCTGGCTCTGACGCTCGATGCGTTCGATGTAGGCACTACGCGCGTTCAGATCCAGCGACGTCAATGCCCGGCGGTCATCGATGAGTCGGCGACCAAGTCGCTCAACCGGTTCGGGCACGAACAGATCCAGCAGCCCCCAGCCGAACGCGAGCCAGCCCGGCACCGAGATCTGCGCGCGACGGGTGTCGACGCTGCGCACGATCGCGGCGGCCACGTCCTCCGGGTCGACGGTCGGCATGCCCTTGCCCAGCGGCGCGCCCGAGGCCAGCTCGGTACGGACCGCGCTCGGCAGTACGGAGCTGATGCTGACGCCGCTGTCTGCGTACTCCTTGCGCAGCGCCACGGAAAGTCCCACAGCACCGAATTTGGACGCGTTGTAGGTGACCATGCCGGGAACAGCCAGCTTGCCGGCCATCGACGCCACGTTGACGATGTGCCCGCGTCCGCGCGCCACCATCTCCGGCAACGCGGCGCGCGCACCGTTGAGCGGGCCGCGCACATTCACATCGAGAATCAGATCGGTGGTGCGCTCGTTCTCCTCGATGAATCCGCCCAGCGGCATGACGCCCGCGTTGTTGATCAGGATGTCGACAGGGCCTGACTCGGCGCGCACCCGGTCAAGAAACGAGGCCCAGGACTGGGGCTTGGTGACATCGAGAGCGCCGGCCTGCGCACGCGGGATCGTGGTCGCGGTCTCTTTGGCGACCACGTCATCGACGTCACCGATCCAGACATCGGCCCCCTTATCAGCGAAAAGGCGCGCCGTAGCGGCACCGATCCCCCTGGCTCCACCGGTGATGACGACCACCGCGCCGGGCAGCTCAATCTTTGGATAACGACTCACATCAACCTCCAACGGAATGGCTTGTCAGTTTCGGAATGATATGTCATTCTCGATAGGTGTCAAGGTCGGTAGGATCGCCGCTTATGACGTCCAGCCCGTCCACACTCAGTCGCGCCGAGCGCAAGAAGCTCGAGATGCGGCAAGAGATTCTGGACGCCGCCTTTGCCTGCTTCGCAGAGCACGGGTACCACGCGACAGGCGTCGCGGATATCGCCGGTCGGATCGGGATCGGCCATGGGACCTTCTACCGGTACTTCAAGAGCAAACGGGACATCATCGAGCATGTCATCGACGACGTCACCGGGCAGATCTTTCACGCGATCAGCGCAGAGAACGCTGCGGGGCTCGCCGACGACATCGAGCAGTACCGCCAACAGTCGGTGCGCATCGGAGCTGCCCTCGCGGACCTGTTCCGGGATAACCCCCAGTTGCCGCTGCTTCTGCTGGAAGCGGGGTCGGTGGACAATGAGCTACGCGAACGCGTCTTCGGAATGCTCTCCACAAGCGACCAACTGACCGAGGCCTACCTGCGCCACGGAGTCGAAAGAGGTTACCTCCGTGCCGATCTCGACACGGAGTACACGGCCCGAGCGGTGACCGGGATGATCCTGGCCACGGGCTTGCACGCCTCGCGGGGCGGTGAGGTGCAGGACAGCGAGCGATTCTCGGCCGCCGTCATCGCCCTCATGTACGGCGGAATCGGCTCCTAACCACCCAACTCGCGACACCGGCGGAAGGCACCGACAGACCGACCCCCTAACCTTGCTGTCATGGCCGCAGTGAGCAAGGTGTTCGCAGCCAGGCTCTCGGGCCTGGTGGTTCTTGGTCCGGACGGCGAGTCCATCGGACGGGTGCGCGATGTCGTGATCGCGATTGGCGTTACCCGAAAACAGCCGCGCGTTATCGGTCTTGTCGTCGAAATGCTCACGCGCCGAAGGATTTTCGTACCCATGCTGCGGGTCACCGCCATCGAGCCCGGATCGGTGACGCTGAACACCGGAAACGTCTCACTACGCCGCTTCGAACAGCGCCCCAGCGAGGCGCTGGTACTCGGGCAGGTCCTCGACACCATCGTGCGCACCGACGACCCCGAGCTCGAACAGTTCCATGGTGTCGATCTCACCGTGGTGGACCTGGGCCTGGAACAGACACGCACCCGCGACTGGGTGGTTACCCGCGTGGCCGTGCGGAGCCCGCGGCGGCTGGGACGGCGCACCGGTGTGCAGGTCACCGGATGGAATCACATCCACGGGTTGACGCCGTCGACACTCAATCTGCCCGGACAGGGCGTCGCCCAGCTGATGCTCCAGTTCGACGGCATGCGCCCGGTCGAGGTCGCCGATGCCATCCGTGAACTACCGCCCAAGCGACGCGACGAGGTACTGGCCGCGTTCGACGACGAACGGCTGGCCGACATCCTGCAGGAGCTTCCCGAGGATGATCAGGCCGAGGTGCTCACCAAGCTCGAAGACGAACGCGCCGCGGACGTGCTGGAGGCGATGGACCCCGACGACGCCGCCGACCTGCTGGGGGAACTGTCCCCCGCGGAAGCAGAATCACTTCTGGCACTGATGGATCCGGAAGATTCCGAACCTGTCCGACGGTTGCTCACCCACTCCCCCAACACCGCCGGCGGCATGATGACCCCGGAGCCGGTGATCCTGAGCCCGAACACCACGGTCGCCGAAGCCCTTGCCCGCGTGCGCGATCCGGACCTGACACCGGCACTGTCCTCACTGATATTCGTGGTCAGGCCCCCCACGGCGACACCCACCGGCCGCTACCTCGGATGTGTGCACCTGCAGCGGCTGCTGCGTGAGCCCCCCTACGCGATGGTCGGCGGCATTCTCGATACCGACCTGCCCTATCTGGATGCCGAGGCGCCGTTGGCCGAGGTGACCCGCTACTTCGCCGCGTACAACCTCGTGTGCGGTCCCGTGATCGACAGGGAGAACCACTTGCTCGGCGCCGTTACGGTCGACGACGTACTGGATCACCTGATGCCCGACGGCTGGCGCGCCGACGAACCCGAGAGCGTGTCGGGGGGTGACCGTTCATGAGCGACGCATCGGCACGGCAGCGGCTCGATACCCCGCGCACCTCCCGCGGGCTGTCGCTCGGACTCGATGTCGAGGCCGTTGGCAGGGTCAGCGAGAACATCGCCCGGTTCCTGGGCACGGGACGCTACCTGGCCATGCAGACGGTGTTCGTCATCGTGTGGATCATCCTGAATCTCTCCGCGGTGAGCCTGCAATGGGATCCGTACCCGTTCATTCTGCTCAACCTCGCGTTCTCCACCCAGGCTGCCTACGCCGCGCCGCTGATCCTGCTGGCTCAGAACCGCCAGGAGAACCGCGACCGGGTGTCGCTGGAAGAGGACCGGCGCCGGGCCGAACAAACCAAGGCCGACACCGAATACCTGGCACGGGAGCTGGCGGCACTGCGGCTCGCGGTGGGTGAGGTCACCACGCGCGACTACCTACGGCGCGAGCTTGAAGAGCTCCACGAAGCCATCGCGGCCCTCCGCGAAAAGTAAACCCAGTAATCCTATTTGGGCGCCACGATGCCGTTGTCATAGGCATACACAATGGCCGCGGCCCGGTCTCGTAGATCGAGTTTGACGAAGATACGCCCGATGTGGCTCTTGACCGTCACCTCGGATATCACCAGCTGCTCGGCAATTTCGGAGTTAGTGGCACCGGAAGCAATGAGCGCCAACACATCCAGCTCCCGCACGGTGAGCTTCTCCTCAGCATGACCAGTGGTGGTTGCCGGTGCACGCCGGTAGGCGCTGAGCACCCGCGATGTCACCGCCGGATCCAGATATGCCTCGCCGCGCGCCACGGCGTGCACGGCGCGGACCAACTCCTCTGCGGGCGAGTCCTTCAGGATGAACCCCGCAGCTCCCGCACGCAGCGCCCCGGAGAGTAGTTCATCGTCGTCAAATGTAGTGAGCGCCAACGCGGGCGGCCCATCGGCAGCATGAAGCAACCGGATGGCCTCGATACCGCTCATCTGCTTCATGCGCAGGTCCATAACCACCACGTCGGGCCGCCCCCGCACCACCGCCGCCGCTACCTCGCTGCCGTCGGCACACTCCCCCACAATCGAGAACCCGTCTTTACGACGCAGAATCCGGCGCAACCCCGTGCGTACCAACTCCTGATCGTCGACCAGCAGCACGCCCACCTCGGTATCAGTCATGACGCCATGACACCTTTCGCCGCGCGCGGCACGGCGTCCCATTGGATTCCAACGGGACGCTGGCCGAAACCGTCCAGCCATCCTCCGCCCACCCGGCACGGAACTCCCCGCCGAGCATCTCAATGCGCTGCCGCATGCCTGCCAGCCCGCCTCCCGAACACACATCTGAAGGCAATCCTGCGGCCAGGTCGTTGCTCACGGTCAGACTCGCCGCCGCCCCGTTGATATCAAGGAGTACTGCAGCAGACGACCTCGGCGAATGCTTGGCGATGTTGGCCAAAGATTCCTGAGCCACTCGGTACAACGCCAAACCCACTCCAGCGCTAACGGACTCACCTGACCCGTAGATGTGTGATTCCACGGCCATCCCCGCCGCCGTGAAATCGGCGACTAAATCAGGTATATCGGAGATACCGGGTTCTGGAGACAGCCGCATCGGCTCGGCTCCGCCGGGACCGGCGCTCAACAACCCCACCGTCCCGCGGATATCCGACATCGCCTGACGCCCAAGACGTTCGGCATCGAGCAACCCTGCGACGGCGTCATCCACATCGTGATCCTCCTGCAATGCCCGTCGCGCACCGGTCAGATGCAGCATGGTCACGGACAGGGAATGCGCTATTACGTCATGGATTTCACGTGCGATGCGGCGCCGTTCATCGGAGGCGGCTTGTTCCTGCATGCGCACCTGCTGTGCACGCTCCTGGAGAAGCAGCCGCTGTTGCAGCTGCATGATGCGGCCTATCAACCACCCGCAGGCCACAAAGAACACCATGTAGAGCGAGAAGGTCCCGAGGTGATTCAGCTGTTCGGCCGCCACGAGCAGTGCCACACAGGCGCCAACCGCGACGAGACCCGCACGCACCGACGCAATGGCGCCCACTTCCCCGAGCGTGAACATCAGGAGGAAGGGCGCGGCATCCACGACATTGGGCGGCCAGATGAGAAACAGCGCAACTCCCGCCAGCGCGAACCCCACGGTCCAGAACGCATTCAGCTTGCGACCAGCGACGATGAACGTCAGTATCGGAGTCAGCGCAAGCAGGCCCGCCAAGGCCAATAGCCACGGGCGAGTGAAACCTCGCTGCAAGACAGCACAACCCACGATGAGCAGCGTGCTGCTGTACATAACCAGCGGCACGGCCCAGGGAAATTCGTACGGCACCAGAGCACGGCGCCGCAGCGCAGTCTCTCGGAACCAATCCATAGTGCCAGCGTAGAGGCGGTCACGACGTCGCACATCATGCTTGGCGCGGATCTTCGTCTCCTACCACGGTAGGAGAAGAAGTGTCGCCCACAGCACGAAGACGGCGCCGCTCCGGCTGCGTAACTTCGCTGAGCATGTGGGAAGCCATCGCAAGGTTCTGCAGCCGATACGCGATTCTGGTCATCGGGGTCTGGATACTCGCTGCTGCGGCGGGCAATCTGCTTGTGCCTCAGGTGGAAAGCACGGCACATAACCACGCCCGTGGCTTCCTGCCGCAGAGCGCCCCGGTCAACACCGCAGGCGCCGTCATGGGTAAGCAGTTCCAGGACGGTGACGGCGGAAACCTCAACTACCTGGTGTTGGAAAGCGACCGCAAACTGGGACCTGTCGAGCATCAGTATCACGATCGACTGCTGACAAAACTGCGCGCAGACACCGCCCATCTGGACTCGGCGATGGACCTGTGGGCCGACCCCATGACAGCCGAGGGCGCACTCAGCCCGGACGGCAAGGCCGCGTACACCATGCTGCGCGTGACCGGCGAGCTCGGCGGAGCACAGGCCAACGCTTCACTTGATGCCGTCCGGCAGATCGTTGCCAAGGAGCCCGCGCCCACCGGCATCCATGCATGGGTCACCGGGCCCGGCGCCACCATCGCCGACGAGCTCACCTCCATCGATACGCAGATGCTCATGATCACCGGGGTCACGGTGGTGCTCATCGCCGTGCTGCTGTTCGCCGTGTACCGATCTGCGATCACCGCTGCGATCCCCTTGATCACCGTGGGCGTGGGACTGGGCCTGGCGCGCTCCATCGTCGCCTTTCTGGGCGAACGCAATCTCATCGAAGTTTCCATCTTTTCGGTTGCGTTGCTCGCCGCCCTGGTACTCGGCGCGGCAACCGATTACGGCATCTTTCTACTCGGGCGCTATCACGAGCAGCGCCGTTCGGGGGTGGAACACGAGCAGTCACTCGCCCTCGCGAACCGCAGCGTGGCGCCGGTCATCGCGGCGTCCGGACTGACCATCGCCGCCGCCCTGTCCTGCCTTATGTTCGCCCAGGTCGGAATGTTGCGCAGCGCCGGTTTACCTTGTGCCATAGGGATCCTCACCGGCATGGCGGCGTCCCTGACCCTGCTTCCAGCGCTCATCGGTTTGGCCGGCCGCCGCGGGCTGGCGCAGCCGCGGCCACTGCGGGGGCAGCCGGGACGCCGTTGGCGGCGGGTAGGCACCATGGTCGCCCGCTGGCCGGGTCCGGTGCTGGTCGGCTCGATGCTGCTACTGATCGTGTGTGCCCTTCCCGTCGCGGGCCTGCGCCTCGGTTTCGACGAGCTTGCCGCGCAGCCTCTTTCCACGCACGCGAACCGCGGCTATCAGGCGATGGATAGGCATTTCCCGCCGAACCGGCTGCTGCCCGAGATCGTCTCGATCGAATCGGACCATGATCTGCGCAACCCGGCCGGGGTCATCGGTATCGAGCGAGTGACCAAGAAGCTCATGGAGATTCCCGGAATTCGGATGGTCCAATCCGCCTCGCGCCCGGCGGGTGCCATCCCCGAACAGGCGGCACTGACCGAACAAGCGGGCATCATCGCCGATCAGCTGGACGACGGCACCACGCAGATGAGTCAACGTCTAGGAGCTGTCGATCAGCTCTCGGCAACGCTGAGCCAGTTCTCGAAGGCGATCGCACAGCTGCAGCAGGGCCTCGCCGGCGGGGTGAGTGGACTGGGCGAGCTCAACAGCGGCGTCGGCGATATGCACTCGGGAATGAAAGCACTGCAGGACAACGTGTCTCAGGTATCGGAGTACATGGACCCGCTGCGTAACTTCACCACGGGCAATCCCAACTGCGCCAATGACGGCATCTGTTCTCTGGTACTCAAGGCCGTCGAACCAATGGACTCCGTGGTGGCGGCCACCGCCTCGCTGACCTCCAGCACGGCCAAGTTCGGCACCGGCGCCCAGGGAATGCAGAAATCATTCTCCGGAGCCGTGGATTCGGTGAAGACCATGCGCGCGACAGTGGCGCAGCTGAGCACGATCACCGATCAGTTGACCAGGGCGGTTGGCGAGACGCGCACCATGTTCTCCGGACTCACCGAGTACCTGCGCGCGATGCGCGAGGATTTTCGCAGCAGCGGCGAGGGTGGTTTCTACCTGCCGCAGCGCGCGTGGCAAGACCCGCGCTTCCAGCGGGCCGCCGGGCTGTACTTCGCTCCCGACGGCCGCTCGACCCGCATGCTGGTGTTCGGCGACGGCAAGGTGTTCGGCGCCGACGGCGCACATCGATCTCCGCAGATCACCCTCGCGGTGAGCGAGGCCACCAAGGAGGGCACCCTCGCTGGTAGCACGGTGAACATCGCCGGATTCGGCACCGGCACAGCGGAATTGCGCGGATACGTCAATGACGACTTCCTGCTGTTGGCGGCTGTGGCGCTCGCGCTGGTGTTCCTCATCGTATTGGTCATGCTGCGCAGTCCGGTGGCAGCGGCGGTGGTCATCGGCACCGTCGTCGTCTCGTACGCGTCCGCACTCGGCATCACCACCTTGATCTGGCATGACATGTTAGGACGCGATCTGCACTGGTCGGTCCCGTCGATTGCCCTCATCGCACTGGTCGCCGTGGGCGCCGACTACAACCTGTTGTTCACCATGCGCATGCGCGAAGAGATAT
This sequence comes from Mycobacterium sp. D16R18, assembly GCA_002013775.1. Lineage (GTDB taxonomy): Bacteria > Actinomycetota > Actinomycetes > Mycobacteriales > Mycobacteriaceae > Mycobacterium. The sequence continues at coordinate 270,761 of MAFD01000001.1, forward strand.
TCCTCGATGGCGCCGGCCTGCGCACCGGGATGATCCGTGCCTTCGGCGGCACGGGCGGCGTCGTCACCACGGCCGGAATCGTCTTCGGTATCACCATGTTCGCAATGCTCTCCAGCGATGTGCTGAGCATCGAGCAGGTGGGCACCGCCATTGGCGTCGGGCTGATCATCGACACGCTCATCGTCAGAACGTTCGTCGTGCCTGCGGTGGCGGGGCTACTCGGCAGGTGGTTCTGGTGGTCGCCGGTGCCGCTGCTGCACGGACTGTTGTTCCGGTGGTCAAAGGCGCGCTCGCCCCGCACCGCCGGTGTGCTCTCGTACTTGGTGACGCGGCCGTCACGGTTGGAGAGAACAGGAGCCTAGGCGTCCGAGGCGTCGTCCCTGTCGATGAGTCGTCGCGGAAACGCCAGGATGCCGGCCACCGACAGCAGCCAGGCCAGTAGACGCACCACGCCGATTCCGATGCTGGGCACCAGTGCGTGATCGATAACCCTGGTTGACCACGCGTCGAGTACGAACGCGATCATCAGGCCGAGCGCAACCGCAACGGAGATTCTGTCGAACTTCTCGCGCACCGGCCAGTAGTGCAAGAGCGTCGCTGCGATACCGACGAGAAGCACCACGGCAAGCCGCACACTATCGATGCCAAAAAACACTGCGAACGCGAATCCGACGACGTAGAGCAGCATCGCGGTCGCCTTCACCGCAGTCGCGTCCATCCGCAGACCAGCGACAATAATCATCGCAGTACCGCCGGTGCACGGAAACTTGGCACGCGCTAAGACTAACCAGGTTAAGGCATACTTGCGACCCTAAGCAGCGAATATTACTCGAATAGGCATAGCTACCTCATCCTGCGCGCGAGATCCTGCCGCGCCGATTGTGCCTGCTCCGGGGTCAACAGGGGGTTGGCGTACACGTCGACAAGGGTCGCCGCCATCTTCAGGTCACCCTCGGGCGAATTGACGTCGACGCCGAGCCCACGCGAGACATGTTGCTGGAGCAGCGGCACCGCCAAGGCCATCGCGGTGATGACGGTGGCACGAGACTTGACGTCGACATCGGCCGGGAACACGCGGTTGTGGTCGGCGCTGGCCAGCCAGCCCTCGGTCATCGCGACCATCTCGTCGAATACCTGCCCCGCAGAGCCGTCGACGAGCGCCCTACTGATGTAGTCCTGGTACTGGCCGATCGGAATGCGGGCCGAAACATAGTGCACGTCACCGCGTTCCACGTTCGATTGAACCTGCTCGTTGATCTCCCGCATCGTTTTGACGAGGTACTCATCGCACGCGTCCCGCAACTCCTGCTTGGACCCGAAGTGGTGGCGCAACAGTCCGGAAGACACGCCGGCCCGCGCGGCAATGCCTCGGATGGTCGCGCCGTCGTATCCCTTCTCACCGAACTCATGCAATGCCGCGTCCCGAATTCGGGCGCGGGCGGTGAGGTCGTCAGGATCCGCGGTCTTCATCGACGTATGCTACACGACTGGACAATTGACTACACGCTTGTATAGTCAAAACATGGGCATTGACACCAGCGGCATCACCCCGGAGGAAGAGACCGCCTTTCTCACCCTGAAGGCACGAGCCGTCAACGACGGCTGGCGACGGCCGATCCTGTCGGACCCAGGTGCGACGGCCGCCGTCGAGATGATCGATTACGACTTCGACGCACTGGGGGTCCTCGCCCCCGTTGTATGCCAATCCGCTTTACGCGCAAAACTTCTCGACGATCGCGTGCGGAAGTTCATCACCAAGCACCCCAACGCGGTGGTAGTCGATCTCGGTGCGGGTCTCGACGACGGGTATCGACGCATCCGGCCGCCGGCCACCGTGGATTGGTACAGCGTCGACCTACCCGGGATGGCCAGGCTGCGCGATGAAGTCATGCCTCCGGGCGCCGGTGAGCACACCATCGGGGTGTCCATCACCGACCCGGCGTGGATTGCCGGGATACCGGCGGATCGTCCGGCGATGGTGGTCGCCGACGGATTCTTCGCCTTCCTGACCAAAGAACAGATCATCGCCGCCATGCACGCCGTCACCGACCACTTCCCCACCGGGCAACTGGCGTTCAACGACTACGGCCGGATGGTGGTGGGTGTGTGGATTTCAAAATTGTTCCCGCAGAAGATGTTCAAGAAGGTAAACCAGCTGCGTGGATTCGAGGGTTACGACGATCCACGCACCCCGGAGCGCTGGAACCCTCGGCTGCGGTTCGTCGAAGAGTTCAGCCTGGTGGATGCTCCCGAAGTGGAACTGTTTCCGGCGTGGCTGCGGATCTCGTCGCGGCTGGCGCGGTACAGCGCGTCGATGAGACGGTCCGCGCGCATCCTGCGGTTCGAGTTCTAGCACCGCAGCAACGCCGCACACTTCCGACTTGACCTGGAGTGCACTCCAGTTCCTAGGCTTCTCATATTCACAAAAGACCATGATTTGAGGAGTTCCTCGTGACTTTGTCCGTCCCCGCCTACGCCGCTTTCTCCTCGACGGAGCCACTTCGCTCGACTGTGGTCGAGCGTCGCGAGCCTGGCCCGAAAGACATTGTCATCGACATCGTTTGGGCCGGAATCTGCCACAGTGACATCCACACGGTAAGCAATCATTGGGGACCAGCGAGCTTTCCGGTGGTGCCTGGGCACGAGATCGCCGGCGTGGTGACCCAGGTCGGCTCCGAGGTCAAGAAGTTCAAGGTTGGCGACCGCGCCGGTGTCGGTTGCATGGTCGGCTCCTGCGGCGAGTGCGCCAACTGCAAATCGGGCGAAGAGCAGTTCTGCAACGGCGAGGGCGGCTTCATCGGCACCTACAACGCGGTGGGCAAGGACGGCAGGCCGACCTACGGCGGATACAGCGACCTGATCGTGGTGGATGAGGCGTTCGCGTTGACGATTCCGGATGCCCTTCCCCTCGATCAAGCCGCTCCGCTGCTGTGTGCCGGAATCACCATGTACTCCCCGCTGCACCACTGGGGGGCCGGCCCCGGTACTCGCGTAGGCGTCATTGGCCTTGGAGGCCTTGGCCATATGGGTGTCCAGATCGCCCACGCACTGGGCGCTGAAGTAACGGTGCTGAGCCAGTCACTGCGCAAGCAGGAGGATGGCCTGAGTCTCGGTGCAGACCACTACCATGCGACCAGTGACCCGGCCACCTTCACAAAGCTCGCGTCCTCATTCGATCTGATCCTCAACACGGTCTCCGACGGGATCGATGTCGAGGGCCTCCTGTGGCTCCTGGATAAAGACGGGACGCTCGTACAACTGGGCCTGCCCGAGGACCCGATCAATTTCAAGCCCTCGCCGCTGGTCTTCGGACGCCGCCGCTGGGCGGGCTCACCAATCGGCGGAATCGCCGAAACCCAGGAAATGCTCGACTTCTGCGCGGCCAAGGGCATCACAGCGCTGGTCGAGAAGATCGAGGCGCCCCAGATCAACGAGGCCTATGCGCGAGTCCTCAAGAGCGATGTGCGCTACCGGTTCGTGATTGACGGAGCCAGTTTTACGGCCTGAGTAAGGCGCGCAATCAGTCGCGACGGAACTTGCGCAGAACCTTGCGCGCTACTAGCGCGGCAACCACGGCGCCGACGCCGAGAATGGTGAATTTGATGGCCGGCTTGTTCAGCGTCGCCAGCACCGACGCCTTGGCGTCCTCGGCCAGGCGCTGCGGATTGGCGCGGTCGCTCAGGGTGTCGACTGTTGCCGCGAGCTGGTCGCGGGCCTTGTCGATATCGGCCTTGATTGCCTCGGGATCCCTGGCCACCTGCACTCCTCCACGTCCGCGGTTGACACTCAAGCAACTACCCTAGGGCAACAACTGTACGGGTCAACAGAAAGGCACCGGTCATGGCGGAAACCAAGCGGCTCGAAGTTGGCGATAAGGCCCCGGCGTTCACCTTGCTCGACGCCGACGGCGAGAAGGTGTCGCTGTCCTCCTACAAGGGCCGCAAGGTGATCATCTACTTCTATCCGGCCGCCATGACGCCCGGCTGCACCAAACAGGCCTGCGACTTCCGAGACAGCCTCGCCGAGCTCAATGGCGCGGGCCTCGACGTCATCGGCATCTCGCCCGACAAGCCCGAGAAGCTGGCGAAGTTCCGGGAGCGCGACGGCGTGAACTTCCCCCTGCTGTCCGACCCCGACAAGACGACGCTGACCGCGTACGGCGCCTTCGGCGAGAAGAAGCTGTACGGGAAAGTCGTCGAGGGCGTCATCCGATCGACCTTCGTTGTGGACGAGAAGGGCAAGATTGAGGTGGCGCAGTACAACGTGAAGGCCACCGGACACGTCGCCAAGCTGCGCCGCGACATATCCGTCTGAGCGGTCAGATGCCACTGATCGACATCACCTGCGGTCCATGCATCACCGATGCCAGCCGCGCGCGACTGGCAGAAATCCTGCCTCACGCGGTCTCCTTGGCGGTGCAGTGCGCGGACGAGCCATATGACCACCACTTACAGCCCGGCGACGTGCTGATCCGATTCCACGATGTCGGGCCATTCGACCGCTTCGATATCGACGCACTCGTGGAGGTGAAGTCGAAGTGGTTCGGCGACCGCGCAGAGAACCGTGACCAGCGCGCGCAGGCGATCCACGACGCGGTACGAAACGCCCTCGAAGACGGACAGACTGCGGGTGTGTATCTGACCTTGCCAGTCGCCGCATGGGATCAAAGCGATTACGAAGCCCCTAACCGTTGAGGACTCCGATGTCAGAGACCGCCCGCAAGTGGCTGGGCTTAGCCGCCATCTCGTTAGGGGTGGCGCTGATCGTCGTCGACACGACGATCGTCAACGTCATCATTCCCTCGATCGTGCGCGATCTCGGAGTCACATCGGCACAGGCGCAGTGGGTACAGGAGTCTTACGCAATCGTCTTCGCGGCACTGCTGCTGCTCGTCGGACGTGTCTCGGACATTTTTGGTGCCCGCCGCGTCTTCCTCACCGGCGTAGTGGTTTTCGGCCTCACCAGCCTCTTGGCCGGCATGGCCTCTACCGGAGGGTGGTTGATACTGGCGCGCTTTCTGCAGGGTGCCGGAGCCGCCCTGATCCTGCCGACGTCGCTTGCGCTGCTCAACGCGCAGTTCACCGGTAAGGCACGCGGCCAGGCGTTTGCCGTCTGGGGATCGACCATCGGCGCCGCGACGGCGTTGGGCCCGCTGCTCGGCGGGTGGCTATCCGAACATGCCTCGTGGCGTTGGGCTTTCGGTATCAACATTCCGCTCGTCGCGGTCATCTGCGTCGGTGCGATGGTGTTCATCCCGCGCTCACCGCGCACACAGGCACGCGTCGATGTCGCGGGCGCCGTGTTCTCGATCCTCGGTCTGGGATTGCTTGCCTTCGGGCTGATCGACGGCCGTACGTACGGATGGATTCACACCACCGAGCCCTTCGAGCTGCTGGGCACGCGCTGGACGCTCGACCTGTCGCCGGTGTTCGTCGCACTTGTCCTGGCAGTGCTGTCCCTCACCGCATTCGTCATCCGCCAGATCACCCTGACCCGCGATATCGATCCCGCGCAGCCGACCACGGCGCTGATGGACGTGCGGCTCTTCTCCATCGACTCGTTCCGCAACGGCAACATCGCAACGCTGATCATCGGGATGGGCGAATTCGGGATCGTGGCCGTGATCCCCCTCTGGCTGCAATTCGCGTTGGGGTACAGCGCGGTTCAAGCAGGCTTGGCGTTGGTGCCCATTGCACTCGGCAGCTTCGCGGCCAGCGGCGCCAGTTTCACTATGACGTCACGAATCTCGGCACTGGGACTGGTCCGCATCGGCCTGGCACTCGAGGCGGTGGGGCTGGCGGCGCTCGGCTTCGTCGCCCGACCAGACAGCACGTGGTGGGCCCTCGCAGTGGCACTGTTCGTGTACGGGATCGGCATCGGCTTCGCCACCGCCCAGGTGACCAACGTGGTACTCGCCGACGTGCCCGAGCGCAGCTCGGGCCAAGGGTCCGGCATCCAAAGCGTTTTCCGGCAGCTCGGCTCGGCCCTCGGAATCGCCGTGCTGACCACGGCCTTCTTCAGCGCTATCAGCGCGCGGCTCAGTGACACTCTCGCCGCCGCGGGCATTCCACCCGGACAATCCGATGCACTCACCCGAGCGGTTGTCCGCAGCGCAGGTGCCGCCATCGACGAGTTCGCCCGTCAACCACAGACCGCGGGAATCGCCGACGCCGCGCGCCAGGCGATGGCTCATGGTGTCGAGCTGGGCAGTTTCTTGGCCGCGGCATTTCTGGTGGCAGGACTCGCCGCGACATTCCTCATCTCACCGGCCACGACGCTCACCACGCCGGAGAAGCCACGCTAGGACTCAGTCCCGGCTTCCTGTTCCAACACGACGAACGCCGCTGCGGTATCGCCGTCATGGGTCAGGGTCACGTGCATCGTCATATCCGCCAAATACTCGGCAATCGCCCCGGAAAGCCGAATACGCGGGCGGCCCCAGGTGTCCGTGACGACCTCGATGTCGCGGTGGATGTTTTCCGGCAGCACCGGCCGCTGCGAGTACCGCGAACCCGACCACGCCTTGATGACGGCCTCTTTGGCCGCCCAGCGGGCCGCCAAGTACCGCGCCTCACCACCGGTCTTCGAGGCCGCGTCCCGCCGCTCCCCCGGCGTAAACGCGGACCCGAAAGCCGTTCCGGGACTCGCTAGTTGCTCTCCGAACTCGGAGATGGTGACTAGGTCGATCCCGATCCCGACAATCACCGGTGGTAGACCTCGTCCTCACTCAGGCGCGCACCCGGATCCAGCAGCATCGATGCTTCCTGACGCTTCTCCGACTCGTCATGGTCGTGGTCGAAGCGACGTCCGTCCGGCCGCTCATACATCGGGCGACCGCCCGCCATGGCCGAGGCCAGGCGCCGCTGTCCGGCGAGAATGCGCTCACGCGAACGCTTCTCGTAGTCGTCACGATCCTCGGGCCGCAACGAGGCGATGAACGCCTGCGGATGCACGAGTGCCACCAGACCCGACACGTGACCGAAGCCGAGGCTGGTCACCAGGCCCGCCTTCAGCGGCAGCTTCTCCTTGAGCGGCAGCGACTCTCGCACCCACACGAAGTGCTGGCTGGTGGCCAGCTCGTCATCGACACAGTCCAGGCTGCGGTTCGGCGGAATGACGCCGTCGCGCAACACCTGGCACAGGCCCAGCATCTGGAACACCGCGGCACCGCCCTTGGCGTGACCGGTCAGGTTCTTCTGCGAGATGACGAACAGCGGCGCACCATCCGAGCGCCCCAGCGAGGACGCGAGCCGCTCATGCAGCTCGGTCTCATTGGGATCGTTGGCGAGCGTGGACGTGTCGTGCTTGGAGATGACGGCGATGTCGTCGGCGGTGACGCCCAGCTTGTTCAGCGAGCGCGCCAGATCCGAATCCTTGCCACCGCGTCCGGCCGCCAGCGCGCCCAGGCCCGGAGCCGGGATCGAGGTGTGCACACCGTCACCGAACGACTGTGCGTACCCAACCACCGCGAGCACCGGCAGACCCATCTTGAGCGCCAGGTCGCCGCGTGCCAGCAGCACGCTGCCACCACCTTGGGCCTCGACGAAGCCAAGGCGACGACGGTCGTTGGCACGCGAGAACCGCTTATCCGCAATGCCCTTGGCCCGCATCATCTCAGTGTCGGCGGTCGCGGCCATGTCGCCGAAGCCGATGATGGCCTCCAGCGTCAGGTCGTCGAATCCACCGGCCAACGCCAGATGCGCCTTGCCGAGGCGGATCTTGTCGACACCTTCTTCGACGGAGACCGCCGCAGTGGCGCACGCCGCCACCGGGTGGATCATCGAACCGTAGGAACCGACGTACGACTGAACCACATGCGCGGCCACGACGTTCGGCAGCACTTCCTGCAGGATGTCGTTCGGCTTGTTACGGCCCAACAGGTTTCCGTGATACATGGTCTGCATCGAGGTCATGCCGCCCATGCCGGTGCCCTGCGTGTTGGCCACCAGGCTCGGGTGCACCCAACGCATCAGCTCCGTGGGGGTGAAGCCCGCCGACAGAAACGCGTCCACCGTCGCGACCATGTTCCACAGCGCCACCCGGTCGATGGAGCTCACCATGTCCGGGGTGATGCCCCAGACAGTGGGATCGAAACCGGTCGGAATCTGTGCACCGACAGTCCGCGACAGCTTGGTCTTGCGCGGCACGCGAACCTCGGTGCCCGCCCTGCGGGTCACCTGCCAGTCGCTGCCCTCGGCCAACGGCTGAATCACCGTGTGCTCGGGATCCCACTTCACGAACTCGCGAGCCTCGGCCTCGGTCGACACCGTGAAGGTGAAGTCCTTGTCCAGGAACACCGACACCAGCAGCGGCGAAGCGTGATCGGGGTCGATCGCACCATCGTCGACGAACTCGCGGACACCGATGTTGCCGACCACCTTGTCGTGGTACCGCTCCACCAGCTCGGATTCCGGCACCAGTTCACCGGATTCGGTGTCGTACCAGCCGGCCTCGGGGTCGTTCTCCCACTTGACCAGTCCGGTGGTCCAGGCGAGCTCCAGCACGCCGGCCGCCGACAGTTCGTCGTCGACCTCCATCTCGTAGCGGGTACGCGAGGAGCCCAGCGGACCGAGCTCGCCACCGCCGACGATGACCACCAGGTCGGCCGGGTCGACGTCAAGGTCGGCCCATTCCGGAGGCAGCGTCGAGGTGTAGCCGCGCGGCGGAGACGGCAGTGCCGCAATGAGGTTCGGATCGTCCTCCTCATCGGCGGATGCAGCGGCCTCGGCCTTCGCCTTGGTCTCCATGTCCTCGCGGGCCTTGGCGGCCAGCTCGGCCATGTCGAGTTCGACCTCGGCCAGCCCACCGGTGAGATCCTTCTCAACCGGTGCCTGCGCGGCCTGCACGCGTGCCTCGGGTGAGCACAGCGCCAACAGCATGGACGCCATGTCCGCGGTGGAGTACGTGGTGACTCCCGCCTCTTCGACAGCGGTGACGATGGCGTCGTTGTGACCCATCAGCCCGGTGCCGCGGGTCCAGCCGATCAGCGCGTGCGCCAGGCTGACTCGCGACGCCCACGACGACTCCGCCTTCCAGCGAGTGACCAGTGCATCGAGAGCCGCCTTGGACTCGCCGTACGCACCGTCACCGCCGAACATGCCGCGGTTCGGCGAACCGGGCAGCACCACGTGCAGACGCGAGGCGATATCGCGCTCTGCGCCGATGGCCGACAGACCACCGATGAGCCGTTGCACGGCCCACAACAGCACCTTCATCTCCATCTCGGCACGCGAGCCGGCCTCCGACAGATCGCCGACCACCTTCGGTGCGGCGAACGGGAACAGCAGCGTCGGGGTCTGTGCGTCCTTGAGGTGGATCGACATCGGCCCAAGGCTTTCGGACTGCTCGGTGCCCACCCACTGCACCAGTGCATCGATGTCGGCGTACGAGGCCATGTTGGCCGGTACCACCCACAGCTTGGCGCCGAACCGCGCACTCTCGCGGTACAGGTTGCGGTAGAACGCCAATCGATCCTCGTCAAGACGCGAGGTGGTGGCGACGACCGTCGCACCACCGGACAGCAGCTCGGCGACCACCGCCGCGGCGATCGAGCCCTTGGAGGCACCCGTCACCACCGCGACCTCGTCGCCCCACTTGCCCTGCTCGGGACTCTCAGCGCCGGCGGCAATCCGCCCGAACAGCGAGGCATGCACATTGCGACCCTGCGCCAACGACTTGCCCTGCCACCAATTGGCCTGCGTGGCAACGGCATGACCGGCGCCCTCGAACTGGCCTGCCAACTGTGCCCACTGGCTGTCGATCTCGTCTTCCTCGGTGATCCACAACCGCGCCAGATCCTCGCGAGCGCTGGCCCAGCGGTCGTCGAACACCACGGCCTTCTTGCCGTCGAATGTCGGCGCCACCAAACGCGGCCAGTCCGAACCCAATTCGGCGGAAACCAGCTCGACGAGCTCGGTGTCGGTGGCGCCTTCGGGGGTGACGACCGGGGCCGACAGACCCAGCTGGTCGAGCACCAGACGCGCAGCCGAGGCCAGAACGCCTTCACGCCCGGTGATCTGGTCGGTGAACTCGCTCAGTGCGGCGGCGTCGACGGTCGCGCCGCCGGCACCACCCGCAGAGGGCAGAGACACACCGACACCACGACGCCCAGCCACCGCGGCAACGGCCGCGTCGATCGCCGCGTCGACGGCGTTCCCGTCCGCCAGCGTGCTGGGCGCCAGGCCACCGAGATCGCCGCCACGGACGCTGGTGCCCTCACGGGTGCCCAGCGACAGCTCGACGGTCACATGCTTGACCCAGCCCGGACCGAGCTCCCAGGTCTTGGTGACGCGCTCGCCGATGGCGGCCGGACGCTTACCCGACGGCCCGAAGACCGCCTTGAGCTGATCGTTGATCGAGTCCGAGAGCACCGGACCAAATGGCTTGTAGGTACGCGCCAATTTGGTGACCTGCGTCCGCAATCCGGACAGATCCGCCTCTGCGGCACCGTCAATGGCGCTCAGGTTCAGCTCGGAGCCCAGGTCGACCAGCAGCTGGTTGCGACGCGACGAGGCACCGTCGGTGAGGCTCTCGATGGAGTCCACCGGCTCGATCTGGTCCATGCGCATCTTCGTCGACAACGCGATGAGCGCGAGCGTCGCGTCGGAGGCGTCGAACCCGATGTCATCCGGCCGCGGGCCACCGCTGGGCGCCGCGGGGGCGGCAGCGGGAGCCGGAGCAGCAGCCTCGGTGGAACCGGAGGCGGCCGCAGTGCTTTCCGCGGGCTCCTCGATCTCAGGCTCGGGCTCCGGATCGCTGTCCGTTCCGAACAGCACCGCGTGATCGCGCTCGACGTTGAGCACCTCGATCGAGCTGTGGCTGAATTCGGGCAGCTTCAGGGTGTTGTTGGCCAGACCGGCGACGGTCGGCATCGACTTCACACCCACCTCGACGAACCGCTCCACGCCGAGGCCGCCGGCGGCCTCCTCGGTGAACAGCAGGTCCTGGGTCTCGATCCACCGCACCGGGCTGGCGAACTGCCAGGCAAGCAGCTCGATAAGAACCTTGCGGCACAACAACACCGGCTTCTCGTTGCGCCAGGTGTCGTAATCGGCGAGCACCTCGTCGAGCGGTTCGGCGGGAACCAGATCGCGGATCTCCTGGATGAATTCACGGTCCAGGGTGAACGGCTTAGGCACCAGGTTCGGGATGTACTTGCCGATGATCAGGTTCGGATCGCCATCCATGGGCAGCACCCGCTCCAGGGACCGGCGGAATTCGGCAACGCCGACCCGCAGCACCTCGGAGTGGAACGGCACATCGATGCCGGGCACCATGATGAAGGAGCGACGGCCACCGAACTCTTCGCGACGCTTCTCGACCTCGGCCTCCAACAGCTCAAGGCCACGCACCGTTCCGGCGATGGCGTACTGCGAGCCCCGCAGGTTGAAGTTCACGATCTGAAGAAACTCACCGCTACGTTCGGCGATGCCCGCGACGAACGCCTGGACGTCGGCGTCCTCCAAACCGATCTGCGACGGGCGGATCGCGGCCAGACGGTAGTTGCTGCGTCCCTGCTCATCTCGCGGCACGATGTCGTGCATCGCCGACCCGCGGTGGAACACCACCTCCAGCAGACCATCCTGCGGAATGACGCCACTGACCGTGGCCAGCGCGGTGTACTCGCCCACGGAGTGACCACAGGTGATGGCGTCCTCGACGAACGAGCCGGACTCCTTCATCTCCGCGATCTGCGCAGTGGCCAACGTGGCCATGGCCACCTGGGTGAACTGCGTCAGGTACAGCACGCCCTCGGGGTGCTGGTAGTGGACACCACCGGCGATGAGGCTTGTCGGGTTGTCCTTGACCACGTGCAGCACGGAGAAACCGAGACGCTCACGGGTGAACTTGTCGGCCTTGTCCCAGACCTTGCGGGCGGCCTTGGAACGTGAACGCACGTCCATACCCATGCCCTTGTGCTGGATGCCCTGCCCCGGGAAGGCGTACACGGTCTTGGGGGCCGCGAGCCTCGCGGTCGCCGACATCACGAGGTCGGAACCGACCTTGGCCTGAACCTCCACAACCTCTGCGCCGGAATCGATTCCGACACGGTCCACTCGCACGTCGACCTCATCGCCCGGCTGCACCATGCCCAGGAAACGAGAGGTCCAGCCGACCAGTGTGCGCGGCGGAGTGCTGGAAGCGTCGGCGGAAGTGACCACGTGCTGCGCGGCGGCCGAAAGCCACATGCCATGCACGATGGGCGATCCCAGCCCGGCCAGCAGCGCTGCCGACTTGTCGGTGTGGATCGGGTTGTGATCACCCGAGACCACCGCGAACGCCCGCATATCGGTCGGCGCGAAGATCTTGGCATCACGGCGACGACGACGAGTGGTGTCTTCTTCGTGCTCGGAAAGCGCACCACCGGCACGCACCGGGTCGGTGAGTTCGGCCGCCCCGTTTCGGCCCAGAATCGCAAACCGCTCCTGCAGCGTGGCCAGCACCGTGCCGTCGGCCGCCGCCACGGTGACCTCGACCGGAACAACTCGGCCGACCTCGGTGTCGGTAGCCGTCGAAGCCGTTGCGGTGACCGTAAGTTCGGCGGTCTCTGCGGGAAGCGCGGAGATCAGGTGGGCGGCGTGATCCAGGTGCACCAGCGAGAGCAGACCCTCGATGACGCCCGTGCCGTCCTCGGTCTTGGCATCGCCGATGGCGGCGAACACGGCGGGCCAGCACAGGCCGACCAGCGCGTCCGGCACGATCGAAGACCCGGGCGCCAGCGGTGACGGAAGCACCGCGGTGACGCCGGTGTGGTCGGCGACGCGTTCCGGATCCCAATGCGCGACAACACGTGCCGCGCCATTCTGGACAGCCGGAAGGCCTGCCTGATCCTCGGCGCCTGCGGCCACCGCGAGCACGGTACGCATGGCCGCAGCCGCGGCCTCGGTGGTCACTACCGGGGTACCGCCGTCGCGGGTCGTGACCGGCAAAGTCAAATCGATGTCGACCCAGATACCCGACAGCGGCACGCTCAGACGCACCGAGTCGTCACCCGTGACCTCGAGCCGGGCCCCGGTCGACGGGTGCGAAGCGGTGCGGTCCTCGAAGACCTGCCAAGCGCCATCGGGGGCGATCCGGTGCACCGGGTTAACGGCAATTCGTCCGGACCACAGCACATCTGGCGCGTCCAGCACGCTCGCCAACGGACCTTCGACATCCCAGCGGCGACGCAGACGCGAACGCACCGGCAACGGCTCCGCACCGGTGGCGACAACCTCGTCGATGGCGGTCTGCTCGAACCGGTTGAGCAGGTCGCCCACTGGCTCGTCGGCCCGGGTGATCCCGGCGACAGCGGCGGTGCCGGGGATGATGCATACCTGCTCGGCGGTGTAGCGCGCGTCGTGGGCCTGCCACAGCGAGTCGCTGCGCCACCAGCGGCGCACATCCTTGTCGATGACGGGCACGAAGTTGACGGGCTTACCCAGCGACTTGCATAGCGCAACGAAGAAGGGCACGTCGGCCGGGTGCAGCTTGATGGCCTCGGCATCGGGGTAACGCTGCAGCAGTGCCGCGATGGCATCAGCCGGGCGTTCCACCAGCGTCTGGTCGGCGAACAGCGTCTCGACCGGACCGGATTCCTTGGGGTGCAACCGGGCCTCGGCGCGCTTGAGCATCTGCTCGAAGCGATCGCGCCAGGTGATGTCCAGCCATGGGGAGTGCGCCACGGCGGTATCGGCAGTGCTGTCGCCGTCACCGATGGACAGCTCCACATAGCGATTCAGCCACTGCGCGTAGGTCATTTCGGCGACATCACCGAAGTACTGCTTGGCGGTCAGCTCCATCGCGGCGATGATCTCGTCGCGGCGCTTGGACACCGCATCCTCGTCACCGGCGACGTCATCAAGCAAACGGCCGCAGCGGGAGGCCGCGTTGTCGATCTCGTGAATGTCCGCGCCCAGCTGGCTGCGCCCGGAAGCCATGCCGCCCTGGGCTTTTCCGGCGGGAACCCATTCCGGGGTGCCCTGGGTCTCGACCAGCATCTGCTTGACCGACGGCGAGGTGGTGGCCTCCAATGTGGCCATGGCCGCAGTACCGACCAGGATGCCGTCGACCGGCATGAGCGGGAATCCGAACTTCAATGCCCAACGACCGCTGAGGTATTCGGCGGCCTGCTCGGGCGTGCCGATGCCGCCGCCGACACATACGGTGATGTTGGAACGCGAACGCAGCTCCGAGTAGGTGGCCAGCAGCAGGTCGTCGAGGTCCTCCCAGGAGTGGTGTCCACCGGCGCGGCCACCCTCGACATGCATGATGATCGGACGGGTCGGAACCTCGGCGGCGATGCGCACGACGGAGCGGATCTGCTCGACCGTGCCCGGCTTGAACACGATGTGACTGAAGCCGATCTCGGTGAGCTCGTCGATGAGCGCGACGGCCTCTTCCAGCTCGGGGATGCCTGCGGTCACGACGACACCGTCGATCGGCGCACCGGCCTGACGGGCCTTCTGCACCAACCGCTTCGAGCCGACCTGCAGCTTCCACAGGTAGGGGTCCAGGAACAACGAGTTGAACTGGATCTGACGTCCCGGCTCCAAGAGACCGGTGAGTTCCTCTATGCGGGTATTGAAGATCTCCTCGGTGACCTGCCCGCCACCAGCGAGCTCGGACCAGTGACCAGCATTGGCTGCGGCCGCAACGATTTTCGAATCGACGGTGGTGGGGGTCATGCCCGCCAGCAGAATCGGTGAACGTCCGGTGAGGCGGGTGAACTTGGTGGACAGCTTCACCGAACCGTCGGGCAGCGACACCACGGTGGGCGCGAAGCTGGTCCAGGCTCGGGCGACCTCGGGAACCGCGCCGTGCGTGAAGAGGTTTCGCTGCCCCCCGCGGGTGGCGGTGGGCACGATGCCGATCCCCAGGCCGCGGATCACCGGGGCGGTCAGGCGAGTCAGGAGATCGCCGGGACCCAGGTCCAGGATCCAGCGGGCACCAGCGTCAGCGACGTGGTTCACCTCATTCACCCAGTCGACCGGGGTGACGAGGATGGACTCGGTCAGAGCCTTGGTCAGTTCGACGTCGAGCCCTGCGGCGGCGGCCCAGCGACCGGCGATCTCGACGCCGTCGGCCAGGCGTGGGGTGTGGAAGCCCACCTCCACATTGACCGGGTCGAAGACCGGGCTGAATACCGCACCACCACGCACCTTGTCCTTGCGCTCGGCGGCCTCGCGGTCGGCGATCTGCTCGCAGTACAACTCGAAACGCGAGAGCTGCTCGGGAGTGCCGGTGATGACAACGGAGCGGCGCCCGTTACGGATGGACAGCGCGGGCGGCTGAACGGTGCGGACATCCTGGGCGAACTCGTCAAGAAGCGCCTTGATGCGCTCGGGGTCGACGTTGGTCACCGACACCATGGGAGTGCGGTTGCCGCGCACCACGATGCCGCGGCGGCGCGCGACCAGGGTGGCGGCCGCGCCCACCAGCTGAGCGATGGCCAGCAGCTCGACATCGCGAGCACCGTGGGCCTTGAGTGCCTCGACGGCCAGCACACCCTGCGAGTGCCCGATGACGGCGACCGGCGGCAGCTGGGCCACATCGAGGCCCTGGATCTTCAGCGCGCGGACCGCGGCCAGCTGCGCCAGCAGTACACCGGGCATCGAGACCGCAGCCGAGGTCAGCTGCGCGGCGGCGGGTACGGGCTCCTCAGCGGTCAGTGCACGCACCCAGGTGAGCGGGGTGAAGCCGACCGGGCGCACGACCACGAGTTCCTTGGCGACAGGCTCCAGCCGCAGCTCGGCCTCGCCGGCGAGGGTGGCCAGCTCCGATTCGATACCGGCCGAAGCCGCCAGCTCTGCGAGTGACTCGAGCCAGTCGCTGCCTTGACCTCCGAAGGCCACTGCGTAGGGCTCACCGGACTCCAGACGGTCGATCAGCGCGGGTCCCGCGCTGGGACCGGGATCGACCGCGCCGTTCGCGTCGGGATCCTCAGCGCTGGTCACCTTGTCGTATTCGTTGATCGTCACGTCGCCGCTACCCGTCTTTCCGTCAGTCGTGAGTCCAGCCGCACCCGTGTCGTCGTCCTTGTCGATCGGGGGCGTTGAGGCACGTGCATATGCACCATCACCGCAGGTCTGGATTTAAGAGTGTCATAAGAGGGGTGACGATTTCTTCTGGCGTAATAGTTACTGCCGAGTTCTACGCGAGAGTAACCACCGCTTACGTAACAGCAGGCCACGCGCTGGCAACTGACCGCCGAATCAAACCCGCTGCATGCAGGTGGTTACGGTCGAGTAGGTATAACATCGCAGATCAGACATCGATTGTTATCGAATCGTTATGTATGATTCCGATAGCACCGACGATGCTCGCGCGTGTCGCATCCAGCAGCCGCAACAACGCCATCTAAACCGTGAATTCTCAGAATACGTGCCACATGTTTGCTGATATTGCAGAGCGGCTCCAACTTCTGTGACGCGTGTGGCTAATGAGGTTTGTCCAGCTACGCCTCCGGGCGCAGGAACCTCGCCACTATCCCGCGATGTCGGGATCGATGTCGACATCCCACTACCGCCGGACCACGAATCGCCCGGCGTGGTGGTTCCGTGGTCCCCCACCCGTTTTCAGCACACCGTGATGGACATCGGCCGTCCCGCGGGCGGCGCGCCATGACCGCATGACACCGCCCACGAGTTCACCGATGCGTTCGCTGTGCTCAACCGCGGTCAGCGTAAGTGGCCATATCACGTGATGTGGAATTGAAGTGCGGGCTACTGCAGGGGCGTTGCCATCCACACGGGAGGCGCCGCAGCGCTGGTGAGGTCTGTGCTCAGAGCGGTGTCAGACCCACTGCCCGAAGGCGGGCTTGAGAATGTCGTTGAGATCGACGCCGATTCCGCCGACTTGACGCTTGTCGATCTCGAACTGGTGCAGATGTGCCTCGGGGTGAACGAAGCCCTTGGGACTGCCCCAGTTGTGCTGCCAGAAGTACGAGCACAGCCCGTCCTGCAGCGCCCAGTCGATGGTCTTGGAGTTGCCGTACAGCCCGGTACGGGCATGCCCCAGCACTGATTCCCAGGCTCTCAGGTAGGGCGCCACCTGATTCTTGTACTGCTCGGGTGTCGGGTTGTCGTCGATCGAGACGTAGATCGGCACGTTGTAGGAGCCACCGGCCGCGATATGCAGCTGCCAACCACGCTGCGCGTGTTTGATCCCGGCCTCCTGGCCGCCAAGCCAATCGGCGGTGTCCTGCTTGCCGTACTGATAGTTGGAGACGATCTTCAAACCGGCCCGATACAGATCGCGCGCTTCGGCGAGCTTGATGGGCTTACCGGCCGACAGCCCCGGGCTGCGCGGGTCGGAGACGTACCGAATTGCGCCCAGATGCCCTGCGGCCTTGATCGACTCGGGCGTCGGTACTCCGCCGGCGTAATCGATGAGGGTCCCCAACGAGGCCGCGTTGGCCTGTGGGGCTGCCATCGCGGAGGAGACGGCACCACCCAGCACCGCCGCGGCCGGCATGGCAGCGGCGTATTTGAGGACATCCCGGCGGGATATTGACACCACTGCTACCTCACAAGGCCGTTCCGAGCACGTCGAAGAACTCAAGCCTCAGATTACGACAGCTACCTCAACAAGCACGGCAGCCACGCGTGTCACATACGGCACAGTGCTATCTAGCTGTCCGCCATCCGAAACACCTCGTCGGCGATCAATCGCGGTTCGGAGAGGACGATCTGATGTCCGGATTTGCGGGCCACCACGTGACGCGCGCCGAGCCGATGCGCCGTCACCTGGTGGGCGGCGTTCAGCTCCGACCGCGTCTCCTCATTGAGAAACTCCGCACGGCCTCCCGATATGACAGTGATGGGGATTCCGGTGATCACCGGCGGGTTATCGCGCAACCCGGTCACCCCGGCGACGAAGCGGCGGTCCTCCTCGTTGGCGGCACGTCCGGCCCGCCACGTCAGATCTTCGGACGCGATGTCGGCGACAACGTCGCTTGGCATCCGGGGCATCATGCGGCGAACGAGATACGGCAGCAGACCGACCCGCCCCATCGCGTCGAGCGCCGCACGATGGATCACGCCGAGGGTCCGCATGACGGGAGAAGCCGGGCGGTAGTAGGTATCCAGGTTCTCGTCGGAGTGATCGACGAGGACGATGCCCACGATGCGCGATGGATCGGCCACCGTCGAGGCCAGCGCGATAGTTCCGCCGTAGCTGTGACCCACCAGGATGTAGGGGCCCGAACCGAGCGCCGACAGCAGGGCACCGAGGTCCTCGGTGATCCGCTCCAGCGTGCGCGGCTGATGGTCATCATCGCTGCGCCCCAAGTTCGCACGGTCGTAGACCACCGACCGGAAACGCTGGGCGACAAGGGGTTGCACGAGTCCCCACGCCGACCGAGAAAAACCCATTCCTGACTCGAAGACCACAGTCGGGTCACCCGTTCCGGCAACCATGTAATGCAACGCGCGCCCATCGGCAGTGGTCACATAGTTGCTCGACCCCAGGGTGTGGTTCACCCAGCCACCGTACGGAACAACCTCCCTCGAGGTCGGGCCGCTACGCGCCCGAGTGCAGCAGTGGACGCAGCCGTTCGGTCTTCTCCGCTGTCCATCCCGGTGGCTGCAGGATGTCTGCCCACGCGTTGGCGACCGCCCGGACGTAGACGTGACCGTGCCCATCGGGGACGTTGACGGCAACCGCCATATCGGCAGAAACCTGCAGGAACGTCACGAACGGTATCCACTCCATGCTCGGCAGCACGTCGTAGCCGCGGGGCTCGCGTAGCCAGTCGGGCTTGCTCAGGATGAGGTCAGGATTCCACCAGGCGATCGGATCCGATGCATGCTGCAGATACACGATGCGTGGTCGCGCCCACGGAGCGGCAGGGCGTTTGAGATCCTCTGGGCGCGAAACGAATCGAACGTTTCTTCCGTTGTCGTAGATGGGCAGCACCTCCGGCGATCCATCGTCCCGGTTGTGCGTGGCTTCCAGCCACATGGAGTTGTTGAAGGTCGGGCCGGAGAACAGCGCACCGTCAGTGCGCGCCACGATGTTGTTCACCGACAGGAACGGCGCCTCGCCGCCGAACGATCCGAGGCTCTCCCCGAAGACCACGAGCTTGGGCCGCACACTCTCCGGCATGGCGCGGACCCGCGCAGAAACGGCCTCGAACAACGCCTGCCCCGCCTGCCGCGCGTTCTCCTTGTCCACCAGGAACGAGAGCCAGCTGGGCAGAAATGAGTACTGCATGCTGACGATGGCGGTGTCGCCGTTGTACATGTATTCGAGGGCGTCCGCCTCGGCCTGGTTGATCCAGCCGGTTCCCGTCGTGGTGGCCACCGCCACCACCTTGCGGTGAAGGCCACCCTCGCGTTCCAGTTCACTGGCCGCGAGCTCGGCCGTCGCCTTGATTCCGTCGGCGGATTCCAGACCCGCGTACGCCCGGATCGGTTCGGTCGCCGGAGCCTTGTTGAACGCCGAGAGCTCCTTGGTGGTGGCACCGCCGCCGATGAAGGCACGGCCTTGATTGCCCAACGACGCCCAGGAGACCAGGGAGCCCGGCCCGCCCGAGCGCAGCGACGTCGTGGGCGCAGGGTTGTCCGGGTTCTCCTCGTTGTTGACCGCCGAGAAGGTGTTGTTCAAGAAATCCATTGCCACTCTGACGACAACGCCGTTGATGAGAGCCATCGCAAGAACCACCACCAGCGTGACGGCGACCACAGCCGAGACACGTTTGGGGGCCACGCGGTTGAGCCGCTCGATCAGGAACAGAATCAGCCGGCGGATCTGCTGCCCGATCTCGACCAGGATGAACAAAACGATTATCGACATCACGGCGGTCTGCGGGTGCGCCCAGAAACTCAGCCTCGGCACACCCATGAGGTCACGCACGCGGTCTTGCCAGAAGTGGAACCACACGATCATCGCGGCGGTGCCGATGATCCCGATCACGATGAGGGCCCACCACGCGATGCGAGGCGCCTTCGGACTCGAATCCTTCGACCGCATGTACCGCACCAGCCACACCGCCAGCACACCGAGCGCGTAGCCGAGGGCACCCGAGCCCCCACTCACCAGTGCTTGGAAGAGTGGCCCACGCGGAAGCAACGACGGAGTCATCGACAGCCAGAGAAAGACCAGGCCCACGGCGGCACCCGTGAAGGTGTACTGCCGCACCCACCAACGCCGCTTCTCCGGCTTTAGTACCGCCTTGTCCGGTGCCGGTTCCGTCGCGTCCGGTCCCGGTTCCGTTTCGACATCGCTGTCGATATCCCTGTCGATTGCCATCGCCACACCCTTCTTGATGCCGCCAGCTGCGCGTGTCAATGGTGCCCGCACGTCGCCACCCCGCACAGAGGTATTACCAGATCGGCAACGTGGTGCGGTGAGGCCACTGCGACGCCATCAACACCTGAGACCCCGCTGCGCAAATCCCCGAGGCGGACCGGACATCACCGACTCAGCGAACTGTGCGTGACGGGGAGCCGACCCCGCTCTCAGGTCCCTGCGGTATCCTGCCAACTTGCTATGAGGGCTTTTTGTCCATAGGGCGGGGGCAGATCGACGCACGGGGGCACGACGAGGATTACACATGCGACATGCCGGTGTCGGCCATGAGGCCAGGACGTCCAGCGCACAAAGCCCTAAGCGGGAACGACGGCGCCGCGGCTCCATCACCGCCGAGGACATCATCGCCGGTGCCTTCGAACTCGCCGAGGAAATTGGGATCTGTGGGCTGAGCATGCCGCTGCTAGCGAAGCATCTCGATGTTGGCGTGACCAGTATCTACTGGTACTTCCGCAAAAAGGGCGAGCTGCTCGACGCGATGACTGACCGCGCCACCAAGCAGTATCACTTCGCTGCACCCTTCATTGGCGACGAAACCTGGCAAGACGCCCTGCGCAGCCATACCCGCCGGATGCGCGAGGCATTTCGGGAACGCCCGGTGCTGGTCGAACTCATCCTGATGCGCACCAGTGAGCTCAGCACCGAGGCTTTACAGGCGAGTATTCAAAACCTGGAATCGCTCGTCCAAACCCTGATTGGTGTCGGCTTCAGCCCGGACAACGCGCTCGACGTGTATTTCGCTCTGTCCTTGCATATTCGAGGCATCGTGGTGCTTGAGCACATGGATACCGTCATGCCCGCGGCTGGTGGCGCCCGCAGCCTGGTGCCGAACGCCACGCTCGCCCCCACCCTGCATGATCTGGCGTCCCGCGGTCATTCCATCGCGACCATCTCCGACGCCCACTTCGACTTCACCGTCGACGCCATCATCGAACGAGCCGAGCACCTGCTCTCCCGGGACATCGCTGCGCGCGAAGCGTCCTGACCGACGCTCAGACCTTGGAGTTGAGCAGCTCCTCGATTTTCGCGAGTCGCTTGTTCGACAGCGCCTGGTTGTCGATCGACCTGTCTGCTGAGCAGCTCACCAGCTGGGCGATCACATTCGCCTTGGCGATCAGGGTGAACTCGCAAATCCATTGATCACCATTGAGATTCGTCGACCAGCGAACCATGTCCGGCGAACCTGGAACCACTGGACCGGGCGTTACCGTATGCCGCTTCTGGTCATCGCCCCAGGCAGCGACCGGAAGCTGACACTTGGACACGGTGGCGCGCACCGATTCGAGGAACCGCGCCGCCTGAAAATCGCCTGGGTAGGTGGCCGATACCTCTAGAAGCTGATGCTGGTTCGGGTACTGGTTATCAGTCTGAGTCCGTGCTTCTCGCCCCGTGTAGTTCGTGGGGAAGAGCGGATAACGGCCGTATCCGACGACTCCCTGGCATTCAGCGGGATCGGCACCGATCCACAGAATCGACTGCATATCGGTTTCGAACAGCAGCTTTCCCGGCGTCACGCTCAACGATTGCGCCGGCGTGAGAAGTTGATCGAGCTGAGCGGGCAGGATCGGCCCGGCCGATACGGATCCCCTATCCGCGGTTGCCTCCCCGTCGACTCCACGTTGACAGCCCGTCACCGCGAGCAACAACGCGACCAGCAGCGGCACCGACGACCTCATGTCGGCAAACATTACTCGCATCCGCGGCTCTCCTGGATTTCGGCATTGTCCCGTGGCAGGCATGCGATCTCAGGTAAGAAGGGTCCAGTCGACACGACAAGTCGGTAATGCGATCAGGCACCACGACCCGTAGAGGAGTGCGCGGTATGTCCACCAAGCTGGCAACACCACAGGAGCTGCTGTCCCTGGGCAGAGTCGAATTGGGTACCAGCAGTTGGGTTCAGATCACCCAGGAACAGGTCAACGAGTTCGCGGACGCGACGGGTGACCGGCAGTGGATCCACACCGATACCGAACGCGCCAAGGCCGGCCCGTTCGGCGGGACCATCGTGCACGGATACCTGACGCTCGCGCTTGCCCCGGCATTCCTGGACGAGGTGCTTGAGATCGCGTCATACGACTCGGTGCTCAACTACGGCGTGAACAAGGTGAGGTTCCCGGCGCCGCTGCACGTGGGCGCGCGGGTTCGTGGACATGTCACGCTGCTGTCGGCCAAGTTGCGCGATAAGGGCACCGTCGAAGCCACGTACGGCATCAAGTACGAGATCGAGGGCAAGGACCGGCCGCCGTGCGCCGCCGAAAGCGTGTATCTGTACCAGTAGTCACGCCTCGTCGAGCGCCGGGAACAACAGTTCCTGCGCGAGCACCTGGATCGCCGCTGCGATCGGAATCGCCACCAGCACGCCGACGATGCCGAGTAGCGCCCCGCCGATGAGCACGGCGACCACGGTCACCCCCGCAGGAACATTGACCACGCGCCCAATCACCTTGGGCGTCAACACATAATCTTCAAACCAACGGAATCCGATATAGAAGGCCAGGGTGGCGGCCGCCACCGGTATGGACACCGTGAGCGCTACCGCAGCGACGACGAAGCCCGCGACCGTCGATCCGTACGGGATGAGGTCGAACATCGCGACCAGGACCCCGAGTAACACGGCATAGGGCACACCGAACGCCGCGCACCAAATGAACGTAGCCACCCCGGCGATGATCGAGGTCATCACGTTTCCGCCGACATAGGCTCCTACCTTCGCAAACACCTCATCGCCGAGGAGGATGGCCCGAGGCCTACGCGAATGCGGCACGAGGCGGTACACCGTGGCGCGAATACGGGGCATGTCGACGAGGAAGTAGATGGTCAGCACGGCGACGATGCCGAGATCGGCGATCGCGCCGAAGACAGCAGTCCCGGCGCGCAGCAGATCGGAAAACGCCGTATCCCCCTCGCGGTTCACGAATTCGGCGATGCGATGCTGCACGTCGAACCGCTCGTTGATTCCGCCGATGAATGGCGAATGATCCTGTGCCACTTGCAGGTATTGAGGAATCTGATGTACGAGCTGGGTACCCTGCTCGACGAGCGGCGGGATCGCCGCCGCCAGGAACGCGGCCAGCGCTCCAAACGCAACCAACACCACCAACAACACTGCCGACCAGCGCGGGAATCTGTGGTTGACCAACCATGAAACCGCCGGTTCCAGCCCCAACGCGAGGAACATCGCCAACCCGACCAGGATCAACACCGAGGATATGGCCGCCAATAGATGAAAGACGCAATAGGTGACGGCAACACCCGCCGACGCCATGAGCCCAACGTAGAACGGCGCATGACGATTCCAGGTCGTGCCGCGACGGCCCAGCGGATGCTCATCCGAACGCATCTGTGCCGCACGGTGTTCCGCCTCAGCGATGAGACCTTCATCCTCGCTGTGGGGCTGTGCCACCAAGCGATGGTGGCCGTCGCCGGTATCAGCCAATGCGTACCCGTCTGGTCATGTGGACAGCGACATCATAGAAGTGACGGTCTCCGTTGGGGCCGGTTCCGCCTACCGAAGTGCCGCCTTCCCACGAATCCTGCCCACGGCAAGCAGCGCGAGCAGTGTCAGCAGAAGCAACAGCGTCGTGGATGCCGCCGCCGAAAAAACCTGTCCGCGGTCGGAGAGTCCAAAGATGGTCACCGGCAGGGTTCGCCAGGTGGCCGGATACACCATTACCGTCGCGCCCAGCTCACCCATGGACAGCGCGATCGCCAGCCCGGCGGCCGCGCCCAGCGATGGCATGAGCAGCGGCAGCGTCACCTTCATCAGAACCCTCCCGGGCCCCGCACCCAACGACTCGGCCACCTGACGGTAGGCCGGATCAAGGCGCTCCAGCGCCGCTGTTACCGAGCTGAATGCGAATGCCAGAACGAGCGCGGTATGGGCCAGAATCACAATCCATTTCGTTCCCCCGACCAGAAAGGGACGTTCGTTGAAGGCCATCAACAACCCCAGTCCGATCGCCACAGACGGAATCGCGATCGGCAGGTGAAAGACGGCATCGATGGCTCGCCGAAACGACGGAGGCACTTCGCGCACACTCAACGCCGCCCACGCACCCAGGACCAGCGCGAACGCGCTCGCGACGAGCGCGGTCTGCAGACTGACCGCCAAACTGGCGAGATCGTCACCGCCGAGCGCCTTTTCGAATCGTTCGAATCCCAGCTGCGAGGGCAACGGTCCCGTCCATTGTCCGGCGAACCCGGCGAGCGCCACGGTGGCAATCGGCGCCAGGAAGATCACGATGACCGCCACCGCGAAGACTACCCACACGAAGATCTTGCTCTGCCTGCTCCACAGCAGCATGTCACGCCCCCTTCGAGTGAATTGATCGACCGGACACCATGCGAGAGAAGATGATCCGGTACAGGCCGTAGAGAGCGAGCGACAGCACTACCTGAACGGTCGCGATCACCGCGGCACCGGGGAGGTCGAAGGTGACGATTCCCCGGGTATAGATCAGGACCGGCAGCGTCACGACTTCTTTGGCGCCGGTGAACAGGACGATCCCGAATTCGTTGAGCGCCAGGAGCAGCACCAGGCTTCCACCTGCCATCAGAGCCGGCCAGGCCTCGGGCATCACCACCGTGCGCAGTACCCGCCACGGGGAGGCACCGAGGCTGGCGGCTACATCGAGCTGCTCGCGCGGGACGGTCGCGAACGCGGCCAGCAAGGGGCGCACGACGAACGGCGTGAAGAAGGTGACTTCGGCGAGGATCACGCCCGTGGGACTGGACAGAAAATCGAGTGGTCGCGAGCCTCCGGAGATGCTCGCCACGACCGCATTCACTGCGCCCGCGGTGCCGTACAAGAACGTGAAGGCGAGGGTGATGAGAAAGGACGGAAGCGCGAGAACGGTGTCGATGAGGCGGCCAACCAATTCCGATCCCGGAAACGGTACGAAGGACAACACGAGGGCAATGAACGTTCCCAGCACCAGAGCGCCGATGGTGGTGAGCACGGCGATATGCGCCGTTGTCACCAGGGCGCGCTGAAACATTGCGGAGGCCAATACGGCCGACCAAGTGCTGTTTCCCACTCCTTCAACGGAATTCGACAACACACGCAACAACGGGTACACGATGATAACGAGCACGACGACAAGCGGGGGCAGGGCCCACAGTATGGGCGTGGCCCGCCGCGGCTCCCTGCGGTGTTCTGCCTCAGCCGGTCCGGCGTGTTCCAGAACCGCGGTCATCCCGCCTCCCCCGGAATAGTGACGAGCACGCCTGCCGGCTCCGGAAACTTCACGCCGACAACCGAATCTGGTGGAAAGTCGCCGTGTCCGGGCACGTCCGCATCAATGAGCCGGTCGGGGAATCCGTTCACTGCGAGCGACAGCCTGGTCGATGCGCCGCGCCACACCTGGGTGGCCACTCGCGCACGCAGCGCACCCGACTCGGTCGCGGCGACGACGGAAAGCGTATGCGGGCGCACACATACCAAGGCCTTAGCACCCGGCGCCCACGGGTCACGACTGAATTCGGGCTTGGGCGCAATGACGCTGAGCATCTTGTCCCCCACCGAGACCAGTGCCGATTCCCCTGATACCCGTCCAATCGTGCACGGGATCAGGTTGGCACCGCCGAGGAAGTTCGCGGTGAAATCTGTTGGTGGCCGAGTCCACAGCTTCTGCGCGGTATCGATATCGACCAGCTCTGCATTGCGCATGACGGCGATCCGGTCGGCCAGCGCCAATGCCTCACTTTGATCGTGAGTGACGTAGAGCATGGCCGTATCCGACAAGGTCTTCTGCAGCTGCTGCAGCTCGGCGATCATCGACTGACGCAACTGTGCATCCAGTGCGGCAAGTGGTTCGTCCAGAAGCAACACTCGGGGCCGGATGGCCAGGGCGCGCGCGATGGCCACCCGCTGCTGCTGACCGCCGGAAAGCTCGCGCGGGTAACGATCTGCGTAGGTGGACATGCTCACCATCGCCAGTGCCTCCTCGACGCGCACCGCGATGTGATCGGATTTCGTTCCGCGGGCGCGCAGTCCGAAGGCCACGTTGTCGCGCACCCTCATATGAGGGAAGAGCGCGTAGGACTGCACGACCACTCCGATTCCCCGCTTCGCCGGCGGCAGGTCTGTGACGTCTCGGCCATCCAACCGAACCGTTCCGAAGGTTGGTCGCACGAAACCGGCAAGTGCCTTGAGTGCGGTGGACTTTCCCGATCCGCTGGGTCCCAGGAGCGCCACCGTCTCACCGCGGGCGATACGCAGGTTGAAGTTTCGTAGAGCTTCCGACTTCTTCTTGCCGCGTCCGTACGCCACAGTCACGTGGTCGAAGACAATGGCCGGTGCGTCCGCGGTGGGGCCAGAACGCTGGGTGGATTCGGTGGAAGTACCGGCGAGAACGTCGCCGACGAGCGTCTTGGGCGAGGGGGATTCGGCACTGCTGTCCATGTCAGCTCCCGGTTGCTTTCTGGTAGGCGATCAATGACGCATCGAGGTTGTCGAGCACCTGGTTCCAGTCCGGATGCCAGATGTTCACTCCATCGAGAACTCTCGCCGGAGTGTTTGGCCCTACTTCGGGCTTCACGTCGGCACGTACGGGCATGCCCAATGCCTCACGCGAAACCGTCTGCTGCACAGCTGCGGACAGCAAGAAGTCGAGTAGCTTCCTTGCATTCTCCACATGCGTTGCACCCTTGGTTATTCCGGCGACGTAGGGCAGAGAGACCGTGGAACGAACACCATCATTGGTGGCGGGAATGAAAACCGAGAAGTTGGAGCGGTCCTCACGAATAGAGGCAAGGTTCATCTGAACATCTCCGTTGGCCAACCACAGCTCAGCATTGCTGACCTTGGGCTGAAGCTTGCCCGTGGAACTGGATGGTCCGACGTTGTTGTGCTGCAGCCTGCCCAGGTAATCAAAAGCGCCCTGGTCTCCCATGAGGTGTTGCAGCAGCACCAGCATTGCGGTCCCATCGCCCGCCTGCCCCGGCGTCGAATACTGGAGCTTGCCCTTGAATCGCGGTTGCAGGAAGTCATCCCACCGCGCATCTTTGAGCGCCGCAGCGGGATTCGCGATGAATGTCAGGTAGTTATCGACAATCGCGACATACTGGCCGTCCCTGTCTTTGTTATTGTCGGCAACAGCGGAGACGTCGATTCCGGCCGGGGCGAGCAGGTCGCTGCCTGCCGCCTTTTGAATGAACGGCGGCAGCGTCACCAGTATGTCGGCCTGCGGGTTGGCCTTCTCCTTGGCCACCCGTGAAACCACCTCCGCGGAACCGGCTTCCACAAGATTCACCGAGATTCCAGTGCGCTGGGTGAACTCCGCGAATCGGGTCTTGTACCACGGGCCCAACCCGTCGGCGCTGTAGACGGTGACCGAGTTCGGGCCGGTGCCACCGCCGGTACCGCCACACGCACTCACCACAACGCTGAGCACCAGGATCGGCGCCAGCACAAGCATCAGCATCCGCGGAAAGCGTTTCATGCCTTGTTCTTTCAGGCTCGACGCAGGACGATATCGGTGAACTCGGTAACCGAATGCACGATGTGGGTGGGCTCTGCGGTGCCGAGCTGGGCCGCGTCATGTGCACCGGTGAGCGTTCCGGCCACGATCTGCGCGCCCGCGCGGCGACCTGCCAGCACGTCACTCGCTGTATCGCCGAGGACGGCCACCCCACGAACATCATCGATTTCCAGACGAAGTACGGACGTCAACACCAGGTCTGGATACGGCCTTCCGCGCCCGGCCTCCGATGGGGCCAACGTCAAGTCGGCGATATCGGTCCACCCGAGCGCCGCGAGCAGCTTCTCCTTGGTGGAGGCGCTGAAGCCCGTGGTGAGCGCGACCTTGACGCCGGCTGCCCGTAACTTCGAGATGGCCTCCACCGCACCGTCGATCGGCCGAGCGTGGCCATCACCGATCAATGCGTCGTAGGCATCCTCAAATGCCTGGTTCGCACGTTGCGCTCCGGCCTCGTCGCCGAGCAAGTGGCGGAATACGGCGATCTTGGATTGCCCCATCGTGTCGATCACGTATTGGCGGGCCCGGTCACGTTCGGGACCAGCCTCGCCGATACCAGCGGCACTAGCGGCCGCTTCGAATGCCTGGAGCACCAATCCGCCGTCGGCAACCGTGGTACCGGCCATGTCGAGTACCGCAAGTCGAATAGGGATGTCGGACATCATTCTTTTCCTTTCTCGTGGTGGTCTGCACTAGAGATTCATCAGGTCAGCGGTGTCCGCACCGATCGCGGGGCCGAGCGTCATTCCTCGCCCACCGGGTCCGGTCACCACCCAGACTCCTGGCGCCGGCTGATTTCGGTAGACGATCTGCTGGGGGTCTGTGCATTGCGAATAGACCCCTGCCCAGCGCCGCATCACCGGCGGGAGCTTGCGGCCCAACAGTTCCTCTGCGGTACTGATCAGATGTCGGTAGGGCGCCTCATCGACATCGAAGGCGAACGGTTCGGCGTATTCGTGAGTATCACCGAGCGTGAGCCCACCATGCAGTCGTTGCACACACAACAGCTGCATCTTGTGGTCGGCAGCCGTGGGTTCCTGCAGCTGCACGGCGTTCAGGGTGTCGAGGGCCGCACCGTTGAACGCCGGGTAGTAGCGCAGGCTGTCCCCATCCGCGATGGCCGTGGTCAGTTCCTCGCCGAGCGGCGCGGTCTGCATCATCTGCAATCGCACCCGGCGAACCGGGAAGTCGCCCAGCAGCTCTCGCGTCAGACCGCCGTGTGCCGCCCCAGCACACATCACGACCGCATCCCCGTGGTACACCTCTCCGTCATCAGCACGGACCGAAACTCCGGGCGCGGTGTCAATGGCGCGCGCTTCCCTGCCCGCCATGAACGTGTAGCGGCCGGTCTTCTTCAGGTGCAGACGCAGGGCCGGCAGGGCGGCCCGTGACTCGACGGCGGCATCGCGCGCACAGTGCAACCCGGCAAGAAACTTGCCGCGTAGCGCGGGGTTGCGCCGCAGTACCGCCTCGGGTTCAAGCAGGCTGAATCCTCGTTCCTGCGCATCAGGACGCGCCATCACCTCCTCGGCGACTGCCAGCTCTTCCTGAGTCCGCAGCAAGGTGAGCGAGCCGATCGCCCGAAAACCAATACCCGGAACTGATTTCGCGATCGACTGCCACAGATCTCGGGATCGTTGCGCGACCTCCAGCTCCTGGCTCGACCTGCCCGAGACCCACACCAATCCGAAATTCCGTACCGTCGCTCCACGGGCCTCCGGTTCGCGTTCCAGCTGCACCACGTCGTGTCCCCGCTCGATGGCGGCCCACGCGTGCGCCGTTCCCAGGATCCCGCCACCGATCACTATCACTCGCATGCCGCCAGCGTCTCGCATTGGTCTAGACCAATCAATAACAGGCGGCCGAACTCCGAGTGAACAATTGGTATAGACCAATTTGGCGTACGCTCCATCTGTGGACGCCGTCGATGAACTCGAAGCGGTACTGATGTCGCTACACGGGGTGTGGGACGAGGAGGCAGTCGACGAGCTCGACCATGCCCTACAAGCTGGATACCTCGCTCACGCCGACCGCGCCGACGATGAGCTCGTGCTCGCCTCCGTTCTGCATGACATCGGACACAGCCCGCTACTCGGGCCGGCCGCCGATCATCGGCATGACTCTGTTGCGCGTGCATGGCTCGCGCCTCGCTTCGGGAAGCGGGTCGGGTGGCTCGCGGGCTCACATGTGGTGGCCAAGCGATACCTCGCGCTGACGGATTCCGGCTACGCCGCCCGGCTGTCCCCCGCGTCTGTGACCTCGCTGGCCCACCAGGGCGGAGCCGGTGCGGATGCCCAGTGGAGCGATCATCCGTGGTGGCCGGACGCACTGCGGCTGCGCCGCTTCGATGACGGCGCGAAAGTGCGCGGCGCCAAGACGCTTTCCATACCGGACGTGCTGACGCTGGCCCGAAAGGTGGTGACTCAACATGACCGCTGACGTGCGACTGCCCAAGCATTACCTGGTACGTACCGAGCTGGACCACATACTTTCCACACTGAACGAGGGGGATTCGATTCCGCCCGAGCGTGATCTCGCCGAGCGGTTCGAGGTGTCACGAGAAACCGTCCGCCAGGCACTGCATGAGCTGCTGGTGGAGGGGCGCATCGAGCGTCGCGGACGAGGGACGGTGGTATCGGCGCCAAAGCTGGTGCAGCCACTGTCGCTACGTTCGTACACCGAGGGCGCGCAGAGCCAGGGCCGAACCCCCGGGCGGCTGCTGGTCTCTTGGGAGGATGTCACCGGCGACGCGGAAATGTGCCGGTACCTCGGTATCCGGAACGGATCGACAGTGATGCACCTGGAACGCGTCCTGCTGGCCGACGGCGCCAAGCTCGGCCTGGAGAGCACCTATCTAGCCAAGTCCCGATTTGGCTCCCTACGTGACACTTTCGATCCCGGCACCTCGTTGTACGAGGCGATCCGCGCGCTGGGGGTTCAGTTCGGCAGCGCGGTCGAGCGCATTGAAACTGTGCTCGCTTCGCCGCGTGAGGCATCGCTGCTGGACACCTCGACCGCCATGCCCATGCTGCTGCTGCACCGGAGCACGCTGGATACCGAGGGGCGACCGATCGAACGGGTGCGCTCACTCTTCCGGGGAGACCGAGTGGCCTTCGAGGCAGTCTTAAAGGAATGACATTAAGTGTACGTATAACGTACACTTAATGTCATGGTCCCACGCGGCGCTGCACGCACCACGGCAATACTCGATATCGCCCTGCGGGTATTAGCACGCGACGGGTACGAGCGATTCACCATCGATTCCGTTGCCGCACAGGCACATGCCAGCAAGACGACCATCTACCGCAGATGGAAAAACAAGGCCGAGCTGGTGAAGGCCGCGCTCGATGCGCACGACGCGGGCTACAACGCACAGGTTCCCGATACCGGCTCGCTGCGCGGAGATCTCATCGCAACGCTGACCATGCTGCGCGGCAAAACCGAAGCGATTCCGCCGAGTCTGTACGTGGATCTCATCCGCGCGATGGAGCACGACGCGGAGCTGGCCGATGCCATCAACCGCCACCTCGCAGATCCGGGCCTCTCCCCCTTCGACGCTCCCCTGTCTCGATCGATCGCACGCGGCGAGACGTCCCCGGAGGTCGACCGCGAGCTGGTTCACGATGTCGCCAAGGCAATGCTCGCGCACCGATTGACCGTAATGGCGGCAGTCGATACCGCGTTCATCAATCGACTCGTCGACGACGTGCTGATCGTGCTTATTCAGGGCGCGATCTCGTGACCGTGGTGATCGCCGGCGCGGGCCCCACCGGCCTGACGCTGGCCTGCGAGTTGGCACGTCGCGGTGTCCCGTGCCGGGTATTCGACAAGGCACCAGGCCTATTTCCAGGCTCCCGTGGCAAGGGGTTGTCACCGCGCACCCAGGAGGTGTTCGGCGATCTGGGCGTCTCCGAAGCGATCAGATCCGGCGGTATGCAGGTGCCGTCATTCCGCATCTACGCCGAACGTGAGATCGTCGCCGAGCGAACGCTTCTGGAGATGCTGGGTTCGCATATCCCGTCGGGACCGGGAGTTCCCTACCCCGGGTTTTGGATGGTGCCGCAATGGCGGACCGACGAAATTCTGCTCCGCCGATTGCACGAGCTCGGCGTAGATGTGGAATTCTCCTGTGAAGTAACAGATTTTGAGCAGGATACTGACGGAGTAACCGTCACGGTATCCGGCGGCGGGAAGGCCGATCGGAGACGTGCCGCGTACCTCGTCGGCACCGACGGCGGGCGCAGCACGGTACGTAAGGTTCTCCGTGTTGGTTTCGCCGGCGAGACCTTCGAGAACGAACGGACACTGATCGGCGACGTTCGTGTCGAGGGGTTGGACGGCACGTTCTGTCACGTGTTGACACGCGGCGGTCAGATGTCAGAACGCTTTTCGCTGTGGAACTTGCCAGGCAGCGAGCATTATCAGTTCGTCGCGAGCATGGCCACGGACGATGTTCCTCCCTTAACCCTCGAGGCGGTACAGGCCCTTCTGATCCAGCGGTCTGGACGCGAAGACATTGTGCTGCGCGACCTTCGGTGGATATCGCTGTACCGGGTGAACGCGCGGATGGTGGACAGGTTCCGTGACGGCCGGGTGTTCCTGGCCGGAGATGCCGCTCACGTGCATTCCTCAGCGGGAGGGCAGGGTCTGAACACCAGTGTGCAAGATGCCTACAACTTGGGCTGGAAGCTGGCGGCAGTCATCACAGGCGCTCCCGCGCAGCTGTTGGACACCTATGAGGAGGAGCGGATGCCCGTCGCCGCATCGGTACTGGGGCTCAGTACCGATCTGCATTACCGCAACTTCGAGCCCTCAGCTGACCCTGCCCCACAACTACATCAGATGGACATCACGTATCGCGATAGATCGCTGGCCGTCGACGACCGCCCCTCTCCCGGGACGCTACGTGCCGGCGACCGAGCACCCGATGCGATGCTGCCGGAAGGCCATCGGCTATTCGACGTGCTCCGCGGCACACACTTCACCGTGCTCACAACCGGCGACCGAACCATCGATATCGACGATGTGCGCGTCCAGCAGATCACGCCGTCAACCGATTACGACGTCGAGGAGTCGACACTCGCCTTAGTGCGTCCGGACGGGTACATCGGCGTCATGACCGAATCCGAGGAGACCCTGCGCACGTACCTCGCCCGCGTGCGCTAGACGCTGACCGCCAACGGCTCGATACGCGCAGGAACATGCTTATGCCAAGGGGTGCCCGCATATTCGTCGCGCCAAGCCGATGAGGTCAGTGCGTTCGGCGCCACACCCGGCACGTGCGTTTCGCCGGACTCATCGGTGTAGTCGAGACCGAACCCATTCGGGAGTGAGGCGTGGCCGGCCTGCATCATGTCGCTGATCTCGACGGTGGCCTCCGCACTACCCGCCGCGGTGGCGATGCGGACCCGCTCGCCGTCGGCAATGCCGAGCCGTTGCGCATCCTCCGGGCTTATCCGTAGCGCGCCCTGCTGGTCCCGTTTACGCCAGGACGGATTACGCAGAATGTCGTTGGCGGTGTACGCCCGCCGCTCTCCCGCCGACAGCACAATCGGAAACTCGGGGGTCGTTAGCTGTGCGGGGCGGGAAGTCAATCCTCTTATTTCGTCCAGCATTTCGGGGATGGCGAGGGCAATCTTGCGATCCGCGTGCGTGATAAGGGCGAAGTCGTCCTCGTACTCATGCACCGTGAAGGTCACTCCGGAGGGGCTGTTCAAGATGGCGTCGAAGAGCGCGTTGCCATCCGGGTGACCGGCCCGCGCCACCGCCTGCGGGTAAGTCATCATCGCCTTCTGCGCCAGGCCCCACAGCGCGGCGGCACCCTCCAAGCCCTTCGGCAGGGTCGGGCCGAGGGTTTCGTAGAGGACATACGGTGCCAGCGGACCGAGTGCAGGATTGGCCAACACCGCGAAGAAGGCCTGCAGGTAGGCATCCCGCCCCTGTGTGGCGGCTTCGCGCAACGGCTGCAGCTCTGCGTCGTCGACCACTCCGAGCGCTCGGACCAATCGCGCCCAGATCTCAGGCTCGGGCAAGGTTCCGGGCTCGGGTTCGAACAGTGGGTGTCGAAGCTGAAAAGTGTTGTGTGGAAACTCCAGATTGAAGAATGTCGCCTCCACCTTCTCGAATTGGGTGGCGGCCGGCAGCACGTAGTGGGCGAGGCGTGCGGTCTCCGTCATCGCCACATCGACGACCACGAGGAGCTCCAAGGCCTGGAAGGCCTCCTTGCACCGCGCCGAATCCGCCAGGGAGTGTGCGGGATTACTGCTCTCGACGATCATCGCGCGGAACCGGTCGGGATGATCGGTGAGGATCTCTTCGGGGATCACATTGGAGGGCACCAGGCCCCCGATGATCGGGGCTCCGGTCACCGGGGTCTTGCCGAAGAACCCACCCATGAGTGGCGCCATCCACGAATGCAAATGCTGACCACCGCGTTTGGCGAAGTTTCCGGTGAGGATCCACAGCATCTTGTTGAGGTAGGAACTCAGGGTGCTGTTGGGGGCCTGCTGAATCCCGAGGTCTTCGAAGACCGCCACACTCTCGGCGGCTGCAACACGGCGGGCCGCCCCTCGGATGAGGTCCTCCGCCACACCGCAGCGCTGCGCGTAGTCGCTGATCGGTACCGCACGCAACGCATCTCTAACCTCCTGAGTGCCGGTGACGTGCTCGGCGAGAAATGCTTCATCACAGAGGCTCTCCTGCACCAACACCGCGGCGAGCGCCGCAAGGCACCACGCGTCGGAGCCGGGGCGCACCCGCAGGTGAAAGTCGGCCATCTTGGCGGTATCGGTGATCACCGGATCGATGACAATCATCGAACGCTGCGGATCCTTGGCGATCTCGTTGAGCACCACCCGTGCCCGCGGGAAGCTCTGCGACATCCACGGGTTCTTCCCGACGAAGACCGATACCTCCGCGTGCTCGAACTCACCACGGGTATGCCCGCCGTAGAGATTCTTGTCGATCCAGGCCTCGCCCGTTTTTTCCTGCGCCAGTGCGTTGGAGCGGTACTTGGACCCGATGGCCTTGAGAAACGCGCCACTGTAGGCCCCGCCCAGGTGATTCCCCTGACCGCCGCCGCCGTAGTAGAAGATCTTGTCTCCGCCATAACTGTCGCGGATGTCCTTGAAGCCCTCGGCGATCTCCACAATCGCCGTATCCCAATCGATTTCCTCATAGGTGCCATCGGGGCGGCGGCGCATCGGCGAGGTAAGCCGGTTGGCGTTGTTCTGGTAGTGATCCAGGCGCAACGCCTTGTTGCAGGTATAGCCCTGGGATGCCGGGTGATCTTTGTCGCCGCGAATCTTGGCGAGTGTTCGCCCCTCGGTCTGCACAACGATGCCGCAGTTGCACTCGCACAGGATGCAGGCGGTGGGCAGCCAATTGGTGGTAGTCATGACAAAGCCTCCTCGATCAGCGTGCGTAATTGCTTATGCACCACATCGATTGGTGTGATGTCATGAATCGATCGCGCGACGATGATGGCCCCCTCCAAGGAGGTTGTCATCAGCATCGCCAGCTCGTCTGCGCGCACGCGAGCGATGCCGGCACTGGCCAGCTTGTCCGCGATAAGGCCGATCCAACGCTGGAAGACGGCCGCCGAGTGCTCGATGAGCTTCTGATTACCGGCCGGGCTCTCCGGGTCCCCCGCCTCGACAGAGACCGCCACCACGGGGCATCCCGCCCGGAAGTCGCTGCGCACCAATTGCTTCCGATAGGACGCGACAAGCGTGTCCAGCGCCTCCACCCCCGAGGGTGTGGCGTCGATCATTCCGGCGATGTAATCCCCGGCCAGATCCACTGCCTCGCCGAGTAACTGAGTGCGCCCGCCCGGAAAGTAGTGATACGCCGAGCCGCGCGGCGCGCCGCTGTGTTCGAGCACATCGGAGATGGCCGTCGCGTGGGCACCGCGCTCACGAATCAACAGGGCGGCCGAGGCCACCATCCGTTCACGCGGAGTGCTCAATCGTCGTCCTTCCCGAGGGGCACGCGGCTATGTATGCTGCTCTACATAATCCGCTACCGACACGGAGAAGTCAATGTCTGAGTACGAAACCCTGAGCATCCGGCGCGACGGATACGTCCTGGTGATCGGCCTGAACCGGCCCGCCAAGCGCAATGCATTCGACAAGGCGATGCTCCAGGAGCTGTCACGGGCATTCGGCGAATTCGACGCGGATCCCGAGCTGCGGGCCGCCGTGCTGTACGGGGAAGGGACCATGTTCACCGCCGGCCTCGATCTGGCCAGCGTGGCGGCCGAGATTCAGAATGGCGCGTCGTTGACTGCCGAGAACGGAATCAACCCGTGGCAGGTGGACGGTACACATTTGTCCAAGCCACTTGTCGTCGCCGTACATGGCAAGGTGCTCACGCTGGGCATCGAGCTCGCACTCGCCGCCGATATCGTGATCGCAGACGAGACCGCGACGTTCGCGCAGCTCGAGATCAACCGTGGCATCTACCCGTTCGGCGGCGCCACCATTCGCTTCCCGCGTACTGCCGGTTGGGGCAATGCCATGCGGTGGATGCTGACGGCAGAGCCCTTCGACGCCGCCGAGGCGCATCGCATCGGGATCGTGCAGGAGGTCGTGCCTGCCGGTGAGCATGTCGACACGGCGATCGCCATCGCCCAAACCATCGCGCGCCAGGCACCGCTGGGTGTGCAAGCCACATTGCGCAACGCCCGGTTGGCGCTCGCCGAGGGCGAGGCCGCCGCCGAGGCGCAGCTGGTACCCACCATCCGCGAGCTGTTCACCACGGAGGACGCCGCCCTGGGTGTGCAGGCATTCCTGACCCGCACCGCCGCCGAGTTCGTGGGTCGCTAGCGGCCGGCCACTGCCTTACGCACGTCGCCGAGCTCCCCGATGGGCACGGTGCGTGTGGAAGCCACGGGCCGCACACCCGGGCCGTCGGGCTTGGACACCATGACCACGCTGTCGATGTAGGGCTGAATGGTCGTGGTGTTCTGCACGGTGGCAACGATCACCAGCTGGAACCCGAACTTACGGAATGCCGAAAGCGCCTGCTGCGCGAATTGAGGGTCGGACTTCGAGAACGCCTCGTCGAGCATCAGCTGGGCGAACACCGGCCGGTTATCCCCCGTCTCGGGGTTGGCCAGGTTGAAGCTCAATGCACCCGCGAGGCAGAACGCCATCAGCTTCTCTTGTTCCCCACCGGAATTCGCACCCGCGTTGCTATACGTACGGATCGCTTCGCCGGTCGTGGCATCACGCTCCTCGCAGTACAACACGAAGCGGTTGCGTACATCCAACGCGTCGCGCGTCCACTGTCGGGCCTCGGGAGTCTCAGCCGCCAGCAGGTTCCGCAACTGCAGAATGTCCTGGTACTGGTCGTGGATGGCCTTCTCGTCTCCCATCGAAACTGCCACCGCGCGCCCGGAGATACGCCGGGCGCGCTCGTTCAGCTCGCCCACCGCCTCGAGCGCCCTGGGCTCGGCACGCAGGGTCAAGCGCGTCCCGCGGTTGAACTCCACCGAACCCAAACCACTGTTTACCCGGTCGATCTGGTCGGTGATGCGGTGCGCCTCCTCCTCCGCGAGCTGGTGCAGCCGCAGGACCGCGGTCGGTGCCTGCTCGGTGATCAGCCGCAGCATCCGCTCGTAGGCGGCGGGCAGGTCACGCTCGTCGATCCGGCGACTCAAGGCGACGTAGTCGTGAATCTTCTCGTCGAAGTTCTCACCGTCATTGGGAATCGAGTCCGGGAAGTCCCGGTCGTAGGCGTTGAGGATTCGGTTCAGCTCGTTGCGCGAGCGGGTGACGCTCTCGCGCAGCACCGACTGATCCTTCTCGATCTGACGCCACAGCTCCAACCGGTAGGTGTCCGGCTCCAGCACGTCCAGGCTTGACGAGAGCTGTGGAACATACGTTTCGATACCGGATCGGGTGTGCCCACCCACCTCGCGCGGATTCAGGTTGTCCATCAGATCCAGAAGCCGGGTTCGACGCGAATCATGTTCAGATTCTTGCCTTCTCAACGCACCGATACGCTCGGAGAGCTTCTTGATCTCGTCGAGATACGAATCGGCCTGCTGCTGCAGACCGGTGAGGTCGGGGTTGGCCTCCAGCATCGTCTCGTATTGATCTTGCAGACGTGCCACGGCAGCTTCCGCCGAATCCGTGTCGATCTGGCTCCAATACTCGTACTGGCTGTGCAGTTTGGACCACCGCACCACCTCCGAGCGCAGCTCCTCGCGCTTGGTATCCATTTCGCCGATGAACTTCTCGGCGTCACCGACGGCCTGCTGCGCCTCGACCACGTCATCGGAGAGCGCGGCGCGCTTGTCACCCGCATTGCCCTGATAGATGTACTGCGAGGCACGCAGTTCGCGCCGGTCATCCTTGACCGCGCGCCGGTCGCCATCCTTGCGCAGGCCCTGATCGGTGACGGCCCGGCGGTGTTTACTGAACTCGTCGGGGGTGTCCACCAGCACGTAATCGCCCACGCCGGACACCAGATTCATGGCGGCACTGGCGCATTCGTGATTCGGATTGGTGAGACGCAGGCAATCGGCGAGGGTGCCGGGCTCGGCGCGCCGAGGCGAGCCCGACGGGATCACGCGTTCCATCTGTAGGTAGCCGCGCATCGGGTGCTCGTTGACGTATCGCAGCACCTGCCGGTGGTGCTGGTCGGGCACCAGCAGGCACAGGCCGGTGGACCGCAGCACCTTCTCCACGGACTTACGCCACCGCTCCTGTCCAGGACGCAGATCCATCAGCTCACAGACATAGGGCAATTCCTTGGCGGTAAGGCCCAGTGCCGCTGCGATTTCGCCACGCATGCGGTCCTCGTCGGGAGGCACCGGAGTGCCCAGATGCTCAACGCGCTTGAGCTCGGTGGAAGCCGCCCGCAGTTGATCGCGCGCCGTCGACAGTGCGCCCGCGGCCATCACGTAGGCGTCATGGCCGGCTTCGAGCTCCGCGTTGATCCGGGTGACCGCGCGCAGGCTCTCCACCCGCATGGCTTCGAATTCCTCGGCGGATTCGACGTCCTCATCGTGCCCGAGATCCCCCAGCGCGCTGTCATAGGCGGTACGCCGGCGGGAAACCTCCTCGGCACGGGCGCGGGCATGAGCCAGCTCGCTCTTGAGCGGTGCCAGGTTACTGTCGGCGGCTGCGATCCGGCCCAGCAGCTTGTCCCGTTCACCGGTGAGAATGTCCTGGCGCGACTGGATTTCATCGCATTCACCGCCAAGCCGGGTGATCTCGGTGTCCAACAGATCGATTTCGGGTCCTGCCAGGGCAAGCCGCTGCTGGTCGACATAGTCGCGCACGGTGTGGTGGTCCACGACGTCGACGGTGGCCAGCTGTGCGGCATCGCTGGCGTACGTCTGCTGGATCTGTTCGATGTCGCCCAGGGTCTGCCGCTGGCGCTGTGCGACCGCGAGCGCGGCACGCGCGTCGACCAACGGGGTGATCTGACCCAGCGCCTCGGAGATCGCGGCCATGGACTCCGGCTCGTCGAGCATGTATTCGCGCACGAACTGTTCCAGGCCGCCAACGCTCTTGAGCGACTTGGCCTTACCCAGCAGCTGCTGCGCCGCCGACGAGCCCTGAATACCGACGGCGGCATAGAGCTGTTCCAGATACCAGCGCTCACTCTTGTGGCCCCGCCAGCCCGCACCCTCGAAGACCGCGGCCGAATATCCCCTACTCGCCCAGGCATTGCACAGGTCTCGAATGTCGGCGTCGGCGTCAATCAGGTAGTAGCGACTCGAGGAGTCCGAATCTGAGCCCGGAGCAAGCCATTTGAGTACCAGACCGGTGATTACCCGGCCGTCGGTGCCCGCATACGTGACCGCGATCGCCGACCACGCCCCGCCCTTGCCGCGCAGGAACATCTGCTTGGGCCGCTCACCCGGGTTCTTCAGCTCACCCCACAGACCGCGCACGTACTTGTCGACGGTGCGCTTGCCCATATTGGAGCCCGCGGCGGTGGTGTCACTGGATGCGTTGAAGTTACGGCGGTTAGACGACAGAAAAGCCAGCGAGATCGCGTCCAGCAGAGAGGATTTACCGCTACCGGAGGATCCGGTGATCAGCGTGCCGCGGCGGCTGAACTCAATGCTGTGGTACCCGTCGAAGACACCCCAGTTGATGACCTGCAGCCGGGACAGCCAGAACTGCTGGGTGGCTGCTCCACCCGGCCTGCCATTCAGGTCGTCATTCATCGTCATCGGTATCGCCATCTTCTTCGTCGGTGGAGTCTTCCGGGGCAGTACCGCCCCGCTGCAGCTGCTCGTACTGACGTTGCAACGCCTCGATCATCTGCGCGGACATCAGCGCATTGATGACGGGGCTGATGGTGTAGCTGTGCTCGTCATCGCGGGTGCGTTGCAGGATCTCGGCCTTGGAGAGTCGCTTGATGGCCTCGTCGACACGATCGCGCAGCATCGCTTCATCGCGGTCTATGTCGTGGCTGACGTTGGCGAAGAGCTCGTGGATATCGTCGCGGCTCACCAGGACATGCTCGTCGTGCGCGGTCCGTGCGATCTTCGCCAGGTGCAGCGCAACGATCGACGCGTAAGTGCCCAGGGGTTCCCGGCGCAACACCCGGGCGCCGTACGCGCTGGGATTCTCCAGCGGAGCCGGCTCGGCGTACGCGACCTCAAGATCGTCGAAAACCCGCAGCCGTAGGTCCAACTCGGACAGGCGCGAGGCCAGTACCTTGCGGTGCTCGATCATCGATGCCCACAGATCGGGCTGGCCGTCCTTGCTCAGATAACGCCGAGCCACCAGGTTCTGCAGCGCCCAGCACGCCTTGTCCGGCAGCTCGCTGGTATCGCCGTCGAACCGCGGTCCTTTGACGATTCTTGGCGCCGAGGCGTCGGGCTCGACACCGGGGAGGTCATCGAAGTTGATGTTTCCCAAGGGGGAACCTGTGGTCACGGCGCTCATATTTCTTCCTCGACACTCGCCAGCACTGGTTCACGGAACATCAACTGCGGTACCTCCATCACCCGGTCCTGCCCGTCGAGGGACCGGAACTTCACTCTTACCGATTCGCGGTCCGTAGTGCTGTCCTGCTTGAGGGCAAGCGACCACAACACGATGACATCACCCAGATATGGCGCTTCGACGTGAGAGATCATGTCGGGCAACGACACTGGCCCCTTGGCGACGGCACCGTTCACGGTTTCGGCCAGCGAGGCCATATCCACCTGGGTGGCCAGCGCCGAGAACCCGCTCAAATCGAGCGGCCCCGACGGGGCGTCCTGCGCCAGCACCGGCGGCGCGGTGTCCTTGATGGTGAACGACAGAGCGCCGATGGCCGCCGCAGCCGAACGGCCGATCGGTAGTTCGGCGTCAATCAACGAGTCCGCGGTGGACACCTTGAGCAGGGCGTGCCCGGCGGCCAGCGCGTCGTTGAGCTGCCGCGCACGGCCACGCGCCTGCTCCGTGGTGCCGGCGGCGAAGAAGCGCCGGATGCGCTGCGCGCAGCGCTGTTCGATGCGCGAGACCTCCGCGACCTGCTGCGACACCAGCTTGAAGAAGTTCTTCATGACGTCACGCAGCCCCGGGTCGAGCTCGGGCAATCTCTCAGCCACACAAGCGATATCGCCGCGCAGGGCGGCGCGCTGATCTGGATCTTGGATGGTGCGCGTGAAGGCTGCGTAGGAGGCCCGCTCACGGGAGTCGAAGAGTGCGTCATAGTCGGCGAACATCCGTCGTGCGCGGTCCCGGAACCCGGAGTCGGAGTCCTCCGCGGCATCGATGAGTCCGGCGGTGATCTCGTTCTGCATGCTGCCGTAACGGACGATGTCGGTGATCACCTGTTCCATCTGGTAGGCGATGGCCCGGGTCTCGTCCTCAAGATCGACGATGTCCGGTTCGGGCCGGTATCCGTCATCGATGGCGTGCAACTGGGTCTGCAGCTCGGCGATCTGGGCTTCGATCTCGGCGCGCAGGCGCGATGGGTCGCCATCCAGTTGAGTCGCGACCCGCTTGAGGCCCGCGGCGATCCCTGCGATGGATCCACCGGTGGCAACGCTGTCGGCGCGGCGCAGGCGGCGGACGAAGGCCAGCGCGCTGCGGGCATCCTCGGTCAGCGAGCAGACGTTCTCGGCGTCGGGACCAGCGCCATCCGACGCGCGGTGCAACCAGCCGTCACTGGCCCAGCTCTTGATGAGGGCAAGTCCTGACTGTTCCCCCAGTCCGACCGCACCCACGTCCCGGTCCAGCTTGGCCACCAGCTGCGGCTCGGAAACCTTCGCACTGCGGTCCAGGTGACGCTCCATGAGCGTGATGTACGGCGCCAGATTCTTGGCAGCCAGCAGCCTGACCGCACGGGATTTCTGCACGTCGTCGTTGTGCGCGAACAGCTCATCAATCGTCAGGTCATTCATCGCACACCTCCATCACATCGCTAGCGCTTGTTCCCCGGCCAGCACGGCCGTCATAGCCGCTGGCCCGGAAAACCTACCGGGCCGACGGGGGCGTGGCGAATGGGCTCGCTGACGTGGGACAAATGAGGCAAATGAGTTAGCTGAGATCTCCGTGAATACCCAGCGCGCCGTCCACGTACTGGCGACGACAGGCCCATCGCGCCAGCTTTCCGCTGGTGGTCCGAGGGATGGCGCCCGCCGGGAGCAATCGCACGTCGGAGAGCTCCACGCCGTGCTGGGTGCGCGCCGCCGTACGGATCGCTTCGATGGCTTCCTGCGGGTCGGCCTTGGCGGTACGCGAGGCCCGCTCGGCGACGATGACCAGACCGTCATCGACGGTGAACGCGGTGACGTAGCCGCGGCGGACAATCGGAGAGGCGTCCGCGACGGTGGCCTCGATGTCCTGCGGATAGTGGCCGCGTCCATCCACGATGAGGTGGTCGGCCATGCGGCCGGTGACATACAACTCACCGTCGAGGTAGAAGCCCAAATCACCGGTGCGCAGCCAGTCTCCGCCCGCATTGGCCTTATCGGCATGGCTTTTCGCCAGCGTCTCGCCGAGTCGGGCGTGGAATGTGCTGGCCGTATCCTCTGGGCGGCCCCAATATCCACGCCCAACATTGTTGCCCCGCAACCAGATTTCGCCGATATGACCATCCGGGAGCTCGTTGCTGGTCGCCGGGTCGACGACGACACCCGCGAGACTGCGGGCAAGTTGGCCACAGGACACGTGGATGGTGGCATGGGGCGCATCGGGGGTGGTTGGCACCGCCAGGCCCTCGGCGAGTTGCTCGCGGTCGAGATAGATGACGGAGGGT
This sequence comes from Mycobacterium sp. D16R18, assembly GCA_002013775.1. Lineage (GTDB taxonomy): Bacteria > Actinomycetota > Actinomycetes > Mycobacteriales > Mycobacteriaceae > Mycobacterium. The sequence continues at coordinate 313,750 of MAFD01000001.1, forward strand.
TCGGCATCCGGAGCGATATTCGAGATGAACAGGACTGCCTCGGCGATACCGTACGAAGGCTTGAACGCGGTCGCCGGTAATCCAAAGGGCGCGAAGGCTTTTTCGAACGTACGGATGGCGTCGATACGCACCGGCTCGGAGCCGATGATCATCACGACGTTGCCCAGGTCGATGTCCGCGCCGGCGTTGGGTACACCACGTTGCGCGGTGTACTCGTACGCAAAGTTCGGCGCGGCGGTGATCACGCGGCCTTCCTTGCAGCCATCGGAAAGCGCCTTGATCCAGCGTTGCGGGCGACGGACGAAGGCCGTCGGCGACATGAGGGTGGAGTGTCCACCGTAGACAGTCGGGAAGCCGATCATGGACAGACCCATATCGTGGTACAACGGTAACCAGCTGCAGCCGTGCGTGTTTCGGTCCAGCAGGTCGATCGACAGGATCATCTGCGTCAGGTTGACGCCGACGGCACGATGGGTGATTTCCACTCCGACCGGCGGACGCGTGGCACCCGAGGTGTACTGCAGATGTGAGACGTCGTCATCCACGAGATGCACGTACTCGAAGGTCTCCCCCGCATCGTCGGGAATCTCGTCGATCACCAGGATTCGCGGCGTGGGGATCTCGGTAAGGCCATCGAGGAACTCCCGCACGGCCTCGCGCACCGCGGCTGTGGTGAGGACGACCGTGGGCGTGCAGTCCCGTAACGCGGTGTCCAAACGCTCGGCGTGGCCGGGTAGCTCGGGGGCGAAGAGCGGCACCGCGATGGCGCCTGCCTTGATCGCCGAGAAGAATCCGACCACATAGTCCAAACCCTGCGGAGCCAGGATGGCGACCCGATCGCCGCGCTCGATGTGGCGTTGCAGCGTCGCGGCCACCGCGTTCAGGCGCACCCCGAGCTGGGACCAGGTGAGCTCGATGCGGGCACCGTCCTCGGACGTGGTGAAGTCCAGATACCGATACGCGACGGTGTCCCCAACGTTCCTGATGTTGCGCTCGATAAGGGATATCAGTGTGGTGCCGGGTGGCAATGCGACGTTTCCGTCGGCATCCAGGCAATCGTCAATATCAAGCAAACCGTCAGCGCGAACCACGATTTCAAGTCTACGGGCGTGCGGAGAGCGCATCGGGCCGCCAACGAGACCCTTGGTGCGGGCGGAGGGACTCGAACCCACACGCTCTTTCGAGCACTGGCACCTAAAGCCAGCATGTCTGCCAATTTCATCACGCCCGCATGGCAGCGCAATCCTACAGGTCAGATCGTTCCCGACGTTGTCGGTGGCAGCCCATAAGTTGGAATGCAGTTGGGGAGGCGCAGTGACACGGTCGCATCAGCAGTACGAATCAGTCCGGCACCTGATAGACGCCGGCCTCAACGACTGTGCGATATCGCGGCAGACGGGAATCCCGCGCCGCACTGTGTGTCAGTGGCGCCGCTCACCGCAGCAGGTGCGACGCTCAGACGAATGCACCAGGCACGACTTCAGTGCACTCCTCGCCCGCCCGTACGCGTACGTCTTAGGGATGTATCTCGGCGACGGCTACATCTCACGTTCCCCCCGAACATGGCGCCTCAGAGTCACGTGCGACACAAAATATCCCGACATCATCGCCGAGTGCCGGAAAGCAATCGACGCGCTCATGCCCGGCCAGCACGCGTCGATCGTTGACCGCATCGGCAACTGTGTCGACGTATCACTCTCTTCCAAACACTGGCCGTGTCTCTTCCCTCAGCACGGCCCCGGCCGCAAGCATTCACGCAAGATCGCCCTCGAACCGTGGCAGCAACTTCTCGTCGATCAGGCCACCGAAGACTTTCTTCGCGGCCTGATACACAGCGACGGCTGTCGGGTGATCGCCAACGACCGCGGGGTCGCCAGCACCCGGTACCACTTCACCAACCGCTCCGAGGACATCCTCGGGCTCTTCACCGCCGCACTCGACAATCTCGACATCCCCTGGACCCGATCGACCAAGTACGTCGTCTCCATCTACCGCAAGGCGGCCACCGCACGTCTCGACGAGTTCATCGGGCCGAAGCGCTGACCAGGGGCGTTGGCATTTGCATCCACCTCACGCGGTACCGTCAGAAGGTGTCCACTACACGGCGTCGGAGACCGGCACTGATCGTGCTGGTCGGCGTCAGTGCGCTCGCGTTCCTGGGCCTGGCCTACTGGCAGTTTCAGCGCTTCGAGTCGGTGACCGGTGACGGGCAGAACCTTGGCTATGCGCTGCAATGGCCGCTGTTCGCGGCATTCGTGATCTGGGCCTACCGGCGTTTCGTCCAGTACGAGGACGAGGGTCCGCCCCCGCCGCCCATTGACCGAGTGACCGAAATACCCGAGGGGCTGCTGCCCGACCGCCCCGCCGCCGCGAAGCCGGACCCCGCCGACCGCACACTCACCGAGTACAACGCTTACCTCGCCGCCCTGGCCGAAGAAGATAGGAAGCCCACCCCGTGACCGAGCATGAAGCCACGCCTGACGCGCCTGTAGTCACCACTCCGGTCGCGAAGATCCGCGGCGCGCTGTGGCGCTATCGCATTCTGGCGTGGACGACCGGTGTCTGGCTGATCGCGCTCTGCTGGGAAATGTGGCTCAAATACATTGAGCACGTTCCGCATCCGCCGAGCTGGATCGGGATTGTGCACGGATGGATCTACTTCGTCTACCTGATCTTCACCACCGATCTGGCCATCAAGGTGCGCTGGCCATGGCCGCGCACTGCCGGCACTCTGCTCGCGGGCACCATCCCGCTGCTCGGCTTCATCGTCGAGCATTACCGCACCAAGCAGGTCAAGGAACAGTTCGGCGTCTAGCCGAAAGAAATCTTCAATGTCAGGAATACTGACATAAAGATGCGGCTTAGATAGCGGTATGACCACCACACACGCAGTTGTCGCCACCGCATATGGCGCATCCGATGTCCTCGAACTCCGCGAGGTGCCGATCGACGGTCCCGGCGAGGGCGAAGTCCTCGTCGACGTCAAGGCCGCCGGCGTCAATCCGATTGACTGGAAGTTGTACTCGGGAGCCTTCGGTACCGACCCCGGGAATCTCCCGATGCGCCTCGGTCTCGAAGTGTCCGGAACCGTCGCCGCTGTCGGCCCGGGTGTCGACGGGCTCAAACCTGGCGATGACGTCATCGCCGCCGGGCAGATCGGCGGCTATGCCGGCCAGATCATCGCCTCGGCGGACGAGGTTTTCAAGAAGCCGGCCAATCTGACCTTTCCCGAAGCCGCCGGGTTCCTCCTCACCGGCCAGACCGCGGTCCACCTCCTGGAAGCCACCAACGTCACCGAGGGCGACACCGTCCTGATTCACGGTGCCGCGGGCGGCGTGGGATTACTTGCCACTCAGCTCGCGAAGGCCCGAGGCGCAACAGTGATCGCCACCGCGAGCGCTGGCCGCCACGACCAGCTGCGCGGCTACGGCGCGATTCCCGTCGAGTACGGTCCCGGTCTGCAAGACCGTGTCAGCGCGATCGGATCCGTCGACGCGGCCCTCGACCTCGTTGGCACCGACGAGGCCGCCGACGTCTCACTGGCACTCGTTGCCGACAAAGACCGCATCGCGACGATTGCCGGATTCGGCCGTGCCGCAAGCGATGGCTTCAAGGCGCTGGGCGGCGCCCCGGGTGCCGACGCGGGCACCGAGATACGGCTCGCCTCCCGTCCCGAGCTGATTCGACTGGCAGGCAACGGCGAACTGAAAGTCACCGTCGACCGCACCTATCCGTTGGCCGAAGCGCGCCAGGCCCACGAGTACGTCCAGACGGGCCACGCCCGCGGAAAGATCATCCTGCAGCCGTAATCCTCGCGAGCAGTCCCCCGCACGCGGGGGACTGCTTCCTGGGAGGCTAGGGCGCGGTGCGGCCGAGGTTCACCAGGTTGCGCAGCATCGGGAGCAACGCCGCCAGAGCCCGTCCGCGATGTGACACCGCGTCCTTCTCTTCGGGTGTCATTTCCGCTGCCGTGCGCAGACCTCCGCGCGGGATGAAGATCGGGTCGTAGCCGAAGCCGTTCTGCCCCGAGGGTTCCCGCGCGACGGAGCCCTTCCAGCGCCCCTCCACGACAACCTCTTCGCCCTCCGGAGTCACCAGCGCACACGCTGAGACGAACGCCGCGCCGCGACGCTCGTCGGGAACCTCGGAAAGCTGCGCGAGCAGCAGCGCAGTGTTGGCCGCGTCATCTCCGTGCCGCCCACTCCAGCGCGCGGACAGCACGCCGGGCATCCAGTTCAGCGCGTCCACCGCAATCCCGGAATCATCGGCGACGCAGGCCAATCCGGTCTGTCGTGCGCCCTCGCGCGCTTTGATCAGCGCGTTGTCCTCAAAGCTGGCACCCGTTTCGGGCACTTCCTCGTACTCGGGCACATCGGCAAGCGAAACCAGCTCGACCCCGGTAACGCCGGATGACTCGAGAACCCGATGTAATTCCGCCAGCTTTTTTGGGTTACGGCTTGCGACAAGTATTTTCATGGCCCCCCGCCTACTTCGAACCGAATGCCTTCTTCTGCGGCGCGTCGGGCAGTACACCCGGGTACGGCAAGGCCAGTGCTTCCTTCTGCAGAACGAACAGCTGCTCGGCAGCTCCCACCGCGGCGTCGAGCAGCTTGTCCAGCGTTGTGCGCGGGAAGGTGGCACCCTCGCCGGTGCCCTGCACCTCCACCAAAGTACCGGTGTCGGTGGCCACCACGTTCATGTCAACCTCGGCGCGCGAATCCTCTTCGTATGGAAGGTCTACGCGCACCCGGCCGTCAACCACGCCGACGCTCACGGCGGCGATCGCGCAGGACAGTGGCTCCTCATCGGCGAGCTTGCCATGCGCGGCCAGGTAGGTCACCGCGTCGGCCAGCGCCACATAGGCGCCGGTAATCGCCGCGGTACGGGTTCCGCCGTCGGCCTGCAAAACATCGCAGTCGATGGCAATGGTGTTCTCCCCCAATGCCGACAAATCGATACACGCGCGCAGCGACCGCCCGATCAAGCGACTGATCTCCTGGGTACGACCACCCACGCGCCCCTTGACCGATTCACGATCGCTGCGGGTGTGCGTAGAGGCCGGCAGCATCGCGTATTCGGCTGTCAGCCAACCAAGTCCAGAACCCTTGCGCCAGCGCGGAACGCCCTCGGTGGCACTGGCGGTGCACATCACCCGCGTCTGGCCGAACTCGATAAGTACCGAACCCGCCGGGTGGGCAGTGAATCCCCGCGTGATGGTTACCGGGCGCAACTCGTCGTCTTGTCTGCCGTCTTCTCGTCTGGACACGCCCTCGACCTTATCGTCTCCGCCTTAGTGCCGAGTGTGAGTGGCAGAGCTACAGGTCGATGCTCTCCCCGGCGACCACGGCCCGCACCGGCCCGTCGAACGCCGACTTGGCCTCCGCGATGACATCCTCGCGCGAGGTCCACGGTGGGATGTGGGTCAGCAGCAGTTCCTTCACACCCGCTCGGGCCGCGATCTGACCCGCTTCGGTCCCCGACAGGTGAAGGTCCGGCGGACGGTGCCCCGGCATATGCGTCCACGACGCCTCGCACAGGAACACGTCGGCATCGCGAGCCAGCTCGACCACGGCATCACAGATGCCGGTGTCTCCGCTGTAGGCCAGGACGGCGCCCGACGTATCCTCGATCCGCAGCCCGTAGGACTCCGGCGGGTGCGCCACCCTCGTGGGTGTCACGGTGAGCGACCCGAATTCGACGGGGACACCCTCGCTCCACGCATACAAGTCGAAGATGTCGGTGAAATCGTCGACCTCGCCCCCGATCTCGGCGGAGGCCGCGCCTACGCGCACCAGGGTGTCGGCGGGCCCGTACATGATCGCCTTGCCCTTGGGCGGATTCGGGTGATAGCGGCGCCACACGAACAGACCGGGCAGGTCGAGGCAGTGGTCGGCATGCAGGTGCGACAGCAGTACGGACACGGATCCGGGATCGGCGAAACGTTGCAGAGAGCCCAAGACACCGCCACCGAAGTCGATGACCAACGGTGGCGCATCCGGTGCCGTCAAGAGGTAACCAGACGCCGGTGAATCCGGTCCGGTGACACTGCCTGAGCAGCCGAGCACGGTGACTCGCACAGCCCCTAGCTTGCCACGCCTGGCAAGCGTCTCGGCAGAGGGTTAGAGAGGTGTTGCAATTTCGGTGTAACCCGTAACACCGCTAGCTCGAGTTTGCACTGTCGTCACAGCCGGGCCGAGGAATCGGGCCGCCAGGGTACGGAACGCATCGGGATCGCCGGTTGCCTCGAAAATGCGGTTCGGACTCGACGCACTCGGGTTATCCGGATGTGGACGAAGCAGATCCCTCTCCGAAAGCACCCGCAGCAGGTCCTTGGCAGTTTCCTCGGCACTCGACACCAACGTGACGTCCTCGCCCATGGCGAGCTGGATCAGCCCGGACAGCAACGGATAGTGCGTGCAGCCCAGCACCACGGTGTCGACCTGAGCCCGCTGCAGCGGCTCCAGATAGCCCTCCGCCAGCTGTAGTACCTGCCGCCCACTGGTGATGCCACGCTCCACGAAATCGACGAACCGCGGACACGCCACGGCCGTGATCTCGGTGTCGCGCGCGGCCGCGAACGCGTCCTGGTACGCGCCCGACGCGATGGTCGCCGCCGTGCCGATGACGCCGATCTTGTTGTTGTGCGTGGTGTGCACCGCTCGCCGCACGGCAGGCAGTACCACCTCGATAACCGGCACCGGAGCGTAGCGCTCGCGGGCGTCGCGCAGACATGCCGCCGATGCCGTATTACAGGCGATCACCAGGGCTTTCACCCCGCGCCCGACGAGGTCGTCGCCGATGGCGAGCGCGTGCCTGCGGATCTCCGGAATGGTCAGCGGACCGTACGGCCCATTGCCGGTGTCGCCGACATAGATGATGTCCTCGTCGGGCAGCTGATCGATGATGGCCCGCGCCACGGTCAATCCGCCGACGCCGGAATCGAATATCCCGATGGGTGCGCTCGGCCCCGTCACGTCGTCAGCTTCGGTGGCGATGAGGCCTTCGCCTTGCGTTCCTTACCGGAGAGCCAATAGGCCGCGAGCACACCGGCGATGGCCCCACTCAGGTGACCCTGCCAGGACACCCCGAACTGTCCGGGCAGCACACCCCACAACACACCGCCGTAGAGAACGATCACCACGACGCCGATGAGGATCTGACCCACGCTCCGGTTGAAGAACCCCCTGACGATCACATAGGTAAGCCAGCCGAAGATGAGGCCCGACGCCCCGATGTGGTTGGTCTCGTACGGCGAGCCGAGGTTGCCGATGAGCCACGTGCCGATTCCGCCGAGAACCCAGATGATCGCGGTTGCCAGGAGAAAGCGTCCGAGGCCTGCGGCCGCCGCCAGGAAACCCAGTACGAGCGCGGGCACCGTGTTGGCAACCAGATGCCCCCAGTTGGCGTGCAGCAGTGGGGCGAACAAGATGCCGTCAAGCCCGTCGGCCTCCAGTGGACGAATGCCGTTCTCGTCGAGACGGTGTCCGGTGACCGAATCGATGCCCTCGACGACATAGAGCAGCGCGACGAACGAGACCACCAGGATCCCGCCGGTGACCCACTGCGGACGTCCGGACCGCTCGGGACGGGTTGGATGGAACCCCTCGGGGCCACCCTGATATCCCGTCATGCCCACAACTGCCCTTCCAATGCGTCCTCTGCGTCATCCACGGTACCGGCGTACGCGCCGGTCGACAGATACTTCCAACCCGCATCGGCCACCACGAAAGCGATGTCCGCCCGCTCGCCGGCCTTGGCCGCCTTGGCGGCCATGCCGAGTGCCGCGTGCAGAATGGCACCCGTCGAAATGCCCGCGAAGATGCCTTCGACTTGAACCAACTCACGGGTCCGGCGCACCGCATCGAACGACCCGACAGAAAAGCGGGTGGTGAGCACCTCGGGGTCGTACAACTCGGGCACGAATCCCTCATCGATGTTGCGCAGCGCGTAGACACCCTCGCCGTACCGCGGTTCGGCGGCGACGATCTGTACCCCCGGCACCTTCTCGCGCAGGAACCGTCCCGTGCCCATCAGGGTGCCGGTGGTACCCAATCCGGCGACGAAGTGAGTGATCTCGGGCAGATCGGCCAGAATCTCCGGGCCGGTGCCGTGATAGTGCGCGGCCGCATTTGCCGGGTTGCCGTACTGGTACAGCATCACCCACGAAGGGTTCTGCGCGGCAAGTTCTTTGGCGGTGGCGACGGCGGTGTTGGAGCCGCCCTCGGCCGCGGAATAGATGATGCGAGCGCCGTAGAGCTCAAGCAGCTGACGCCGCTCGATGGATGTGTTCTCCGGCATCACGCAGATCATCTTGTAGCCCTTGAGCTGCGCAGCCATCGCCATCGAGATCCCGGTATTGCCGCTGGTGGGCTCGAGAATCGTGGCTCCCGGTTCCAGCAGCCCGTCTTGCTCGGCTTGTTCGATCATGCGCAGCGCGGGCCGATCCTTGATGGATCCGGTCGGATTGCGGTCTTCCAGCTTGGCCCACAATCGCACGTGCGGATCGCCGTCCCAGGCCGGGGACAGCCTCCGCAACCCGACCAACGGCGTGTTCCCGAGGGCCTGCAGCAGCGAGTCGTATCGGGTCATGCGCCGCTAGCCACCGGCCACGGCGGGCAGGATGGTGACCGAATCGCCCTCGGCGATCACGGTGTCCAGCCCACCCGAGAACCGCACGTCCTCGTCGTTGACGTAGATGTTGACGAAGCGGTGCAACTTACCGTCGTCGACGAGCCGGTCGGAGATCCCGGAATAGTTGGACTCCAGGTCCGCGATCACCGCCTGCAAGGTGGAACCCGTTGCAGTGACGCGCTTCTCGCCACCGGTGTGAGTACGCAGAATAGTGGGAATCGATACTTCAATCGACACTGTGGACATTCCTTTTCTCTAGTATTAGTACTGCTCGACGATGGCGATGTCCTCTTCGGTGACCACCCCGTCGACAATCCGGTAACTGCGCAGCTCATGCTGCTCCGGATCGCGAGTGGACACCAAGACGTAGTGGGCATCAGGCTCCGCGGCCAAGTTGATATCGGTACGGCTGGGGTAGGCCTCGGTCGCGGTGTGGGAGTGATAGACAACCACCGGAACTTCGTCGGCGTCATCCATTCCGCGCCAAACGCGAAGCTGCTCACCGGAATCAAAGCGATAAAAAGTCGGAGACCGCTCGGCGTTGATCATGGCCACATGCCGCTCGGGACGATCGGACCCCTCCGGGCCCGCCAGCACGCCGCAGGCCTCATCGGGGTGGTCGGCGCGGGCATGCTTCACCATGGCGTCGACCAGGTCAGCACGAATACGAAGTACCAACAGTCCTTCCCTTCCCTCTGGCGCCGCGGCGGAACACTACGAAAACGCTCCTGGCAACACGTCACGATATGCGGGTATTCCGGCAACGGCCGCGGCGCCCACCACCGCGCGCACCACGGCCAGCTCGACACAGTCGGCGGCGGCGATCCCCACCGAGACGGTCAGAGCTATCGCCGCCTCGGCATCGCCCTCGCCAGTTCCGGTGGCAAGCACGTACAACGTGTCCCCGTCCATCGGGGTGTGCGCGGGCCTGATCGCCCGCGCCAACCCGTCATGGGCAGCGATTGCCACCCGACGGCATTGCGCCTTGGTCAGCGGGGCGTTGGTCGCCACCACGCCGATCGTGGTGTTCAACGAGACCGATTTGTCGGGCAACGCGGCCAGTGCTGCAATCTGGCCGGCCGGGGGCGCGCCCAGCTCCGGTGCACACGCAGGGTCCCAGGGCAGCCCTGTCGACGGATTAATAACCAGCCCAACAGGGTTGGCGACAATCACGGCTCCCACCACAATCCCATTGCCCAGATTCGCACTCGCGGAGCCGACGCCACCCTTGAGGGTTCCGGCCCGGGCTCCGACCCCGGCGCCCACCGCTCCCCAATCCGGGGCATCGTTGGCATCTTCTGCGGCGCGGTATCCGAATTCGGCGTCGGGCCGATTCTTCCAGGCACCCACCGGCAGATCGAAGATGACCGCACCGGGGACGATGGGCACAGTGCCGCCCGGCAGCGCCACTCCCCTGCCGCGCTCCTCCAGCCAGCGCATCACTCCGTCTGCGGCGGCTAATCCGTAGGCGCTTCCTCCGGAAAGCACAATGGCGTCGACCATCGAGACCGTATTGGCCGGATCAAGCAGATCGGATTCACGCGTTCCCGGCGCCCCACCGCGCACATCGACCGCGCCGGTGGTCCCCGGTGGCGCCAACACCACGGTGGTACCGGTGGCCCAGCCCGCTCCGAGAGCGGCATCGGCATCCAGCCGCTGATGGTGTCCCACGAGTATTCCCGGAACGTCGGTGATCGCCCCCGAGAACTGGCTCATACCGCCGATTTCCCCATCAACGCCAACACCAACAACTCCTGCATCACGGTCAGCCAGTGATAAATGTCCATATGCCCGGCCATCGGATCGTCGGCGGGCAGCTCCTGCGGACCGTCTCTGTCGATCCCGAGCATCGCCCCCAGCGCCAATCGCACGTCATTCAGCGCGGTCAGCCATGCGCGCGCGTCGTCCTCCGACAGCTCGAACCGTCCCCCCTCAGGAGGAAGCGTGCGCAATAACCGTTGTCCCGCCTCGCGTTTGGCGTCGATGATATCCGGCTCATACAGGCTGCGTAGCGCGCTGTTGAGTCCGCTGACCGCCTCGATGCTGCTCGTCCCGTCCTGGTCGGGACGGTGAAAGTCCGGGAGCAGCCGACCCAGAGTGACATCGGTGGGGGCCTCGGAGTTTCCCGTACGAATACCGGTCAGCTGCGCCAATTCATCACTGGGCGCGGATGATTCGCGCTCGTCCAGCATCGCCAACATCGATGTGACCATCGACTGTACGAGTGCTGCCTCGTGCGGCTCCATCTCCGAACGCAGCCGAGTCCCATCTGGCGCGTTGACGCGCTTCCACTTTCGCACGGATCAGCGGCTCAGCGATCCTGCTGCAAAGTGGCCCACAGACCGGCGGCGTGCAGCTTGCTGACATCGATCTCCATCGACTCGCGAGCCCCGCACGACACCACAGCCTTACCCTCATGGTGAACCTGCAGCATCAGGTTGGTGGCCTCGCTCTCGCTGTAGCCGAACAGCTGCTGGAACACATAGGCGACATAGTTCATCAGGTTCACCGGGTCGTCCCAGACTATGGTGACCCACGGCGACTGGGTCTGGTCGACATGTTCGACAGACCTCTCCGCAGTAGTCCCTGGCAAGGCTCGCGCCGGCGCACCCATGGCCCCAGAATACCGGGACCTCCAACTCTGTCAGCATGAAGTTCGGAGTTCCGCCGTCCCCCGGAGCCTGTCGGAGCCGGTCACGCACCCAGGTATCCCGCTAACGTGGCGCACATGACGCACCAGTGCACGTCATTGCTCACCGACAAGTACGAGCTCACCATGCTCGCCGCGGCACTGCGCGACGGCACCGCGGGACGTCAAGCCACCTTCGAAGTGTTCGCCAGAAGGTTGCCGGACGGCCGTCGGTACGGCGTGGTCGCCGGTACCGCCCGATTACTCGAAGCGCTTGCGGCGTTCCGATTCGGACCCGACGAATTGGAATCGTTGTCCGATTTTTTGGACAAGGACGCACTCCAGTACCTCGCTGAGTACCAATTCGGTGGTGACATCGACGGCTACCCGGAAGGCGAGCTCTACTTCCCGGGATCCCCGGTACTGACCGTGCGGGGAACCTTCGCTGAATGCGTCATCCTCGAAACCCTGGCGCTGTCGATCCTGAACCATGACAGTGCCGTCGCCTCTGCCGCAGCCCGAATGGTGTCGGCAGCCGGAGGCCGTCCGCTCATCGAGATGGGTTCGCGGCGCACGCACGAGCTGGCCGCCGTGGCCTGCGCCCGAGCGGCCTATCTCGCGGGGTTCGAATCGACGTCCAATTTGGAGGCACAGCGCCGTTACGGCGTGCCCGCCCGCGGCACGGCCGCACATGCATTCACTCTGCTCCACGCCAAGGACGGGATGAGCCCCAGCGAGGCCGAACGCGAGGCGTTTCGTGCACAGGTGGAAGCGCTGGGGTGCTCCACCACCCTGCTGGTGGACACCTACGACATCACCAACGGGGTCGACAACGCGATCGCCGTCGCAGGTCCCGAGCTCGGGGCCGTCCGCATCGATTCCGGCGATCTGGGCATGCTGGCCCGGCAGGTTCGAGCACAACTCGACGCGCTGGGTGCGCACCGAACCCGCATTGTCGTTTCCGGGGACCTCGACGAGTACTCCATCGCGGCACTGCGCGCCGAGCCCGTCGACATCTACGGGGTGGGTACCTCGGTGGTGACCGGCTCGGGATTCCCGACGGCAGGCATGGTCTACAAGCTCGTCGAGATCGACGGCATCCCGGTGGCAAAACGCAGCAGCCATAAGGAATCCCACGGCGGCCACAAATGCGCCCTGCGCGCCGCCAAGCCGACAGGCACCATCACCGAGGAAGTGGTGTATCTGGCGGCCGCCGGCCGGCCGGCACTGAACGAGCCACACCGGACGCTCACCGCACCACTGGTGCGCGGCGGCACTCCCATCACCACCGACTCACTCGAAGACGCCAGGGGCCGTGTACACGCGGGATTACTGAGCCTGCCGTGGGAGGGGCTGGGCCTTTCTCACGGGGATCCTGCGATTACCACCCGGCTGGTGGGATAATTCTTGCCCGGAGGACACATGGCAGCCAGAAGGCAATGGGCGGGAACCACTCCCGAGGAGCGTCGGGCGACGCGTCGACGCGCACTGCTCGATGCGGGCATCGCGGCGCTCGGCGCCGTCGACGGACCCGCGCTGACCATCCGCACCGTATGCAGGTCTTCCGGTGTCTCGGAACGCAACTTCTACGAGGAGTTCGGTGATCGAGACGACTTCGTGCGTGCGGTGTACCAAGACGTCCTCGAATCCGTGATGCGTGTCGTCACCGAATTCGCCGCCGATGGCGACGATTTGGAAACCCGCGCGGTGGAGACCTTCATCGGGGCGACCGTGGACAACCCGGAATACGGCCGCATCATGATGCTGGCCCCATTCACCGAGCCGACACTCGGCAGCGTCGGATTCGCAGGTTCGATGGCGTTCGCCTCACTCGCGGAAAAGGCACTGGTGGACGTCGGCGACCCGGGACGCCGCCGATTTCTGTCGGTATCGCTTGTCGGTGCGGCCTCGGGCGCCATCATCGACTATCTGCGCGGGGATCTGGGCATCAGCCGCGACGAGCTCATCGACTACATTTCATGCATGGGCCGCCAGGTGTCGGCGATCTTCGACTAAGCCCGGGCCGGGTACCGTCGATCCATGGGCAGGGCACTTATCGTCGTCGACGTGCAGAATGACTTCTGCGAAGGAGGCTCGTTGCCCGTGCCCGGTGGTGCCGCGATCGCCCGGACGATCAACAACCTCACGACATCCGGTACATACGACGCGGTGGTCGCGACTCGCGACTTTCACATCGATCCCGGCGATCATTTCTCCGAGACGCCAGACTTCGCGACAAGCTGGCCGCCACACTGCCGGGTCGGCACACCCGGCGCCGACTTCCATCCGGACCTTGATCTCAGCCCCGTGGACGCGGTGTTCTCCAAAGGCAGCTATTCCGCCGCATATTCGGGCTTCGAGGGCGTCGGCACCGATGGCACGGCACTGGCGTCCTGGCTGCGGACCCGAGATCTGGACAGCATCGACGTGGTGGGCATCGCCACCGAATACTGCGTGGCCGCCACCGCCCGCGACGGGGCTCGTGAGGGGCTGCATGTCCGTGTGCTCACCGAGTATTCCGTTGGCATTGAGGAAAAATCGGTGAATCGTGCCCTGGATGAGCTCCGGGGCGCCGGCGTCGAGGTGATCCGCTGAACGAGAAAACGGGCGGCGCAACCATATCCACGGGTCTGCTCGCCACCGCCGTCACAGCGCTCGGCGGAACTGAACGTACCGGACAGCTCACGATGGCCACCGCCGTCGAACACTCCCTACACAGCGGCGAGCACCTGGTGGTCCAGGCCGGCACCGGCACCGGGAAGTCCCTGGCCTACCTGGTGCCTGCCCTTGCCCACGCCATCGAGGAGTCATCCCCGGTCGTGGTTTCAACGGCCACCATCGCGCTACAACGTCAGCTCGTGGATCGCGATCTGCCCCGATTAGCGGAAGCGTTGACACCCTCACTGTCCCGCAAGCCGACGTTCGCAATCCTCAAAGGCCGGGGAAATTACCTGTGCCTCAACAAATTGCACAACGGAGCCGCCTCCGACCAGGAAGCTCCAGACACGCTGTTCGAGCCCTTCGCGGCCAGCGCACTCGGGCGCGATGTACAGCGGCTCAATGACTGGGCGGATACCACCAAGACCGGGGATCGCGACGAGCTCAAGCCCGGCGTGCCCGATCGTTCCTGGTCGCAGGTCAGTGTGTCGGCACGCGAATGCCTCGGCGCTACCCGGTGCCCGTTCGGCACCGAATGCTTTGCCGAGCTGGCCCGGCTCGACGCGGGACAGTCCGATGTGGTGGTCACCAATCACGCGCTGCTGGCCATCGACGCCATCGCCGACATAAACATCCTGCCCGAACATGACGCGGTGATCGTCGACGAGGCGCACGACCTCGTTGACCGGGTAACAAGCGTTGCCACCCAAGAACTCTCGGCAGTCGGCCTCACCGTCACCATCCGGCGCATCGGCCGACTGGTATCACCCGAGACGGCGAGCCGGTTCGAAGCCAGCTCGGCAACGTTCTCCTCACTGATCCACGACAGCAGGCCCGGCACCATCGACCGCGCGGACGAGGAAACCGTCACCTATCTGACCGCACTGCGCGACGCCGCGGCCGCGGCGCGCACCGAGATCCCCACCGGCCAGTCCACCGACCCCGGCACCGCCGCGGCGCGTACGGAAGCGGTTGCCGCACTGGGCGATATCGTCGATGCCGCTTCCTTAGCACTAGCCTGCTGGGGCGAACCGGACATCACGGCACGCCACAACGTGGTCTGGCTCGATCACGAGGACAACCGGGGCTCGGTACGCCCAGTGCTGCGGGTCGCCCCGCTGTCGGTGGCAGGGCTGCTGCGCACCCGACTCTTCGGACAACGCACCGTCATCCTCACCTCGGCCACCTTGGCTCTCGGGGGGAAGTTCGACACCATGGCCGCCTCTTGGGGTCTGCCCGCCCGTGAACCCAGCACAGACTCCGGCGCCGAGGCCAAGACCACCTGGCATGGCATCGATGTCGGATCCCCCTTTCAGCATGAGAAGTCCGCCATTCTTTACCTCGCGCGACACCTTCCCGCCCCGGGACGCGACGGCGTCGGTGCGGCGACACTTGATGAGATCGAGACTCTGGTCCGCGCGGCGGGAGGACGCACGCTGGGACTGTTCTCCTCGATGCGCGCCGCCAAAGAAGCGTCCGAAGAGATGCGCACCAGGCTCGATACCCCAGTGCTGTGCCAGGGTGACGACGCGACATCGGTTCTGGTCGAACAATTCAGCGCAGCGCCCGAAACCTCATTGTTCGGCACCTTGTCGCTGTGGCAGGGCGTCGACGTACCCGGCCCCTCGTTGTCGCTCGTTCTCATCGACCGCATCCCATTCCCCCGCCCCGACGATCCGCTCCGGGCGGCGCGGCAACGAGCGATCAGCGCGCGCGGCGGCAATGGGTTCATGGCGGTGGCGGGTACCCAGGCGGCGCTGCTGCTGGCACAGGGAACCGGCCGACTGTTGCGCAGTGCACAGGACAGAGGCGTTGTCGCGGTGCTTGATTCACGGATGGCGACGGCGGGTTACGGCGGATTTCTCCGGGCTTCGCTGCCACCATTCTGGTCGACGCATGATTTGTCGGTGGTGACCGCGGCGCTGCAACGGCTCACGACCAAGCACAACGCGACTTATGCTGGAGAGGGCTCCCGCACACAGGGATAGCCCCGACAGAGAGATGGCCATGTCGCTTCCGGTCAGGTGGTTCCGCACCCCGACGGGGATCCTGGCCTGCTGTGCCGCGTTACTTCTCGTGCTATCAGCCTGTGCCAATACCGTTGACGGCGAACCAGTTTCGCAGCTCGGCAATGCTTACCAAGTCGCCGGGCTCCCCACCGTCGACGGCCCGTCCGGGTTACGCCCGAATCCCAAACCGGCCGACAGGGCGGTCCGCGGCACCGACGACGGCGAGATGGACCGGCTGGCGGTAAGCGCGGTCGCCGACATCGAGGACTTCTGGCAGGAGGCCTATCCCAAGACCTTCTGGGCCAAGTTTCATCCGGTCGAATCATTGATGTCCTGGAATAGCGAGAGCCCCGGTGTAACGGACTTCTGTAACAACCCGACGATCGGCTTCGACAATGCCGGGTACTGCATCAAACAGAACAGTCTTGGATGGGATCGCGGCGCGCTATTGCCCAGGCTGGTGCGGATGTTCGGCCCCATGGCGGTACCCATGACACTGGCCCACGAGTACGGGCATGCCGTCGCGCACCAGTCGGAGATGGTTGACCCTCGGACACAGACCCTGGTCGGCGAGCAGATGGCTGATTGCCTTGCCGGAACATATCTGCGGTGGGTGGCGCAGGGCAGCTCGCCGCGTTTCACGCTGAGCACCGGCGAAGGTCTCAACACGGTCATCGCGGCACTCATCGCCTTCCGGGATGATCCTGTCGAGGCAAGCGATGCCCTCGATGCGCACGGATCCGCATTCGAGCGGGTCTCGGCGTTCCAGCGCGGATTCGTTGACGGCGCAGCCGAATGCACCCGGATCGACATGGCCGAGATCACCAAGCGTCGCGGCGGGCTCCCGGAGAACCTGCGACCTGGCGAATCGGGAGACACGCCCGTCACCGTAGACACCTTGCGCACACTGATGACGGTGCTCCGGGCGGTGTACACGCCCACGGGAAACGCAGTGCCGCCGCGACTGTCGGTGTCGGGGGCCGCATGCGACGAGCCCGGACGTCGCCGGCAATCCGCGGCCGCGGTGTACTGCCCGGATTCCAACACGGTGGCTCTCGATCTACCGCGCCTAACCGCTCTGGCCCGGCCCACTCACGATCAGGGGCGGATTACCGGCGACTTCACCGCCTACTCGGTGGTCATTTCCCGTTATGCGTTGGCGATAGAGAAACAACATGGCCTGCCGCTCGACAACGGCCAGAGCGCGCTGCGCAGCGCCTGCCTGACGGGTGTCGCATCGGCGGCAATGGCCAAACCCAGCACGCCAACCCAGGAACCAAACCCGATGGTGCTCACCGCCGGGGATCTTGACGAAGCGGTGTCGGGGCTACTGACGAACGGCGTCGTGGCCAGCGATGTCAATGGAACCACCATCCCGGCCGGCTTCTCCCGGATCGATGCCTTCCGTGACGGGGTGGCCGGATCGGCTGACCGCTGCCTGACGCGCTACGGCTGATCGCTCCTAGTGCTCCAGGTCGCTGGCGGCCAGCACCGAGAGGCCGAGCTCGCTATCGCCGGCCAACAGCGGATGGTGCGGAAGCACCCGCACCGTGTAGCCCACAGATCCGGAGACCGGCAACGTGGTCGTGGCGGAGAACGTCTCCACTCCTCCATCGCGGCTGCCCGTGTGCGTCATCGGGACGATCTCCGAATCAGAGAGCTTGTCGTCCAGGTCAACTCGACCGATCACGGCCTGCACCGCAACCTCCGACGGGGCCAGTCCGGACAGCTGAACCGACGCGGTGAGCGTCAATGGCGATCCCAGCAACGGAGTGTCCGGCAGTCCCGAACTGTCGACGTCGGTGATGACCAGCGACGGCCACACCTGCTGCACCCGCTCCCGATAGCGCGCCAGCTCCTTGGCCGGGGCAAACGAAGAATCGGGACCGACGGTGGCGCGCAGCGATTTTGCCGCGGGAGCGTAGTAGCCCACCGTGTAATCGCGAACCATTCTGGATGCCAAAACCTTGGGGCCCAACTTCTCCAGGGTGTGACGAACCATCTCTACCCAGCGCTGCGGCGTGCCGTGTTCATCACGTTCGTAGAACTTGGGCGCGACCTTCTGCGCCAGCAGCTCGTACAGCGCCGCGGCCTCCAGGTCGTCGCGTCGCGCGTCATCGGTGACCCCGTCGGCCGTCGGTATCTCCCAACCGTTTTCGCCGTCGTACCACTCGTCCCACCAGCCATCGCGAATCGACAGGTTAAGCCCGCCATTGAGCGCACTCTTCATCCCGGAGGTCCCACACGCCTCCAGCGGACGCAGCGGATTGTTCAGCCACACATCGCAGCCGAAGTACAGGTAGCGAGCCATCGACATGTCGTAATCGGGCAGGAAGGTGATCCGGTGTCGCACATCGGCCTGATCGGCGAATTTGACGATCTGCTGGATGAGTCCCTTGCCACCATCGTCGGCGGGATGCGACTTGCCGGCCACGATCAGCTGCACCGGCTGCTTCTCGTCGAGGAGCAGCTCACGCAACCGCTCTGGATCGCGCAGCATCAGGGTGAGCCGCTTGTACGTCGGGACGCGACGCGCGAAACCGATGGTCAACACACCCGGGTCGAAGGCACTATCCACCCAGCCCAATTCGGCCTCGGCAGCACCCCGCTGCAACCACGACGCGCGTATCCGCCGCCGCACATCCTGGATCAGCTGCTCTCGCAGCTGCGACCGGATCCACCAGATGTGCCCGGGATCCACCTCGTGAATGCGCTCCCATCCGCTGGCATCGTTGAACGCCTCGGCACCGACGAGCTGCTGCCCCAACTCCAACCACTGCGGCGACGCCCACGTGGGCGCGTGCACACCATTGGTGATCGACCCGATGGGAACCTCTGCGGCATCGAATGACGGCCACAATCCGTTGAACATCGACCGGCTCACCTGGCCGTGCAGCAGCGATACGCCGTTGGCGCGCTGCGCCAGCCGCAGCCCCATATGGGCCATGTTGAACGTGGACGGATCGTCCTCTGCCCCCAGGGCGAGGATGCGATCCACCGGCACGCCGGGCAGCAGCGTGGAATCACCGGATTCCCCGAAGTACCGGCGCACCAAGTCCACGGGGAATCGGTCGATGCCCGCGGGAACCGGTGTGTGCGTGGTGAACACGGTGCTGGACCGGACCACCGTCAAGGCTGTTTCGACATCCAGCCCGTGCTGCCCGATGTACTCACGGATGCGCTCCAGCCCGAGGAACCCGGCATGGCCCTCGTTGGTGTGGAACACCTCCGGAGCCGGCACACCGGCGGAGGCGACATACGCACGAATGGCGCGCACACCGCCGATACCGGCCAGAATTTCCTGCTTGATGCGGTGGTCCTGATCACCGCCGTACAGCCGGTCGGTGACATAGCGCAGTTCCCGATCGTTCTCGGCGATATCTGAGTCCAAGAGCAGCAACGGAATCCGACCCACCTGAGCAACCCAGATCCGTGCCGAGAGCACTCTGTCCTGCGGCATCGGCACCGTAATCAGGATCGGGGTGCCATCGTCATGTGCCAGCAGCCGCAGCGGCAGACCGGCCGGATCGATCAACGGATACTGCTCGGTCTGCCAGCCATCGGCGGTCAACGACTGCCGGAAGTATCCGGACCGGTAGTGCAGTCCGACCGCGATGAGCGGCAGACCCAGGTCGGAGGCCGCCTTGAGGTGATCGCCGGCCAGAATGCCCAGACCGCCGGAGTAGTTCGGCAGCACCTCAGAGACGCCGAACTCCATCGAGAAGTAGGCGATTGCGGTGGGCAGGTCGGACGTCTCCGCAGGGTCGTCGCCGGTTCGCTCCAGCTGGCGCTGGTACCACATCGGCCGGTTCAGGTAGTCATGCAAATCACCCGCCAGGGCGGCCACCCTGTCGACAAAGCCGTCGTCGGCTGCCAGTTCGTCGAGCCGCTGCGCCGGGACCGACCCCATCACCGCGACCGGATCCTGGTTGGTCTGGTCCCACAGTTGGTGGTCGATATCAGCGAAGAGATCCCGGGTCGGTTGGTGCCACGACCAGCGCAGGTTGTTCGATAACTCACCCAGCGCCGCCAACCGCTCCGGAAGATGGGCGCGAACCGTGAATCGACGTAGGGCTTTCACCCTTCAGAACCTTACTGAGATTTCGGTTGAGCGCATGTCCGGCGGCGAGATAGGCCGTCTACTACGGTGGACGTGGTGACCGGACGCATAGGCATCGACGATGTCGCCCCCGCGATCTCGGGTGGACGCTATCCGGCCAAGGCGGTCGTGGGCGAGGTCGTGCCCGTGGCCGCAACCGTATGGCGGGAAGGTCACGAGGCGGTCGCCGCGACCCTGGTGGTGCGCTGCCTAGGTCCCAGCTATCCGCAGCTCGCGGAGGGCCCGCTGCGCCGCATCTCGGCCCCTCGCGACAAGGACACGAGCGCGACGCGCATCAAACCGCTGCATGTCCAGATGCGGCCGGGCGGCGCACTCGATCGTTTCCACGCCAGTTTCGTCCCGGACCGGGAAGGGCTATGGACCTTCCGGGTCGACGGATGGGGTGACCCGATCGCCACCTGGCGTCACAACGTCGAGGCCAAACTGGAGGCCGGACAGGGTGCCGCCGAATTGGCCAACGATCTGGAGATCGGCGCGCGACTATTCGAGCGCGCGGCGGCCGGAGTGCCGCGCAAGCGCCGCAAGCCCCTCCTGGACTCGGCCGAAGCGCTGCGCACCCAGGACGATCCCGGTGCACGGTTTCAACACGCGCTCTCCGATGAGGTGCAGGCGCTGCTCGCCGAGTTCCCGCTGCGCGACCTGCTGACGCGCGGGACTCAGTATGGCGTCTGGGTCGATCGCACCCGTGCGCTGTATGGCTCCTGGTATGAGCTGTTCCCGCGTTCCACCGGTGGAGTGGGGCCGGACGGACGCGCCATGCATGGCACTCTGGCGACGGCGGCCGCGGATCTTGCACGGGTCGCCGCCATGGGATTCGATGTGGTCTACCTGCCGCCGATTCATCCGATCGGCGAGATAAACCGCAAGGGCCGCAATAATAATCCGATCGCCGAGCCTGGTGAGGTCGGTTCACCGTGGGCCATCGGCAGCGCCGCCGGCGGCCACGACGCAATCCACCCCGAGCTCGGAACCCTCAAGGATTTCGACCGATTCGTGTCCACGGCACGCAAGCTGGGCCTGGAAGTGGCACTGGACTTGGCGTTGCAGTGCGCGCCAGATCATCCCTGGGTGGGCGCGCATCCCGAGTGGTTCACCGAGCTCCCCGACGGCACCATCGCCTACGCGGAAAACCCTCCGAAGAAGTACCAGGACATCTATCCCCTGAACTTTGACACCGATCCAGCGGGCCTGTACACCGAGGTGCTGCGCGTGGTGCAGCACTGGATTGCCCATGGTGTCAAGATATTTCGGGTGGATAACCCGCACACCAAGCCGCCCGACTTCTGGCAGTGGCTGATCGGTGAGGTCAAGGCGGCCGATCCCGATGTCCTGTTCCTCTCCGAGGCGTTCACCCGCCCGGCCCGACTCTACGGCCTGGCGCGGCTCGGCTTCACCCAGTCGTACACCTACTTCACCTGGCGCACCGCAAAATCGGAGATCGCCGACTTCGGCAGAGAGATCGCCGCGCAGGCGGATGTGGCGCGTCCGAATCTCTTCGTCAACACCCCGGACATTTTGCATGCCAGCCTCCAACACGGCGGACCGGGCATGTTCGCCATCCGCGCCGTCCTCGCCGGAACCTTGAGCCCCACTTGGGGCGTGTACTCCGGATACGAACTCTACGAACATGTTCCACTGCACGAGGGCGGCGAGGAATACCTGGACTCGGAGAAGTACCAGCTGCGCCCCCGTGACTACAAGGGCGCCGTCACGCGCGGCGAATCATTGGAGCCGTTCATTACTCGGCTCAACGAGATCCGCCGACTGCATCCCGCCCTGCATCAGCTGCGCAATATCACCTTCCATCACGTCGAAAACGACGCCCTGCTGGCGTATTCCAAGTTCGACCCGGTAACCGGCGATGCCGTCCTGGTCATCGTGAATCTCAACCCCTTCGGCCCCGAGGACGGCACCATCTGGCTCGATCTACCCGCGCTCGGGCTGGACTGGTACGAGACCTTCTGGGTGCGTGACGAACTCACGGGTGAGCAGTACCGCTGGGGGCAGGCCAACTACGTGCGACTCGACCCGTCCACCCCTTCTCGGCAAGTGGCGCACATCCTCAATCTGCCGCAGGTTCGTGAACCGGCCCGCGCGCATCTGGTGTTCCGCCCATGACGACGCCCGCAACCTTCGCGAAGCCAGACGCCGCCGATATCACCAGATTAGTGGCGGGAACCCATCACAACCCACATTCAATCCTCGGCGCGCACGAGTATCCGAACCCGGGCGGTAAGGGACACACCGTCATTCGTGCGTTCAAGCCTGGCGCAAGTGCGGTCACCGCGGTGGTGGGCGAGGAACTCCACCCGATGACCCATCTCGAATCGGGATTGTTCGTGGTGGCGTTGCCCTTCCTAAACCTCCTCGACTACCGCCTCGACGTCGACTATGACGGCAGCTCGCTTGTCATCGCCGACGCGTATCGATTCCTGCCCACACTCGGCGAAGTAGACCTGCACCTGTTCAACGAGGGCCGCCACGAGCGGCTCTGGGAAATCCTTGGCGCGCATCCGCGCTCATTCGTCACCACGGACGGCGAGGTGAGCGGGATCTCCTTCGCGGTGTGGGCGCCCAACGCACACGGAGTCTCGGTGATCGGTGACTTCAACGGGTGGAACGGCAACGACGCCCCCATGCGAACCCTGGGGTCTTCCGGAGTCTGGGAATTGTTCTGGCCGGGTATGACGCTCGGCGCCCTGTACAAGTTCCGCGTGCACGGCGCCGACGGGTCGGTGACCGATCGCGCCGACCCGTTCGCATTCGCCACTGAGCTGCCCCCGGCCACCGCGTCGCGGGCCACCACGTCGTCGTACTCCTGGGAGGACGGCGAATGGATGTCCCGGCGCAGCGCCCGCAATCCGGTGTTCGAGCCGATGAGCACCTACGAGGTGCATCTGGCATCGTGGCGTCCCGGACTCTCCTACCGCCAACTCGCCCACGAACTCACCGAATACATAGTGGCTCAAGGCTTCACTCACGTTGAGCTGCTACCCGTGGCCGAACATCCCTTCGGTGGATCCTGGGGCTACCAGGTGACCTCGTACTACGCTCCCACCTCACGACTCGGCACACCCGACGACTTTCGGTACCTTGTCGATGCTCTGCACCAGGCCGGAATCGGCGTCATCGTCGACTGGGTGCCCGCGCACTTTCCCAAGGACGCGTGGGCGCTGGCGCGTTTCGACGGGACGCCCCTGTATGAGCACGCCGATCCGCATCGCGCCGAACAGTTGGACTGGGGCACATATGTTTTCGACTTCGGACGCCCCGAGGTACGCAACTTCCTGGTCGCCAATGCCCTGTTCTGGCTCGATCAATTCCATATCGACGGGCTGCGCGTTGACGCCGTCGCGTCGATGCTCTACCTCGACTATTCACGCCCCGCGGGTGGATGGACGCCCAACATTCACGGTGGCCGCGAAAACCTGGAAGCGGTGCAGTTCCTGCAGGAGATGAACGCCACGGTGCACAAGCTGCACCCCGGAGTCGTCACGATAGCCGAGGAATCCACGTCGTGGCCCGGCGTCACCCGGGCGACCAGCCTTGGCGGCCTTGGTTTTTCCATGAAATGGAATATGGGATGGATGCACGACACCCTGGGCTATCTCGGGCGTGATCCCATTCACCGCAGCTTCCATCACCATGAGATGACCTTCTCCATGCTGTACGCCTTCAGCGAGAACTTCGTGCTGCCCATCAGCCATGACGAAGTGGTGCACGGTAAGGGCACGCTGTGGACCCGAATCCCTGGTGACGACCATGCCAAGGCCGCCGGGCTGCGCTGTCTGCTGGCCTACATGTGGGCACATCCCGGCAAGCAGCTGCTGTTCATGGGGCAGGAGTTCGGCCAGCGGGCCGAATGGTCCGATGAGCGCGGTGTCGACTGGTTCCAACTGGGCGAGGACGGATACTCATCGGGAATCGCGGCGCTGACGGCCGATCTGAATTCCGCGTACCAACACCGCCGCGCCTTGTGGTCACAAGACACGGCACCCCAAGGCTATTCGTGGATCGATGCCAACGACTCGGCCAACAACGTGCTGAGCTTCCTGCGCTTCGGCGATGACGGTTCGGTGTTGGCATGCGTCTTCAATTTCGCGGGTCTAGAGCACAGCAGCTACCGGGTGGGGTTGCCCCTGACCGGCCGCTGGCGTGAGGTCATCAACACCGACGCGGTGCAGTATCACGGCAGCGGAGTCGGGAACCTGGGCGAGGTCATCGCCTCGGCGAACCCGTGGCATGGCCGTCCGGCCTCGGCCACGCTGGCCCTCCCGCCCGCCGCCGCCATCTGGCTGGAACCCGTCTCAGAGGACGTGTAGGCGACATTAGGATGCGCTAAACGCAAACTCGCGTATGAGGGGTGGCTCGATGTCCAAACGCTGGATGGCACTGCTGGTGGGGCTGGTGCTGGTCATCACGTCCTGTGGCCGCCCACTCGGTGGGCAACCTCAATCCATCTACGCCGATCCGCTGCGTGTAGCCGGCATGCCCGCGGTCGATGGTCCCTCCGGGATGAAACCCGGAGTGCAGATCCCCAAGCGCAAGATCGAGAACACCGACAACGGGGAGATCGACGATTACGTCAAGGTGTCCCTGGCTGACATCGAGGATTTCTGGACACAGTTCTACGGCGATTCGTTCGCCAACTTCCGGCCCGTGTCCCGGCTCATTTCCGTTGACTCACGTAAAGACGGCCGCGGCCTCGAATTCTGCGGGGGCAACCTGAACGAGTTCATCAATGCAGCGTTCTGTCCGCCGGAGAACTCGTTCGCGTGGGATCGCGGACAGCTGTTCCCCTACCTGCGCAAGCAGATGGGCGATATGGCCATGAACACCGTCATGGCCCACGAGTACGGACACTCGATCCAGTTCCATGCCCAGCTCATCAATCCGATCGACGATCCGAAGATGAGTAAGGACCAAGTTGAGTACCTTACGGACCTGAATCAGGAACAGCAGGCCGATTGCTTCGCCGGGGCCTACCTACACTGGGTCACTCAGGGCGATTCGCCGCGGTTCACCCTGAACACCGCCGATGGGCTGAACAAGGTCATGGCCGCGATGATCGCGATCCGCGACAACGACACCAGTAAGAAATGGGCCATCCACGGTTCGGCGTTCGAGCGGGTCTCGGCCTTCCAATTCGGGTTCACCGACGGCCCCATGGCCTGCAAGCGCATCGATTCCCAAGAGATCCTCAAGCGTCGCGGGGAGCTTCCGAAGGGCCTGGGCGTGGGCCCGAATGGCGACAACTGGCCCATCAACACCGACACCATCGATGCGGTGCTTGCCGCCGCCTCGCAGGTGTTCCCTATGGACAACCCACCCAAGGCGGTATACGGCGAGGGGAAATGCTCCGACGGTTCAGGCACCGCGCCAGCTTCGTTCTGCCCCAAAGACAACACGATTGCGTTGGACCCGAAGGCTCTGCAGAAGATGGCCACACCCTCGACCGACCGGGCGCTGTTCTCCGCGCAAGTGAACGGCGACTATTCGGCGTTCAGTGTGATCGTCTCGCGCTACGCGTTGGCGGCACAGAAGGCCGCGGGCTTAGAAACCGAAGGCATCATGACCGGGCTGCGCACCGCGTGCCTGACGGGATATTTCACCTCGCGCGCCGCGGGCAGGGGCATCCTGACCCCCCACTCACCGGTCGTCCTCTCCGGCGGCGACCTCGACGAGGCCGTCTCCGAATTGCTTTCCAGCGGTAGGGCTTCCAGTGACGTGAAGGGCCAGACCGCGCCAGCCGGATTCTCCCGCATCGACGCCTACCGGATAGGCGTGCTGGGCAACGACCAGACCTGCGCCAAACGCTTCCCGTAGTTGCGGGAGCCCGTCAACGCCGAACTAGAACAGGGCGTTGGCGAGCTTCCGCCGCCCGGCGACCACCGCGGGATCGGCGGGATCAAACAACTCGAACAGCTCAAGCAGACGGGCGCGCACCGTGGCCCGATCATCATCGGCCGTCACACGAACCAGCGCGACTAGCCTGTCGAAGGCCGAATCCGGCTGCTGCGAAAGCACTTCCACGTCAGCAGCGGCCAACACCGCTTCGATATCGCCCGGTGTGGCATCGGCGACGGCCACCGCGTCTTGCGGCTGACTCGTCGCACGGATCAGGAACTCGATCTGGCGAACCGACGCGGTTGCCTCGGCCGCCACCGGACCGGTGGCGCCGTCGTCCAGCAGGGCCTGATAGGCGGTGCGGGCCGCCTCGAAATCTCCAGAGTCCAGAGCATCACGCGCCGCGGCGAGCGCCGGGTCTGTGTTGTCTGGGTTGTTTTCGGACTCGTCGACGTCCTCACCGTCCGACGCGGCGGCATCGGGCAGCTTGCCGGCGACCGCGTCGAGAATCGAATCGAGCCAACGCCGCAGCTGATCGGCCGGCTGCGGTCCCGCGAAACTGGTGATGGGTCGCCCTGCCGCCACTGCCACCACGGTAGGCACAGCCTGCACGCCGAAGACCTGCGCGATCTGCGGGTTGGTGTCGACGTTGACCGTCGCGAGGATCCACTTGCCGCTGTCCTCTGCGACCAGGTCGCCCAGTGTGGCGGCGAGCGCCGCCGAGGCCTCGCTACGCGGCGATCCCAGAAGCACGATCACGGCGACTCGGTTGGACTGCGCCAGCACCTCGGCTTCGAGATTCGCCTCGGTTACCTCGACGGTCCAATCACCCCCGGCCGCGGGCTCGCGGGGTGCTGCAGACTCCTGCGCGCGCTGCTTGAGAGCGGAGAGGTCGACAGCTCCGGACATGGCCGCAGCCATCGCGGGACGTGGTCGGGTCACGCTCTCCAGTCTGTCACGGCTCGCGGCCTCCGCACTACGGCGCTGCGTCACCTGCCGGTGCTGCCCGCGCGATGGGCAACTTACCCGCCTTATCAGCCCATATGACGAAGATCACACTGCACAATGGGGCAACCCCAGCTAACAGCGCGAGCAACCAGGTGAGCGGGCCCCAGCGGTACTCACGCCCCGCCAGGAACCCCACCACCAAGTACGCGATGAAGACGACGCCATGGATCCAACCGAAGACCTTCACACCGATTTCATTACCCGGATCCGGCACGTACTTGAAGAACATCCCGGTGAGCAGACCCGCCCAGCTGACGGCCTCGAGCAATGCGATGGCGCGGAACCTGCTGGCGGTGCTGCGCAGGTCGAAAAGCTGTGTCATGCCCTCATTGTGCCCGACACATCATCGGACCTACTACAGCACGTCGTAAATCACACTCGCACGATCAGGGCGTCGCCCTGACCGCCACCGCCGCACAGTGCAGCCACACCGATACCGCCGCCGCGACGCTTGAGTTCCTGCGCCAGATGCAGCGTGATCCGCGCACCGGACATCCCGATGGGGTGACCGATAGCGATCGCACCGCCGTTGACATTGACCTTGGCCGGATCGATACCCAGGTCCTTGATCGAGGCCAGGCCCACCAGTGCGAAGGCCTCATTGATCTCCACCAGATCGAGCTGGTCGGGCGAAATCCCTTCCCTCTCACAGGCCTTCCGAATAGCGTTCGCCGGCTGCAACTGCAGGCTGGAATCGGGGCCGGCGACGACACCATGTGCACCGATCTCGGCGATCCACTCCAGTCCCTCGCGCTCCGCGCGCTCCTTGCTCATCACCACGACGGCACAGGCGCCATCGGAGATCGGCGAGGACGACCCCGCGGTGATGGTGCCGTCCTTGCTGAACGCCGGCCGCAACCCCGCCAGTGACGCCGCGGTGGTGTCCGCACGGATGCCTTCGTCCTCGGCGAACTCGATCGGATCGCCCTTGCGCTGCGGGATCTGCACCGAGACCACCTCGTCGGCGAAGACGCCGTCCTTCCACGCGCGGGCGGCATTCTGATGCGAACGCGCCGAGAACTCGTCCTGCTCCTCGCGGGTGAACTTATCGGAGGCATTGCGCTGTTCGGTGAGTATGCCCATCGCCTGGTCGGTGAAGGCGTCATGCAGACCGTCGAAGGCCATGTGATCAACGAGCGTCACGTCGCCGTACTTGAAACCGAACCGGCTCTTGGGCAGCAGATGCGGGGCATTGGTCATGGATTCCTGCCCACCGGCGACCACGACCTCGAACTCACCGGCCCGAATCAGCTGGTCAGCCAGGGCAATGGCATCGACACCGGAAAGGCACACCTTGTTGATGGTGAGCGCCGGGACATCCATGCCGATTCCACCGGCAACCGCGGCCTGGCGCGCCGGTATCTGGCCCGCACCAGCGGTCAGAACCTGGCCCATGATCACGTAATCGACCGCGGACGGCGCCACCTTGGCCTTCTCCAGGGCGCCCTTGATGGCGATACCGCCCAGCTGAGCGCCCGAGAAGTCCTTCAGAGATCCCTGAAAGCGGCCAACGGGTGTACGCGCTCCAGCAACAATCACGGACGTGCTCATTGAGTCTCCTTAATACTGCTCGAGTGGACGCCGTTTTCTGGAACGCGTTACCGTTGCGTTATGACGACATCGTCTCCTCTTGATGTTCCCTCGATCCTATCGACCGGTCTCGTGACCGCGATCGACCACGTAGGCATCGCGGTGCCTGACCTGGACGTTGCGATCGAGTGGTACCACGAGCACCTGGGCATGATCCTGGTGCACGAGGAGATCAACGAGGGGCAGGGTGTTCGCGAGGCCATGCTGTCTTTCCCCGGAGCAGAACCCGGCAGCTCACAGATCCAGCTGATGGCCCCGCTGAATGAGTCCTCGCCGATCGCCAAGTTCCTGAACACCAAGGGAGCGGGCCTGCAGCAGCTGGCCTATCGGGTCACCGATATCGATGCGCTGTCCGATCAGCTGCGCGCCGCAGGCGTACGGGTGCTGTACGACGAGCCGCGCATCGGCACCGCGAACTCGCGCATCAACTTCCTGCATCCCAAGGACACCGGCGGCGTACTCATCGAGCTCGTCCAGCCGACACATTCGCACTAGCTCCAACGCCGGGTCGGACTTCGGTTCGCCCTGTTGCTCCAGCACGGCGTATGCCAGTGTCGGCGGTCTTCGGCTCCCCTGTCTTGCCCCTCGGCGGCGGGCCACGCCACCACATGCGCTACCCCCATCGCTATCTCGTGATCGCATCCGGGACACCGGTAAACCTTGATAGCCCGCGCCGCGGAGATGCGGCGCACCTGGTAGTCCAGACCATCAGTCCCCTGCTCCACCTGATGCCCACCGAAGGGCAACGCAGCGGAACGATCGCTAGCGTCGCGGCGCGGCGGATGTCGGCGGCCCATGCGGTGATTCTATGAGCCGCAGGGCGATTTCAGAACAAACGGAATTCGTCTGAGTCCATTCCCCGCATGGCATCGTAGTCCAGTGTCAGACAACGGATTCCGCGATCTTCTGCAAGGGTGCGAGCCTGCGGCTTGATCTGTTGCGCGGCGAAGACGCCGGCGACCGGCGCCAACGTGGTGTCCCGGTTGAGCAGTTCGAGATACCGGGTCAGCTGCTCGACACCATCGATCTCGCCGCGGCGCTTGATTTCCACCGCGACCGTCGCACCGTCGGCATCACGACACAACAGGTCCACCGGCCCGATCGGGGTCATGTACTCGCGACGCACCAGGGTGTAGCCGTCGCCGAGTAGCGCAACATGCTCGGCGAGCAACTCCTGCAGGTGCGCCTCCACCCCGTCCTTAACCAGCCCGGGATCGATGCCGAGCTCATGTGCCGAGTCATGCTCGATGTTCTCGATGGTGATCCGCAGCTGCTCAGAGGCCTTGTTCTCCACCACCCACACGGTCGACGCGCCGCCCTCCGCCGAACCCTCGCCCTCGGTTTCGGTCAGCCAGCATGGCGGACTCATCCAGTTGAGCGGCTTATAGGCTCGATCATCGGCATGCACACTCACCGAGCCGTCGGCCTTGATCAGCAAGAGCCTCTTGGCGGATGGCAGGTGGGCGGTCAACCGGCCGACATAATCAACCGTGCATTGAGCTACGACGAGACGCACCGGCTCACTGTATAGGGCGTTAGGCTGACCACAACTATGGCAAACGAGTCGATTCGCGCAGTGTCGCGACGAGTGGGCCGTGCCCTGGCCGCGATCACCGGGCAGACCGGCCGACTCGAGGCCGGCAACGGATACGGATCGTGGCTGCTGGGCCGGTATGACGAAAGCACACTCGTCCAGCGCATCCGCATCCAGCTGATGCTGACCGTGTTCGTGGTGGCAGCCAACCTGATTGGTGTCGCCGTCGTCATCCTGCTGGTGCTCGTCGCGGTACCCGATCCCAACGTCTTCGATGCGCCCTGGTGGATCCAATTCGTGGTCGTCCCGGTGTACGTGACGCTCGCGGTGCTCATCGGCGCCGTGTGGGGTACCCGCCGAATCTTCAAGGTGGTGCGGTGGGCCATTGACGAACGGGAGCCGACCAAGGAGGACCAGCGCAACGCATTTGCGGTCCCTCGGCGGCTGACGGTCGTCGAGGCAATTCTGTGGGCAGGCGGGACCGCCTTGTTCACCACGCTCTATGGGCTGCAAGATCCCCTCTACATCCCCAAGATCTTCTTCGCGGTGGGGTTCAGCGGTGTGGTGGTCTGCGCGGCGAACTACCTATTCACCGAGTTCGCGATGCGCCCCGTTGCCGCACGAGCACTCGAAGCGGGATACCGCAGAAGGCGACTCGCCTCGGGGATCATGGTGCGCACCATGCTGGCCTGGGTATTGGGATCCGGGGTGCCCGCCGTCGGCATCATGCTCGCCGGTGTTGGAGCACTGATCTTCGGCAATTTCACGGTCAACCAGCTCGCTGTGGCCGTCATCATCCTGGCGTCGTTCCCGGTGGTGTTTGGGCTGATCCTCATCTGGATCGCATCCTGGATGACGGCTGCCCCTGTCAAAGAGGTGCAGGCCGCGCTTAAGCGCATCGAACAAAACGATCTGGACGTCAACCTGGTCGTCTATGACGGCACCGAACTGGGCGAGCTGCAGGCAGGTTTCAACACCATGGCGGAAGGCCTACGCGAACGCGAGCGGGTCCGCGACCTCTTCGGCAAGCATGTCGGCCGCGAGGTGGCCGCCGCGGCCGAAATGCAACAGCCCGCGCTCGGCGGCGAGGAACGCCACGTCGCCGTGCTTTTCGCCGATGTCGTCGGGTCTACCCAGCTGGCCGCCACCCGGCCGGCCATCGAGGTGGTCGCACTGCTGAACCGATTCTTCACCGTGGTTGTCGAAGAGATAGACCGATACGAGGGCATGGTCAACAAGTTCGAAGGCGACGCCACCCTCGCGGTCTTCGGAGCGCCCGTTCGGCAGGACCGTCCCGAGAGCCAGGCACTCGCCGCCGCGCGCGCCATCGCCCGTCGGCTACAAACCGAAGTACCCGAATGCCAAGCGGGCATCGGTGTCGCCTCGGGGCAGGCGGTGGCCGGAAATGTCGGCGCCCACGACCGTTTCGAATACACCGTGATCGGCGATCCGGTTAACGAAGCAGCGCGGCTCTGCGAGCTCTCGAAAACAGTGCCCGGACGCTTGGTGGCCTCGCTCGACACCGTCTTGCGCGCCCACCATCGCGAAGCGCTGCACTGGCGCTCGGGCGATACGGTCACGCTGCGCGGCCGCATCGAGCCTACCGAGCTTGCCGTACCTGTGGTCTGACGCCGCCCGAATTAGTCGGACTGCTTCCACCAGGCTTCTACGTAAAGCACCATCGCGACAACAAGTGCGATGAGCACCCATAGCACCAGCGCTTGGTCTATCCAGGCTCCTGGTGGTGGCGCTCCGGGCAGGATATTGCGCAACGGGACGATGGCGAACAGCATCGTTCCGAACCAGGTTGTCAGCGGCGGGTGAAACTTCTTCCGCCCTCTGACAGTCTCAATCGCCACAATCAGCGCCATGGTCGGAAGTGTGATCAGCACAAGACAGATACCGACATCGAATGCCAGGGTGCCGCGGGCCCGTACCAACCTAATTGTGGTCTGGTCACCCTTGCCTGCTGGAGCCTGCGACGTCTCCGTCGACACGCGCCATCCGCCCAAGCTGCCGATCACTTCGATGCGCGCGGGCACGGTACGTCGCCCTTCACCGTTGCCCACCATGACTTCTGCACGCAGTTTCTCGGTGGAGTACTCATCGAAGGGCCACGACTGGGCATCGCCCGTTGCGACCAGAGTGTCGTCCGTAGCTGCGGGTAACGTGCCCCGCGGAAAATGCCGCTCACCGTAATCCAGCGAGGACACTAACCGGACGGACACGTCTGCGTTCAGCAGGCCAAAGGAATCAAGGCTCGTTTTGGCTGGCAGCACCACAATCTCAGAATCCAAGCGGTTGTTCACCGTCCGCAGATCCTGGAGATCGATGACCACCACAGTCTCGTTGTCCCGGGAAAGATCGAGATCCACCGAAGCAGGACCCGAATGATGATCCAACATCCGGTAGATGACAAGAAATCCGACGTAGATGACCAGCACGAGGACAACCGCACCCACGGTGGTGGCAGTCGGCTTCAGCTTGAAGCGCCCCTTGAATGCCTGCACAAGATTCCTATCTTTACCGTCTCGCTATTTCAGAAATCTAGCAGTCAAGACATGAAAATACCCCCCAGTTTCCTGGGGGGTATTTCCAATTTATGTTCGGCGGTGTCCTACTCTTCCGTTCCGTGTTAAGAACAGTACCATCGGCGCTGAGAGGCTTAGCTTCCGGGTTCGGAATGGGACCGGGCGTTTCCCTCTCGCTGTGGCCGCCGTAACTCTATCGTGTGATTAACACACAAGTTATCTGGTGGTGGAGTGTGGTCGTCAAATGACGACGAATAGTGGTTGCGGATTTATTAGTAAGTTTTCGGTCGATTAGTGCCAGTTCCCTGAACGTATTACTACGCTTACAGGTCTGGCCTATTGAACCCATAGTCTGTGGGTGACCTTATCCCTCTAAAAGGGTAAGAAACCTGGTCTTGGAATAGGTTTCCCGCTTAGATGCTTTCAGCGGTTATCCTGTCCGAACGTAGCTATCCAGCCGTGCTCCTGGTGGAACAACTGGTACACCAGAGGTTCGTCCGTCCCGGTCCTCTCGTACTAGGGACAGGTTTCCTCAAGTTTCTGACGCGCGCGGCGGATAGAGACCGAACTGTCTCACGACGTTCTAAACCCAGCTCGCGTGCCGCTTTAATGGGCGAACAGCCCAACCCTTGGGACCTGCTCCAGCCCCAGGATGCGACGAGCCGACATCGAGGTGCCAAACCATCCCGTCGATATGGACTCTTGGGGAAGATCAGCCTGTTATCCCCGGGGTACCTTTTATCCGTTGAGCGACACCCCTTCCACTCAGAGGTGCCGGATCACTAGTTCCGACTTTCGTCCCTGCTTGACTTGTAGGTCTCGCAGTCAAGCTCCCTTGTGCACTTGCACTCAACACCTGATTGCCGTCCAGGTTGAGGGAACCTTTGAGCGCCTCCGTTACATTTTAGGAGGCAACCGCCCCAGTTAAACTACCCACCAGGCACTGTCCCTGGACCGGATATACGGTCCGAGGTTAGAGGTTCAATACGATCAGAGTGGTATTTCAACGTTGACTCCACAAACACTGGCGTGCCTGCTTCACAGTCTCCCACCTATCCTACACAAACCGAACCAAACGCCAATACCAAGCTATAGTGAAGGTCCCGGGGTCTTTTCGTCCTGCCGCGCGTAACGAGCATCTTTACTCGTAGTGCAATTTCGCCGAGTCTATGGTTGAGACAGTTGAGAAGTCGTTACGCCATTCGTGCAGGTCGGAACTTACCCGACAAGGAATTTCGCTACCTTAGGATGGTTATAGTTACCACCGCCGTTTACTGGGGCTTAAATTCTCCGCTTCACCCAAGGGTTAACGGGTCCTCTTAACCTTCCAGCACCGGGCAGGCGTCAGTCCGTATACATCGTCTTGCGACTTCGCACGGACCTGTGTTTTTAGTAAACAGTCGCTTCTCACTGGTCTCTGCGACCTCGTTCAGCTCACGGAGCAAGTCCGATCACCAAGCGAGGTCCCCCTTCTCCCGAAGTTACGGGGGTATTTTGCCGAGTTCCTTAACCATAGTTATCTCGTACGCCTTAGTATTCTCTACCTGACCACCTGTGTTGGTTTGGGGTACGGGCCGTGTGTGAACTCACTAGAGGCTTTTCTTGGCAGCATAGGATCACTGAATTCGCCTCAATCGGCTATGCGTCACCTCTCAGGCTTGTGACATCCGGATTTGCCTAGATGTCGCCCTACGGGCTTGCTCCGGTATAACCACTAACCGGTACAGCTACCTTCCTGCGTCACCCCATCGCTTGACTACTACCACCGAAGGTCCCACGCAGCGGGTTCACGTCGCACTCCGAAGAGATTGATCTAGAACCTTTTGGGTGGTTAGTACCGATGATTCATCATGGGCGCGCACACACGGGTACGGGAATATCAACCCGTTGTCCATCGACTACGCCTGTCGGCCTCGCCTTAGGTCCCGACTTACCCTGGGAGGACTAGCCTGGCCCAGGAACCCTTGGTCATTCGGCGGGCAAGTTTCTCACTTGCCTGTCGCTACTCATGCCTGCATTCTCACTCCCGCACCCTCCACTGCTGAATTACTTCGCAGCTTCGCTGGGTGCAGGACGCTCCCCTACCCATCCATGCCACTGCCCCGAAGGGAATGTATTGCATGAATGCCGCGGCTTCGGCGGTGTACTTGAGCCCCGCTACATTGTCGGCGCACAATCACTTGACCAGTGAGCTATTACGCACTCTTTCAAGGGTGGCTGCTTCTAAGCCAACCTCCTGGTTGTCTATGCGACTGCACATCCTTTTCCACTTAGTACACGCTTAGGGGCCTTAGCCGGCGATCTGGGCTGTTTCCCTCTCGACGTACGGAGCTTCTCCCCCGCCGTCTCACTGCCGCGCTCTAACTTATTGGCATTCGGAGTTTGGCTGACGTCAGTAACCTAGTAGGGCCCATCGGCCATCCAGTAGCTCTACCTCCAACAAGAAACACGCGACGCTGCACCTAAATGCATTTCGGGGAGAACCAGCTATCACGGAGTTTGATTGGCCTTTCACCCCTACCCACAACTCATCCCCTCAGTCTTCAACCTAAGTGGGTTCGGGCCTCCACGGCGTCTTACCGCCGCTTCACCCTGGCCATGGGTAGATCACTCCGCTTCGGGTCCAGAACACGCCACTATGGGCGCCCTATTCAGACTCGCTTTCGCTACGGCTACCCCTCACGGGTTAACCTCGCGACGTGTCCCTGACTCGCAGGCTCATTCTTCAAAAGGCACGCCATCACCCCACGAGGAGGCTCTGACGGATTGTAGGCACATGGTTTCAGGTACTATTTCACTCCCCTCCCGGGGTACTTTTCACCATTCCCTCACGGTACTAATCCGCTATCGGTCACTAGAGAGTATTTAGGCTTACCGGGTGGTCCCGGCAGATTCACAGCAGATTCCACGAGCCCGCTGCTACTCGGGATGAAGTACGAGACAGGTGTCGGATTTTCGCGTACCGGACTCTCACCGTCTGCGGCGGGCCGTCCCAGACCACTTCCGCTAATCACGACACTTTTTTACTGTCCGCCGGCCTGGTAGAACCGGCAAGTACAACTCCCACAACCCCGCACACACAACCCCTACCAGGTATCACATGCATGCGGTTTAGCCATCTTCCGCTTTCGCTCGCCACTACTCACGGAATCACGGTTGTTTTCTCTTCCTACGGGTACTGAGATGTTTCACTTCCCCGCGTTTCCTCCCAAAGCCTATATATTCAGCAGTGGGTAACACGACATCACTCGTGCTGGGTTTCCCCATTCGGACATCCTCGGATCAAAGCTCGGTTGGCAGCTCCCCGAGGCTTATCGCAGCCTCCTACGTCCTTCATCGGCTTCTAGTGCCAAGGCATTCACCATGCGCCCTTAAGAACTTAGCTAATAAATTGCAAAAACCAGCCTCACTCGTAAACGAGCGAGGCTTGTTTAGATGCTCGCAACCACTATCCATAAGTCAAAGACCACACCCCACCACCAAGCAGGGTGACAACACAATGTGTTGCCTCAGGACCCAACAGTGTGCCAGCGTTTCAATTCTTATGACAGTTCGACGTTTTGCCGACTACCTGTCCACGGGGTGGACAGGATTTATAAAACATATTCACCAAGCATGTATCCACTACAGATACTCGCTTTATGTTCCCAGTTCATTCGACTGGGAAATGGTGCTCCTTAGAAAGGAGGTGATCCAGCCGCACCTTCCGGTACGGCTACCTTGTTACGACTTCGTCCCAATCGCCGATCCCACCTTCGACAGCTCCCTCCAAAAGGTTAGGCCACTGGCTTCGGGTGTTACCGACTTTCATGACGTGACGGGCGGTGTGTACAAGGCCCGGGAACGTATTCACCGCAGCGTTGCTGATCTGCGATTACTAGCGACTCCGACTTCATGGGGTCGAGTTGCAGACCCCAATCCGAACTGAGACCAGCTTTAAGGGATTCGCTCCACCTTGCGGCTTCGCAGCCCTCTGTACTGGCCATTGTAGCATGTGTGAAGCCCTGGACATAAGGGGCATGATGACTTGACGTCATCCCCACCTTCCTCCGAGTTGACCCCGGCAGTCTCCTACGAGTCCCCGGCATTACCCGCTGGCAACATAGGACAAGGGTTGCGCTCGTTGCGGGACTTAACCCAACATCTCACGACACGAGCTGACGACAGCCATGCACCACCTGCACGCAGGCCACAAGGGAATACCTATCTCTAGATACGTCCTGCGCATGTCAAACCCAGGTAAGGTTCTTCGCGTTGCATCGAATTAATCCACATGCTCCGCCGCTTGTGCGGGCCCCCGTCAATTCCTTTGAGTTTTAGTCTTGCGACCGTACTCCCCAGGCGGGGTACTTAATGCGTTAGCTACGGCACGGATCCCAAGGAAGGAAACCCACACCTAGTACCCACCGTTTACGGCGTGGACTACCAGGGTATCTAATCCTGTTCGCTACCCACGCTTTCGCTCCTCAGCGTCAGTTACTGCCCAGAGACCCGCCTTCGCCACCGGTGTTCCTCCTGATATCTGCGCATTCCACCGCTACACCAGGAATTCCAGTCTCCCCTGCAGTACTCTAGTCTGCCCGTATCGCCCGCACGCCCACAGTTAAGCTGTGGGTTTTCACGAACAACGTGACAAACCACCTACGAGCTCTTTACGCCCAGTAATTCCGGACAACGCTCGGACCCTACGTATTACCGCGGCTGCTGGCACGTAGTTGGCCGGTCCTTCTTCTGTAGGTACCGTCACTTTCGCTTCGTCCCTACTGAAAGAGGTTTACAACCCGAAGGCCGTCATCCCTCACGCGGCGTCGCTGCATCAGGCTTGCGCCCATTGTGCAATATTCCCCACTGCTGCCTCCCGTAGGAGTCTGGGCCGTATCTCAGTCCCAGTGTGGCCGGTCACCCTCTCAGGCCGGCTACCCGTCGTCGCCTTGGTGGGCCATTACCTCACCAACAAGCTGATAGGCCGCGGGCTCATCCCACACCGCAAAAGCTTTGCACCACTCACCATGAAGTGTGTGGTCCTATCCGGTATTAGACCCAGTTTCCCAGGCTTATCCCAGAGTGCGGGGCAGATCACCCACGTGTTACTCACCCGTTCGCCACTCGAGTACCCCGAAGGGCCTTTCCGTTCGACTTGCATGTGTTAAGCACGCCGCCAGCGTTCGTCCTGAGCCAGGATCAAACTCTCCAAACAAAAATTTAATCCCGACAAAACAACTGTCAAAAGAATTGTTATCGACATAAAATGTCTATATAAACACTGACACACTATTGAGTTCTCAAACAACACATTCATTTTTTGTGGCTATGAATTTCGGGAATTACTTCCCTTAATTCTTGCCTCCGCCCTTTCAGGCGGCTCGGAAACCGTATCAAGTTCGGTGAACTTGAGTCAAATTCCCGGTTTTGGCTGGTCACTTGCGCACCATCCGATCGCCGACATTCTGGAATTACTTCCTGAATTCCGACTTTCGCTCTTCCGAGCGACTTGGAAACCGTATCAAGTTCGGTGAACTTGAGTCAAATTCCCGGTTTTGGCTGGTCACTTGCGCACCATCCGATCGCCGAGATATCTGAATTTCTTCTTCTATTTCGGCTTTCGCCCTTTGGAAGCGGCCCGGGAACCGTATCAAGTTCGGTGAACTTGAGTCAAACTCCGGGTTTTGGCTGGTCAACTGCGCACCAAACCTAAGACCGGAATTTCGGAATCGCTTCCTTGTCCCGGCCTCGCTCTTTCAGGGCAACCCGACCACTGTACCAAGTCCAGTGAACTTGAGTCAACTTCGGGTTCTGGGGGTGGTCAGCGCTAGCTGACCCGCTCGACTTCGGCACCCAAGCTCTGGAGGTTCTCCACGAACAACGGGTAACCGCGGTCGATATGAAACACATCGTATACCTCGGTGACGCCATCCGCCACTAGACCCGCCAGCACCAGCCCCGCACCTGCTCGGATGTCCGATGACCACACCGGCGCACTAGACAGCTGACGGATACCCCTGACCACTGCGTGGTGCCCATCTGTCCGGGCATCTGCCCCCAACCGCATCATCTCCTCGACGAAGCGGAATCGGGCCTCGAAGACGTTCTCCGTGATCATGGAGGTACCGTCCGCTATCGCTGCGAGCCCAATTGCCATGGGCTGCAAGTCAGTTGGGAATCCGGGGAACGGCAAAGTCGCCACATTTATCGCTTTGGGACGCTCGTACTGGACGACGCGAAATCCGTTGTCGTTCTGAGTAACTGTGGCGCCGGCATCATGCAGCTTGTGCAGCACCAATTGCAGGTGCTCCGGATCGACTCCCGTGACAGTGACGTCGCCACGGGTCATCGCGGCAGCGAGACCCCAAGTGGCAGCAACGATTCGGTCTCCGATGACGCGGTGCTCGGTGGGATGAAGCTTGGGGACGCCGATAACCGTCAATGTCGACGTCCCGGCACCTTCTATCTGCGCACCCATCTGCACCAACATGGTGCAGAGGTCCACCACATCCGGCTCGCGTGCGGCGTTATGGATGGTAGTGACGCCATCGGCAAGTACCGCTGCCATCAAGATGTTCTCGGTGGCACCCACTGACGGAAACTCGAGCTGAATATCGGCTCCGTGCAATGCCTTTGCCTCTGCGACCACACACCCATGCTCGATGGTGCATTCCGCCCCCAGCTGGCGTAGACCCGCCTGATGCATGTCCAGTGGGCGTGATCCGATGGCATCTCCGCCCGGTAACGCCACCTTGGCCCGTCGACACCGGCCCACCAGGGGGCCCAGGACACATACCGAGGCGCGGAACTGTCGTACCGCCGCGAAGTCGGCGTCGTACTTGGGTTCGTCGGGCGAGGTGATCCTGACAACATCACCTTCTAACTCCACCGTCGCACCCAATCCCCGCAGCACCTCCGCCATCAGCGGCACGTCGAGGATGTCCGGGCAGTTGGTGATGGTGCTGGTTCCCTCCGCAAGGAGAGTGGCCGCCATCAGCTTGAGCACACTGTTCTTGGCGCCGGTTACCGCCACGTTGCCGGTAAGCCGGGCGCCGCCGGTCACCAAGAAATGCTCGCTCACGCCCGACAGCGTAGCCGGGTAACGTTTCGACGCATGACCGATGAGCCACGCGGGCGAAGAGGCAACGGAAACGATGAGTCACCCGCAGGCGAGGAGCACCCGCAGCGTGAACGCGGAGCATCAAGTGGCGTGCATCTCACTCGGATCTACACCCGGACCGGAGACGACGGAACCACGGGTCTGAGTGACTTCTCGCGCGTACCGAAGAATGATCCGCGGCTCGCCGCGTATGCAGATTGCGATGAAGCCAATGCCGCCATCGGTGCCGCGGTGGTGCTCGGGAGCCCGAACGAGCGGATCGGCGCAGTGCTGCTGCAGATCCAGAACGATCTGTTCGATGCCGGTGCGGACCTGTCGACCCCCGTGATACCCGATCCCCAGTACCCGCCACTGCGGATCACCCAGCCCTATATAGACCGCCTCGAGCTCTGGTGTGACGAGTACAACGCGGATCTGCCCAAGCTGAATTCCTTTGTGCTGCCCGGTGGTACCGCACTATCCGGGCTGTTACACGTGGCGCGGACCGTGGCACGTCGGGCGGAACGCTCGGCGTGGGCCGCCATCGATACCTATCCCGACAGCACCAACGTGCTGACCGCCAAGTATCTGAACCGGCTCTCGGATCTGTTGTTCATCCTGTCGCGGGTCGCCAACGACGGTAAGGACACACTCTGGAAGCCCGGCGGACCGGCGCAACCGGCTTAACGGGTGCGGCGTTCCGCACGTCGCGAGGGTCGCGACTCGACCCAAGACATGAAGGCGGTCAATGCGCCACGATCCAGGGCCATTTCGTACACGCGTGCGCCGTCGCGCAGCTGCAGCACCACAATCTCGGCGGTCATGATGTCGTATTCGTCGCCGCGCGGAATCCGCCGATCGATGATCTCAAGTTCACGCCGCGACAGCCGGCGGTCCGCCCAGAGCCGCACGCTGGAGAGCCGATAGAACTCCGCTTGAGTTTCGCGGTACCGCATGACCCCGTGCCGCCAGCGCCCCTCCCCCGCCTCCGGTATATCGCGCAGCAGAGCCGCGGTACCGCCATGTCGCAACTTGAGCAGACGAAAACTCAACGCGATCACCGCCAAAGCAAGGACGGCGATGACCGATATCTCGATCATCGCCGTCACGCTCAAAGCGGTGTTTCCTTAGGGGTTGGCCGTGTGGGTAGTGCTAAACCGTCTGGCCGAGAGCACGTAGGCGCGCACGTCCTTGCGCGGCTACTCGTGGATCCTCAGAGCCGGAATCGGTCTTGGCTTTGGACTCGTCGATATCCGCACGTGCCTGAGCGGTCTCGACCAGGATGCTCACCTTGGTATCGGTAATCGACAGGAATCCCCCGTCGATCGCCCACCAAAGATCGTCATTACCCTCGCGCTCAATCTTTACCGCCGCATCGTCAACCAGCTGCGCCACCAACGGAATGTGGTGCGGCAGGATGCCGATTTCGCCGGAGGTCGTGCGGGTGAAGACGAATGTGGCCTTACCCGACCAGATCTCACGCTCAACAGCGACAATCTCGACGTCAATCTCGGACATTCAGTGCACCTCCTTCAAAATCGCTAGCGACGAATTACAGCTTGGCGCCGAGGCTTTCGGCCTTCTTCGCCAGGTCGTCCAGGCCACCGATGAGGAAGAACGCCTGCTCGGGCAGGTGGTCGAACTCGCCCTTGGTGAGCTTGTCGAACGCCTCGATGGTCTCCTTCAGCGGCACGGTC
Source organism: Mycobacterium sp. D16R18 (assembly GCA_002013775.1). Classification (GTDB taxonomy): domain Bacteria; phylum Actinomycetota; class Actinomycetes; order Mycobacteriales; family Mycobacteriaceae; genus Mycobacterium. The sequence continues at coordinate 355,085 of MAFD01000001.1, forward strand.
GAACCGGGCTGACCGGTGAACTGCTCTGCCGCCATCATGTTCTGGCTCAGGAAGCGCTCGATACGACGGGCGCGGCCTACCAGCTGCTTGTCCTCTTCGGACAGCTCGTCGATACCGAGGATGGCGATGATGTCCTGCAGGTCCTGGTAGCGCTGCAGGACGCGGATGACTTCCTGCGCGACGCGGTAGTGCTCCTCGCCCACCACGGACGGCAGCAGAATCGTCGACGACGAGGCCAGCGGATCCACGGCCGGGAAGATGCCCTTGGAGAACACCGCGCGAGAAAGCTCGGTGGTGGCATCCAGGTGCGCGAACGTGGTGGCCGGCGCCGGGTCGGTGTAGTCGTCGGCAGGCACGTACACGGCCTGCATCGAGGTGATGGAGCGACCACGGGTCGAGGTGATGCGCTCCTGTAGCTCACCCATCTCGTCGGCCAGCGTCGGCTGGTAACCCACCGCGGAAGGCATGCGGCCCAGCAGGGTCGACACCTCCGAGCCGGCCTGGGTGAACCGGAAGATGTTATCGATGAACAGCAGCACGTCCTGGCCCTGCTCATCGCGGAAGTACTCCGCCATGGTCAGCGCCGAGAGCGCGACGCGCATACGCGTGCCGGGCGGCTCGTCCATCTGACCGAACACCAGGGCGGTGTCCTTGAGCACGTTGGCATCGGCGAGCTCGACCCACAGGTCGTTGCCCTCACGGGTGCGCTCACCCACGCCGGCGAATACCGAGGTACCACCGAAGTTGCGGGCGATGCGGTTGATCATTTCCTGGATCAACACGGTCTTACCCACGCCGGCACCGCCGAACAGGGCGATCTTGCCACCGCGCACGTACGGGGTCAGCAGGTCGACGACCTTGAGGCCGGTCTCCAGCATCTCGGTACGCGGCTCGAGCTGATCGAAGGCCGGGGGCTTGCGGTGGATGGACCACTTCTCGAAGTCGCTGCCGTAGCCCGGCTCATCGAGGCAGTTGCCTAGGGCGTTGAACACGTGGCCCTTGACGCCGTCACCGACGGGCACCGCGATGGTGTTGCCGGTGTTGGTGACGTCCACGCCACGCACCAGGCCGTCGGTCGGCTGCATGGACACGGTGCGCACGAGGTTGTCGCCTAGGTGCTGTGCCACCTCGAGAGTCAGCGTCTTGGCCAGCGACTCATAGGTGATCTCGGCATTGAGGGCGGAGAAGAGCGGCGGCACGGCGCCGCGTGGGAACTCCACGTCAACGACCGGGCCGGTAACGCGAACAACTCGCCCGACGGTCTTGTTAGCAGTTGGTGCGGTCATCTACTCGTCTCTTCCTAATGTTCGCTTGCGGCGGCCGAGGCAAGCGCGTCAACGCCGCCAACGATTTCACTGATTTCCTGGGTGATCTGGGCCTGGCGAGCACGGTTGGCTTCCAGGGTGAGTCCCTTGATGAGCTCATCGGCGTTATCCGTGGCCGCCTTCATGGCGCGCCGGCGGGATGCCGACTCCGAGGCTGCCGCCTCCAGCAGTGCCGCGTACACCCGGGTGGCCAGGTAACGAGGCAGCAGCGACGCGAAAAGCGTTGTGGCGTCAGGCTCGAACGAGTACTGGGTGGTCGGTCCGGTGGATTCGCCGATGTATTCGACCTCCATCGGCGCGATCCGCTTGGCCACGGCGGCCTGCGTCAGCATCGACTTGAACTCGGTGTAGACGATGTGCAGCTCGTCCACGCCCAGGATCCCGTCGGCCCCCGGGTCGTCGCCGTCGTCATCGGCACCTGACAGGAAGGCATCCACCAGCACACCCGCGATCTCCTGGGCGTGCGCGTACTCGGGTCGCTCGGAGAACCCTGTCCAGGACTGGGTCACCTTGCGACCGCGGAACTTGTAGAAGTTCAGCGCCTTGCGGCCGACCACGTAGACCACCGGGGTCTTGCCCTGCTCACGCAGCAGCGCGAAGAGCTCCTCGGCGACGCGCAGCACGTTGGCGTTGTAGCCACCGCACAGACCGCGGTCCGAGGACACGATGAGCACACCGGCCCGCTTCGGTTCGGCCCGCTCCACCAGCAACGGATGATCCAGTGCGGCATCGTCGGCGAGCGCGGTGAGCACGTTGGTGATCTCGGTCGCGTACGGGCGCGCCGCCACGACGCGAGCCTGCGCCTTGGAGATACGCGATGTCGCGATCAGCTCTTGCGCCTTGGTGATCTTCTTGATCGACCCGGCGGATTTGATCCGCCGGCGCAGTTCTCGGATTTGTGCAGCCATTTTCTGGAGGTCCTACTGCTCTACTTTTTTGCCGGAGCCGGCTTGCGGACCTGGACGGTCTCTTGGCCAACCTCGGACTCGTCCAGAGCCTGAGCCGCGACGTCCTTGACCTCCACCGAGCTGCCGTCAGTAGCAGCGAAGCTCTTCTTGAACGCGTTGATCGCGTCGGTGAGCTTGGTCTCGGTGTCCTCGGAGAACTTCTTGGTCTCCTTGATATCGGCCAGGATGTCGGCGTGTGAGCCGCGCACGTGGTCGAGGAACTCCCGCTCGAACCGGATGACATCGCCGACCGGCACCGAGTCGAGGTGCCCACCGGTGCCGAGGTAGATCGCCACGACCTGCTCCTCGACCGGGTACGGCGAGTTCTGCGACTGCTTGAGCAGCTCCACCAGGCGCGCACCGCGCTCCAGCTGGGCCTTGGAGGTGGCATCCAGGTCGGAGGCGAAGGCCGCGAAGGCCTCCAGCTCGCGGTACTGCGAGAGCTCCAGACGCAGCGAGCCGGCCACCTCTTTCATGGCCTTGATCTGTGCGGCACCACCGACGCGCGACACCGACACACCGACGTTGATGGCCGGGCGCACACCCTGGTTGAACAGGTCGGTCTGCAGGAAGCACTGTCCGTCGGTGATCGAGATGACGTTGGTGGGGATGTAGGCCGAGATGTCGTTGGCCTTGGTCTCGATGATCGGCAGGCCCGTCAGCGAGCCGGCACCGAGTGCATCGGACAGCTTCGCGCAACGCTCCAGCAGACGCGAGTGCAGGTAGAAGACGTCACCCGGGTATGCCTCGCGGCCCGGCGGGCGGCGCAGCAGCAGCGAGATGGCACGGTAGGCCTCGGCCTGCTTGGTCAGGTCGTCGAACACGATGAGGACGTGCTTGCCCTGGTACATCCAGTGCTGGCCGAGGGCCGAGCCGGTGTAGGGCGCAAGCCACTTAAAGCCAGCGGCATCGGAGGCCGGGGCGGCGATGATGGTGGTGTACTCCAGCGCGCCGGCCTCATCCAGCGTGCGGCGCACCGCAGCGATGGTCGAACCCTTCTGACCGATGGCGACGTAGATGCAGCGCACCTGCTGGGCCGGGTCACCGGTCTCCCAGGCCTGCTTCTGGTTCAGGATGGTGTCGACGCAGACGGCGGTCTTGCCGGTCTTGCGGTCACCGATGATCAGCTGGCGCTGGCCGCGGCCGATCGGGGTCTGCGAGTCGATGGCCTTGATGCCGGTCTGCAGTGGCTCCGAAACGCTTTGACGCTCGACCACGCTGGCGGCCTGGTGCTCGAGAGCACGGCGCGTCTCGGCCTCGATATCGCCGCGGCCGTCAATCGGCTCACCAAGCGGGTTGATGACGCGACCGAGGAAGGCGTCGCCCACCGGTACCGACAGCACCTCGCCGGTGCGCTTGACCTGCTGGCCCTCTTCGATGCCGTGGAAGTCACCGAGGATAACGGTGCCGACGCTGCGCTCATCGAGGTTCAGCGCCACACCCAGCACGCCGCCCGGGAACTCGAGGAGCTCCTGGGTCATAACCGAAGGCAGACCCTCGACGTGGGCGATGCCGTCACCGGTGTCGGAGACGATGCCGATTTCTTCGCGGGTGGGGTCGGCGGAGAACGTCGCGACGTACTGCTCGATCGCGCCGGAGATATCGGCCGAGGAGATCGTCAACTCTGTCATGGCTTTTCGTCTTCCTGCTCGTCTTTAGTTGATGCGTCTAATGGGGTTAATTGGGCAGATGGAGGGCGGCCGCGGAGAGCCGGGTGGACAGGCTGCCGTCGATTTCCTCGTCACCGATGTTGACGACGAGACCACCCAGCAGGTCGGGATCCACATCCAACTGCACCGCAATGGTGCGTCCGTAAATCTGTCCGAGCACCTGAGCCAGCCGTGTGATCTGCGCATCGCTGACCGGAGCCGCCGCCTTTACATGTGCGACGGACTCGTCGCGGCGGGCAACTGCCAACTCGGCGACCTCAAGTACCGCGACATCGGCACGCTTGCCACGCAGCAGGCGCACGGTCTGGGCCAGCAGGCTGGTCACGATCAGGTTGGACCGGCCGGCGAGAACGTTCTTCAGCAGCGTCACGCGATCGGCGGCAGGCGCGGCGGTATCGCTCAGCAGCGTACCCAGCTGCGGCTCCCCGTCGAGGATGCGACTGACGCGGAACAGTTGGTCCTCGACATCGTCGATCTGACCGTCACGCTCGGCCCGCTCCAGCAGTGCGAGGCGGGCGATGTGTTCGATCGCAGTAATCAGGTCACTGGAGGCCGACCACCGGGCCGTCACGGCCGCACGCACGACCTCGAGTGCCGGCCGTCCGATCTTGGACGCGAGCACGGAGTCGACCAGGGCGACCTTGGCGGACTGCTCGCTGGCATCGACCGGCTCGGAGAGGTGCTTGCGCAGCACCAATTCCTTGATAAGGAGCTCGGCGACCGCCGTGAGATCGTCGGCCAGCGCATTGAGCGTCAGGCTATCGAGCGAGACCGCGTTGGCCTGGAAGGCCGACACCTGCTCCGCGAGTGATTCGCGGCTAGCGGCGTGCAATCCCGCTCCCCCGACCGCCAACGGTCGGCGTTCGGTGTTGACGCTGCCGGCCATCAGTGACAGGTCATCGAGGAACCGGTCAACGGTGGCGGACTGCGCCGTGGGGTCACTGACATGTGAACGCACCAAATCGCCTGCGCGGTTCACAGATTCGGCACCGAGGTCACCGCGGAGCTGACGGATCAGCTGCTGGCGCTGCAGCAGGATCTGCTCCTGGCCATGCACCTTGATCCGCGCGACCTCAGCGTCAGCCTGCTCACGCAGCTGCTTGGCGATCTGGACGGCATCAGCCTTGGCTTCCTCCGCGATCTCAGCGGCATCAGCCTTGGCATCTTCGATCGCCTTGGCATGCGCACCCTCGGCCTCGACCAGCTTGTCCGCCGCAGTCTTGCTATCGGCGAGCTGCTGACGCACCGTGTCCTGCTGCTTGGCCATCAATGTGCGTACCGGCGGCGCCACGAACTTGACCACCAGGAACACGATGACAGCGAAACCGATGAGCTGTCCGATAAATGTCGACATCTGTACTTAGCCTCGCCCTGCACTCGCTGGTTCCGAAAGGCTCACGCCGAGAACACGTTCGGCGAGGGTCCGAGACAAGCCGTCGATGTTCGCCGCCAGCTCGCCGGAGGTTGCCTCGCTCTGACGGGCCAACTCTTCGGCGGCCGTCGCATTCACGGCGCTCGCCTCGGCATTGGCCCGCTGACGCATGTCCTCGAGAATTCCGCGTCCCTCGGCCCTGGCCTCGTCACGCACCGCAGTTGCGGCACCGCGCGCCTTGGCCAGCTCATTCTTGTAGTCAGCCTCGGCGGCGGTGAATTGCTCAGCGGCGTTCCGGTTGTCCTCGGTCGTCTTGGCAGCCATGTCCTCACGCGCCTTGAGCACACGCTGGATCGGCGGCACCACGAAGGTTCCGATGACCGCCAGGACGATCAGGAAGATCGCCAAGACGACAAAGAAGGTGCCGTTCGGGATGAGGAAGTTGTTCTGCTTCCCACCCTCTTCGGCTGCTTCCGCCGCTACTGCCGTTACGGCAGTAGCGACACTGTGCAATTCACCCATGCCGATTAGCTGGCGCCGGGAGTCGCGAAGACGAAGAGCGCCATGAAGGCCAGGTTGATGAAGTATGCAGCCTCAACCAGACCGACGGTGATGAAGAACGGGGTGAACAGCCGGCCCTGAGCCTCGGGCTGACGGGCAACACCGGAGATCAGAGCGTTACCGGCGATACCGTCACCGATACCGGCACCGATGGCGCCACCAGCCATGATCAACCCACCGCCAATGAGGGCACCAGCAACAATTGTGGGGTCCGCCATTTTCTTCCTCCTTATTAAGTGGTAGCTGTGCTACCAGGGTCTTTCAGTTTGGTCTATGTAATTAGTGGTGTTCGTCGTCCAGTTCCATCGACTGGCTGAAGTACAGAACAGTCAACAGAGCGAAGATGAAGGCCTGGATCAGGCCGACGAACAGGTCGAACGATTTCCAGATGGCGTTGGGCGCCCACATGATCCACGCCGGGAACATTGCGATCAACGCGACCATGATGCCGCCGGCGAACATGTTGCCGAAGAGTCGCAGCGACAGCGAGATGGGCTTGGCCAGTTCCTCGATGGGGTTGATGAACGCGGTGACCCAGGTATGGCCCTTGAGCAGCTTGATCGGGTGACCGATCAAGCCGCGGCGCGCGAAGCCAGCGATGTGGTAGCAAACGAACACGAAGAGCGCGAGCGCCAGCACGTAGTTGATGTCCGAGGCCGGCGGCGCGAGCAGTTCGGCGGTCTTACCCGTGTCGTCGGTGTACTGCACGGGCAGCACCGAAATCCAGTTGGACACGAGGATGAAGACGAAGATGGTGACCGCCAGCGGCAGGACGAACGGCGCGATCTTCATGCCGATCGCGGCCTCAACCTGGTTGCGGAACTGAATGGTGACCGACTCGAAGAACAGCTGCACACCGTTGGGTACGCCGGTCGAGGTGACCTTCGCGCGCAGGAACAATGCCAGCGCGATCACTACCACCGCGGCCAGGGCGGTAGCAGTGATGGTGTCGACGTTGACCTCACCGAGGAAGCCCCAGTGTGCGTGCTTGTGGTGGCCAACCTCGATGGCGGCTTCTGCCTGGAATGTCGTAATCATGCCGCGCCCTGCTCACTGCTCACTGAACGGATCCCTTTCCACACCGGCACAGCGGTGGTCAACACCAGCAGCACCTGGAACAACGCAACTCCGAAGAACACCCCAAGACCAGCGGGGCGGAACACGAATGCGATCACCAGGGCGAGGACGGTGATGATCATCAACCGCGCCGCGGAATTGATGGCCATCTTTTGTTTGCTTGGATTGTCTTGCGCGGTAATCACTTCCGCAGATTGGCGAACGAGGAGAGCGTTCACCAATCCGAGTCCAAGCCCAGTAACGAAGAAGACGCCGAACTGCCAATTCCCCAGCAGGGCGGAGGCCAGCAGAGCCAGAGCACCGAGAACGCCACACAACACCGCCAGACGCAACGGGCGAAACGCCAATGCCGGAAGAACCAGCGGGGCATCGGGGCTTGCCTGGGGCACAGTCACCTGGAGTGTCACCTCACATCTTTGTCGGGGTGGCGGAACAAAAACTACGTTCGTCGGTTCCAGACCTTATAGGAGGTCTGAGGGCTCGCTGAACTCACCTCAATGGGCAGCTCCCTGTCGGTCAGTTGATCGGTCCGGCGGAACCTGGAATGTCTAGACAGACTTTCCAAAAATTCCGCCGCTCCGGTGTGGCCGGCACCCGTGAGTTTTCGGGTATGGCAGAACCGTATCACATGGTAGAGACGGTTAATGCACCCCTACTACTTTTCGTCGTACACCGACGGTTCCGTCGGAATGGTGGCCGGACTCAGCCCTGATTCGGCTCCCGACAGCTGATCGAGTTCTTCACGACGCAACAGCGGAACGACCGTTGCGACGATGGCGATACCGATGGCGCCAACCACCACCGCTCCCGCATATCGGGGCTCGAAGAAGATGGTGCTGGCGGCTCCGAACGCGATGATGGCCACCCAGAGGTAGATGATCAGCACGGCTTTGCGATGCGAGTGCCCGATCTGCAGCAGCCGGTGATGCAGGTGCATCTTGTCTGGACTGAAGGGACTCCGGCCCGCCCGGGTCCGCCGGATGATCGCCAACAGCGCGTCCAGTGCGGGCACCAGCAACACTGCGATCACCAACAAGAACGGCGACAGGAGAACGAACATGTCCTTGGCGCCGTACGAGCTCTGCGAGATGGGGCCCGCGGCCGTCGTCGACGCGGCCGCCAACATTAGACCAATCAGCATCGACCCCGAGTCCCCCATAAAGATGCGCGCCCGGTGGAAGTTGTGCGGAAGAAAACCAAGGCACGCCCCGGCGAGTACCACCGAGATCACCGCGGGCGGGTAGTACAGGACGTCACCACCGTGGCTGCGCAGCAGCCCGATCGAGAAGATGCAGATGGCAGCCGCGGTAATGAGCCCCAAGCCAGCGGCCAGCCCATCGAGGCCGTCCACGAAGTTCATCGCGTTGACGATCGACACCGTCAACGCGAGCGTCACCAGGATGGAGGACATCTGGTCCAGCACGATGGTCCCCACCCCGCCGAAGGGGATGTAGATCATGCTCCAGGCCACCCCCATGGTGACCAGAACACTCGCGGCCGTGACTTGGCCCGCGAACTTGGTCAGCGCGTCCAGGCCCCATTTATCGTCGATGAGCCCGACGACCATGATGATGCCGCCCGCGACGACGACAGCGGGCATACCCGAGGAGTAGATGAAACCCCTTGTCAGGGCGGGCAGTTGCGAGGCCAGGAAGATCGCTGCGCACACACCGAGGTACATGCCGAGGCCGCCCATCCGGGGAGTCGGCTGTAGGTGCACGTCACGCTCGCGCGGGTAGGCAACCGCACCAACCCGGGTGGCGAACATCCGCACGCCGCCGGTGCAGAAGAACGTCGTGATAGCCGCCGTCAGCCCAACCAGGGCAAGCTCACGTAGAGGGACACCCGCGCCGCGATCGGCGAGGGCCAGCAGCTCACTCACGCATCCGACCGTACTTCAAGATCCTGTGGGCTCCCCCGACTCGCCCGACTCGCCGGGCCCGATGTCGCCGCCAATCACATCGACGATCTGTTCCCGGGTGATCGGCCCTTCCCGCAGGATCAGCGGTACCGGCCCGGTGAGGTCGACGATGGTCGACGCCGCGCCGAGCTCAGCCGTGCCACCCTCCAGGTACACCGCAACCTTGTCGTCCAATTGATCGAGGGCCTCGGCGGCCGTGAGCGCCGCGGGCTGCCCCGATACGTTGGCGCTGGAGACCGCCATCGGACCGACAGCGCGCAGCAGCTCGATGGCCACCGGATGCAGGGGCATCCGCAGCATGACGCTGCCCTGCGCATCTCCAAGATCCCAGGACAGCGACGGCGCATGCTTCACAATGATGCTCAGCGGCCCCGGCCAGAATGCCTCGATGAGTTCACGGGCGGCCGACGGAACCGCGAATACCAACCCGTCGATGGTGTGCCATGACCCGACGAGCACTCCCACGGGCATGTCCCGACCTCGCCCCTTGGCGGCCAGCAGTGCCGATACCGCGTTGGAATCGAATGCGTCACAACCCAATCCGTAGACGGTGTCGGTGGGCATGACCACCAGTTCTCCCGCCTTGAGCGCGCTCACCGCCGCGTCGATACCCTCTTGGCGGGTCGCAGCGTCCTGGCAGTCGTAGACGACGGTCACGCACCCAGTCTATGGGGTCGGGGATTTCCGGCGAGCGGTAACGAAGCGCGGCCGCCCCGCCAGGTCGTATCGCTGCACAATCTCATCGAATAGGCCACTGGCCGTGAATAACTCACAGGTTCCATCACCATTGGTGTCGTCGTGCTCAATACCAACGCGGCCTCCAGGAGCGAGGAGACGACCGGCAGCCGTCACGATGGGCGCGATGATCGCCAGCCCATCCACACCGGCGAACAACGCCAATGGCGGATCGTGCTGCGCCACTTCGGGCTCCAGTTCGGCACCTTCAGGGATGTAGGGCGGGTTGGCGACGATCAGGTCGACCCTTCCATCCAGCTCCGCCAGCAGCTCGGGCGAGGTCGCATCGGCCTGGATCACCTCGACCGGTGTTCCTTGGGTGTTGCGCCGTGTGTAGATCAACGCCCGCTCATCAAGCTCGATCGCGAGGATACGAGCGGCCGGCCGGGCATGCGACAAGGCGACAGCGAGCGCGGCCGATCCGGCGCATAACTCGACAATCGTCGCGTGAGTTGTCAATTCCCCTGTTGCCCAGGCGTACAGAGACTCCGTCTCCGGGCGCGGGATGAACACACCGGGGCCCACAAATACCTCGATAGGGCCAAAGGCGGCACTACCGGTCAAGTGCTGCAGCGGAATCCGCTGCGCCCGCGCGGCCACAAGTTCGCGGTACCTCTCGGGAAAACCCGGCGCGATCTCGGCGAAACGCAATCGTGTTCGCGGGATGCCGAGCAGATGCGAGGCGAGCTCTTCGGCGTCTACCTGCGGGCTGGAAACTCCTGCTCGAGAGAGTGATTCGATCGCTTCGGTGATCAGCTGACGCAACCCGCTCATCTCACTCACGCCTCCTGCAGGCGCGCCTTCCGATCGGCCACGGCCAGTGCATCGAACAGCGCATCGAGGTCACCGTCGAGCACCTGATCCAGGTTGTGTGCCTTAAACCCGACGCGGTGATCGGTGATCCGGTTCTCCGGGAAGTTGTAGGTGCGGATCCGTTCGCTGCGATCCACGGTGCGAATCTGGCTGGCACGACCGGCCGAGGCGTCGGCCTGCGCCTGCTCCTCGGCGAGCGCCTGCAGCCGCGCCGCCAGCACCTGCATGGCACGCGCCTTGTTCTGTAGCTGCGAGCGCTCGTTTTGGCAGGTCACCACGATGCCGGTGGGCAGGTGCGTGATGCGAACCGCCGAGTCGGTGGTGTTCACGCCCTGGCCACCCTTGCCCGAGGAACGGTAGACGTCGATCCGAAGATCCGACTCGTCGATCTGGACTTCCTGCACTTCTTCGGGTTCGGGATAGACCAACACACCCGCCGCTGAAGTATGCACGCGCCCTTGGGATTCGGTGACGGGAACACGCTGGACGCGATGCACCCCACCTTCAAACTTGAGCCGCGACCAGACACCGTCGGCTGTGTCCCCCTTGCTCGCGATGGCCAAGGTGGCGTCCTTATACCCGCCGAGATCGGATTCGGTCTCGTCGAGAACCGTGACCTTCCAGCCATGCCGCTCGGCGTAGCGGATGTACATGCGGGCCAGGTCGGCAGCGAACAGCGCCGATTCCTCGCCTCCCTCACCAGATTTCACTTCGAGGAGGATGTCGTCACCGTCATGAGGATCGCGCGGCGCCAACATGTCCGACAGCTGCGTTTCCAGCTCGGTCACCGACGATTCCAACTCAGTCACCTCATCGGCGAATGAGGGATCGTCCGCCGACAGCTCACGGGCGGTAGCCAGATCATCGCGAGTAGCGGCCAGCTTGCGGTGGGTGGCGACGATCGGCGAGAGCATCGCGAATCGGCGGCCGGCCTTGCGCGCTGCGCCCGGATCTGCGTGCAGCGCCGGGTCGGCCAGTCGTTTCTCCAACTCAGCGTGCTCGGCCAGCATTGCTTCGATCAGCGGCGTTTCGCTCATGCGCCCTCCTCCCAATGTTCGTACGCTCAGTCGTCATACAAAAAAACCGACGCCCGGACTGCCAAAGGCAAATCCGGGCGTCGGCAAGGAAGCTATTTGTCGGCTGCGGCCTTGCGCTTGCCGTACCGGGCCTCGAACCGGGCGACGCGACCGCCGCTGTCCAGGATCTTCTGCTTGCCGGTGTAGAAGGGGTGGCACTGCGAGCAGACCTCGACCACGATGTGGCCGCTGTCCTTGGTGCTGCGCGTGCTGAAGGTGTTACCGCAGCCGCAGACCACGCTGGTCTCGACGTAGGTGGGGTGGATACCCGATTTCATTGCTTTTCCTCTGCGTGTTCGTGGTCGCCGGGTCGCTTTGTGGGCGTGAACCGGAACCCTTCAAAAGGCTGAGAGGCCATTATGCCAGCTCAGTTACGTAGAACCTAAACGGCGCCGACCTGCCCACTATTCCCACCGGCGTACGTTGGTACAGGAACGCCGATTCGGAAGGGACAACGCATGAACATCAAGAGATTGATCGTCACAAGCGCATCCGCGGCGGCAATGGGCTTAGCCGTGTTCGCGGGTGCACCCGGCCTGGCCAATGCCGACCCCACACCTCCGTCACCTCCTCCCATTCCCCAGGCTCCGCCGATTCCTCAGGGAACGGGGGTACCGCCCATTCCCCAGGCACCGCCGATTCCTCAGATTCCGGCCATCCCACAGCCTTGACACAGGCCCGATCTCGGGCATGTAACGGGCATTGACATCCTGTCGATATCCCCAACGGCAGCCGCGGCATAACCAACACGACGCCGCTGTTGGGTATCAATACGTTCGGTTGAGTCGGGGCGAACCGCCGAGATAATCGGACAGGAGTCGCACATGAATCTGAAAAGTCTTGTGAGCCAAGGTGTCATCTTTGGTGCACTGACAATGGGCACACTGGGGTTGGGCGCCGTTCCGGCGTACGCACAGCCCGCTGGTCAGCCCGGTTACACCCAGGATCATCCGAATCGTCCGCACGACGACGACGATGACTGGGGCGATCACGACGGCTGGCGCAACAACGGGAACTGGCGCGGTAACGACAACTGGCGCGATCGCGACCAGGACTGGCGAGATGACCGCAGGTGGCGGGACGATCGCCGCGAATGGCGCGACAACCCGTGGCATTACGACCAGCGCCCGCCCTGGGGTTGGGCCCCGCCGCCCCGCGCAGAATGGCGCGGGCCACTCCCCGACCGCTGGGGTGCGCCTCCCCGTGCCTTCGACTACTGGGGACACCGGGTCCAGCCAATCTGGGATGACGGATTCCGGACCTGGGGATTCTGGCTGTTCGGCATCTGGATCCCGCTCGCGTCGATCGGCTAGCAGCTCGGCGCAGAACAGCTCACCACGAGGGACTTAGGCGTCCAACCGGATTCCGTTGACGGCACCCGATCCCATCGCGAGAAAAGTGCGCGGTATCACCGGCGATAACTACCGGTGATACCGCGCCACGCGCTAGCTGTACTGCGGCTCGTCGGCGTTCATCCCGCCCGGAGCGGTCTTGGAGACCTGGAGCAGGAACTCGTAGTTGGTCTTGGTCTTGCGCAGCTGACTCATCAGCAGATCGATGGCCTGATGTGAATCCAGGCCCGAGAGCACGCGGCGCAGCTTGTGCACGATCGCGAACTCGTCGCCGCTCATCAGCAGCTCGTCCTTACGGGTACCCGACGGATTGACATCGACGGCCGGGAACACCCGACGCTCGGCGATCTTGCGGTCGAGCTTGAGCTCGGCGTTGCCGGTGCCCTTGAACTCTTCGAAGATGACGGTGTCACCGGTGGATCCGGTCTCGACCATGGCCGTGGCGATGATCGTCAGCGAGCCGCCGTGCTCGATGTTGCGCGCCGCGCCCAGGAACCGCTTGGGCGGGTAGAGCGCCGTCGAGTCGACACCACCGGACAGGATGCGGCCCGAAGCGGGCGAGGCGTTGTTGTACGCACGTCCCAGACGGGTGATGGAGTCGAGCAGCACCACGACGTCCTTGCCCTGCTCCACGAGGCGCTTGGCGCGCTCGATGGCAAGCTCGGCAGCCTGAGTGTGATCTGACGGCGGGCGATCGAAGGTCGAGGCGATGACCTCACCCTTGACCGAGCGCTGCATGTCGGTGACCTCTTCGGGCCGTTCGTCGACCAGCACCACCATCAGATGACATTCGGGGTTGTTCGCAGAGATCGCGTTGGCGATGTTCTGCATGATCGTGGTCTTACCGGCCTTCGGCGGAGACACGATCAGCGCGCGCTGTCCCTTACCGATCGGCATGATCAGGTCAATCACGCGAGTCGTCAACTTCTCGGTGGTGGTCTCCAGCCGCAGCCGCTGATTCGGGTACAGCGGGGTCAGCTTCGTGAAGTCGGGACGCTTCTTGGCATCCTCAACCGGGCCGCCATTGACGGAATCGAGGCGTACCAGCGGGTTGAATTTCTGTCGCTGGTTCTGGTTCGCGGCATCCTGGTCGCGGGGCACCCGCACCGCACCGGTGATGGCATCGCCACGGCGCAGACCGTTCTTGCGCACCAGGTTCATGGAGACATACACATCGTTCGGCCCGGCCAGATATCCGGACGTCCGAACGAACGCGTAGTTGTCGAGCACGTCGAGAATGCCGGCCACGGGCTGGACGACATCGTCCTCGCGCAGCTCGGTCTCGCCGCCACCGCCGCCGCCACCTTCGTTAGTGGTGCGGTCGCGACCACGGCGGCGCTCACGGGTACGACGACCACGACGGCCGCGGCCGTCGCCGTCATCGGCGCGGTTGCCCTGGTTCTGGTTGTTGTCTTGGTTCTGATTGTCCGAGTTCTGGCCACCCGAGCCGCCATCGCGACCCGAGTTCTCCGAGCTCTCGGCATTCGCGCGGCTGCCGTTCTGCTGCTTGCGCTCACCGTCGGCGTTCTGGTTCTGGTTGCGACGCCGCTCGCCGCGGCCCTCGCGGGGCGCGCCATTGTTCTCGGCGTCCTTGCCCTCGGTGGCCTCGGCAGAGCCGGTGTCCGGAGTGGACTTCGGCGCCTCGACAGGCAGCTCAAGGGCGGTCTGGGCCGACTCAGCCTTCGGGGCCGATTCCTGCTGGGCGGCCTCGGCCGGGGCCGAAGAGGCCTGCGGCTGCTGAGCCTGGGTGCTCTGATTGTTGCTCTTCGGCGCGCCGAGCGCGCCCTGATGCTCACGAATGGCGGCGATCAAATCGCCCTTACGCATTCCGGAGGTGCCCTTGACGCCTACCTGGCTGGCCAGCGCACGCAACTCCGGCAACACCATCGTCGACAACGCACCCAGTCCATCACCCCGGCGCTCCTTTGTGGAGCGATCGGAAGAGGCTGCGGTGGGCGCCTCCGGAGTTTCCGGGGCGGCTTCGGTCGCGATGAGGTCCGTATCGGTCACGGATTTCCTTTCCTTCCCCCGCCAAACATGGGGCGAGGGGTCTCACTTCGGCCAGTCAGGTTGCTGGCCGCGAAGTTCATGCTGCGGGCCCACAGAGATAGGGCCACGCGAGGTCCGGAGAAATAGCAGCTGACCATTGACCTTGCGCAATATCGCCGACTGTCTAGGACGACGGAGACATCGGAAAGAACTAGGAGAATTTGTGATCGTCCTCGTTCTCGGCGCAGGTGCGCAGAAGCTGCAATTGCTGGGACTGATACCGAGGATAACCCCCTGACGAGTATCAAGCAACCAGCACCCCCCGGCGAGTCCCCCGCCCACCAGCCATAACGCCAGCTATCGAGCCGACACACCCGCCGACACGGATAACGCCACGAGTGAGAAACCTTGATCTTCAGCGTATTTCACCGCGGAATCGGGGAGGTCGCCCACGGTCAGCGCCAACACCGCAGGTCCAGCACCGGAAAGCACGGCCGCAACCCCTTCGCGGCGCAGATACCCCAGAAGCTCCGCCGAGGCCGGCATGGCGGCGGCGCGCTGCGGCTGATGCAGACGGTCCTCGGTGGCAGTCATGAGCAGATCCGGCCTTGCGGTCAACGCGACGGTAAGCAGCGCCGCCCGGCTAATGTTGAATCTTGCATCTACATGGGTGACAGATTCGGGCAGCAATACACGAGTGTGCGCCGTCGAGGACTGTTCCTCCGGAATCGCGGCGACAATCTTGATATCGGGATGCACATCGAGACGAGTGGCCGCATAGACAGGAGCCGCACCCGACGTCTCCGACCAGGAGACGACCGCTCCCCCGAGCACGCTGGCCGCCGCGTTGTCCGGATGCCCCTCGAATTCCGAGGCCAGCTGCACCAGCACGTCATCGGCAAGCGTCGGGCGCCCAGCCTTGGCCAGCAGTCCATTCGCGACCGCCAAGCCGGCTACCGCCGCGGCGGCCGATGAACCCAACCCGCGCGAGTGTGGAATCTTGTTGTGGCACTGGACGATCAGCCCTGGCGCGACAGCTCCCCCGGCGGCGAGTCCTCGCTCGATAGCGCGCACAACAAGGTGGCTGCCATCAAGTGGAACCTCACCGGCGCCCTGACCTTCGACGGCCACCTTGAGGCCGGATTCGGTTGTGTTGACTTCGATCTCGTCATACAGCGACAGCGCGATGCCGAGACTGTCGAAGCCCGGGCCCAGGTTCGCACTCGACGCGGGCACCACCACGGTGGTGGTCAGCCCCGCGGGCAGAAGCTCGCTCACGCGAGTTCCAGCGCCTCGGCGACCGCGCTCGCGTGCACCGGAATCGGAGTCACCTCAGGCATTCCACTCAGGGCGTTATCGGGATCCTTCAGGCCGTTCCCCGTCACGGTGCACACCACGGTGGAACCCTTCGGAACCCAGCCGTCGGCAACCGATTTCAGCAGACCCGCGATGCTGGCCGCCGACGCGGGCTCCACGAACACGCCCTCACTGGAGGCGACCAACCGGTAGGCGTTGAGAATCTCCTCATCGGTGACGGCCAGGAACTTGCCACCCGACTCCTGTTGCGCAGCAACAGCACCCGACCATGATGCCGGCGATCCGATACGGATTGCGGTGGCAATGGTCTCCGGATTGGCCACGGGAGCCCCATTGACCAGCGGCGCCGCGCCCGCGGCCTGCGCACCGAGCATCTTGGGCAGCCGGTCCGAGAGACCATCGCGGTAATACTCGTTGTACCCACGCCAGTACGCGGTGATGTTCCCCGCGTTGCCGACCGGCAGCGCATGAATATCAGGGGCGGTACCTAGGGCATCCATGATCTCGAAGGCGGCGGTCTTCTGTCCCTCGATGCGCACCGGGTTCACGGAGTTGACCAGAGCGATGGTCGGGTAGTCCGCGGTGGTCTTGCGCGCCAGTTCCAAGCAGTCATCAAAGTTACCGTCTACCTGGATGATCCGCGCGCCGTGGATGACGGCCTGAGCCAGCTTGCCCATTGCGATCTTGCCCTGCGGGATCAACACCGCACAGGTGATGCCCGCCTTGGCGGCATAGGCGGCGGCAGAGGCGGAGGTGTTCCCGGTCGAGGCACACAGCACCGCACGCTGGCCGCGGGCCAGTGCATCGGTGACCGCCATGGTCATGCCGCGGTCCTTGAACGAGCCAGTGGGGTTGAGCCCTTCGACCTTCAAATGCACCGTGCAACCGGTGAGCTCGGACAGGCGTGCAGCGGGTAGCAGCGGCGTGCCGCCCTCACGCAGGGTCACGGGCTGCCAGTTCTCTCCGATGGGGAGGCGGTCCCGGTACGCCGCGATGAGGCCGGGCCATGGGGTGTGAACGGTCACTCTTGTGTTCCTTCCAGCCGGATGACACTCGCGACACCCAGCACCACATCGAGGTCGGCAAGCGCGGCAACGGTTTCCGAGAGCGCAGCGTCTGTCGCCTTGTGGGTGAGCACCACCAGCCGGGCGCCCGTCTCGTCAACCTCGCCCTCCTGCCGAACGGTGGCGATGCTGACCTCACGCTTGGAGAACTCGGCGGCGACGGTGGCCAGCACGCCGGGCTTGTCGGCGACCCGCATCCGCACGTAGTACCGCGTGGGGATGAGACCGATCGGGGCGATGGGCAGCTTCGCATAACGGGATGCCCGCGGGCCGCGTCCACCCTGCACCCGGTTGCGTGCTGCCATGACCAAATCACCGAGCACGGCGGACGCGGTCGGCGCACCGCCGGCACCCTGCCCGTAGAACATGAGCTCGCCGGCGGCCTCTGCCTCCACGAAGACGGCGTTGAACGCGCCGTTGACACTTGCCAGTGGATGCGTCAGCGGTACCAGCGCCGGGTAGACCCGGGCCGAAACTCGTTGGGTTCCATCGGTGTCGGTAAGCCGTTCACAAATCGACAGCAGCTTGATGGTGCACTGCAGTGCCCGTGCGGAGTCGAAGTCGTCGGCACTGATCTTGGTGATGCCCTCGCGGTAGACGTCCTCAGCGCTCACCCGGGTGTGGAAGGCGATGGACGCGAGAATGGCGGCCTTGGCGGCGGCGTCGTAGCCCTCGACATCCGCGGTCGGGTCGGCCTCGGCGTACCCGAGCTCCCCCGCCTCGGCCAGTGCCGTGTCGTAGCCGGCGCCGGTGTTGTCCATGGCGGACAGGATGTAGTTGGTGGTGCCGTTGACGATCCCGGACACCCGGATCACCGAATCTCCGGCCAGCGATTGCGTCAGCGGACGGATGACGGGAATGGCTCCCGCCACGGCTGCCTCGAAATAGAGGTCAACCCTTGCCTTCTCGGCGGCCTCGGCAAGCTCACCGGCAGACTGGGCCAAGAGCGCCTTATTGGCGGTGACCACCGACTTACCCGCGTTGAGCGCACCCAGGATGCCGCGCCGCGCAGGCTCGACCGGGCCCATGAGCTCGACGACGATGTCGACGTCATCCCGCGAAACCAGCGCGTCGATATCGTCGGTGAGCAGGTCCACCGGGACACCGCGGTCGTCGGCGACACGTCGCACACCGATTCCACGGATCTCCAGCGGAGCACCGATGCGGGCCGCGAGATCACTCGCGCTGCTTTCGATGATCCGAGCTACCTCGCTACCGACATTGCCCAGGCCCAGGATCGCTACGCCTATCGCATCACTCATTCACTTACCTCCAAACTCACCAAATCCTCGACGGTCTCACGCCGCAGGATCAGTCGCGCCTCCCCGTCCTTGACGGCGATGACCGCCGGACGGGTCAGCAGGTTGTACCGGCTGGACATCGAGTAGCAGTAGGCACCCGTCGCGGCGACCGCCAACAGATCTCCGGGGGCCACGTCCTCGGGCAGCCACGCGTCCCTGACCACGATATCGCCGCTTTCGCAGTGCTTTCCGACCACCCGGGACAGCACCGGAGCGACATCGCTATCGCGGGAAACCAGCTGCGGGTGGTACTCGGCCTGATACAGCGAGGTGCGGATGTTGTCACTCATACCGCCGTCGACACTCACGTACCGGCGCTGACCGTTGGACAGAATCACGTCCTTGGTGGTGCCCACCCGGTACAAGGTGACGGTGCCGGGACCGGCAATGGCGCGGCCCGGCTCGATCACCAAACGCGGCTCGGGCAGACCGGCCAGGGCCGACTCGGTGCGCACGATCACGCCGAGCTTGGCGGCCAGATCCCCGATGGGGGGCGGATCGTCCGAAGGCACATAACTGATACCGAGGCCACCACCGAGGTCGATGATGTTGAGCTGCGCGGTCTTCTCGGTGCCGAACTCGGCGACCACTTCACGCAGCAGCCCGATCACCCGATGGGCGGCAACCTCGAACCCGTCGACATCGAAGATCTGTGAACCGATATGGCTGTGCAACCCGACCAGGCGCAGGTTGTCGGTGGCGAAGACGCGACGCACGGCCTCCAGCGCCTGCCCACCCGCGAGGGACAACCCGAACTTCTGGTCCTCGTGCGCGGTGGAGATGAATTCATGGGTATGCGCCTCGACACCGACGGTGACACGCACCAGAACGTCTTGCACCACACCGGCGCTGCCCGCGATCTCATCCAATCGTTCGATCTCGATCATCGAATCGACGACGATGTGCCCGACACCGGCCTGCACCGCCTGCGCGAGTTCAGCCTCGGATTTGTTGTTACCGTGCAGCGCGATGCGCTCCGGGGGGAACTCGGCACGCAGCGCGATGGCCAGCTCACCTGCCGAGCAGACATCGAGGCCCAGTCCCTCGTCTTTGATCCAGCGCGCGATCTCGGTGCACAGGAACGCCTTCGAGGCATAGTGCACGCGCGCGGCGCCACCGAACGCCGCCGCCATATCCCGGCAGCGTGAACGGAAATCGTCCTCGTCAATGACGAACAGCGGCGTTCCGTACTTCTCGGCAAGCTCGGAGACGGTTAGGCCCGCGAGGGTCACCTCGCCGTCGGTACCGCGAGAGGCATTGCGGGGCCATACGTTCGGTGCCAACTCGGTCGGGTTGGCCGGTGGTGCACTAGTCATGGCGGTGTGCTGTTCCCCTTCTGCGTGGCGGGGGCCTGCCGGGTGTGCGCTCACATCCGCTCCGGTGCGCTCACGCCCAGAATGTCCAGGCCGTTGGCGATGACCTGCCGGGTGGCAAGGCATAGTGCCAGGCGTGCCGCGTGCAGATCCCCAGGTGTTTCGTCACCCTGAGGGAGCACCCGACACGAGTCGTAGAACCGGTGGTAATCACCGGCTATATCTTCCAAATAGCGTGCGACACGGTGCGGTTCACGCAGCACCGCCGCGTTCTGCAGGATGCGGCCGAACTCGCCGAGCCCACGGATGAGCGCACCCTCCTTGTCGTGGGTGAGTAGTTCGAGATGATCGGTCGAGTGCTGCAGGCCCAGCTCGGCGGCATTGCGCGCCAGTGCACAGAGCCGCGCGTGCGCGTACTGGACGTAGTAGACCGGGTTCTCACTCGACGCGGAGGCCCACAGCTGTAGGTCGATGTCGATCGACGTGTCCACCGAGGACCGGATCAACGCGTAGCGGGCGGCATCGACTCCGATGGCGTCGACAAGGTCATCGAGGGTGATGACGGTGCCTGCGCGCTTGGACATCCGGACCGGCTGGCCGTCGCGTACCAGGTTGACCATCTGGCCGATGAGTACCTCGACGCTATCGGCCTGGTAACCCAGCGCTGCGGCAACGGCTTTCAGGCGCGCGATGTACCCGTGATGATCGGCACCGAGCATGTAGATGCACAGGTCGAAGCCGCGTTCACGCTTGTCCAGGTAGTAGGCGATGTCTCCGGCGATGTAGGCGGGATTGCCGTCACTCTTGATGACAACCCGGTCCTTGTCGTCGCCGAAGTTGCTCGAACGCAGCCAGGACGCGCCGTCCTTCTCGTAGATATTGCCGGTCTTACGCAGCTGCGCGATGGCCTCCTGCACCCTGCCGGAGGTGTGCATCGAGTCCTCGTGGGTGAAAACGTCGAAGTCCGTACCGAACTCGTGCAGCGACTCCTTGATGTGGGTGAACATCAAGTCCACGCCGATTTCCCGAAAGACTTCGGCAGCCTCGGTCTCGGGCAGCGAGAGCGCATCAGGACGCTGGGCGGTCACCTGCTTGGCGATATCGGCGATGTAATCGCCGGCGTACCCGTCCTCCGGAGCAGGCTTGCCCTCGGCCGCGGCGATGAGCGAGCGGACAAACCGGTCGATCTGCGCGCCATGGTCATTGAAGTAGTACTCGCGGGTGACCTTGGCGCCCTGACGGGTCAGCAGGCGGCCCAGTGCATCGCCGACCGCGGCCCAGCGGGTACCGCCGATGTGGATCGGCCCCGTCGGGTTGGCCGAAACGAATTCCAGGTTGATCGTGTGTGTGCCCTGCGCATCGGAGTTGCCGTAGGTCTGACCCGCGTCCAGGATGTTCGTGACGATGGTGCCCTGCGCATCGGCGGCGATTCGCAGGTTCACGAACCCTGGTCCGGCGATCTCGGCGGCAGCGATGGCGTCGTTGGCGACAAGCGCATCGACAAGCCAGGTGGCCAGGTCACGCGGGGCGACACCGACCTTCTTGGCGACCTGCAGGGCCACGTTCGTCGCGTAGTCGCCGTGCTCCGGATTGCGGGGGCGTTCGACGGTCACGGTAGCCGGTAGCGCCGACGTGTCCAGGCCTCGCTCGTCCAGCACCGTGGTAGCGGTGGAACGTAGCAGGTCGGCAAGGTCGACGGGAGTCACGGCGATCATCCTATGGGCTGGGGTATCCAGGCCCCGAATCCTTTACACGCGACCGAAACGGTGTGCGGGGTGCCGATTGGGATGCGCTAGGCTGTCAGGGCCCTGATGCCCTCGTAGCTCAGGGGATAGAGCGTCTGCCTCCGGAGCAGAAGGCCGCAGGTTCGATTCCTGCCGAGGGCACACACAACAAGCGTCGCTAACGTGCGATTACGCGGAATCTTCCATCAGTGATTCGTCGCCCCAGCTGGCACCGCTGTCACAAGTCGCATCAAATCGGTTTCCAGTCGTTCCACCAATGACCGAAGTTGATCGCGGGGACAGACCTCTTGTCGGTACGGATCATCTCTCGGAAGTCGTCCTGCCGACCCCACCATTCCGCGATAGGAAACCTCTCCTGGTACCACGAGAGGTAGTACGTGGGAGGAATCCTCTGCGACTTGTTTTCCGGCGCGAACACTGCGACCGCAAGAAGACCAAGCACCGCAGCTGCCGATAGCTGCACCTTGCCGTCGTGGGCCATGCGAACCTGAACCAGGTTGCCAACATAGGAGGTCAGCTCGAAACCCTCGGGAATCGAATCGCCATGACCGTGCGCACACCTGTGAACTCCGTACAACAAGTCAGCGATATCTGGACGCTTGTCGTCCAGGTCGGATTTCACCGATATCGGGAACCGAGTCCTTTCGAGATCAAAAAGTGGCAGCCCCATAGCCCCGAACATGTCCAAACCATCTCGAACAGTTCGCTTGAATCGCGCCGCAACCCCAAGCTTTGGATACCGTTCCCTACCTGTTCCGTCAACGGCATTGCAGGCGTGAAGCATCGCAGCATCCCACTGCTGCCTACCCCAATGATCCAGGGAGTGCATGACCGAATCGCCTACATTCACGCAGTTCAAGCTACCCGTCCGGGCAGACGACCTGACCCAAAACAGCGCCAGCGGCGCGCAGTGCATCGTCCTGTGAATGGGCGTAGATGCGTGCCGTGATGGATGCATCCGCGTGCCCCAACCACTTGGCGATTACCGCCAGCGGAACGTTGCGTAGATGCAGTGCTGTCCCACACGAGTGGCGGGCGTATCTCGTGTCGCTAAGAGTGCTGTGTCAGACCTTCATGTTCACTCAAAACATGATTCACCGAGCCATGGGGTTCACGGCGCGACGGTGGCCGTACTTACTGGTCTTATTGGCAGCGTTAGTCTCGGTCTTCTTCCTTACTTACGGATTGGCCGCGCATTGGGGTGCAACGGAGTGGGGCAGCTACGGCCAGTGCGTTGGAAGTGGCTTCACCTTGGCCGCCGTCGTGCTCGCGCTACGGGAGTCCCTCCGAGGCCAACGCGAGTCGCTCAAAGCTCAGCGCAGTCGTCTGATAGATCATGAACTAACCAGACGCCGGGAGAACCTGGATGCATTGGGCGATCTTTGGGCAGCCCTGATGGGAACCAACATGGCAGCTCTCAAGATTCGGTCATACTTCCAGAGTCTGCCTGCACGGTTCGACCCGAATCTTCCTCGTACTGACTTGGATCCTGACGCAACAGGCCAACCATTGAGCTTTGAAATAAGCGCCCAGTACGCGGCATACATAGCGAGATGGGTCGAGACTGTAGAACCTCCGTTGTTTGTCGCCCTCGCGTTGCTGAAAGGGACTCCCTTATATGAACCGCTCCGGGAGCTCAATCAGATGCTGGCCGATTACAAAAACCAAGAACTGCCGAAACTCACTGAAAACCTGTATCGCGGCATACGTCCAGACACCACCCCCATCGGGAAGGCGTGGACGGCCATCCTCGCAACGCGGCAGGCCCATCTCGATCTGGCGCAGAAGTACTTCAGCCTCAAGCTAGATGACGTACAGGCTTCAATCGGCTAGGCGCGGTAATCGCCCGACGTGTTGCGCATGTGGTGACCGCCGGCTGTGGGATCATTCGACCATGCCTGATGGGGTAGCTGTGTTTGGAGCCATCACCGGTGGCGCTGGGCTGCTACTCAGTCTCGTCAACACTTGGCACGGCCTTCGCGCCGAACCACGTAAACACCAATATGCGCTACGTACAGAACTGAGTGCGTTTCTAAACGAAGCTGAGCGTGAGCTTTCTGAGCTCGAGCAAGCGGTTCGGTTTGGCGGGGATATTCCAGACATGGGGCCCGCCTTTAACGATTTCACAAACCAGCTGAAACCTCTTGGGCGAGAACTCGACCGGTCGTTCTCGTTCAAGTTGAGCTCGCTTAGCACAGGAATCTCAGGAGTAAGCCTGTGGTGGCAGCAGTTGATGAGGATCCAGAAGGTTAGCCAGGTTACAAAATCTGACTTAGCCAAAGAATGGAATGCTGCAGTCGCATCGCTGCGCGAAGGTATAAAACCAGCACAGAAGGCTATAGCTGACGCTCAGCGGAAAGTTACCCAGCACAACAAAAATAGCTTGCTGCGCTTCACTCCGTACTTTTGAAAGCCAGCGTGGAGCTAGCCGATCGTCAGATGCTTTTAGTCACTTTCAAGCGTGAGTCGTGCTCAAGGTAGAGCTGAGCGACGGCCCTGTCCAGTGCTGAAATCCCTCTTGCATCGGATGTGACCGGATATCCCAGCACTGTCTGTAGTCGCCATACCATCGGTTCAATGGAACCGCGAGAACAATCTACCCGCTGAGCAAGTTCCTCGAACTGCTCTGGCGTGAACCACTTACCCTGATTCGCTATCACCGCCTCGACCACTTGGCAAGTGTCCGCGATTGTCCATCTCTTGCGCACCATCCGGACCCTCCTCGACTCAGAGGCTAGGTCAGCGCGACGCTACGCACATACCAATCGGGGCCAAAGCCTGGAAGTCAAGAGCGGTGCGCTGCTGGGTGTGTGGTTAAGCGGTCGCACCCCCACCGAAGAGCTTCGCAAGTTCGCCAAAGAACCCCATGTCTAGAAATCATGTCACCGCGCTCGCGGCGTAACCGTGGTTTCGACGAGAACGTGAGGTTGTCACGAGCATGTCACAAATCACGCGGTACGCGGTGGGACACAACGGACCGTCCGAACGCGAAAATGCCTGCAAGGGAGGGCTTTCAGCCACACAGCCGAACATGCCGGGACGGTCCTGCTGTGCCTCCGGAGCAGAAGGCCGCAGGTTCGATTCCTGCCGAGGGCACACACAATTATTCGGCCGCGGGACCTTCCGCCGCAGCGGCAGCGTCACGGACCTGCTGCTTCTCGACCTTCACCCGCCGTCGCCAGTTGCGCAGGACGAAGAACGAGACGGCCAACACCACCAACAACGCGATGCTGGCCCCGATGGCCGTCGCTCCGCGGAATCCCGGAGCCTCGACATCGAGCACTCGCTCACCGGCATGCGCAGAATTACTGGTGCCCAGCACGATCGTCAGCGTCATCAAGTTGGGTACCGCGATAATGACGGCGAGCAGCGTCAACACCCCGGCGAAAAACTTCCCGCCACGACGACCCCGCAGCAGAAACGCCCACAGCGCGAGCAACAGCGGAATTCCGGTGCACAGCACCCCGAGCGCGAGCCCGCTACCTATCCCCTTGGTGAAGCTGCCGTGACCGGACATGTCGGCGATGCGTTGCGCCCACCAGCGCGGGATGAAGGCCGATAGCGCGAAATACACGGCCACCAGCGCCAGCAGCAAGGCGATGACCCCGATCACACGCCCGCGCCACCTCGCCCAGAACGACTCCTTGCCCGCAGGCCTTACCTCGCCGCTCCCAGCCATACCGAAAAGGCTAGGCCAATAGAATTGACTTCGTGCGCCAGAAAGCAGCGATTGCTCTGATCGGTACGGCATTGATGCTGGGTTGGGCACCAATCGCGTACGCCGATCCGATTCCGGTCTGCCCGTTCAATCAGCCGTCGGGATGGAACGGGCAACAGTGTTTCCCCCAGCCGTGCGTTCCCCCGTACGCACCGGGTGTTCCGCCGTGCTTCATGCCGCCACCGACCTTCACGCCGCCGACGATGGCGCCGGGCGGCATCCCGCACTGACGAACTCAGTCTGCTGAGGGTGCGATGGGTCGGCGCCGGGCGTACAACACCGATAACGCGAGCACTCCGAGGCCCGCGACCGCCAACACCGCGCCGACAAGCGACGGAGCGCGGTAGCCATACCCGGCGGCGATAACCAGACCACCGAGCCAGGCGCCGCCTGCGTTGGCCATGTTGAGTGCCGAGTGATTCAGCGCGGCGGCCAGCGTCTGCGCGTCATCGGCGACATCCATCAGTCGGGTCTGCAGCGCCGGCACCAGTGACGTTCCCGATACCCCTACCGCGAACACCAGCACCAGTGCGGCCCAAATGTTTCCGGAGACCACGACGAAGACCACCAGCATCGCGGCGACCAGCACGAGGCTGATGGTGATGGCGCGGACCACACTGCGGTCAGCCATCCACCCGCCCAGCACGTTTCCGGTGACCATGCCGATTCCGTAGAGCGCCAACGCAAGCGGGACAGCGGCCTTGGGCAGCCCGGAGACACTGGTGAGCGTGGTGCTGATGTAGGTGTAGAAGGCGAACATGCCGCCGAAGCCCACGACGCCGATGAGCAGGGTGAACCACACCTGCGCGCGGCGTAACGCGCCGAGCTCGGTCAGCGGGTTCGTGATTTTCATATCCGTCAGCCCCGGCAGGAATTTCAACAATGCCCCGACCGTGATCAACCCGATGACCGCGACGACAGCGAAGGCCGAACGCCAGCCCACGGTGTTGCCGAGCCAGGTGGCCACGGGAACCCCCACGACGTTGGCCACCGACAGACCCAGCATCGTCTGGCCCACGGCCTTGGCGCGTTCCCCCGGGCCGGCGAGGTGCGCGGCCACCAGCGCCGCAACGCCGAAGTACGCACCATGCGGCAGACCCGAGATGAACCTGGACACAATGAGCAGCGCGTAGCCGGGCGCGAACATGGTGGCGGCGTTGCCGATAGTGAAGGCGACCATGAGCGCGATGAGCAGTGTCCTACGCGAAGCACGAGCCGTGAGTGCTGCGATAACCGGCGCACCGACGACGACACCCAGCGCGTAGGCGCTGATGACATGCCCCGCTTCCGGCTCGGTGACACCCAACCCGTGCGCGATATTGGGTAGCAACCCCATTGCGACGAATTCTGTTGTCCCAATGCCGAATCCACCAACCGCCAGCGCGAATATGGCGCCCCGGCGCACTCGCGGCGACACCGGCGATGCGAGCTGTGCGCGCGAATCGACAACGGCAGTCATCATGGGCTCCTGTGCGGTATGCGGTGGGATGCAGCGTGCCTAAGACACGCGGCGGCGCACACCGATGAGCGCCTTGGTCGGTCAACTACCAATTCTGCCCGGTTCATTCCCTTCAGGCGAACTGTGGTCGTCCGGTAGTTGTCTGCAGTCGTCAGCGGAATGGGCTGATGATGTCGCGCATGAGCTGACCGATATTGGTGGGCGCATCCCCATCGGGGAAGCTCGCGGTGGCCAGCACATTGCCGCCCGCATCGGCGAAGTTCCGGCCTGCGCGCTGCTGATGGGTCGAGTTCGTCACCAGGATGATTCCGGAGGCGCCGGCCTGCTTGGCCAGCGGTACCGAGAACTGCGCATTCTGCACCGTGCTGTTGGCGTGCGGCTCCACGATGATCCGGTCGGACGGATATCCGAGGCCGACAAGCATATTGCGCATCTGCTCAGCCTCCGATACGCCGTTCTGCGGGTTGCCTCCCGTGACGATGATGAACGAATTCGGGAACATGTTGGCGATCGCCCTACCGGTCGCGACGCGCTGATAGAGCTTGTCCCGCATTGAGCCGTCGGGCTTGAGCCCATATCCGAGGATCACGACCGCCGGCTTCGAGAAGTCCTTACCCACCGCCATGGGTTCAGCGCTCGTAGTCACGGCGGTACTCAGCATGAGGACAGCGCTGACGACCATCGCGGTCGTCCATCGAGTGATCAATGCGTCCTCCAAGACCCAAGTGACTTCTGAGACGGACGAGATACATGGTGCCAGAGTTGCCCCTGTCAAGTCGACCCGCCGGTCGAATCTCCCGCGATTCCCCCTGGTGTGACCGACATGACAGATGTAGGCTGTGTTATCAGACACATGTCTACTAACACCACAACGCCGTGGAGGGTGACGTGACCGAGGCTTCAACCATCGACCGAGACGCCGATACACCCGAGCCGGTCGCTCCCCCGCTCGTGACACTTCCCAAGCTGGTCCAGGGCATCGCCTTCGTGGCCTCACGGCGCTGGACCACGAGCAGACTGGCCAAGAAGTACGGCAAGGTCTACACGATCAATATCCCCAAGTTCGGGTACACGGTCGTGGTGGCCGACCCGGATCTCACCCGGCAGGTGTTCACCACCAGTACCGAGATCCTGGGCAACATCCAGCCCAACCTGAGCCAGCAGCTCGGGCCCGGATCGGTCTTCGCGTTGGAGCGCAATGAACACCGGCACCGCCGCAAGTTGCTCGCACCAAAGTTCCACGGCAAGGCGATGATCCAGTACGAGCAGATCATCGAGGAAGAGACGCTGCGCGAATGCGCGTCATGGCCCGAGGGTCAGCAGTTCGAAACCATGGAACCGATGATGCGGATCACGCTCAACGCGATCCTGCGCGCAGTCTTCGGTGCCGACGGAGCCGAGCTGGACGAGCTGCGCGAACTGATCCCGCCATGGGTGGTACTGGCCTCTCTGACGACTCGTGTGCCGCAGCCCAAGCGCGACTATGGACGTTTCAGTCCGTGGGGCCGGTTGAAGGCCTACCGTGCGCGCTACGACGAAGTGATCGCACTACTTATCGACAAGGCCCTCGCCGCACCGGATTTCGAGGATCGCACCGACATCCTGGCGCTGCTGTTGCGTTCCACCTACGACGACGGCACCACCATGTCGCGCAGCGATGTCTCCGACGAGCTACTCACCCTGCTGGCGGCCGGCCACGAGACCACCGCCACCACACTGGCGTGGGCCTTCGAACGGATCACTCGGCAACCTCAGGTGCTGTCGCGGCTGACCGAGGAGGCTCAGACCGAGAGCGGCGAATACCGCCAGGCGACAATCCTTGAGGTACAACGCAGTCGGCCGGTTATCGACTTCGCGGGCCGCCACGTGCTGGCACCTTATGTCGACATCGGGCCCTACCGCATTCCACAGGGCCACTCCCTCGTCGTGAGCATCAACCTCATGCACGATGACCCGGCCGCCTTCCCCAACCCGGAACGCTTCGACCCCGAGCGCTTCACAGGTGCCAAGCCCGGCAATTCGTGGGTTCCCTACGGCGGCGGTACCCGGCGCTGCGTCGGGGCGGCCTTCGCCAATATGGAGATGGACATCGTCCTACGGACCGTGTTGCGGCACTTCACCATTGAAACCACAACGGCGCCTGACGAAAAGTGGCACTCACGCGGGGTCGCCTCGTGCCCAAAGAACAACGGGCTCATGACGGTGCGGCGCCGCTGACGCCGTCAGACAATCCTGCGCATCACATGTCAGGCGTGCCGCTTGCGCAGCCGCATGAGGATCTCGCCTTCGGGGCCACCGGTGAAAGTCACCTCGCGGCGCGGCTTCTGGCCCGGCACCAGATCCAATTCATATGCCTGGGCCAGCGAAGCGATCCCGATGACGGCTTCCAGGTTCGCGAACCCCGAGGCGATACACATGCGCTTGCCCGCACCAAAGGGCATGTGCGCCTTACGTTGTTCGGGCTGCAGATTCTCCTTGAGGAAGCGTGAAGGATCGAATTTCTCCACGTTCTCCCAGACCCGCTCGTTGCGGTGGATGCCCTCAATGAGAACCGCGACCGTCGTCCCGGCGGGTATGGGGTAGGTACCCAACACATCATCGGCCTTCGCAGTGCGGGCCAGGCCGATGATCGGCGGATACACCCGCATGGCCTCGTTGATCACCGCCATGGTCCACGGCAGATTCTCCACATCGGCGGCCGTCGGCAGCCGACCCTCGAGCACC
Source organism: Mycobacterium sp. D16R18 (assembly GCA_002013775.1). Lineage (GTDB taxonomy): Bacteria > Actinomycetota > Actinomycetes > Mycobacteriales > Mycobacteriaceae > Mycobacterium. The sequence continues at coordinate 384,564 of MAFD01000001.1, forward strand.
CTGTCAACTTCCTCACCCAACTTGGCGCGGGCATCGGGGTTGCGGGACAACAGATACCAGGTCCACGCCAACGCCGCGGCTGTCGTCTCGAACCCCGCACCCAGGAAGGTCATCAGCTCGTCGCGAATCTCCAGGTCCGTGTACCTCGCCCCGGTCTCGGGGTCTTCGGCGGCCATCAGCAGGGCCAGCAGGTTGTCCTGCCGGGTGATCCGCCCACTGTGGTGGTCGGCGATCAGCTGATCGATGGTGTGCTCCACCCAGCGCAGCCCCCGCATCGTCTTCGGCGCGATGACCGATGCCCCGATACGCAATGCCCGGATAGCCAGACGCGGTGTGTGCGCGGATAATTCATCGGGTCCATGAGTGGCCAGTTTGTCCACCAACCATCGCAACGGAGGCGAGGCCCCGACGATGAAGCCTACGCCGAAGAGTTTGAGCAGTCGCGCAAAACTGATCCGCATCTTCTCGGCCATATCACCGGCCAGGTCGATGCCGAACATGGTCTGCGCGACGATATCCATGGTGAGGTAATTCATCTCGGCGGTGACATCGACCGCCTTACCCTGCTCGTGCAGAGCGTCCCAACGCGTCAGGGTACGCGCTGACGCTTCGGCCATCTGGGGAGCGAACAGGTCGACCTGCCGCTTGGCGAAGATCGGCTGCACCAACCGACGATTTCGGTTCCATAGCCCTTCATTGAGGTCGGTCACCAGACCCCGGCCGAAACCCACCGCCAGCAAGTCATATTCGGCGCTCTTGATGTAGTTGTCCTGATTCGCCACCAAGACGTGGCGTGCCAACTCGGGGTTTCGGACGATGACCATCTTCCGCATCGGTGCGCGGGCGACGATGACATCATCCTGGCCGGGCAGGTCCGAGATGTACTCGGAGATGGTGTGCCGGTACGTGGACCAGACCGCACCCAGGGCCACACGCCATGACCTCAGATAGCCGACCTTGGTGTCATGCCACCGCAGGAACGTCGGGCCGCCCGGGTAAAGGTCATGATTGAGCGGACATCCACCGACCTCCTCGGCGGGAGGCGCGGAAAGGGGTTCTGGCTGCAACGCTGGAGCCGACACGATTAGACCCTTTCCTGCTCGGAGGCGCCGTCGCGCGCCTCGTCAACCTCTGGCTCGGAAGTCACCTCTTCCACCACGGCGTCGACCTCGTCCTCGGTGGTCTCATCTGCGGTGTCATCGGCGGCGGCGTCAGCAGCGTCGAGATCCCCTTCGGCGAGGTCGACATCGTCGTCCTCGGCCAGGTCCTTGGCGTCCCACCGTTCCTGATCGGCACGCGCTCGCTTACTGGCCTCCGCGATTTCGAACCCGTCAGCCACGACACCGCTCACCTCGCGTGCAACTTCCCCCACCGTCCGCGTGATGATGCGGATGATCCGGCCGACACGCGACCCGACCGACTCCACGACTTCCTGGACGACGTTGACGTTGCGCTCAACAGGTCCCACCATGCTGCACTGCCCCTTCGAATTCGGTGGCCAAATAGTGAACAATCGTGCACTGAGATCAGTGTGCGTAACGCAGATGAACCTGTCAATACCAGACATCAACGCGGTTTCGAACGAAACAGGTCGAACGATAAGAGCACGCCCGTACACTGACAGGTATGCGCCATAGCCGTGCCGAGAAGAAGTTGCACACCCGCCGCGCATTGCTCGACGGGACCTTGGATCTACTCAAGGTGCGTGGCTTCGCCGCCGTGAGTCTGCGCGAGGTGGCCCGATCCGCGGGTTTGGTTCCTACCGCGTTCTACCGACATTTCGAATCGATGGAGGACCTCGGCACGATCCTGGCCGAGGAGAGCGTTCGTGCGCTTCGTGACACCTTTCGTCAGGCCCGACGCGAGGTTGGCAGTGACAACCCTGCCAAGATTCTCGGCCTCATGGTCGACCGCGTGAGCGAGCACGCGAACAACTTCCGGTTTCTGGTACGTGAACGTCATGGCGGCTCGCCTCAGGTACGGCGAGCCATTAACAACGAAATGCGCATGCTCACCAACGACGTGGTGGTGGAGCTCGCACGCAACCCGGCGACGAACCATCACACCACCGAGGATCTTGAGATTGCCGCGGACCTCATCGCGGGCTCAATCCTCAGCACGATCGGCATGCTGGTGGACACCGATCACCCCACCGAGGCTGACGCGAACGCCGCCCTGAACCGCGCGCTGCGCCAGTTAGACCTGGTCACCAGCGGGCTGGCTCACACCGGCACCATCACGACCGTCATTCCGAAGCCTGGCGCCACCGAGGCTCACCACGAAGCTTCTTCCACAACCACAGGCCCGTGAGCAGTCCGACCGCATCGGCAAGCAGATCCAGCAGACTCCCGTCGCGGTGCGGAACCCACAGCGCCTGAATCACCTCCGAACACGCGGCAAAGGCCAGAACCCAAGCCAGCGTGGTCTTCTCGCCGATCCTTGCAAAACGCGAGGACACGGCCAGCATCCCGAAAATCAGAACGTGCACCACTTTGTCCGCTCCCGGCGGACCCGACGGAACGGTGCCACCTGGAGTGAACAACAGCAGACAGGCAACCGCGAAAGCACCCAGCAGCGTGAGCCAGCGAATGCACCAAAACCAGGACTGAACTATGCGAATCATCGTGACCCATATTGCCGCTTCGGTTCTGACTGATTCAAAGCGATGCCGCCAACGGGCATGCTGCGTAGAACGAAGACATGACTTCCGCTCCGTCAGTCCTCGACATCCGCGCGCTGCCCGGCACCGAGACCTACCGGAATCTGCTGGCCCAGGTGGCGAGCGGGGCGCGGGATCGTGACCTTGCCGACGAGAATCCCTTTGACCAGGTTCGGCTACTCAAGGAGGCGGGGATCGGACGGTTGCGCATCCCCGTCGAACTCGGCGGCGCGGGACTCTCTGTGCGGCAACTTTTTTCCACCATCATCGATCTCGCGCAGGCCGACCCCATCGTCGCGCACATCTTCCGCACCCATTTCTGGTTCGTCGAGGAACGACTGCGCACGCTATCGGATCCGGTGTCTGCCGCCTGGCTGAGCAAGGTGAACGAGGGCAACCTCTTCGCCAATGCGTTCAGCGAGAAGGGCGTGTTGGCCGTCGGCAGTCTGGTGTTCAACACCCGGTTGCTGCCGGCCGGTCACGGATATCGGTTGAACGGTGAGAAGTTCTACAGCACCGGGACATTGTTCGCGGACTACCTGACGGTCACCGCGACGACAGACCGCGACTCGGTGGCATCGGTCATCGTCCCCGGTGACCGTGACGGCGTGCGCCTCGTGGACGACTGGGACGGGTTCGGCCAGCGGCGTACCGGGACCGGGACCACGATCTTCACTCAGGTAGACGTCGCCGAGGACGAAATCCTCTCGGAAACACCGTATGACGCGGCCCCGGTGCCCACTACGCAGTACGCGTCGTTACAGCTGTACATCCTGGCCATAATCGCCGGTGTGCTGCGGTCGGTTGTGGACGACGGCGCGGCGCTGTTGCGCTCCCGTCAACGCAACTTCAGCCATGCCCTCACTGAACGCCCGGTCGACGATCCACTGCTGCAGCGCACCCTCGGCGAGCTGAGCGCGACCGCCTTCGCCGCGGAAGCAGCGGTTCTTGCCGCGGCCGATGCCATTGACGCCGCCAACGCATCCTTGCGCGACGGAGTCCCCGATGCACAGCTGGCCGAGGAGGCACAGCTTGCGGTTGCCAAGGCCAAGGTGCACATCGATGCCGTCGCACTCGATGCCGCCACCAAGCTGCTGGACCTGGGTGGCGCCAGCGCCTCCAGCCGGAGCCGCAACCTGGACCGGCACTGGCGCAACGTCCGGACCATCAGCCTGCACAATCCGGTGCACTACAAAGCCCGGGTGATCGGGCAGAACCTGCTACACGGCACGCCACTTCCTGCGAACGCCTACTTCTGAGCGGTGGACGAGTAGTTCAGGCCGACAGGCTGATTCGCTGCGCCCCGGTGACCGCGTCATAACGGTCGGGGCTGCAGGTCAGCACGATCACCTGAGCCTCGGTACCCACCGCGCCGAACACCTCACCCATACGCTCCAGCCTGTCGCTGTCGGTGAAGCCCAGCGCGTCGTCGATGATCACGGGCACCGCGTCCTGCGGCGCCACCAACGCGGCACTTGCCAGCCTCGCGACGATGCCCAGTTGTTCCTTGGCACCGCCCGACAGCGACTCATAGGGAACAGTCCGGCCCTCCAACGTCCGACTGAGGATGCTCAGGTCGCTGTCGACATCCACTTCGAAGGTGGGGCCGAAAACCATGCGGCCCAACCGCTCCAGCTCCGCACGGAACGGGTCGACATAACGCAACCTCATGCCGTCCCGGTGCCGCAACATTACCGATCGCAGCGTGTCGACGGCTCGGGCCTTGGCGCCTATCCGCGTGAATTCCGTTGCCGCGTATTCCCGTTCAGAGGCTGCGGCATCCAGATGATCCTTGCGGCCCTGTCTGCCAAACACCTCCAGCCGCACCGCGATATCGCGCAGCCGGTGCCGTAGCGACTCGTGCCGCTGATCCAGCCCCTGCGCCCGCACGGAGACCTCGGCAAGTTCGGTGCGCACCCGCTCGGCTTCCAGCGCGGCCAGCTGATTCACGAGATCGACGACCCGGCGCGCGGTCAAGTCGGCCGCCTGGACGGCCTGATCATGGCGCTCGGTCAGCAGATCATCGGAGGCCGATGCCCGCACCTGAGCAAGACGCTGCTCGACAGCGGCCAACTCTTCGGCACGCGCGGCTTGCTTCTCCCGCAATACCGTTGCCTCGGTCGACTTCTCGGCGAGACGCTGACCGGCCACCTGGACGGCCTGGCGGTGCGTGGCCTCTTCGGCCTGTAGCCGTTCCACCTCAGTCAGCAACCGGGCGACCTCCGCGCGCGCCTGCGCCGGATCGATGGCATCCCACAGGCCAGTGGCCTCCGGCGCGAGCTCGCGTAACCGGCCGAGCTTCTCCCGCAACATGTCGAGGTTCTCCGAACCCATCAGCCCATCGAGTAGCGCCGTCAACCGGTCGCGTTCGGCATTGAGTTCGGTACGCCGTTCATACTGCTTCTGCGCCTGCCCGAGGTCGCCCACACCGACGGTGGCCAATGCGGCAGCGAGCGCCACGCGAGCGACGTCGAGATTGTCCCGTAATTGAGCCGCGTTGGCCCCTGGAATGATTCGGGTGATTGCCACGCCGGGAGCGGTGATCTCGATGGTGTCGGTGGCCGCACTCGCCCACTGCTCTCCGGCCTCGACCCGCATCTGCTCGCCATTGACAGTGATGTCGACACCGGCGAGCGCCCGAACCTCCACCTGCGCCGAAGCCGTGTCCAGAGCGACCTCTGCCATGCCGACCGTGCGCGCGGCGGACTCGATCGCCCCCAAGGTCTGTGCGGTGATGGCCAACGCCGAGAGCTCCGCGCCGACCGACGTCAACTGCCTGGTCGTCAGGTCAATACGCGACACCCTGGCCGCCAACCCGTCCACCTCGTCCCGGGCGAGCGCGCGGTCCAACGTGTCTCGGGCTCTCTCCAATTGGGCGCGAGCGCCGTCTATCGCTTGAGTCGCGTGGGCCGCTGCGGTCTCGGCGGCCTCGGAGAGCTGCTGCGCCGTTTCGTGCGCCTCCTTCGCGGCCGATGCCTGCTCCGCCAGCCCGGCGATCAAGGCCCGGCGGGCCTGGATATCGGCAACCAGCTGCGCCCGTTCATCGCGTTTCGTCTGTGCCGCCACGGCCGCGGCTTGCGCTGCCTCCGCGACCACGTTCGCGTTGTCGCGCTGCTGCAGCAGCGTCGAGACAGCTTGGGAGGCTTGCTCTAACGGAATCAGGCGACGACTCACCTCGGCGCGATCGGCGATGACGCCGGCCAGCTCCCGGGTCAGCTCGTCATGCTCGCGAACCTGCTGGTCGACCTCGGTCACCGCAGCGTTGGCGACCGCCAGTGCGTCCTCGGCGGCGGTCAGCCGCACGCCGGCCTTGGCCCACTCGCCGGTAGGGCGCCCCGTGGCGGTGAAGTACAGCGCGTATTCCGCATCGATCCGCTCCACCAGATCGGGCTCGCTACCCGAGAGCGCAACCGATTGCCCGGCAGCCAGATCCAGTGCACGCGTGAGCGCATCGCTTGAGGACAGGTCGAGCACACCCGCACCCGCCGACTGCAGGACCCGTTGCGCCTTCCACAAGTTCATATCGATGGACTGATCCAGCATGTCCAGCACCCGCTGATGCGCTTCATCGCCGGAAAGCTGCTCGCGGCGCGGCTCAATGATCGTCAGGTGTGTCTCGGCGCGCTTGTGGAAACGCTTGCGGTACACGAATCTAAAAGCTCCACAGCTGATTTCGGCCTCGACCTCAGAACCGACATCGGCGAAGGTGGGCTTGACCTGCTTGACATCCTTCTTGGTGGAGCGATCTTTGGATTCGATCAGCAGGTCAAGCGCCTCGATCATGGACGTCTTGCCGATCTCGTTCGCTCCGCTGACCACCACAACACCGCGATCGGGAAAGGTGATGTCGCGATGGGCGATTCCGCGATAGTTGGTCACCGACAGGCGGTGCAGCTTCACGCCGCCGACCCTCTTGTCAATGTGCCCCTAGCCGGACCGGCTCGCCCGGCACTCGATGTGAGGCGCAGCAGCAACGACAACGCGCCCTGAGCATCCGCGGACGATTCTCCACCGGCGGCCGCCATCTCCTTCAGCTCGGCAATCGCGGACTCGGCGAAGCCGCCGACGCCGAGATCACTGAACTCTCCATCGGCAGGCACCACTGCGATATCGGTGTGCCGCTCCCATGTCCGCACACTCGCGAAAAGCCGGGTGTACTTGTCCAGGCACTCTTCCAGCACGGCGTTATCGGTCACGCTCAGCGTGCCGGTCAGGGCCAGACGCACCACCGTGCGTTCCTTGTCGGGCAGCAGTTCGAGGTTGAGTCCCAGATCGGCGATATCGCGCGCGTTGTCCACCGACCGCCGCAGCGTGACGAACCGCCATCTGCCCACGTGATGGGCATCAACCTGCACCGCACCCGATTCGTCCAGACCCACCACGAGGGCGTGTCCCGGATCGGATTCGACATCGTCGTAGTTGGTGACCTCGGGCGCGCCCGAGTACCAGACCCGCCCACTGGAACCCACCTGCGTTCGGGAGTGTTTATCCCCCAGCGCCACGTAATGGACGGCACCACGGGCAAGGGCGTCCTCGACGGCCTTCAACGCGATGAGCGCAGGCTTCGTCGGGTCGGGATCGAGAACGTCGACACCGCCGTGAGCCACCACGATGCGCCGGGTGCCGTCGACAGGTAGACCCTCTAGCTGTTCGGCCACGAGATCATGCGTGGGCGCCTTCGATCGCCACGGCACCGCGACCAGCTCAACTCCGGGAGCCACTACATGGATGCCCGCGGTATCGAGCACGTGGACGTTCGCGGGCTTTTCAGCCAAGAACAGCTCGCTGGTGTACACCGAGGCCGCGTCCAGGGGATCGTGGTTGCCGGGAAGCAGGTAGATGTCCACACCGACGCCCCGCATCACCTCCAGCGCCTGACTGATCACGCGCGGGGCCAGCTGATTGGACTCGAACACGTCTCCGCAGACCACCATGAAGTCGCAACCCTGTGACACAGCAACCTCGCCGAGGGAGGCGATGGCCTCCCGACGCGCGGCTGAGTACTGCGGCTGGGCTTCACCGGCAAGGAAATGCCGTGTCATGCCGAGCTGCCAATCAGCGGTGTGCAGGAACTTCACATGCGAAGTCTATGGCCGTGTACCGACAACCTCCGGGAGGCCGCGCCTGATCCCTGAGGTCCGACCGGATGACTTATCCACAGGTCTGGCATTTGCCCGGCGCTCATCGCGTACCCCGGCTACCGTACGAATCATGTCGGAGGACGCCAAGCGCACCCTGATCCTGATGCGGCATGCGAAGTCGGCGTATCCACCCGGAGTCGACGATCACCAGCGTCCGCTGAATCTGCGCGGTACCCGACAAGCCACCCAGGCCGGCACTTGGCTGCAAGACAACTTCAATCGGATCGACGCGGTGCTGTGTTCCACCGCCACCCGGACCCGCGCGACGCTGACGCAGACTGGGGTCCATAGCCAACTCGTCAGATTCAGCGACAAGCTCTACGACTCGACGGTGGGGATCACCCTCGGTGAGATCAACGGGGTGCCGGATTCCGCGACTACCGTGCTCGTCGTCGGGCATGAGCCCACCACGTCGCAGCTGGCGCTCGCGCTCGCCGACACCGGCACCAGCAACGCGGAAGCCGCGAACCGGATCTCCACGAAGTTTCCGACCTCGGCGATCGCGGTGCTGACGACTCGCTCACCATGGTCACGGCTCGAACTGGCCGGCGGATCGCTGACCAAGTTTCACGTGCCGCGCTAGCGGGCCGCCCTCAGACTTTCTCCGCTACCTGGATGGACAGCTTCATCGCGCAATGGCAGGCGTCCGACGATGTGCCGTGACCTGCGCCAAGCAGTGTGACCGCCAATTCGAAGAACTGGCCGTTCCCGTACTCCAACGCCGTCACGCACATTCCGTACGTCGAACTGATGAAACCGCTCTTGCCTCCGGCCGAGAAGTCCTTGACCTCGTCGCGCGTCCGTTCCTCTCCCTCCCGCTCGCGGCCGATCGGGCTACCCCGATACCAAGAGAGGGTGACGTTAGGGAGGGCACTCCAGGATCCGTTCGGAGACCACGTGCACCCGGCGGGGGTCTTTGCAATCAGCTTGAGGTCAGCCCGGTGCACAACGGCCGCGATATCAGGTGTGGTGAGGCTGCCGCACTCGGAGTACACGGGGCCGACCCGGATGTCATGCCCGACGGTCACGTCGTGCCCGTCGAGTTCACGGTGGTGGCCGGAACATCCGGAGCCGAGCAGGACTACCGAGGCCAGCACAAGACACAGCAGTATCCCGGCGATACGGGACGAGCGAACACGACCTGTCAGATGTTCACTGACAGCGTCATCTCCATCAATTTGATTGCCTGCGTGCATGAGTCTCCGCCTTGGCCCTGCGGGTTGACCCACCATCCAACAACACCTGCGGCGTCGCTGGCAACTCCACAGGCGCCCGGCTGGTCCGGCGGCTTCATCACGATCGACGGAATCCCCTGGATCGCCCGTTCCTGAACGTTGTATTTCAGACTGTTCGCTGTGGCCTTTTCGGCTTCGAGGCTGCCGGTCTCGAACCAGAAGCGGGTGATGTCGACGAGACCGCCGCTCTTGCTCATGGCCTGCCACCGGCATAGCGCCCCCACAAAGGTGCTCTGAATATCCCTCGGGTCGGCGTCGACGGCCTTGGCGAGGACGTCGGTGGTGAGAACGTCGCACTCCTTGAGCAGGTTGGGGTACTTCTGCTCGGCGGGCGTGCCGTCACCCAGATCGCCCTTGCCCGGCATGACCGCCTCACCAGCGACCGTGCCGCCGCAGCCGGCCGACCCGAACGCGACGAGTGCGATGCAGACCGCCGCGAACAGTGACTTCGTTTTCCGGTACGTCATTTCTTGGCCGCCTTGATGGACGTCTCGGTCAGCTGCTTGGCCACGTCACAGGAGTCGGGAGCGCCTGATCCGGGCTCGAAGTTGATAGACCATTCGATGAAGTCGTTTCCGAAGTCCATGCCGATCTCACACAGCGTGGTCACGGTGCCCGGGTAGCCGTTGGTAGCGATGAAGCCCTTGTACCCGGCGATCTCGATGTCCTCGACACTCGGGCGCGTCCGCTCTTCCGTCGCGCGCTCGCGACCGATGGGGCTGCCGCGGTACCAGTTGAAGGAAAAGTGCGGTCCCACGATGCTTCCACCGCGAAGCCAGACGCAACCGACAGAGTTCTTGGCGGTGCCGACCAGGCCCATGACCTTGGTCATCTGCGTCATCGCCTGGTCACTGATTCCGCCGCACTCCGTGAACATCGGACCTTCGACGCCCTTGGACTTTGTCTGTGCGGGCGCCGTCGCGTTCGGTGCGTTGCCATTGGGCTCATCGGACTTATCACCGCCCGAACAGCCGGCCAACACGAGTGCAACCATCGCCAGCGCGACAGCACACTTGCCCCACACGTTGCGCGAATCTAAGCCCAACCTCACATGTGCACTGTAGCGGCACAAACCGGAGTCAACCACTGAGCTGCGGGTTTGTCGCGGACAGCGATGAGCCACTTGCGCGAAGACCATGTCCAGCGTGTGCGACAGTGGTGCCCATGCCTCAGGGTCAGTTGCGGGCCCTCCTGGGACGCTACGTCCGCCCGTACCGCAGCCTGGTCGCGGTGGTCGTCACCCTGCAGATCATCAGCACGCTGGCCTCCTTGTATCTGCCGACCGTCAACGCCGCGATCATCGACGACGGGGTGGCACAAGGCGACACCCGAATGATCATGCGGCTCGGCATGGTGATGCTCGCCGTGACGCTGGTGCAGGTCGCATGCTCGATCGGCGCGGTGTACTTCGGTTCCAGAACGGGTATGGGGTTCGGCCGCGATATGCGGTCGGCACTGTTCCATCACATCACCGGGTTCTCCGCCGAGGAATCCTCCCGATTCGGGGCGCCGACCTTGCTGACGCGCACCACCAACGATGTTCAGCAATTACAGGTGCTGGTCCAGGTCACCTGCACCATGCTGGTGACGGCGCCGATCATGTGCGTCGGCGGAATCGCCATGGCAGTCCACCAGAATGCGGGCTTGTCCTGGCTGCTCATCGTGAGCATGCCCGCGCTCGGTGTGGCCAATTGGTACATCGTGCGATCGATGTTGCCGATCTTCCGCCGAATGCAACGACTCATCGACGGCATCAACCGCGTCATGCGGGAACAACTGACCGGCATTCGGGTCATCCGCGCATTCACGCGGGAAGCAGTGGAGCGCACCCGGTTTAGCGCGGCGGTTGCCGAGGTGTCTGAAACGGCCCTTGCCGCCGGTCGATGGCAGGCCCTGATGCTGCCCACCACCTCATTGGTCATCAATACCTCCAGCGTGGCGCTGATCTGGTTCGGCGGCCTGCGGATCGACCAGGGGCAGATGCAGGTGGGCTCGCTGGTGGCCTTCTTGTCCTACTTCTTACAGATCCTCATGTCGATGATGATGCTCACCATGCTGGCCGTCATGGTGCCGCGCGCCTCGGCGTGTGCCGAACGGATCACCGAGGTGTTCGAGACGGTGGGATCCATTACCGCACCACCCGATCCGGCGCAGGTGGACGCACTGGATCCGACTGTCGAGTTCACCGATGCCGGGTTCCGCTATCCCGGTGCCGAGCGTGCTGTGCTGGAAGGGGTTTCGTTCACGGCACGACCCGGGACGGTCACCGCCGTGGTCGGCGCGACGGGATGCGGTAAGAGCACGCTGCTGTCGTTGATTCCCCGCTTGCACGACGTGACCGCAGGTTCGGTACGTGTGGGCGGTATCGACGTTCGCCGATATGACCCTGAGAACCTTTGGACGGTCATGGGTTTGGTCCCACAGCGGGGGTACTTGTTCTCCGGAACGGTGGAAAGCAACCTGCGCTACGGCAAGTCGGATGCCACCGAGGACGAGATGTGGGAGGCGTTGCGGGTCGCGCAGGCAGCGGACTTTGTCCAGGCGCATGCCGCGGGGCTGCAGATGCCGGTGTCGCAGGGCGGCATCAACTTTTCGGGCGGGCAGCGTCAGCGCATCGCGATCGCGCGGGCGGTGATTCGACGCCCAGGTGTCTACCTGTTCGATGACGCGTTCTCGGCGCTGGATGTGCATACCGATGCGCGGTTACGGGAGGCGCTGCGTGCGGTGGCCGCGCAGGCCACGGTGATTGTGGTGGCACAAAGGATCTCAACGGTGGTCGATGCCGACCAGATCGTGGTGCTGGAGGATGGCCGAGTGGCCGCCGTGGGCACCCATGCCGAGCTGGTGGACTGCTGCGGGATGTACCAGGAGATCTGCGATTCGCAGGCGGTGTTGCCGGTATGACTGGAGCCATTGGGTTTAGGGGTGTGCAGCAAGCTCCGACAGAGCGTTCCCGGGACTTCCGTGGCACCGCGGTACGGATGGTCAGGCGTCTTGCTCCGCAACGTCTTCTGACCGCCATGGTGATCACCCTGTCCATGACCGGTATCGCGATCGGGGTGATCGGGCCCCGGATCCTGGGGCACGCCACCGATCTTTTGTTCAACGGGGTCATTGGACGGGAGTTGCCCGCGGGGCTCAGTAAGGAACAGGCCATCGAGGCTGCCCGGGCCCGCGGGGATGGCCAGTTCGCACAGATGCTTTCCGGCATGAACGTCACCCCCGGGGTAGGTGTCGACTTTCATGCGGTGGGCACGACGTTGGCCGTGACTTTGGGCCTGTATCTGGTGGCCGGGATGCTGGCATGGGTGCAGGCACGGCTTCTCAACGTCACCGTGCAGCGCACGGTAGTGGCGCTGCGTGCCGACGTGGAAGACAAACTGCATCGGCTTCCCTTGTCGTACTTCGACTCCCGTCAGCGGGGGGAAATCCTCAGCCGCGTGACCAACGATGTCGACAACATCCAGACGTCGCTGCAGATGAGCATCAACCAACTGCTGAGCTCAATGCTGACCCTGGTGGCCGTATTTGCCATGATGCTCAGCATTTCGCCACTGCTGGCAGTGATCACGCTCGCGACGGTGCCTATGTCGCTCTGGGTGACGCGCGCGATAGCGCGTCGCTCGCAACGGCTGTTCGTGGCGCAGTGGTCCAACACCGGGAAACTCAATGCGCATATCGAGGAAACCTACAGCGGTTTCACCATCGTCAAGACGTACGGACACCGCGCCGAGGCAGAGACGATCTTCGCCGATCGCAACGCCAAGGTCTACAGCAGCGCCTTTGGTGCACAGTTCTTCTCGGGGTTGGTATCGCCCGCTACGGCATTCATCGGAAATCTGAGCTATGTGGCGGTGGCGGTGGTGGGCGGCATGAAAGTGGCCTCCGGCGACCTGACGCTCGGCGGCATCCAGGCCTTCACGCAGTACGTGCGGCAGTTCAATCAGCCGCTGACACAGGTTGCCGCGATGTATAACACCCTGCAGTCCGGACTCGCCAGCGCCGAAAGGGTTTTCGAACTGCTGGACGAGGCCGAGGAGTCGCCCGACCCGGTGTCTCCGGCGACGGCCCCTGGCGGGTCTCCGGCTGTCGAATTCGAGGACATCAGCTTTGGCTACTCCCCCGATAGCCCGGTGATCGATGGGCTGTCGCTGCGCGTCGAACCCGGACACACGGTGGCGATCGTCGGGCCGACCGGGGCCGGAAAGACCACCCTGGTGAACCTGTTGATGCGCTTCTACGACGTCGACTCCGGCCGGATACTGCTTGACGGCATTGATATCTCCACGATGAGCCGACATGACCTGCGGTCTCGGATGGGGATGGTGCTACAGGACACCTGGCTTTTCGGCGGCACCATCGCGGAAAACATTGCCTATGGCCGACCCGAGGCGTCCGAAGACGAGGTTCGCGAGGCTGCACGTGCGGCATACGTGGATCGCTTTGTGCGCACACTTCCCGACGGCTACGACACCAGGATCGCCGACGACGGTGAGAACATCAGCGCCGGAGAGAAGCAGTTGATCACCATCGCCCGCGCGTTTCTGGCACGCCCGCAGCTGTTGATTCTCGACGAGGCGACGAGCTCGGTGGATACCCGCACTGAACTACGGATCCAACGGGCCATGGCCGAGCTGCGCCGAGACCGCACGAGTTTCATTATCGCCCATAGGCTTTCCACCATTCGCGATGCGGATCGCATTGTCGTGATGGATGGCGGCTGTGTCGTCGAGAGCGGCACCCACGCGGAGCTGCTGGCACGCCGCGGCGCCTACTTCGCGATGACGCAGGCCTAGAGCTGCGGACCTTGCGTCCGCAGATCCCGAACCTCCGTCATGGCGCCCCGCAGCTTGTCCAGCCAGTCCTCGGCGTGTTCACCGACCAGCCGCACCGCCCACGCCAGCGCATCGGCGCGAGAGCGGGCGACTCCGGCCTCGACCAGGGTGTCGAGCACCTGGCGCTCGGGCTGTCGCAACCGCGTCATCACCGGAACCGCGATGTGCGTAAACAGAATTCGCTCAGACTCTTCGGCGGTGCCCACATCGACACCCCAGGAGACCTTGCGCCCATACCGGGCCTGCGCCTCGTCGGCAATGCGCATTCGATGAGAGCGCGTTTCTTCACGGAAGCGAGAGGCCCGGCCTTCGGCGCGCGCCTCGCTCTCTTTGTCACCCTCATCTGCGGGCAATCGACCGATGACGGTGATCTCTTCGCGGTCAACGACAACTTCGGGATCGCCACCGAACCAGCCGTCGGGCAAGCGCCCGGCGAACCAATCCGCGGCGTCAGAGGCGTCGGACTGTTGATCTCGTTTCATGATTACAAAATTACACGCTTACAAACATTGGGGTGTCCGCTTACAGCGAACAGCGTGGAACCTCGGGTGCTACGTCAGCTGCGGCGCATGACGATCGCGGCACCGCCGGCGAGCCATCAGTGTCAGTGGGGACCTACATACTCCGCCTAGGAGCACGGGCTCAAACTCGACAGGAGTAAACAAATGACTAGCAATCACCAACAAGAATTAGCTGACGCGTTGGGCGCTAACACTATCGCGCAAATCCACGCCACTCAATCAACAGAAGGCTCGACCGGCGACCTGCGGGAGTCCTTAACCACTGCGCGACACGCTACAGACGAGTCGACGGCGACATCATCTTTTCTTTCGAGCAACGTGGCCAGCCTGACTGGGGCCCTGCAGGAGAATCGTGCGGCAACCGAGTCTCTCCGAGAAACGGTCTGGCTGATGACGCAGGCCAATCAACAGGCTACGAATGCCCTCACTAACAACAGGAACAGCACTGAAGCCCTCTATGGCTGCATTCCCGCTTCAACCTTGTCCACCAATCAGTTAGCCACATCCACTGACAACCTCGCCCCCAAAGTTGAATCCCTGCAAGAACAGATCGGCAAGCTGAATCAGTCCGTTAGCTCGCTGACCAACGTGATCGAGCGGTCCATCCGGACACAGGACGAAACCAGCACGCAGCTCACCGAGCTCTGCAAACTGCTTGCCGACAAGCTAGATTCTCAGCCACTCAATAACCTCAGCGAAGATCGGTATTGAAGTAACTAAGCGCCTCCGACACTCAGCTGCGGCGCATCACGATCGCGGCACCGCCGGCGAGCACGACGACCACCGCCAGGACCAACGCCCATCCAAGACCGGCGATCCACCACACGGCGCCAAGAGCAGCCAGTACCGGGGCAGCCAAGAACAGCGCCATTCCCGGGTGCTGACGGATCACCGCCAGCGCGGCATTTGCCCGCTGCTTGTCAATTTCCTTACCAGCCATATCACCAGCATGCCAGGTCAGCGGGGTGTGCGCACTGAGTCGACGCCTTGGATCAGGCAGTCCAGTTGAAACTGTGGTGGGGGTATCCATTCGGTGGTGCCGTCGGTGTGTTTTCGGGTGGCCCAGCCGTGCTCGAGGAGGCGGTGGTGTGGTGCGCAGGCGAAGGTGAGGTTGTCGATGTCGGTGTTGGCGCCTTGGGCCCATGCGTTGATGTGGTGGACCTCGCACAAGTACCCAGGAACGTGGCAGCCGGGGTGGGTGCAGCCGCGGTCTTTGGCGTGCAGCACGATGCGCTGATCTGCGGTGGCGATGCGTTTCGAACGTCCGAGATACAGCGGTCGGCCGTTGTCATCGAAGATCGTCAGATAGTGGTGGGCGTGGGCGGCCAGGCGGATCAGATCGCGTATCGGTAGCCTCGTGCCGGCGCCGGTGATCGCGACCCCGGCGGCGTCTTCGATCTCTTTGAGGGTGGTGCTGACCACGACGGTCACGGGTAGTCCGTGATGGGAGCCGAGCTGCCCGGAGGCCAGGGCGGATCGCAGGCTCGCGCGTAGGGCGTCGTGGTTGCGTTGGGCACTGCTGCGCCTGTCGCGCTCGGCGGCCTCGGGGGCCGGTTCCCCATCCACGAGAGGTGTTTGATCGGTCGGGTTGCACATACCGGGTGCGGCCAGTTTGGCGAACACCGCATCCAGATAGGCACGCGTCTCCGGATCGAGTAGGCCGCTGATGGGTGACATGCCGTCAAAACCCTGCTGCCCGATCGTGACTCCGCGTCGTCGTGCCCGATCAATATCGGAGAACTCCCCGTCGGGATTCAACAACGCCATCATCCTGTCGGCACCGATACGCAGCGCCTCGGGCCGAAACCGGGCAGCCATCTGAGTCAACTGCCTCTCGGCGGCCTCGCGGGTTGGCGCATCCACCACGATCGGTAGTCGATCAAAGAAGCCACGGATGATCCGCACGTGCTCGTCCCCGATATCGCCCCGACATAGCGCCTCGGCCAGGTTCGGCAGCTGCGGCGCCAACACCTCACCGGTCAACGCCTGTCGCGGCGCTAGTTGTTCGGCATCGGCGATGCGGCGCCGAGCCGCACCCCTACTGATATGCAACCGCCGCGACAAAACATCGGCATACGAGGTGCCACCGAGCTCGATAGGAGAGGCGTGGGCCGTCACCTTCGGCACCAGCCCCAGTGCGCTGGCAGACAATCGGCGTTGTCCCACTTCCAACCGGGCCATGAGTGTCAGCGCATTGGCGGCAGTCAGCCCATCGCGCGATTCAGCGCAGAAGGCATCAATGGCCGTCTCCAACACTCCAATCGAACTCATGTTCGAATGCTAACGACCCCCACCGACAAGTAACCGCACCCTGAAACAGCTGTGACAGAAGTGAATTCACTGCGGACCCGCTACGGTGTGCTCATGTCGTGTGTCTTCTGCGCCATTGTCGCCGGTGAGTCGCCATCCTTCCGCGTATACGAGGACGAGACGACCCTCGCCTTCCTCGATATCCGACCCATCACCCGCGGGCACACACTGGTGATCCCGAAGGCCCACGCACAGGACCTCACAGATCTGAAGCCCGATGACGCCGCCGCCATCATGACGGTGGGTCAGCGGATCGCCAACGCCATGCGCGATTCGGAGCTGCAAAGCGACGGCACCAACCTGGCCCTCAATGACGGCCGCGTCGCATTCCAGACGGTCATGCATGCACACCTGCACGTGGTGCCACGACGTGGAGGCGACAAACTCGCCTTCGCAAAGGGATTCATGATTCGTCGAGATCCCGACCTGGAATCCACCGCCCGCATCGTTCGCGAGGCAGTGGAAGCCAACTAGCAAAAATTCGCTCGACTACCCGCACTGCCCGCTGATACGTTTTCCGCGACATGTCCACTCCGACGGCAGATTCGCCGACAATTCATCAGGTGAATCGCCGGCCGGTCTTCCTGCTGCTCTTCGCATCTGTTGTGGCCGCCATCGGCAACGGTGTGTCGATCGTCGCGCTCCCCTGGCTGGTTCTGCTGCGCACCGGCTCTGCTGCTGACGCTGCAGTAGTTGCCGCCGCCGGAACCCTGCCGCTGGTCTTCTCCACCCTGATCTCGGGAACCGCGGTCGACTTCTTCGGACGCCGCAAGATGTCGATCATCTCCGATGTCCTTTCACTGTTATCCGTCTCGGCCATACCGATTCTGGCCATGACGACCGGGCTCAGCGTGCCTCTGCTCGCGGCCCTTGCTGCAGTCGGCGCCATCTTCGACCCCGCCGGTATCACCGCACGTGAATCGATGCTGCCCGCCGCCGCCAAGGCAGCCGGATGGTCGCTTGACCGGATGAACAGCATGTACGAGGCGGTATTCAACGTCGCCTACATCGTCGGCCCCGGCCTGGGTGGTTTGCTGATCGCCTCGATCGGCGGCGTCAACACCATGTGGGCCACTGCATCGACCTTCGTCGTGTCCGTCGTGGCAATCGCCTTCCTCAAGGTCGAAGGTGGCGGAAAACCTGCCGCCGAAACCAAGCCGACCGGCGTCATCAGCGGTGTGGTCGAGGGACTGAAATTCGTCTGGAACGTCAAGATTCTGCGCACACTGGCGCTCATAGATATGGCGATCACGGCGCTGTATCTGCCGATCGAAAGTGTGCTGCTGCCCAAGCACTTCAGCGATGCCGGCACACCCCAGCAGCTCGGCTGGATACTCATGGCGATCTCCGCCGGCGGGCTGCTCGGCGCTCTCGGGTACGCCACCATGGTGCGCCACGTCCAACGCCGCACCATCATGCTGTGCGCCACCTTTACCGCCGGCATCACCACCCTGGGCATGTCACTCCTCCCGCCGATTGCGGTACTGCTGGTGCTCGGAGCCTGCCTGGGCTTCATCTACGGACCCGTGGCACCGATTGCCAACTATGTGATGCAGACCCGCTCCCCCGAGCACTTGCGCGGACGGGTGGTGGGTGTCATGACGTCCACCGCGTACTGCGCCGGGCCGCTCGGGTTCATGCTCGCCGGCCCCATCGCCGACAAGTTCGGCGTCGCCTCGACGCTGACTATCATCGGCGTGCCCATGCTCCTCATCGCCGTCGCCAGCACTCGGATGCCCGTCTTGCGAGAGTTGGACCGAGAGGAACTGCAGCCCCACAAGGATCCAACTCGGTAGGGTCGGCTCCGTGGCTGACTTCGAGGGAAAAATTGCACTGATCACCGGCGGCGCACGCGGCATGGGCCGTTCGCACGCCCTGGCGCTCGCCGAGGCCGGCGCCGATATCGCAATCTGTGATCGCTGCGAGAACAGTGATGTCGTCGGGTATCCGCTGGCTACAGAAGACGACCTCGCCGAGACGGTCGCCATGGTCGAAAAGACCGGACGCCAGTGCATCTCGGCCAAGGTCGATGTGAAGGATCGTGCCGCGCTAGAGGCGTTTGTCGCCGAGACCGAGGACTCACTCGGCGGAATCGACATCGCCATCACCAACGCCGGTATCAGCACCATCGCACTGCTGCCCGAGGTTGAATCCGCGCAGTGGGACGAGGTCATCGGCACCAATCTCACCGGCACCTTCAACACCATTGCGGCCGTGGCGCCCGGGATGATCAAGCGGAACTACGGCCGCATCATCACGGTCTCCTCAATGCTCGGGCACAGTGCGACATGGGCTCAGGCCTCCTATGTCTCGTCCAAGTGGGGTGTCATCGGGCTGACCAAGGTCGCCGCACACGACCTCGTCGGCTATGGCATCACCGTCAACGCCGTCGCACCAGGAAACATCGAAACCCCGATGACACAAAACGATTTCATCTTCGGCATGATGCGCCCCGACCTGGAGAAGCCGACGCTCAAGGACGTCGAATCCGTCTTCGCATCGCTGCACCTGCAGTACGCGCCCTTCCTCAAACCCGAGGAAGTCACCCGTGCCGTGTTGTTCCTGGCTCACGAGGCCAGCGCGCACATCACCGGCACGGTCCTGCCGATCGACGCCGGCGCGACAGCACGGATGATATGAGCCAGGCCGCCCTCGACGAGCTCGCGACCACCCTCGGCGAGGGCGCGGTCATCACCGACCCCGATATCACCGCCTCCTATCGGCAGGACCGCGCCTTCGATCCGGACGCCGGAACACCCCTGGCGGTGGTGCGTCCGAGTAGTACGGAAGAGGTTTCCGCGACCCTGAAATGGGCTAGCGCGCATCGCATCCCCGTCATCCCCCGCGGCGCGGGCACCGGGCTATCCGGTGGCTCCACTGCCCAGGACGGCGCCATCGTGCTGTCGACCGAACGGATGCGCGCAATCTCCATCGACACCACCACCCGTGTGGCGATCGCCCAGCCCGGGGCCCTCAACGCCGAGGTAAAGGCGACTGCCGCCGAGCATGGTCTGTGGTACCCGCCGGACCCGTCGTCCTTCGAGATCTGCAGCATCGGCGGCAACATCGCGACCAACGCCGGCGGACTGTGTTGCGTCAAGTACGGAGTCACCACCGATTACGTGCTGGGTATGCATATCGTCCTGGCAGACGGCACCATCCTGAGACTGGGCGGACCACGCCTGAAAGATGTTGCCGGACTGAGCCTGACAAAACTGTTTGTCGGCAGCGAGGGCACACTCGGAGTGATTACCGAGGTCACTCTGCGGCTACTGCCCCCACAACCACCGCCGTGCACCGTGGTGGCAAGTTTCAATTCGGTGACCGAGGCGACCGACGCCGTGCTCGCGATCACCGCGCAGATCCGGCCCTCGATGTTGGAGTTCATGGACTCGGTGGCGATCAATGCAGTGGAGGACAAACTAAGAATGGGGCTGGACCGCGAGGCCGCCGCCATGCTCGTCGCCCGCTCGGATGAACGCGGTAAAACCTCCGCGGAGGATGCCGAGCTCATCGCGCAGATCTTCACCGATCACCATGCCGCCGAGGTCTTTTCCACCGATGACCAGGACGAGGGCGAGGCGTTCGTCGCGGCACGAAGGTTCGCAATCCCCGCGGTGGAGGCGAAGGGCCCACTGCTGCTCGAAGACGTGGGCGTCCCGCTGCCGAAGCTGGCCGAACTGGTGGAGGGCGTGGAAGCCATTGCCGCACAACACCGGTTACTCATCTCGGTGATCGCGCACGCCGGTGACGGCAACACCCATCCACTCATCGTGCATGACCCCAACGACCCGGACGAGTCGCGGCGCGCCCATGCCGCATTCGGCGAGATCATGAACTTGGCGATATCACTGGGAGGCACCATCACCGGCGAGCATGGCGTGGGACGGCTCAAGAAGCCATGGCTGGGCGGTCAGGTCGGCCCAGAGGTACTGGAGGTCAACCGGCGCATCAAGCAGGCCCTCGACCCCGAAGGCATCCTCAACCCCGGGACGCTCATCTAGTTCCCCAGCAGATATTGACACTTTAGGTGATATGCCTTACACATAAGAC
Organism: Mycobacterium sp. D16R18; assembly: GCA_002013775.1. Classification (GTDB taxonomy): domain Bacteria; phylum Actinomycetota; class Actinomycetes; order Mycobacteriales; family Mycobacteriaceae; genus Mycobacterium. The sequence goes on from MAFD01000001.1 coordinate 405,318, forward strand.
ATGTCACTTGATGTGTCTCACGCGGTTATGCCGCGCTACATCCCTGGAGCCGCCGACAACTGGACCAATCCATGGCCCATGTACACGGCACTACGTGATCACGACCCGGTGCACCATGTGGTGCCCGAGCACGCTCCGTCCGATGACTATTACGTGCTCACCCGGCACGCCGATATCTACGAGGCGGCTCGCGACTGGGAGACTTTCTCCTCGGCGCGGGGTCTCACAGTCATGTACGGCGATCTGGAGAAGACCGGCATGGGCGACAACCCGCCGATGGTCATGCAGGACCCGCCCACCCATACCGACTTCCGCAAGCTCGTCTCCCGCGGGTTTACCCCGCGTCAGGTCACCGCTGTGGAGCCCACCGTGCGCAAGTTCGTGGTGGAGCGCCTGGAGCGCCTCAAGGAACGCGGCGAGGGCGATATCGTCGTCGAGCTGTTCAAGCCCTTGCCCTCGATGGTCGTCGCGCACTATCTCGGGGTGCCCGAAGAGGACCGCGCACAGTTCGACATCTGGACCGACGGCATCGTCGCGGCGGCAGCCGGCGGCGCCATCGATATCGAGACCATGCAGGGCGAGGTCGCTCAGACCATTGGCGAACTGATGATGTACTTCACCGGACTCATCGAGCGGCGGCGTGCCGAACCCGAGGACGACACCGTGTCCCATCTGGTTGCCGCCGGAGTGGGAGCCGACGGAGACATCAGCGGAACACTCCAAATCCTCGGATTCGCGTTCACCATGGTGACGGGCGGCAACGACACGACCACCGGAATGCTGGGTGGTGCAATACAACTACTGCACCAGAACCCCGATCAACGCCAGAAATTGATCGACGACCCGTCACTCATTCCGGGGGCCGTGGAGGAGTTCCTACGCCTGACGTCCCCGGTGCAGGGTCTGGCGCGGACCGCGACCCGCGACGTCACCTTCGGCGACACCACCATTGCAGCGGGGCGGCGGGCGCTGCTGCTCTACGGCAGCGCCAATCGGGATGAGCGCGAATACGGCGATGATGCAGGCGAATTGGATGTGCTCCGAAAGCCACGCAACATCCTCACCTTCAGCCACGGGAATCACCACTGCCTGGGAGCCGCCGCGGCACGCATGCAGTCACGGGTGGCCCTCGAGGAACTGCTCACCCGCATACCGGATTTCGAGGTTGACCTCGACGGGGTCACCTGGGCGGGCGGCTCGTATGTGCGAAGGCCCCTGACGGTACCCATCCGCGTGCGATGATCTTGCGATGATCCGCTTGCGCGAAGAGCGTGAACCAGCATGAGCTGGTTGGCCGACACGAGGACATCGGTGGCCGCGGAGAAGATTCTGGACGCGGCCGCCGAGCTTTTCGTGCGTGACGGCGTCGCTGCTGTCGGCATGAACGAGATCGCCAAGGCCGCCGGCTGTTCCCGGGCGACGTTGTACCGGTACTTCGAGAATCGCGAGGCGCTGCACATCGCCTATGTGCACCGCGAGGCCAGGACCATCACCGGGCAGGTCACGGTAGCTGTCGCCGAAATCGATGATCCGAAGGAGCGTCTGGTCAGTGCCGTGCTCATCAGCCTCGGCTTGGTCCGCGACAACCCGGCCCTATCGGCCTGGTTCCGTCCCGGCGAATATGTCGGCGGCTCACTGGCCTTGCATTCGGAGGTACTGAACGCCATGGTTACAGCGTTTGTCAACGGCACAGTGGCCGATTCCGAATCTCACCTACGAGCCAAATGGTATGTCCGGGTGATCATCTCACTGCTCTCCTACCCGGAGGACAACCCCGAGGACGAGCGCACTCTCATCACCGAGTTCGTTGCGCCAATGATTTCCGCAGACGTGAACCCCACGCCAGCAGCATCTGCGCAGCCCGGTGGATCAGCCACGAAGCAGGCACACTGACCACCATCGTCACCAGGAACACGATCACCACCGACCCGGTGTAGACGTGGTAGTGCAGCAGGTCGACCATCACGATCTCCATGAGGATCATGTGGATGAGGAACAGTTCGTAGGAGATCTCACCCAGCCACACCATGGGCCGCGAGGCGAGAAACCTGACATACCAGCCGGTGTCACCCAACCCGGCGGGCGCGACCAGCAACGTCGCAATCACGACGTAGAAGATGGATTTGGTCAGCGCTTGCGGCAGCGCCCACGGCGAGGTGGTCGGGTCTCCGGCTATCCGCGTGGACACGATGAGGTAGCAGATGATCGCGAGCGGCACCGTCACCAACGCGTAGCAGCGCACACCCATGACGGCGAGAACGGACAGAATCATGCCGCCCACAAACCACGAAAGGTAGGCCGGTAGCCACAGTTTCGCACCGTCAGGAAGGGCACTGACGGTGTACACCAGCGTCATCCAGGCGGGAGTCACCAGAACCAGGCCGCCCAGACCGACCAGCAGGCGCACCGGACGCCACTGTCCCCCACAGAGTTTCTTGATCAACAGCCACGCCAAGAATGGCAATGCGACATAGAACGCCGCCTCGACGGCGAGGCTCCAGATCTGCGTCATGCCTTGGTGGATATAGCGATATCCGTAGTTGGAGGTGTAGATCTGGGTGAGCGTGAGATTTCGGAGCAAGCCCAGCCAGGTGTGTCCGGGGTTCGGATACTGGTCCCGGATGTGATACCAGATGTAGGCGATGGCCACCAGAATCCAGTAGGCCGGCATGATGCGCCGAAACCTGTGCCAGGCATAGCGTCGCACCGAGGGTGAGGCGGTGCCGTCGGCGGCCGCCCGCACCCACGGGAGGAACAACAGAAATCCCGACAACACAAAGAAGATCGGTACACCGATCTCCAAACGGGCCTGCATCAGATGCAGATAGGCACGCCATGGGGAAACACCGTCGACGACATAGTTCCCGGTGCTGTACGCCGCATGGGTGGCCACCACGAGGGTGGCCGCTACCGCCCGGATACCCGTGAGTGCAGCGACGCGTCCAGGACCGTGGACGACGGGGGCACTGTCAGTCGCGGGGACCGCCGTCATGGTTTCTTGGGGGACCGCTTGGGACGCTTCGCCTCCGACCGTTTGTGGTCCGTGTTCTTGTGGTCTGGGCGCTTGCGATCCGTGAACTTACGGGCGGGACGCGCAGCGTCGGCGCCGCCTGCGAGGCGCAGCTCGATGAGCACACCGGAGATCCGCGTGCTTTCCAGAGCCTTCAGCGTCTTGGGCGACATCTGCGCGGGCAACTCTACGAGTGAGTGGTCAGGCCGGATCGTAATGTGACCGAAGTCGCTGCGGTGCAAACCGCCTTCGTTGGCTATTGCCCCCACGATGGCGCCGGGCATCACCTTGTGCCGCTTGCCGACGGCGATACGGTATGTCGCCAGCCCAGGAGTTCCCGGACGTGCCTCACGGGGCCCGCGCTCGGGGCGCTCCCCGCGCTCCTGGCGCGGGTCACGGGGCGGATCGGGCTTGAGCAGGAACTGCTCACCGTCACGCGACAGCACGGCCAGCGCCGCGGCGATGTCGGCCACCGGCACGTCGTTATCGCGTTCGTAGTCCTCTACGAGCCGACGGAAGAGCTCGACTTCCGGTGCCGAGAGCGCGGCCGTGATGGCATCGCGGAACTTCGTCACACGCTGGGCATTGACATCGTCGACCGAGGGCAGGGCCTCCTCGACAAGCTTCGCCCCGGTGGCCTTCTCGATGGCCTTGAGCAGGTGCCGTTCCCGCGGAGACACGAACAACACCGCGGTACCCGAGCGGCCTGCGCGACCGGTGCGGCCGATGCGGTGCACATACGACTCGGTGTCGTGCGGGATGTCGTAGTTGAGCACATGGGAGATGCGTTCCACGTCGAGGCCACGCGCGGCGACATCGGTGGCAACGAGAATGTCGATGGCACCGCTCTTCAGCCCGTTGATGGTGCGCTCGCGCTGCGACTGGTTGATATCACCGTTGATCGCGGCAGCGGAGAACCCGCGCGCCTTGAGCTTGTCCGCCACCTCCTCGGTGGCCTGTTTAGTCCTGACGAACACGATCATCGCCTCGAAGGTCTCGACCTCGAGGATCCGGGTGAGGGCGTCCATCTTGCGCTGCCCGGCCACCTGAATAAAGCGCTGCCTGATGTTCTCGGCGGTGGACGTCTTCGCCTCGACCTTGATCTCGACCGGGTCGTGCAGATACTTCTTGGTCAGCCGCCGAATAGTCGCGGGCATGGTGGCCGAGAACAGGGCCACCTGCTTGTACTCGGGGGTGTCGGCCAGAATGCGTTCGACATCCTCGGCGAAGCCCATAGTGAGCATCTCATCGGCCTCATCCAGCACCAGGTAGTCCAGGTGCGAGAGATCGAGCGTGCCGCGCTCCAAGTGATCGATGACACGCCCGGGCGTGCCGACCACGACGTGAGCGCCCCTCTTGAGGCCCGACAGCTGGACCACATACGACTGGCCACCGTAGATCGGCAGCACGTTCAGCCTGGGCAGATGTGCCCCGTACCGGCCGAAGGCCTCGGCAACCTGCAAGGCCAGCTCACGCGTCGGGGCGAGCACCAAAGCCTGGGTGTTCTTCGAGGTCAGATCGATTTTCGAGAGAATGGGGATGGCGAACGCCGCCGTCTTCCCGGTACCGGTCTGCGCCAGTCCCACCACGTCCGAGCCTGCGAGCAGCGGCGGGATGGTGGCAGCCTGGATCGCCGAGGGTGTTTCATACCCGACGTCGGACACCGCACGCAGCACCTCGGGGGCAATCTGTAGGTCCGCGAAGGTGGCAGCGTCATTCGCGCGTGGTGCACTGTCATCAGCGCGTGGTGCAGTCGAGTCGCCGGTGTCGGGCGTGGGGATATCTGTAGAGGTCATGGCGTCAAGAAGTCTAGGCGCTACCGCGCTCAACTCCCGCCTCCAGCGCATCTTTGATAAATGTCGGTAGTGTGCGGGGCCGTGCGAAGGATGGATTTGGTGGCGGCGCTGACTGTGCTGCCGACTGTGATCGCGCTCGCCTGTGCCTGCACCGGCGGCGACAGCACGGTGTCCAAGACGCCGGCCAACACCATCACATCCCCATCGCCATCTCCCGGACCGGCGGGTTCCGAGACCAAGCCCAAGCCCCCGCCTTCGACTAAGGACGACTGCGCGATCAGCTTGAAGGATCCGGCCGTCGCAGCGGCCGTCGCGCTTCTACCCCCCGGCCCCAATAGCGAAGCCACCTGGAATCCGGTGCCGGTGGCGGGCAACTACAACAAGTGCGCCCCCCTGTCGGCGGTCATCGTCGCTGCGGATACTCACGAGCCCGCGCCCCCTACCCGCGCGGTGTTCTTCCACCTGGGCGGTGTGATCTCGCATGGGGTCCCCGACACCTATGGATACAACGCCATCGACCTATCGGCGAGCACCTTGGACACCGTGGTGCTCAACTTCTCCAACGGCATACCCGGCCTGGAGAGCGTGGTGTCCTTCCGCTGGAACGGATCTGGCGTGGAAAAGGTGCAACAGGCCGCACAGTAGGGCATCTTCGTCGGTGCGAGCACCTACAGTGATCGGGTGTTCGTCCTCGACGGCCGGGTCGTCTACAGCGCATCGGATCTTGCCTCCGCCGCCCGCTGTGAATACGCCCTGTTGCGGGCGTTCGACGCCAAGCTCGGATGGGGACAGGCGCCACCTCGTGATGATGAACTCCTGGCGCGCACCGCGACTTTGGGGGATGCCCATGAGGCCCACCACCTTGCCGAGCTGCGGAAGCGCTTCGGCTCCGCGGTAGCCAGCATTCCGTTCCCCCCCACCTTCACCCTCGACGGACTCAATGCGGTCGCCGCTGCTACGAAGCGGGCCTTCGACGACGGGTGCCCTGTCGTGTACCAGGCCGCCATGTTCGACGGTCGATTCCTCGGTTTCGCGGACTTCGTGGTGCGTGAAGACCAGACATACCGCGTCTGTGACACCAAACTGGCCCGCAGCGCCAAGGTGACGGCCTTGCTGCAATTGGCGGCCTATGCCGACAGTTTGGTGACGACTGGTGTGCCGGTGTCCTCGGAGGTACGGCTGATACTGGGCGACCGTTCGGCCGTCGACTACCCCGTGACCGATCTGGTCGGCGTGTATCGCCAGCGGCGAATCCAATTGCAGGACTTGCTAGATCGCCATCTGGCGGGCGGCGTTCCGGTGCAGTGGTCCGATGTGCACGTCCGTGCCTGCTTCCGTTGCCCCGTGTGCGAGCCTGAGGTCGAGCGCACCGACGACTTACTGCTCGTCGCGGGCATGCGGATCAGTCAGCGTGCAGCATTGCTGGACGCCGGGGTGGGCACCGTCGCGGACCTTGCCGCGGGCCCCGGCCCCGTCGCCGATATGTCGGCACGCAGTCTGCAGCAACTGGTGGCGCAGGCTGCGTTGCAGGTTCGCCAACGAGACCGTGGGACACCACAGTTCGAGGTGGCCGATCCGATTCCGCTGGGCACGATGCCCGCTCCCAATCCCGGAGACATCTTTTTCGACTTCGAAGGAGATCCGCTGTGGACCGAGGACGGCGTGCAGTGGGGGCTGGAGTACCTGTTCGGCGTGCTCGAGTACGACCGGTCCGGCAAGGAGAAATTCCGGCCGATTTGGGCTCACGATCGCCACAGCGAACGAAAGGCCCTGATTACTTTCCTGGATCTGGTGGCCAAACGCCGTCGCCGTTATCCGGGGATGCACGTCTACCACTACGCGGCGTACGAGAAGACCGCACTGCTGCGTCTTGCCGGCCGGTACGGCGTCGGCGAGGAACAGATCGACGAGCTCCTGCGTGACAACGTACTGGTCGACCTCTATCCCGTGGTGCGCAAAAGCATTCGCTCAGGCTCCAGCGGTTACGGGCTCAAGGCGTTGGAACCGCTGTTCATCGAATCCGGAAAACGCTCCGGAGACGTCACCACCGCGGTGGATTCGATCAACGAATACGCGCGCTATTGCGCATTGCGCGATGGCGCTGACCCCGCGGCGCAGGAGGTGCTGGACTCCATCGCCGAGTACAACCGGTATGACTGCGCTTCGACGCGCAAGCTCCGGGACTGGCTGCTGGTGCGGGCCTTTGAACACGGCATTACCCACCTGTCCTCTTCTGCCGCTCTCGGCGACAAGGATGAGCCGGAGCCCGATGGGATCGGCATGGCGCTGGCCGCATTCGTGGGAGACAGCGGCCCGGCCGATCGTAGCGCCGAACAAACCGCGGCGGCCATGGTGTCCGCAGCACGCGGGTATCACACCCGAGAGCGAAAACCATTCTGGTGGAGCCACTTCGACAGACTTAACAACCCAGTCGACGAATGGGCGGATACCGCTGGGGTATTCATCGTCGAGGACGCCGAGCTGGTCGAGGACTGGCATAAATCCGGTAGTCAACGCAAGCTCCGACGGCACGTGAGACTGACGGGCGACCTCGCGGGGGGCATCCTCGACGACAGCGTCTACGCGCTCTACGAGCCACCGGCACCGACGGGGCTCGGCGACGGGGACCCCGATCGGCGGGCATCTGGATCCGCGACAGTCGTGGAGGTCACCGAATCCGGCGGTGTACCCGTGGACGTGACGATCCAGGAGCTCACGCCGAAGAACGGCGAGGTGTTCTCGGAGATGCCAATGGCTCTAGCGCCGGGTGCGCCCGTGATGACCAAGGCATTGGAAGCCGCCATCGAGCAAGTCGCCGCAGGCGTTGCCCATGGCCTTCCCGAGCTGCCCCATACCGCATCGCTCGATATTCTGTTGCGCCGCAACCCCCGTGGCATGCCGCTGCCGCCCGTGGGTGACGACGGGTATGCCGGAGCCATCGCCTCCGCCTTGCGGAATCTGAACTCGTCGTACCTGGCCGTGCATGGCCCACCCGGGACCGGTAAAACCTTCACCGCGGCGCGCGTCATCGCCGAACTGGTGACACGGGAGGGCTGGCTTGTTGGTGTGGTGGCCCAGTCTCATGCCGTCGTCGAACACCTCCTGGACCAGGTTGTCGCGGCGGGGGTACCGCCCGAGCGAGTAGCCAAAAAGGCATCGCCCTACAGCGGTGATGCCGCATGGACTCAGATTCGGGACAGCGACTACGCCAGATTCATCGCATCCCATACCAGCGAGGGCGCCGTCATCGGAGGCACCGCATGGGATTTCGCGAACACCACCCGTGTCGCCGATGGCGTGCTACGCCTGCTGGTCATCGATGAGGCAGGTCAGTTCAGTCTGGCGAATACTCTTGCGGTGGCACGCGGAGCGCATAACCTGCTGCTACTCGGCGATCCGCAGCAGCTGCCGCAGGTGTCGCAGGGTGTGCATCCCGAGCCGGTAGACACCTCCGCGCTGGGCTGGCTTGTGGAAGGACACGGCGCGCTGCCCGCCGACCGTGGGTATTTCCTGGAGCGCTCGTACCGGATGCATCCAGCTCTATGCCAACGGGTTTCGGAGCTTTCCTACGACGGTGAACTTGAGTCCGCGGCACCGGAGCGCACCTTGGCCGGACAGGATCCTGGGGTGCGGACGCTGCTGGTTGACCATGAAGGGAATGCGACCAGCAGTCCACAGGAGGCCGAGGCGATCGCTACAGAGATCGCCGGACTGATCGGGGCCGACTGGACCGACGAGTCCGGCGCGCGGCCGTTGGCGCAGGCCGACGTATTGGTGGTGGCTCCCTACAACGCTCAGGTGTTGGCGTTGCGGGCCGCGCTGGCCGCTGCCGGGTTGGGCGAGGTGCTGGTGGGGACCGTGGACAAGTTCCAGGGTCGCCAGGCGCCGGTCGTGTTCGTCTCGATGACCGCCTCGGCTGTCGATGACGTGCCGCGCGGGATGTCGTTCCTGCTGAACAGGAACCGCCTGAACGTGGCGATCAGCCGAGCGAAGTTCCAGGCGGTGATCGTAAGATCGCCGGCGCTGACCGAGTATCTGCCGGCCACACCCGACGGGCTCGTCGAGCTCGGGGCGTTCTTGGCCCTAAGTCCAGACCGGACCAATGACGCCGTGCCACACTGAGGTCCATGTCCTCGCTTGCGGATGACCTCGTCCAGATTGTCGGCGATCGGTACGTCAGCACCGATGCCGACGTGCTGGCCGGGCGTACGATCGACCACACCGGCCGCTACCGCGGCACCGCGAGCATCCTGATCCGTCCCGGCTCCGCCGAAGAGGTCTGCGCAATCTTGAAGGCTTGCAAGGAGCACGGCCACCCCGTCACCACCCAGGGCGGCCGCACGTCGATGGTTGCCGGGACCGTTCCCGAACATGACGACGTACTGCTCTCCACCGAGCGGCTCACCGAGATCGGCTCCATCGACACCGTCGATCGCCGGATCCGCGCCGGATCCGGTGTCACCCTGGCGGCCCTGCAACAGGTCGCCGCCAAGGAAAACCTGCAATTCGGCGTCGACATCGGCTCACGCGACTCGGCCACGCTGGGCGGCATGGCATCCACCAACGCCGGAGGCCTGCGCACGGTGCGGTACGGCAACATGCGCGAGCAAGTCATCGGCGTGCAGGTTGCTCTCCCCGACGGGTCAATTATGCAGCGCCACAGCGATGTTCGCGCCGACAATACGGGCTACGACCTCACCAGCCTGTTCGTCGGCGCCGAGGGCACCCTCGGCGTGATCACCGCACTCGAACTGCGCCTGCATCCGGTCCCGAAACACAGCGTCGCTGCGATCACCGGGTTCGACCACCTGGATCAGCTGGTCGAGGCGAGCCGGATCTTCCGTGATCTCAGCGGAATTGCCGCACTGGAGCTCATGGACGCCAGGTTGGGTATCCCAAGCCCCGTGGACAATCCATGGCTGTTGCTCATCGAACTCGCCCGCGATAGCGACCCCACCGAAGATCTGGCCGAAGCTCTCGACGCCGCCGGCGTGGCCGAGCGGGCCGCTGTCGGTTTGGATGCCAACTCCCGTGAACGCCTCTGGCAGGTGCGCGAATCCATTGCCGAGGCGCTGGGCGCCTACGGCCCACCGTTGAAATTCGATGTGGCACTGCCGCTGACACATATCGACGAATTCGAACGGCGTGCCACCGTGCTGATCGCCGAGAAGGTCCCCGACGCGATACCCGTCTTGTTCGGCCATGTCGGAGAGGGCAACCTGCACTTAAATGTGTTGCGCTGCCCCGACTCCACCGCGTTGTATCAGCCCATGATGGCACTCATCGCCGAACTGGGCGGCAATGTCAGCTCAGAGCACGGAGTCGGGACAATCAAACGCGACTATCTCGCCATGGCCCGCACAGCCGGCGACATTGCCGCCATGCGGGCCGTCAAGGCGGCCTTCGATCCCACCGGCTTCCTGAACCCCGCGGTGTTGTTCGGGCACAGCCCGCAGGAAAATCACACAGTCGGGCGAGAGTCATGACACTCACCATCGACCCCGAGGAGTTCAGCCACGAGTGGTACGCCGCGTGGAACGCACACGACATCGAGGCGGTGCTGGCGCATTTCCACGACGACGCGGTCTTTACCTCCGCTTATGGCGCCGAGATTGCCCCAGAGACCGGCGGCATCTTTCGGGGCAAGAAGGCCATCCGCGAATACTGGGCAGAAGCGCTCACCCGCAACCCGGATCTGCATTTCGAACCCGTCGGCACCTATGTGGGCGCAAGGGCCGTCGTCATCAACTACCGAAACCACAAGGGCGGTCTCGTCAACGAGGTCCTAATCTTTGACGGGGACAACGTGGTCGAGGGACACGGTACCTACCTGTGAACCAGCGGGCCGCATGAACAGTGCTGCCACCAAACCAATCACCAACGCGGCGACACCCATGAACATCGACTGAGACATCGCCATCGAGAACGGCGCGCGCAACCCGGGCGGCAGCACCCCATCTGACCCGGAATCGACTGAAGTGGACGGTATTGCGGGCATATTCGAAGCCAGCCGCGCCGTCATCAACGCCCCCATGGCCGAGCTGCCCACCACTCCTCCGACCTGGCGCAGCGTGTTGTAGACGCCGGACCCGGCGCCGGCCACCGCAGACGACAGGTTCCGCGTCGCGGTGGTGGCCAACGGCCCCCAGATGCATGCCATCGCCGCGCCGATACCCGCTGCGGGCAGCATGAGCTGCCACATCTGTGTCTCCGGCCGCATCATCGCCGTCCACCACAACGTCGAGGCGATCATCAACGCGATGCCGCCGCCGATCAACACCGAAGGACGCACCCGGTTGACAAGCCAGCCGGACACGGGCGCCAAGATGGCGCTCACGATCGCCGTCGGGGCCTGCGTCAGCGCCGCCTTGGTCGGCGAAAACCCCAGCGCCAACTGTGTATAGAACATCATCGGTAACCCGGTGGAGATCACACAAAAACTCATCGACGCGATGCCCACACCAGCGAGCGAGAAGTTGCGGTCCGCGAAGAGCCGCAGCGGAATCAGCGGTTCACCCCGATTGGCCGACTGCCACCACACGAACACGCCCAGGGCCGCCAGACCGGCCGCCATCAGCCCCCATATCCACGGCGCCCAGTGGAAGCTCTCCGCTTCCTGCAGTGCGAAGACGAACGCGAACATACCCGTGGCCGAGAGCGCGATACCCAAGAGATCCAGTCGATGCGGATGCGTCGGCATGTGCGGGATGTAGATGGCACCCAGGATGATTCCCAACACTCCCACCGGGACGTTGACGTAGAAGATCCACTGCCAACCCCACCCGTCGACTAACACGCCGCCTGCAACCGGGCCGACCAGCGTTGCGATCCCGGCGACCGCGCCCCACACGCCCATGGCGGTCCCGCGCCGTTGCGGCGGGAACACCCGTTGCACCACCGTGAGTGTCTGCGGGGTCAGCATCGCCGCACCGAGCCCCTGCACCACTCGCGCTGTGATCAACCAGCCGATCGATCCGGCGAGCCCGCACCACAGCGAAGCGGCGGTGAAGACGGCCAGCCCTGCCAAGTACATGGACCTCGGACCGAATTGATCTCCGAGTCGCCCGGTGGTCAGCAGCGGCACCGCGTAGCCCAACAGGTAGGCGCTGGTGACCCACACCGTCGCCGAGTAATCGGCACCGAAAGCGACTTTGATGGCGGGATTGGCGACCGACACGATCGTTGAGTCGAGCAAGATCATGAACAGGCCGAACAGCACCACCCACAACGTCGTCCACGGTCGCGGATACTCAGACTGCACGGCTACGGAATCTCGTCGTGGTTCAGGTGGTGACACGATTTCTCACGACGGCCAGCCCCGCCAGAGCCAGCACAACCCCGATCGTCATGACGACGGCGACGGCAAGTGCGTTATTGCCCAACGCCCCCACCAACGGCGCGATCACCGCTCCCACACCGAACTGCGAGGCACCCAGCACGGCCGCCGAGGTGCCGGCCGCCTCGCCGTGGCGAGACAATGCCAAGGCCGGCGCGTTGGGAATGACGAAGCCCATAAACGCCATCAGTGTCCACACCGGAGCTACGAAGCCGACCAGCCCACCGATACCGAGCCCGGCCAATACCAGCAGCACCACCGCCGGAACCAGGGCCAGCGACAGGCACCACTGCACGATCTGTTGCGGTTCGAATCGCTTGAGCAACACCACGTTCAGCTGTGAGGCTGCGACAAACGCGATGGCGCCCGCGCCGAACGCGATCGCGAACACCTGCTGATTCATGCCGTACTGGCCCTGCAGCACGAAAGACGCACCCGAGATGTACGCGAACAGACCCGACAGCGACAACCCGGCAACAAGCGCCAGCACCACGAAAACCTTGTCGCGCAGCAGATCGCGATAGGTCTGCAGAATTGCGCTCACCCGCAGCGGCCGCCGCGCGCTCGGGGGCAAGGTCTCCGGCAGCGCCACCACCGCAAGGATGAGAAGCAGAACTCCTAAAAACGACAGTGCGCCGAACACGCTCTGCCATGAGCCGTGCACCAGTACGGCCGCGCCCAGCGACGGGGCCAGGATCGGTGCGATGCCGATCACCAGCGTGAGTCGGGAGATCACGGTGGCGGCCGCCCTATCGGTATAGAGGTCACGCACCACGGCCATCGCCACGACCATGGCCGCCGCGGCACCCACCCCTTCAATCGCCCGCAATACACCCAGCACCACGATGTTCGGCGCGATGGTGATGGCCAGCGACGCCGCGATGTGCAGGGCCGCCCCGGCGATCAGCGGCAGGCGCCTGCCGAGCGAATCCGACAGCGGACCCACCAGTAGCTGCCCCAGCCCCAGACCCAGCAGCGTTCCGGTGAGTGTCAGCTGCGTGAGGGTCGAGTTGACGTGCAGATCCGTCCCGATATCAGGCAAGGCCGGGAGGTACATATCGATGGTGAGCGGCCCCAGGGCAACCATCGCACCCAATACGGTGATGAGCCACGCCTTGCCCAGGCGGCTAGTGGGGGGCGAGATCGCATCGGCCGGTGCCGGAACGCCCACCGATTCCTCCGTGGTCGTCTCACTCCTGGCAGCAGTCACCTCAGTCTTCAGCGCGCGCACGCGGCAAAACCTTCCCTTTCCTAACAAATGTGAGCTGCATCTCACCGGTTCCACCCCACGAGACGATGCGATCACTTCCCCAGATCCACCACGCGTCGCCCTATGAGACCGACGGCAGCCGGGAATGACAACTTGCCAAGTTATCGGGAACACACCCCGCCGGGCTACCTCTTAAGGAACGAAAAGCGCTCGTCATTCGTCTTCACTACTGTGAGACCAAATCTTCGCTCACAACAACGTGGACCCATCCAGCCCACCGCACTGAAGGAACACACGCCGATGAGCACTCGCTTCACCGAACCGCAGCGGCAGCTCGCCTTGGGCGGCAAGGGCAAGGAAACCAAACTCGGAGCCTCCGGCAAGCTTCTCTCACTCATCCTGGACCAGAGCACCAAGGTTCAGGAACCCGCGGTCCGCGCGTACGTCCAGAAGCTACGCAGCACCCATCCCGGCGCTGCACCCGGCGACATCATCACGATGCTGGAGAAGCGGTACCTGGCGACCGTGATGGGCAGTGGTGCAGCGGTCGGCGCCGCCGCCGCCTTCCCCGGGGTGGGCACGCTGGCCGCGTTGTCGGCGACCGCCGGGGAGGCCGTGTTGTTCCTGGAGGCGACCTCGCTGTTCACCCTCGCGCTGGCAGCGGTCCACGACATCGAGCTCGCCAAGATCGAACACCGGCACACGCTGGTGCTCGCTGTTTTGCTGGGCGAGGACGGTGAGACGACGGTCTCGGACGTGCTGGGCAAGGAGCGCACCGTCGGAGGCGGCTGGCTGGCCGAGGCCACCTCGACGCTGCCGGTACCCGCGCTGAGCCATCTCAATGCCACCCTGCTCAAGCGGTTCACCAAGAAGTTCGCGCTGAAACGCGGTGCGATGGCGTTCGGCAAGCTGTTGCCGGCCGGTATAGGCGCCGTGATCGGTGCCGGCGGTAACCGGTTCATCGGCAAACGGATAATCACCAACGCACGTAATGCCTTTGGGCCTCCCCCAGCCGTATGGCCGGTGCAGTTGCGCCTGGTCGCACCCAAGGGCTAGCAACGCACAGGGGTGGCTGTTCACGGTGCGGTCACCCTTCGGCCATTAGCGGCGCCAATGATGTCGCCTCTGTCATATCACCGTGACACCTCACCCCCGTTGGCGACGGGTTAGCCTGGTACCGGTCGCTAAACGGACTGAGATATCGAACGAGACGGAGCGAGGCGAAGACTGTCGTGAACGGTTCAAATCCCCAATTCGGGCAGAACGAATGGCTGGTCGAGGAGATGTACCAGCGATTCAAGGAAGACCCGTCCTCGGTGGACTCCAGCTGGCACGAATTCCTCGCCGACTACGTGGCCGAGCCCGCGACCGACGCCGGCAACGGCCACGCCGCCGCGGCACCCACTCCTGCCCCGGCACCCGCAGCTGCACCTGCGACACCCGCCGCACCTCCCGCACCCGCAGCTGCACCTGCGACACCCGCCGCACCTCCCGCACCCGCGGCGGCCCCGGCAGCTGCGCCGGTCGCCGCCCCGAAGCCCGCCCTTCCGCCGGTGCCCTCAGCCGAAGGTGACGAGACTCAGGTACTGCGCGGCGCCGCCGCGGCCGTCGTCAAGAACATGTCGGCATCCCTGGAGATCCCGACCGCGACCAGCGTCCGGGCCATTCCCGCCAAGCTGATGATCGACAACCGCATCGTCATCAACAACCACCTCAAGCGCACCCGCGGCGGCAAGATCTCCTTCACGCACCTGCTGGGCTACGCCATCGTCCAGGCCGTCAAGGACTTCCCGAACTTGAACCGGCATTTCGCCGAGGTGGACGGGAAGCCCACTGCCGTAACGCCCGCTCACATCAACCTGGGCCTGGCCATCGACCTGCCCGGCAAGGACGGCAACCGCACTCTCGTGGTGGCCGCCATCAAGGGCTGCGAGACAATGGCTTTCGGCCAGTTCATCACCGCCTACGAGGATATCGTGCGCCGGGCACGGGACGGCAAGCTGACGGCAGAGGACTTCTCCGGGGTCACCATCTCGCTGACCAATCCGGGCACCATCGGCACCGTGCACTCGGTGCCCCGCCTCATGCGCGGTCAGGGTGCAATCGTTGGTGCCGGCGCGCTGGAGTACCCCGCGGAGTTCCAGGGCGCCAGCGAGGAGCGCATCTCCGATCTGGGCATCGGCAAGCTCATGACGCTGACGTCCACCTACGACCACCGCATCATCCAGGGTGCCGAATCCGGCGACTTCCTGCGCACGGTGCATCAGCTACTGCTCTCCGACGACTTCTTCGACGACATCTTCCGCGAGCTGGGCATCCCCTACGAGCCGGTGCGCTGGCGCATCGACAACCCCGACTCGATCGTCGACAAGAACGCTCGAGTGCTGGAACTTATTGCGGCATACCGCAATCGGGGCCATTTGATGGCCGATACCGATCCGCTGCGCCTGGACAAGACCCGTTTCCGCAGCCACCCCGATCTGGATGTGCTCACCCACGGCCTGACGCTGTGGGACCTGGACCGCGAGTTCAAGGTCTCGGGGTTCAAGGGTCAGGAGTACATGAAGCTGCGCGACGTGCTCTCGGTGCTGCGCGACGCGTACTGCCGGCACGCCGCAGTGGAATACACCCACATCCTGGAACCCGAGCAGCAGAAGTGGCTACAGGAGCGCATCGAGGTCAAGCACGACAAGCCCACCGTCGCCGAGCAGAAGTACATCCTCTCCAAGCTCAATGCGGCAGAGGCGTTCGAGACCTTCTTGGCTACCAAATACGTTGGACAGAAACGGTTCTCGCTGGAGGGCGCCGAGGGTGTCATCCCGATGATGGACGCCGTCATCGACCAGAGTGCCGAGCACAGCCTCGACGAGGTGGTCATCGGCATGCCGCACCGCGGCCGCCTCAACGTGCTGGCGAACATCGTCGGCAAGCCGTACTCGCAGATCTTCACCGAGTTCGAGGGCAACCTGAACCCGGCGCTTGCGCACGGCTCCGGTGACGTGAAGTACCACCTGGGCGCCTCCGGCACCTACATCCAGATGTTCGGCGAGAACGACATCGAGGTGTCGCTGACGGCCAACCCTTCGCACCTGGAGGCCGTGGACCCGGTGTTGGAAGGCCTGGTGCGAGCCAAACAGGACGTTCTCGACGTCGGCACCGACGGTGGCCGCTTCACCGTGGTGCCCCTCATGCTGCACGGTGACGCCGCATTCGCCGGACAGGGCGTGGTGGCCGAAACCCTGAACCTCGCCAACCTCCCCGGCTACCGGACCGGCGGCACCATTCACATCGTGGTCAACAACCAGATCGGTTTCACCACCGCACCGGAGCACTCGCGATCCAGCGAGTACTGCACCGACGTCGCGAAGATGATCGGGGCGCCAATCTTCCACGTCAACGGGGACGACCCAGAGGCGTGCGTGTGGGTGTCACGACTGGCCGTCGATTTCCGACAGAAGTTCAACAAAGACGTCGTCATCGACCTCATCTGCTACCGCCGGCGCGGCCACAACGAGGGCGACGACCCTTCGATGACCAACCCGCAGATGTACGAAGTGATCGACACCAAGCGCGGTGTGCGCAAGACCTACACCGAATCCCTGATCGGCCGCGGCGATATCTCGATGAAGGAAGCCGAGGATGCCCTGCGCGACTACCAGGGCCAGCTGGAGCGGGTGTTCAACGAGGTCCGCGATCTGGAGAAGTACCAGCAGCGACCCAGCGAGTCGGTGGAAGAGGACCAGCAGCTGCCGCAGAAGTTGGTCACCGCCGTCGACAAGGCACTCCTACAACGCATCGGCGACGCCTTCGTGTCGTTGCCGGAGGACTTCACCGTGCACCCGCGCGTCAAGCCGGTGCTGGAGAAGCGTCGCGAAATGGCCTACGAGGGCAAGGTGGATTGGGCCTTCGGTGAGCTACTTGCGCTCGGAACCCTCGTCGCCGAAGGCAAGGTGGTGCGGCTCACGGGCCAGGACTCCAAGCGCGGCACCTTTACCCAGCGCCACGCCGTGATCATCGACCGGCACAACGGCGACGAGTTCAGCCCGTTGCAGCTGGTCGGCGTCAACGCCGAGGGCACCCCCACCGGCGGGCGTCTTGTGGTGCACGACTCATCACTGTCCGAATACGCCGCCGTCGGCTTCGAGTACGGCTATTCGGTGGGCAATCCCGATGCAATGGTGTTGTGGGAGGCGCAGTTCGGAGACTTCGTCAACGGTGCGCAGTCCATCATCGACGAGTTCATCTCCTCCGGCGAGGCCAAATGGGGCCAGCTCTCCGAAGTGGTGCTGCTGCTCCCCCACGGCCACGAGGGACAGGGCCCCGACCACACCTCGGGCCGTATCGAGCGGTTCCTGCAGCTGTGTGCCGAGGGCTCGATGACGGTGGCGATGCCGTCGACACCCGCCAACTACTTCCACCTGTTGCGCCGGCACGCGCTGGACGGCATCACCCGGCCGATGGTGGTGTTCACACCAAAGTCCATGCTGCGCAACAAGGCCGCGGTCAGCGATATCAAGGACTTCACCGACCGCAAGTTCCGCTCGGTTCTGGAAGAGGCCAGTTACGAAGATGGTGTCGGCGATCGCAGCAAGGTCCGCCGAATCCTGCTGACCAGCGGCAAGCTGTACTACGACCTGCTGGCCCGTAAGAATGCGGACAAGCGCGACGATGTCGCGATTGTCCGCATCGAGCAGCTGTACCCCATCCCGCGCTACCGGCTGGAGGAGACGCTCGGCCGGTATCCGGAAGGTACGCAGTACATCTGGGTGCAGGAAGAGCCTGCGAACCAGGGTGCCTGGCCGACCTTCGGCTTGAACCTGCCCGAGGTGGTACCGCGCCTGACCGGCCTGACCAAGATCTCGCGCCGGGCCATGTCGGCGCCGTCCTCCGGTTCCTCGAAGGTGCATGCCGTCGAGCAGCAGGAGATCATCGACGAGGCGTTCGCTCCCACATCCGAGTAGGAGTGAGCGAGCCCAAGGTCAGGCCCGCCCCTTAGGGGGTGGGCCTGATTCATTACCGGACCCCTGCCTCGTTGCGCGCGTGTTCAATACGCTGCACCAATGACGGCCAAGCCCGCACCCGCAATCGAACCGATCACGCTACCGGTCGAGGAATGGCCACCGCTTAACGGCAAGCCCAGGCCCTCGCCCGAGGATCCTTTCTACATACCCCCATCCGGCTG
Source organism: Mycobacterium sp. D16R18 (assembly GCA_002013775.1). Taxonomy (GTDB): domain Bacteria; phylum Actinomycetota; class Actinomycetes; order Mycobacteriales; family Mycobacteriaceae; genus Mycobacterium. Next base: position 423,852 of record MAFD01000001.1, read on the forward strand.
GGAGAACACACTGCCGGGAAGCGTATTGCGGCGCAGGAGAATTCGTATCGCCTTGTTCGGCATAGTCCCCCTGCGCCTACAGGCCTGGCACCTGCTCTACCGCACCACCGACCTCCACGGCGCCCCCGAGACCACAGTGACAACAGTGCTGGTGCCCCGCGACGCCTGCGAGACATCGCCGGTCCTGGCTTATCAGTGCGCCATCGATGCGGTGTCTCCACGAGCCTTCCCTTCCTATGGGCTGCTTCCTCGAACATTCGGCCTCAACCAGGCTCAGAACGAACTGATGTTGATGGTGGCCGCACTCGCCCGAGGTTGGGTGGTTTCGGTGAGCGATCACGAAGGGCCGCATGGACTATGGATGGTGGCCAGGCAGCCGGGGTACCACGTCCTGGACGGGGTGCGCGCAACCTTGAACGCCGGCGGCGTGCATGGCATGCCCCGCCTCCCGGCCAACGCCCCAGTCGGATTCTGGGGGTACTCCGGAGGCGGAACGGGGAGCACCTGGGCGGCCGAGATGGCGCCCGTCTACGCACCGGAACTCAATGTCGTCGGGGCGCTGCTTGGCGCTCCCGCGGCCCGGCCAGGCGCGCTCGTGCGGAAGCACAGCGGCAGATTCGCCTCCGGACTCATCCCACCGGTGCTGGCCGCGATGACGCGGGCGCACCCGAGCACACTCGAATTCCTCGATGGATACCTGACCTCGCGCGGTCGTCAGATCATCGCCAAGGCGGCAGAGGTAAGTCTCGCGGAATCGGTCTTGCGGTGGCCATTCAAGAACTTCGACACGCTCGTCGATCGGCCCATCGAAGAATTGATGAAAGCGCCCGAAATCGCCAGAGTCACCGAAGAAATGGAACTGGGGCACCGCGTGCCCAGCGCGCCGGTCTACCTGTACCACGCCATCCATGACCAGCTACTTCCGATCGAGGGCTCCGATCAGCTGGCGCAGAACTACATCGCGGGTGGCACTCATGTCACTTACCGGCGCGACCGGAGCACCGAACATATTCTGCTGGCCCTGCTCGGGGGCAGCGACGCCCTCGGCTGGTTGGCCGAGCGGTTGGCGGGTCAGCCATTGCCGGCGAAATCGGACGTCCAGACCGTGCTCTCCACGTCGCTGAACCGCCGCGCGGTGCGGAGCCAGCTGCAGTGGCAATGGGGAATCCTGAAGCTTTTCCTCGGCCGTCTGTAGGTGCCGCAACAATGGCCGACCATCGCGGCGAGAACTTAACCAAAAAGCCAACTCAGTGTTCAGTTTCTACCGCGGCATTACCC
>MAFD01000002.1:0-287776 GCA_002013775.1 Mycobacterium sp. D16R18
AGCAGACACCATCATCAGCGCCCAAACCTCAGCCCCACGTATCGAATTCCGCGGGGTCAGCTTCCGCTACGACGGCGCCAACGAACACGTCCTCACAGATATCAACTTCACCCTCGAACCAGGCGCCACCACCGCCATCATCGGACCATCAGGATCCGGGAAGAGCACCATCCTCGCGCTCATCGCCGGCCTGCAACAGCCAGAGAGCGGCCAAATCCTGGTCGATGGAGTCGATGTCGCGACATTGGACACCTCTCACCGCCGCGCCCTGATAAGCATGGTGTTCCAACACCCCTACCTCTTCGACGCACCCATCCGCGACAACGTCCTCGCCGGACACACCAACGCCACGGACCACGAAACTCACCAAGCCATGGCGCTGGCTCGGGTCGACGAGATCATCGAACGCCTGCCGGACGCCGAGCAGTCTCGTGTCGGCGAAGCCGGCACCGCACTATCCGGTGGTGAACGCCAACGCGTCAGCATCGCCCGCGCACTCATCAAACCCGCACCCGTGCTGCTCATCGACGAAGCCACCAGCGCCCTGGACACCGAAAACGAAACCGCCATCACCGACGCCATCAACAACGACCCACGCACCCGCACCAAAATCATGATCGCCCACCGGCTCAGCGCCATCCGCAATGCCGATCACGTCCTATTCATCGACGACGGCCGCATCGTGGAACAAGGCTCGATCACCGAACTCAGCGCCCTCGGAGGACGTTTCACAGAATTCTGGCACCAGCAGGAATCCACCACCGGATGGCGCATCGCCGCAGCCACCAACTAGATGAAGGCCACCAGACTTGCGAGCAGGAACTATTGAGACCGGCGGAATACCTCCTGATTATTGCGGCGCACCTTCACGTAATGATCACGGCTCGAACGGATTCGATTCGTCAACCCTGGCGGCCCCGTAATTCGGAGCCCTCGACAAATTAGGTAAGCCAATGCTAATTTACTCGAACTGATGCGTTGTCGGGCGAGCCTTCAAATCATGGAAAGGCTGTAAGTTGAGCAATCAGGAACGGGCAGTTCAGCCCGAATCCAGCGGGGCCGAGTACATGAGCGTGGGGGGTTAGCTGGAATGTCGGCACCCATCTGGATGGCATTTCCCCCGGAGGTGCATTCGGCACTGATCAGCGCGGGCCCAGGCCCGGGGCCGCTGTTGGCTGCAGCAGCGCAGTGGCAAGCGCTGTCGACCGAGTACGCCACGGCGGCAATGGAGTTGACCCAGCTGCTGGGTGCGACCGCGGCAGGGGCATGGCAGGGACCCAGCGCCACTCAGTATGTGGCCAGTCATATGCCGTACTTGACCTGGCTGACCCAGCAGAGCGCAATGAGCGCAGCCAACGCTGCGCTGCACGAGGCCAGCGCAGCGGCCTACACCACGGCGTTGGCGGCCATGCCGACATTGCCCGAGTTGGCGATCAACCACGCGCTTCACGGTCTGTTGGTGGGCACAAACTTCTTTGGGATCAACACGATCCCGATCGCGCTCAACGAGGCCGACTATCTTCGGATGTGGGTACAGGCTGCCACCACGATGGGTGCCTACCAGGGGGTTTCGAGCGCAGCAGTGGCATCGGTAGTTCCCACGACTCCCTCTCCGCTGATCATGGCGCCGGGCGGCGAGATGTCCCGCATGGCCGCCGACATGTCCGGGCTCGCCGCGCAGGCTCAGGCTGCGGAATCCGGTTCGGCGCTGGACAGCAGCAACAGCGTCATCGATCAACTAATGGATTTCTTCCGCGACCCGCTGGGCACGCTGATCCGAATCATCGGAGATTTCATCCGCAACCCGGGGGCCGCGTTGGCCACCTGGCTGCCATTCCTGCTGGCGCTCGGCGCGATGACGTATGTACTTTTCGCGCAGGTGTTTTGGTTGTTCTGGGCTGCGTTGCTCTCGGCACCGCTCTGGCTGCCGCTACTGATCATGGCAGCCTGGCAGTATCTTCAGCCCCCCGCCGTCGAGGCACCGGCCGATGAAGTACAGCCTGACCTCCGCAATACCGCCAACGTACAGCGTGAGCACGTCGAGTCCCTTCCTGCGATCGCGTTGGCGCCCACGGCCGCTCCGGTACCGACCGGAACGGCACCTGCACCATCGGCCCCGGCGCCAGCCCCGGGGTCTGCTACCGCCGCACCGGCGTTCACGCCCTACCTCGTCGGTGTGACGCCCGAGGAACCACCAGCCATCCGGTTCGGGCCGACGCTCAACGAGGGCAGCAAGGCCCAGGCTCCGGCCTCGGGAATCTCTGCGGCGGCGGCCGCGGCCGCATCTGCCCGCTCTCGGGCGCGGCGCAAACGTGGTGCACGAGTGAAGGACCCAGCGCCGCAGTACATGGACATGAACGTCACCGTCGATGCCGATTTCGGCGATCCACCGCGATCCACGCAAAGCCACAGCACCGCCTCGACCCGCGGCACCGGACCTCTCGGGTTGGCCGGCACCATTCCGAAGACCACCACCACGCCCACGGCAGCGGGGCTCGTCGCCCGCGAGAACGGCGGCGGCGGAACCAGCGCGATGGACGGCACCAGGACTACGCCCATGCTCCCCACCACGTGGAGCACAGACTCCGATGAAACACCTTCTCCGCCAACAACGGATAAGGACTGACCAGGGGTCGAGGGCATCTTCAGAGTGAAGATCGCTTTGATTGCCTACCCAAGCCGGGCCAGCTCAGCGGCGTGACTTGAGCAGTTTCATCGTCAGCCGGGAGTCGACACGGGAGATGGCGGGGTCACCCATGAGCTTGATGCTCAACCACTGCTCATAGGCCGCGAGATCGGCCGTCTGTACTCGGATGAAGTAGTCGGGAATGCCGAACATGCGTCTGAGTTCGGCGACTTCGTCCATAGCGACGAGACGCTCTTCGAAGGACGCCACGGTGGCGAGATCTTTGGCCACGAGATCCGCGTAGATGATCACCTCGAAGTCGCGTCCGAGCGCCGCAGGATTCACCAGTGCGGTATAGCCGGTGATGACGCCCTCGGCCTCTAGCCGCCGCACCCGACGCAGACATGGCGCCGGGGTGAGGCCGACCCGGTCAGCCAGCTCCTGGTTCGTCAGCCGCCCACGAACTTGAAGCTGATCAATTATTGCGCGATCGAGCTTATCCATGCATGTATGTTGCCCTACTCTGCATGTTTCGAGCAATATCGACAATCATCATGCGCGTTCTTCATCTTATGATTGCTGCATGAATCAGGAGGTGCTGTCGCCGAGGTCTCGGCGCTGGAATGAGCTAGCCAAAGCCGCCAGTCACGCAGGCGTGGTCTGGGCAGGATTGTTTGCCCTTGGCATCGGGCTGGGCGTCGTGGTCACCGCACACGGGCTCCCATGGTGGCTGGCGCCGATCATCTCCGGGGTTCTGTTCGCCGGCTCGGTCGAGTTCATCTTGATCGGGATGCTGTCCGCCGGTGCCTCGGTTCCAGCGATAGCGTTGACGACATTCCTCGTCAACTCCCGCCACCTGTTCTACGGAATATCATTCCCACTCGACCGGGTCGGCAGCCGAATCGGCAAGTCGTACAGCATGTTCGCGCTATGCGACGAAGCCTACGCGTTGATCACGGCCCTGGACGCCCGCGCCTTGAACTCGCGCCGAATCCTGTGGACCCAGTGCGGTCTTCATCTCTCATGGGTGGCCGGGGCTACAGCGGGCGGACTGGCCGGAGCCTCGTTCCTGAGCGGCCTGAAGGGGCTGGACTTCGTACTCATCGCCATGTTCTTGGTGCTCACTCTCGATACCTACCGTGCCCGCCCCGACATCCCGTGCGTGGCGCTCGCCGTCGTCGCTGCACTCACGGCACTGGTGATCGCGCCCGGCGCAATGGTGCTCGTGGCGATGTGCTGCTACACCGCCACTCTCATCGCCCGGCACCACCTCACCCGCCGACTCAGCACGGAAGGACAGCCCGCTCATGCCTGAACCCGCTTACATTGCAACAGCTTTGGCCTGCGCGGTGGTGATCACGTTCGCGTTGCGTGCGGTACCCTTCGCTGTCCGGAATGCCATCAAGAGCAGCACGCTAGCCGGCGATCTGGGACGCTGGATGCCGTTGGGCGCCACCGCCATTCTCGCGGTGTATTGCCTGTCGACGATCAGCCTCACCGGACCGTCGCACGGTGCCGGACCTATCATCGGGGTGCTCATGACCGTGGGTATGCACCTGTGGCGGCGCAACGCGGTGCTCAGCATCGTCGTTGGCACCCTCGCGTGTGTGCTCATCACGAACCTGGTCTAGATATCCCCGGGGATTATGGTCAGCTGACGGCTCTGCACGATCACTTGCCCGGCAGAGTCGACGATGAGATGGCCTTCCTCGAACCAGGTCGCACCGACTCCTGGTGTATTAGTTCGCCCGCGTCGAGCACGCCGCGACTGTTATCTAGTTGCCTGATGCGCGCAGTAAGAATTAAATATTGAACGGGTTACCTTCACAATCTCATATAGCTCGGAATCAGTTTCGGGAAGATTCTGCCGCCACACGAGGCAGGTGGCGATCGATGTATTTAATTCACGGATCGGGAGCCAGACTTCCTTTTCGGGTGCATATGCTTTAGCGCTGTTGAATGTGGACAACGGCGCAAGGGTGTATGTCGCCTCACCTATGGCAATAGTTTCCGGTGCAGATTTGCGATCGGATGGTGCCCCGAACTGCAGGATTCCCGCGGCACTTAGATTCAATTCAAATTGTCGACCGAATTCAGATCCCGAGTCGCCTGCCGGCTTCACATAGGCCATTCGAGACAATTCCGCGGCGGAAATTGATCGCCTGGATCCGTACTCGGACCTCGACAGCACGGCACCCATATCTTCTTCATGGACCACCTCGCCGATGAGACCCACGGTGTCGAAGGGCGGTCTGATTAGCCCGAAAGCGAGCTCACCACGTCGGACACCGACAAGAATGTCGCCGCTGCGCTGAGGTACAGCGGCGAACGCGGTCCCGTCGATGCGAACTTCGATATCGATCAGCTTTTTGCGCAGGTCAGGGTGGAGAAGCGGGGGTACTCCGCAGACAATCGAGCGTGCAGGGTTCCACCCAGAACGTTCCGTGGCAAGCTTCGGAAGCTCGTCAAAGAGCGAGAGAATATGCCGCGCGACAGGAACCAGACGGGCGCCATCCTTGGTCAGTTCAACACGTCGGGTATCGCGGATAAACAACCTCACCTGCAGCGCATTCTCCATGTCCCGGATCCTTCTGCTCAACGGCGGAAGGGACACGCAAAGCGATTTCGCCGCCTGAGTGAAACTCAATCTCTCTGCAACCGCGACAAAGCATCTTAGGTCGTAGACATCTGGGCGGCGGTGACTCACATCGAGACAATATACGAGCGTTACCAAATTAGAGTGATTAGCTCGATGCGAATTGTTCCTGTTTCGGAAACACAGTGTTGCTGAATTCGAAATACTATCGCAGCGCGAGCTCCAAGAGTGCGTGATAGCTTCAGCAGCCGAGGCAATTAGCTGTGTAAAGGCTATTTGGATTGGGTCGCAACATAACAAGGGAGGGCTGATAGGCCACGCTCGCTATATCTGTTGTTCACCGGACGGCCACCTTTCTCAGGTGGCGGTGGCTTGATAGTGCCGCGACTCAGAGTAACGACCTCGGTGCGGATACAGCCTCACTGCCGACGCGTGAGAACGCGCGCCAACCTCCCCCGATTTTTGGGGCATATGAGTTCAGAACATTCGAGAAGGGGTTAAAAATGACCGATACAGCAACCGATCTGGAGGATTCTCCGATTAAGCGTTTTGCACAAAACGCCTGGCTCTACGTCCTCGGGCTCGGAGTCGCCGCCATTGCCACCGGGGCCATCGTCTTGGCATGGCCGGGACAAACTCTGCTGGTCCTGGGCGTCTTCTTTGGGATCTACCTGCTGCTCAGCGGCCTGGTGGAGATCGTCCTCGCGTTCGCTCCGCACCTGCGGGGCTGGACCCGATTTGTCAATGTCATCACCGGCATCCTGTCCATTGTCCTGGGTGTCATCTGCCTGCGAGATCAATTGGAATCCGTTCTGCTCCTGGCAGTTTGGATCGGCGTGGGCTGGATCATCACCGGCATCGCGCGCATCGTGGCCGGTTTCGCCACTCGGGCGCCGGGAAGCGGCTGGTCCGTGCTGCTCGGGGTTGTACTGGCCCTGGGCGGCATCGTCCTGATCGTTTATCCCGCCGACTCGATCGCCACATTGGCTCTGGTCTCCGGGATCTGGCTCATTGCCATCGGCATCGCGCAGGTCATTGATGGCATTCAGCTCAAGCGCCGCACCGGCCAGGTCAAGGACTTCATCGAGAGTCAATTCGAGAACTGACCAGATATGTAATCCATCAATCTCATAGCGATCAGGAGAGTGCAAACGCAATGGCATCTGTACGTATCCAGCGCGATCTGACGGCCGCACCGGACACCTCGAAAGATTTCACCAACCTGCTCGAGGGTCTGCAGTTGGACATCGCGGACACCGGCGGTCAGGTGACGTTCACCGGAGAGGACCCCATCCTCCCCAGCAACCATCGATTGGGTGCCATCATGTCCATGGGCATGATGGCACCCGCGGTCGCGACACAGATCTTGTACCGCCTGCGGGGCGGACCAGCACAGGACCTCTCGGTCGATCTGCGGCGTGCGGTGGCACACATCAATCCCACCTATAACTTCGCGCCGACTGTCGGTGGGTATGCGATGCTCCCGGCGGCCGCGACGGCAAATCCGTTCGGGTTCAGCATCTATCCCACCAAGGACGATCGGTGGTACCTGCCCACCGCGGTCTACCCCAAGGCACTCCTACAGTGGCTGGGACTGCTGAAATCCGGGTTCGACGCGAAGTCGGTAGGGCAGGCGATCAGTCAGTGGAATGCCCAGGATCTGGAAGACGCGGCCGGTGCTCAGGGCATGATCGGTGCGATGTGTCGCACTCCCGAGGAGTGGTACGCACATCCGCAGGGGCAGTATCTCGCCCAGACGCCCATGATCGAAATCGTCAAGATCGGCGATTCAGATCCCGAGCTGCCCGCGCTGACTAATCCCAACCGTCCGCTGTCGGGCATCAACGTGGCCGCCATGACACACGTCATCGCGGGTCCGGTAGTCGGACGTGTTCTTGCCGAGCAGGGTGCTCAGGTTCTCGATCTGTCCAACCCCGCAGTGGAATACGCGGCGCTGGTCGAAGACTGCCATTTGGGCGCTCGGTCCACATGGTCCGATCTGAACCAGCAGAAATATCGGGATCAGGCGCTGCAGTTGATCAAGGGTGCCGATGTGTTCGTCGAGAACTACCGCGGGCGCAAGATCGCGAACTTCGGGTTCTCTCCGGAGGCGGTCGCGGAAGCCAGACCGGGAATCATCTACACGTCTGTCCGTGGCTTCGGCTGGGAGGGGCCGTGGATCGATCGTGGCGGTTTCGACATGGACGCAAACTGCGTCACGGGTTACACGACACTGGAAGGGTCACCGGAGAAGCCGCTGCTGCCACCCACGGTAATCCTGAACGATTATCTGGCCGGATACCTGACTAGTGCGGGAGTTCTTGCGGCACTGATACTTCGGGCAAAGCACGGTGGCAGCTATCACGTGCGGACATCGTTGTCGCGGTTCTCCATGTGGTACTCCGAGCTTGGCGTATTCAACCCGGACTATGTCTCCGAGTCTCTCAAGAAGCCCGAGCACCAGGCGATTCTGCCCGACGGACTGGAGTTGAGTTCCGCCTTCGGACGGCATGTGCGTCTGGAACCCGGCATCACCTATTCGAAGACCCCCAGCCACTGGGAAGGTCTCGGCGGCTACCCCGTGGTCGCCCCGCAGGGCGCCTCCGATCCCGTCTGGGTCTAGTTCTTCTCCATCAATTCACGAAATCCACCACGAGCTAAGGAACAAACATGACACTGAAGAACCGCTTCAACGGCCTTGTCGACCGCGCCAAGCAGGGGCAGGAACACCTCGAGGCCGCGCAGGGCAAGGCCAAGGCAGACCTCCAGCAGGACGTCGAGGCCGCCAAGGCCAAGGCCCAGGCCCACCACGAGAACGTCGAGGCCAAGGTGGACGCCGCCGAGGACAAGGCCAGCTCAGCATGGTCGGACCTGAAAGACAGTTGGAACAGCCATGTTTCGAAGGTCAAGAGCGACTTCGGCGCCAAGGAAGCCAAGCTCGACGCCAAGCTCGCTGCCCAAGAAGCCGACTTGGCCGAGGACGATGCCTCCTACGCTATCGATGTTGCGCTGTCGGCGATCGAGGAGGCAGAGGACGCCGTTGTCTACGCGATCTACGCCCGCAAGGCCGCGGACGACCTGGCCTAGACGGCGGCACGCGGACGGCCAGAGCTTCCAGCTGTGGCCGTCTGCGTGGCACCCCCGACGAAGAGGCCCCGAACATGGCGAAGCGCGTAAACATCACTCTCATTGACGATCTCGACGGCGTGGCACGAGCGGATGAAACCGTTGAGTTCGAGCTTGATGGCGTGGGATATCACATCGATCTGTCATCCGAGAACGCGGAACGGCTGCGCGACGAACTATCGGTATGGATAGGGCGAGCCCGACGGACTCGACTGCTGGAACGTGATGGCAAGAAGAACGGCCGACGCACGGCCCTCGACCGCCGCCGAAGCGAGGCCATTCGCGACTGGGCGCGGCGCAATGGTCACACCGTCGCGGCCCACGGCAGGATTTCGGCTCAGGTCATCGATGCGTATATCCGGGCAGCATCCCCAACAGGACAGGTCCCGCGAGCGCAGAGTTAGATTCTGCTGTAGCAGAGGCTGACTCATACCTCAGATTCGGGCAACAGGCGCAGCTGCGTGGGTGCCGCCAGCGCGTGGGAGAAGAAGCGGACTATGTCTTCGATAAGATCCTGCGCACCATCACCTTGCGCCAGACCATATTTGGTGGCGAGATGAGTCCTACCCAGCACATGCATGAGCGACATTCCCAGCATTGTCTCGACGCGAAAGGCAATGACCGATAGAGGTATCCCTGGCAGCAGCGGAGACAGCGCGGTGACCATTTGGCCTATCCCCGACTGGACAATGTCTTCCCTGGTTGATTCGAACCGCTCGTCGCCCCCAAGCCTGGGTTTGATCCCGAGTTCGACGAATAGCGCGATCTGCTGAGGGCTGGCACGCACTTGCGGCCCCAGGAAGGCCTCGACAAGATCCTCGACCGTATGTCCCGGAGTTGCGATCACCTCGGTGAGGCGGCGACCGCGCTCGACGAGAGCCGGCTCCATGATGCGCATCATGAGCGCCCGCAGCAGTGCATCCTTACTGCCGAAGGTGTAGTTGACGGCATTGACATTCATGCCGGCCAGGCCCGTCACCCGGCGTATGGACAGGGCAGCGAACCCGTCTTCGAGCAGCACCTGTTCGGTGGCCTCGAGCAGTCTCGTACGTGCATCCACCTGGTTCACCCGCCCATTCAAACACCGAGCAACGAGATGGACTGACGTCTAGGACTTGGTCAGGTAACCGACCAGGTCGGCCTTCATAGCCCGCAGCTGCTGGCCCCAGTAGGTCCAGTTGTGGATACCACCCTGCGGGAAACTGAATTGAGCGTTCTTGCCGCCCGCCGCCGCATAGGCGTCTGCGAATTGCTTGTTGGCGTCGATGACCTGCCCCTCAATGACTCCGCCCGCAAGGTTTTCAAAGCCGTTGCGGTCCTTATCAAGATCGGTGGCTTGCGCATTGCCGCAGTAGATCCACAGTCGAGTGTTGTTGGCAATCAGCTTGTCGATGTTCAGGTACGGGTCGTTGCGAACCCAGGCGGGGTCACTCTCGGGCCCCCACATGTCTTCGGAACTGAAACCTCCGGCGTCGGACATAGAGATGGAGATCTGCCATTTATTGGCCGACGGGTGCAACGGCGCCGAGAGCGCTCCCGCGTAGATGAACTGCTGCGGGTGGTAGATCGACAAGGTCAGTGCCGACGGGCCCGCCATTGATAGCCCGACGATCGCGTTTCCCGTGGCCGAGACCCCCCGATTGGCGGCCAGCCACTGCGGCAGCTCGCTCGTCAGGAAAGTCTCCCATTTGTAGGTCCAGACACCGTCTTTGCCCTTGGCCGGGCGGTACCAGTCCGTGTAATTGCTGGATTGTCCGCCAACCGGCATGACCATCGAGATACCCGATTGGTAGTAGTCCTCGAACGCCGTGGTCTCGATATCCCAGCCGCTGAAATCCTCGCGAGCACGCTGCCCGTCAAGGAGATAGACAGCCTTGGGGCCGCCTCCTTGAAACTGAACCTTGATATCGCGACCCATCGACGCCGACGGCACCTCCAGGTACTCGACCGGAAGTCCCGGGCGCGAAAAGGCATTCGCCGTCGCCAAGCCTCCGCAGATACCAATGAGCGCGGGCAAAGTCAGAGCCGCAGCGGCAAGGACACCAGTGGCGGCGCCGCGCATCGCAGAAACACGTCTCATCGGCTGAACTCCCTTTCCAGAGGAGAAAGAACAGTGATTTAAACAGTGTTTTAAACGCTAACATGCCCAGCCCGCACCAAGCGCGGCCAGCAGCACCGTGATGTTTGCCACACGACCCGACATACGGACCGCGCCGTCACAGTCGAACTACTGCTGCATATACGCCGGCCCCTCCGGCAACAGATGCTTGTCGACCAGTTTGTGCCAGCGCCGTTGTCGGTAACGAAATATCGCCCCCGCTCCCCTCGCGACGAACGCGGTGAGCACCCCGGCCTCGATGTCGATCGAGTCGCTGTATCGACTGCGACCCTGCCCGATCGATTCCACATGCAGGGTGTGATTCCAGGTACGCAGCATTCCGCCGCGTTCGTTGGTCCGCACGGTGTGGGTTTCCTCGTCGACCTCGATGACGTGAATAGTGTGTCTGTACAACGGAATCAGATGCAAACCCCACAGCCACGCGGTGCCCAGCTCGCCCACCCGCATGGGTTCGGTGCGCCCCACCAGAGCGGGAATGCCGAACAGGCCACGACAGAGATACAGGAAGGTGCCGGCATATTGCATGGCACCCCACACCCGGTCCACGTCGGTGGGCAGTTCGGTTTCCAGATAGACCGTCTTCATCCACATCCCCTTACATAGTGCCTGGTCAAGTACTATTATGAGTAATTGCTCATATAAGCGGTACTCGCTTTTGAGGAAGGTGTCCGCACGATGTCCAGCACCCAACTGCAACCGCGCAAGCAGCCACGACAGGACCGCGCCGGGGCAACCCGGCTGCGCATCCTGGATGCGGCTGCTCACGTTTTCGCCGACTTCGGCTACGCCGCGGGGACCACCAATCGCATCGCCGAGCGGGCCGGTGTTTCGATCGGGTCGCTGTACCAGTACTTCCCGAACAAGGACTCCATCCTCGTCGAGCTCATGACCACGCACACCGAGGAGGGATTCGCACTCATCCAGCGGCATCTCGCTGCGGGACTACCCGATTCGATCGAAGACACGCTGCGCATCTTCGTCAGAGCGGCCATCGACAACCATCGCGACAACCCGAGGCTGCACAGGGTGTTGTTTGAAGAGGCGCCGCGCCCACCCCAGTTCTTGGCGATGCTGCACCAGTCGGAGGATGCCGTCGTCGCTGCGGCCGAGGCGCTGCTGGCGACACACCCCGATGTGAAGGTGACCGAAACGGCCATGGCGGCAAGGATGGTGGTGGCGACCATCGAATCGCTGGTACACCGCCTGGTGGCGGGTCCGCGGCCGGTCGAACCGGGACCGTTCGAGGACCAGCTGGTCGACATGTTGACGCGGTATCTGACGAGCTGAGAATCAGTGCAGGTGGTCGGCGATCTGCCCCTGCTCGCCAAACAACACGGCATTCCACTTCGCGATGAGTTCGGTGTTATCCACGTCATCGGGGTGAAAGTCTTTGCGGCTGTATGACGCTAGTCGCCGAAACACCTCACGCGAGAAGAAGGGCGAGCGGAACAATCGGGCGGCGCTGCGAAAAAAGATCCTCGGGCTGTAGAAGTCCCGGTCTCGAAACAACGATATGAACGACGCACACGCAGCGAGCGTGAAGAATCCAAATGTGGTGAACCACATGACAAATACCCGCATGCGATTGGTACCACCGATGGCCTGATAAACATCGAAGGCCACCGTACGATGCTCGGATTCCTCCAACGCGTGCCACAGCAGCATGGATCGAACCTCGCCCTGCCCCAACATCTGCTGGGCGCGTTCGTCGGTCAGGAGTGTCTCGGCCAGGATCGCGGTGTAATGCTCCAGCGCCGCGGTCATCGCAAGGCAGTACTTCGCCGAGGAGTAGCGGGTGCGCGCTTCCAGCCCCCTGCGGGTCGCTCGATCGATGAACGCGGTCGGATAGCCCATCTCCTGCAGGCGTTCGTTGAGCTCGCGGTGCTCACGGCTGTGCGTCGCTTCCTGGCCGATAAACCCGGCGACCTGCTTCTTGAGCTCAGGATCGGTGATCTGGTCGGCAACCGCACGCACCGAGCGGATCATGAACGCCTCGCCCTCGGGGAATGCCCCCGAGAGCACCGAAACCACGTGGCTCATCCCCAGGTCGTCCTGCACGTAGTGACGCCGCATGGAGCCGGCCGGATAGCGAAACTTGATCCGCCTGGTCTTGATTTCCCGTTCCACGATCACCTCACCCCGCCATCCGTCTGCCACCAGTATCGCCAGCGTGCCGACGCGCACGGGACGGACCCCTAGTGCAGGTGTCCGGTCAGCTGCCCGTTCTCCCCGAAAAGCTCGCCATGCCATTTTTCGATGAGATCGGTGTTGTCAGAATCGTTGGGGTGAAATCCCGGGCGGTTGTACTCGCCGATGCGGCGCCGCACCTCGCGGCTCAGGAACGGCAAGTGCCGCAACGCCGCAATACTTTTCACCAGCCGGATGGGGTTGTAGGCGGCCTTGTCACGCAGCAGCGAGATCACCGTCTCAAAGAATGTGGTGTAGATGAACGCGATAGTGGTGCGTCGCATCACCCAAATGCGCAGCCGCTCACTACCACCGACCGCGCGGTAGACATCGAATGTGACACAGCGGTGCTCGGCCTCCTCGAAGGCATGCCACAGCAGCATGGAGCGCACCTCGCCCTCGCCGAGCATGTCCAAGGCACGTTGATCGGTCAGCAGGGTCTCCGCGAGTACCGCGGTGTAATGCTCCAGCGCGGCCGTAACGGCCAACGTGTAGATCGGCGGGTAGTTCCGCGTCTGGAAGTTGAATATCCGGCGGGCCAGCCGCTCTACGAACGCGGTCGGATATCCCATCTCCTGCAGGCGCTCATTGAGCTCACGGTGCTCACGCCCGTGGGTCATCTCCTGGCCGATGAACCCGGACACTTGCTTCTTGAGTTCGGGATCGGTGATCTGGTCCGAGTAGCGCCGAACCGACCGGATGAAGAACTCCTCACCCTCCGGAAACACCGCCGACAGCATCGCCATCATGTGACTCGATACCAGGTCGCCCTGCACAAAGTGGCGATCCAGCGAACCCGGTTGGTAGCGAAACTTGATACGGCGGGTCTTGATCGGCCTGTCCATACTCAGCTTCCCACTACCCCGCAATGACTGATTTCGGTCGGCATCGCCAACGGGCTCAGGGTACCGCAGTTCGCTGAGATTCCGATGACCCAGGCCTTGACACATACCTATATCGGTATATGTTTCATCCATGGCGCGCACCCCCACGACCGCTGACGCGTTCAATGCGATCGCCGAGGCGGGCCGGCGTGACCTTCTCAGCGCCATCGGCGGCGGCGAAGTCACCGTGAACGAACTGGTGACGCGAACCCGGATGGGCCAGCCGCAAGTGTCCAAGCATCTGGGCGTGCTCCGCGCCGTGGATCTGGTGCGGGTGCGCTCACATGGACGACAGCGTTTCTATCGCGTCAACGGTGCGGCCCTGCGCCCCGTCCATGACTGGGTGGCCGCATTCGAACGCACCTGGAACCAGCGCTTCGACCGACTCGACGATCTACTCACCGAACTCAAGGAGGAACAACCATGAGCACCCGCTATGGCACTGCCACCGTCGAACTACCTTCAGATACAACAATTCTCATCACCCGGTCGTTCGACGCCCCCGCCGCGCTGATCTTCCGGACACTCACCGAACCCGAGCTGGTCAAGCGCTGGTGGGGATTCGAAACCGCACAATGGCAGGTCTGCGACATCGATCTGCGAGTCGGTGGCACATGGCGGTATGTGGTCAGCCAACCGTGTGACTCCGAACCCGACATGGAGGTCGCCTTTCATGGCGAGTACCGCGAGATCGACGCACCGCACCGACTGGTCAGCACCGAGGTGTTCGAAGGCGTGCCGGAGGGCGAGGCCCTCGTCACCACCACCCTGGATGAGGCCGAAGGCGTGACGACCATGCGGGTCCTGGTGCAGCACAGCTCCCAGGAACATCGCGATGGGCACATCAACTCCGGTATGGAGGTCGGCATGCAGGTCAGTTACAACCGCATCGAGGACCTGCTGCGCGACCTGGGCTGAAATAGGGCACACACCGCATGTGTTGTAGCCACGGTGAGCAACCACTTCACCTCCGAGTACATCGCCACCAACCCGCAGTGGGTCGATGAGCAGATCGAGATCTACGAATCCAGCGGCGGAGCCGAAGGCACCACGTTCGACGGCATCCCCGTCGTGGTGCTGTACACCATCGGCGCGAAATCGGGACAGATCCGCAAGGCCCCCCTCATGCGCGTCGAGCACGAGGGCGTGTACCTGGCAGTCGGCTCAATCGGCGGTGCGCCGAAGAACCCCGCCTGGGTCGCGAACCTGCGGGCCAATCCGGTGATCGAACTGCGCGACGGCGAAAACGTGCACACGGTGCGCGCCGACGAGATCACAGACAACGCCGAGCGTGCCGCATGGTGGGAACGTGCCGTGGCGGCCTTCCCTGCCTACGCGGAGTACACGACGCGCACCAGCCGGGTCTTTCCGCTGTTCACCCTCACTCCGGTGAGCTAGCGGCCGCCTTCTTGCGTTCAATATCGGCCAGCGCCTCGGCAAGTTGCGCACGCTGCGCGGCCGAGGCGTCCCAGGCCACCTTCCGGTTCTTGACGACCCTGGCCGGCGCGCCGACGGCGATCGAGTAGTCCGGAATCACGCCCTTGACCACAGCGTGGGCGCCGAGCACGCAGCCGCGGCCAACGGTCGTGTCCCGAAGGACCGTCACCTTGGTGGCGATCCAGGTGTCCGGCCCGATGCGCACCGGGGACTTAGCGATGCCCTGGTCCTTGATCGGGTAGGTGATGTCGTCCATGCGATGGTCGAAATCGCACACGTAGCACCAGTCGGCCATGAGGGCGGAGTCGCCGAACTCGATGTCGATGTACGCGTTGACGACGTTGTCCTTACCGAACACCACCTTGTCGCCCAGACGTAGGGAGCCCTCATGGGCGCGCAGCGAGTTTCCGTCACCGATATGTACCCATCTGCCGATCTCCATCCGGGCCAGCTCGGGTGTGCAGTGGATCTCGACGTTCTTGCCGAGGAACAGCATGCCGCGCGTGACGATGTGCGGGTTGGAGAGCTTGAACTTGAGCAGGCGCCAGTACCGAACCAGGTACCACGGTGTGTACGCCTTGTTCGCGATCACCCATCGCAATGAGGCCTTGGTCAGGAATTTGGCCTGTGCCGGGTCGCGTAGGCGCTGTCCGCGCCACCGCTTGTGCAGGGGAGCGCCCCACATCGTCGTCATGGCCGCACAGCCTACGGGACGCGGTAGGACGCGCACGCTACCCTGCGATGGGCCGGACCGCCCCCTATGGAAGGAGTGCCACACCGTGCTTTCCCGGGCACGAGTACTCGCGAGCATTGCTTTCGCAGCACTCCTCACCGTCGCCGGATGTTCCGGCGATGATTCCTGGATCAACATCAAGGCGGCGCCCGGCTGGTCCGCCACCTACGCCGACGCGCACAACAGCAGCTACACGCCCACCGAGGGCGCTCGCGAGCTGACCCTGGAGTGGAGCCGGAACACCAAGGGCCAGATACGCAGTGCCGCGGCCATCGGTATCGACAACTTCATCGCGGTCAGCGCCGACACCCAGTCCGGTTGCACGCTCATGGAGTGGGAGAACGACAAGGCTGCACGCCAGCGTTGGTGCACCCGGATGGTTATCGGAAGCCCGTGGTCCGGACCGCTCTCCGACGGCTACAACAACATCTACATGGGTCAACCCGGTGCCGTGGTGTCGTTCCCGCCCACCCAGTGGATTCGGTGGCGCAAGCCCGTCATCGGCGCACCGACCACTCCCAAGATCGTCGAACCCGGACGGCTTCTCGTCGTCACACACCTCGGTCAGATACTGATCTTCGACGCCCAGCGAGGCGAGGTCGTGGGTACCCCAATGGATCTGCTCGAAGGGGTCGACCCTGCCGATCCACGACGCGGCCTGGGCGATTGCGAAGCGGCGGGACCCCAATGCCCGGTATCCGCCTCCCCCGCTTACGACTCGGAGACCGGCACGATTGTCACCACGCTGTGGCAGCCGGGTAAACCGGTACCGGTGCTGCTGGGAATCACCTACGACGCCGACGGCAAGATCACCCTGAAACACAAGTGGGCCAACAAGATCATCGATGAGGGCGTTATCGGCTCCCCCGTGATGTCCCAGGATGGCGAAACGGTCTACATCAACGACCGCAAGGGTTCGCTACACGCGATGCATACGTTCGACGGCAGCCAGAAATGGTCGGTGCCCTTGGGATTCAACGCCGCGACGCCGCCCTCGGTAGCACCGGACGGGACCATCATCGCCGGAACCGGCGACAAGGCCACCCTGGTGGGGATCAAGGACTCCGGCAGCAAGGGCGAAATCGCCTGGCGTCGGGATGATCTCGCTCCGCTCTCGACATCGAGCCAGGCCGCCGGAAACGTCGGCTATGCCGTCGTCAAGGACGGAGACAAGGGGCTGGCCCTGGTGGTGTTCAACACCCCGGACGGAGCCACCATCAACCGCTACCCGCTGCCCGATGCCACCGGCTTTCCGGTCGGAATCTCGATCGGGCCGGATCAACGGGTGATCGTCACGCTGAGCGAGGGCTTGGTGTACGGGTTCCGCCCGGGGACCTAGCCTCACAAACGAATACTCTTGCGTCACTACCTATTCGGGTGATGACGACGGATAGTGCCACACCGCCACGCAACTTCAGCCGGGTGCGTAGCACCGCCGGGTCGAGATCGACCCCGCGCACCGTGATTTCCACGGACCCGCAATCGCGCGCGGCGAGAGCCTGACGCAACCGCTTCTCGCTGTACGCCAGCGCATCGAGCACCCGGTAGCCTTGCACACCGGCGGGTACCGAATTCCCCGACACGTAGGCGATGCGGGGATCCAACTGCCACAACCCGTGTCGAGCCGCGTACTGCCGCACCAGCCCGGCGCGTACCACTGCGCCGTCGGGGTCGATGATCCACTCCCCCGCCCCGGTGACTGCACAGTCATCGGGATCGGTATCGGTCAGCTGGTAGCCGCCGCCGGTCGCGGAGAGCACGGTGGCGCGCCGTCGCGCCCGAGCCAACCCTGCCGACCACAGACATGCCTCGCGGACGCCCCCGTCAAGTGAGACAACCTCAACCTCGCCGACAAACCCTGTCTGCTCCCGTAAATCGGTGAAGTCCAGTCCCGGAGCGCATTTGACGACCAGATCGCGATCTGCGTAGGTCCGCAACACCGCGTCCAGAGGCGGCGAGTAAGCCGACGGATCGAACCGTCGGCGCCCGCCGGCGCGGCGCCCAGGATCGGCAATCACCACCTCGGCTCGGCTGGACGGTGCCAGCGCATCCGCCCGACAAATCAGAACGCGGTTGCCAATATTGTGGTGCGCCATTGCCGTTCGCACCGGATCGAGATCGCTGCCGATAACCGTCGCGGCAACGCCGTCAAGAGCGCCAAGCTCGGTCCCCACCGAACAGGTGACGTCGTGAACCACCCTCCCGGCCAGTCGCGCGGCCCGGTGTCGCGCCACCGCGGCGGGCGTCGCCTGCTGCAGCGCGTCATCGGTGAACAACCAGTCCGGTACGTCGCCCAGTTTGGCCACTGCCTTACGGCGCAGCTGCACCGTCTGCGCCAAGACCGCGGCGCGGTTTCCGAATTCGGTGCGCAGGGCCGCCGTATCGGCCACCAAGGTGGCCGCCGAGAACGTGTACGCGGACGCCCGCGCCAGGTCCGCACTGCCCGCCTCCGACGACAGATATGCGACGTCGGAAAGCTCGAACACCGGCAGGAATTCGAGGGATTACGAAGACTTGAGCCCGGTGATCATCACGTTGTAGTACCAGCCCTTCGGCACCACGTGACGCCACACGTTCTCGTCCACCCAGCTGAGCGCCTTCCAACCGCCGAACGCGAACTTCGCCCAGCCCCAGCCCAGCTTGCCCGGTGGCACCGTCGACTCGAACGTGCGCACCGGCCAGCCCAGCATGGCTGCGGTGAATTCCTCGCTGGCCGTCCGAACGGCGACGGCACCGGCGTTGGTGGCCATCTTCTCCAGGTCGGCAGGATCAAAGGTGTGCAGGTCAACGACCCATTCCAGGGCTGCGGCGCGGGAGTTCTCGTCGAGTTCCTCCTGCGGACGGCGCCAGCTCTCCAATCCGGGCAGCTTCATCGCCTGGACCGTGGTCTTCCACGTCAGATTCGCGAGCGCGCGGGCATAGAGATTCCCGACCGTGGTGGGCTCGCCGGCGAAAATGAACCGCCCGCCCGGCTTGAGTACCCGCAGCACCTCGCGCAGCGACAGCTCGACGTCGGGAATGTGGTGCAGCACGGCATGGCCCACCACCAAATCGAATGTGTTGTCGTCGTACGGAATCCGCTCGGCATCGGCGACCCGGCCGTCCACATCCAGGCCCAGCTCCTTGCCGGTGCGGGTTGCGACCTTGACCATGCCCGGCGACAGGTCGGTGACCGAGCCGCGGCGCGCGACACCCGACTGCATCAGGTTCAGCAGGAAGAAACCGGTGCCACATCCGAGCTCTAAGGCACGGTCATAAGGCAGCTCACGCTGATCCTCGACGGGCACGATGGCGTCGAACCGGCCGCGCGCATAGTCGATGCAGCGCTGGTCGTACGAGATGGACCACTTCTCGTCGTAGGTCTCCGCTTCCCAGTCGTGATAGAGGATCTGGGCGAGTTTGTTGTCCTCAAAAGCGGCAGCGACCTGCTCCGCAGTGGCCTTGGTCGTCGGCTCGGAAATCTCCGTCATGGCCGTCAGCCTAACGCCTGGTTAGGCTCCCCTGAACCGGGCCGTCCCCGGGCCGATCTCCAGCTGAGCGGCCACCCCGTCCGCACGATCCTGTGTCGCGAACACCTGGCAAAACAGCTCGCGTTCCCTGTCCAGTCCCCCGGCCAGCGGACTGTCGAAGCCATGGTCGATTGCCTCCTTGGCGGCGGCGAGCGCTAGGGGCGGACCGTCGACAAAGCGCCGAGCCCAGGCTGCAGCCTCGGTGTAGACATCATCGGGTGCCACCATCTGATCCAGGAGCCCCATCCGCAGGGCCTCCTTGGCGGCGACCAGGCGGCCGCTGAACACCATTTCCTTGGCCCGGCTCAAGCCCACCACGCGCGCCAGCCGCACTGTCCCGCCACCGCCCGGGATCATGCCCGCCAGGATCTCCGGCGAACCCACCTTGACGTTGTCCCCCGCGATCCGCCAATCGGCCGCCAGCGCCAGCTCCAGGCCACTGCCCAACGCGTATCCCGTGATCGCGGCAATCGTGGGTTTGGCCAGCTCTGCCACCGCGGTCAGCGCGGCCTGACGGTCACCGGCGCTGCGCGACATCTCGTCCGCGGTCAACTCCGATAACTCGGCCAAATCATCACCAGTGCAAAAGATTTCATGCCCGCCGTAGACGATGACGACGCGGATGTCCGCGCGCGCGTTAGCCTCGGCGGCAGCCAGGGCGAGCTCGCGGTACATCTGACGGGTGAGGGCGTTGGTGGGCGGACGCGACAGTGCGATGGTGCCGATGCCGGGATGCTCTGGCGCGGTACGCACCGAGACGAATTCGGGTTCGGTCATGCCAGCTCCGGCCCGGTCACGTCGGGGACCTCCACGGCGCCCTGACGGGCGGCCTCGTAGCGGTCCACATCGTCGAACTGGACGAACCATCGACCGTCCTGCTCCGTCAAGAGCGGCATGATCGGTGCAATCTGTCGCGCCGAGGCCAGCACCTCCGCGACCGTCGCACCGGATGAGGACACGGCGTCGAGCTGCGACCAGGTGGGGGGAAGCAGGAAGCTGCGTCGCTCGGTAAAGGCCGATATCGCGGCCCCCGGGGTCTGCCAACCCGAGGCGACCGCCTCGGTGTTATCGCCGTCGGCGTCCTGCCCCGACGGCAACGCCGCGACGAAGAAGAACGTGTCGTAGCGACGCGGTTCTGCCTCCGGAGTGATCCAGTTGGCCCACGGCCGCAGCAGGTCTGCCCGCAGAAACAGCCCCTCGCGCTGCAGAAACTCTCCGAAGGACAGCGTCTTGTCAGACAGGTCGTGGCGCGCCTGACGGTACGCGGCCGCATCGCCCACGATCTCGGCCTCCGAGGTACCCGCGAACAGCACTCCACACTCCTCGAAAGTCTCGCGGGCCGCGGCGCACACCAATGCCGACGCCAGCTCGGGCGACACACCGAACCGCTGTGCCCACCAGTCGACATCCGGGCCCACCCACGGCAGGTCGGCGCGCAGGTCGCGGGAGTCCACGCCGCCACCTGGGAACACGGTCATCCCACCGGCAAAGGCCATGGCGTTATCGCGGCGCATCAGAAACGCCTCGACGCCGACGGCACCGTCACGAATGAGTACGACGGTGGCCGCGGGTTTCGGCTGTGCTGGATCGTTGGAGGTAGGTGTCATCGACGAGGGCTCCTTAACTTTGCCGCTACTGCGCTCGGTGGGCTGCCCGGGCACGGGCACGTCGCGCGAAGTAGCGCCCGTCGATCATCTCAACCACGATCGACTGGCCGAACGCGCGGGACAGGTTCTCACTGGTCATCACGTCCGCCAGCAGGCCCTGAGCGACAACCTCTCCCTCGGACAGCAACAGCGCGTGGCTGAAACCGGGTGGGATTTCCTCGACATGGTGGGTCACCAAAACCATCGCGGGCGCATCCGGGTCGGCGGCAAGCTCACCCAGCCGCGCCACAAGTTCCTCACGCCCGCCCAGATCCAGCCCGGCGGCCGGCTCATCGAGGAGCAGCAGCTCGGGATCGGTCATCAAGGCACGCGCGATGAGCACCCGCTTGCGTTCACCCTCGGACAGCGTCCCGTACGTGCGATCGGACAGATGCTCGGCGCCGAGGGTCTCGAGCATGTCCACCGCGCGTGCGGTGTCGATCTCCTCGTACTCCTCACGCCACCGCCCCAGCACCGCGTACCCGGCCGAGACCACCAGATCACGGACCACTTCGTTATCCGGTATCCGCTGCGCGAGCGCGGCCGAGCTCAAGCCGATCCGCGCCTTGAGCTCCGAGACATCGACACGACCCAACCGCTCACCCAGGATCGCCGCCTCACCCGAGGTGGGGTGCTCCATGGCGGCGGCGATCCGCAGCAATGACGTCTTCCCCGCTCCGTTGGGACCGACGACCACCCACCGTTCGTCGAGCTCGACCGACCAGGTGACCGGGCCTACCAGCACCTTGCGATTGCGCTGCAGCAGGACATCGCGGAAATCGAGCAGAAGGTCCGGATCAATTTCGGCCACGGGGCCATCGTGCCGCATCGAGCCCGGCGAGCGGCGAGCGGGAGCCATCTCGCGAGCCGTCCTGACCGTGCGTCTGGGCCGCTATCGCGTATCCTCATCCATACGTCAGCAAGCTCGGAAGGAATTCTAGGCAACGATATGACAAACGATCTAGATCCCGATCCCTACCTGGACACGGTGCACAATATCGGGCTTGCTAACCATCGGCTCATCACTCAGCTCGATGCCGAGGCGAATCGAATCCAGCAACGTGCAGCTCATGGCGAGGATCGTTCGTGGGTGTGGGATGACCTCAAGGCATGGCGTCGCCGGGTCGACGCGTTCCAGTCTCAACTGCGCCGCGACACGACGGCCCTGGGCCGTTTGATCGATGCCAACCGGCGAATCCAAGGATCAGACAGTGCGGAAGATAGTCGCACATCAAAACTTGATTCCTCGGCCGATAGCAACCGCGGCGGCCTCTACCCGTTCAAAGATCCCCGAGCACAAGAGGAATTCGTCGCCAGACTTAACCGGGTGTTCGCGGTGCTACACACGCCCGGTCGCGGGCCGTATTCCAACAGCGAATTCCTAGTCTTCATGCGGACCGGGGGTACCGTAGTCTCAGCGCCTTACCTGTCACAGTTGCGGAACGGACAGCGGGGACGGCCCTCGCTCCAGGCGCTAGAGAGCATCGCGCATGCCTTTCGCATCGATGTCCGTTACTTCACCGATAGTGGCTACGCGGACGAGCTGGACGCGGATTTGACCACACTTGAGCTCGCCCAGAACCCAGCGGTGGCCGAGCTGACATCCACACTGGTCGATCTCCCCCACGCCCTTTGCGAACAGTTGCTCATCGACGCCGAATCATTCGACCGACGCAATCAGGCCGCGACGTCCTGAGGCGATCTGTCCGACGCGGCAGACGCGGAGCTGTCGCGTTGCGTGCTCAGCACCGCACCCCACCCGCTGACGGCCAGTAGCCGCCGGGGCAGCAGCCGCAACACCACCTGTATGAGAGGCCCGATACCCAGCGCGTAGAGCAGGGTCCCGACGCCCACGTTCCCGCCGAGCAGCCAACCCGTCGCCACCACGATGACCTCGATGGTGGTCCTGATCAGCCGCACCGACCGGCCGGTGCGATGAACCAGTCCAGTTGTCAGTCCATCACGAGGCCCCGGCCCCAGCCCGGCACCGACGTACAGCACCGTCGCTATCGCGTTCAGCAGAACGCCGCCCACCAGAAAAGCCACCCGCACGGCCATCGCCGACGGCGCAGGCAGCCAGGCCAGTGTGGAATCGACAGCAACCGCGATGACGACGATGTTGGCGATCGTCCCGACACCCGGCCTGTTACGCAACGGAATCCACGCGAGAAGTACGACGACACCGGTCACCGCCGAGGCCAGTCCGATGCTCATGCCGGTACGCATGGAGAGCCCCTGATGGAACACGTCCCATGGGTCCAATCCGAGCCCCGCGCGCACCATGAGCGCCATTGAGAACCCGTACAGATACAGACCCACCAACAAGGCGGTGCCGCGTGCACTCCAACCAATCCATTTCCCGGTCACCACCCGATTTTCTCGGCCAACTGGCTTGTCTTTCAATAGCCAGTTGAGTCACACTGGCTTTTATGTCTGATCGCGTGGTCATCGCCGACACCCTGGCCCGTCACCTCGGCCAATGGCGCACCGCGGGCTCTGCGGGACCCGCTTACGGAGCGCTGGCGGACGCGATCCGGCTGCTCGTCATCGACGGACGGCTGCCGCTCGGCGCCCGTATCCCCAGCGAACGAGCATTGTCGAGTGCGCTGCACGTCAGTCGTACCACTGTCACCGCCGCTTACGCAGAACTGCGCGAGAACGGATACCTGCGCGGCCGCCAGGGGGCACGCAGCACCACCGCTCTACCCGGGCCCGACCGATCACATTCGGCCACAACGGGATTGGCGACCGCGATGATCGACCTGCAAAATGCCGCGACCGCCGCACCGGCTGCCGCAGTACTTGAGGCGTACCAGGTGGCCCTGACCAAACTGCCGACCCACCTTCGGGGAATCGGTCATGAATTGGTGGGCATTCCGGAGCTGCGCCCCCGCATCGCCGAGCACTTCTCGCGGCGCGGTCTGCCCACCGCAGAGGATCAGATCATGGTGACGTGCGGCGCCCAACAGGCCATCGCGCTGCTCCTCGGCGCCTTTGTGGAACCCGGCGACAGAGTCCTCGTGGAGCAGCCGAGTTACCACGGGGCACTCGATGCGATCACCCAACGCGGCGCACGCCCTGTTCCGGTACCGATGCACACCCACGAGCGCGAGTCGGGCTGGGATATGACCGGCATGGAGACCACCATCCGTCAAACGGCTCCAAACCTGGCCTACCTGGTGCTGGACAACCACAACCCCACCGGCCTCACCATGCCACTTGCGCAACGAAACATATTGGCGGACATCATCTCCCAGACCCGAACCCGCACAATCGTCGATGAGTCGCTTGTCGGATCCTGGCATACGGCACCCACGCCCACGCCGATGGCCTCGCTGGTGGCGCGTCCCGATCTGGTGGTCACCATCGGGTCCATGTCGAAATCGTTCTGGGGCGGTATGCGCGTCGGCTGGATTCGCGCCGACCGCACCACCATCGCCCGGCTTGCCGCGGTGCGCTCGGCCATGGACACAGGAACGCCGATCCTCGAGCAGCTGGCCGCAGCCGAGCTGCTGGAACGCGCGGACGAGGTGGAGGCCATGCAACGTGAGACCCTTCGCGCGCGGCGGGCCCTGGTGGTGGCCGAGCTGCACCGGCGACTTCCCGATTGGGAGCTGCAGGAAGCCGAAGGCGGACTGTGTATCTGGGCCCGGTTACCCGCGCCGATGAGTACCGCCCTCGCGGCGGCCGCCGCGCGCCTCGGGGTCCGCATTGCCGCCGGCCCACGGTTCGGGGTCGGCGGTTCACTGGAACGTTTTGTGCGGGTGCCCTTCACCCAGCACGACGATCAGTTGTTACGCGGTGTGGAGCTGCTGGCCCAGGCCTGGCATACCGTGACCGGTGCTGCACCACTTGCCGATTCGGCGATGGTGGGCTGACCCGCCGCGCGACCTAGTTATCGGGGATATCGACGCGACGCACGCCGCCATCGACGGCGTCGGCCGCCTCGATCTCTGCACGAGTGATACCGAGGATGAAGAGCACCACATCCAGATACGGCTGGCTCACCGACGCATCGGCCACCTTCCGCAGCGCCGGCTTGGCGTTGAAAGCCACGCCAAGCCCCGCCGCTGAAAGCATGTCGATATCGTTCGCGCCGTCTCCGACTGCCACGGTTTGCGCCAGCGGAACGCCTGCCTCATAAGCGAATTGCCGCAAGGCCTTGGCCTTACCGGGGCGATCCACGATCTCCCCGATCACCCGGCCGGTGAGCTTGCCATCCACGATCTCCAGCACGTTGGCCGCCACGAAATCGAGGGCAAGTTCATGGGCCAGTGGCTCGATCACCTGACGGAATCCGCCCGACACCACGCCACATGAGTACCCCAGCCGGCGCAGCGTCCGGATGGTGGTGCGAGCACCCGGGGTGAGCACCAGCTCATCGGCCACGTCGTCAAGCACCGACTCGGGGAGCCCGGCCAGCGTGGCCACTCGCTGATGTAGCGACTCGGCGAAGTCGAGTTCCCCACGCATGGCGGCTTCGGTGATGGCCGCGACCTCTGCACGGGCACCGGCCCGGTCGGCCAGCATCTCGATGACCTCTCCCTGAACAAGGGTCGAGTCCACGTCGAACACGATGAGCCGCTTGGCCCGCCGGTCCAGGCTGCTGTGCTCTACGGCGATGTCCACCGGCTCGTCGGTAGCCACCTGCGCCATCGCGGTGTGCAGGTCGACATCGGTCAACCGGTCCCGCGGCACGGTGACACGCAGCTCCAGGCCCGTCACGGGATAGTCGGCGACACCCCGGATGAGGTCGATGTTGATCTCGAGGCTTGCCAGTGCTCGCGCGACGGCCCCGAAAGCCCGCGCGGTGACCGGCCGTCCGAGCACCACAATGGTGTGGGTCGACGGGTCCTTGATAACCGAACTCTCCCCGCCGAATTCGACGTCAACGTCGAATCCGAGGGTGTGCATCGCCTCTTCAAGCTCGTCCTGAAGCGCTTCGACCGCATCGCTGCTGCCCTGTGCCTTGACCAGCACGCCGAGCGTGAGCTTGCCGCGGATGACAACCTGTTCGACATTCAGCAGCTCGACACTGTGGCGCGACAACACACCCATGAGCACCGAGGTGACGCCGGGTTTATCGGCCCCGGTGACGGTGACGAGAACCGTGACGCGGTCACTCACAGCGGCTTATCGCAGCCGTTATTTATGGCCGCCACCCACGTGCGCCTCAGCGCGCATGCGCTCGGACATATGTGGGTAGTGCAGCTCGAATGCCGGACGCTCCGAACGGATTCGGGGCAGCTCGGAGAAGTTGTGTCGCGGCGGCGGGCAGCTGGTGGCCCACTCCAGGGAGTTGCCGTAGCCCCACGGATCGTCGACCGTGACGACCTCGCCGTAGCGGTAGCTCTTGAACACGTTCCACAGGAACGGCAGCGTCGAGGCGCCCAGGATGAAAGCACCCACCGTCGAGAACGAGTTCAGGAAGGTGAAGCCATCGGTGGGCAGGTAGTCGGCGTACCGGCGCGGCATGCCCTGGTTACCCAGCCAGTGCTGCACCAGGAAGGTGGAGTGGAAGCCGATGAAGGTAAGCCAGAAGTGGAACTTGCCCAGACGCTCGTCGAGCAGGCGGCCCGTCATCTTCGGGAACCAGAAGTAGATACCGGCGTAGGTCGCGAACACGATGGTGCCGAAGAGCACGTAGTGGAAGTGCGCGATCACGAAGTACGAGTCGGTGACGTGGAAGTCGACCGGAGGCATGGCCAGCAGCACGCCGGTCAGACCACCGAAGAGGAAGGTGACCAGGAATCCCACCGAGAAGATCATCGGGGTCTCGAAGGTCAACTGCCCCTTCCACATCGTGCCGATCCAGTTGAAGAACTTGATACCGGTCGGAACCGCGATCAGGAACGTCATGAACGAGAAGAACGGCAGTAGCACGGCGCCGGTGGCGTACATGTGGTGCGCCCACACCGCGATGGACAGCGCCGCAATACCGAGCGTCGCGTAGATCAGCGTGGTGTATCCGAAGATCGGCTTGCGGCTGAACACCGGGAAGATCTCCGAGACAATGCCGAAGAACGGCAGCGCGATGATGTACACCTCGGGGTGTCCGAAGAACCAGAACAGGTGCTGCCACAGCAGGACACCGCCGTTGGCGGGGTCGAAGATGTGGGCACCCAGGTGCCGGTCAGCGGCCAGACCGAAGAGCGCGGCGGTCAGCAGCGGGAAGGCCAGCAGCACCAGCACGCTGGTTACCAGGATGTTCCAGGTGAAGATCGGCATCCGGAACATCGTCATGCCGGGGGCACGCATACAGACGACCGTGGTGATCATGTTGACCGCGCCAAGAATGGTGCCCAGACCACCGACGGCCAGACCCATGATCCACAGATCGGCGCCGGCACCCGGTGAGTGGATGGCGTCGGTCAGCGGGGTGTAGGCGGTCCAGCCGAAGTCGGCGGCGCCACCGGGAGTGATGAATCCGGCGATACCGATCATGGCGCCGAAGAGGAAGAGCCAGAACGAGAAGGCGTTCAGACGCGGGAAGGCGACGTCAGGCGCGCCGATCTGCAACGGCAGCACCACGTTCGCGAAGCCGAACACGATGGGCGTCGCGTAGAACAGCAGCATCACGGTGCCGTGCATGGTGAACAGCTGGTTGAACTGCTCGTTGGACAGGAACTGCAGTCCCGGCACCGCCAGCTCGGCGCGCATGAACAGCGCCATCAAGCCACCGATGAGGAAGAACGCGAAGCACACGACCAGGTACATGATGCCGATCAGCTTGTGATCGGTGGTCGTGATCAAGCGGTAGATCAGAGTGCCCCGCGCGCCCGTGCGGGGCGGGAACGGGCGGCTGGCCTGCAATCCACCAATGGGGGGTGCTTCGGCGGTCACGGCTCCTCCGATTCCTTGTAGCGCGCAGTCGTTCCAGTGACTGCATGTCTGGGGTGAATCCTAGCCCGCGCCACCCCCGATCGTGGAGCGGGTCCTACAGAGAGTCGTACTTCGGGTTGACTACCATCCGCGCGGCCGTGGTCGAAGCGTCCTACCCGTATGTTCGCGACCCCGCGCGGTAAGTTCAACCGGGTGCAGACAGCGAGGTTCTGGGGCGCTGCCGTGATGTCGGCAGCGCTGGTGACGGCGACGGTATCCGGCTGTACGGAGAAACCCACCAACGAGACCCCGAGCACTCTGGCCACCAGCACCACGAAGATCGCCGGCGCGAGTGTATTGGGCAATGCGCGCAAGCCCGACGAGTCCTGCGCCAAGGATCCGGCGGCCCTGGACCCGGCCGCACCGCGTGAGGTGCGGCACGCCCAAGGCGAGACCGAAGTACCCGAGGACGCCAAACGCATCGTGGTCCTCGACGCCGGCGCTATCGACACACTGTGCGCGCTGGGGCTGCAGGATCGCATCGTGGGAGTCGCACTGGCGGACCGCGCGACCTCTCCCCCGTCCTACCTGGGCACGACTGTCCATGACCTGCCGTCAATCGGTCCGATGGCATCTCCGGACCTGGCCAAGATCGGTGCCGCCAAACCCGATCTCATCCTCAGCTCCAACGGCGAACAGAATTCCTACCTCGACCTGAGCGCTATCGCTCCTACCGTCATCGTGTCCGGACATGATCTGGCCGAGCACGTCCGGCTGGTGGGTAAGGCGACCAGAAGGACCGCCGAGACCGACAAGCTGTGGTCGGGTTTTATCGACGCCGCCAAGAAGGTGGGCCGCGAGAACGACGCCACCCACTTCCAGGTCTCGATCGTCCAGTTCACCGACCAGACAGTGCGGGTGTACGGCGTCAATAACTTCCCGGCGTCGGTGCTCGCCACCGTGGGATTGGATCGTCCTGCTACCCAACGGTTTACCGATACCCCGTTCATCGAGATCGACACCGACGACTTCTCGGCCGCCGAGGGCGACATCGTCTACGTCTCGTTCACCAGCCCGTCGGCCAAGGATCGCGCCGCCCGAATTTTCGGTACCAAGCCCTGGATGGCGCTCGGCGCCACGCGCGATCACCGGGTGTTCGCGGTCAACAACGAGATCTGGCAGACCGGGGACGGAATTGTCGCGGCGCGCGGGATCCTCGATGACCTGCAGTGGGTCAACGCACCCATCAACTAGATCCCCAGTCACTCCGCTCACGCCCACCGCACCAAGCGTTACGCTCCCGGCATGTACCACGTACTGCAGCTGACCTATACCCAACCGCTCGACGTCGTAGACGGCGTCCGCCCCGCACACCTGGAGTGGCTCGACGGCGAGATCGCGGCAGGCAATCTGCTGATCAGCGGTCGCAACGAGGCAGGTACCGGCGGCGTGCTGGTCACCGGCGACATCAGCGCACAGGACGCCGAGGCCCTGATCGCCGCCGATCCGTACACCACCGCCGGGGTTGCCGAGTACACCCGAATCGGGTTCAACGCGGGACGTAAAGCCGAGATAATCCCGTGAGCGACAAGGGCTTTCCCGAGAATCGCTGGGGCAATCCCGAGAGTGCGCTATCCCGAGTGGCGGCCAAGTTCGCAGCCACCAAACCGGGTTCGTGGACCATCCGCAAGCTGACCCCGCTGGACCGGGCCGTCATGGAGCGCACCGGCAGCCGGTACACCGTGCTGGGCCCCCTGGGTTTGTCGACGCTGCTGCTCACCACGACGGGCCGCAAGTCTGGCCAGCCTCGGGTCTCCCCGCTGCTGTATTTGCACGATGGCGATCGGATCGCACTGGTGGGCAGCAATTTCGGCCAGGAGAAGCACCCCGCGTGGACCACCAACCTGCTGGCCGATCCGCGGGCCAAGGTGACACTGGCCGGCCAGACCATCGACGTGGTCGCGACCCTCGCAGAAGGGGCCGAGCGCGACGACTACTACCGGCGCTTCGAGGCGATGCTCGAGGTCTACTCCGCATATAAGGGCCGCACCGGCCGCGAGATCAGGGTTTTCATCCTGGAACGCGCCACCTAAAGCTATCCGTTACAGGCAGTATCCGTACCTTTAGTACCGGTTCTGAACAGGGACTTTATAATCAATTTGTCCTAAATGTCCCCATTTTCGCTCCAATTGGGCTAACGTTCCCCGCAGTCCGCGGAAGGATGGAACGTGATCCAGGAACGCATCGATATTGCCGTCGCCGCTAGGCCCGAGACCGTCCTCGAGGTGCTCAAGGATGTGGAGTCCGTCGACGGTTGGCTGCGGCCACATCTGCCGACGTGGCCACCGGTCACCAGCACCATGACCGTCGTCGAATCATTCGATGACGGGTCGCCACGGCTGGTACGAACGGTGAGCAGCACGCTCGGTATCTCCGATGATTCCCTGACCGAGTACGAGTGGTATCCCGACGGCTGCCGGCTCACCATGTTGGAAAGCAAGACCCTCCGCCATAACGTCAGCCGGTTCACCGTTGTCCCCGACGACCCCGAATCCCGCCTCACCGCCGACATCTCCCTGGATCTCAAGATTCGATTGCCCGGCCTACTAGAGCGCCAGCTCAAGAAGACCCAGGTGGGATTTGTCCGCAGCTTTCAACGGGCACTTGCCGCCGAATCGGCCCGGCGCGAACTGAATTCGTAGCGATCCGGGTTCAGCGCGAACCCACACCGACAGCACGTCGTTTCACCGAACGCAGGAGATGATTGGTCACCAACACGTGACCGCGCGTGCCGATCACCAGCGCACGGTAAATCCGGCCGCGCAGCCCAGGAAAATCCGCATACGTCTGCGCACGCAGCTGAGTACCACCGTCGCGGGTCTCGTCGAGTTCGAACACCAGCTCGTAGCGCGAAAAACGGTGCTTCCCGGCCAAACCCAGCCGCTGTTCGGGGTCAACGACGTCGACGGCGAAGCCCGCACGCGGACTGGTGCCCAACACGGTGCCCAGCGGGTTGCGTTCAGCGGATCGCAAAACGGCGTCAACGTAGTGCCGCAGGCTCTCCCACACCCGGTCCCGCGGCGCGTCGATACGGATCGCATGCTCGTCAATATAGGATGGATGTTCCATATCTTATGGTTTACCAGAATTAGGACGAATATTCCAGATGGCCCCCGAACGCAAGCACACCAGCGATGCCATCCTCGACGCGGTGCGAACACTGCTGCTCGACGGTGGCCCCCGGGCCGCAACCATCGCGGCCATCTCCAGCGCCTCTGGCGCCCCCGCCGGAACACTGAACCATCGCTTCGGTAACCGCGAGGCCATCATGTCGGCAACATGGCTGCGCGCGGTGGAGCGCTTCCACGAGCACGCGTTCCGCGCGCTGAACTCTTCCGCAGACCCCGTTGAAAGTGCTGTGGCACTTGCACTTTCGGTACCATTGTTTGCGCGCACCTATCCCGATGACGCCCGGCTGCTGTTCTCCTTACGTAGCGCCGACGTCCTTGGAGCCGACGCAGCGACGGCGCTGGAGGCGATGAACGAACCGTTGTTCACCGCCATGCGGGATCTGACGCGGGCGGTCTACGGCCGCAGTGACGCGCGGGACCGCGACCGGCTCATGCGCGCCGTGGTCGACTTGCCGTACGCCGCGGTGCGCCGCCACATGCCCGGCCTGCCCGGGTGGCTCGAAGAAGATCTGGCGGATGCGGTCCGCACCTTGTTGGCATCACGGTGACCGAACCCGAGCGCCACCGGCTTGCCGCGCCCGCCCTCATGCTTGTCAGCGGTACCTCGCTGTACCTAGGTGCGGCGGCCGGAGTCAGCCTGTTCCGGTGGCTCGACCCGGCCAGCGTGACCTGGCTGCGGATATGCGGCGCGGCGCTGGTATTTCTCGCCATCGCCCGGCCCGGTCGCGCGGCCTGGCAGGGCCGGGCACTGTGGTGGGCAAGCGGCTTTGGGCTGGTCACCACCCTGATGAACATGTCGTTCTACCTCGCGATCGACCGGCTGCCGTTGGGTACCGCAGTGGCGATCGAATTCCTGGGACCGATCAGTGTCGCGGCCATCGGCTCGCGGTCCCTCCGCGAAGGATTCTCGGTTCTGGCCGCCCTCGTCGGCGTCCTCTTGATCGCCGACGTGCAGCTCAGTGCCGAACCCGCGGGGATGGCATTCGCACTGCTCGCGGCGCTGTTCTGGGCCGGATACATTGTTCTCGGAAAACGTGTTGCGTTACAGGGCAATCCGGCCGACTCGCTGGCAGTCGGCTTCACCGTCGCCATGATCGTGACCGCACCGGTCTTGGCCTTCGGCATCGCCGGCACTCACGGCGAAATACCCGTCGGACATGTCCTCGTGCTGGGGCTACTGATGGGCGTGCTCTCCAACGTCATCCCCTACGGGCTTGACCAGGTGATCCTGCGACGGGCTGGGCGGAGCCAGTTCGCCATCCTCCTAGCCCTCCTTCCGCTCTCCGCGACAGCGATCGGCGTATTCGTCATACATCAAATTCCCAGCACACCAGAGCTTTTCGGAATCCTCGCAATCGTACTGGCGGTCGCTTCACGCCGAGAATCCCCGCCGAGCGTGAGCACTACCGCGTAATTCTCGCCGGGTGTCACAGTTCCGCCCACACTCCCGAAGGCGGCTGGTAATTTGGCCGTATGGCCAATTTGGTCGATCGGCCAAATACGGCCAGAGGTGACCGTCGCCGCGAGCAGTTGGTGGGCGCCGGGGTCCAGCTGCTGTGCGAGGGGGGCTGGCCGGCCGTGACCACCCGGGCTGTCGCAATCCGCGCGGGTACCAATCCCGGGCTCATCCACTACCACTTCGGCGGACTGCCGGGTCTGCATTGTGCAGTCGCACGCCAGACCTGCGAGCTGGTCATCAGCCCCCTGGTCACCACTTTTCTCGACGCTCCCGACACCCACGCCGCCCTGCGCGCAATGCGCGACGCGCTCCCCCAGACCGCGAGCGATGACAACGCGATGCACCTGGCCGTCGAGCTCATCGCCGGGGCGACCCGCGATTCCGCGTTGGGCGCGGCGTTGGGCGCCAAGCTCAGGGAGGTACGTGCTGAGGTTGCCGATCATGTGCGGCTACGCCACCCCAGCTGGTCCCGGCGCCGTGCGGCAGGGCTCGCGACGTTGATCATTGCGTTCATGGACGGCCTGGTGCTGCACCACTCGGTGGATCCCAATATCGAAACGGCCGAGGCATTTTCGCTACTGGAAAGCCTTTTGGACGAGGAATGAGCCGAATCGACTGCGCCATCTGAAGGGAGAGCGTCATGAGGAAAATCCAAAAAACCAATCCGCCCACCGGGTTCCAGCGCGTGTTGTGGCGTCTGCCCACCACCTTGTTTCGAGCCCACCTCGGATTCCTGGTGAGCAAGAGAGTCATGCTGCTCACCCACATCGGCCGGGCGTCCGGCCGACCTCGTCAGGCGGCGCTGGAGGTCGTCGAGCTCCAAGACGACGGCAGCATCATTACGGCGTCGGGATTCGGCGCCGCCGCGGACTGGTACAAGAACATCCGCAAGACGCCCGAGGTGACCATTCAGGTAGGCAGCCGCGTACACGGTGCGCGGGCAACCACACTGTCCACCGAGGAAGGCGGCGCCATCATGGCGCACTACGCGACGAAGCGTCCGCGGTTGGCGAAGCAACTGAGTCGTGTGATGGGTTTTGAGGTCGACGGCTCCGCCGATGACTATCGCGCGGTCGGACAAGCCATCCCGTTCGTGAGGTTCACCCCCATCGCGTAGTCCCGCTCTTGGCGCTTGTCAGGACGTGCTCAGGCCAGGCCCGTACACTCCGCGGACAACTGGATAGTGACGGAACTCGAAGGGCATTGATCGATGAAGACTGCGACCGACTGGGGCACCGAGGTATGGCGATCGCTGGTATGGATCGGCTGGGTATTGCCGGTGACCATTGCAGTTTTTCTTACCGTTGCGTTCTTGATCATTCGGTTCACGCAGTGGGGTCGGCAATTCTGGCGCATCACCGGCCAGTACTTCACCACGCGTGAGGGGCGCGTCGGTTGGGCGCTGTTGGTACTGGTGCTGCTCTCGGTAGTGGTGAATGTGCGCCTGTCGGTGGTGTTCACCTACTACTACAACGACATGTCGACGTCGATCCAGTACATCGTCCAGGCGCTGGCGCGCGATGGCCAGGGCATGCCGGAGGCCAAGGCATTCTTCTGGCTCAACATCCGCCGGTTCTGCCTGTTGGCGGGGATCAACATCGCGCTCGTGGTCACCGACCTGTATCTGCTGCAGGCGTTCATTATTCGGTGGCGCGTGTGGCTTACCAACCGCATCACCACCGACTGGCTCTCGAAGCGGGCCTTCTATCGATCACGCTTCATCGACAACACGATCGACAACCCGGATCAGCGAATTCAGGCTGACATCAACAACTTTGTCGCCATGTCGGTCGCACCGGAGCAGCTGCAAAGCTCTTCGGCACACCTGGCATTCGGCGCAGTGAACGCATGCATCTCGCTACCGTCGTTCACTATTATCCTGTGGGGTCTATCGGGTCCGCTGAACATCTTCGGATACGAAATGCCCAGAGCCCTTGTGTTTCTCACCTATATCTACGTGATCGTGACAACCTTGATCGCCTTCCGGATCGGGCGCCCACTGATCCGCAGATACTTCCTCAACGAACGCCTCAACGCCATGTTCCGTTACGCACTGGTACGCCTGCGCGACACCTCGGAAAGCGTGGCCTTCTACCGCGGCGAAAAGGCCGAGGCCAAGCAGCTCAAAGGCCGCTTCGACGGAATCATCGACAACTTCTGGCAGCTGGTGTATCGAAGCATGGGTTTCACCGGCTGGAACTTCGCGGTATCGCAGACCGCGGCGGTCTTCAACTCTGTTCTGCAGGTTCCGCGCCTGATCGCGGGGCAGATTACCTATGGCGACGTGAGTCAAAGCGCCAGTGCCGCCGGCCAGCTGCAGACCTCCCTCTCCTTCTTCCGGAATGCCTACGACAACTTCGCCGCCTACCGCGCCACCGTCATGCGTCTGGACGGCCTGTTGGAGGCGGACGCGCAGTCACGCGAGCTGCCGATGCTTGAGCCCGGCGATCAGGCGGACGGTGTCACGCTGCACAACATCTACGTCCGTAAGCCCAACGGCGACACTTTGATCGACGACCTGAACCTCAGTCTGACCGCGGGGGACGCACTACTGATCAAGGGGCGATCGGGCGGCGGCAAGACCACACTGCTGCGCTCGCTGGCCGGACTGTGGCCGTACACCGATGGCGACTGGACCCGTCCCGGCGGCGAACACGAGACATTGTTCCTGTCGCAGATGCCCTACCTCCCGCTGGGCGATCTGCGCGCGGCAGTGAGCTACCCGGCACCACCGAGCACCTTTACCGACGAAGAATTGCGCACCACCCTCGACAAGGTGGCACTTGGTCATTTGTCCGAACGGCTCGACGAAGAATCCGACTGGATCAAGGTGCTCTCCCCTGGCGAGCAGCAGCGCGTCGCGTTCGCGCGAATACTGCTGCTCAAACCCAAGGCGATCTTCATGGATGAGTCGACGTCATCACTCGACGAGGGGCTGGAATTCGCGCTCTACCGCCTCCTGCGCACCGAGGTGCCCGACTGCACGCTCGTCAGTGTCGGCCATCGCAGCACCATCGATCAGCACCACGACCAGAAGCTACAGCTGGAGGCCGACGGACGGTGGTCACTGTCCCCCGTCTAAGCGCGCGCCATGTGCGGGGCGAGTAGTCTGAGATCGGTAGCAATGTTAACTATCGCAAAAGGACGCATATATGGTCACCGTCTCTGCCTACGCCGCAACATCCGGCAAGGAACCGCTGGTCCCCATCACGATCGAGCGCCGCGAGCTCGGTCCGCACGACGTCTTCATCGACATCAAGTTCGCCGGCATCTGCCACTCCGACATCCACACCGTGCGTGACGAATGGGGACGTGCCAACTACCCGATCGTCCCCGGCCACGAGATCGCCGGCGTCATCGGCGCGGTCGGTTCGGAAGTCACCAAGTTCAAGCCCGGCGACCACGCGGGTGTCGGCTGCATGGTCGAGTCGTGCCGCACCTGTCCACAGTGCCTGGCCGGGCTGCAGCAGTACTGCAGCGGCGGCGGCATGGTCGGCACCTACGGCGCCAAGGACCGCGACGGAACCCAGACGCAGGGCGGATACAGCCAGGCCGTCGTCGTGAATGAGGATTTCGTGCTGCGCATCCCTGACAGCCTGCCGTTGGACAAGGCAGCTCCGCTGCTGTGTGCGGGCATCACCACCTACTCACCGCTGCGGCACTGGGGTGCCGGACCGGGCAAGCGCGTCGCGGTCATCGGACTCGGCGGACTTGGGCACATGGCCGTCAAGCTGGGCGCCGCGATGGGCGCCGAGATCACGGTGCTGAGCCAGTCACTCAAGAAGCTGGAAGACGGACTGAGCCTGGGGGCCAGCCACTACTACGCCACGTCCGACCCGGACACCTTCAAGAACCTGCGCTACGGGTTCGACCTCATCCTCAACACCGTCTCCGCCAATCTCGACATGGGCAAGTACCTCGGTCTGCTCAATGTGGACGGGACGCTGGTCGAGCTCGGCGCACCGGAGAACCCCATCGAGGTTCCGGCGTTCCCACTGCTGTTCGGCCGCCGCAACCTGTCCGGTTCCGGCATCGGCGGGATTCCGGAAACCCAAGAGATGCTTGACTTCTGCGCCGAGCACAACATCGGCTCCGAGATCGAGGTCATCGACGCCAACTACATCAACGAGGCGTACGAGCGGGTCATCGCCAGCGATGTGCGGTACCGGTTCGTCATCGACACCGCCACTTTGTAAGTTTCATCCCGAGTACAACCGGTGACTGATGTCGTCGGGGTGGCGATGCTGAGGGGATGACCCGCGTCATCCGCTTCAACGCGTTCGATATGAATTGTGTTGCGCACCAATCCCCCGGCCTGTGGCGGCACCCCGACGACCAGTCCTGGCGGTACAAGGATCTGTCCTACTGGACAAATCTGGCCAAGCTCCTCGAACGTGGCCGCTTCGACGGACTGTTCATCGCCGACGTGCTTGGCACGTACGACATCTATGACGCCAGCGACGAGGCGGCGATCCGCCAGGCCGCGCAGATTCCGGTCGCCGATCCCCTGCTCTTGGTCTCGGCGATGGCACTGGTCACCGAGCATCTTGGCTTCGGGGTCACCACGGGTACCGGATTCGAACACCCATATCCGTTCGCGCGCAGGCTATCCACGCTCGATCACCTCACCGGGGGCCGAGTCGGATGGAACGTCGTCACCGGGTACCTGCCCGCCGCGGCACGCAACATGGGACAAACCGACCAGCCGGCCCACGATGCCCGCTACGACCACGCCGACGAGTACCTGGAGGTGCTCTACAAGCTGTGGGAAGGCTCCTGGGAGGATGACGCCGTCGTCCGCGATGCCGCCCGCGGGGTCTTCACCGATCCCGACAAGGTGCACCACATTGGCCATGAGGGAACGCATTTCACCGTTCCGGGTGTCCATCTCGTTGAACCGTCACCGCAACGGACTCCGGTGATCTACCAGGCGGGATCCTCGCCGCGCGGGGTGCGCTTCGCCGCGGAGAACGCCGAGGCCGTCTTTACCGCGGCCCCGACCAAGGACCTGCTACGCCAGACGGTCACCACGGTCCGCCGCGAGCTGGAACTCGCCGGACGAGATCCATACTCCGCCAAAATCTTCAACCTCACCACCGTGGTCACCGGCGAGAATTCCGAAGCGGCGCACGCCAAGCACCGTGAGCTGCTGAGTTATGGCAGCGCCGAGGGCGCACTGGTCTTCATGTCCGGCTGGATGGGCGTCGACCTGGCCCGCTACGGCCTGGACGAGCCGATCGGAAATGTGGACTCCAACGCGATCCTCTCGGCGGTCGCGGCGTTTCAGGCCGCCACCGCCGACGGCCGGGAATGGAAGGTGCGCGATATCGCCGAGTGGGGCGAGATCGGCGGCATGGGACCGCTTGTCGTCGGCTCCGGCACCGAGGTGGCCGACACCCTGCAGGAGTGGGTGGAGGAGACCGACGTCGACGGCTTCAACCTGGCCTACGCGATCACCCCGGGCACTTTCGAAGACTTCATCGAGTATGTCGTCCCGGTGTTGACCGAACGGGGCGCATACCAAAATGACTACACCCCAGGAACATTGCGCCACAAGCTGCTAGGCAATGGCGACCGGTTGCCCGAGGAACACCGCGGCGCCAAGTACCGGATCGGCGGACCGCTATCGACAATCGTCGATCGACCGTCCACCGTGCCATCGTCGTCGGGGTCCACCGCGCCGGCACCAACCCGGGGGCGGTAGATTTTCGTCCATGGACCACCGGGGCGTCAGAGCCCTGCTGATCACATGTGTTGCGACGCTGTGCCTGACGCCTCTGGCGTGCCTGCCACGCCTCTGCCGAGCCACCACCGAATTTCCCTGACGTGAGCGGGCTCCCCACCGTCGATTCCCGACAGTACTTCAGCGTCAAGATCTATCGTTTCGCGACACCCGACGGCGTTTTGTGCGAAAGCGCCGGATGGAACCCGTACTTCCAGTGGACCTGCGTTGGGCCGAAGGGCGCAGGATCGGCACAACTAGACCTGGGAACGTACGCGCGGAACAACGGCACCTCCGCGACAGTGGGCGAATCGCGGAGCGACCCCGACCTTTCCCGCGTGCCGGTGCTGCCCGGCAATCGCCAGGTGCGGATAGCCGCGCCTGTGCACAACGACGACGGCAGCCAGACAACGCTGGTGTGCGCCACTCCGGCGCCCCAGACTACGGCGTGTTTAGTCGACGATGTCCGTGGTACACACGGATTTGTGTTAAGTCCAGAACGCAACTGGGCGTTCTAGTTACGCGTTGAGCGCGGTGGCATCCACACCGGCCAAGGGCCACCCGCCGGCGGCCAGGCGTGAGGCCACACGCGAAATGTCTTGAGCGGTCGGCTCATCCTTGGTGACATCCGAGATGAACTTTTCGATCTCGTCCTTGCTCACCACACCATCCAGCTGTGCGGCCGATGCGGAGTCGGTCAGTTTGGCGACCACTTCCTTGACCTGTTCTTCGGTCAGCGTGCGGCGCAGCAGCGCCAGCAGCGGGAACCGATCCGTGGGGGGAACCCCCTCCGGGTATCCGGCGGACAGCCAGGAAACAATCGAACCGATAATCGATGTGCTCGTCACGGTAATAGTGTCCCCGCAGCAGGTTCACAGCGCGAGGTGACATTAGTACAGTTCACCGGCCGTTCATTTGTGAATCCGCCACTGCCCGCGACCTGACAGGAAAGCCCCCGAACGCTTGGCGTGTCGGGGGCTTTCCTGCCTAGGGACGTTGAGAGACCTAGAAGTCCCAGTCCTCGTCTTCGGTGTTCACGGCCTTGCCGATGACGTAGCTGGAACCCGATCCGGAGAAGAAGTCGTGGTTCTCATCGGCATTCGGCGAAAGCGCCGACAAGATCGCCGGGTTCACATCGGTCTCGTCCCGCGGGAACATGGCCTCATAGCCGAGGTTCATCAGGGCCTTGTTGGCGTTGTAGCGCAGGAACTTCTTGACGTCCTCGGTGAGCCCCACCTCGTCATAGAGGTCCTGCGTGTACTCAACCTCGTTGTCGTACAACTCAAATAGCAGCTCATAAGTGTAGTCCTTGAGCTCAGCACGCTTGGCCTCGTCGACGCGCTCCAGACCCTTCTGGAACTTGTAGCCGATGTAGTACCCGTGCACCGCCTCGTCACGGATGATGAGGCGGATCACGTCGGCGGTGTTGGTGAGCTTGGCGCGGCTCGACCAGTACATCGGAAGGTAGAAACCCGAGTAGAACAGGAAGCTCTCCAGCAATGTCGAGGCAACCTTGCGCTTGAGCGGCTCGTCGCCCCGGTAGAACTCCATGACGATCTCGGCCTTGCGTTGCAGGTTCGGGTTCTCCTCCGACCAGCGGAACGCGTCGTCGATGTCGCGCGTGGAGCACAGCGTGGAAAAGATCGAGCTGTAGCTCTTGGCGTGCACCGACTCCATGAACGCGATGTTGGTGTACACCGCCTCCTCGTGTGGAGTGATCGCGTCGGGGATCAAACTGACCGCTCCGACGGTGCCCTGAATGGTGTCCAGCAGCGTCAGGCCCGTGAAAACCCGCATGGTCAACTGCTTTTCGTGAGCTGTGAGGGTGTTCCACGACGGGATGTCATTGGATACCGGCACCTTTTCGGGCAGCCAGAAGTTACCGGTGAGTCTGTCCCAGACCTCGGCATCCTTCTCATCGGGAACCCGGTTCCAGTTGATCGCCGAGACGCGGCTGACCAGCTTAAGTTTTTCACTCACGAGACAACTCCTGGAGAACGTCAAACAGATTCGCGGGATTCGCTGACTGTGCCACAGACACTACCCCTGGGGTGAGACATCGCGGCGCAACACAACGTGTTGTGGTTAAGCGTGTCGAGTCCAATCGGGAGATTCTCTGGTGACGCAAACTTGACACATGTAAAGTCCGTGGTCATGGGCTCATCCAGGGACAACATCAACGGGAAAACTATCGCCATCACCGGTGCCGCACGCGGTATCGGGTACGCCGCCGCCACCGCACTGCTGCGTCGGGGTGCTCGGGTGGTGATCGGCGACCGTGATGTCGAGGCGCTCGGAGCCGCGGTCGAAGGCCTCAAAGAAGAAGGAAACGTCGACGCCCACCCCGTGGACGTGACCGACCCCGCCTCGTTCAAGCGATTTCTGGAGGCCGCCGCCGCTGGCGGACCGGTCGACGTTCTCATCAACAATGCGGGTGTCATGCCGATCGGGCCGTTCCTGTCCACGAGCGACGGCGCGATCCGGTCGATGCTGGAGGTCAACCTGTACGGCGTCATCAATGGGTGTCGCCTGGCACTTCCCGAGATGGTGGCCCGCCGCGGCGGGCAGATCGTCAACATCGCATCCGTGGCCGGCCTGATGGCGGCACCCGGTATGGCGGTCTACAACGCGTCCAAGTTCGGCGTTGTCGGCCTGTCCCGCGCACTGAGCGACGAGTTCGCGCCGCAAGGAGTCCAGGTCAGCGCCGTATTACCGACCTTCACCAACACCGAGCTAATCGCGGGCACTGATTCGACCGGCGCGCAGAAACCCGTCGAACCCGAAGACATCGCCGCGGCCGTGGTGCGGATCATCGAGAAGCCGCGCGTCCAGGTCACCGTCCCGAAGCCACTCGGCGCGGTGACCACGATCGTCAATTCGCTGCCCACCAAGGTCCGCCGATTCATGAGCAAGAAGACCGGAACCGACCGCGTATTCCTCGAAATCGATACCAACGCGCGCAGCGCATACGAGAACCGCGCAGGTTCGAGCCTGGGTGTGACCAAACCCGAGGGCGAATAGACGCACTCGCGGCCCTTAGTATTTGATACGTGAGCGAGAAGCACTACGACATTGCGGTAGTCGGCGGGGGCCCGGCCGGGTCAGCCGCGGCCTGGCAGGCCGCCCGCACGGGCGCCAGCGTGGTTCTCGTCGACAAGGCCCAGTTCCCGCGGGATAAGCCATGCGGCGACGGGCTGACCGCGCGCGCGGTGAGCTACCTGCAGAAGATGGGTCTGGCCAATGAGGTCGCCCAGTTCCATCGCGTCGATGGCGTGCGCGTCGACAGCGGCAATGTTTGGGAGCTCACCTTCCCCAAGCGTCCCGGCATGCCCGATCACGGGCATGTGGTGCGCCGGCCCGAGCTGGACACGCTGCTGCTCAAGCACGCCGAGTCAGCGGGTGTCGAAGTGCGCCAGTCCACCGAGGCCGTGGGCCCGATCGGCGATGGCAACGTGGTCAAGGGCATTGAGGTTAAGACCGCAAATGGATCTCGCGAGACCATCTCGGCCGACGCGGTGATCGTGGCCGACGGCGCCTACTCCCCCATCAAGCGCGCGATGAACCTCGACTCGGAGGTCAAGGGATACACCGCGATTGCGATCCGCGCCGAGATGGAAGCCAACCGCGAAGACTCCAACATGCTCGACATCGACCTGCGGTTGCACCACAAGAATGACGCGCTGATCGGATACGGCTGGGTTTTCCCGCTCGGCGCCGGGCGGATCAACATCGGCATCGGGTACGTGAACAGCTACAAGAAGTGGCAGGACGTCAACGCCGCGCAGGTGCTGGATACCTATATGAAGAAGCTGCCCAGAGAGTGGGAGCTGCCCGATCTGGCCGAGCTGCGCAAGAACAAGGGTGTGCGCGCCTGGCGCCTGCCGATGGGATTCACCGCATGGCCGCCCTGGCGCCCCGGTGTGCTGTTCGCGGGCGACGCGCTGGGCGCGGGCAAGCCGGTCAGTGGTGCCGGCATCTCCAAGGCACTCGAATCCGGCTTGGCGGCAGGCGAATGCGCGGTAGCCGCGTTGCAGAACGCCGGCCCGCAAGACTTCACCAATTACCAGCAGCGGATGAATGACGCCTGGGGCCGGGAGTACCAGCGCGGGCGGATCATGCACCGGGCGTTGGGCAATCCGTGGCTGTGCGACAAGGGCATCAAGCTGATGGACAACTCGACCTTCCGCGACAACCTGCTCAAGGTCTTGTACAAGCGGGCCCAGGGCCCCGGCCACAAGCACTGATCTGCCATGTGGTCGATCCGGCGGCGGGAGATGGTGCTCGCCACCGGGCTATCAAGTGTCGCAGGGTTTCTCGATGCGATCGGGTTCGTACATCTGGGCGGGTACTTCCTGTCCTTCATGAGCGGTAACACGACCAGAATGGCCGCCTCGACGGCCACTCAACAGTGGGAGTCCGCTTACAAGGCAGCCGGTTTGATCGCCATGTTCTTCATCGGCGTGATGATCGGGGCGATCGCGTCACGTATCAGCGGCGACCACGAGCGGGTCGCCGTGCTGGCGGTCGCCTCGACAACCGTTGCCG
The DNA here is from genome assembly GCA_002013775.1 of Mycobacterium sp. D16R18. Lineage (GTDB taxonomy): Bacteria > Actinomycetota > Actinomycetes > Mycobacteriales > Mycobacteriaceae > Mycobacterium. Next base: position 42,603 of record MAFD01000002.1, read on the forward strand.
CGGCGGCGATCACACAGGAATTAGGCGCGGGCGTCGCGGCACTGCTCCTGACGGCACTGGCGATGGGTTCCATGAACTCGGTTTTCCAGCGCTCCGGCGAGGTCCAGGTGGGCCTTACCTACATCACCGGCACTGTCGTGAAGGCGGGACAGCGGCTCGTCGATGCGTTCTTCGGTGGGCCGCGGTGGGTGTGGCTGCGCTACATCACGCTCTGGGCGGGCCTGACCATCGGCGCCGTTTTGGGCGCCGCGACCTACCACCGCATCGGGCTCGATGCGCTGTGGATCGGCTTGGCACTCCTGCTCATCGCCACGGTCACCACGTGGCTGGTACGCCGATCCAGCCCTGCCCCGCCGATACTAGATTCGGATTAGATCGAGCACCTGCTCCACGCGGGCGCCATCTCCGTCGACCGCCAAGCGTGACAACGGAACCCGGTGCCACAGCGCAAGCAGCAGATCGGACGTGGATGCCGTGATCGTGGCGTCCGGCACGGCTTCTTCGTCCACGATGCCGATGGCATCGGCATCCACGCGCAGCAGCCAGGAACCATTGGCGTCGCTGGCCTGCAGGAGTATTCGCGCTCCCTGAAGGTCTTGCGGGGTGCCGCCGTCGCGCCCGATGCGCCTGGGCGTGAACAGCTCCGACCATTCGCCGATGCCGTCGGCCGCCAGGGCAGCGTCGATGGGTTCGGCGTCCCATCCGCGGTAGGCGTGCTCGATGTCCCAGCGGTGTACCGCCACCTCGTTTGCCTGACGGCGGTACCAGAATCGCACCGGCCGCTCACCGAATGGCGACTTCGTCGGCGCATCAAGGTCCTTCGACGTCAACGCGGCGACGAGTTTGTCTGCGCGGTCGGAGTACCAACCGATGACGGCCTCCCCCACCGGAGCGTCCGGGTCAACATCGGTGTACGGAACCTTTTCCCCGATAACGATTCCCACTGCCCAGCGATGCACTCCGCCAAGATGGGCCACCACATCGCGTGCCGTCCAACCCGGGCAGGACGGTGCCTTCTGGTTCAGATGCTCGGGCGGGGTCGCGGCGACCGCCGCCATCCCTTTGCGCAGTGCTTCCAGCCACTGATCAGGCGTCACCGACTAGTCATACCACCGCCGAGTCTGATTCTCACGACGGTTTTGGGACGAAAAACGTCGTGAGACTCAGACTCGACGTGGAACCGAACTCGCCGAAGCAGAGAGTGCCGGCATCCCCTGATCCACGTGCTGGATGGTTACGTCAGCGACGACCGCGATCCGCCCGTCCGGGCTTACGAGCGACCTTGCCCGCGGCGGCCCGGGCGGCCTGCTTCGCGAGGGTTTTCTCCCGCGCGGTGCGCTTCGGTGTGGGCTGATCGTTCCCCCGCGAGGAGCCGGGTTTGCGACCCCGCACAATGCCGACGAACTCCTCGACCAGTTCTGGCTGCGGCCCTTCGGGGAAAGCAAGCGCCACGGGACAGGTGGGCGCGTCGGTGATCGGGCGGTACGTGAGGTCCTTGCGGTGATGCAGCCGCGCCAATGACTGCGGAACAATGAGTGCGCCGATTCCTGCGGCGACGAGTTCTATTGCATCCTCGGTGGTTTCGGGCCGGTGATCGACCGGGCTACCGGGGGCGCCCGACCAGGCGAGGACGTCATCGAGTGGGAGCAGCATCGGCTCGCCGTCAAGGTCTGCGGCGCTGATCGCGTCAAAGGCGCTCAGAACGTGATCGGCTGGCACCACGACCACCGTTGCCTCGTCGTAGAGAGCGATGATGGCCAACCCAGACGTGTCGGCCGGCGGCCGAAGCAACGCCACATCGACGGTGCCGGCCCGCACCTCGGCGGGCGCGTCTGCCGCGGCAACGACGCGCAACTGAAGCGGAACCTCGGGGTGACGCTGCGCCCAGACCCGAGCCCACTTTGCGGGCGTCCCGCCGGGGACGTACCCGAGGGTGAGGGAGTGCGAGGTCACCGCCTCAGGCTACCGATAGGCTGCTCCTATGAGCAGGCCGAACGCACAGTCCATGAAACCCGCTACCGCGGCGAAGAAGCTGGACGTGTACCTGCAAGCGACGCCTACGGAGTTCCAGGAAAACCCGATCACTCGCGCCGAGCTCGCGGCCCTGCAGGCGGACCCGCCGCAGTGGCTCAAGGACCTCCGCAAGGACGGGCCGCACCCGAAGAACCTCGTGGCAGCCAAGCTGGGCGTCTCAATCTCCGGCCTGGCCCGGGGCGGCGTCGAGGGTGCACTGACCACCGAGCAGATCAACGAGTTGCTTGAGGAGAAGCCGGAGTGGCTGGTCGCCGAACGCGAGAGCTACCAGGCTGTGCTGAGCGAGCAGCGACGCTTGAAGGCACTACATGCGGACAAGGCTCGCGAGAGTTAGAGATCAACGCAGGCCCGCTACTGGATCAGCGGTAGTTGCGCGATGACCGGGCCTGTAGGCGAGGTCGAACCGCGCCCGTTCTCGACAGTGAATGCCAGTGCGGTGGAGTCGTTGAGGCGGGGTATGACGGCAGTGGTCGACGGCGCGACGGCCTGCGTGTCCATGGTTCCCGCTGACTGGGGGCCGCGGTCGCCGATCAGCCACATTTGGTAAACAGTGCCGGGTTGGGGTGGTGCGACGTTGTTCATCACCAGCACCGCGGTGTTCTTCTGCCGCGAGTAGACAACGGTCGCGGTACCACCGGTGGGAATGGCGCCGGTGACGGTCCGAACGTCGGACGCGGTGAAGACCTGCTGCGCTGTCGGAGGCGGAGGCCTCAGGATGGTGCCGATCCCCGCGGCGGCCAGCCCGATGACGGTGGCGGCGGCCACGGCCACTAGGGGTGCTCGCCAGCGGTTGATATCTGTTGCCCCGGAGGCTCTTTGGGCGTCGCGGGCCACTATCTTGAGCAGCCGTGGGCGAAGCCGGGCCGGCGGTTCGACCGCGGTGCTTGCCGCCAAGTCCGCCATGGTTTCTCGTGTGGCACGCACCTCCTGGGTAAAGGAGAGCGTTTGTTCGGTCGAACTGGCCGACAGCCACTGGTCGATCTGGTCTCGTTCGTCGTCGGGCAACGCGTGCAGTGCGTAGGGGGTGGCGGCGGTGATGAGGTCGTTGGGTTCGGTCATGGTGTCCCCAGGCATCGGCGTAGCGCCTTGATTGCGTCACGCATCCGAGATTTGATGGTTGCCAGATTGGCGGCAAGCCGTTGCGAGACTTGGTTATAAGTCAAACCGTCGTAGTAGGCCAGATGCAGGCATTGGCGTTGGGTGTCCGTGAGCGTTTCGAGGCATTCGGTGACTTGCCGCTGTTCTTCGTTGCGGATCACCGATTCAGTGACCTCGTCGGCAGCTCGCTCGATAGTAGCGGCGCCATAACGTGATTCGCGGTCGGATGCAGATTGCTCTGAACGCACGCGGTCTATTGCGCGGCGATGAGCCAACGTCATGATCCAGGCAAGGGGCGACCCGGCTGTCGGGTCATAGCTTTGGGCTGAACGCCAGATCTGTAGGTATACCTCTTGCGTTGTCTCCTCGCTATAGCCCGGGTCCCGCAATACACGCAACACCAGTCCATACACGCGTGAGCGGGTCTGATCGTAGAGAGCGGCGAACGCTTCGGTATCGCGGTCGGCGACATCACGCAAAAGGACATCCAGGTCGCCGGTCACGCCCGTGAGCCTAAACGCATCTCCGAGAATGTTCATGGAGATTCCCGCTTCGGGGGACGCGGGAGGAAGAACGAGACCCGGCGCTGGTAGTCAGCGAATCCGGGCCGCCCGGCCATTGCCTTCTCGGTGCGGCGGCCTCCAGTGGCATAGACCAGGAAATAGGTCATCAACACTGGGTAAGGCACCGTTGCCAACGATTGCCAACCGGTGACGGTGACCAACCACAGCCCCCACCACACGCAGGCATCGCCGAAGTAGTTCGGGTGCCGAGTCCAGGCCCATAGGCCCTGGTCCATGATCTTGCCCTTGTTGGCTGGGTCCTGTTTGAAACGGCGCAGCTGATAATCACCCAACGCTTCGAAAAGTATTCCGAATAGCCATAACCCGATACCGGCTGCCAACACGGGGCGCAGCGACTCGGGGGTTGGCCCTTCGACGGCTGAGCGTTGGATGGGTATGGACACCAACCACGTGGCGGCGGCCTGGATGGCGAAGATCTTTCGTAGCACATGCGGCACCGAGAAGTCGCCGTCGAGCAAGTCTTGGTATCGCGGGTCTTCGCCTTTCCCAGCAGATTTCACCAGCATGTACCACGACAGCCTGGCTCCCCATATCCCGATCAGCACCAGTAGCAGAACCCGCCGCTGCGGGTCCCCGCCGCCCAGTGCGGTGCAGACTGCTGCCACGGCGATGAACCCGATGCCCCATGCGACGTCGACCACGTTGTAGCGACCGATGCGGTAGCCGATCAGGAAAGTGACACTGTGCACGGCCACCACGGCACCCAGCGAGCACGCCATCACGGTGAGGAAGTTCATTGTTCACCTCGCTGGAAAATCCATTGGTGGACATCGAGATACCCGGAACGAAATCCGGCTTCGGAATAAGCCAGGTACAGCTCCCACATGCGGCAGAATGTGTCGTCGAAGCCCAACGCCGACACGGCCTCGCGCTTAGCCGCGAACTGCTGACTCCACAACCGCAGTGTTTCGGCATAGTGAGGTCGCAGGGACATTGTCTCGATGGTCCGCAGATGCGTGTTATCAATGGTCGTTTCGGCGATTGCCCGCACCGAGGGAAGTAGCCCGCCCGGGAATATGTGCTTCTGTATCCAGGTGTGGGTATTGCGACTGGCCAGCATCCGCTCGTGGGGCATGGTGATGGCTTGAAGTGCGAGCCGGCCGCCCGGTTTAAGCAATCGGTCGATGGTTTGGAAATACGTTGTCCAGAAATCGAATCCAACCGCTTCGATCATCTCTACCGACACGATGGCGTCATATTGGCCCTGTAGGTCTCGATAGTCGCATAGCTCTATCTGCACTCGGTCGGACAGCCCGGCAGCCTGTACCCGCTGCTGGGCAAGTTTCTGTTGCTCGCTCGACAAAGTTACCGACCGCACATGGGCTCCGCGAGCGGCCGCCGATAAGCACACTTGTCCCCAGCCCGTACCGATCTCGAGAACCCGGGTGCCGGGGCCTATCTGCGCGTGGTCCAGCAGGCGGTCGATCTTGCGGCGCTGGGCATCCGCAAGTATCTCTGTTGAGCCCGGGATGTGGTCGAACAGTGCACACGAGTAGGTCAGCGTCTCGTCCAGGAACAGGGCGAAGAAGTCGTTCGACAGGTCATAGTGATGCGCAACATTGCGTTGGGCCTGCAGTGGCTCGTTGCGCTGAACCTGTGGAACGCGCGGCAGGGCCATATGTCGGAAGCGTTGCAAAACAGGAGGAATCAACTCCCCTATCGATGCTGCCCATTGGGTGAGAAAGCCGGCCAGATCGTCGCAGTCCCAGTCTCCGTCCATGTATGCCTCACCGAATCCGATCAAGCCGGATCGGCTCAGGCGTCGTGCCAACACCTCGGGCCGCCGGATCCTCATGGTGGGCAGGGACGCATCTGCCGCCCCCACAACGGATCCATCCGGGTACATCAACCGCACCGGGAGCCGCGCGGCCGCACGACGCAGCAGCTTGTCGGCTACCACCGCTCGTACCGCCGTCAGCGGCCCCGTAGGAACCGGTGTGATATCAGGCCCGCGGTGCGTCCTGATATCGCGCACATCGGTTGTGGTGCTGTCGAGATGCCCGTTCACGCTGCCGTCTCCCTCTCGTGTGTAGGCGTGCGCTCCACCACCGGTAGCCCTTTCAGCCACAGCCTGATCCCTTCTATACGGATGGCCAGCGCACCCGTCAGCGGCGCAAAGGGCGCAACGGCCTGCAACCACAACAGCTCACCGACCCGGGCCCTGCGGCGGGTGCCGCGGACCGCGGCGAAGAATGGCCGCTGGCCACTGCGCTCCAGCGAGACACTGATGTTCAACGTCTTACCGGGACGGGCAGCACGAACCCGGTAATGCCCGTCGACGCCGTTGAACGGCGACACGTAAAGCTGTTTGTCCACTTCAGAATTCGCAATCGGAGGCAGAAGATATGCGTGTCGTCCGCCGTAAGTGTTGTGGACCTCGGCGACTATATGTGCAAGATCGCCATGATGGTCGTGGCACCAGTACAGACTCAGCGGGTTGAAGACATGCCCCAACACCCGAGCCTGTAGCAGCGCGGTGACCGTACCGCCGCCCAGGTCTACCCCGTGCGAGGCTAAGAATCGGTCCACACGTTGGCGCAGTGTGTCATTGTCATCGCCCCGGAAATGGTCCCGTGCTTGGAAACTGGCGAAGAAGCCCAGGCCGAGGGGCAGGCGCGGCGGCTTGTCGATATCGATATACCAGCAGTAGCCGCGATAGGTGAACCGGTGCATCACCGGCGAACGCCGCACATGGATGATCCGGGTGCGGTACAAGCAAGGAACCATCGCCGCCGAATTCATCGCGCCCCCACCCGATGCTCACGCCTACCGGCCGCACCAGCCGCCCAGTCCCGGCCCAGCGCTTGTGCTGCACGTAGGCCCGAAGCCGCGCCGTCCTCGTGGAAACCCCACCCGTGGTACGCACCGGCGAACGCGATACGGCCGTCGTTGAGACTTGGCAGTCTGCGTTGGGCTGCAACAGATTGCGCCGTGTAGACCGGGTGCTGATAGGTCATTTCGGCAAGCACCGCCCCGGGGTCTACCAGGTGCTCACCGCCCAGGGTGACCAGATACCTCTGCGGGCCAGGCAATCTCATCAACCGGGTGATGTCATAGGTCACCACGACGCCCTGAGTGCCGCCCCTGCTCAGGTAATTCCACGACGCGCGGGCATGTGGATGTCGCGGCAACAGGGACTCATCGGTATGTAGTCGCGCGGAGTTGCTCACGTATCCGATGGCTCCCAGCACCGCACGTTCGTCCGCGGTGGACTGCGCCAGCAGGCCCAGTGCCTGATCGGGATGCGTCGCAATCACGGCGGCATCGAACACCGTCGGCGGGTGTCCCGCGACCGTTACCGCAACGCCCTCGGGGATCCGCTCGATCTGGGCGACCGGGGCATCGGTGAACGCCTCGTGTAGGCCGCGCACCACAGCATCGACATACGTGTGCGAGCCCCCGATGACTGTTTTCCACTGCGGCGACCCAAACACCGACAGCATGCCGTGATGGTCCAGGAACCTGAACAAGTACTGCGCCGGGTACGCCATGGCCTGCCCGGGCGGGCAGGACCACACCGCGGCCACCAGTGGTGTCAGGAAGCGATCAAGAAAGAACTGCGAAAAACCCAACTGCTGAACAAAATCCCCGAGACTCAGGGCTTTGTCGTTTACGTAGGGGTCAGCGAGCAGTCGGCGCGCACGGCGGTGAAATCGCTTGATCTCTGCCAGCATCCACAGATAGCGAGGACTCGCTGCGGCGGGCGAGGCGAATAGGCCACGCACGCCCCGCGCACCTGCGTACTCCAGGCCAATGCTGTCATCGCGCACCGACATCGACATATCCGTGTCGGCGGTATCGATACCGAGTTCGTCGAACAATCGGCACAGCGTGGGGTAGGTCCGGTCGTTGTGCACCAGGAACGCGGTGTCGACCGCGGTCGGCGCACCTTGGCCGGCATCGACGAACTGCGTATGCGCGTGGCCCCCAAAACGCCCATCGGCCTCGTACAAAGTGACCCGGTCGAAGGCAGAGAGCACGTGAGCTGCGGTCAATCCGGCCACGCCACTGCCGATAACGGCGACTGACCGCGCGCCATCGGGGTCAGATATTGCACTCACACCCCGTATTCGGAGTAAACCGGCCCGCGGATGGGTATTGCCTCCATGCGGCGGCGTCTTGGCGCGGGCTCGGCGTTTTAGGCAACCGACCCATCCAGATGGCGTTCGGCACCGAATGGACAACAGAGCTGCGCGCACATGCCCCCAGAGCGCGGCCGCCCCCGCACGCCCGCGGACGAAAGACCGACAGGTAGATGTTCCCCGCACCGCCTATGAAAGGTTCCGCCCAGATGTCAGAATCACCGAAGCTTCGCCCGCATTTCGCTGATGTTCAGGCCCATTACGACCTGTCGGATGACTTCTTCCGCCTCTTTCTGGACCCGACCCAGACATACAGCTGCGCCTACTTTGAGCGTGACGACACGACCCTTGAACAGGCACAAATCGCCAAGATCGACCTGGCGCTGGGCAAGCTACACCTGGAGCCCGGCATGACGCTGCTGGATGTGGGGTGTGGTTGGGGCGCCACCATCAACCGTGCATTGGAGAAATATGACGTCAACGTCATCGGTCTGACCCTGAGCAAGAACCAGAAGACGCACGTCGAGAAGCTTTTGGCGGCATCGTCGAGCACCCGGTCAAAGACCGTCCAGTTGCACGGCTGGGAAGAGTTCGACGGCAAGGTCGACCGGATCGTGTCGATCGGCGCGTTCGAGCATTTCGGCTTCGATCGCTACGACGACTTCTTCAGGTTCGCCTACAACGCACTACCCGATGACGGCGTGATGCTGCTACACACCATCACCGGGCTGCATCCCAAGGAGATCGTCGCCAAGGACCTGCCGCTGAGCTTCGAGCTGGCGCGCTTCATCAAATTCATGGTCACCGAGATCTTCCCCGGCGGGCGGGTGCCCTCCATCGACATGGTGCGAGAGCATGCCGAGCGGGCAGGCTTCAGCTGCACGCGAATACACCAACTGCAGCCGCACTACGCCAAGACCCTGGACCTGTGGGCGGCGGCACTCGAGGAACACAAGGATCAGGCCATCGCCATCCAAGACGAGGTCGTGTACGAGCGCTACATGAAGTACCTCACCGGATGTGCGAAGTACTTCCGCATCGGCTACATCGACGTCGCACAGTTCACCCTCCCCAAGCTGCACCTCCCGTATCTCGAGAAGTAGCGACTGTCGAAAGGAGCAAGAAATGAGCGCCATCGTGCCGCTCTGGACTCTGGGTGTCGAACTACTCAAAGCGGCGGGCAACATTTTCGGGGTCCGTTCGGGCACCGAAGAACCGCAATACTCGTCACGGTCACTGACCGCTTCGGTGCAGATCAGGCAGTACAGCAGCCGAGTCGCGGCAGAGACGACCGTCTTGGCGGATGACGACCGAGCACGCAGTGAAGGCTTTCGCCGCCTTGCGGGTTACATTTTCGGCAAGAACCACCGGCAGGCCAAGATCGCCATGACCGCACCGGTAGCGCAACAAAATGACACCATCGCCATGACGGCCCCTGTTGGTCAATTGTCAAGTGCTACTGGCGGTTCAATAATCCGGTTCTATATGCCGGCGAAATGGACACTGGCAAGCCTGCCCACTCCCGGCGATGACAGCATCCGGCTCACCGAAGTGCCCGCCGAAACGCTCGCAGTGCTGCGCTTCAGCGGCGACCGATCGGCGGCCACCGTCACCAGACGCACCGATGAGTTGCTCAATACCCTGCGTAACAACGACATACAGATCGCGGGTGATCCCCAAGCCTGGTTCTACGACCCGCCGTGGACACTTTCGTTCGCCCGACGCAACGAGGTCGCAGTGCCGATCCAGGCACGGGGTGACGACGCCTTCTGAAGAGCCATGTAGAGGGCCGTGGAATCAGCATTCCCGATGATTGGAGACCATGGGTATCAGTAGTTCGGTGATTGTCGACGCGCCCGTCGAGGACGTGTTCGCCTGGTACTCCAGACCAGGCGCGTTCAGCCGCTTGGCGGCACCGTGGGCGCCGGTGGAGCTACGTACCGAAGCCGCCTCGCTGTGCGACGGGACTGCCGTACTGGACTTGCCGGGAGGTATGCGCTGGGCTTCCCGGCACGATCAGGAAGCGTTCCTGCCTGGCCGACGATTCGTCGACGAAGGGGTCGCAGTGGGACTGCGGTCGGCGATCAGTGGTTTGTTGCCCTGGCGGCATATCCACGAGTTCGAGCCACTCGGCAATGGCAGCACTCGGATACGCGACACTATCGAGACCCCCATTCCCGGGCGGCTTCTCGCCGAACTCATCGCATATCGTCACCGGCAGCTCACCGGCGATCTGGCCGCACACCGCAGGGCCGCCGGCTATGGAATGAACGCCTCGACGGTGGCAATCACCGGCGCATCCGGTCTAGTGGGTACCGCACTTGCCGCGTTCCTGAGCACGGGAGGGCACCGCGTGATCCGCTTGGTCCGCGGAGAGCCGATCCACCGAAACGACCGGAACTGGGAACCAGACGACCCGGACCCGGCCGCGTTGGAGGGCGTCGATGCGGTCATCCATCTGGCAGGTGCCACCATTGCCGGGCGCTTCACCCCGCGACACAAAGAGCTCGTCGCCTCAAGCCGAATTGAGCCGACGCGCTTGCTTTCCCGAGCTGCCGCATCCGCGGGTGTCGGCACCTTCGTCAGCGCCTCAGCGGTGGGGTACTACGGGAAGAACCGAGACGATGAAACACTCACCGAGACAACCCCGCCCCCGCCGACGGCAGACTTTCTTTCCAACGTGGTCACCCGTTGGGAGCAGGCAGCATTGGCGGGCGAGGGCGCCGGGACCCGGGTTGTCACCGTACGCACCGGCATTGTTCAGTCACCACGCGGCGGAACCCTAAAGCTCCTGCTCCCACTTTTCCGGGCGGGTCTGGGCGGGCGATTGGGCTCTGGCACCCAGTGGTTCCCCTGGATCGGCATCGACGACTTGGTGGACATCTATCACCGCTGCCTGTGGGACCTTTCACTGTCGGGCCCCGTTAACGCCGTGGCACCCGGCGTTGTTCGCAATGTCGACTACACGCGCGCGCTGGCCCAGGCAGTCCACCGCCCGGCGGTCGTACCAGTACCTGCCTTCGGCCCTGCACTACTACTCGGACGCGAGGGGGCCGAAGAGCTCGCGATGGCAAGTCAGCGTGTTTCTCCCGCAACACTATTGAACCGCCATCATGTCTTCCGGACACCGAACATCGGTCCTGCCTTGGGGCATCTATTGGGAAGCCATATCCACTCGTGACCGTTATCTGGTGGGCCCGCCGCGACTTACGGTTGACCGACAATCCCGCGCTCCAGGCTGCGGCCGCTAGCAGCGATGTACTTGCCGTGTTCATCCTGGACCCGCGGTTGCTGAGCAGCGCACCGCGCCCGCGGGATGCGTGGCTTGCCGCCAACGTTCTTGACCTTGATAACCAGCTCGACGGGCGGCTCTGCCTCTATTCCGGTGCGCCGGAACAGATCCTTACAGAGCTTGCGGAACGTATCGGTGCAACTGAGGTACACGTAAGCCGGGAGACGACCCCCTTCGGTAGGCGCCGGGATACGTCGGTATCGGCCGCGTTGGCCAAGATCGGCATGGACTGGATCGAGACGGGCTCGCCGTACGCAGTGACGCCGGGTCGAATCACCAAATCCGACGGGTCCCCGTACCGGGTGTTCACCGCATTCGAACGCGCCTGGCGTGAGCACCACTGGCCGCGCCCCGCCCACCTGAAAACCAGGCCTTCCTGGACAAAACCTCCCGAGCCCGCTCAATCAGGCCTCGTCAGGTCGTCACTCACCGAACTGGCCGAAAGATGCAGCATCACTATGCCTTCCGCAGGCGAGGGCGCGGCCCGCATGCTGTGGGAGCGCTTCCTCACACACGACGTCACCGAGTATGCCGTACGTCGTGACCGCGCCAATCTGGACGCCACATCCAGGATCTCGCCCTATCTGAAAGTCGGCGCCATCCACCCTCGCACCATGCTCGCCGACCTGGCACCCATCGCAGGCCAAGACGCCGCCAAGTTCGTCTCGGAGCTGGCCTGGCGAGACTTCTACGCCGACGTGCTCTACCACCAACCACACTCCGCGCATACCGACTTAACCGATGCCCTAGCGCGTTTGGCCTATACCGAACCCGGCGAAGGCTTTACAGCCTGGCAACGCGGAGAAACCGGGTACCCATTGGTTGATGCAGGTATGCGGCAGCTACTTGCCGAAGGTTGGATCCATAACCGAGTACGGATGGTCACCGCGAGCTTCCTTACTAAGGACCTCCACATCTGGTGGCCGCACGGCGCCAGGCATTTCATGAACCACCTCATCGACGCCGACAGCGCATCCAACACGCACGGCTGGCAATGGGTCGCAGGAACGGGCACCGATGCGGCGCCGTACTTCCGAGTCTTCAACCCCACAGCTCAGGCACAAAAGTTCGACCCGAACGGCGATTACATACGCAAATACATCCCAGAACTACAGCACCTGGCCGGAGCCTCAGCCCTCACACCCTGGAAGCGTTCCGACGGCCACAGTCGCGGATATCCGACTACCATCGTCGATCACGCAGAGGAAAGAAACATCGCGCTGCACCGCTACCGGGCCAGGCAAGACGACTAGCTATTCAGCTGCCACACCGAGAAATTCAGCACCGCCGCGAATGTCGTCCAGGTCAGGTAAGGAAGCAACAAGATTGCGGCCCAACGGCTTCTGTGCCAGAACAGCATCACTGTTGCGACAATGAACCCCCACAGCACGACGATCTCGATGAATGCCGTTCCCCGCCAGCCAAGACCGAAGAACAGCGGTGTCCAGGCCATGTTCAGGACGAGTTGTACGCCGTAGATCATCAGGGGTACACGGTTGTCCCGCGAGGGGTGTGATCGCCATACCAGCCACGCCGATACCGCCATCGAGGCGTACAACACCGTCCACATGGGGCCAAACAGTGCGGCCGGTGGAGCCCAACCGGGCTGCTGGAGACGCCCATAGGTTTCCGCAGCGCTCGCTACGGCCGCACCGCCGACTCCCGAGGCGACGGTCACCGCGATGACAGACACGGCAAGCCCCGCCCATTCTCTGGGCCACCTGCGTGAAATCCCCTGAGGCATGTCGACATAGTAATCAAAGTCGTACGTCGGTCATATGGCCATTGCCCGATCGCGGCAACGAAGTACCAGTGAATGCAGAGTCGTTGCAACACGATCGCGACTTTGAAACATCGCAGCGGCAGGCCGACCCACATCCAGGTCTACACCTCGGGGTCATCTACCTGTGCGATCAATACCGGAACAACCTGCTTTTCGCCGTGACGTGCCGAGCCATTCGATCAGTGGGCTCCTACCCGGTGGTCGCGCCTGGATGATCGCGGCGCCCGCAGCGTCCAGGCGGAACCTACGCCGTGAATCGGTAGACGTGCCCCGGCCGACCAGTCGGTTCTGGCTTGCGGAGCTCGTCGGTACGGCGGTAAAGCGGTGAGCGCTCCAGGCGCCCCCAGATAATCGGCTATTTCGGCGACGGGCCCCTTCGCCATTTCCACCACTTCATGCCCTCGAAGGGGTTCCACGACTGGCTGCCCTTAGCCCGGTCAAGGTAGTAGGAGTAGTTCGCCGTCATCATCAGCACGCCACTCATGGCTAAGTTGGCGGCCTGATAGACCCCGTCAGATCCACCGACCGCATACTGCACGGCGCAAACCGCTAGCGTGAACGCTAAAATGATTAAACCCTTGCGCCACATGCCTTTCACGAAGTAGTAGATAGGGCCGAAAAAGAACGCCAGTAGATTGCCGCCGAGCATCAATCGCGCACCGTACGGTAGCGCCTTATAGGCCGCTTCGGATTCTGGCGTCGAGCCCGGGTGCCCGAACCGGTCATAGAACCCAAACCGCCATTGCCAAATCGAAGCCAACTCAGTGCGGTCGTCAGCCTGGTTCATCTCGGGATTCATCACGGCAGACATCTACCAAATCGTGCGGGATACGGTCTGCCCAATCAGTTCTCCGACCTCGACAGCGTTGCCGCGCTTCGTATACGGAGCATGCACGGTCATCGCGGCGCCTTCGCGATGCTGTAGGCGGACCTCGATGACATCCGAACCCAGCGCCGCGACCCGAGTGTCGTACGCAAGGGCATAAGCCGCGAGATGATCCTTCTGCGAAGTCAATTCGCGTTCCAGGGTCGCGATAGTCTGCTTCGCCTCCTCCCCCGCACCTGACAGGAGGGAATGCTCTTGCCCGGCGTTGACGGTCACAGCGAAAGGGATGAAGCTGTCGGCCTTCTGCAGGTTCTGGACCGCGAGGTCAATCGCGGTGCTCAGCAGAGTGTCGAGCGCATCCTGCGCCTCGGCTGTCGTGTTGTTCCGCCAGCTCATGTCTCGTTCTCCTGCTTCGGTTCGCACTGTGCCAGTGCTCTTTTCACCCTATCGCGCAGCCACTTATCCGGGGTGTTTGCGAGCGCTTTTAACGGTAGGTACAACCTGGGATCACGCAGCTTGCCCGCCGCCGCGACAGCCGCGGGCGGTATGACCTCAACGGCATCCTTAGATCCCAAAGGAGTTTCAAGTACTTCTTTGATCAGCAGCACAGCGCGCTCGCGTTGTTTCTTCGTTCGCGCCACCGCTGACAGAAGGAAGTCTGCATCAGCCTTGCAGGGCAGCTCATCGACCAAATCGAAGATCTTCTCGATCTGCTCTTCATTGAGCTTGCCGTCTATCGCATCGGAGATGTACCGCTGCATCTGCGTCCCGCCGCGATCGCAAGTTCCGGCGAAGTCCCGATAGGCCTGAATAAGGGCATCAATCGAGTGAGGCCGCTTCTCGCCCAGCTCGGCAATAATGGATCGTTGTTGCTGACGGCTCGGGATGCGGTACAGGTACTTCACCAGGACTGGCACAGTAGCGGCGTCTACCGGCATCTTGTTGCCGCCGTGGGACTGCCGGAAGGCTTCAGTCCTGTCACGTTTCAGCGCCTCAACCCACGGCGCGATTTCAGACCAGGATTCCTCTGGCAGCAACAAGTCGATCCGATTGTAGAAATCGTCATCATCAATCGGATGCGGTTCCTGCACAAGCTCTTTGACCATTGACTCCATGCTATATCACCTTGTGAAGGACTATTTGACCTGAGTCTACGAGTGCTTGAAGTGGTCCCGACAGTTGAGTGCCTTCACCCTGCCGGACAAATAGATGCACGGCGTATCCGTTCGCCTTTGCGTACTGCAGGTATTCCGTCAACTGCTGGGTCAGCGACAGTTTCCCGACATTCTTGACTTCGCCCAACATACTGACAGGGGCCTGCACCAACACATCGGGAATGCGGAATTTCTTCGCAGATGGACTCGGAAAGATCTTCTCGGAGTTCTGCGGCAAGCCGACCGCCGTCATACCCTGCCGACCTCTAGCTCCGCTGCTCATCTTTGTCATCGCCGCGGAGGTTCCTGGAGCGTTCTGCGCCTGCAAGTAGCCTTCGAGTGTTCCTGTGGCTTGGCGCGGAACTTCTCCTTCGAACCATTCGATGGTCGCGGTCTGTTTAAACAGAATGGTGTCGCCGTCCGTAACCTGGGGCACGAACAGCGTGTAGTTGTTGACTGCCTCCAGCAGTTTCGGCTCGACCTTCTCACCGTTGACCCAGATTTCAGTGGTTTGTTCGACAACCTCTGTCGGTGAAGTCCCCAGACCCTGGTACTGCCACACGAAGGAAGCTAGTCCGGTATCGGTGTCGCCTTGAGGCAGGAAGCTCGCCTTGCCGGTGGTCAGCATGTCGGGCACCTGCACACCAGCGGTGGTCGGTTTAAACGGCACCGACTGATCGATGGTGACCGGTTGCCCAGCGATCAGCGGCACGAGATCATCGGTCACCGGCATCCCGTCTCCGCTCGGATCGGCCGGAGCGGGTAGCTGCGGCTGCGGGCCACCAAAGGTCGCCGGTCCGGTACCGCTCGCTGAAGTTGCCCACCCCACCATCTCTGCTGGCGCTTCACCGCCGGCCTCCGTCGGCAGCCCGCCCGAGCCCATGCTGCTCACCGAATTCACCGCACCGGACAGCTGGGAGACGCCGCCGGCGACTTGTCCGACACCGTCTGCGCCCTTCGACACGGTGTCGTTGAACTGCGTGAATTGCTCGGTCTGCGGTTTGAGCTGTGGGCTGGCGTCCCCGACCGCCCGGGCGACCTGATCGGCTTCTCCCTGAGCGGTTTTCACGATCTGGGAGCCTGCATTAACGGCATCAGCGGTGCCCTGAATGCCTTGCGAGACACCCTGAACCAGCGTGATGGCGTCCTGTGGGTTCACCGCACCGGACTGCGCCGAAGATGCCAACGAGGCACCGGCCTGTGCGGCTGAACCGAAGCCTTGCGCGGCCTGCCCGGATGATTCGCCGATCTGCTGCCCCGACTGCACGTACGTCTGCACATCACCCGGAAGACCTTGCACCGCTCGCGACGCATCCTGCCCAAGCGCCTGCGTGTCAGGGCCCTGCTGCTCATCTTGCTTGCGCCGCCGTGTCGATGCCGCACCGAGCAGAAGAGACGCCAGATCCGTACTGCCGGACTGCTCGTCGCGATCCCGCTGCTCCTGTTGGTCGCGATCCTTCTTGTCATCCTTGGACGGAAACTTCGGCGACTGCTGCTGTTGCTTCTGGTTCTGCTTGTTCTGCTGCAGCTGCTTGGTCAAGTCGTCGAGACGCTGCTGATCCTGGCCGGACTGCTGCTGTTTCTCCTGCAGCTGACGCGTCAGATCATCGATCTTCTGCTGATCCGACGACTGGTTCGGCTGCTGATTGGGCTGCTGCCCCGCATCTTGTTGCGGCGGCTGCTGTTGGGATGCCTGCTGCGGTTGTTGCGCCGGCTGCTGCACGCCCTGATTCGGTTGACCACCTTGCGACCCCGAGTTGGCCTGACCGCCTTGGGATCCTGGGTTGTACTCGGGATTCGGCTTACCCGGTCCTTGGGTGTACGGGGTCGCGTTCTGATAATCCGGGGGTTGAGAGCCGTGCGCGGGCTGATCCCACCCCTGCTGAGGACCCTGCTGCCCACTGGACCCATTAGCACCGTTATTACTGATCGAGGGGGCCTGAGTGTTATAGATCGATACCGAGCCGTTTTGATCCATCGGCGGCTGATTAACACCACCCTGATAGTCCGGCATCTGCGGCCCACCCTGACTCGGCGGCTGAAACATCTGCCCACCCCCAGGCGGACCATCACCACCACCCGGACCACCACAATCCGGCGGACACGCCGCATGCGCCACCGGAACCGTGGCCGGCGTAAACCACCCCAAACCCAATCCCCCAGCCGAAAACATCAACACCGCAACAACACCAGCGGTCGCGCCAGCCTTCTGCGAAGCGTCGGTGGCCCACTCGTAGAGCCCACCAAGGCCTTTCCACCACCCCAGATTCGACCCAATCGCCCACACCAGGACCGCGGCAATGGCCGTGATGGCCGGAAGCACGTCGGGACCGGTGATCCACACGTACAACCGCGGGGTGATCCCGGCGGTCAGCAGCACCAACCCCAAACCACCGCCAACAAGCGCGGCCACCAAGCCCGGATGCCACAATCCTTCCGGTGCGCGGCGCTTGCCGGTCGCCCGGTCCCGCTCAATGAGCAGACCCGAGTCAGTGAGCACTTCCTTGGCCAAGCCGGTCACGTACCTGCCACCGGTGAACAGTGCAGCACCGCCCAGAACCGCCACCAGCATCTGCCCAACCCCAAGAGACAGCGACCAGCCATGCTCACCGGTGAGGTGCTGCCACCAGCTGGCGTATCCGCCGCGGAACGTCCACCACATGCCCAGCGCCCCGGCGAGCACCGCAGCGACCGCCATGATCGCCAGCACGGGCTCGGACAAACGCGCTTTGGCTTCATCGAGCACCGCCGTAGTCACCGGCTTGGCACCCCACATCGCGAGCTTCACACCCCCGCCGAGGGCCGTCATGCCCAGCAGTAACAATCCGGCCCAGCTGATCAGGTCTGCGGCGCTATCGCCGTTGCGATACAGGTGGTGCAGCGCAGCCACCGCGCCAACCACCAGGACACTCCCAGCAGCGAAAGCAGCCAGCCGACGACCGGGGCCGACTGCAGCACCGTCTCGCTGTTCAAGACTACGTGCAGGCAACTCCTGCGTGGACGCAGTGGAATGCGCCAGATCACGGCAGTCAGATACCGCTGTCAGCTGTTCAGTCGATCGATCGTTCCCCGCCACGCCGCCTCCGTCGAATCCCGCAAAGCCCTCAGGAACGTGACATTACGCCCAGTCAAGGACACGTGTCCACGCGGTTAGCAAACATATTCCTTGCTGTAGAGACGCGTGCGCAAGAATCGCTCAGCAGCGACGAACGACTGGGCGCAGGTGAAAGCACAGGCGCTATCTACGATGCTCACTCTCCCCACCGCCGACCCTCCTCGAGGCGGGCCTGCCCGGCATCTACGAACACTGCTGACCGGGCTACCACCAGTTCGCACTACCCGGCCAGGTCAGCCGGGGTAAGCTATACGGCGGATGTGTTCTGCATTCGCGAAAGTAAACGAAAGAAGTACAAGAAATATGACGCAAGGAACCGTGAAATGGTTCAACGGGGAAAAGGGCTTCGGCTTTATCGCTCCCGATGACGGCAGTGCGGACGTCTTCGTCCACTACTCCGAGATCCAGGGCGGTGGTTTCCGCTCACTCGAGGAGAACCAGCGGGTTCAGTTCGAGGTAGGACAGGGCGCCAAGGGCCCCCAGGCCACCGGAGTGACCGCGATCTGATCTTTACCGAATCCGTGGGTCGGCAAGATAATCCTTGCCGACCCACGGTTCGTGAGGGCCGGCGAGCCAAGCCGAAAGGCTGTGTGGCCCGGCCCACTTTTTGGTGCGGTCAGTGCGGTTCTGCGGGGTCATCCCGCCCACTGAAGAATGTTCGCCAATCTCGGTAAGACGGCCTGCAGCGTCTTTGCCGTCTCGTCAGCGGCTCCGCCGTGACAGATAGTGAGCTCGAATTCTGTTTCTTTCCAACGGACACGGGCGGCCGCACACGCCTCGGCAAATGCCAGCAATGCGGAAACATCTCTCAAAAAAGAAGCAGGTCAGGGAGCATTCTCCCTGACCCGCAACCTAGCTGAAAAGCCTCACAGCATGCAGGAGACGCAGCCCTCGACCTCGGTGCCTTCCAGCGCCATCTGCCGTAGCCGGATGTAGTACAGCGTCTTGATTCCCTTGCGCCAGGCGTAGATCTGCGCCTTGTTCACGTCGCGCGTGCTGGCGGTGTCCTTGAAGAACAGCGTCAACGACAGACCCTGGTCCACGTGCTGAGTGGCCGCGGCATAGGTGTCGATGATCTTCTCGTAACCGATCTCGTACGCGTCCTGGTAGTACTCCAGGTTGTCGTTCGTCAGGTACGGCGCCGGGTAGTACGCGCGCCCGATCTTGCCTTCCTTGCGGATCTCGATCTTCGAAGCCACCGGGTGGATCGACGACGTCGAGTGGTTGATGTAGGAGATCGATCCGGTCGGCGGCACCGCCTGCAGGTTCTGGTTGTAGATGCCGTGCTGTTGCACCGACTCCTTCAACCGCACCCAATCCTCCTGTGTCGGAATGCGAATCCCGGCATCGGCGAAGAGCTGGCTCACCTTCTCGGTCGCCGGTTCCCACACCTGCTCGGTGTACTTGTCAAAGAACTCGCCGCTGGCGTACTTCGACTTCTCGAAGCCACCGAAGCTCTTACCGCGCTCGATGGCAATACGATTCGACGCCTTCAGCGCGTGGTACAGCACCGTGTAGAAGTAGATGTTGGTGAAGTCCACACCCTCTTCGGAGCCGTAGAAGACCCGCTCCCGAGCCAGGTAGCCGTGCAGGTTCATCTGCCCCAGGCCGATGGCGTGAGAGTCGTTGTTGCCCTGCTCGATCGAGGGCACCGACCAGATGTGCGTCTGATCCGATACCGCGGTCAGCGCGCGGATCGACACCTCGATGGTCTGCGCGAAATCCGGGGAGTCCATCGTCTTGGCGATATTCAGCGAGCCCAGGTTGCACGAAATGTCCTTGCCCACCTTGGCGTAGGACAGGTCGTCGTTGAACAACGAGGGCGTCGAGACCTGCAGGATCTCCGAGCACAGGTTCGAGTGGGTGATCTTGCCCTCGATGGGGTTGGCCCGGTTCACGGTGTCCTCGTACATGATGTACGGGTAACCGGACTCGAACTGCAGCTCGGCGAGGGTCTGGAAGAACTCGCGCGCCTTGATCTTCGTCTTGCGGATCTGGCCGTTATCGACCATCTCGTAATACTTTTCGGTGACGTTGATGTCGGCGAACGGCACGCCGTAGGTGCGCTCGACGTCGTACGGCGAGAACAGGTACATGTCCTCGTTCTTCTTGGCCAGCTCGAAGGTGATGTCCGGGATCACCACGCCCAGCGAGAGCGTCTTGATGCGGATCTTCTCATCGGCGTTCTCGCGCTTGGTATCCAAGAAACGGAAGATGTCCGGGTGATGCGCGTGCAGGTACACGGCCCCGGCACCCTGACGAGCACCCAGCTGGTTGGCGTAAGAGAACGAGTCTTCCAGCAGTTTCATGATCGGGATGACACCCGAGCTCTGGTTCTCGATGTTCTTGATCGGCGCGCCGTGCTCGCGAATGTTGGTGAGCAGCAAGGCCACACCGCCACCGCGCTTGGACAGTTGCAGCGCCGAGTTGATGGAGCGCCCGATGGACTCCATGTTGTCCTCGATGCGCAGCAGGAAGCAGGACACCGGCTCGCCGCGCTGCTTCTTGCCCGAGTTCAGGAAGGTGGGGGTGGCCGGCTGGAAACGTCCGTCGATGATCTCGTCGACAAGTTTCTCGGCCAGCGTGGTGTCACCCGAGGCCAGCGTCAGCGCCACCATGACCACGCGGTCTTCGAAGCGCTCCAGGTAGCGCTTTCCGTCGAAGGTCTTCAGCGTGTAGGAGGTGTAGTACTTGAAGGCGCCCAAGAATGTCGGGAAGCGGAACTTCTTGGCGAACGCCCGGTCCAGCAGCGACTTCACGAAGTTGCGCGAGTACTGATCGAGTACCTCGCGCTCGTAGTACTCCTTCTCGATCAGGTAGTCGAGCTTCTCGTCCTGATTGTGGAAGAAGACCGTGTTCTGGTTGACGTGCTGCAGGAAGTACTGCCGCGCCGCCGCGGCATCCATGTCGAACTGGATCTTGCCTTCGGCGTCATACAGATTGAGCATGGCGTTGAGGGCGTGATAGTCCAGCTCGCCGTGAGCCGAGCCGTGCGCAGAGGTCACAGGTTCTGCAGTTGTCGCGGTTGGCGCCACGGTGTGTCCTTCCAAAATTCGTCGAGTCCGGCGAGTACCTGTTGCACGTCGTCTACGGTGCCCATGAGTTCAAAGCGGTACAGATATGGCACGTCGCACTTGGCCGAGATGACCTTGCCCGCGTAGCAGTACTCCGCACCGAAATTGGTGTTCCCGGCCGCGATGACCCCGCGGATCAGGGACCGGTTGTGTTCATTGTTGAGAAACTTCACGACCTGCTTGGGGACGTATCCCCCGGCCTGACCGGGAACCGGATGCCCACCGCCGTACGTCGGCACGACCAAGACATAGGGGTCGTCAACCTCAATGTCGCCGCGCAGCGGGATCCGGGTGGCGGGAACATCCAGCTTCTGAACGAAGCGGTGGGTGTTCTCCGACACGCTGGAGAAATAGACCAGATGGGCCATGCCCGGCTCCCGTACTACTTACTACTTATTAGGCAGAGACTGCGACTGCGCCCGCGAGCGCCTTGATGCGGTCCGGACGGAAACCCGACCAGTGATCGTCACCGGCCACCACCACGGGCGCTTGCAGGTAGCCGAGCGCCATCACGTAATCGCGCGCCTCGGGAACCTCGCTGATGTCCACGACGCTGTACTCGATGCCCTGCTTGTCGAGGGCCTTGTACGTCGCGTTGCACTGTACGCAAGCGGGCTTGGTGTAGACGGTGACGCTCATGCGTAGCTCCTCAGCGAATCGATCGTGTACATCTCAACAAAGTTTTCAGCAGTCCAGCACCCCGGAAAATTCCGTGTCGCCCGTGGTGGCTGAGCGCCAGGATCGGCCAGAAGATCTGGCGGGAATCCGGGCCGGGCGGCCCGGATTGGTTCCCGGCCTTTCGGTGTTCCAGACACTACACCTAGTGTCCGACAATCGGAACCTATACAAGATGTTCTGAACAACATTCATGAAATTCCCTGGTCGTGAGACCTGACACCCCTGAAATTCGGGCGTGTCGTATTCGCGGCGTGTCCAGGCATCTGGCGGTGGCTGGACCCCATGTGGTGTCCACCACCGGGCACCCACACCGGCTAGCAGATCACCCACCACCGGGCAAACCCTGTAGCCTGGCGAGTCTGTGGAAACTGTGGAGTTCTGTGGACGAATCTGGGGACAGATTCCGATCTAGCGGAAGAGTCCCACGTTGTCGGCCACCCACTGCGCGAAAGTGGTACCCGGGTACCCGGTCAGATCGGCCACCAAAGTGTTCGCCGGCTGCTCGAAATCAGGGTCAGTCAGGGTATCGACGTACCACTGCGCCCGATCCCCCATCGTCGGCCTCAGCTCACGCACCGCCTCTTCGGGCGAGCTGATCACATAGCGCACATCCACGCCCGCCACATCGGCGATGGTCTGCACCAGCTGCTGCCGGGTCACCGCCTCCGGGCCGGTAATCGGGTACCTCTTACTCAGGTGCTCATCTCCCGAACGAAGAACCGCCGCGGCCACCCGCGCGATGTCATCCATCGCGATGGGCGATTGGGCCGCGTGGCGCTCCGGTTCGTGGACCGCACCGGTGCGGTTGATCTGTTCGGTCCACATCGCGTAGTTCTCCATGAACTCCCCCGGGCCGAGCTGCGTCCAGCCGACGCCGCTGTTCTCGACGGCTGCGACCTGCTCGGCCCACCAGGAAGCATCGCCCGTCAACGCGACGACGTGACGGACGCCAGCCACCCGAGCCAGCTCCAGCACGGCCACGGCCGTCGACTGCAGCGGCGCCAGGTACATCCGTTCGACGCCGTCGAACACCCCCTCAAGGCTCTCGGGCTTGCCCAGATACCCGAGAACCGGCGTCACCCCGTCCGGCAGCGCCGCCTTCTCCGGCGAGGTGGTCAAGGCTCGGATATCGCTGACACCCAGGGCAACGAGATGATCCACGACCTTCCGGCCGATGTTTCCGGTGGCGCCAGTGACGAGAACGGTCATGCCCGGCAAGCTACCGGGCACGACCGACAGTCCCGTGCTCGTGAGACTCGTAGGTTCAGGGCCCAACGGCCGTGCGCCCTAAGCTGCCACGCATGGAACCGAGCCGGATCGCCCTTCGATGACGTCATCACCCGCGGAGCCGCAACAGCACACGACGGGCGCAGGCGTCAGCCCCCGCAGAGTGTTCATGGCCAGCGCGGTCGGGTCGGCCATCGAGTTCTACGACTTCTATATCTATGGCACAGCGGCCGCACTCGTCTTCCCGGCCGTCTTCTTCCCGAATCTCAGCCACTCCCTGGCGCTCTTCGCCTCCATAGCCACCTTCAGCACCGCATTTCTGGCACGGCCGGTCGGCGCCGCCCTGTTCGGCCACTACGGAGACCGCTTCAGCCGCAAGGGCACCTTGGTGGTCACCCTCATCACCATGGGACTCGCCACCATGGCAGTCGGCTTGGTTCCCGACGCCGCCTCGATCGGGGCAGCGGCGCCGACGGCCATCGTCCTGCTGCGACTGGTGCAAGGCATTGCGGTCGGCGGAGAATGGAGTGGGGCGGCACTACTTTCCTCCGAATACTCGCCAAGCAGCGTCCGCGGTCGCGCCGCAACCGCCGTACCCATCGGAAGCTCGACCGGGCTCCTGCTCAGCAGCCTGGTCTTCCTCATCGTCAGCGTCACGGTCGGGGAAGACAGCCCGGCATTCCTGTCGTGGGGATGGCGAGTGCCCTTCATCGCCAGCGGGCTCCTGGTGGCGGTCGGTCTGTACATCCGGCTCCACATCGCCGAGACGCCAGAGTTCGCCACAGCGAAAGCTCAGGACAAGCTCGTCAAATCGCCTCTGCGGCATGTGATGTCGGAGAGCCCTCGCACCCTGGTATTGACCTGCGGGACGATGCTGATCATCTTCACGCTGTCCTTCATGACCAATACCTACTTCCCCGGATTCGCGAGATCCGAGTTGCACTTCTCCCGCGTGGCCATACTCACCGCCGGCGTCGTCGGGGCCGTGGTTCTCATGGTGTCCGCCGCCGTGGGCGGAATCCTCAGCGACCGACTGGGCCGGCGCCGGGTGATCTTGACCAGCATGGCGCTGATACTCCCGTGGACGCTACTGGTCACTCCCCTGTTGGCCAGTGGTCCATTCTGGGCCTACCTGGCAGCGATGGTGCTCACCTATGTGCTGTTCGGGCTCGCATTCGGACCGATGGCGAGCTTCCTTCCGGAGTCCTACCCAGTGGGCACCCGCTACAGCGGCACGGGCGTGGCGTTCAACGTGGCCGGCGTGTTCGGAGGCGCCATCCCGCCATTGATCGCCGGACCGCTGCAAAACTCGCTGGGCAGCTGGGCCGTCGGCCTGATGCTGCTGGTGATTTGTGCCATCAGCGTCGCCTCCGTGTCCGCCATGAAAGAAGCCTGGGCCGGATCAACACCCCACTAAACGAGAACGGTCATGCCCGGCAAGTACCGGGCATGACCGTCAATCGACCGCTATAAATCAGCCGTGAGAGGCGGACGTCAACGCATCCAACGCCTTGGCCAGCTCGGCAACCGTCTCGGCGTGCTCACGCGGGTGCTTGCCATCGAACGCCGAGGCCGGGACCGCGAGCTTGACGTCGTCGAGAACGTTGGCGGTCGCGATGGCGGCCACCTTGCGGGTGTCGTCGATTGCCCAGATGCCGCCGTACCTACCGGCCGACGTTCCGATCACCACGGTGGGCTTGCCCTTGAACACGCTGCTGCCGAACGGGCGGGACAGCCAGTCGAGCGCGTTCTTCAAGGCGCCCGACACGGTGCCGTTGTTCTCGGGGCTGACCAGCAGCACCGCATCCGCACCGGCGACGGCGGCACGCAGCGACGCCACCGGCGCGGGGGCGTTGTCGCCGTCGATGTCCTCGTTGTAGTGCGGCAGGTCCGCCAGACCCTCAAAGATGCTCACGCTCACACCGGCCGGAGCGTTCTCCGCCGCGGCCTCCGCGAGCTGACGGTTCAGCGATGCCTTACGCAGGCTTCCGACAATTGCCAGCACGTTCTTCTCTGCCATGTTGCACACCCTCCATCAGAACGGCACGTTTGTCGCACCTACGTTCTTCTTCTCTGTCACGTTCTACAATACGGACTGCGGTCCGTATATTTCCCCGGCGCTACTATCGAGGTGTTATGCCTGGTCAAGAAATACCCCTGCTTTCTGTCGACCTTGCGCAGAATCCCACCCGGGAACGTGCCGTCGCCACCCGCAACCGCGTTCGCCTCCTGGAAGCCGCACGACAGATCCTCGATGAAGTCGGTCCGGACAACATGTCCATGGATGCCGTCGCCAATGCGGCAGGCGTCGGCAAGGGGACCCTCTTCCGCCGATTCGGCAGCCGCACCGGACTGCTACTGGCACTGCTGGACCACGAAGAGCACATCGAGCAGCAGGCCTTCATGTTCGGGCCACCGCCGCTGGGTCCCGACGCACCTCCGCTGACCCGACTCATCGCATTCGGACGAGCCCGGCTCGCCTTCCTGGAACGGCACCTCGACCTCGCACGCGCCACCACTGCCGATGCCGACGCCTGGCACAACGCGCCGCCCACCCTGCTCGTCCGCGCACACATCCGGATGCTGCTGGCCCAGCTCGAATGCACCGGAGACCTCGACGCCCAAACCCATGCCCTGATGTCGATCATCGATCCCGGCTACGTGCACTTCGCCACCACCGCCAACGGCCAGACGCTGACTGGGCTCGGCGACGCGTGGGAGGACCTGGTGTGCAAGGTGTGCGCACGCTGACCGAGCGTTCTACAGTCGGGCAATGAGCACCCTTCGCGAAGAGATCCGGTCCGCCCTCGACGTCTCCCCCACGATCGATCCGGCCGCCGAGGTATCGCGACGGGTGGGTTTCCTCAAGGACTATCTAAGAGTCAGCGGGACAGCTGGATTCGTGCTCGGCATCTCCGGCGGACAGGACAGCGCCCTGGCCGGGCGCCTCTGCCAGCTGGCAGCACAGGAATCACGACTCGAAGGGACGGAGGCCGAGTTCGTCGCTGTGCGGTTGCCCTACGGCGTGCAGGCAGACGAGAACGATGCCCAAGTGGCCCTTAGGTTTATCGACCCCGACCGCTCCATCGTCATCAACGTCAAAGGCTCCTCCGATGCCGCAGTGGATGCGGTCGCCGATGCGCTCGGCGAGACGCCGTCCGACTTCGTGCGCGGCAACATCAAAGCCCGGGAACGCATGGTCGTCCAATACGCCGTGGCCGGTCAGCACCGGCTACTCGTGGTGGGCACCGACCACGCCGCCGAGGCCGTCACGGGATTCTTCACCAAGTTCGGCGATGGCGGCGTCGATGTCACCCCGCTGACAGGACTCACCAAACGTCAAGGTGCACAGATTCTTTCCCACCTCGGCGCTCCGGAGAGCATCTCGCACAAGGTGCCCACCGCCGATCTGGAAGATGACCGGCCCGCACTCCCCGACGAGGTCGCACTCGGCGTCACGTATGCGCAGATCGACGATTACCTGGAGGGCAAGGCGGTCACCGTCGAGGCCGCCGACCGTATCGAACGCTGGTACCTGCAGACCCGCCACAAGCGGGCGGTGCCGGTCACCCCGTTCGACGGCTGGTGGCGCTAGGAATCCGTTGACGGCGGATTCGACCCTGACTTCTGAAATCCGGGACGCAGCGCATTGGTGAAGGCGTGATTGACGACCCGCATCGCGACGCTATAGGGCCACCACAGCGTGCGCTTGAACAGGTAGAGCGCGCGGATGTCGACCCCTGTGTAGACGAGGTAGCGATTGTGGCGGATGCCGTGCAGGATCCGGTCGGCCACCTTCTCAGGTGAGGTCGCATGCCCCACGAACCGATTCACCCACTTACTGACGTCGGGGTTGTCGCGGTCCACTCCGGCGATGTCGACGGTGCGTACCAGCGGAGTGTTGACGGCGCCCGGCACCACCACGGTGACGCCGATCTTGTAGCGAGCCAGATCGAAGCGCAGCACCTCCGAGACACCGCGCAGCCCGTACTTGCTGGCGCTGTAGGCGGCATGCCACGGCAGGGCCACCAGCCCCGCCGCCGACGACACGTTCACGATCTGACCACCGTTACGCGCCTTGATCATCGCGGGCGTAAAACTCTCGATGACGTGGATGGGCCCCATCAGGTTGATATCAACCACCGAGCGCCACTGCTCATGGGAAAGCCTGTCCACCGATCCCCATACGGATATCCCCGCGATATTAAGCAGGACATCCATGCTCGGATGAGTCTCCAGGATGTCGGCCGCGAACGCGGCCACCGCCTCATAGTCGGAGATATCGAGCGCCCGGTAGGCGCTGACCTTCCCTCCGGCGGCCTTGATCTCGTCGACCACGGACTCGAGTCCGTCCGCGGCGCGATCGGTCAAAAACAGCTCGGCGCCCTCGCGCCCCAGACGCAGCGCGGTGGCGCGTCCGATCCCGCTGGCGGCCCCGGTGACGAAGCATCGCTTACCGGTGAAGTCGTATGCCATCACTGAACCGTACCGGCCGTCATTCTTGAATTTCTGCGCGGTCCAACAGCAAACGGTACCTTCGGAATATGACGATTGATGACACGCAATCTCGCCGCAGTTGGTTACCTTGGGCAACTACAATTGCAGTACTGCTGATAGCCACCACGGCATGCGCGGGCGGAACCTCCTCCCACCTTTCACAAGGCGCGGACGACGCCCCCGCCGCCACCGGAGCCCCCACCTACACCCAGGCTCCGGCGGCCCCCATGCGCAGCGAATCGATGCAACAGGCCCCGCAGTACGGCCCGCCGACGGAGGCCAAACGGGACATCGTCAAGACCGGGACCATGACGATCACCGTGTCCAGCCCGTCCGAGGCCGCCGACAAGGCGGCCGGCCTCGCCGAATCGGCCAACGGCCGGGTAGAGAGCCGCTCGGAGGACGCGGGATCCGGATCCAGCCGTGCGCACACCGCCATCGTGTTGCGAGTACCCGCCGCCAAGCTTGACGGCGTCCTTCGCGATCTCAAGGAGCTGGGCAAGGTCAAGTCCGCCGACACCAAGAGCGACGACGTCACCGGGCAACGGGTCGATATGGACGCCAGAATCGCCGCGCTGCAGACCTCCGTCGACAGGCTCCTGGTGATCATGCGCGATTCCAAGGACACCGAGGCCTTGATCCAGGCCGAAACCGAGTTGTCCAAGCGTCAAGCCGACCTCGACAGTCTGCGGGCACAGCGCAACCAGCTCGGAGAACAAGTCGCCTACAGCTCGGTCACCGTCACGTTCCTCGCCGAAGAGCCGGGCCTACCGCCGACGCCGCCCAAGTACCAAGGGTTCTTCGGGCAGATCGAGCGTGGTTGGGATGGGCTCGTCGCGGCGGGCAACAATGTGCTGTTGCTGTTCGGGCTGCTACTCCCCTGGCTCGGCGCGTTCGCGGTCCTCGGCGGAATCGGTTACGGCGTTCGCAGAGTGGTACAGCAGCGTCGATCCGAGGCGTCGCGTCTATCGACCCAAAAGGCTGACACGCCATAGGGTCTCGATAACCGCAAGCGCCCGCGCGGGATCGGTGTCACGCCCCACGAATGAGCTGTCACCCGACACAGTAGACGCGGTGAGCGCTACCAATGATCGCACCAAAGCCGGCAGATCATCCGAGATCGGTTGGGCGCCGCGCTCATTCACCTCAATCTCGGCGATCTTGATGATCTTCTCGATCACGACGTCGGTGAGGTCGTCGAGCAGACCGGCGATTGTCGGATCGGTGATCCGCGCCTCCTGGCACGCCTTCATCAGCGGGTCGTTATGCGCAAAGGAGGCTGCGGCACTGCCCACCATCCGGTTGGCGAACTGTTCGGGAGTCTCCCCCTCGCCCCGCGGCGCGAAGTAGTGCGTGAGCTCGTCCAGTTCGGCGAAGGCGTCGCCCACCATCTGTGCGAGCACCGAGTACTTGCTATCGAAGTAGAAGTAGAACCCCGATCGGCCGACGCCGGCTCGCTCACTGATCGCACTGACCGACAGCTCGGCGAAACTGTGGTTTTCCGCGATCAGCTCGGCAACAGCCGTCATGATCGCGTCCCGCTGGCGATCGCCACGGGTCTGCGTGCCGCTGCGCGCTGGACTGACCACCTGCACAGTTTGCACTGAAACACCGTATGAACAGAACTTGACACCCGTCAAGTTCTGCGGCGAAGATGATCTAGAGCACACCGAAGTGCTAGTCGCGAGCGAAGGAGCCACGCCCCATGGCGACGATCAGCAGCACCGATTACCTCATCGACCAGGCCAAACGACGTCTTCCCACCATGAACACCCTTCCGGGTATGGGATACATCGAGAACTACCTCAACAATCGCGACTGGCCACTGGCCGAACTGGCGCCGCCGCCCCCCGGAAGCGGTTTAAAGCCCGTGATGGGCGACCAGGGCTTGCCGATGCTCGGGCACATGATCGAGATGTTCCGCGGCGGAATCGACTGGGTGCTCAACATGTATGAGGAGCGCGGCCCGGTGAGCTGGTCACAGACACCCATCGGCAAGATCGTCGCCGCGCTGGGCCCCGACGCCACCCAGGCGGTATTCAGCAATGCGAACAAGGACTTCTCGCAGCAGGGCTGGGTCCCCGTCATCGGTCCCTTCTTCAGCCGCGGGCTGATGCTGCTGGACTTCCAGGAGCACCGCGAGCACCGTCTGATCATGCAGCAGGCATTCCTGCGCAGCCGCCTCGCCGGCTATGTGGAGCAGATCGATTCGGTGGCAACCGAGATCGTCGCCCAGTGGCCAACCAACGACAGGCGGTTCCTGTTCTACCCGGCCATCAAAGAGCTGACCCTAGACGTGGCCTCGGTGGTGTTCATGGGCAATGAGCCACATTCTCAACATGAGCGGCTCGAGAAGGTCAATAAGGCGTTCGTCGCGACCACCCGCGCCGGTGGAGCCATCTTCCGCTTCGGCGTGCCTCCCTTCAAATGGTGGCAGGGATTGCAGGGACGCAAGCTGCTCGAGGAGTACTTTGCCGAGCGGGTCGGCATTGCCCGCCAAAAGGATTCAGGTGCCGACATGTTGACGGCGCTGTGTCACGCCGAGACCGACGAAGGCGACGCCTTCTCGGATACCGACATCGTCAACCACATGATCTTCTTGATGATGGCCGCGCACGACACCACCACGTCGACCACCACGACGATGGCCTACTACCTGGCCGCGAATCCCGAATGGCAAGAACGGGTTCGGGAGGAGTCGGACCGTCTCGGTGACGGCCCGCTGGATATCGACGCGCTCGAGAAGCTGGAAAGCCTCGATCTGGTGATGAACGAGGCACTGCGTCTCGTCACGCCGCTGCCCTTCAATATCCGCTCCGCCGTGCGCGATACCGATCTGCTCGGGTTCCACATCCCGGCCGGGACGATGATCAACCTCTGGCCCGGCATGAACCACCGGCTGCCCGAATTGTGGACGGACCCGGACAAGTTCGACCCCGACCGCTTCGCTGAACCGCGAAACGAACACAAACGCCACCGGTATGCGTTCTCGCCGTTCGGTGGGGGTGCGCACAAGTGCATCGGCATGGTGTTCGGCCAGCTGGAGATCAAAGCCGTCATGCACCGACTGTTGCGGCGGTACCGGTTTGAGCTGGCCCATCCCGGCTACGAGGCCAAGTGGGACTACGCCGGCATGCCGCTACCGATCGACGGCATGCCCATCGTCCTGCGTCCCTTGCACTGAGCCCGCGGGGCTAGCAGCCCAGACGGTTAGCGCAGGCAGTGACCGCCCTGAGCGATGAGGTCGTGGCATCGTGCGCACGGCCCATCGCCCAGGCGGTGCCGGTGCCGTTGGTGCCGCGCACAAAGGTGCACGTCTGGTCGCCGTCCTGCAGCTGATGGAAGCTGAGTGTTTCCATCCGAATCCCCCGTTCGGACAGCATGGCGGTCAGCGCTGCCATGGGCCCGCACGCGGCGGCCGTCGACGATTCGATGCGCTCACCTATCGCCAACGTCGCCTGGTAGATCCCGTCGGCCTCGGACCACTGGCCCAGTCTCAGGGAACCCCAGCTGCGCTCGTACGTCTGACAGAACGAGGCCCAGGACATATCGCCGGCCTCTTCGCGCAAACCGCGCGGCAGCGGGACACCGAAGCGGCCCGTGAACTGATCAGGAGCCGTTGACGGATCGATCTGTGGGGAAATTGTTGAGGGGTGCATGTGCCGGTCTTTCATCCGAAAGGGAAGGTGACCGACAGGTAGCAGCTTCGACCCACAGCGAGGGGTCGGTCTGGATCAGACCCCGCTGCGGGTTGCTACTACGAGTTGACCGGAGAAGTGCTGCACGAGAAGAAACAGTAGACGCGGCGTCTGATTAGCGCAAATACTTTCCGAGGACCAGCATCGATCGTTCGTGATCGGGATCCGGTGGATCGTCGACGAGAGCGTGCAGGCGCTCGGTGATGGTGTCGCTGTCCAGGTGCGTGCCGATGAGTACGAGACTCGCCCCCGTCGGCAGCCCTGTCCGCTTGGGCGCCTTGTCGATGGTGATGTGATCCCCCACGGTGTGCACCGCGAGGGTCTTGTCACCGAGCCGCACCACACCCTTGATGCGGTAGACGCCGGCGGGCTGACTGTCCAGGAACTCGATGAGGCGCCGGGGATGCAGGGCTTGCGCGGTCGCGAACTCAACCGTGTCGTAATGGTGATGCGCATGCTGATGGTCGCTGTGATCCTCGCGGATGAGGTCCTCCAGCGAGAGCTGACCGCTCGGCGCCGGGCGCTCCTTCTTGTCGAACAGCAGCCGGGGGTCGATGTCGGCGCCGGTGGTCTCCACGATCGACGCGCGCGGGTTGCGTTCCTTGACGACGGCGCGCAGGTGGGTGCGATCCGCGGCGTCGGCCAGGTCAATCTTGTTGAGAACCACCAGATCCGCCAGGGACAGGTGCTCGGCGATCTCCGGGTGCCGAGCCGCGACGTCCTCGTACTGGGCGGTGTCGACGACGGTGACGAGCCCCCCGTAACCGATCCGGTTGTCCTCGGCCGCCGCCGCCAGCACCATGCGCACCAGTGGCAACGGCTCAGCCAGACCGCTCGCCTCGATGACGATGGCGTCGATATCGCGGCCCGCGAGGGCGGTCAGCATGCCGCCGAGCTCGTTGTCGTCGGCGGTACAGCACAGGCATCCGTTGGACATCGTCATGGTCGAGTCAACCTGACCGGCGACCAGCATGGCATCGATATTGATGGCCCCGAAGTCGTTGACTACTACACCGATTCGCACACCCAAGGTGTTACGCAACAGGTTGTTCAGCAGTGTCGTCTTACCGGCGCCCAGGAAACCGGAGACGATGGTGACCGGGATCAAGCTGGGTTCTCGACACTTCTCCGCACGCCACCAGTGTAGGTAAATCGGCGACTAGTTGATGGTGGAGATGATGCCGCCGTTGACGAAGATGGTCTGGGCGGTGGTCCACCCCGACTCGGGAAGAACCAGCAGCCTGGCCACGGGCAGGATGTCGTCGCCGCGACCGATCTGGCCGTTGATACTCATCGACTCCAGCCAGGCGATGTTGTCATCGGATTCGGCTGGATAGAAAAAGCTCGTTTGCAGTGGTCCAGGCGCGATGCAGTTGACCGTTATTCCGCGACCGCCAACCTCTTTGGCAAGCGCCTTGGTGAAATGTTCGACAGGGGCTTTGGATCCGGCGTATGCACTGTAAGTGGGCGCCAGCGCCCCCACCATGGTGGTGACGAAGCTCAGGATCCGGCCATCATCGGCCATCCGGCGCGCGGCCTCGCGCATCATGAAGAACACCGTCTTGGCATTGGCGTTGAACACGCCGTCGTATTCATCTTCGGTGATATCCGCCAAGGGTTTCCGCACGATCATGCCCGCGGTGTTGATCAAGATGTCCCAGCGTCCGAATGCCGCAAAGGTGGCGTCTGCGAGCTTGGTGCAGTTCTCGGGAACCGAGAGGTCGCCCTGAAAGCTGACCGCCTCGCCGCCGGACTCCTCAATCTGCCGAACGACGTCTGCCGCCCTCTCCGCCTTGCTGTCGCTGCGGTAGTGCACCACGATCCGGGCGCCATCATGAGCCAGTGTCCGGGCAAGTGCCGCACCCATGTTCGCCGACGCCCCGGTGATCACCGCCACCTTCCCCGCCAGCGGCGACTCCTGCGGACGATACGGTTGGACCGGATCAATTGCCCCTGGGATCTCGACCATGTCCACTCCTTAGAGAAGTCAGCCAGCAAAGTCCGAGCGTAACGAGGCATCGGGCATTCCGGCCAACAAGAGATTGTTGACAGCTAACAAGCGCCTCTTGTGAGAACTCCCCCGAGCGGGAATGCCCGCACTACCGTGGCAGTTATCGGTCGTGGACGTACGAGAGGAACACCATGTCGCAGAAAGTCGTCATCGCCGGTGGACACGGGCAGATCGCCGCGCATCTGATCCGTCTGCTCGCGGCGCGTGGCGATGCCGCCGTCGCGCTGATTCGCAATCCCGACCATGCGGCCGATGTTCAGGCATGGGGTGGGCAACCACTGGTTCTCGACCTGGAAT
This sequence comes from Mycobacterium sp. D16R18, assembly GCA_002013775.1. Classification (GTDB taxonomy): domain Bacteria; phylum Actinomycetota; class Actinomycetes; order Mycobacteriales; family Mycobacteriaceae; genus Mycobacterium. The sequence continues at coordinate 76,053 of MAFD01000002.1, forward strand.
CGGCTGATGTGAGAACGGTCGCCGGCGCCCTGACGGGGGCCGATGCCGCTGTCTTCGCGGCGGGTGCGGGACCGGGCAGCGGTCCGGCACGCAAGGACACCGTGGATCGTGCCGGCGCCGTTCTGCTCGCCGACGCCGCGGAGCATGCGCAGGTGCGCCGGTTCATTCAGATCAGCGCTTTCGGCGCCGGTGAACCCGCGCCGACCGAGGGCGACGAGTCGTGGATCGCCTACGTGATCGCCAAGACGGCCGCCGAGGAGGACCTGCGCGCTCGCGACGGCCTGGATTGGACCATCCTGCGCCCCGGCCTGCTCACCGACCAGGAGCCCACCGGTTCGGTCACCTTGTCGGCCAGCAGGATTGAACGCGGATCAGTTACCCGTGCCGATGTCGCGGCAGTGACTGCCGAACTGCTGACCGCGCCGAACACGGCGCGCGACATCCTGTTCCTCACCGAGGGGGCCACTCCGATCACCAGCGCGGTGCACGCGCTCTAGAGCAGCGCGAAGAGTCGTTCGAGCGCGCGCAGCTGCTCATCGAACGGGGTGTCGAGCTTGACCAGCAGCGTCGAGATCCCGGCGGCGCGATAGCGTTCCAGCCGCTCACCGATCATCTCATCGGTTCCGACGAGGTTGGTCAAGCGCCCCAGATCGTCGGGCACGGCCTCGCGAGCGGCGTCGCGATCGCCCGCGCGCCACAGGGATTCGACCGCGCGGACACCGTCGCCATAGCCGAGCCGGGTGAATGCCTCGTTGTAGAAGTTTCGCCCAGAGGCCCCCATGGCGCCGATGGTGAACGCGTATCCGGCGGCATGACGCCTGATTGCGGCGGCGGCATCGGTTGCGGTGTCGGCGAATTCGAGTGCGACCGGGGCCACCAGGTCAATATCTCCGAGCTCGCGTCCGGCGGCCACGGCCGCGTCACGGATGGGACCGAGGAACACTTCGGCCAACTCGGGGATGAAGGAGTTGCCTAGCCAGCCGTCGGCGAGCTCGCCGGTGAGCGCCAGGTTCGCCGGGCCCATAGCCGCGATATAGATAGGCACATTCTGTGGAGCCACCATGGGCCTCAAGGGTTTTCCCCTGCTACCAGGCAGCGGCAGCGTATATACCTCACCCGAGTACTCGAGCCGCTCCCCACGTGCCACCATCCGGACGATGTCGATGGTCTCCCGCGTGGTCCGCACCGGCTTACTGAAGCGCACACCATGCCACCCCTCCATCACCTGCGGCCCGGAAGCTCCCACACCCAGGACGAAGCGTCCGCCGGAGAGTTGTTGAATGCTCAGCGCCGACGTCGCCAGCATCGCCGGTGATCGCGACCCCAGCTGAACCACGAAGGTTCCCAGCCCAATGGTCTCGGTACAGGCGGCCAGGTAGGCCAGGCCAGTGAGGGCGTCATACCCCCACACCTCGGGCACCCATAGCGAGGCGACGCCCAACTGCTCCGCACGCTGCGCGAAGTCGGCGGCGCCCGGCAACCTCGGCTCGATCGTCACACCAATACGCATCCGGCCCTCCATCACATAAGTAGGATCAGCGTATGCGATACCGTGACTGTCCCACTATCGAAGTGTCACAACGGATGTCGGGGACCGTGGCGGAGGCCTGGGCTCTCGTCACCGATATTTCCTTTCCCACCTACTGCACGGGCGAGCTCATCAACGTCGAGTGGCTGGACGGCGCTGACAAGGTTGCGGTCGGCGCGCGGTTCAAGGGCACCAACGGCGGAGACGGCAGCGAGTGGGACACCGTATCGGTGATCACCGAGGTCGAGCCCGAGTCCCGTTGGGTGTGGAACGTGCTCTCTGAGGGCAGCACCTACGCGGCGAGTTGGGGTTTCGAGGTGGAACCGGCGAGCGACGGCGTGATCGTCCGGCAATGGGGTCGGCTCGGTCCTGGCCCGTCGGGACTGACACCGGCGATCGAGGCCATGCCCGACAAGGAAGCACGCATCGTGTCCCGCCGCCTGCAGGACTGGCGCGTGGGAATGGAGGCCAACCTCCAGGAGATCGCCGAGCGACTGTCGCGCTAGCCGGTCAGATTTTCGGGCTCGGACCAGCCGATGAGCTCATCGCGAGCACGGGCCACGCGGGACCGAATGGTGCCGATCGCACAACCACAGACGTCGGCCGTCTCCGCGTAGGACAAACCGACAACCTGGGTCAGCACCAGTGCCTCACGCCGATCATCGTCGAGCGCGGCCAGAAGTGCCTTGAGCTCCACCAACTCCTCGAACCGGTGCGTCGGGCGACGCAGCGAGGCTTCTTCCAAATCAGCCCCGTGCGCGATGCGCGGCCGGGACTTCAGGTGTCGAATATGGTCGGCCACCACGCGGCGGGCGATCGACAGCAGCCAGGTGCGCACCGTTGACCGTCCGGCGAAGCGTGGGAGTGCGCCCAGTGCCCTCAGGTACGTCTCCTGGGTGAGGTCGTCGGCGACGCCGGTATCGGCCAGGTAGGCGACGAATCGCCACACGTCGGATTGGGTCGCCTTGACCAGAGATTCGAGGGCGGATTTGTCGCCACGACCGGCGGACAGCGCAATCTCAAGCAGCTGCTCGTCGTCGGTGCCGGTGGCCACGAGTCCTACTCTATGTCGTAGATCTTCAGGGGTGAACAGTGGGAACTCTTTAGCCGGTTCATCCGACCAATATCCCGTGACATATACCGAGGATCGGCCCGAGGCTCGCGAGTCCCAGCCCGACACCGTGTGGGGGCGATTCGCACCGATCGTACTGCGTCTGCACTTCTATGCGGGGCTCCTCGTCGGGCCATTCCTCCTGGTCGCTGCGCTGACCGGGCTTGCCTATGCGCTGGTGGGGCAGGTCGACGGCGCCGTGTACCGGCACGAACTCAAGGTCGATTCCGTCGGGTCCCAACAGCTGCCACTCTCACAACAAGTGGCGACGGCGACCGCGGCACAACCGGCCGGCACCGTGACGTCCATCCGCCCGCCCGCGCGACCCGACGACACCACGCGGATCGTCTTCGCGACCGAGGACGTTCCCGTCGACTACTCGCGCACGGTGTTCGTCGACCCCTACAGCGGCGAGATCCGGGGAACGTTGACCACGTACGGCGAGTGGCTGCCGGTGCGTGCCTGGTTCGACGAACTTCATCGGAACCTGCATCTGGGCGCGTTCGGGCGCAACTACAGCGAGCTCGCCGCCAGCTGGTTGTGGGTGGTGGCTCTCGGTGGTTTGTTCCTGTGGATCGGCTATCGCCGTCGCACCGCACGGCTGAGCAGGATCGCGCTCCCCGATCGCGACGCCACCCCACGCCGCCGCAGATTGACCTGGCATGGCGCCGTCGGGGTCTGGATCGTCGTCGGGCTGGTGGCGCTTTCGGTGACCGGGCTCACCTGGTCGCGGTATGCCGGCACCAACATCGGCAACATCACCCAGGCCATCCGGCCAGCACTGTCCACCGAGCTCGATCCGACCGCCGCCAAGCCGATGACCGGGCATGAACATCACGGCGCCGCCCCGGCATCGTCTGGAGAGCCGCGGGCGGGCGTCGACACGGTGCTGCGGACGGTGCGTGATGCAGGGCTGCGCGGCCCGCTGTGGATGACACCGCCGCCGGAGGCGAACACGGCCTGGCTGGTGTCGGAGCGCAAGCGCGATATCCCGATGTATCTGGACACCATCACGGTGAACCCGTCCAACGGGGAGATCACCGGGCGCAGTAACTTCTCCGACTGGTCGCTGCTGCAGAAGTCGACCGAATGGGCGATCGACGGCCATATGGGCATCCTGTTCGGAATCCCGAATCAGATATTGGTGGCGCTCATTGTGATTGGGCTCGTCACCGTCATCACACGCGGCTACCTGATGTGGTGGCGCAGGCGTCCGACCAGGAGCGGGCGTCTGCCGGTGCCGCCGAGGCGGGGTGGTCTGCTGGCCCTCAAACCGCTGGAGCTGGTAGCACTTGCCGTGGTGGTCATCGGGATTGGTTGGTTCACACCGCTGCTGGGAATCTCGCTGGCAATGTTCCTGGCCATCGACCTCGTGTGGGGGCTGGTGGCCGGCCGTCGGGCCGGTGTGTCAGGCGGCTGAGTTGGCTGAGTCGCCGGCGGAGCGCAAATGCCGCTCCCCCGGAGCCACTTCGTCAAGGAACACGGCACGGTGCTGATTGGGCGGAGTGCGTCCGGCCCGGTAGTCGCGCAGGACCAGCAGCGCGAAGATCAATCCGAGTAGCACCGGGGAGTGACTGACGATGCGCGCCAACGTGACCTGATCATTGACGGCGTCGTTGATGACGTATCCGGTGAGTACGAGCGCGAATGCGCCCAGCACCGTTGCCATACCGGCCGCCGCGGCGGGACGGACACCGGCGATCACCATGGCGACTCCAAGGGCCACCACCCAGGCGGTGGATTCATTCATGAGGTGCGCGCCGGTCATCGCACCGTGGTGATGGGAGGACACCATTCCGAAGTCGATTCCGGCGACCTGCATGCCGGCCACGCCCAGCTGGAGCAGCCCGATGAGCACCAATGCGCACCGGTTGATGTTGTGACGGGCCCAGTGCGCGTAGCGGGCCGTACGGGTGAGGGGTTCGACGGCTGCGGCAGCGAGGATCTGTCCGGTCAGGTCGTGGGTCGGAGCTGAACGCGCGTAGGCGAACTGACGGTCCAGCCCCCGCGCCCGCCCCAGCCATTCCCGGCAGGACGCGCAGGAGAGCACATGCTCATCCAGACGCTTGCGTGCGACGCTCGCCTGCTCACCGTCGACCCACGCCGACAGCTGCTCGCGCACTTCCTGACAGTTCACCCCTCCATCGTCGCCTATCGCGTGACGTTGGGTGTAAAGACCCCCTGATCTGCGGGCGCCTAAAGCGCCGCGAGCAGCTGATTCGAGTCCGCAACCACGCCGAACACGCCACCTTGCATGGTCACCATCTTCAGCGCGGCCGCGTGGTTTCCGGGGTCGGTCGCGCCGGTGCAGTCGGACAGGATGAGGCATTCGAAGCCCCGGTCGTTCGCCTCACGCATGGTGGTGTGCACGCAGACATCCGTCGTGATGCCCGTCAGCACGATGTACCGAATGCCGCGGGTGCGTAACACCAAATCGAGATCGGTCGCATAGAAGGCACCCTTGCCTGGCTTGTCGATAACGGGTTCGCCCGGCAGCGGGGCGACCTCCGGCACAATCTGCCAGCCCGGTTCCCCCTGCACCAGGATTCGACCGCAGGGCCCCGCCACCCCTATCTCGGCACCGATCCGGGCCGACCGCCACCGTTTGTTGGCCGGGAGGTCCGAGAGATCCGGCCGGTGGCCCTCACGGGTGTGAATGATGGTCATCCCGGCTGGGCGTGCCGCCGCGAGCACGCGGGCCGTCGGTTCCAGACCCGCGCGCGTCAGCGACAGGTCATATCCCATGGTGTCGACGTACCCACCGGGACCGCAGAAGTCGACCTGCCAGTCGATGCACAACACGGCGGTGTGTGCGGGGTCCACGGGACCGTCGAACGGCCACGGGTACGGCTGCGCGTCGACCTGCCCCGTCATGCCGCCTCTCCCCGCTGGGCGATGCGGCGTGCCGCCAGAAAGACGATCGCGGCGCTCACCATTCCGACGAGGGCATCCGAAAGCTGGGGCGCCCATAGGTGGGCGGCCAGCGCCGACACCGCGCCCGCCGCCCACGCCCCGAAGGATTCCCAACGGATCGCCGAGTCGCGGACACCGATGCCACGTCGCGGCAATACCAACTGATCAATGATCAGCACCGTCCCTATCGGGGGAACCACCACACCCAACAGTGTCAGCCACTGCTCGAACTGCGACCACACCCCGAGCACCGCCAACAACACCCCCACCGAACCCAGCAGGACGGCAAGCAGCCGCATCTTGTGGCCGGTGAGCTGGCTCCACCCGACCGCACCGTTGTACAGACAATGGGTGCACACCGATCCGAGGTTGACGAAGACGAACACGATGGATACCGGCACCAGCCAACCGCCGGCATCGATCAGCGCACCAAGAAAATTGCCACCGTCCGTCGCGGGTGAGGGTGCGGCACCCAGAGCGACCATCACGCCACCGAGCACCATGGCAATGCCGTTGCCAACCGGGAAGGCCGCGAATGACGCCCAAAACCCTTGTCGCCCACTGAGCGACCATCGCGTGAAGTCAGCCGTCATGGTCCCGGAGTCGATGAAGCAGGCGACCACCAGCGTTACCGCGGCACCCATACTCATCGCGGTCGCGCCCGCTCCTCCGCTGTAGCCGAAGGCATCCGAGAAAGTCGAATTACGCAGAGCCAGAACAATTGCCATCCCACCCAGCAGCAGATACAGCGGGGCGGCGATGAGGCCGATCACTGACAGCGCGCGGATACCGAGCAGCGTCACCGCCACGTAACCGATGCCCGCCGCCAAGGCCGTCCACCGCGCGTCCCATCCGGCACTGCCGGCCAGCACCGAACCGGTGAGGCCGGTCTGGAACGCAAACCAGCCGATCACCACGGTGGCCAAGAACGCAGAAACCACCCGGTATCCCCGTCGGCCGAACGTCCCGATCGCGGTGAGCGCGAAGTTCTTTCCCGTCCTACCTGCCAGATAGCTCAACGCGCCGACGTAGCCGGTCAGAACCGCGTTGCCCAAGGCGATCGCCAGCATCCCGCGCCAGAAACCCAGCGAGTAAACGATGAGCCCGCCAAACACGGCGCAGGTGAGGATCATCGGGAATCCGAGCCACACCGCGGCGACGGACATCAGACTTCGTCGCGAGTGTTGCGGGACCGGCTCGTTCTCGTACTCGGCGGCTCCCGATTCGGGCGCGCCTGTGCGAACTACGTCGACATCTGCTGAATCAGCGACTTCTGTGGGCATCGACGCACAGGATGCTGACGCAATGTTGCCTGTGCAGTCCGCACCGGTTACGTGCGCGTGACGACGGCCCGTGCGTCGATGCCTCCGGATCTATACGTGCGCTCCCCACCCGAACACCCGCGAGGTCAACAGAACCAGGCCCAGGGATACCGCCGCCACGACCACGAGACCGATCACCGCGACCACGAGCGGACGCCAGCCGCTGCGGGCGATCTCGCGGAAGTTGGTGTTCAGACCCACCCCGGCGAAAGTCAGCAGAAATGCCCACTTGGAGACGTTCACGAGGTTGTTGACTTGGCCCTTGGTCAACCATCCGAGCGTGACGACGGTGGACACCGCCAGAAAGCCCAGCACGAACTTCGGGAACTTGTCCCAGACGAACACGGCCTTGGCCTTGATCCCCGGTGCCAGGGTGTCGGCCTCGCCCCGGGCGGCCCAGTACAGCGCAAACCCGAGCACCACGAATCCGATGAGCGCATTGCGCGTGGATTTGACCACCGTCGCGATATCACCGGCATGCTCGGAGTAGAGACGTCCGGTGGCGACGGTCTCGGCGGTGTTGTCAACGGCCAGACCCGCCCACAGGCCGAACTCGTAGTCGGTCAGGCCGAGCCCGTGGCCGATCGCGGGCAGAGTGAACAGCGCCACCGCACCGAGCGCAAGGATAGAGGCGATGGCGTAGCTGACATCCGAATTACGGGCTCGGATAGCGCCTTTGGCCGCGATGATGGCCGACACCCCGCAGATCGAGGTGCCGATGGCCAGCAGAGATCCCAGTTTGCCGCTCAGACCAAACCACTTGGCCGCCAGCAGAATGATGGTGCCCGCGACCGTCATGTCGATCAGGATCTGCACCAGACTGGTGCCACCCAATTTGAGGACATCGCCCAGGACGAACCGTGCACCCAGCGCGACGATGCCGATCTTGAGCCAGAACTCATACGTCTGCACGCCGGGCCGGAAGATGCGATGCAACCCGATGGTGTTGGTGATCAGCAGGCCGATCACGATGGCCCACAACACGTATTCGATGTCGGGGACGGTCCAGTGCTGAGCCTTCGCCAGGTCCTTCCACCAGATCTGCGCGTACTTGCCCAGCAAGCCCACACCGATGAGCAGCAGGATGCCGGGTACATAGTCGAGAGGACGAGTGGAAGTGAAGCTCGCCTCGGCGTCGTCGTACGCCTCGTCGACGGTCTGCGTCTCGGCCTTTGACGTCATCGGGTCACCACGGAATCTTGGGCAGCACGTTGGCCACCGCGAGTAGGGCGATCACACCGGCGATGATGGTTGCCCACCAGTCGACGCCGATGCGCGCGATGAGCGAGGTCGTGGGCTGGCCGTCGGCGGGTGCCGCGGCGCCGGGCTGTTCGTCGGTCACGGACCAGAATCTTCGTGCGACGCCACCGGGCTCACAAGACATCCGCTCGTATTGAGTCGAGGCGGGGTGCGACATCGAACTTGACACCCTGTCAAGTACAGTCGACGGCGCCCGCAGACAACGCCGTCGGAAGGTCCTCGTCCGTGTATCCAGGTACCCACGCTGCCCAGTTCCCCGACAAACCCGCCGTCGTGATGGCTGGCTCCGGGACCACGCTCACCTACGGAGAATTGGACGAGCAATCCCGACGGCTGGCCCGGCATTGGTACGACAGCGGGCTGCGCACGGGCGATCATGTTGCCCTGCTCAGCGACAACGTCCCCGAGGTGTTTGTCGTGTACTGGGCCGCCCTGCGATCAGGCCTCTATGTCACCGCGGTGAATCATCATCTGGCCCCGGCGGAAATCAGCTACATCATCAACGACTCCGGGTCCACCGCACTCGTCGCCGCCGCCGGCGTGCGTGAGCAGGCGGCGGCGATTCTCGGGGATATCCCGGCGGTGAAGCAGCGCCTGGCTTTTGGCGGAGATGTGACCGGCTACGACTCATACGAAGACGCCCTCACCGGCGCCGCACACGAACCGCTGCCCTCGCAGCCCGCAGGATCGGACATGCTGTATTCCTCGGGAACCACCGGACGCCCCAAGGGAATCAAGGTGCCGCTGGCAGACCGGCAAGTCGACGAACCCAACCCGCTGTCCATGCTCTTCGCGCACCTCTACGGCTTCGACGCCGACACGGTGTACCTGTCCCCCGCTCCCACCTATCACGCAGCCCCGTTGCGCTTCTCCGGTTTCGTACAATCGATGGGCGGCACCGTGGTGGTGATGGAACGTTTCGACCCCGAGGCCGCCCTGGCCGCGATCGAGCGGTATCGCATCACCCACAGCCAATGGGTGCCCACGATGTTCGTGCGAATGCTCAAGTTGCCCAGGGAAATCCGTGAGCAGCACGATGTCTCCACCCTGAAGGTCGCAATCCACGCCGCCGCGCCATGCCCTGTCGAGGTGAAGCATTCGATGATCGACTGGTGGGGACCGATCCTCTACGAGTACTACTCGTCGACGGAGGGCAATGGCGTCACATTCATCGACTGCGAGAACTGGCTCAAACGCCCGGGCTCGGTCGGCAGTCCCGCGCTCGGAGTGCTGCATATCTGCAACGAAGAGGGTGCCGAACTGCCGGCCGGCGAGGCCGGACTGGTGTACTTCGAACGCGACGAGCTGCCGTTCGCGTATCATAATGACGACGAAAAGACCCGTAGTGCTTGCCATCCCGAGCACAGCACGTGGACGACGACGGGTGATATCGGATACGTCGACGAGGACGGATTCCTGTTTCTCACCGACCGCAAAGCGTTCATGATCATCTCCGGGGGCGTCAACATCTATCCCCAGGAGATCGAGAATTCCCTGGCGCTACACCCCGCGGTGCTAGACGTCGCCGTCATCGGGGTGCCCGACGCCGAGATGGGTGAGTCGGTCAAGGCCGTGGTGCAGCCCGCCGACTCGTCAGCAGATCAGGAGACGCTCGCCGCCGAGCTCACCGAGTTCCTGCGCGAGCGGATCGCACGATACAAGGTGCCCCGGAGCTTTGACTTCACCGATACCCTTCCGCGCACCCCCACCGGTAAGCTGGCCAAAGGACTGCTGCGCCAGAAGTATTGGGAAGGGACTCGATGAGAATAGTGGCCGCGATCTGCATCGCCGGGGGGCTGCTCACAGGATGCTCGACTCCCGCCACTCAGGAAGGACCATCGAGTACCACCGCCCCGGTGATTCAACCGGGCGTCATGCCCCAGCTGGTCGGGTTGCAGTGGACCGACGTGAGCCCGATTCTGCGCAAGTTGGGCAGAGTGAGTGTCACGACCAAAGAGGTTCCCGTCGACGACGCCCAGCAGAAATCCCGGATCGTCACACAAGACCCCGCGGCCGGAGCCCATCTTGAGCCGGGCGCCAAGATCACGCTGACATTCGGGATCTAAAGCACAGCAACGCTATTCGCGCATTGCCCCCTCGCCGCCCCTTAGGGGGCGCCAGAATCACGCACACCACGCTGCCTGCGGGACCCTTGCCGACCATTCGCCCCTCGCGGCGAGCCACTGACAGCACGACGTCCTGTGCGAGCAGCGTCCCGGCGTGTCCATCAGCGCCCTTGACACGGCAGTGCACAGTTGGGATGCTCACAATATTCGCATGCTATCGGTATTTGAATGCAGCGAGTTCACTCACCGAGGAGGGTCATGAGCACGTATCCAGATCGCCCCATCGCCGGTTCGCGGATCGTCATCACCGGTGCGACCAATGGGATTGGGAAAGAGATCGCCCGGGCGCTGGTTCGGCGCGGGGCCCTGCTGACGCTGGTGGCCAGGGACCCCGACAAGGCCGCTGAAACTGTCCGGGAACTGGCCGCCGAGAATGGCGCGATCACGGCACCGGAGTACATCCAGGCCGACCTTGCCGACCTCGATTCGGTGCGGGCGGCTGCCCGCGAGATCGCCGCGACGCACACCCGGATCAACACCCTGGTGAACAACGCAGGCATGCACTCCCTAGCGAGCAAGCCCAGCGTGGACGGCTTTGATCTGATGACGGCGACCAACCACCTCGGGCCGTTTTTGTTGACCAACCTGCTGCTCGAGCCAATCATCGCCGCAGATCGGGCGCGCATTGTCATCACTGCCTCCGAGGCACACCGATCGTGGCCGCGCATCGACCTGGACCGATTCGCAGAGCCACGCCCCTACAACGCGATCGGCTCCGAGATCCGGTACGGACAGTCCAAACTGATGAACATCTTGTTCACCCAGGAACTCGCGCGGCGGTTGGAGGGCACCGGCGTCACGGCCAATTGCTTTTGCCCGGGCGTGGTCTCGAGCGGGCTGGTTCGAGACAGCCGCATCCTGACCACCGCAGCAAGCCTGGCCTCACGCACACCGTTCGTGCGGCGCCCCGATCAGGGAGCCCGGATGGGCATCCGGTTGGTGCTCGATGATGACCTCACGACAGTCAGCGGACAGTTCTTCACCTCGACCCCAGGCCTCGGCGTGTTGCCCGCCGTCCGGATCCGTTCAAACCAGCAAGCACAGGAAGAGCTGTGGCAGCGGTCGCGTGAGTTGGTGAATCTGTAGGACCGCCCACGCGGTACCTGTATGGCCCGCGCCGCTGTCTTCGGGTACAGAGAAGACATGCGACTGTGGTCTCTACATCCGTGCAACCTCGATGCCAGGGGGCTGGTCGCGTGCTGGCGGGAAACGCTCCTGGCCCAAAAGGTGCTGCAAGGTCGCACGCGCGGATACCGTAACCATCCGCAGCTGCACCGGTTCGCATCGTTGGAACTACCACTCGACGGGATCGGCGCATACCTGGTGGGCCTGGCCGAGGAGGCCGACCGGCGCGGTTATCGGTTCAACCGCGAACTGATCGGCGTGCCCGACGCCGCGCTCGAACCGTTGATCGATGTTCATCGCGGACAGCTGGTCTACGAACGATGGCTGCTGGACACCAAACTGACGCAACGCGATCCGGCATTTCTCGCCGCCGATAACCAGTCGAGACTGCGCCCGCATCCCATCTTTCGTCCGATACGTGGCGAAATCGAAAGCTGGGAAAAGGTTCTGCCCTCATACCCCGCGTGAGGAGTTCACATACAGAAGACGCCACCCGGGTCTGCCGCCACACAACCCGGTGCAACATCGGCGTAGGGCACATCACCAAAATTGGCAGTGACAGTGAGCTTCTTGTCCCCGAAAACGGTCCGCTGCACGAGTCGATCCGGAGTGAGCCACTCGAACATGGACATGGGCTCAGTCCCCGCGATATCGCTTAGCTTGGAATAGAACTTCTGCAGGGCCGCCAAATCAGGCCCTTCACGGTCGAGAGTGTCCGTATTCAGCGCGTACATCATCGGAGCCAGATTGAGCAGCGCTAAAAGCGCCCGACTCCGCTTCTCGGCAGGAAATTTGTTGAACGGCAACTCCCACCTATCAGTGCTGACCAATGAGTCGTGAAACACGCTTTCATACAGCGGAATTCGATACTTCGGATTGAACATCGTGTCATGCAGTACCGGTGGGAGCTGGACTTGCTTGAAGAAGAACTGAGGCCCCTCTTCGCCCCAATACTCTCCCCAGGTTCCTTTGTCTCGCTCGAGAGGCCACAGGGCGGAAATGATGGGTGTGCTGGATCCGTGGCTGAACGCGACGGCGCTGGAGGCCCATGAGCCAACCGTTTCGGAACCCAGCACATACTGTTTGCCAATCTCATCGAGCCGTTTCACGCGGTTTTGCCGATCCTGAGCTTGTGTCATCGGGTGGCTCGGCGTGTAGTCATCGAATGTCGTACCGGTCGCGTCGACGTCCACAAAGACGCTGTTCGCACCGTTGGCCGTGCGTGACCGAACTCGCGCTTGCGCGAGGTCGGGCATCTGGGCCAGGGCCTGCGAGCTGAGGTAACAGCCACGTTCTTGAAAGCCGTTGACCGTCTTTCCTTTTGCAGTGTGGACACAGGCATCGGGATAGATACCCGCCGGCCAGCGCGACCCAGGATTGTCGATCTCCCCGGCCGGGTCTTGGGCATTGTCAAAGGACACATAGGGCCCCACCAGATACCCGGCGTCTTTCGCTGCCTGGACAGCTGCGGAATTCACCGGTGGGTCCCCATCGTCGTCATATCCGAGCCACATTCGCCGTACCCCCAACGCACGCAGTCGCTGGACAGTTTCAGCTCGACGCCCGCCCGCCCACGTGTATGCGTGGAATGCGCCGATGAGCTTTTGTACGTCGGGATTAGCCTGAATCTTGTCGGCCAGGGTGACGAACTTGTGGTCCGCTTGGAGCAACGTGCGGTAGTTCCTCGCCGCGGCCGTCGGCGATCCATCGGTTATCGCCATGAATACGGAATAATTCTGAGTGCCCCGGCTCGCGCTGAATGTGTGTGACACCGTGCCAACGAAATTGGAGTCCAACGTCAGCGTCGAACCCAGGTCCGTGGGTACCGCATAGCTGACCCCGGCGCCCATGTAGGAGTAGCCCAAGATTGGCATGGCCAGTTCCTGCATGGAATGGTCGCCCACGATGCCCACCTCGGGTTTGGTCCAGATGCGATCGTGAATCGGGATGCTCACGCCGTCCCCAAGAGGCAATTGCACTTCAGTGGCATCGGCACCGGTAATGGGCCATGCCAGGTTCTGATCTCGGTCACTCCTCACATCGATAGCGAGGCCGCCATCGCGGACAGCCGCGGTGAACGTGAATCCGCTGTCTGGATAGCTCCAGTTCACGGAACCTCGATCGTCTATCCGAACTGCACCCGGCACTCCGATACGTGTCGCGGTCGGGCGCGAAAGCTCCGCCGCTCCGCTCACCCGGAGGTCCCTCAGATCTAACTGCAAAACGCCTTCCGCGACAGGGAAAGTAACCATTGATCCATCACCTGTGATGGTCGGCCTCCCCGAACGCTGACCTGGTGAGACACACGCTACAGCCGCGATCAGTACGACGATTGCGACAACAAGTGCACCGGCCCGCGCTACTCCACCACGTGCGCGTGGATCAGAGATCATCCTTCACCCCGATCGCTCCCTAACAATTCGCATACATCAGGTGGTGGCGCGATTCTTGCCAGATCCACCCGCGACCGAATCTCCAGCTTGCGGTATATCTGGCGTAGATGGAACCCCACGGTGTGGGCAGAGATGAAGAGCTCTCGCGCAACCTGACGATTGGTGAGACCGCCGGCAGCCAGACGCGCCACTTTCTCCTCAGCAATGGTCAGACTCGCCCACCCCGTAGATGCACGCGTCGTATGACTCCAGTGCCGACGCCGGACACCGAGATCGCGCAGCCGATGCCGTACCCGGGCAGCGTCCCAGTCCGCGCCCAGCTCTACATAGCCCGCCATCGCGGCACTGAGTTCAGATACAGCGGTCGCGCGATCCACTTCTGCCAGCAACACACCGAGGTCCTCTTTCGCCGAGGCTTGAACCCAAGGATCTTTGTATTGGGCCGCAAGTGATTTGACGGCAATCGCATCGCGCTCCATCAGGGCCCGGCAATGGTCCGCAACTACCGCCAGGAATGGCTGATCCGGGTTCATCTCGCTGATCATCCGGGAGGTCCGCACTACGTCCCGAGCGAAAGATTCGTGCCCGACACTCCGCGCCAGCCGCACGCACCACGCGGCAGACGCAGGGTCTGCGAGCATCAGCTCCAGGCTGTCGCCAGCGTCAAGCAGAGCTCTCAGCGCGGTCCCGGGCTCACCGCCGGCCGCATTGACCTGAGCACGAATCAGGCAGCGCAGCCCCCACAATGGATGTTGACGATTGTGCGGAAGACACTCGTCGAGGCGTTGCACGCACTCTGATGCCGACCCAAGCTCGCCACGGCGCAGCGCGGTCCATGCCAAGAATGCATGCAGCCACGGAACGGGCAATTGCATCCGGTAGCGATAACACAAACTCAATGCATCGGAACCATCCGCTTCCGCTCCTGCTATATCACCCCTGGCAAGTCGACACCATCCACGCAGCGACAAATACACCGGGACCAACACTTCGGTCTTGCTCGACTCGATTCCCCTGCCAAGGGCCTCGATCGCGCTATCGGCGGCGTCCAATTCCTGCATCTTCAACAACATCCAAGCCTTCTGCCACAGCGGGTAGGAGTCAAAGGAATCCCCAGATTGCCGTTGCCACAGGTCAACCGACTCTTCGATCGCACACAACGCATCGGAGACCTTGCCCCGGCGCCAGGACACCGTGGCACGTATTGACATCGCCGCCATCGTCATAGAGGCAGGGCACGAGGTCGGATCGGAAAGGATCCCCTCGGCGGTTGTCTCGACGGTCTCGATATGCGAAAAGAACGAAAGAGCAAGCCGCACCAGCTGGGTACGGCGCACGGCACGCCCTTGCGCAGGACCTTGTGAATTCGACGCCAGCACAAACGCTCCGTCCGTCTCGCCACGCAGCGCCATCACCGTAATCAGCCCGGCCCGAACCCGGTCAACCATCGCGCCAGATCCCTCCCACGGGTCACGCATGACCTGCTCAGCGATTTCAGCCGCTCGAGCAAGGCTCCCGGACCGAAGCAATCCGACCACCGCAATGCCCGCCATCCTTAGGTGCACACGACTACCCTTCGGCGCCTTCTCCATTCCGCGCAGCGCCAAGGCCGCCGCCGACTCGGGTGCAACCGACATCAACCGTTCAGCGATCCGGGCGATGATCCCAACCGCCTCCGCATCGTTCGCGTGTCCGTGCAACAAATGCACAGCAGACCTCTCGGTATGTCCACCGTTACGCTCGACCAGCATGGCCGCTGCTTGACGGTGCAGTAGCGGCACCAAAGGAGTCGGCACGCTTCCCAGCACGGCGCGCCGTATCAGATCATGCGGAAAGGCGAAGTCCACGGCTTGAGCGACCAGCGAACCTGTGGCTACGGCCTCCGACAGCGGCGCCACCAACTCCGCGGGAGAACATCCGAGCATCTCCGACAGGTCCTCCGGGCAGAAAACCCGGCCCAGAACGGCAGCCACTTGCAATGTCTCCCGACTTACTCCCCGCAGCCTAGAAAGTCGATCTGACATCAGAGATGCCAAACATGCTGGTGCCGCGATAGTTTCACCTGCAAAGGGATCAGGCTTCTCGGGCCTCAGCCTCGCAACACCGTCATTGACCTCGATCGCACCGTCCTCTTTCAAGCCCTCAACCAGTTGGACCGTGACCTGCGGAGTGGCATCAAAGCACTCGCACAATCTGACCAGATCCTGACTGGGTTGCGCCTGCAGCAGATCAGCGACAACTTCGGCAATCGCCGACTCGGATAGCGCACCCAGTGGCGGGAGCCACTCAGCCCGCCCGTCTCGGCTCATCGCTTTGAAGAAGTATCCGCCTAGATCATCCAAACCGCCTGGCCTCAGCGCGAATTCCCACACCAACGGGACGCCGGCAAACCTATCAACCAAACCCAGCAGCACTTCCACGCTCTGGGTATCGACCCATTGGAGATCGTCGATGGCCACCAAAACTGGTCCCCGCCTAAGCAGATCTTTGATTTGAGACTCGAGCTGACAGGCCCGTGTCATCGACGACGTCATGACGCGCGGCTTTTCCGGGAGCCCGTCGATCACAGCGAAACCACGGCGGTCGGCTAACAACATCGACTCGATCAGTAGCCGACTCTTGCCGCTGCCGACCGGCGACTCCAACAGAAGTATCTTGCAACGCCGTGTCTTTGCCGCAGCATCGAGTATGTCGACGATGCGCCTTACATGATCGTTGCGACCGCGCAGCGGCCGTAACGACTGTGAACTCCATCTAACCTTCTCCATCGCAACCTCTTGTCATGGTCAATCTGAAGCAACTAGAACAAGGCTGCAATCCGCCCCACCCTACAGAAAGAGGCCATCATCAACCGTAATCGCAAAATCAGGTGCCTGGCTTACAGCAAGTTAAGAAGGTCACCAGCCATGCAATTCAACCCAGCTGTGCACCTTGTCAACTCATCGAACAAAGACTCGTACCCTTCGTTACCTATTACTCACCGTTACGACCAAACTGGACACAACCTCGGCCCACAATTCGGCCAGCTCCTGCACCTCCCTCACCTCAAACAGCAACGCGGGGAATCCGAAATCCCCAATCATTCGACCGTCGATCACAACCACGGTGATGTCCAAGGCCGCAGCAGCCGGTAGCCCCGGGTCCGGCATGGATTCGTACAGTCCCTCGACAATTGGCTTCCATGCGCCCGCATCCTTTGTGTCGGTCTGTATTTGACCAAGATAGTTAAAGCAAATCCGGCCCGGCATTTCATCGGGCAACTCCTGTGCGGCATCTCGGTTCAGATACCGAAGTAGCCCATACCCAACACCGCCGTCCGGGACCCTTTGCACCCGCTGGACGACGGCCCATACCACAGCGGCGAGGTCGGGAACACCCACTGGATCTTCCGCTAAACCAATGCCGGATAAGTCAATCCGCAATGGATATATCGAGTTGAACCAGCCGACAGTCCGCGATAAATCGGCCCCCGCTAGCTCCTCACGGCCATGGCCTACCAGCCGCAGAAGTACCGAAGGCAGCACCACGCCTCTACGACCCTGCCACCGCGCCACCGCAACCGCCAATGCGGCTACCAAAATCTCGCCAATCTGAGTCTTCGACCCTGCCGACACAGAACCAAGAATTGCCGAAGTCGTATCGGCATCAATGAGTGTTTGCACCCGCTGAATTTTCGAGGTGGTGTCGACCATCGGATCCAGCGCCCGGATCCCCGGCAGCGGGTCTGGTCCCTCGATCATCGACTTCCACATAGCAAGCTCCGCCACGCGAGACGCTGAGTATGCCTCGACGCACAAGGCGTGCAGCCAAGTTCGCATCGAAGTACTGCCAGACTCCGGGGCCGGCAGTCGTCCCGCCCCGACATCCACCCACGCCGCCGCCAGGTCCTCCATCAGGATCCGTGATGACACTCCATCGAAAATCAGATGATGCACCACCAGCAACAGGCTGCCCGCACAATCAGATCCGTAGTCAAGCCACACTGCTCGAATTACCGCACCCGAGAAGGGGTTCAACTCGCCTACCGCCGCTTCCCATACGTCTTTCGGGATGCCTCGATCACACTCGACCTGGACCCGGCTCAGCAAAGCGTCAACGTCTATCGAGCCTGCCGCCCCCGCGATCACGCGCCATTCCTGCTGGGAACCAACCTCCACGCGGCACAACCGCGCCCGCAGCATGTCATGTCGCTGGATGACCGCACCAAGCACTGACACAAGAGAGCTCCTATCGATACCCCTAGGCAATCTGATGAGAGTGGACAAATGGAAACGACTGCAGCCGCTACCTCCCAACTCCATTAGCCATCGGGCCGCGGGCGACAATGGCATCTCACCGACGCCTCCACCGGATACTTCTTGCAGAGCAGGAACCGTTGCCTCACTAGTTATGAACTGAGCCAACCGCTTTACCGTGCGCTTCTCAAGTACATCGCGAGATGCGAACACCATGGAGAGCCTGCGCGCCCGTGCCACGATCTGAGTGGAGAGAATGCTGTCTCCACCAAGTGCGAAGAAGTCATCGTCGATACCCACCCGATCCACGCCGAGCACTTCGGCAAATACACCGCCCAGGACCCGCTCGGCGTCGGATGTCGGAGCACGGTACGTGTTCTGCACCATCATTGGAGCGGGCAATCCGGCTCGATCCAGCTTTCCGGACGCGGTCAACGGCCACTCATCGAGGACCATGATCATCGACGGCGCCATGTACTCGGGCAGCCGTGCTCCAGCGAACTCGCGTACCTCGTCAGCCAAGACACCAGCCATAGGCTTGTTCGACGAGGGTGTAACAGAGCGCCCCGATGCGCCAGGCACGTAGGCGTGGACGATACATCGCCCATTCAGCGCGGACGTCGGCACGAAAACAGCCTCCATGCAACCCCGTCGCGCCGACCACGTGACGGCGCAGGAGTAGCCGCAGTCAGCCGCCACGGCATGGAGATCGTCCGGCAACAGCCCTTCAGCCAGTCCGCACGCGCTCCTATTACTTATAATGTGCAGTGCCGCTGTATCTTTCGCACTATTCGCGAGCTCATCGACAACGCGAACCTCCGGCAACAGCCCCCGATGCGGAACACCTTCCACTCGGACAGTTTCCACGCCTGGCCCCAGGAGTAACGCCCGGATCCCATCCACGTCGACATACTCAATGTTGGCCGCCTTCTCCACGGACACAGTAGGTTTAGGCATCTTATGCAGGACCACGTCATATCTGTAACGAGTAAGTTCGTTCACCGAGCTGCCCCGCTTGAGCTGGATGTCATGCTCGACAGCACCCGCGGACTCACGGGCAATCTCGGAGAAGAAGTGCGGTTCCACCAAAAGTTCATGCTGGTTCGACAATCGCCTCCGCACGCGCCGACGTACACCGTCGAGATCGCCGTCACTCCCCCGCGCCAACTCAACCCCGGTCTCGAACTCCTCCAGATATCTCAGACTCCGTATGTCACCCAGGAACAGCGCTCCTCCTGGCGCGAGGGTCCGCAGGGCCTCGTCGATGACGCGCCGCAGGTAAAGGGCACTGGGGAAATACTGCACTACTGAGTTAAGTATGACGGTGTCAAAGCATCCAGTGACGTACTCACCCAATTCATCTGCCGCACCGGCAATAAGATGGACACGCTTCGCCCAAACCTCGTTCACTTCGCGCAGCCGCTCCTCGAGGCGCGCCACGGTCACCGCAGAGAGATCCGAACCGCAGTAAACCTCACACAGGGGTGCGATCTTCGACAAGATCAGTCCCGAGCCAACGCCGATCTCCAGCACTCGCCGCGGGCTGAGTGCGCGAATACGGTCCACTGTCAGGTCGCGCCATTCACGCATCTGATCCAACGGGATCGGTGCTCCGGTGTAGCTGCTGTTCCAGCCCGTGAAATCGTCTTCGGCCCCTGAGCCCAATCGCTGCGACTGATGTGGTGTCCCATTGCCATACAGCTCGTCGTAGACATCACGCCAACGATGCACCGTATCGAGCTCGTGCGCCGAGCCGAAATTGCCTGATGCCGAGACGTATCCCACCAGTCTGGGATCCTTCGTCGGACCTTCCGAGTGTGCAATCACTACTGCACGGTCGACAGCAGGATGATCGGTCAAAACGGTTTCTATCTCACCCGGTTCAATGCGTACTCCATGGAGCTTGAGCTGAAAATCCTGGCGTCCCAGATACTCCAGCTGCCCCAATGCATTCCACCGCACTACGTCACCAGTGCGGTACATCCGTTCCCCGGCCGCCATGGGGCAGGCCACGAAGCGCTGTGCGGTCAGTCCCGGGCAGTTGACGTAGCCGCGGGCCAGTTGGATTCCGGCGACGTACAATTCACCCGCCACTCCCGGCGGCACCGGCCGCAGCCATCCATCCAGTACAAAGACCCGGGTACCCGCGACCGGCACGCCAATCGGGACCGTGCCCGTATCCGTCACCGAAACTTCTTGCGAAGTAACATCAATGGCCGTTTCCGTGGGCCCGTAAAGGTTATGTATCTCAACACCGGCCGCACGTACCCGGCCTGCCAGATCGGCGGGCAGTACTTCACCGGACGAAATGATCCTCCTCAGGCCCCGGCAGGCCGACAGTCCGGCCTCGGCCACGAACACCTCTAAAACCGAAGGAACGAAATGGATAATCGTTATCTGCTCGGTGCGGATGAGAGTCTCCAGATAGGCATGATCGGTATGCCTATCTGAATCGGCGATGACTATTCGAGACCCAAACAGAATGGGCCACAACATCTCCCAAACCGATACATCGAAAGTAGCCGGAGTTTTGTGCAGTACCACATCGGTGGAACCCAATTCGTACCATGCCTGCATCCATCCCAGATGGGCGGCAATGGCGGCATGATCGACCATTACTCCCTTGGGCCGTCCGGTTGAACCAGAAGTGAAGATTATGTAGGCAAGGTGGCCTGGCCGAAGTGAACAAGTGCGATCGGCATCGCAGACCGGGCTCGCGGAGAACTCCGACAGGTCAATCCTGTCGATCGCGATCACGGGGACAGATGCCGGTAACCCCTGGATATGCGGCTCACCACTCCTGGTAAGAACGAGATGCGGTGCGGTGACCTCTGCGATATGTGAATTGCGATTTTCCGGCGATGTCGGATCCATGGGCAGGTAGGCCCCGCCGGCGACGATCACCGCATACATACTCACCAACATGTCTACCGACCGCACCATCGCGACCGCAACGACGATGTCGGGCCCGACACCCAGTTCGATCAACTGTCGAGCCAGCCGATTGACCCGACTTGCGAACTCCCGGTACGTCCATGAAATACCGTCACTGCGTACGGCCACCTCGCCTACGTGAGCGGCCATCCGCTCTTCAAAAATCTCTGCGAGCGACATCTTCTCGGATGTAGCAGCCGCCCGTGCGAACTCGTCGCCGTCGCCCCAGGCGAGTACCAGGCGCCGTTCCTCGTCATCGAGCATCTCGATCTTGCCCAGCGGCGTGTCTCCTGGCGAACTCAGGAACTCGTGCAGGTATCTCATACATCGATCGAGCCTCTCGCGGATGTCCGCCGCGGTGAAGAAGGCATCATTCCCGATCAGGTTGATGAATATGAGATTCTCAGGCCCAGAACGGTAGACGTCGAAATGCAGGTATTCAGTATTTCCTGAGGTGAGAATCTCGTACCTGCCCACGGCCGCTCCCAGCCGCACCACGTTGTCGGTCAAAAGGATGTTGACCGTGGGCCCGAACGCATTTCGCTCCTGGCCCACCGCACCGGCGTCACGTCGTATGTCCTCAAACCGGTAACGCGCGTGCGGCAGGCCGGTAGATACCTCAGTGATGGCTGCTTCGATCAAGCCGTCTCTCGTGACCGGGTATCCACAGTGGAGCCCGATCGGTATCGCGTTAGAGATCATCCCGCCGGAGAGTTTCAGCGCCGTGGTCCGCCGACCGGCCACGGCGAGTGCCACGATGCCCGTCTCCTGGCCCGACAGCACCGACTCAAATCCGCAGAGCGCAGCCGTCAGAACCCTGGCGATGCTTGTGCCCGCCGCCGCCGCGACGGTATCCAGGCGCACGCTCAAGTCCGCGCTGAGCCCATCCCGCGCGCGGTGCTCCGATAGCCCGTGCGCGCCGGTCCCACGATTGTGTACAGCGACTTTGAGCTCGGATGTGCGCTCGACCCAGTAGTCCCGGTCCTGCTCGAAATCTTCAGAATTCGTGTATGCCTGTTCCAGCGCGATGAGCTCTGGTACTGAGAGGCCGCCATAGGGAGCCGGCTCGTCCCCTTGAGTCCTCGCCGAGTAGCCGTCGGCGATCCGGGCCGTGATTCCGAGGCCACCATAGCCGTCCACCACGGCGTGGTGCGATCGCACGTACCAGAAGTAGTGATCCGGTCCGACCTTGATCAGCGCCCACAGCGTAAGCGGATTACACATCATGGCAAGTGGTTCGGTGTAATCGCCGCGCATCCAAGAATACGCAGCAGCGACCGGGTTCTCCTCTTCGGTAAGGTCCAGCCACAGCAGATCTCGATCTAAGTCCGGCGATAGCCATTGGTACGGACGGTCCTCACGTTCAGAGAATCTCGTCAAGCCGGCACCAGACGCCGCGAGTTCGTCATTGCATGCCTGCGCTAATAGTTGAAAGTCAACGGCGCCGGTGAGCTCCACACAATGCGCCACGTTGCCTGCCGACCCATCGGCAGGATCCACCGCCATCCACTGCTCGGATTGCGCGCGAGTGAGGTCCAGTCTCTGAAAATGCTGAGCATCCATCAGTGTTGGTCCCTGACGAAGGCCCGGAACTGTTCCCCTAAGAAGGCCAGAACATCCGGCACTACAAGAGTTATTCCAGGGCAGTGGCGAGCCAGCTCGGCAATCTCGTCTGCTTCACGGGCCATGCACGCCATCGCTATTTCCGGGCGCGGTATGTATCGCGGCTCCCTTTCCAGCTCGAAAGACGGGCCTGCGGTTCTCCCCGCCAGCCCGGATGGCAGGGTGACGATCAGCTCGCCCAATGGGCGCAACACGGTAACCATGATGTCCAGGGCCCAGTTCATCAAGGGAGATCGCCGCAAGTTGCCCGCGGGGCAGTAGCCAAAATGTTGGACCATGAGTTGCGCGGCCAACTGATACGAACGGTTGAACACCGTCATGGCGTCCCGCGCGGGCGCATTGGTCACATGACACCTGGCGGCATCTACCGTATGCAACGTTGGGTTACGCAGCACCGGATATGCCGGGTCCCAGGGAATATGCTCTTCGAGTGGGGTATTCATGCGTTCCTTGGCCAGAGAACCGGAAATCCTGAGGAATGTCTGGAAGTGGGACTCATCGTCCGTCTTCGGCGACGCGATCTTTCCCCCCTCTCCGTGCTCGGTGACGAAATCGATCGCGAAGACCGCACTGGCGACATCGTCCACTTCCAACTGGTAATCAGGGTGAATTGCGTTGACGGACTCACGCATGAAGAGATGGTGCCCCCCACCACCTTGATACTTCTTGGCCACCAACGCATCCGGCACTTGTTGAAGTCCGGCTCGGATCGCGGCGTAAAGCTCGCTCAGCGAGCCGTACCGATACGGCCTGCGCGCGGTGGGACGGTCACCCACCAGACCGGGCGCCAGCTCGTGGGGCCGCTCGAGTTCCACAAACCGCTCCACCGCCGCGAGCCCGAATGGTTCGAGGGAGAATTCCAGTGGAGTCCAGAGGCTGCCGTTGAGACGCCCAAAATCCAACCTCGGTACCTGAAACGGAAGCCCCACCGCCATGCGGATGTTGTTTATGGCGAGGAAGTGAATCATCTCCTCTCTTGCCACATTCATGAGGAGTCCGCGGTATCCGTTGATCAGTGTGCCCGGTCCGTCGCCGCACGCCAGAACGGACTGATCTACTGTCCAAATCCCTTCATTCACATAGCATTTTGCAGCATCATGCGTCGGAATCGAGTAGGCCGCATAGAGGTACTGGATCATCACAGCCAGTTCGATCGACAACACCTGATCTAGGGCGACGTGCAGCTCACCACGTGTCGTGATCGCCTCGACTGGAGGGCGACGCGGAGTAGGCATCGGCGGGGTTTGTCGCCGTGCTTCACATGCGAGGAAATACCTCTGCAACAGACGGAGTTGAGGCGCACTGATATCGCGAGTCGACGGCATGAAATAGGTTCTGTCGCGGTGTACCGGATCACTGACATGCCAGATGAGCCGGGCATACGGCTCGACCTTGAACTCATCGGCCAGGCTCAATACGTCCGTCCGCATGAACGAGTACATCAGCTCGTAATAGGCGAACACCTCCTGGTAAAGGAGGTCAAATCTGATTTCGCTATCGTCCAACTCGTCCAGGTACCATCGGTTCGGGAGCACCCGCACTGAAATACTGCCTGCGGCAGGCCAATAACGCAGTTCGTCATCGTTATCGTACGCGGCGCATGCACCGTCCGCTTCAGGCGGTAACGATCCTTCAGGCTGCAGCAGCACCCGGGTGGTGCCGGCGCGAACGCCCTTCACCACAACGGCCCCTAGCCCATCGGCATTTGTGCTCACGGTGACGTCCCTCGCGTATTCGACCGTGTCTAACCCACGCAGGGCGACGATCATCACGTCTTCAGGACGTGCTCCAGGCGCTTGCGCAACCGAATCCAGTGGTAATGCACGAGGGTTGAAGAATTGCCGGACGCGTATCGCCCTGACGGCTGCGGGCTCACCCCTGACGTAGGAACGCACGGAGACATCGACGGTGAAGTCCTCGCCGGTGCGTGCGTTCGGATGTTCGAGGAACAAGCTCGCTTCATCGGACTGCACCACCGTTTCAGCCTCTTCCAGTAGCACCCGGCCGGATGCGGTAAGGCACAAGGCTGCGGCCGGGTTCCCCTGGCGTTTATCAATTCTCGGTACCGTGAGAATCCCAGAGGTCAGGTGATAGCTGTTGTCGAGATACGCACTTCGCGGCACTACGGCGATGACTTCGCCCACGGCCGTCTGCAGTTCCAGATCCCCCACGTCGATCAATTGGTCTACGTGGGTTACGGGTGTGCGGCCGTCTCGCGCCCCTTGACCTACGGCGGGGATCGCGGTAATCAAGTTCATTGTCACCTCTGAGTCCGTTACCTGGACGCTCGCCACATGTGTCGAGACATCCTCGCCAACAGATGCTTTCGATCGCGGGGTAAGCAATCGGCCCGCGGGGTAGGTGCGCAGTTCCGTGGCCCACCAGGGACCTATAGTTCCGCGTAGCCCCCACCGATCGGGCGAATCGGCAGCAACGGGAGCCGCCATTCCGGTCAGTGCGAACTGGACCACGATGCCGTCTGCCGCATCAGAATCGATCAGTTCACGCAGCGCTGCGAGGGCCGGCGACGCTCCAGCGCCTTCCAGCCATTGCAAACCCTCGTCTCGGCTTATCGCGAACTGGAACAGCATCGAGCGTCGGAACCACTGCGCCAGTGGATGATCTCCGCCTCCAGGGAAGTGGCGGGCGTTCTGCCAGCGCGGCGGGCAGTACCCATTTACGTCCCCGGTCAACAGATAGCCGACATCATGGGAGCGGCCGAGGCGACCAAGGGTCAACTGGCCAATCATCAGTGTGGTGGTCCAGTTTGACGAAGGATCTACATCGAAAACCCGTGCGCGATTGGCAGTGCTCGCCGTGTATTCACAGTAATGTCCCCAGAAATCCACGTCTCGCCCGACGAGCAAGTCATCCGTATCGACCACCCCCGCCACACGCTCGCAGGAGACCACCTTTGCGTCGATCCAAAAATGTCCATTCCCACCGAAATTCCATCCCTTCACGGTGTGGAAAGGACCGCCGGGCGTCAACGCGCCCGAGTGATCGAAACGACTCCCGGCGGCTTCCAGTAACTCGTCGTATTCGCCAGCAGACCGGTCAAGTGGAAACGGACCGTCAACTGTGAGCGGTCGGTTGGTAGCGAGATCCAGCAGACCGCTGCGCGGTCCGGTCGGCAGGCGGGTCACGGCGACACCCGCGAAATGCACTCTCGGCAGGTTCAACACGCTCATTTCGGTATGGTCCGTTCCGGATCTCAGGCCGCGTCCCAGGCAGCAGCGGTCAGAGTGGGGATCAAGTCATGAGTGATGCGCACACCAGGTAGCGCAGCGGTGTAGTCGCGGAGAAACTCCGAAACAGTTTGGGGCGTAATCACTGATCTCATTTCCAGCCACCGCGGTTGGAGCATCATGCGCAAGGCCGAGGCCGCCAGTTCTGCGCTTCCTGACGCCTCATAGACGATGCGGGCATTGTCGAAGGCATAGGAGTGTGCGGCACCGGTGTCCGCCTCGCCATCAGGACGTGTGACATCGACAATCAACAATCGTCCACCGGGCGCGACAAGTTCACGTAGTCGCGGAAGCACTGTGGCCGCCGACCCCATGTGGAAGACCGTGTTGACCGACATCACCAGATCGAATCGGCCATCAACATCTGGGGACAGCTCGAGCGCGCTGCGGCATTCATACCGGATCGGCACTCGGCTCTCTTTGGCAGACGCTAAATCGAGCATGCGCTGGGCCACATCCACACCCACCACATCGTCGTAATGCTCGGCCAGCATCACACAGTTGTTGCCGGTACCACAGCCAACGTCGAGCGCGCGGCTACCCGCGGGCAGATGTTCGACAAGCCAGGTACGAACCGGACTGGTACGTGCGTCCCTTACCGCCGTGAAACTCTCGTACATCTCGGCGAGGTCATCGAAGTACGGGGTTTCATCGGTCATCAATTCCTCGGGATTACCAGCGGTCATACCGCGAAGGTACTTCCGGCATCATCCGGCGGCACTGAGCTGAGCCCCATCGCGATGGAAACTATGCGTATGCGTGGTGTGTATGGCTCTACACGCAGGATGAGCGCGCGGGAAACCGTAGGAATACTTGCAAATGCCGCAAGAATCCCCTTACTACACAACAGGTTCAATGGGTGAAATCAACTATGGAAACTGGCTATGACTGTGAAGTTCTCGTCGTGGGGGCAGGCCCGAGCGGACTATGTACCGCCCTGCTGCTGTTGCAGCACGGAGTGCGAGTACGGGTCATCGATCGAAAGCCCGGGCCCGTCCAGGAATCTCGTGCAACCATCGTGCACGCCCGCACACTGGAGCACTTCGACCGTCTCGGCGTCGCCGAGCAAGCCGTTGCCAGCGGCCTGCCGATAACTCATGTAGCCATTCACGAGAACGGTCGGCACGTGGGCGAGCTCCCTTTAGCCGGCGCTGGAACAGCGGCATGGACCAGGTTCCCCTTTGCACTTGCCCTAGAACAGTTCGAGACCGAGAGACTTCTGGTCTCCGCGCTTGCCAGATATGACACACAGGTTGAATGGGGCTGTGGCGTAGACAATATCGCCGAGACCGCCGACGGCGTACGCGTGCGCATTCAGGGACCCACGGGTGCCGGCAGTGTGTGTACTCGCTGGCTTGTCGGCGCTGACGGGGCTAGCAGCACAATCCGACGTCTTACCGGGCAGGAATTTCATGGCGAGACATACACACAGAAGGGGCTTCTCGCCGATGTCGACCTGCACGTCGACCTTGGTATCCGGAAGATGCGTCTGAACCTCACGCGTGGCGGATTCGTTGGGGTGCTTCCACTCTCGAGTGGGCGCTACCGACTCTTCGGTGTGGTACCCCCAGACTTTCACCACGGGCCGAACGCCGAGAACCTGTCACACGATCCCTATGCGAGACTCGACGATAGCGACCTACAACGCTGGTTCGAGTCCTACTTCTCGGTCGACGCGAAGCTGCAGAATATCGTGTGGGCAGCCATGTTTCGATTTCATAGTCGCATCAGCAAGCATTTCCGTGTCAACCGGTCCTTTCTCGTCGGGGACGCCGCCCATATTCACAACCCTGCCGGCGGCCAAGGGCTCAACCTCGCGGTCGGCGATGCGGTGAACCTCGGGTGGAAGCTTGCACAGGTTGTCAACGGCGAGGCACCGGATTCGCTGCTGGAAACCTATGAAACCGAACGTCGCCCGGTCGCCGCCGTCGTGTTGGCTCGAACGGATATGGGATTCAAGCTAGAGACATCGACCAGTCCCATGGCGTTGTGGATGCGAACACACGTGGCAACTCGGGCAATCGGCATGGTCTGCCGCTTGCCGCCGGTGCGCAAACTATTCTTCGACATGTTCTCTCAGTTATGGATCACCTACCGAGCCAGTACTGCTGTCGATCGCTCGGGCTCCTCCGGATGCGGCCCCCACCCCGGGGATCGGGCACCGTATGCGACTCTCGTGAAATCCCGGGGGTCAGCCCGCAGTGTCATGGCGCTTACTCATTCACCGAACTATCACGCTCTCCTGATCGGAGCCATCGATCCATCTCAAGCCAGTCACCTGACTCGCCTCCTGACGGCTCGATACACCGCCGAAGTCAAGACGCATGTACTTACCGGAAACGAAACCGAGGTATGCCGCGCATATCGGGTTACCAAGCACCCCAAGCTGGTCCTCGTGCGCCCAGACGGACATATCGCAGCCATCGTCGATCCATTCAACTGGAATACGATCACGCAGGTGTTGGGTCATCTCGACGGGGTGCTGCTCCGAGCCGGTCAAGACCTACGGCGAGCGGCCACCACGTCGGAGCACAAGTGAGGACGGGCCGTGAAAAACCATGTCGCTTGGGTACTCCGTTCTTTCGACGGTGAACTCGCCGAGAACGTCAAGCAGCAGACCGAGGCCGATCTCAATCTCGGCACGCGCAAGTGCGGCACCGAGGCAATAGTGAATTCCGTGCCCAAACCCAACACCGCACCCTGCGCCGCGATCGAGGCGCAGAACATCCGGATCAGCAAAACGTGCGGGATCACGATTGGCCGCACCCAGTACGGCCACCACCCGAGTGCCGCGCGGAATGTTGCGCCCAGCCAAGCGCACGTCTCGGTACGCCCACCGAGTAACCGACTGCACCGGTCCATCGAATCGAACCAGCTCCTCGACCGCAGAGGTCGGGACACGCGCCGAAGCCCGTAGCAGGCTCAGCACCCCGCGATCTGCGCCGATAGCCAGGACCGCCTTGCCGAGTATGTTCGTCGTCGTTTCGTGCCCGGCTGACATGAGATGTACACAGCTGGAGATGATTTCATCGACAGAAAGCGCGTCGTCCGATGCCATCATCGACACCAGGTCATCTTTGGGTGCTCGCCGCCGCCGCGTCGCAAGTGACAGAAAGTACCCAGTAAGTTCCGCGGCCGCGGTGTCAGCAAGCCGGAACATCTCAGCGCCACTCGCGAACCTTCGACTACTGCTCGCAGCCTGAATCGCTATTACTCTGTCTCGTAACCACTTCCAGTCCGATGTTGGTACACCTAGCAATTCCGAGATCACCAGAATCGGTAAAGGCGCCGAAAAGGCCTCTACCAGATCGAATTCCATTTCATCGGCACAGGGTGAAAGCAACGAGACAGCAATCTCAGCAATTCGTCGCCGTAGCCCCGAGACTACCGCCGGAGAGAACCGCGCAGCGAGTACTGACCTCAATTCGGTGTGACGGGGCGGGTCGAGAAACACCAGCCAGTTCTCGACCATATTCCGCAGGGCGACGCACTCCGCCGGGACCAGACCACCGGCCCCGGAATGACCCGCTGCAGCCGCGCGGCGCCCAAAACTCCTGCTAGAGAGAACCTTCGTCACCTCTTCGTAGCCGAGTAGATAGTGTGTCCCATCTGCGCCGCGGTGGATCGTTGCCACATCGCGGTAGCGCCGATACACCGGGTAAGGATTCGCGACGTCGGCCCCCGCCCAGCCGGTTAACGTGAATGGCGGCAACGCGTCACAATTCGCCATGTCGCTCATCTCGAGTAGCCGCCTCGTACTCGTTCGACAAGCTCCTCTGGATTCACCGGCGGCCGCTCCCCGCGCCAGGCGACGTGCCCGTCTGGTCTGACGAGAACGAATCGCCGCGCATAAAGTTCGGCGATATCCCGCTGCCTCTCAGCGACCACAGTCAACGGGACACCCTTATCTGCGAACGCCCTTTCCAGCCGTCGAATTCGACTCGATGTCGCAAAACACAACAATACGAATCCATTGCCAAACAGATCCAGTGTCGAAACTCCCGGCGCCAGCCAGGCGTGCGGAGCGCGTGATCCGGGCCGAGCGCTGGGCCGCATATCGTCTACGCCGGAAACTGAATGCACTGCGGGGCACACTTCTGAGTCTGCAATCACCAACGGAGAGTTCTCATATCGGAAACCAAGATGGATATCGGGGGCGTCGAACTCCCTGGCAACCCCGCTGTCGGCAAGTGCGTCCCGAACACGGGCACGCAACCACTCACCGTGTGTTGAATCGTCCCCGAGCCCGTCCGGAACCTTACGTGCCATGGCCCGGACGAGATTGTGGTTGGCCTCCTCCACCCCCCTGAGCGCGACCGGCCTACGCTCAACGGCATAACTATCGAGCAGGTGGGGCCCGGCCCATCCATCCAATGTCGCGGCCAGTTTCCAGCCAAGGTCCGCAGCGCCACAGATTCCGGTATTCATGCCGAAACCGCCTGATGGCGACAGTGTGTGTGCAGCATCGCCGACCAAGAACACTCTGCCGTGACGGAAGCTCTCGGCTACGCGATGCACCAGATGCCACTCGTTGTCGGACAAGACCTCGATCGGAGTGCTGAACGCAATTGCTTTCTTTACCAACGCATTAGCGTCATCCATCGCCTCCCGGTCACCCTGCAGCCCGACGGTCAATCGATAGAGCTCCTTCCCGTCAAGAGCTCGAACAGGGAATCTCAGCGCGGAGGACATCATCAAGTAATAGAAGCCGGCGGCAGCCTCCCCCAGCTGCACTCCTAGCTTCGGCGCTCGGAACAGTATGTTGCGAAATGTCTTCGTGCGATGCAACGGCGGCGCCAAGATGCCGCATGCTTGCCTGACGTATGAAGAAGTACCGTCACACGCGACCATGTATCGCGCGTGGATTACCGATTGCACACCCGTCGCAAGGTCTGTGACCCGGCCGCGCACACCTTCCTCGTCCTGGTCAAAGCTATCGAGCCGAGTACGCGTCAAAATAGGACCCGCGGGGGCGACACCGAGATCGGCGTAAAGCAATGGAGCCAGCCAATGCTGCGGACAGATCGCATCCGGTTCTGGCGTGTGTTGGTAGTCCGGTCGCGTCTCCATAGTGAATCTACGAACTCGAAACAACTCATGGCCACCGATCTTGGTGACCCACGCACAATCCAGTGAATGGTCGCCGGGCCAACCAGACTGGCGGATCTTCTCTGCCACCCCCCAGCGGCGGAACAATTCCATCGATCGCGGGCCGATGCCACTGACGCGCGGGTGCGTAACCGTACCGTCGCCGGTCTCTACGATCACGAACTCCACACCGCGCGATCGCAATTCCATCCCCATGGCCAGCCCTGTTGGCCCACCACCGACGATCAGCACATCTACCGAACGTTCTGCATCCGCGGTCACGCCGCACCCCCCTCGCTGCCGCCGCCACGAGCCACGGCTCCCACACCGGCCGACTGCATATAGGCGTCGATCTGATTCACGGCTTCCAAGCCCGACTCCACAGCGCCCTCGATCCAAGCGGGAACAGACGAGCAGTGTTCACCGGCGAAAAACAAAGCGCCCTGAGGCTCTGCCGCCAGCGCACGCTCCTCCTCCGCCGTAGCTGAATCCTTGCCCCACCTAACCGAAGCCGCGCCCATGCTCAGTGGGTCATCACCCCAAGCCCTCGTCACCGCGCCGCACACCATGCTTGGCTGACCAAGTTCCGGATGAATCTTGCAGAGTTCCGCACGGACCATCGCAAGGCGTTGCTTCATCGGAATCAGCGCCAACAAGTCCGCGTCCGGGCCAATTGTGTAGCTGGCCAACAAGGTCGCACCCAGCCGAGGATCACTCTCGACAGGTGGGTAGTAGGTCTGGCGTACCAATCCGCCGGTAAACGAACCTCCGCCGCTGATCCCGTCGCGCTCCCAGAAGGCCTCACGACAATGCAGAGCTATCTTGGTCGCCGCCCAGTAACGCATATCGCGGATCACCGCCATCTTGTCCGTGCCCATACCGGACAGCCGAATTCTGCGTAGAACAGAGAACGGCACCGTGCACAGGACGCAATCACGTCGGATCAACTCGGTCTTCGGCCCGCTATGTGTCTCTAGGAGCACTCCATCGCGCACAACATGCAGGCCGGTGACCCGGCTCCCCCTGTGGATCGGACCACGTAACTGCGCCGACAAACGGAGGGCAATCTGATCGATTCCGCCTTCGAGGCGAAACAATGCCGATGATGTTTCGGTAACCACATCTGCGAAGAAGAGCTGAAGCCTGGTTCCCGATGCGAAGTTTGGGTGATTGGCGAAGAACCGGTTGAGATCAACACGTTCAACGCCACCTCGATTGACGATGAACGGCGCCAGATCGATGCGACGCAGCAGCTCAAGCAACTCGATGTTGAGATCCGAGCCCAGACCACGGCGAAACCTGTCGGGCGCAATAGCGTTGACACTTGCCGCGAGCCATGACGCGCACAACACCGCATCGTCTGGATAATGCTGCCTTAGGGTACTTTCCGCGAGGAACCTGGCCACCAATACCGGTGATGCGTCGCGCACTCGCGCGTGACCATCGGGCGTCGCGAGGTAGGTGCAATCATCGGAAAACAGCGTCCGGAATTGCCGCACCCGATCGGAGAGCCCAAGCTGATCCACCAATTTCATTGTTCGGCAGTGCCGGGCCGGGATCCGCATCGCACCAAGTTCGGCGATTGGCCCCTTTCGATCCAACGAGAAACTGTGCGTGTGTAAGCGCCCGCCCACGCTCTGACGCGCCTCCAGAAGCTCAACACAGTGTCCACGCTGTTCCAGCTCATGCGCCGCGACGAGCCCCGCGACACCAGCGCCAATAACAGTGACACGCTTTGACCGAAGGATTCCCTTCTTGTCATGTGTCTCACTCGGCGCCAATGTCATCCGCGAAGACTCCTCGAGGTTTGGTTTCTTATCCACATCCCATCCTCTGTCTGGACAGGCAGTCTCCACATCACTCGTCTGTCCAAACATCCGAGTGGTACTCAACCGCAATGTCAGTGGTGTCTGGACCTTGATCCCACGCATATGTAGTGAATTGCGCTCCCACCCGCGAGCACGTGCGTCGGATCCTGTGGTTCAGTACATCTGAGCGAGATACTCGTGGTGAGTCGGTAACGAATGCCGCAGACGCGATGCCTGTTGCGCCAGGAGGTCAAACTCACGCTGTGCGCGTGTCGCATCGAGGTGCCGCATGGCCGTCGACGCCCGCGCCGGGATTCCACCAAGCCCGAGGAACATGCATACGTATGAGTAAGGCTCGAATCCGTGATAGTGAGGGTAGACAGATCCAGCGTCGGGCAGCTTGCTCCGCCAGTGCTCGATCCGCTCTGAGAGAGCGGCGGGAAGCTCGACGGACTTTGTGTCGCGCCAATACTGGGTATCTACGCGTGCGGCCAAATAGTAATGAAGAACGAGGAATTCACGAACGCCATCCATACATCGATTGATCACGCGATTGTAGGAATCGCGCAGGCTCTCCTCCCAGTTCTCATCGGGGAAGTGCTTCACCAACTGCTCTATGCCATGCTGAATAAAGAAGATCCCGGTTGATTCCAGAGGTTCAACGAACCCGCTGGCCAGCCCGATTGCCACACAGTTCCGTACCCAGCTTCTTCGACTGCGTCCGACACGCATCCGAATATGGTTGGCCTCCAACCCTTCCGCTGCCGGACCGACGAAGTCACGCAGAGTGCGCTCCGCGTCCTCGGGGCTGCAGTAATCGGCGGCGTAGACGTAGCCGGTACCGATCCTCCCAAACAGGGGGATGCTCCAGATCCATCCCGCGTCTTGAGCTGTCGCGGTTGTGTATGGCGGCAGATACCCGCGGTCCTGGTCGGTTGGGACGCGCAAGGCAACAGCCCGATCGTTGAGGAGACTGCCCTGGTACGACTCAAATGGCTCTCCCATTGCGCGGCCGAGCAACAGGCCGGCAAATCCTGTGCAGTCGATGAAGAGGTCGCCCCCGATGTCACCATGCCCGCGGGTACGCACATGAGTGATCCAGCCGCGATCGTCCTGCCGGACATCCACGACGTCATCGACTACATGGCGGACACCACGCCGAACCGCGAAGTCTCGCAGGAAGTCCGCAAGCAGTGATGCATCAAAGTGATACGCGTACGGAAACTGCGCCTCCTGTTCGGATAGCGTCGTTCGGTATGCGGCGCCCTCCGCGCCATTGCCGATGAACAATGAGCCATCGAGGCGGCGCGGTGATTTCTCGTTGTCACACAGAGTGCCCATCAAAAAACAATCGCGATCGAAGCTGTCGGACCTTGGATTGCTCAGCCACCAGTCGGTGAGGCTGAATCCGTCTACGACCCGCTGCCGTTCGAAGGGGTGATAAAAATGATGGCCCGGCTTGCGCCAGTCCTGAAAGCGGATACCTAGTTTGTATGTCGCGCAACATGATGGCATCCACTCGTGTTCCTCGAGCCCCAGGTAGTCAAAAAAGTGTCGTATCGTGCTAAACGTAGCTTCGCCGACTCCGATAGCCCCGATCCGACCCGATTCCACCACCGTCACCATGATTCGGTCACCGAACGCGACCTTCAGATACGACGCAGTCATCCAACCTGCGGTGCCACCGCCGACAATCACGACTTCTTCCAGCACAACCATTCTCCTCATCTAGCGCAGGCATACAGCGGAGAGCGCACGTGCTCGGGCCCAAACCCGACGCCGATCACGTGACTCATGAACTTTTGCAGCATTTCGAATCGATCGAAGACTTCCGGGAACCGCGGCTGCTGGCTTCCATTCAAGGCACCATCGATGCCGAACCGCTGAACCATTCGTTGCAGTCCCTGCGACAGCGCTGTCGGCGCCCAGCGTCTGCGCTGTACCTTCGCCAAGGCCGCACAGTCAATTTCGATACCCGTGGCCTGCGCCAAAAGAATCGGCTGCCACAGAATGTTTGCCGCGGCTACTGCATCCTGTATGGCAAGGTTGACGCCAAGTCCCGCTACTGGCGACATGGCGTGCGCTGCGTCACCGATGAACAGCAGCCCGGGGACATGCCAGCGTCGGAGCCGGTCGATACGGCATTGCAACACGCTGACATCTTCAATCCCACGAATGTCGCCAACTCGGTCAGCCAAGAACGGCACCAACCGTGCCAAATCCGCCCGCAATGCGTCGACCCCTTGACGCCGCAGTACTTCGAAACCACCGCGACTGGTCTCATACGACATCTGCCAGTACTTACCGCGATCGGTGGCTCCGAAGATCTTGCCCCGTCCCAAACGAACGCAAATGCCTTCTGCAGGGTCTGTTTCCAGCCGGCGTATCCGGAAGAAGACAACATCGAGGGCACACCCGAGATCCTTCGGTGTGAAGGCGATATCGCGGCGCAGTACCGAATGACGACCGTCGGCAGCCACAGTGAGCGCCGCCTCTATGCGAAATTCCCCTGTGCAGTCACGTACCTTCACGCCCGAGATGCGTCCGCGATCGCGTGTCACGCCCACCACCTGCGCCGACATCAGAAGCCGAAAATTATCGTATCGCTTCGCCTCCCGTGCCAATAGCGAAAGAAAATCCCACTGCGGCACCAAGGCGATGTAAGGAAATCGCACGTTCAATTTGTTGAAATCGGCTATGTTGAAACGCTTCCCATCCTGAACTACACCAATAGTCGAGACCTTCTGGTGGGATAGCCGTTCAAATTCTTCGTAGAGACCAAGCTCCTCGATGACTTCCAACGTCGAAGGATGCACCGTGTCACCGCGAAAGTCCCGAATGAAGTCTGAATGTTGTTCCAGTACAACTACTTCTATATCGGCGCGGGCCAGCAGCAAGCCCAATAGCATCCCGGCGGGTCCCGCGCCCACAATGCATACCGTTGTCCGAAAATCGGCCATCGTTCACCACCTCACCAGTCCGACTTCTCAGGTTCCATGGTTACGATCGTGCGCCCCGCGCCATGCGCTCCACATCACGAACATGGTCAGTGGCGTTCCGCTTTTCGGGTCTACCAGTGGCCCAGAGCGGTCCACGACCCCACGCGATCCAGTAGTGACCGCAACGAGCGACCGACCTACGAACACCCAATCATCAGGTCGCGGAAAGCTTTGCGGCATAGAGCGCAAGTTCGTCACCCACGTTGGCGATGGGGACAGCGCCGTCCGTTTCCATCGCCGCCTCGAAGGTGTCGCGCACCTCCTCCACGGTGAGCTGCGCTGAGGTAACCCCCTGCGCTTCACCGAGGAAGACCCGGGCGAATCGGCCGCCGCCGGCACTGAAGCTGACACCGGAACACGGCACATCTTCGGAGACCAGGAAGGCCGCGACCGGTGCGACAGCTCCTGCAGGAAACGTATCGCGGAGCCAGCTGAGCGCCGGTTCGGGCATGTTCTCCACCATCCGCGTGAATCCGACCGGGAGCAGCGCGTTCACCTTGATGCCGTACGCCGGTCCTGCGAGCCCCAGATTTGTTGTCATACCAATCATTCCCGCCTTGGCAGTCGGATAGGTGCAAGCCTCACCCTGTCCGAACATGCTGCCGGAGGAGATGTTCAGAATCCGTCCGTATCCCTGACCGACCATCGCATTCCACGCCGGGCGCAACACATTGAACGGCCCACGCAGCTGAACGCCGAGCACGGTATCGACGTCGTCGTCGGTGAGCTCGGCGAATGTCTTAATGGGCCCAACGATTCCCGCGTTGTTGATGACGATGTCGACCCGCCCCCACGCCTCCAGTGCAGTGCCGACTATGGCGCGTCCACCATCTCCCGTGGCGACGGAGTTCGTGTCCGCGATCGCTTCGCCGCCAAGCGCGTGAATCTCGGCCACCACCGAATTGGCGGGGGTATCAGAGTTACCCATGCCGAGAAGCTCATCGGGCGTTCCGATGTCGTTGACAACGACCTTGGCGCCCCGGGCCGCCAGCAGAAGCGCGTATTCGCGTCCGAGCCCGCCGCCCGCACCGGTGATGATCGCTACCCGCTCGTCGAATCGGACGTCATTCATTTGGATGCTCCATCCGAATTCATCTCGACGTTGAGCTGAATCCTCGCCTCGATAGATACGTTATCGGAAATAACGCAACGGGCGCAAGGGCGCGCTTAGGTGCGTGGAGGTCTGGGCGGTAGGCCACTCGCTCGTAGCCGGACACCTCGATGTGCGCGTTTAGCCCGAACGGATCGCGCGCGCCACCGCGTCAAGCGCCATCAACCGCACCACATCGACATGCGCGGGTACCTGCCCGGTTGCAGCGGCAACGAAGGCATCGCCGTCAAATCGCGTGTGCGGCGGTGTGATTGCACGCGATAGTCCATCGTGCGCACCCTGGCTGACGATATGGCAGCCCACCTTGTCGAGCTGGGCGTTGGTGACGACCACACCGATCGTGGTGTGTTGCCGTGAATCGCCAAACCCAAAAACCTCAGACAGGGCCGCGACCGGATCCAGCGACACCTCCTGCCCACCCAGATCGATGTCGCCGTAGGCGTTCACGGCCACCAGCGCGCCGACAATCACCCCCTGGGCCGCGACCTCGGCGTACCGGATACCGCCATGCCGACGCCCTTCCGGACCGCGCCAGTGCGAGGTGTAGGCGCCGGTACCCGCGCCGACCCGCCCGACCTGGAAGTGCTGCCCGCCAGCCGAGTCTCGCGCCGCCGCATATCCGTCGTCCGCGGTCGGCCGAACCGATGCCTGTCCCACGGCCAGATCGAAGAGCGCCAGCGTAGGGATCACCGGGACGAGCCCGCCAGGTGTCGGCACTCCCCTGCCGGACTCCTCGAAGAACCGCATGGCACCGTCGGCAGCCGCGAGCCCGAAGGCGGAACCGCCGGTCAGTACCACTGCGTCGATCGCGAGAACCGACTTGTCCGGAGCCAACGCGGCGAGCTCGCGGGAGGCGGGCGCACCACCGCGCACCTCGCAGGACGCGCACGTGCCCGGCGGCAGGGAAACGACGGTACAGCCGGTCTGCGCTGCCTCATTGGTCCAGTGACCCACGCCTACCCGAGGGATGCCGATGCTCCGCGTGTTTCCCATACGGGCCAACGGTACTCAGTACATCCCCGACAGCGAAAGCGCCTCCACCAGCGCCGGCAGCGCCGTGGCAGCGGTGGCCCGCCAGACAAGATCCGCCCGGTCGGACAGGTCGGTCTCATGTGGGTTGATCTCGACGACCGTCGCGCCGCGACTCAGTGCCAACTGCGGCAGCCCCGCCGCCGGATACACGATGCCTGAGGTGCCAATGAGCAGCATCAATTCGCAGTTCTGTGCGTGCGCGACAGCATGACCGAACTCGACCTCGGGAAGCATCTCCCCGAACCACACGATGCTCGGTCGGACTCTTCCGCCACAGTCGCATTCGGGCGGCGCGACCCGCTCGGATTCGGGGGCAGCGACACTCACGTCGAAACCGGTCTGACAGGTGTCGCAATGCGATTTGAGCAGGCTGCCGTGAACGTGGGTGACCTCTGCGCTGCCGGCGCGCTCGTGAAGGTCATCGACGTTCTGGGTGACGATCCGGACGTCGCGATGAGATCCCCACTGCGCCAACGCGCGATGACCCTCGTTGGGCTGCACGGCCATCAGCTGGATACGCCGATTCTGATACCACGCCCACACCAGCCCGGCGTCCTCATTCCAGGCTTCCGGCGTTGCCAGAGTCATCGGGTCATACTTCGACCACAGCCCCGACTGGGCATCGCGGAACGTGGGCAACCCGCTCTCCGCGGACATGCCTGCGCCGGTGAGCACCGTGACGGTGTGCGCCTTCGACGCGGCGGCCAACAGCTCGCCGGGTACCTGTGCCTGACTCATGGGACAAATTCTCGCCCATATGGGCTGTACGGATCGAAAATGGGCGTTTTCCAATTATCAGGCCACGAAACCGACATCCGTGATCTTGATTGGGCGTATGGTGCGCTCATCACGATCACGAGGGGGTCGATATGGCTGCATCAGGTTGGTATGCCGGTCCGCCAGGAAGATTTGTAGCGATCCACGCCAGACGCTAGATCACGACGGGTCCAGGCCGGCACAGCGGGCGCAAGCACCCAGCACATAGTTCGATAACCCCACCCTTGCGGTGAGCGGCTAGGTCTACGCAGGGGGTCTCATGACTCTCGGTCAGGTATTCGATCCTCGACGAAACGCGCTCAACGCGTGGCGACTGGTGTTGGCGACGACCGTCATCTTGTGGCATTCCTGGCCGCTCACCGGACACCGTCTACCCTTCCCCGCGTATGAGGGGCTGCTCGCACAGGTTGGAGTCGACGGCTTTTTCGCGCTGTCCGGGTTCCTCATTACCGCAAGCTGGATGCGACATCCCAGTCCGCGTGACTATTTCATCGCCCGCGCTTTGCGCATCTTCCCCGGCTTATGGGTGTGCCTGGCGATTACCGCGTTCATCATCGCGCCCATGAGCGTCGCGATCCAGGGTGGCTCGGCGGCGAGCTTGATGGGTTCCCTTGAACCGCTTAAGTACTTTCTCAACAACGCCGTACTGAATGTGTTCTATGGCGGTATCGATGGAACACCACGCGACATTCCGTGGCCGGGTATCTGGAATGGGTCGATCTGGACACTCATCTTTGAGTTCGTCTGCTACATAGCCGTAGCCGCGCTGGGAGTGCTGGGGATGCTGAAGCGGCGATGGGTCATTCCCGCCGCGTTTGCGTTGTTCCTATGTGCCGCAGCATATCTGTCGTATCCGGTCTTCGCGATGGAGACCATTCCGCAGATGGTAGCGCGGTTCGCGCTGATGTTCGCGGCGGGGGCACTGCTGTACCAGTATCGAGATGCCCTCCCCGCACGATGGTCTCTCGTCGCGATATGCCTTGGTGTTCTTGCACTCTCCGGGCTGACCTCCAACTATCGAGTCATTGGCGCACTGCCGCTCGCATATGTGGTCATCACCTCCGGTGCCCTCATCCACGACAGCAGGCTCAACCTACGCAACGACCTGTCCTACGGCGTCTACATCTACGCATTTCCCATCCAGCAGCTCTTGGCCGTCGCAGGACTCGCCGACCTGCCACCATTCCTGTTCTTCTTGGTTGCCACCGCGGTGACTCTGCCACTGGCGGCATTGAGCTGGTTCGTGGTGGAAAAACATGCGATGTCGCTCAAGGCTCGATTCAGGCGCACGCCCGTTCCCTGACGAAAGCGGCTGGCACTCAGGCCGATCACGGACTACGGATTTTCAAGGGTTCGCATCGTTGTTCGGGCCGCCAGGCTGATCTTGATCGGAAATCCAGCCCACAGCCAGCAGGAGAAATCATGACCTTGGACAACACCACCCACCTCGGCAGCCTCGGGGTGGACGAGCTGGTTCCTTCGCGTTACGCGGTAGACATCGGCGATATCGAGGTGCTGGTGATCAGCGATGGAGTGCTGCCGATTACCGCCTCGACCTTGGCCACCAACGCCGACCCGGCCGAGCTGGCAGGGTGGCTCGATGGCATGTTCCTACCGCCCGAGGTGGTGGACTGGCCACTCAATGTTGTCGTGGTGCGCAGCGGCGATCAGACCATTCTCGTCGACGCCGGGCTGGGTCTCGAATTCCCGGACTTCCCGCGAGCGGGGCAGACGGTCGCGCGATTGGAGGCCGCCGGCGTCGATCTGGCATCCGTGACTGACGTGGTGCTCACCCATATGCACATGGACCACGTCGGCGGGCTACTCACGGAGGGGCTGAAGGAACGGCTGCGTCCGAATCTGCGGGTCCACGCGGCAACCGCGGAAGCCGAGTTCTGGGTAGCACCCGATTTCTCCCACGTCACCATGCCGGAGCCAATTCCGGACGTGCTGCGCAGGGTCGCCACGCAATTCTTGGACCAGTATCACGGCCAGCTGCAGACGTTTGAGACGGAGTACGAGGTCGCACCGGGAGTCCTCATCTCCCGCACTGGTGGTCACACCCCCGGGCACAGCGTGGTCCGCCTTGAGTCACGCGAACAGAAGCTGACCTTTGCCGGCGATGCGGTGTTTGCACCGGGATTTGATAACCCCGAGTGGCACAATGGCTTTGAGCATGACCCCGAGGAAGCGGCCCGTGTGCGAGTACGTCTCCTGCAAGAGCTGGCATCGACCGGCGAGCCGATGGTGGCCACCCACCTGCCCTTCCCGTCCGTCTGCCACGTGGCAACCGCGGGCGACGCGTTCCGCTGCATACCGGCCACCTGGGATTACTAACCGCTCTTCAGTGTTGGATTGGACGACGGCCACGTGACGGTGACTGTCGTCCAATTCGTCATCTGAGACGTTCGACGGCCCTTGCGTGATTCTCAGGGATTGGCACGATGGAACAATGATCGAAACATTGACTGATATGCCCGAGGGCGTAGTCGGATTCCGCGTCTCCGGCAGGGTGGCCGGTGACGAGCTACGTAAGTTCACACCGACTATCGAACAATCGCTGACATCCGATGAACTACGGATTGTTGAGGTCATCGCGAGCGACTACGAGGGCTTTGGCCCCGGCGGGCTAGCCGAAGACCTGAAGCTGGGCTTCGGGATGCTCTTCCAGCATCATTCGGCCTTCAAGAAAATCGCAGTAGTGACCGATAAGGAATGGGTAGCGCACACCTTGCACGCGCTCGCGTGGATGGTTCCCGGTGAGATCGCGTTGTTCGGCCTGGACGAGCTGGATCGTGCGAAAACGTGGGCCGCACGCTGACACCACACGCCGAAGTCGAGTAGCACACTACTCGCGCCCACAGCCTCCCTGAGTCCATATCGTCGCATCACCAACGTTCGGCCGGACAAGAGAACCGATCTGTAGGAATGGCCCTGCGCTGGAAGGATATTCATCCAGCGACGGAAGGCGCGTGCACCATGGTCCTCATTCCGAACTTCGAAAGTCAGTCGCACTTCTTTACTCCGGCGGCATTGGCGGTCAACGAACAGCAGCCGGCTTCGATTGCCGATCAGCGCTTTGTCTTCCAGACAAACGGCGTGGCCATCGTCAACATGCCCGGACAGAGCAGCGTCGACTGGTCGCGGAACCAAGCGTTGATCTCCCCGAACATGAGCGATGCGTTCAAGGCCATCACGACGCGGCACAACATCCCCATTCCTGCCGGGGCCTTCCCGTGGTTCCAGGTGGACAGCGCCATTCCCTTCGCGACCCTGAGTTCGATCTTCGATCGGCATCAGGCGATCGACGCGGGATTCGCCGTTGACCGTTGGCGTTTCCGGACACGGACCGGCATCGGACTACAACCCGGGCAGAGGCTCCAAAGTCTGTTCGACGGCCTGCTCGTAGATTTGGCCGTCCGCGACAGCGACGCGGTGATCCACCGAATCAGCTATCACATCACGGTGCAGGGCAGAATCCGGTTTGTCACCGGCCTCACGTGATCAATCGCCGTCGGCCGCGGCGTCCCCGGACTCCGCCAGGAATGCCTTTTCGAGCAACACGAATAGTTCGCATCGCTGCGTTGGGCTCAAGGCGGATAGCACCCGACCCTCTGCTCCCCTGAGCCCGTCGACTAGCTCGGCGTACCGGCGCTTTCCGAGCGCAGTCATGACCACATCGTGACGGCGGCGATCCTCCGGGGACCGCTGCCGCTCGATGAAGCCAACAGCTTCCAGATCGTTCAAAAGCCCAACCATCGTGGTCTTGTCTACCCGCAAGGCGTCGGCGAGGTCCGCTTGCGACTGCTTGCCGACGGCATCCAAGACGTTGAGCACGCCCATATGCAGTAGCCGCAGTGCGTGTTCACCCAGTACGGCAGCCACTTCGACATGCATACGACGCAGAAGGATCTCGAACAGTGGGCCGAACAACCCCGCTGGCCTGGGGTGATCCTCCGGCGGAAACTCGGTCATGCCCCAACAGTACATCAATCTTGATCATCTGCTTTAATCAAATCGTTAGTGTTAATCAAACGATTTGATGGGAGGTAATCATCATGGATGGATCGAAGCGCTCCGGTTGGATCGCCGGGGTGACCGCGGTGGCGATCGGGTGCGCTCTCGCGACGTCGGCATCCAGCTGGGCGGCCCCCGTCGAGATGGCTCCGCAATCCAGCCAACGCACGACCTTCGATGGCTGGAATCTGACCGTTGCCCTCTCGGGCGAGGTGATCAATGCGGTCCCGAACTTGGCCGGCGCACAGAACTCGCGCGAGGCGTTCATGACGCTGTCCGCTCAGGCGAACATCGGCGGCAACGGCAGCAATCCCGTCACCGCAGCCAATTTCGTCGCGGGTTACCAAGTCGGCTGCCAGATCGATGTGTCGCAGGGCCTTCAGATCGGCGGCACTGGGCAGTTGGCGGGGTCGGTCGGGGCGACCATCAGCGGCCAGCCGGGAGTACAGGTGGGCGGCACCGGGGCGATCGGCGGCTTTGTGCAGACCGACCTGCAACCGGGCGTGATCACCACCGTCGCGATGGGCACCATGCCGGTGACGGCGGGTGTAGGCCGACTGGATATGCAAGACGTCCACCTGAAGGTGGATGCCTGCGGCGGACCGGTGACCGTGCGCTCCTACGCGACATTCGCGGTCGCCAGCGCGGTTCAACAAACACAACTGTCCGTGTACGGCGACCCTTACGTCCTGAACTAGGAGCGATAGATGTTTCTGTTCAACACAATTCCCCGATACGGCAGTGCCACCTTGCTCGTGACCACAACCGTGGCGTTGTTCGCAGGTTCGGGCATCGCACACGCCGACCCGGGCCCGGTAACGCCACCGCCCCCACCGGTGATCGGCGCGTTGCAGTACGGGCCACCGGGATACCCAGCGGCGATAGGGGTTCCGCTGCTGCCCGCGGGACGCGCGGGCGTATCCATATCGGCCGACACCCTGAGCCCCGCAGCACCGAATGCGGCTCCGCCCAATGGTTCCCGCGGCATCTCTGGAGTACAGACGTCGGCCGACTCCTTGAGCCCCGCACCTTAGGCAGGCGCAGGCGCGAGGTTCATCGAGTCGGCCGCAGTACGACAATCCCCGGAACGGTGCGCAGGTACTCCCCCAGTGGCGTATCGACGACTTGATTGTTCGCCCGCAAGGACGAAGCGTTGCGCAGTACCGGCCCGCTCGGCGTGTGCAGGAAGATTCCCACGTGCGTGACATCCAGCCCGCCCGCCGTCGCGTAGGCACCGAGGTAATCCCCGTCGTGAAGATTGGCGATAACACCATCGGAGACGCGGGCGCTCGGTAAGTAGGCGACCGTGCGCGGCCGTGGCGGAAGCCCGGGTAGATAGCTGCCGCCGGAATCCTTCAGGTTGAGTATCTTGGCGACCTGCTCCGCGGGCGCCCCGAGGCTTGCGGTCACATCGGTGGCGTTGGCGGGCGCATCGGCGGCCCAATCGGTGAAGAAGTGGCGGCGCTGTGTGAAGCTGATATCGCCCCCCCGATAACGGATCTGGGTCAGTTGGGCGATGAAATCGGCGCTGTTACTGGACCGCTTCAACGCTTCGACATAGTCGGCATACGTGAAGCAGTCCACGCGGGAGAGTTCTACGACCAACTGCTCGGGGACAGAAGCGGATCCAATCAGGGTGTCGGCACCGTACGGCACATGCAGAAAAAGCGCCGAGACCCCGGCACCGAGCTGCGCGGGATTCTCGGCCGCGAGGCGGTTGCGCTCAGCGAGCAGCCCTTGGAGCCGGCGTTCGTTCTCCGGACTGATATGCACGACGTCGGCCACGGCAACAGGAGATGCACACAGCGCGCACGCCAATGCGAGCAACACGAACAGACAAAAGCGAAGTGGTTCAAGTACGCAGCGCTTCGTCGTGGTCATCACCTGATGCCTTTCACATAGCCAGCTCCCCGATAGTCCATCATCACACAACTAACCTCCGGCCAAGTGAGACAAACAGTGCTACTGGAGCTTTCACGAGACACCTGCTCGTCGTAACCGCATAAGCGCC
Organism: Mycobacterium sp. D16R18; assembly: GCA_002013775.1. Lineage (GTDB taxonomy): Bacteria > Actinomycetota > Actinomycetes > Mycobacteriales > Mycobacteriaceae > Mycobacterium. Next base: position 120,714 of record MAFD01000002.1, read on the forward strand.
TCGGCGAGCCACTTCCGTCTTCGTGCGGCTTCAAGTTGAGGACCGCCACCATGATTCCGGACCTACGTATAAACTCCTATCGACGCCGCCGCAGAGGCATCCACGGCATTAGGTCTGGACATCGGATGGTGCAGTCACTGCACCACCTAGGCAGGCGACCGCACCGCGCGGGCGTCGAGGTTCTTCCGGTCGGCCTGCCGTAAGGTCACCTCTGCGGCTAAACCCCAAGAACCACAACAGGAGACACGCACGTTGAATCTACGGCAGGCCGCACCAGCCATGTTGACTAGCCCGAAATCCGCACCACGGCTTCGCAAAACCCTTGCGGTAGTCACCGCCTGCATGACCATCACGAGCTGTGTCTCGCTGACAGAAAGCGATAACCGGGCCAAGACACCGTCGGCGCGGCCGACCGCGAATACGGTGCTGCCGCAGCCGCCAAACCAACTCTATGGAGATCTCTTCGTCGCGGTGCAGAGCGCACGGCTTTACCCCGATCAAAAGACTTTTGTCGATTCAACTTTAGATACCGACCCAGCCTCAATCGTTCAGCTCTATCAGCAACAGCGAACAGAGCCGGGCTTTTCCCTCAAGGCCTTCACCGAGCAGCACTTCACACCACCAGCCGCCGCGCACATCACACCACCGCCACACCAGACACTGCGCGAACACATCGACTGGCTGTGGCCCAAGCTCACACGCGCGAGCGTCACCGTGCCGCCGAATGGTTCGTTGATCGCGCTACCCAAACCGTATGTGGTGCCGGGAGGACGGTTCCAGGAGGGCTACTACTGGGACACGTACTCCACCATGCTCGGCCTACAGGTGTCCGGCCGCGAGGACCTCGTCGATGACATGCTCGATAACTTCGCACACCTCATCAACACGATAGGTCATGTGCCAAACGGCAATCGCACGTACTACGCGAGCAGATCCCAACCGCCCTTCTTCGCGAACATGGTCGACCTCGCCGCGCAGGCGGAAGGCGATGGCGTTTATCGAAAGTACCTGCCAGCGCTGCGCAAGGAGTACGAGTACTGGATGCAGGGCGAGCACGAAACTCCGCCTGGCACCGCGGCACGCCACGTGGTCACCATGCCCGACGGCACGGTCCTCAACCGCTACTGGGACGCCAGCGACACCAGACGCGACGAGTCGTATCTCGAAGACACCACGACTGCCGAGGAAGCACCTGGCCGTCCTGCAAACGAAGTGTGGCGCGACCTACGGGCCGGCGCCGAGAGCGGCTGGGACTACAGCTCACGCTGGCTCGGCGACGGCAAGACGCTCGCGAGCATCCGCACTACAGCAATCGTGCCAATCGACCTGAACAGCTTGATGTTCCAACTTGAGACGACAATCGCCAAAGGCTGCACCATCACAGACGATGCCCCGTGCACCGCCGACTTCTCGACTCGCGCCCAGCAGCGCGCCAGAGCAGTCAACCGTTACCTGTGGAACGAGCACGGCTACTACGGCGACTACGACTGGCAGCTGCGTCAGCCGCGTGATGCAATCACCGCGGCCGCCCTCTATCCATTGTTCACCGGCGTTGCATCACCCGAGCGCGCCAAGATGACAGCCAGCGCAACACGCAACACGCTGCTGCAACCCGGCGGTCTGGCAACGACCACCACGAACACCGGCCAACAGTGGGACGCACCCAACGGTTGGGCGCCGCTGCAATGGATCGCGGTCGATGGCTTGCGCCGCTATGGAGAGCCCACACTTGCCAAAGAAATCGGCGTCCGCTTCCTCAACACTGTGAAACACGTCTATTCAACGGAAGACAAGCTGGTCGAGAAGTACGTGGTCGAGGGAGGCAACGCGCGGGTTGGAGGTGGTGGCGAGTACCCGCTACAAGACGGCTTCGGCTGGACCAATGGCGTCACGCTGAAACTGCTTGACCTATACGACATGTGAGGCCAGAGATGACGCGCTATTGCGCGAACTGGGCCACGAAAGCCATCACGGATGATGAAACGCGATGAGCAGGCCGACGTCGAGCAAGCGAAACTTCTGAGGGCCCAGCTGCTGTCGGTAGTCGCGGCAGGCGCGATGGTTTCCCTACATGATGAGTTTCAGGGTGTTCGTGGACACTGACATGACTTCCAAGTTCGGGAACCGCACGGCCCTCCGGGTACCGCTATCGACGGAAGCCGAATTGCCGTTGTCTCCAGCGGCGTAGTCATCGGTTCGACCACTGCCGCAGCCACAGGCAACGTCATCCATTCTTCGACCAAGTCCGAGACGTGCTCAACGCTCGCAGCGACCTCGGCCAACGCGACCGCATCCTTACTCACTACTCAAAGGCGCACTATTTTGTGCCCGCTGCCAGCAGAACCGCGCGCCTCGTCTCTACCGAAGCCATCGGCCGAAGTGGACGCCGCTACGGCTACTTCCAGTGTCGCGCTCGTCAAGACGGCCTCTGCGATCTGCCAAACCTGGCCGCTGAACGAGTCGAAGATGCCATCACCGACCACTACACCACCTTGCAACTGCCCAAGAATTTTCCACCGAAGTCCGCACCCGACTCGAGGCCACCCTCGCCGACGAGCAGGCCAGTGTCCGCGACCTGCACACCGGTCTCACCAGACGACTCAGAGATCTTGACGAACGGCGAATGCCTCGCGGCCACCGGCGAAGAACTAGCGGTAGGGGCGGCAATACTCCGCAACGCCCTACACCTGCTAGCGAACCCCCTAGAAGCTCTACCGCGACGTTCCAGACCGAGCCTGTCGCCACCGCAACCGAGCCTTCTACCAGTGCTTCTGCCTCGACGACTGCGAGGTAACCAGCGATACCAAGACACCACTTTTTGCTGAAATCCATGGCGCGGTCCCGGCCTTCACAGCCGCCACACGACGTCCGGACCAGCCACAACCGCGCTACCAACCCCTACAAACAACACAAGTGCCTCGGCACTGCCGAGGCACTTGGCGTTGTTTCTTCCCAAACGGACCGACGTGCCCTGACCGACATTATGGCGGTCACAGGTTGGAGTAAGCCCGTAATTGTGGAGCTAAGGGGATTCGAACCCCTGACCCCCACACTGCCAGTGTGGTGCGCTACCAGCTGCGCCATAGCCCCATGTTTAGTTGCGTGCTCGGACGAAGTTACACCACGGCGACGGGCTCTCAAAATCTCAGCGCTCCGGCCCACCAACATCCTCTGCTACTTCCTGCATACTCCTAACCTGCGGTGACGCAAGTCTCCCCAGCGTCTCGGGCGCAAAGATCCATGCCACCGCCGCGATCAGCGGCATCGCACCACCCAGCACGAACGCCCATCCATAGGATGCGTGCTCGACGATCACCCCGGCGACCACGGGCCCGATCACCAGACCGATATCGGAGGTCATCTGGAAGGTGGCCAGCGCCGTCCCGGCCCTGCCCCTGCTGCCCACCACATCGGCCACCGCGGCCTGCTGCGGGGAGGCGTACAGCCCCGCACCGATCCCCCCGACGAGCGAGAGAACGATGAGCAGGGGCAGCGATGACACAAAGCCCATCGCCACCACGGTCGACCCGCACACCACCAGCCCCGCGACCACAAGCGGCTTACGCCCGATGTCATCGGACCACGACCCCGCCAGGAAGGCCGTGGACACGTCCCCCGCCGCGAATGCCGCGAACACCAGCCCGGCGGCGCCCGGTCGCTGATGCAGCGCCTCGATCACAAACAGCGGCAATAATGCACCGCGGATCCCGAAGATCGCCCAGCCCGCACTGAAATTCGACATCAGTGCGGCCAGGAACGTCCGATGGTGCAGCGCGGACGTCAACGTCACCGGGGTGCCTTGATGTTCGTCGGCGACCTCCAACAGTGTGGAGCGCCGCAGCCCGAAGTAGACCAGCACGACGACAACCACCAGCGCGGCCGCGTAGATGATGAAGGGCGCCGAAAGACTCAGTCCGACAACGGCACTGCCCAAGGCCGGACCGGCCACCATGCCGAGTAGAAAGCTCGACCCGTACAGCCCCTGTGCGCGTCCGCGAATCTCTTCAGGTGCTATACGCACCAGCAGGGCGGCGGCCGACACGGTGAACATGGTGGAGCCGACCCCACCGAGTGACCGGAACACCAAGAGCTGCCAATAGCTATGCACGAAGGCACAGATACCGGTGGACACCGCGACGATCAACAGCCCCGTCATGTAGACCCAGCGCTCCCCCAGCCGCTGCACCAGCGCCCCGGCCGCGGGGGCGAACACCAACCGGAATGCGGCGAACGTGCTCACCACCGCGGTCGCCGCGGTCACGCTCACCCCGAAGCTACGGGCATACTGCGGCAGCGCGGGCGCCACCACACCAAACCCGAGTGCGATCACCAAACTCGCGACAACCAGAACCCATATCTCCCACGGCAGGCGCGGTTTTGCGGCTGCGGCATCTGCGTTGTAGTCGGGACAGCCACTCAACCGATCACCGCGGAGACCACCTCACGCGCGGCGTCCTGCACCTGGCTCAAGTGCTCGGCACCTTTGAACGATTCTGCATAGATCTTGTATACATCCTCGGTGCCCGAAGGCCGCGCCGCGAACCAGGCGTTTTCGGTGACAACCTTGAGCCCGCCGATCGGCGCCCCGTTGCCGGGCGCGTTCGTCAGCTTGGCGACGATGGGCTCGCCGGCCAGCTCGGTGGCGCTCACCTGCTCGGGCGAGAGCTTGCTTAGTATCGACTTCTGCTCGCGGCTCGCGGGTGCATCAACGCGGGCATACGTTGGCGCGCCGAACTTCTCGGTCAGCTCGGCGTACCGCTGCGATGGTGTGGATCCGGTGACCGCCAGGATCTCCGAGGCGAGTAGTGCGGCGATGATGCCGTCCTTGTCGGTGGTCCACACCGACCCGTCGCGGCGTAGGAAAGACGCCCCGGCACTCTCCTCGCCGCCGAAACCGATTGTCCCGCCGATCAACCCGTCCACAAACCACTTGAACCCTACCGGCACCTCGAGCAACGTCCGGCCCAACCCCGCCACCACCCGATCGATGATCGACGAGCTCACCAGGGTCTTACCCACCGCGGTCTCGGCGGCCCAGCCATCACGGTGACTGAACAGATAGTCGATGGCCACCGCCAGGTAGTGATTGGGATTCATCAGGCCCGCATCGGGAGTCACGATGCCGTGGCGATCCGAATCGGCGTCGTTCCCCGTTGCGATCTGGTACTTGTCCCGCGAGGCCACCAGCGAGGCCATCGCGTCCGGCGAAGAGCAGTCCATCCGGATCTTGCCGTCGTGGTCCAGTGTCATGAACCTCCAGGTGGCGTCCACCAGCGGGTTCACCACGGTCAGCTCCAGCGACCAGCGGTCGGCGATCGCGGCCCAATAGTCGACGCTGGCCCCGCCCAGCGGGTCGGCACCGATCCGGATTCCGGCATCCTTGATGACGTCGAGGTCGACCACATGGATCAGATCGTCCACATAAGTCTGTTGAAAGTCGTAACGCTGCGCGGATTTCAGTGCCTGCGCCAACGAAACCCGTTTCACCGAGCGCCATCCCGAGCGCAGAATCTCGTTGGCGCGGGCGGCAATCGCCCCGGTGGCATCGGTGTCGGCGGGCCCACCGTGCGGCGGGTTGTACTTGAATCCGCCGTCCCGGGGCGGGTTATGCGATGGGGTGACGACGATCCCGTCGGCCAACCCCGTCGTCTTGCCCTGGTTGTGCCGCAAGATGGCGTGACTCACCGCCGGGGTCGGCGTGTATCGGTCTCGCGAATCCACTGCCACCACAACGCCGTTGGCGTGCAGTACCTCCAACGCGCTCGTCCATGCCGGCTCGGAGAGCGCATGGGTATCGCGGCCGATGAACAGCGGCCCGGTGATGCCTTGTGAAGCCCGGTACTCGACGATCGCCGCAGTGGTGGCGACGATATGCGCCTCGTTGAAGGCCCCGTCAAGGCTGGACCCACGGTGCCCCGACGTCCCGAAGGCGACCTGCTGTACGACGTTCGCTGGGTCGGGCTCTATCGCGTAATACGCGGTCACCACGTGGGCGATGTCGATGAGGTCTTCCGGCTGGGCCGGCTGTCCGGCGCGCGCATTGCTCACACGCCCGATTCTGCCTGGATCAGGTGAACCGTGTCTTACCGAACGGCCGCTATTGGAGGGGCTGAATGCCGACGGCGGTCCCATATGCGCACACCTCGACGCCCGTGTTGGCGTACTCGGTGGTCTCGAATCGGAACGCGACCACGGCATTGGCGCCGCGCGACTCCGCCTCCGCGGCGAGCCGCGACAAGGCCTCGCGACGACTCTCGTGCAGCAGCGCAGTGATGCCCTTGAGCTCTCCGCCGGCGATCGATTTGAAGGAAGCCGCCAGGTTCGAACCGATATGCCGCGACCGCACGGTCAGGCCGAAGACCTCGCCAAACACCGCGGCGATCTTGTATCCGGGGATGTCGTTGCTCGTCACGATGATCATGAGCCCAACGTACCGCCGGCCCCCGCGCTAGACGATGGAGGCCACGTCCTGCCAGAGCGAGCGCCGATCACCGTCGGGATCGCTCTCCACGCGCGATGGACTGTCGATGATCAACACCTGGCGGTCCGCCTCGGTGTACGTCGGCCAGCCGTCACCGGGCGCCCCGGTGCGCGCGAAGGTGAGCCAATGCCTTTGCATCTCGTCGCTCACGGTGCGCGCCTGGGCGCGGTCCGTGCGTCCCGCCAGGAACGGTGCCGCCACGGTTCGATAGGTGCCGAAGACGGCGAGCAGCTCGATGGCGTGGGTGGGTCCCAGCCCGTAGCGGCGCAACGCGCGCGTGGCGTAGTCGTAGCGGTAGAAGTAGACCGGGGCGTGGCGGCCGTGCGCCTCAGCGACGCGCCATGCCGCCGACCCGAACGCCAGATCCCCGGCGAGCTGCAGGAGCGCCTTCTGCGACGGGTAGTCCTCGTAGCCACTGACGATCCGTTGCACGTACTCGGGACCGCCCTTGGACAGCGAATGCTCAAGCGCCTTCGGCGTGATCGGCAGAATCTTGAGCATCTTCGTGAAGAGGGTGGCCTCCTCGGCGTTGTACCCAATGATGAGCGGAACACGGTGTGCCTCACCGCGTTCCATCGCCTCGTTCGGGTCCAGTGGCAGCACATCGCCGTCGATACTCGGCCCAAATCGCAGTGACAGCCCCGGCACATGCTTGGCCGTTCCGATCAACCGGAACAGCGCCTTGACCAGCTGACGTGGCTCGGCACTCAACACAGTTTCGGCGGCATTGGAGTCGGTCGCACCCAGGTACTTGGCGAACTGGCGCGCGTTGACGGCGGCGTCCTCGGGGCGGACCACGAGGCCGCTGGCAGTGCTCTGACAGATGGCACGGTGGAAAAGACCCGCCGCCGAGGGCACCGCAAGCAGGGTGTTCACCGAGTGCGATCCGGCGCTCTCCCCGAAAATCGTCACATTGTTCGGGTCTCCCCCGAACGCTCCGATGTTGTCGTGTACCCACCGCAACGCCAGCACTAAGTCACGCAAATACAGATTGCTGTCAATGGCGTGCGTCTCATCGGACAGCGACGAAAGATCCAGCACCCCAAGGGCACCCAGCCGGTAGTTGACCGAGACGTAGACGCATCCCCGGCGCGCCAGGCTCGCCCCGTCATAGAGCGGTGTGGCCGAGCTACCCAGGAAGTACCCGCCGCCGTGGATGAAGAACATGACCGGCAGCGGCCCGGTGACCGGGCCCTCGGGGGCTACCACGTTGAGAGTCAGGCAATCCTCGCTGAGCTTCTGGGGCTTGCCCGGCAAGATGATGGCGTAACGACGCTGCTGGATGGAGGCGGCGCCCCAGGTGCGGCACTTACGCACCCCGATCCACGGCTGGGCCGGGCGCGGCGCACGCAGGCGCAGCGGCCCCACCGGCGGCTCCGCATAGGGAATCCCGCGGAAGCGATGCACGCCGCCCCGGGTGAATCCTTCAACGGTGCCGTTGACAGTGTTGATGCGGATGGGCTTCTTTGCCATCGGCACATCCTAGGTAACCAACCGGTTGGGCCACAATGCCCGATTCACAGAGTGAGACTGAAGCCTTCCCATGCCGTGCGCCGGGTGACCTCCGGGTCCAGCTCCACCCGGGTGGCATGGTCGAACACCATCACCGCGCGATCCGGGGGTTCATACGTGGGCCAGCCGTCTCCGGGAATTCCACTGCGTGCGAAAGCAAGCCAGCGTCGTTGCACGTCATTACTGACCCGCACGGCATCCCGGCGGCCGATGGCCCCGGCCATCACGGTGCCCATCGCACCGCGGTAACTATCGAACACGGCGAGCAGTTCTGTGGCATGTGTGGCGCCCATACCGGCCATTCGTAGCGCCCCGGGTGCGTAGTCGTACCGGTAGAAGTACACCGGCGCGTACCGATGGTGGGCCTCGGCCATTTGCCAGGCTGCCGTGGAGAAGTTCATGTCTCCAGCGAGCTTGACGCACGCGGAACGTGCCGGGTACCCCGGATACGCCGCCACGATGCGGTCACGATGGACAGGTCCACCGCGCATCAGCATTCCCTCCAGCGCGGACTCCGACAGCGGCATCATCTTGAGCACCCGGGTGAACAGTTTGGCCTCATCGGCGTTGTGGCCGACGATCAGCGGAACACGATGCGCCTCACCGTGTTCCATTGCCTCAATGGGATGGCGGGGCAGGTAGTGGCCGTCGATGCACGGACCGATCGCGAACGATCCGCCTGGCATGTTCGCCACAATGTCGGCGATGAGGGTGTTGAGCGCCGCCCCGAGCGCGGCGGGCGTCGTCTGCAGCACGGTCTGCGCGGCCGTTTCCGGTGTGGCACCAAGGATGTGTGCGAACTTCTGCGCATACAGCGCGGCCGAGTCGGCGGGCACCGCCATGCCGCTGGCGGTGCTCTGGCAGATCGCGCGGTGAAACAAGCCCCCGGCGGCGGGAGTCGCCATCAGCGTCTCCACGCAGTGCGCGCCGGCACTTTCCCCGAAGATCGTCACATTGTTCGGATCGCCGCCAAATGCGGTGATGTTGTCGCGCACCCACTGCAGCGCCAGCACGACGTCACGCAGGAACAAGTTGCCATCAATGGTGTGGGTGGTGTTCGACAACGAAGACAGATCGAGGGCACCCAGTGCACCCACCCGATAGTTCACCGATACGTAAACACACCCGCGCCGGGTCAGCGAGCCGCCGTCGTACAGCGGGGTGGCCGAGCTGCCCAGCAGATAGCCGCCGCCGTAGATGAAGAACATGACCGGTAACGGCTCGTTGGACGGGCGGTCGGGCGTCACGACGTTGACCGTCAAGCAGTCCTCGCTGGCCCGCTGGACGCGTCCGGGTCCCAGCACCCGATAGCGGCGCTGCTGTGGGGCCGCCGCACCGAATTCGGTGCAGTCGCGCACTCCGTCCCACGGCAGTGCCGGTTGCGGTGCGCGCAGGCGCAGCAATCCGATCGGGGGGCGGGCGTAGGGAATGGACCGAAAACGGCGCACACCTCCCCGCACGAAGCCTTCGACGATTCCGTTGGGGGTGCGCACGCGGACAGTGGGCGTCTTCGACCCTGAAGCCATGGCAGCCAAGATAGCTGTCTGCGGCCTCAATTGCGGTGCTGGTGGGGTAAATGCAGGTAATTCGTGAGCATCGGCACCCCCGGCCTTAGATAACTGATCACGGCCTCCAGAAATCGGCCGCCGTCGACTCGATGGATTTCGGACCGGTCACGGGAACGTACCTATCGATGCACCAATAGCAACATTGGCCCCACCCGCCACTATTCTCACGGGAGTCGATTACTGACGTCGAAACGGCGTCCTGCCCCGGAAGGTCTGACATGTCGAGGCGTCGCCGAATCTCCGTGGTCTTGTTGACCTCGGCCGTTATCGGATCAAGCGTCGCGATCGATGTCGCGCCCTTGGCCGTCGCCGACCCGTGCACCGGCCCCGCCGCAGGGCTCCAGCCGCCGACCCCGGTCCCCGACGACGGCATCCCGGGTCAGGCTCCCCCGATCGGACGCCGGCCCGCCGGCGCCAACGACAAGGCACCGCTGCCGGAGCTGGGCAAGCTGCCCCTGGCCATCCTCAAGCAGGTGCTGCCCCAACAGGGCGCCAAGAAGAAGCCGGGGTGGGCCCAAGAGATGGCACACCCTGCACTACCCAACCCGCCCGAGCCCGGCTCACCGAACACTCTGCAAGACCAGCAGGCCGCTGCCGTCGCTCCGGCCCCGGCGCCCGCGGTCGGCCCTGCCGCCGAGGCCGCCGTGTCCCCCTCCACCTCCGTCGTCGGCTGGGTCACCGGTGTGGATACCGGTGCCAACACACTTCAGAAATTCAGCATCTCCGGAACCGACCTCGGAATCATGTGGGACAACGGCGATTCCGCCGGCCGCCAGGTTCTGATGGCCTTTGGCGACACCTACGGATACTGCGGTATGAGAAGCCAGCAGTGGCGGTACAACACCCTGCTACGCACCCAGGACAAGTCGCTCTCGCGCGGCCTCGCGGTGGCCGAGGGATCGACCTCCAACCCGTACGCGGGTTCCCCGCAGTCGCGCCCGGGTTACTCCAAGCAGATCATCCCGCCCATCAAGTGGGCCGCTCAGGAGCGGGGCATCATTCCCACGGCCGCCATCTCCGTCGGGCGCACCCAGTACATGAACTACATGTCCATCAAGAGCTGGGACAGTGCCGGGGAATGGACCACCAACTACTCCGCGACCGCGGTGTCCAACGACAACGGTCAGAACTGGAAAACGTTCCCCCAAAGCGTCCGTCCCGCCTCTCCCGACGCCATCAGCCAGGTCCCGTTCACCCCGGGAAATGAGAACTTTCAGCAGGCCGCCTACGTCAAGGGCAACGACGGATACATCTACATCTTCGGAACCCCCGCCGGGCGAAGCGGATCCGGTTTCGTGTCGCGCGCGTTGCCCGGGAACCTGCCCGACGCCGGCAAGCATGAGTTCTGGAACACCGACCGGGGCTCCTGGATACCGGGTGATCCCAACGCAGCGACTCCCATCATCTCGGGTCCGGTCGGTGAGATGTCCGCGCAATACAACACTTACCTCAAGAAGTACCTGGTGATGTACGGCGACAAGTCCGGAGATGTCCTGCTGTCCACCTCCCCCGCACCGCAGGGCCCATGGAGCCCGCCGCAGATCCTGGTTACCGAGTCCCAGATGCCGGGCGGGCCGTACGCCCCGTACCTGCATCCGTGGACAACCGGCAAGGAGCTGTACTTCAACCTGTCACTGTGGTCGGCGTACAACGTGATGTTGATGCGCACGACCCTTCCGTAGCAGCCCTACAACCGCTCGATAATGGTCGCGTTGGCCAAACCACCTGCCTCGCACATGGTCTGCAAGCCGTAGCGCCCACCCGTCTGCTCCAATACCGACACCAGCGTGGTCATCAGCCGCCCACCGCTGGCACCAAGCGGGTGCCCGATGGCGGTGGCCCCGCCGTTGATGTTGACCTTGGACAAATCGGCACCGGTCTCGGCCTGCCAGGCCAGAACCACCGACGCGAAGGCCTCGTTGACCTCGAAAGCATCGATATCCGCCAACGACAAGCCCGCACGCTCAAGGACTTTCGCGGTCGCGGGGATGACGCCGGTGAGCATGTACAACGGATCGTCGCCCACCACCGCAACCGAATGCACGCGGGCCCGCGGCGTCAGTCCGAGCCGTCGGGCGGTCTCACTGGAGGTGATGAGCACGGCCGACGCGCCATCGTTGATCGGCGAGGCGTTGCCCGCGGTGACCTTCCAGTCGATCTGAGGGAAGCGCTGCTCCCACAATTCATTACGGAACGCAGGTTTGAGCCCGGCCAAGATCTCCACGGTGGTCGACGACCGCACCGATTCGTCGGCGGTCACCTCGACCAACTCACCGTCGACAGTGGGCGCCTTGATCGGCACCACATCGCGCGCGAATCTGCCCTCGGACCAGGCCCGAGCGGCACGGCGATGACTCTCGGCCGCGAAGATATCCAGTTGCTCGCGCGAGAGGCTCCATTTCGCCGCGATCAGCTCGGCGCTGATGCCTTGCGGGACAAGTCCTTCCGGATAGCGATTGGCAATCTCAGGCCCGAAGAAGTCCTTACCCAGGCTCTGGCTGCCCATCGGTACCCGGCTCATCGACTCGATACCCGAGGCGATCACCACGTCGTAGGCCCCGGCGATGACTCCTTGCGCGGCAAAATGGATGGCCTGCTGGCTGCTGCCGCATTGGCGGTCGACGGTCACTGCGGGGACGGTCTCGGGCAACCCCGCGGCCAGTGCCGCCCACCGCGCCGTGTTGGAGCTCTGCTCCCCCACCTGTCCGACCGCGCCGCTGATGACATCGTCGATGAGGGCAGGGTCTATCCCGGTGCGCTCTACGAGCGCCCGGATCGCATGCGCATGCAGATCGACCGGATGCACACCGGAGAGCGACCCACCCGGCTTTCCCTTGCCCACGGGTGTGCGTACCGCATCGACAATCACTGCGTCTCTCATGGCAATGCCTCCTGGATTCATCGTTGAACTCCTCTTCTGCCGGTATACGCCCAGTCAGTTGGAATACACAACTAACTGTGATCAAGTGCATAACGTGCTAAGTTGGATTTCACGACTATGAGAGACTGTTCGATAGCCCATGCCCTCGACGTGATCGGGGAACGCTGGACCCTGGTGGCCCTGCGCGAGATCATGCTCGGCAACCAACGCTTCGACGCGATCGTCCGCAACACCGGTGCCAGCCGCGACATCCTGGCCACCCGGCTGCGCAAGCTCGTGGACGCGGGCGTCCTGGAAAAGCGCCAGTACGAGGAGCGCCCTCCCCGCTACGAATACCTCCTGACCGAATCGGGGCGCGCCCTTCGGCCGGTGCTGTTCGCCTTGATGGATTGGGGTGACAAATTCGTCACCCAGGGTCCCCCGCCAAGCGTCTGGGAACACCAGTGTGGCTCGGTGCTGCATGTCCAGCCGACCTGTGAAAATTGCGGACAGGCAGTGACGTTCGACGATCTCACGCCGCGACGGATTGGCAGGGTGCGATGAATTCCGCGCCCCTGACCTACGGGCCCGCAGGGGCTACGCGCCCAGACGAAAGCACCTGGCCCACTACCCCGTCCGAGCTACGAAGATTCGAACACACCGTCGCCATCGGACACGGAGACGAAGCCTGGCGCCAGGCGTCGCAGGCCGTACTGAAATGGGGTGTCAAGCGGCGCAGCGGCTTCCGGGTGAGCCCGGAGGTGACCATCAGCCAAGGCGCCGAGTTCCGGATCAGCTTCGGATGGGGTCGGTTCAGCGTTCATGAACCGGTGCGCGTCGTAGCGGTGGCCAACACTGACGACCGCTGCGGGTTCGCATACGGCACACTGCCGGGTCATCCCGTATCGGGTGAGGAGGCATTCATCGTGCACCAGAACGGCGACGGCACGGTATTTCTCACGCTGCGCTCACTGACGCGGGCCGCCCCATCAGGCTTCTGGCGGCGCGTGTTCCCGATACTCCTGGTGGTACAAAAGGTCTTCCGTCGTCGTTACCTACGGGCACTGGCGTCCTAATCGACGGAGGACGCCAGGTCCACCAGTGACCGCGCCGGTCCCGTCGGCGGAGACCCCGGTCGCCATACCGCCCGAAACTGACGCGTGAACACCATCTCGTCGACGAGGGAGACCTCACAGAGAGTGCCCGCGGACAATTCAGGGGCCGCGATGAGGCGGCTGATCACCGCGGGCGCCAAACCCGTTGCCGCCGCGGCCTTGATCGCCGCCGCCGAGCCCAGTTCCGCCGCCGGCGTCGCGGGCTGGCACACCTGACTCAGCGCCTCCCAGACGGTGTCGCGGGTGCCGGAACCCGGCTCGCGCATGAGAAGCGGCGTGGTGGCGAGTTCGCGCAGTGTCACGGGTTTACGCCGCCGGGCCCACTTGTGTCCCGGCCCCACCACGACGACCAGTTCGTCGGCGCCCAGCACTTCCCCACCCAATCCGGCGGGCGCGTGCGGCCCCTCGATGAAACCCAGGGTCGCACCACCGCCCCGCACCAACTCACAGACCTGTTGCGTGTTGCCGACTTCCAGCGATACCGCGACATCAGCGTGCCGTGAACGAAGGGCTGTCAGCCACAACGGAATTCGATGATCGGCAATGGTGCGCGAAGCGGCGACCACCAGCCGCGGCGCCTGGCCGGAATGCAGCGCGGCCACGCCGGTGACGAACTCTCGCGCCGCCGCGAGCACCGGCGTCGCGTAGCCGATGACGGACAGTCCGGCATCGGTGAGCCGTGACCCGGTGGGACCACGCTCTAGCAATACCAACCGAAGGCGCCGTTCCAGCGCTCGGATACGCATGCTGGCCGCGGGTTGTGAAATGCCGTGCTGGCGCGCCGCCGCTCCCAGGCTGCCCGTCTCGGCGACAGACACCAGTAGGTCCAGCACATCGAGGTCGGGTGTGCCCGGAGGAAGAGGCATAAGTACAGTTTATGGGGTCCGGCGACATCCGGCACCAGGTCTCGCCGGGGATGTGCATGCATTGCACGTTTGCTTCCGCGCGGGTGGCTGATCAGTTCACTTGACGCACGCGACGCCGTCCGCACCCATCTGGCTCAGGTCGGTTGGCGCCGGCGCCTGTACACCCGTTCCCGTCGCGGCAACCGCGGTCAAGACGTCGGTCGTGTTGGCCTCCGCCGATGAATCGCCCTTCTTGCCCGCGCTGTGATGTGCGATGTAGTCGTCCGCGGGGAACTGCGAGCCCACCGTCAGCTGCACAGTCCCGGGCGCGACGGCACCGGATTCCGTCATGGGCAGGTGCAGTTGATCGGCGAGCGCCTGCGCGCCTTCTTGTGCGTCTGAGCCATAGACAATCGAGCTCTCCGTCGACATGGCCTCTGCCGTCGTGGCACGACCACGCGTGAATCCGCGGGCCGTAAAGGCATCTTCGATCGCCGCACCCAGCCCGTCGCGCTCTGTCGCATTGACGACGTTGAGCACCACGGGCGCCGAGAGCGAGACCACGGGAGCCGCCGCGGCCGCAGTGGGCGCCGCGGGGGCAATATCGGCGGTGAAGCGATCGTGGACGATCTGCCGGATCGTCGGGAGGTCCACGATGTTGACGTCCGAGCCGTTCGAATCCTCGCCGAAGTCAGAGATGGGCAGCGTGTAGAGAGACATCGGCCTCTTGGTCAATGTGGAGGCGCGCGCGGCGAAGTCGACGATGTTGAGGCCGGAGTCGATCGCGACATTCTCGTGCGCGACATTCAGGATGTTGCGTACTGCGGAGGGATTCGACATCGCCCCGCCCTTGCGCACCGCGGTCAACAACGACACCAGGAAGGCCTGCTGGCGACGGGTGCGGTCCATATCCGTGAACGATCCGTCGTTTTCGTCGCGCCGTTGCCTGACGAAGGCCATCGCCTGGGCTGCGTCGATCTGCTGCACGCCTTCGCGGAAGTTGGCGCCGGAGAACTCGTCGACCGTGTCGTGGTTCAGGCACACGGTGATGGGCTGCACCGCCTTGGCGATCTGGAAGAACGCAGCGAGGGTCACTTCTACGAAGTGATCGATCGGCACACCCAGGAAGTCACGCACTGTGTCGATCTGAGCCTTGCGCCCCGCCTCACGGGCGGCCTGCTCACGAGCGGTCAGATCGTTGGCGCCCGCAGAATCCGAGCCACCGCTGGCCTGCCTGTCGAGCGCCTGCTGGTAGGCAAATCCGTAGGCCTGCTTGATCTTGCCCTT
Organism: Mycobacterium sp. D16R18; assembly: GCA_002013775.1. Lineage (GTDB taxonomy): Bacteria > Actinomycetota > Actinomycetes > Mycobacteriales > Mycobacteriaceae > Mycobacterium. Next base: position 136,382 of record MAFD01000002.1, read on the forward strand.
GCACACCGATCCGGGGCAGCCCGCCAGGTCCACGTAGTCGTCGCGCGGGATCGACACAGCGCTGATGGGGCCGTCATTGCCCGGGATATGCACCACAATCAGCACATTTGCGTTGTACCCGCCGGACGTCTCGTCACCGGCATGCAGCGCGTCGTACATGTCCTGTGGCAGCGGCTGGCCGTTCTGGTCGAGCCGACTATCCAGTCCCATAAGCAGGATGTTCTGGTCCTGGCCGACAGGAGTCAGCACCCCGGGTAGCACGTGTGAGGTAATGATCTGCCCCACCGCCGTGTTGTACCCGGCCCAGCCAAAACCCGTGATGGCCATGACAAATGCCGCAGCGATGCCAGCGACCAGACGCCCCTTCTCCAGCACCCAGCGCTGCGCCTCACCAGAATCCAGCTCGCCCATAACAGTTGACCATTGTTGTGGACAACTGGCCCAAAACGCGGCAAGCAGGCCTCGGACTCCGCGGCGAGTCCCTTATCGGCGTCGACTGTGAGGTAGGTGTGAATTTGCCAGGGCCGCTCGCTAATCCACGCGCGTAAGCCCCAGCACCGGGATGACCCGGGTGGTCTTGCGTTCGTACTCGGCGAAGTTCTCGAAACGCTCAGCCTGGCGCGCATAGATTCGGTCGCGCTCCTCACCCACCACATCGCGGACCGTCACCGGGTAATGGTCACCGCCGATTTCGACGGACACCTTCTCTGGATGCGCCAGCGCGTTGTGGTACCACGCAGAGCTGGTGTCCCGCCCGTTGTTGGAGGCGAACACGTAGAACTCGCCGCCATCTTCGCCCGGTTGGTAGGCCATCGGGTTTTGACGCGACTCGCCCGACTTGGCCCCCACGGTATGCAGAATGAGCATGTCGAACTGCGCGAAGAAGCCGTCAGCTCCACCGGTTTCGCGAATCTGGGTCATGACATTGGCATGGAATCCCGCGGGATCATTCAATTCGGTCATGACATCAATAATGTCAGTTTAGTTGACATTATTCCACTCGGCGCAGAAAGTCGTCGACGAGCGAATCCAGGAACCCCCCGTCGACCGTCTCCCCGGTCACGATCACGCGGTAGTACAGGGGCGCGACCAACTGTTCGGCCAGAAGAGCGACATCAACACCGGCGGGCAGTTCCCCTCGCCGCACCGCACGAACGAACGGAATCTGATCGCGCGCCTGCTGTTCGCGTAGGTAGCGAGCCCGGAACGTATCCGCGAGCTGCGGGTCATGCTGAGACTGGCCAATGAGGGCCCGAAACACCGCGCCCGCATCATCGGTCGTGAGGAACCGCGCGGTGGCGCCCACATGGTGCCGCAGGTCGGCCTCGAGGCTGCCCAGATCGGACGGATCCAACTGAAACGCGGCGTCTTCCAGGAACACGTCCATCAGCACATCCGCCTTCGAACTCCACCAGCGGTAGACGGTCTGCTTGGCCACACCCGCAGCCTTGGCGATGCCTTCCATCGTCACTCCGGCATAGCCCTTGGCGACCAGCAGATCGTCGGCAGCGTGAATGACGGCCTCGCGCGCGGTCTCGCTGCGGCCATGCCGGTTTCCGAAATGACGGCGCGCGTCGTCACCCTCGCGGGGCTTGGCCGTCTCGCTCACAACGTTCATCGAATCACCACCCTAGACTAGACGAGACGTTGCGTCTATTCTAGCGCTATGACCTCAACATTGAATGAACCCGAATTCGCCACGATCGTGGACCGGCTCTTCGAGAACGCCTCGCGCGATGCACTCCCCGTCGACCGAACCACTTTCCACGAGAAGTCCGTCGCCGAGCGCGTCGAGCTGTTCCAGAACATCTACGTGCCCGTCGCACCCGATGCCGGTCGGCTCCTCTACAGCCTGGTCCGGGCGATCAAGCCCAAGACCATCGTCGAGTACGGCCTGTCCTACGGGATCTCAACCCTGCATTCGGCCGCCGCCGTTCGCGACAACGGTTTCGGCCGCATCATCACCACGGAAATGAACACCACCAAGATCGCCGCATCACGCGCGACCTTCGCCGAGGCTGGGGTGTCCGACCTGATCACCATCCTGGAGGGTGATGCCCGCGAGACGCTGAAGACGATTGATGGGCCGATCGAGTTTCTGCTGCTGGACGGCTGGCCCGACCTGGACCTGCCGATTCTCAAGATCCTCGAGGACAAGCTGGCGCCGGGTGCACTCGTCATCGCCGACAACGTCGGATTCGAAAGCAGCAAGCCGTATTTGGAATACATCCGTACCCCAGAGAACGGCTACGTGAGTGTGGCCTCACCCATCGGGGAATGCATGGAGCTCAGCTGCCGTTGTGCGTAACGGTGCAATCTCACAGAAGCGTTGGCGGCGGTCGTCTCGCCAAAGTCTCCCGCCGCCAACGCCTTCAGAACCACTCCAGGAAGGTGTGGCATGTCCAAATCTACCCTCGGTCTGACGGCCGCGGCGTGCACTTCGTTCGCATTGCTGTGTGCGGCGCCCGCATCCGCGGGACCTCAATCCCCTCAGACACCCAGCGAACTCGGCGCCGCGCTCCAATCGCAGGGCTATAAAGTTCAGTACGAGCGAATCGGCAACTGCGCCTTGGACGCCGGATCGGTTGTCGGCACCCGGATCGGCCCGGCGGTCTGGGCAGATACCACCACGCAGACCAAGGCCGGTGGTGGCGTCGGCGACGGTGCCGGCACCCGCGGAGGTGTCACCTGGAGCCATGACGTCGACCACCAGATCGCCTACATCACGGTGGCATGCAAACGTGCGGCAAAATGAGCCCAGCAATACGGGAGATCCTGCTGCGAAGGCTGCGGTGACGGTGGGCAAATAATCGGGTGCGCCAGCTGCCTTGGGGAACTACCATGCCTGAAAGCATCAGTGCCACAAGGTAGCTGGGGAGGACCGAACGAAGGACTTCTGCCATGACAGCGTGGGGCACCCGCGCCGAGCGTTCACAGGACATCGCGGCGATTCACGCGGTGAACATCGCGGCCTTCCCCGCTGACGACGAGGCCAACCTGGTGGATGCGCTGCGCGCAGATCCGACGGCATGGATCGACGGGCTGTCGATCGTGAGTGTCGACAACGCGGGCGCGATCGTCGCGCATGCACTGCTCACCCGCTGCCACGTGGGGGCAGAGCCCGCGCTCGCTCTAGGGCCATGCGCCGTGCTGCCGCGGTCTCAGCGCGCCGGGGCGGGTTCGGCGGCGATTCGCGCCGGCCTGGACCGCGCACGCAATCTCGGCGAGAACCTGGTCGTGGTGCTGGGGCATGCCCTCTACTACCCGCGTTTCGGATTCACGCCGGCATCAGCATTTGAGATCACAGCAGGATTCGATGTGCCCGACGACAGCTTCCTCGCGCTGGCGTTAGACCCCGAACGCGAGACACCGCGCGGCCAGATCGCCTATCCAGCGGCATTCGGCGTCTAACTATGCCCACCATTCGGGTCAGCGCTGTCGTACTACGGGATGACCGTGGCGCGGTCCTGACTGTTCGCAAACGCGGCAGCACCCGGTTCATGCTGCCCGGAGGGAAGCCCGACGCGGGTGAGAGCGCCGCGCAGACCGCCGTGCGCGAGGTCCGTGAAGAGCTCTCGGTACATCTGGAACCTAGCGCCCTGCAACCGATTGGGGTCTTCAGAGCCGCAGCCGCGAACGAACCCGGATTCGATGTCGAGTCGGCAGTCTTCGAGCATCCACCGGTATCGGTCAGTCAACCCGCCGCCGAGATCGAAGAACTGCGTTGGCAGTTACTCGATGAGCCCTACCCCACAGACTTGGCGCCGCTGCTCGTGGAGCACGTGCTCCCCATCCTGTCCGGGAAGCGACCGCGGCCAGAGCACCCGCCGCAGCTACTACAGGGTTGCGTCCAGTTGCCCCAGCCGGTCGGTAAGCCTCAGATTCTCTGAGTAGTCGACCGGGCAGGCGATCAGCGAGACGCCGTCATCATCAAGGGCGGCTTGCAGCGTCGGCTGCAACTGATCGGCGGCGGTGATGCGATAGCCCTTGGCCCCGAAACTCTCCGCGTAGGAAACGATATCGGGGTTGGTGAACGAGACGTGATGGTGTTCGCCAAGTTCGAGGTCCATCTTCCACTCGATGAGCCCGTAGCCACCGTCCTCCCAGATCAGCACCACCAGCGGGATCCGCTCGCGTACGGCAGTCTCGATCTCCTGCGAGTTCATCAGGAACGCCCCGTCACCCGCCACGGCCAGCACCTTCACGTCGGGGCGGGCCAGCTTGACGCCAATCGCTCCGGGCAGTGCGAAACCCATGGTGGACAGACCGTTAGAGACAAGACAGGTGTTGGGCTCGTATGTCGGGTAAAGGCGCGCCATCCACATCTTGGTGGCGCCGGTATCGACGAGCACGATGTCACTGCGGCCCAGTGTGGCCCGGATGTCGGCCACGATCCGCTGCGGGGCCATGGGGAAACGCGAATCCTGCTGTCCCCGAGCAAATTCCTCTACGAGCAGGGCAGATCCAGGAGCGGACGTGCAGTCGAAACGGTGCCCGGCCAGCGCGTCGGTGAGCGCGTTGACCGACGCACTGATATCACCGATGATTCCCACCGACACCGAGTAGTGCGCGTCGACCTCGGCCGGGAACCTATGGATGTGGATGATCTCCTTGTCACCGAGTGGGTTGATCCGGACCGGGTCGAACTCTTGCAGCTCATACCCCACCGCAACAATCACATCGGCGTGCTCAAAGCCGAAATTGGCGTAGTCGCGCCGCATAAAGCCGACCGTTCCCATGCTGTTGGGATGATCGTCGGGCATCGCACCCTTACCGTGGAAGGTGTTGGCCACCGGCACGCCGAGCGCCTCGGAGAACCGAATAAGTGCCGCGGTCGCATCACCACGGGCGGCGCCGTGCCCGGCCAGCACCACCGGCCGATGTGCCCGCCGCAGGATGTCGACCGCCCGCTGCACCTGGCCAGCCATCGGCGCTTCTGCATGTACCACATTGCGCGGCAACGGATTCAGTTCATAGTCGACGCTATCGGCGTCGATGTTTTCAGGCACCGCCAGAAAGACGGCCGCCGGCCGTTCGGTCTCCGCGAGTTTGAATGCCTTGCGGAACATTTCTGGGATCGCCCGGGCCGTGGGAACGCCGTCCGCCCAGCGGGTAATCGGACGGAACATCGCCACAAGGTCTACGTACTGATGAGATTCCTTGTAAGCGCGGTCCTGTCCTACCTGGGCAGAGATAGCGACCAGGGGCGTGCTGTTTGTCGATGCGTCGGCCACTCCCAGCTGCAGGTTGATCGCCCCGGGACCCAACGTCGCCGATACCACCCCGGCACGCCCGGTCACCCGGCCGTACATTTCCGCCATGAATGCTGCGCCCTGCTCATGGCGGGTGAGGATGTAGCGGATGTCCGATGCAGCAAGCGCCTGGATAAACCGGATGTTCTCCTCCCCCGGTATCCCGAAGACCACGGAGACACCCTCGTTCTCCAAACACTTCACCATTAATTGGGCAGCTGTGCTCATCTTTCCTACGGTAGTGGCACGCTAGAGACATGCCTATCGCAACGATCAACCCGGCCACCGGAGAGACGATCAAGACCTTCGCACCGGCGTCCGACGCGGAAATCGACGCTGCCATCGGACGCGCACACGAACGGTTCAAGCAATACCGCACAACAAGTTTCGCCGAACGCACCGGATGGGCGGTAGCCACCGCCAATCTCCTGGAAGCGGAGGCCGATGATGTCGCCGCCCTGATGACGCTGGAAATGGGCAAGACTTTAGCCTCGGCAAAGGCCGAGGTGCTCAAGTGCGCCAAGGGATTCCGGTTCTACGCACAGCACGCCCAGGCCATGCTCGCCCCGGAATCGGCCGATGCATTTGCCATCAACGCATCACAAGCCTACGCCCAGTACCAGCCGCTAGGGGTGGTACTGGCGGTGATGCCGTGGAACTTCCCCCTCTGGCAGGCGGTGAGATTTGCGGCGCCCGCACTCATGGCAGGCAACGTGGGCCTGCTCAAACATGCCTCGAACGTGCCACAGTCCGCGCTGTATCTGGCCGATGTGATCGCTCGTGGCGGATTCCCCGACGGCTGCTTCCAGACACTGCTGGTGCCAGCGGGTGCGGTTGAACGGATTCTGCGTGACCCGCGGGTGGCGGCCGCCACGCTCACTGGAAGCGAACCGGCGGGGCGCTCTGTGGCCGCGATTGCCGGGGATGAAGTGAAACCCACCGTTCTCGAACTCGGCGGCAGCGACCCGTTTATCGTGATGCCCTCGGCCGACCTTGAGCAGGCCGTCTCGACCGCCGTCACGGCCAGAGTCCAGAACAACGGCCAATCCTGTATCGCCGCGAAGAGATTCATCGCCCATCGCGATATCTACGACGACTTCCTATCCAGGTTTGTCGAGAGAATGGCTGCCCTACGCGTCGGCGACCCGACGGACCCGGCCACCGAGGTTGGACCGCTGGCCACCGAGCAGGGCCGTGACGAGGTCGACAAGCAGGTCCAGCAGGCCGTCGCGGCCGGCGCCACCGTCCGCTGCGGGGGCGTGCGCCCAGATGGCCCAGGGTGGTACTACCCGCCGACCGTCATCACCGATATCACCAAGGACATGCCGATATTTGGCGAAGAGGTGTTCGGTCCGGTCGCCTCGGTCTACCGCGCAACCGACATCGAGGAAGCCATCGAGATCGCCAACGGCACGTCTTTCGGCCTCGGCGCCAACGCCTGGACACGTGAAGACGCCGAGCAACAACGCTTCATCAACGACCTGGACGCCGGACAGGTCTTCATCAACGGTATGACGGTGTCATACCCGGAGGTCCCGTTCGGCGGCATCAAACGCTCGGGGTACGGCCGCGAACTCTCGGCCCATGGCATTCGCGAGTTCTGCAACATCAAGACGGTCTGGATCGCCTGATTCTCCCAGCGTTCGGGACAGGACCAGACAAAATCAACTTCACTCAAGCGTGGTGCCGCGGAAGCCGGCAACAAGGCCAAGGGTGAAGGCGGCCCGCGCATTTCATGCCCCGGGTTTGGCCGTAGGCAGGTACGAAACCTCGCCATCGTCGCTGACGGGTGACCCGACTCGAGGCTGTGAGTAGTCCGCCCCAGACCTCGGTGTGGTCAGGACGCCCGAGGGTGAAACAGACTCGGAGACTGAACACCACCGTCGGTGGAGCATGGCTGCATGCCTACCGGTACGTGCGAGGTTTCCCCGCTGTCGGTGTAGTGGATCGACTGACCGTCGACGTCGATGTTCGGCGCCGGACAAGTTTGCCTCACTGCCGCGTTACGCGCTGCGAAATCACGGTCGGCGCGCGTCGGGACGCCATCGCCGCGACGCCAAGAGCAATTCAGATCACGGACGTTTTCAAATTAGCCATGAAAAGTTGTACGCTGCCGTCACGGTTGGGGGCAACCACCATGTAAGGGAAAACATGAGCGAGAACCGTGCCGCCAGGTGGCCGTTCACCGGCTGGATCATCGTTGCCGGCGGCATCCTCCTGATACTCGCGGTCGCTAACTCCACCAACTGGGGTGTCGAGGAAGAACGCCCACAGACCGCACCTGCGGTAACCGAATCAGCGAACCCTGTTCGGCTAGATGCAAGCCCGCAGCAATGCCAAGAGCAACAGCTGGCACCCCAATGCGACGGCACCTTCCGCGTAGCCGGTGACCATTCCCCCACCGGCATCCTCACGGGCTGGATTCGCACCGAAGGCACACGGCCGGGTATCCATCAACACTGCACGTGGATACGACTGTCCGGCAAGGAAATGACAGTGGAAAACACCCTCGCCTCGGGCAACGTCAAGGAAGGGTCGGCCACCGTGCAGATCAAGCCCGGCGACTACGCGTTCGCAACCTACGGCTGCCAGCCATGGCAGAAAGTCGGGTAGCGGCGCGCTGTGGATCGTCGTCCGTTTGACACTCAAACCGGCGAGTCAGTGCGCACCCGTGGTTGCATCCGTGCCGCCCGCGAGGCCGCCCTCGTTGATCATGCCGCTACCGCGGTATTCATTGAGGTACTCGATGCGCCAGCGCGGCCAGTCGAGATAGGACTCACCCGCGTCGGCACGATAACGTCGGTACTGCCCGCGAGCGGTGCGCAGCGAACGGCGAGCCTGCCGGGCGGCACGGCGAGCCGCGTTCCTGGCGATCGACTCCTGCGCCGGCGTCAGGAGAACCGCCGGGTCACGAAAGATTTGCCGGTTACTGAACATAGCGCGGAGTGTATGTCCAAGTGCCCAACACTGCCCGGCAGTACCGCAGGCCATTCACTGACATAGCTGATGATTGCTGCAAAGTTGCAACTCAGGTTGGAGATTGCTCCGTTGCGGCTGCACTGGTCTATCTACTCATCACTGATCTTCGTCACGTTGCTAGCGCTGACTTGGAAGGGCAAGACTTCCGAGCCCCGGTGCAGTTCCCACTGATTCAGCCGTACTGCGCGCAGCAGCACGGCTCGCTCAGCCCAATCTCGGTAAGAAGGGCGACAAGACAGAAGACCCCCCGAACATTCGGGGGGTCTTCTCTTGTGGAGCTGCCGGGAATTGAACCCGGGTCCAACGGCCGTTCATTAAGGCTTCTCCGTGCGCAGTTCGCTACGTCTCTACTCGGATCTCTCGGTCTCGCGAACAAGCCGGGATGACGATCCCAGTCGCTGTTTGATGTCCCCACGGGTCCCGCGACCGAACCCGTAGGTTTGTCCCTCTAGCTGATGCCAGGGTCCGGGCCGAGGGCGCTCCCGGTCTGACAGACACGCAGTCGCTTAGGCAGCGAGTGCGTAGTCGCGCTGATGAGAATCGGCGCTTAATTGGTTGCAATGACGCTTACGGTGGTCTCTTGCCTGCACCGGCACGCTTCCCTTAAGTCGAGACTCGCTGTCGAAACCTTTCAGCCCCGTCACCCCACCGACCTTCGGTGGGACACTCCATCCTACCGCCGCATATCCACGAAGCCACCGAATTACCCGCCCGTGCCACGGTAGCGTGCTGGAAATCGCCAAACCTGGGGAGTTATCACCATGCGCATGCTGCCGAGTGCTTACGCCGTCGTTGTGGCCGGCGCGACCGTATTCGCTGCTCAGGCGTCCGCGGAGCCGTCGGTACCCAACCTCGACGGCTACGCACCGGTCGAGCCCACCGCCTACGAGACGTACTCCGCGTACGCCACGACGGGTGTGCAGTTCCTCACCCCGGACGGCCTGCGCTGCCGCATCACCTCGAACTCCCGGGCCACCGGTCTCGACGGCACGTGCTGGGGCAAGCTCCCCGGCGTCGCGGGCGACGAGAACATCGCCACGGTGTCGCTCAACACCCCGGCCGCGAGCCTGACCCACATGCCCGACCTAGGCCAACAGGAGATTGTCGCGCGGCCCGACGCGTCACCGGCCGGACCGGCGCCCGTCGACCCCAGCGCCTATCGCCCGCTGACCTCCGGCCAGAAGATCACCTACGGCCTCAAGGCCACTAACAAGATGATCACGTGCGGGGTGAGCGATCAGCGCGAGACGATCTGCATATTGCCCACCAACTTCACCGGCGACAGTCCGCACGGATTCGTGTTGTCCCCCATACTCAGCCGAGCCTTCTAGCCGCCGCCGAGACCGAGGTTGTGGCGAAAAGATGCGAGACGAATCCGCCACAACCTCGGTCTCGGCGCGCAACGGAGCGCGAGCAGAGAGCCGAGCCTTCTAGCGCGCGTCCTCGATCACCTGTAAGGCGGCGTTGTATCCGGGGATGAAGGAAATCGCGGGTCCGCCATGACATCCCGCGCTCCCGAGATACAAACCCTCGACGGGTAACGGATGGTCGCGATATCCGCGCGGCCCTGGCCTGTTGACTCCGATCTGGTCCGCGTGCACCAACCCGAAGCAATAGTCACCACCCGGCGCCCCGAACATGGTGCCCATGTGCCGGGGCGTAAAGGTGGTGTGCCGCAGCACGATGTCCTCGAAATTGGGAGCCAGCCGGGAGATCTTGTCGATCACCCGCTGCCCCATCTCCGCCTTCATCTCGCCATAGCGGGCGTGCTCCGTCTCGACCGGAAACCACAGGGCGAACGCCGAGGCCGCGTACTTGCCCTCCGGCGCCAGCTGCCGGTCATGCAGGGATGGGATCTGGAACACCACGGCGGGATCGGCGGGCACAATCCCGCGCCGACAGTCTTCCCACTGCGCCTGCAGCTCTTCAGGGGTGCTGTACATCCCGACCGTCGATTGCATCTGCGGATCGTTCAAACTCTCGTACGGCGCGACGAACTCCGGCAGCGCCGCAAGGGCGAAATGCATCTGCAGATAGCTGCCGCGGTGATCCACTCGTGCGTATCGGTCACGCTGATCCGGCGGAACCGCCGAGGAATCCAACATCTCCACCACGGTGAGATCGGGTGCGACGCAGGAAATGACCACCGGCGCGGTGATTGTCGACCCATCATCCAAGGCAACTCCGGTCACCCGTCCATCCGCGGTGCGAATTTCGGTGACCTTGCTGCGGAGCCGCACCTCGCCGCCGTGCCCGACGAAGAGGTCATGAAGATGCGACGTCAGCGCCCCGATGCCCCCACGGAGCTTCTTCATCTGCAACGCGGTCGCGTCCGGCATCGCCAACCCGAAGGCCAGCGCGGCCGCGCTCCCCGGTGTTTCCGGACCGCGATAGGTCATGTTCAGCGCCAAGAACGCCAACATCCCACGCAGCGCGCCGTGTTTCTCCTTGTCGGGGAAGTATCGGTCCAGCACGTCGGTCACCGACCCGAAGAGCATCTCGTTGATGCTGGCACGCTCGAATTCATTTGTCGCGCAGGCGTACATCTCGTCAAATGTCTTCGGCGGCTGCCCTACCTCGAATCGCCCCAGCGCCCTCGTCGGCGCTTGACTCCACGCCATGATCCCCGCCATGCCGTTAACGGCCTCGGCTCCATGCGCCTCGTTGAGATGGGTCAACAGCTTCATCGGATCGCTGTAGTAGATCAGCGGATCGTCGCCGATTCCCCTGAGCGCCACCGAAACAACGTCCAGATCGACCGTCGGCAAGGTGTCAAGGCCAAGGTCACGGCTCAGGACCGCGGATGTCGGAAACTGGACCGATCCGGCGATCTCGAATCGGTACCCGTCAAACAGCTCCACCGTCGAGGCCATGCCGCCGGAGTACAGCTTGGCGTCGAGGCAGACCGTACGCAGCCCCGACTGCTGAAGTTTCGCCGCCGCGGTCAGTCCGTTGTGCCCGGCGCCGATCACGATCGCTTCGAAGTCCGCCATCACCCAACGCTGGCACGGCTCACCAAGTTTTGTCAATAGTGACAAAACTTTGTTTCAGGACATCTCGCCGATTCCGGCCTTGAGGAAATCCAGTGCGGTGCGACTCAGCCGGGTGAGCTCCTCGGGCGAGTGATCCTCGCCGAGCATCCACGCATCCATGGCACCAAAGACAGCCGCGGCAATACAGCGCGCCGTCACGGTATTACGCAGGCGCACATCGGGATTGACGTCGCCGCCACCATCCCGGACGAGATGCTCCTCGATCACCTCGGCGAACTCGGCCTCCACCTGCCGGATATGCCGCACGATCCGCGCCCGATCGAGCTCCCGGTTGCGCAACGTCGCAATCTTGACCACCGCGTCAACGTCGTAGGGGGCGCTGAAGATCGCCGACTCCACCGATTCCAGGATGGGTTCGCCCGCAGTTCTCGCATCCAGGGCACTGCGAAACCATTCCAAACCCAGGTCGTAGTCCAGAAAAAGCAGATCATGCTTGGACTCGAAATGGCGATAGAAGGTTCGCAGCGAGACGCCGGCATCCGCCGCGATCTGCTCGACGGAGGTGTCCTCCACCCCCTGCCCGAGAAAGCGCACAATCGCCGCCTGCCGCAGCGCCGCGCGCGTCCGCTCGCTGCGCACAGTCTGAGCAGGTCTGACCATCTTGGAAAGGTACCTCAAGGACAGCCGAAGACAAGTTATGTCACTATTGACAAAACTTGATGACGCTGCGAGGCTGCCGACATGGTGTCGCTCGTCGTCCACGCGATCCTCGGAATCGCAGTCATCGCGCTCATCGTCGCCTCGAATCGGCCGATATTCGCCCGGACGGCAACGGGTCCCGCGTTGTCGCTGCTCGAAATCGTGTACTACGTCGTCGGTATCGCCTCTATCGCGCTGGGCTGGTATTTCAACATCCGGTACGTCGCCGAGTACCACGTGTCCAACCCGATCACCGGATGGATCGACTACATCAAGCTGATGTTCGTCAATCCGGCGGCGGGCTCGGCCAGCCAGGACTACACGATCGGCAATGTCATTCTGCTGCCGCTGATGACGATCGTCGACGGGTACCGCCGCGGCATCCGGCGCCCATGGCTCTATTTCGTATCGAGCCTCTTCACGAGTTTCGCGTTCGCATGGGCCTTCTACCTGGTCACCGTCGAACGCCAGCGCCGACACCAACTAGCGGTGGTCCGCGAATCCGTTTGAGCTACATGCCTTTTGCGCGACGCCCCAGTTCACGGGTGATCTCGCGAGTGGCGTCCCGCTTGGCCAGGTCCTGACGCTTGTCGTGCGCCTGCTTGCCACGCGCCAAGGCCAATTCCACCTTGACCTTGCCGTCCAGGAAGTACAGCGACAACGGCACCAGCGTCAGGTTGCCGTCGCGGATCTTGCCGACCAGCTGATCAATCTGCGCCCTGTGCAGCAACAGCTTCCGGTTCCGCAGCGGCGCATGGTTGGTCCAGGTGCCATGGTCGTACTGCGGGATATGTAACGCGCGCAGCCAGACCTCGCCGTCGTCGACGGTGGCGAAGGCGTCCACCAGGGAGGCCTTGCCCTCACGCAGGCTCTTGACCTCGGTGCCCACCAGCTGCACCCCGGCCTCGTACACATCGAGAATCGAATAGTTGTGCCGCGCCTTGCGATTGGACGCAATGATCTGGCGCCCGTCGGTCGGTTTCTTGCTCATCGCCAGGACCTATCTACGCACGTACAGACGCAACGTCACGTAGGCGGTCACCCCGGCCAGCAGAATGCCCAGCGCCGCCATCTGAATCGACGCGAGGAACACATCCCCGTAGGTGATCGGGGCAATCAGGTTGGCCTGAATGAACTGTTCCAGCGCCCCGTTGAGGATGGTCACCCGCGCCACGATCAGACCGATCACCGCCAGCGCTACACCGGCAAGCGCCGCGATCACGGCCTCCAACAGGAACGGCAATTGTGTGTACCAACGGGTGGCACCCACCAACCGCATGATGCCCACCTCGGTGCGCCGCGTGTATGCGGCAACCTGAACCATGTTGGCGATCAACAGAACCGCACCGACAGCCTGGATCAACGCAATCATGAACGCCGCATCACGCAGGCTGTTCAGGACCGCGAACAAGCGGTCGATCAGATCCTTCTGATTGAGCACGCCCTTCACACCGGGCTTGCCGACGAAGGACTCATCGAAATCCGCGTGCGTCTCCGGTTCCTTGAGCTTGACGATGAAGGACGCTGGGAACGCGTCCTTGCTCACATCCTTCATCAAGTCCCGGAACTGCGGCAGCCGCTTCTCGGCGTCCGCGTACGCGTCCTCACGGTTCACGAAACGCACCGACTTGATGTCGGAACGCTTCTCGATCTCGTCGCGCAGGCCCTTGCAGATATCGCTGCTGCAGTCAGTGTCGCTGGCCGACAGGTCCTCGGTGAGGAAGATCTGCGTCTCCACGCGGTCCAAGTAGATGGCCTTCGAGTTCTTGGCAAGCGATATCACCAGCAGACCACCACCGAACAACCCGATCGCGATGGCGGTCGTGATGATCATCGCCACCGTCATCGTCACATTGCGGCGCAGGCCGGTGAGGACCTCGTTGAACAGGAATCCAAAACGCATGTTCTATTCCACTTACCTATCTACCCCGTAGACACCGCGCTGCTCGTCGCGGATCAGCTTGCCCAGTTCCAACTCGATCACGCGCTGGCGCATCGAGTCGACGATGTGATGGTCGTGGGTCGCCATCAGCACGGTAGTACCGGTGCGGTTGATCCGCTCCAGCAGCGCCATGATGTCCTCACTGGTCTCGGGGTCCAGGTTCCCGGTCGGCTCGTCGGCCAGCAGCACCAGCGGACGGTTGACGAACGCGCGCGCGATACCGACGCGCTGCTGCTCGCCACCGGACAGCTCCGAGGGCAACCGGCTGGCCTTGCCGGTCAGGTTCACCATCTCCAGCACCTCCGGAACGATGCGGTTGATGATGTCCGTCTGCTTGCCGATCACCTCTAACGCGAAAGCCACGTTCTCGTACACCGTCTTTTGCTGTAGCAGCCGGAAGTCCTGGAAGACACAGCCAATCGTCTGCCGAAGGTGCGGGATCTCGCGGCCGCGCAGCTTGTTCACATGGAACTTGGAAACCTGGATTTCGCCCTTGGTGGGGAGCTCCTCACCCAGCAGCAGGCGCATGAATGTCGACTTACCCGAACCCGAAGGACCGATGAGGAACACAAACTCACCCTTGTCGATCTCGAGGCTCACGTTGTCCAACGCGGGTCGAGCCGACGATTTGTAGAGCTTGGTTACCTTGTCGAGGCTGATCACGGCACGCCAGTCTAGCCGGGAAACCCGTGATGACCGTGAGGGTGCACTACGGCGCGGGGGTCGCCGGCGCCGGAGGAGGCACACCCGGCAGTGGCGGAAGCTGCGGCGGGACCACCCAGGGAGGTAACCATCCGGGCGGCTGAGGTGCGGTCGTCGTCGGGGGTGTCGGCGGTGTTCCGTTGGGCGTCAACGTCGGAAATGTCGTGACGATGGTGTTCGTCGGCTCCGTCGTCGTGGTCGTGGTGGGCGGCGTCGTGGTCGTCGGACGCCTCGTGGTGCTCGGTACGGGCCGCGGCACGGACGTGGTGACGCTGGGCGCGGGCGCCCAGGTGTACCCGGGAGGCGGCTGTGGCGGCGCGGGCTCCGGCTTGTTGATCTCGTAGAGCCAGCTTGCCGCGACGAACGCGAGAATCAGCACAGCGGTCGAGGTTCGGATCCTGACCTTTGCCCTGACCTTGGTTCCCCAGGACAGGAGCTTCTCCCACAACGGTTCCTGGCGGGGTTCTCTCATTTGAGATCCTCGTCCTTCACGATCGGTTGCGGCTTGGTGTCAACACCCTCGTCGCGCCCGTCCTCGCGCTTGTTGTCGCGTTTGAGCTCGCCGGAGCTCGACGACGACATGGTGCGCACCACCGGGCGGCTATCCCCCACCAACGCCACACCCGCCTTGGCCAAGGCGGCGATGACTTTGGCACGTAGTCGCCGTCCCACCTCGAACTGCTTACCGGGCAGCGACCGCGCCACCATGCGCACGTTGACCCGGTCCACCTCGATGCTCTCCACACCCATCAGCGATGGGGCATCCAGCAGCAGCTGAGACAGATCGCGGTCCACCAGCGCCTGCTGGCAGACGTCGTACAGCACGTCATTGACCCGGGCCAGGTCCACGCTCGTCGGCACCGGGATATCGACGACCGCGCGGGCCCAATCCTTGGAAAGGTTGACCGCCTTGACAATCAACCCGTTCGGAATGGTGATGACCTCGCCCTCGCTTGAACGCAACTTGGTAACCCGCAGGGTGACCTCCTCGACAGTCCCGCGGGACTCGGTGGTCTGCCCCTGTACGTACAGCTCCACCAGATCGCCGAAGCCGTACTGCTTTTCGGTGATGAGAAAGAACCCGCTCAGCAGGTCCTGGACGACGCGCTGAGCGCCGAAACCGAGCGCACCACCCAGCACGGCGGCCGGACCCGCGAGCCCGCCGATCGAAATGCCCAGCACCCCAACGACGTGCACGGTGGTGATGACAACGATCAGCACCACGACGATCCAGGAGACGACGGAGGCGAGCGCCTGCCGGTGCTTACTGGCTTCGGAGCGCACCAATGCATCGCTCTGCGTGAACGAACGGTCCAGCCGGCGGGTGATCTTGTGCGCACCCCAGTTGATGAAGCGAACGAGGATCATCGCGCCCAGGACGGCGATGACGATCTGCAGGCCGCTGTCGAGTAACCAGCGACCAACCTCGCTGGACCACAGGGTGTTCCAGCGCTCCTCGAGGCGAAGGCCCGCCGCGTTGAACTCGACGGCGCTAGTCATCTCGCCTATTGCGCCACCGAATCCCCGCCTCGAGGAATCCGTCGATGTCCCCGTCGAGCACCGCTGCGGGATTGCCTACTTCGTACTCGGTACGCAGGTCCTTGACCATCTGATAGGGCTGCAGCACATAGGAGCGCATCTGAGTGCCCCACGAGCTACCGCCGTCACCTTTGAGGGCATCCATCTCGGCGCGCTCCTCGAGCCGCTTACGCTCCAGCAGTCTGGCCTGGAGAACGCGCATCGCCGCGACCTTGTTCTGCAGCTGCGACTTCTCGTTCTGGCAGGTGACGACGATGCCCGTCGGGATGTGCGTGAGCCGCACGGCTGAGTCGGTGGTGTTCACCGACTGACCACCCGGTCCGCTCGATCGGTAAACGTCAACGCGCAGGTCACCTTCGGGGATATCGATGTGATCGGTCGTCTCCACCACCGGGAGAATCTCGACATCGGCGAACGAGGTCTGACGCCGACTCTGGTTGTCGAACGGGCTGATGCGTACCAGCCGGTGCGTGCCCTGCTCCACCGACAACGTGCCATAGGCGAACGGGGCGTGCACGGCGAAGGTCGCGCTCTTGATACCCGCCTCTTCGGCGTAGGAGGTGTCGAACACCTCCACCGGGTACTTGTGTGCCTCGGCCCAGCGGATGTACATGCGCATGAGCATCTCGGCCCAGTCCGCGGCGTCCACACCGCCAGCGCCGGACCGAATGGTGACCACGGCCTCACGCTCGTCGTACTCACCGGACAGCAGTGTGCGGACCTCCATGGCCTCGATGTCCTCGCGCAGCTTGGCGCGGTCGGCATCAGCCTCCGCCACCACCGAGGCGTCCTCACCTTCCTCAGCGAGTTCGTAGAGCACCGGCAGATCATCGAGCCGCTGACGGAGCGCTTCGACGCGCCGCAGCTCACCCTGTGCGTGCGAGAGCTGGCTCGTCACCTGCTGGGCACGTGCCTGGTCATCCCACAAGTTGGGGTCGGCGGCGGCTTCTTCGAGCGTCTTGATCCGGGCACGCAGGCCGTCGACGTCGAGCACCCGCTCCACCGTGGTGAGGGTCGTGTCGAGGTCAGCGATGTCGGCTTGGCAGTCCAGATCCACAACAGTTCAGGCTACCGGGCTTACGGAGCACAACATTCCCACCCGATGGATCGTCCCTATGCGTGCGTCACCGCGCGGATGTGATCTGCGGAATGGCCCAGACGGATCGCGGCCTCCGACACCGCCGCGCGGTCCATCAATTCCGGTGGTCCCAGCGCGCCGAGGACCGCCACCACCTCGCCGTCATCACCGAAAACGGGCACACCCAAGAATCCGATTCGGCATGGCTCGGCCAAGTCAACGGGTTCGCTCATCCTGTCCACCATGAGGTCGAGAGTTCGCTGGTCAGCTTCGCGGCGTTCTGTCGCCAGCACGCTGGCGAGCGAGTAGAACTGGTCCACATACATGCTCTGGCGCGCGACATAGAAGCCATCGGAACGCACCCGCGCCAACATCGCCGAGACACGTTCCCATCGCGAGTCAGACACGATCGCCCCGGCGTTCTCCAGCCATCGCCGCACCAGGGCATCGTCGGCCCACGCCATGAAGATGATCCCTGCCGGGGCGGCCAAACGGACACGGCTACCGACCGGATAGCCGACCCCGGTCGCCGAACGTCCCGACGACGAGATGACTGCCACATCGTCGCCGATGACCATCGCCATCGTCGCAAGCGCGGCGAAGTGATCTGCAAGCTCCGCGACCTCACGGTCAGCCGCCGCGGCGATACCGAAGCGCGCACGTGCCGCGTGGCCGCCGATGAGCAACGCCGGACCTATCGAGTACGTCTTGTGCCTGGGATGTCGCTCCAGATAGCCCGCTTCCGTCAGCGCCTGAAGTATCGCGAGCGTGGATGCCGCGTTGACACCCACCGCTTCGGCGATCTCGGTCATCGATCTGGGCTGGGTGGGGCGTGCCGCCAAGTGATCCAAGATCTGCGTGGCCCGCACGACAGCGGGCGCGGGCTTCGTCATTCGCGTCCCAATCTGGTAGCAGACTGCTACGATTTGCTGTCAGATTTGATATATCAAATCTGACAAAGACATACAATAATCAACTACTAGCTACCCGGTGGATTGATCCATGCATTCCTTTGGAAAACAGCTAGCCGCTCTACCAAGATCACGGTACGGCCCGTGGGCCGTTATTGCGGCCGGAGAGACAGAAACGGCGACCGCATTCGCGCGCCATATCGCGGCGAACGGCATCAACATCGTCCTGGCGGCGCATGGCGGAAGGGCCGACGCATACACGCTGGCCGTGACCGCCGGGGTGCATGTCCGTACCGCATCTCCCGACGTGTTCACCGGCGAGCTCGCCGCCGCCACCGACGACATCGACGTCGGCTTGTTGGTGTGCGTCACCGACGAGGACACCGCCAGCAGCCGCTCCGGCGAATCCGACCTGAATCGCATGCGGACGCTCTACTTGTCCCATCGATTCGGGCACAGAATCGCCGACCGCGGCGAGGGCGGCGTCATCATGGTGAGGTCGTTGGCAACGCAAGGAATGGCCCACCACACTCAACCTCGCGGCGCCGATTCGACGTTCACGACGGGCATCCGCGATGACCTACACAGGCAGGGCGTCGACGTGGCGCTGTTCGACGATTACGTGCCTCACCGTCCCGCGATGGACGCCGACGACCTCGCGTTGATGGCCTTGGCCCGGCTCGGGCGCCGGCGGCACCGTCAGTGCCTTCACGAACTCGATCATCCGGATCGCCGCACCGTCCGCGGCGTCAACTGACGATCCGACGGTTGTGCATCGGGCGTTCAGTTTCCCGTCCCTCCCTATCCAAACTGACGCACTGGTAAGTTCCTGACCGTGAGTCAGGAAACGACAACTGCGCCCAAGACCGAACTGCTTCACCCCACCCAGGACGACTTCGCCGAATTCGACGGCGAGACACGTCGACTCCTGAAGGCGACCGTCGATTGGTTCGAAGAACGCGGGAAGACCCGCCTACTCAAGGACTATGTCGACAAGGTCTTCTACCAGGACTTCCTGGACTTCGCGGCGAGCGAGAAGCTGTTCGCCACCTTCCTCACCCCTGCCGCCGACGGCGCCGGGAACGCCGACAAGCGCTGGGACACCGCCCGCGTGGCCAAGCTCTCGGAGATCCTCGGCTTCTACGGTCTGAACTACTGGTACCCATGGCAGGTGACCGTGCTCGGTCTCGGACCCGTGTGGCAGAGCACCAACACCGACCCCCGCAAGCGCGCCGCCGACCTGCTTGACGGCGGCGCCGTCGCGGCCTTCGGGCTCTCCGAGCAGGCCCACGGCGCCGACATTTACTCCACCGACCTGGTACTCACTCCCGTCGAAGGCGGCGGATACAAGGCCTCCGGCAGCAAGTACTACATCGGCAACGGCAACTGCGCCCGCATCGTCTCGGTGTTCGGACGCGTTCAGGGCCGCGACGGTCTGGACCAGTACGTCTTCTTCCTCGCTGACAGCGAGCACCCCAACTACACGGTGATCAAGAACGTCGTGCCGTCCCAGATGTATGTCGCCGAGTTCGAGCTCAACGACTACCCGGTAAGCGAAGACGACATCCTGCACGTCGGCGCGGATGCCTTCAGCGCGGCACTCAACACCGTCAACATCGGCAAGTTCAACCTGTGCTTCGGCGGCATCGGCCTCTCGACGCACGCCCTGTACGAGTCCGTCACCCATGCGCACAACCGCATTCTGTACGGCAGCCCGGTCACCAAGTTCGACCATGTGCGCCGCGAGTTCGTGGACGCCTATGCCCGTTTGATGGGCATGAAGCTGTTCAGTGAGCGCGCCGTGGACTACTTCCGCACCGCCAGCCCCGAGGATCGGCGCTACCTGCTGTTCAACCCGGTCACCAAGATGAAGGCCACCACCGAGGCCGAGAAGGTGCTGGCGTTGCTGGGGGATGTCATGTCGGCCAAGGCATTCGAGGCCGAGACCTACACCACCGCGGCACGTATCGACGTGGCGGGGCTGCCCAAGCTTGAGGGCACGGTGGCCGTCAACCTGGCACTGATCCTCAAGTTCATGCCCGCCTACCTGCACCATTCGCAGGACCTCCCGGTCCCCGGAGTGCAGCTGGAAGCTCGCGATGACGAGTTCCTCTTCAACCAGGGTCCGGCCAGCGGCCTGGGCAAGGTCCAGTTCCACGATTGGCGCAAGGCGTTCGCGGAGAACGCAGGCATTCCCAATGTCGCGGCCTTCACCGAGCGTGCCGAGGCGCTGGCCACCCTGGTGGCCGCGGAGAAGGACGCCATCAAGACCGCCGGACTGGATCTGCAGTTGAGCATCGGCGAGCTGTTCACCCTCGTGGTCTACGGCGGCCTGATCCTGGAGCAGGCCAAGCTGCGGGGCGCTGACGAGCAGCTCATCGACCAGATCTTCGAGATCCTCAACCGGGACTTCTCGCAGTACGCGGTCGATCTGATCGGCAAGCGCGAGGCCACCGCGACGCAACGGCAGTGGGCCAAGGACGTTATTTCAGAACCCGTATTCAATTCCGAACGCTTCGATGCGATTTGGAATCGAGTCGAGGCGCTGTCCGGCGTGTACGAAATGCGGGCCTAGTCCGCAGGTCTACCCGCGCACCCTCGGAACCGTCGCTAGCATCGGTGGGGTAACCCGTCCGTACAGGACCGCGGCCAGCCCCCTGTCGGCCAGCCCATAGCCGACGACAGCCGCTGCCCCCTGTCGGGCAGATAAGGACGTACGAGGGTGCGCGCCGTTCACGTCGCCATCGTCGGTGCGGGGCCCTCGGGCTTCTTTGCCGCCGGATCGCTGCTCAAACACTCCGATTTCGACGTGCATGTCGACATGCTCGAAATGCTTCCCACCCCTTGGGGTTTGGTTCGGTCCGGGGTTGCTCCGGACCACCCCAAGATCAAGTCGGTCAGCGCGGTGTTCGAGAAGACGGCGACGCATCCGCGTTTCCGGTTCTTCGGCAACATCGAAGTGGGCGGGCAGATCACTGCCGAGGAGTTGGCGGCGCGCTACGACGCGGTGATCTATGCGGTCGGGGCCCAGTCGGACAAGCCCCTGGGCATCCCGGGCGATCAACTGCCGGGCTGCATCGCCGCAGTCGACGTGGTGGGCTGGTACAACGCAAATCCCACGCATCAGAAGGTGTCGGTCGACCTCTCGGGCAAACGCGCCGTGGTCGTCGGGAACGGCAACGTGGCACTGGACGTCGCGCGCATCCTGGGCATGGATCCGGAGTCGCTGCACACCACCGACATCGCCGACCGTGCGCTGGATTCTTTGGACCACAACGCGATCCGTGAGGTTGTGATCATCGGACGACGCGGACCACTACAGGCCACCTTCACCCCGCTGGAGCTGCGCGAGATGGGTGAACTGCCGGGCGTCGACGTCGTGGTGGATCCCGAAGACCTGGCCGGCATCACCGACGAACAATTAGCGGCCGCACCCAAGCCCACCCGCACCAACATCGACACCCTGCGCAAGTTCTCGGAGCGACCGCACACCGAGGGCCATCGCCGGGTGGTGTTCCGATTCCGCACCTCCCCCATCGAGCTGCACGGCGACGGCGAGGTGGAATCAATCACGCTGGGCCGCAACGAACTCGTCGACGAAGACGGATACCTCGTCGCCCGCGACACCGGTGACCGCGAGACGCTGCCCACGCACCTGGTGGTACGTGCCATCGGCTATCGCGGAGTCCAGGTGCCCGGGTTGCCCTTCGATTCCCGGCGCGGCGTCATCCTCAACAACGCGGGGCGCATCGAGGGCCGCGACAACGAGTACGTGGTCGGCTGGATCAAACGCGGTCCGGTCGGTGTCATCGGAACCAACAAGAGCGACTCACAGGAGACGGTAGACACCTTGCTCGCCGACCTGGCGACCGCCGACTTGGGAGCCGTGCCCGACACCGCAGCCCTGGAAGAATGGCTGCTGGGCCACGAACCGCACATCGTGTCTCAATCCGACTGGCTGACCATTGATTCGCATGAGCGCGCAACCGGTGAACCGCAGGGCCGCCCCCGCGTAAAACTTGAGACGGTGCCCGATCTGCTGGCCGTCACCGGACGACACGGCGAGCCGTGACAGTCCACATCGTGGTGTCACAGGTGATGCCCGCCAGCTGCGAGCGAACATTCGACCTGATCCACGATTACGGCCGACGGCTGGAATGGGACACCCTGCTGCGTCGCGCCTACGTGGAGGGCCGCAAGGCCGACGGGAGCATCGGGGTGGGCTCAGTCGCCGTGTGCACCGCGCGCTGGATCCTGGGCGGATATTCGTTTCGCACCCGATACGTCACGTTCAAACCTCCGCATCTGGCGGCGATCAAGCTCGAATCCAGGCCACCCTTCTTCACCAAGTGGGCGGCGTCGCTGCGGCATGAATCCATCGACAGCGACGACACCGACCTCGCGGGCGATCATCGCGAAGACACGTCGCTGGCGACCTACACCATGACGTTCACCTGTAGGCCGGCGTTCATCGAACCCATTGCGGAGCGAATATTCAAGCGCGAGACCGAGAATCGCCTCGTCGCATTGGCGAACTTTCTGCAACTTTAACCTCTCGCCAACCCCGCGGTTGGGTAAGTACCAGTCGCAACGTAGGTCCGCATCCCCCATGCTCCACGCCATCAAACTTCCTTACAGTTTCCTTATATATCTCTTATTTTTCTTATTTATCGAGTACTCTCGCCCCTAACCAAGGGAGCGATGGATGACAGACCATGCGGTAGTGGTTGTCGGCGGCGGGCCGACCGGACTGATGTTGGCCGGCGAGCTGGCGTTGGCGGGTGTAGATGTGGCCATAGTCGAGCGGCGCACCACACACGACCTCGATGGGTCGCGCGCCGGCGGCATGACATCACGCACCCTCGAAGTGCTCGATCAACGCGGGATCGTCGACCGGTTTCTACCCCAAGGGTTTACCGCACCCATCGCGCATTTCTCCGCACTCCTTCTGGACATGACCGACCTGCCGACCAGGCACACATACGGATTGGCGTTGTTGCAGTACCGCATTGAGCGCACCTTGTCCGAATGGGTCGGCGAACTTGAAGTGCCGATCTATCGAGGGCGTTCGGTCACTGGATTCACCCCATCCGACGACGCCGTCGACGTCGAGCTCTCCGACGGCTCGACGCTGCGGGCGCAGTATCTGGTTGGCTGCGACGGGGGACGCAGCCTGGTCCGAAAGATCGCCGGAATCGGGTTCCCAGGTTGGGATCCATCGACCAGCTGCCTGGTCGCAGATGTTCAGGTAGTCGAGGAACCCGAGTGGGGCATTCATCGTGAGGGCGCCCTGCATTCCTTCTTCAGATTCGAAGAAGGAGGGCCTGTTCGGGTCTTGGTCACCGAGCCACAACTCGGTCGAACGGATGAACCAACCCTAGGAGACCTCAGCGAGGCGTTAGTGGCCGCCCGCGGCACTGACTACGGAATGCACAGTCCCACATGGATTTCCCGATTCTCCGATGTAACCCGACAGGCCGCCACCTACCGCGAGGGACGGGTGCTGCTTGCCGGTGACGCAGCCCATGTGCACTTCCCCATCGGCGGGCAGGGCCTCAACACCGGAGTCCAGGACGCGGTCAACCTCGGTTGGAAGCTGGCCCAAGTCGTCCATGGGACATCGCACGAAAGCTTGCTGGATACGTATCACGCGGAACGGCACCCCGTCGCGGCGCGAGTGCTCCACAACACCATGGCACAAACCGCACTCAGCCGCTCCGGCGAGCGGGTCGACGCCCTGCGCGACATCATTTCGAAGCTACTCACCTTCGACACGTCACGACACCACGTCGCGGCGATGATGAGCGGCCTCGACATCCACTATGACCTCGGCACTGGGCACCCTCTCCTCGGACGGCGCATGCCGGATCTCGATCTGCTCACCGACGATGGCGTTGTGCGCGTCTTCACGCTGCTGCACGGTGCGCGCGGCGTCCTTCTCAACCTGGGTGCACCCATCACCGGTACCTCGGGATGGTCACATCGGGTCGATACCATCGATGCCGAATACGTTGGCGTATGGGATCTTCCGGCCATCGGTGTCGTCAATGCCCCCCAAGCAATACTGATCAGACCGGATGGCTACGTCGCCTGGGTCGGCGACGGTACGGCGGCCGGGCTCAACGAAGCGCTGCACACGTGGTTCGGGCCGCCGCGTTACAGCGGCGGGGGCTCGTAATACCGCGGCGGCGGTTCGTGCTTTTTGGCCGGATCCTCCGTTGATGACGGCCCCTCGACGGGTCCGGGAGGTGGCGGCGGCATTGACGGCGGGGGCGGAGGCGGCACCGGATCGATGTTTTCGATCGATGGTGGCCCACTCGGATACTGCTGCGGCGTTGGTCCCGCCGACGGAGCCAGCAGCACATCCCAACGCTCGGGATTCTTCGGCGAATACAACACCGGAATCAGATCACCAATGCGCGGCCAGTTGTTGACGTCGCGCACAATCTGCCGGTAGGTGATGTATTCGGCGACCGTCGGACCATTGATGGCACCGGTGATGGTGACCAGCTGCCCGCCCGTCACCCCCTCGGGACGGGGGCTGACCCCGGTCACCAACAGGGTCCCTTCCGCCGCGTTCATACCGGGTTGAGCCTGCCGACCGCGTCGCATCTGCATGATGACGAGAGCGAGCGATCCGCCGATCAGCAGTAGCACCAAGAATTCCCACACACCTACATGGTAGGACTGCAGGCATGACGCCCACCGTCTCCTTGCGCGAAGATCGTCGGCTGGCACTCGAATTGGCCGATGCCGCCGATGAAATCACCACGTCGCGGTTCGGCGCACTCGATCTTCGGGTCGACACCAAACCCGATCTGACACCGGTCACCGACGCGGACACCTCGGTGGAAACGGTTCTGCGCTCGCTGCTGCATCGATCGCGCCCTGCGGATTCGGTACTCGGCGAGGAGTACGGCGGGGACTTCGAAGGACACGGCCGACTGGGCCGAAGCTGGGTGATCGATCCCATCGACGGCACCAAGAACTTCGCGCGCGGGGTCCCCATCTGGGCCACGCTCATCGCGTTGCTTGAGGACGGCGTACCCGTCGTCGGTGTGATCAGCGCCCCGGCACTGTCCCGCCGGTGGTGGGCTGCCGCCGGGCTCGGCGCCCATTGCCGTGTCGGGGCAGGTGAAGATCGGCTGATCCATGTCTCCGGAGTCGACCACCTCGCGTCGGCAAGCCTGTCGTTCTCCAGCCTGTCGGGCTGGGCGGATCGCGGGAAGCGCGATCGATTTATCGACCTGACCGACGAGGTGTGGCGGATCCGGGGATACGGCGACTTCTTCTCGTACTGCCTGGTGGCCGAGGGGGCTGTCGATATCGCTGCCGAGCCCGAGGTCTCGTTGTGGGACCTGGCGCCGCTGGACATCTTGGTACGCGAGGCCGGCGGCCGGTTCACGAACCTGGCCGGTGAGCCCGGCCCGCATGGCGGCAGCGCGGTGGCGACCAACGGGTTGCTGCACGACGAGGTGCTGAGCGCCCTGTCCTGAGCCTCCGCTCCTCGCGGGCAGACATTTGGTGCATACGCGTCCTGGGTTCTCCGCAATACGCATGTCCGGCAAGCGTGCGTTGTCGCCTGCTCGCGCAAAGGAAACATGGTGTGATCTGGGCCTCGTTTTGTGCGGATCTTACCGCTTAGTAAGATACGGTTCTTACTTCGGAGTAAGGTACCGATCAGATACTCCGGCAGAACCCCACTTTGACCCCAGAAACGGCTGGTGACATGACCAACACGTTGACCCCGCGCGACGAGAAGAAGGCCGCCAAGAGCAAGAGCCTGGCGAAGCACGAGACAGGCGTAGGCCTCCAGAAGCACAAGCGCGGCGCGATCGACATCCTGATCGCGGTGCTGACCCCGATCGCGGGTTCGGAGCTGCTGGACAAGTACAACCTGCGCGGAGCCTTCAACAAGGGCATCTTCGAGACCACGAAGGGCCTGTTCACCACCCTCGGCGTTGCCAACCGCACCTTCAAGAAGGTCTCGGGCAGCAAGGGCGCACCCAAGCGCCTCGACAAGGCGAACGCCGACTTCTTCGACCTCAATCCCGAGGACGAGCAGAAGATGATCGCCGACACGGTGAAGGAATTCGCCGTCGAGGTCATCCGCCCCGCCGCCTACGAGTCGGACAAGAACAAGGCGTACCCCGCCGACCTGCTGAGCAAGGTCGCCGAGCTGGGTGTCACCGCCATCAACATCCCCGAAGATTTCGACGGCATCGCCTCGCAGCGCTCCACAGTCACCAACTCCCTTGTCGCCGAGGCTCTTTCGTACGGTGACCTGGGTCTGGCACTACCGATCCTGGCACCCTCGGGCGTCGCCTCCGCGCTGACCAACTGGGGCAGCGCCGATCAGCAGGCCACCTACCTCAAAGAATTCGCGGGCGAGAGCGTGCCGCAGGCCTCGGTCGTCATTGCCGAGCCGCAGGCGCTGTTCGATCCCTTCAGCCTCAAGACCACGGCCACCCGCACCCCCAGCGGTTTCCGGCTCAACGGCGTCAAGTCACTGGTACCCGCCGCCGCACAGGCCGAGCTGTTCATCGTGGCCGCCAACTACAACGGCCGCCCGTCGCTGTTCATCGTCGAATCCGGCACCGAGGGCATCACCGTCGAGGAAGACCCGAGCATGGGTATCCGCGGTGCGGCGCTGGGCCGGCTGAACCTGAACAACGTCGCGGTTCCCGCCTCCGGCCTTCTCGGTGAGGACGCGGCCGCAGAGTCCGATTACTCCGAGGCCGTCGCACTGGCTCGCCTCGGCTGGGCATCGCTCGCGGTGGGCACCGGCCAGGCCGTGCTCGACTACGTGATCCCCTACGTCAAGCAGCGCGAGGCATTCGGCGAGCCCATCGCCCGCCGCCAGGCCGTTGCCTTCATGTGCGCCAACATCGCCATCGAGCTCGACGGCCTCCGGCTGGTCACGCTGCGCGGCGCCTCTCGCGCCGAGCAGGGCCTGCCGTTCATCCGCGAGGCCGCACTGGCCCGCAAGCTCGCCACCGACAAGGGCATGCAGATCGGCCTCGACGGCGTGCAGCTGCTCGGCGGCCACGGCTTCACCAAGGAGCACCCGGTGGAGCGCTGGTACCGCAACCTGCGTGCCATCGGTGTCGCCGAAGGCGTTGTGGTCCTGTAGCCGTTCCCTCCCCATAGTCGTTATCTACTAAACGAAAGTCTTTCCATGGCAATCAATTTGGAACTCCCCAAGAAGTTGCAGGCGGTTCAGGAGAAGGGGCACCAGGGCGCTGCCGAGCTGGTGCGGCCGATCTCTCGCAAGTACGACCTGGCCGAGCACACCTACCCTGTCGAGCTGGACACGCTGGAGACGCTGTTCGCCGGTGTCACGGCTGCGGGCACGTTCGCCTTCGCCGGTGCCGAGGCCTTCCGCGCCGAGGAGAACACCGAGAAGCAGAACGTCAACGGCGCCAACATGTCCGCGCTGCTGAACGCTCTCGAGATGAGCTGGGGCGACTGTGGCCTGCTGCTGACCATCCCCTTCCAGGGCCTGGGCAACGCCGCGGTGTCGAGCGTGACCACCAAGGAGGACGCCGACAAGTTCGGCAAGGTGTGGGCCGCCATGGCCATCACCGAGCCGGGCTTCGGATCGGACTCGGCGGCGGTCACTACCACCGCCAAACTCGACGGTGACGAGTACGTCATCAACGGCGAAAAGATCTTCGTCACCGCTGGTTCGCGTGCCACCCACATCGTGGTGTGGGCGACCCTGGACAAGACCAAGGGCCGCCCGGCCATCAAGTCCTTCCTGGTGCCGCGTGAGCACCCCGGTGTGACCATCGAGCGTCTCGAAGAGAAGCTCGGCATCAAGGCCTCCGACACCGCGGTCATCCGCTTCGACAACGCGCGGATCCCGAAGGACTACATCCTGTCCGACCCGGAGATCAACACCGAAAAGGGTTTCGGCGGTGTGATGAGCACCTTCGACAACACCCGCCCGATCGTGGCGGCAATGGCCGTGGGTGTCTCGCGGGCCTCACTCGAGGAGCTGCGCAAGATCCTCGAGGACGCCGGTATCGACATCTCTTACGACAAGCCGGCGCATGCTCAGCACGCGGCTGCCGCAGAGTTCATCCGGATGGAGGCCGACTGGGAGGCGTCGTACCTGCTGACGCTGCGCAGCGCCTGGCAGGCTGACAACAACATCCCCAACTCGATGGAAGCCTCGATGGCCAAGGCCAAGGCCGGCCGCGTCGGCAGCGACATCACCCTCAAGGCCGTCGAAATGGCTGGCACCACCGGCTATTCCGAGCGCACCCTGTTGGAGAAGTGGGGCCGCGACTCGAAGATCCTGGACATCTTCGAGGGCACTCAGCAGATCCAGCAGCTGGTGGTCGCCCGCCGTCTGCTGGGGCTGAGCTCCGCAGAGCTCAAGTGACGTACTGATCAAGATCCATTGCGGCCCTTCTGGGACTCATCCCGGAGGGGCCGCAGTGGTTCCGACGAGCGTTCTGTGAGCCAGCTGAGCGAAGACTGGCAAAGACAGCTAAGCTCCCGTTTCTATCGACGCGACACATCATCTTGTGGAGGACATATGTGGGTTCGGTCAGGTCTGCTCGCTCGGCTTGTCCTGGTGAGCTGTGCTCTCATTCCGTTCGGCGCCGGCATTCCGGTTGCTAGCGCGGAGGAGTCGACCTGCGCTGCAATCGACCAGATGTCGAAGGCGGTCGACGACCCGGCCAACAACGGTCCGATCGTCACCGAGGCCCTGATGTACATCCGCGGCGACAATCCCGCCTACTCCGGACTGGACCGTCAGTTCGAGGCCGTCGGTCAGGCCCGCGACATGTGGGGGCGGGCCAACGATGGCGTGCGGGCCAATCTGGACGGTGTCACCGAGCCCGGCGCTCGCCAGCAGCTGACCGCATACGCCGATGGTCTGAGCGGTGCCTACGACCTCGCGGGGGCCTGGCTGGCCGCCACCCCGGAGGTGCGCTCCTCCCCCGAGATCATCGATCGCGGGGCCGCGGTCGGCGGCCTACTGTTCGACGGCGTCAACAACTTCCACGTCCTGGCCAACATCTGCAACGGTGGCCGTCACTAGGCGTGCGACTCAACCCAGCCGACGCACGCCACCGCTTCCAGGCGGCGGCGGTGGCCAGGCTGGCGACGGTTAACGAATCCGGTGTGCCGCATCTGGTTCCGGTGACCTTCGCCGTCGCTGACGACGTCATCTGCTGGGCGGTTGATCACAAGCCGAAGTCACGCAACGATTTACAGCGACTGCGCAACATCGCCGCGAACCCTGCCGTCAGCTTCCTGGCAGATCACTATGACGAGGATTGGTCGGCGCTGTGGTGGGCACGCGCCGATGGCATCGCGCGGACGCTCGATGCGCCCGATTCCACCTGGATCAACTTGCTGGCCAACAAATATCGGCAGTACCGCCAGAGGCCACCTACCGGCCCCATGGTGCTGACCGATGTTTCCCGGTGGAGCGGATGGGCCGCCTCCCCCGTTTCGACGTGATTACTCCGGCTTGATCCCGTCGCGCTCGCAGTCGGCGAGCAGTAGCCGTTTGATGACCTTGCCGGTCGACGTACGCGGCAGTGCCGTGACGAAGTACACGTCACGGGGCACATGGAACTTGCTGAGCCGGTTCTTGATGAAGGCGCGCACCATGTCTCCGTCAAGCCCGGCATCCTTGTGCAGCACGACGAATGCCGACAGCCGTTGACCGAAGCTGTCATCGGACGTCCCGACGACGGCCACATCGGCAACCTGCGGCAGGAAGGCCAACGCGTCCTCCACTGGTCTCGGGAACACGTTTTCACCGCCGGAGATGATCATTTCGTCATCGCGACCGTCGATATACAGACGTCCATCGGCATCCAGGTGGCCCAGATCGCCGGTATCCAGCAGACCGTTCACCGACGCCGGCGACGGGTCGGCCACGTACCCGTCGAACAACATCTCATTTCCGACGAAGATCCTGCCCGTCACACCGCGCGGCACGGGCCGCCGGTCGGCGTCGAGTATCGCGACGGTGGTGCCCAGCGGCGGCCGGCCCACGGTGGTGGGGGCGATCGCCAGATCCTCGGGGTCGGCAATGGTGGCCCAGGAGACCTCTGTGGATCCGTAGAAGTTGTAGAGAACTTCACCGAACGCCTCGGTGAATCGTTGTACCAGTGAGGCATTCAGCGGCGATCCGCTGCAAGCGACCAGCCGCAGGCTCGATGTGTCGTACTTCTGGCGCACCTTGGCGGGCAGATCGACAATGCGCTGCAGCATGATCGGGACCGCGATCAGCGTGGTCACCTTGCGGGTCGCGATCGCGCGCAGGCACTCCTCCGGATCAAACTTCTCCTGCAGGATCACCGTCGCCCTCAGTGGTGTGCTGATCTGCAGGCAGCCCAGCCCCCAGGCATGGAAGACGGGTGCCGAAATCAGCATGGTCTCGTTCATCTTCATCGGCATCCGCGAAAGCATCGCGGCGATGACGGCGAACCCGCGCGGAGTGGGCCGCAACGCTCCCTTGGGCGTTCCCGAGGTTCCGGAGGTTTGCACCACCTGGTGGCCGGGCCGGGTCGGAGGCAACACTCCCGGCTTGTCGGCTACCACGAAATCATCCAGCCCGCGGCGCCCATTGATGGCACTGCGGCGGCCGGTGCTGATGAGCTCGACCTCCCAGGGCACGTACCTGACGAGTTCGTCCAGATCGTCGTCGACGAACACCTTGGTGAGGTTGTTGCGTGCCACAGCAATCTGGATCTGCGTTGCTGCCAACGCGTTGTTGAGCAACATGACGTCCACCCCGAGCATGCCGAAGGCAATGAGGCACTCCACCATGGCAATGTTGTTGCGAGCCAGCAGGCCAATCTTGGAGGTCTCGTTGATGCCGTCACGCATCAGTCCGGTGGCCATGCCCTCGGCCCGCCGGTCAAGTTGCTCAAAGGTCAGCTGGCCGGCGTCGTCGGCAATCGCGAGCTGCTTGGGGGCGCGCGCCGCGGCGGCCGCGTATCCGCCCTGAAGGGTGAATCCCCACCGCGCCAGTGAACCCAATTGACGAAGGCCGCGATCGGGGCGCGGGATACGCACCACACCCACCCCGATCATCAGCCGGGCGATGCTGACTTGAATATTTCCGTTCTCACCCATGTTCGACACGTTGGAAGTTGACGCTCCGGACAGATAGTCATCAATTCTGTCCAGCCCGTCCATCAACCATTGGTTGACGGCAATGCTCGGCTTCTTGATACCGGCGGGCAGCACGGAAGCCGCCCGCAACACCGTGACGCGAACCCGGGTCTGCGCGGACCGTTCCTCGAACAACCGCACGGAGATCAGCCCGTCGTTGTCGACCCCCTCGATCGCGAGGCTCTCCTTGGTGTTGCTGAGAATCAGGCGAACACGGGCCTTGGTCTTGGCGGACAGCACTAGGTACTCGGGATCGGGTCCCGTCTCGGTGTTCTCGATCAAGGTCTCGCAGGAACCGACCCCGGTAAAGAACATGGGGTACATGTCGGGTGAGCTGATCAGCTCCCACACAAGTCCGCGTGGGTGCTTGAGCAACTTGTCGCAACTAACTACATCAGCGACCATAATGGTGGCCCTACCTGGGGTTTTCGGTCATGCACCGCGCGAGCGTACCCGATGACGCGCATCACTGCCCAGGAACTGTTGTGGTTCATGTCACTGATGTGACCAGATTGCCGAGAGCCGGGCCGGGCGAACCGCCGGCAACCTCGACGGGACATCTCCGACCGGCAAATCGACCGTCGCCTAGATGTGCGGGGCCTCGCGGATCTTGCTGCCGTCGTTCCCGAGCGTCTTGCAGTACATCGTGACCGAGGTGCGAGTCGCGGAGATTTCCAGGTTCGACGCGTCACGCCCGCGTTGGTCCTTGAGCATCTTGCTCACCGCATCGTTCTGCTTCTGCTCCTCGGCGGCGATGAAGGTCTTGCATGTGGTGTCGCCACCCTGATTGATGACACCCGAGCACCCCGTCACGAGGGCGACTGCCACGAAACCGGTTCCAGCCAACACCTTCACAGCGGTCATGCGGTGACAGTAACTCATCACCGAACCCAGCTCCGGCAAGATGTACGTTGAGCCGGAGATAGGGAGGGTCATGTTCCATCTGTTCAACGAGCGCTCACGACAGGTCATCGTGATCGCACAAGAGGAAGCACGCGAACGGCAGCACAACTACCTCGGAGCAGAACACCTCCTGCTGGGTCTGGTCGGCGAAGGAACCGGGCTGGGCGCTCGGCTGCTCGCGACGGCCGGAGTCCGTTTCGAGAACGCGACTCGGGTAACCCAGCAGCTCGTCCCGTTGGGCCAGGAGCCACCCACGGAGAAGATGCCGTTCACTCCGGGAGCCCAGCGGACACTCGAGCTGGCGATGACCGCGTCGACAAGCAGGCGGCAGACGGAGATCTGCACCGGCCACCTACTACTGGGCCTCGTCGACGCCGCAGATCCCATCATCATCCAGATATGGGAGAGACTCAGCGTGGATGTTCTCGACCTCTGGGATAACGTCCGGGCGCACCTGGACGAGAACCTCGGCGATTAGGCGGCAGAAGAACGCTTTCTAGGCGTGCACGGGCCGTGACTGCGCGGCGATGCTCTGCTCACCGGCGCGCGCGGCCCGCCGTAGGGCCCCGTACTCGCCGATGTATCCGGCCACACTGCCTATCGCGGGCAGCATTCCGAGATAACGGAAGATCGGCTTGGGTTGCGGCCGCTTCTCCAGCTCACCGGCGATGGCCCGAAGGATGCCCGCGAGGTGCCAGAGGGTGCGGGCCAGGGCGAACGGCGACCAGCTTCGCGGCGTCTCCGGTTCCTGATCATCGGCGCCGACCAGCGCCTCGTCACCAAGGGTGCGACCGCACAGCACCTTCGCAAGCAGTCGGACCTGCTCCTGGTGATCGTCGATCCCGAGCTCGCGGGCAATGGCTACCAGCACGATGGCCTGATTGGAGAATCCGAGGAGATCCTGCACAGGGAGCCGAGCCGCGAGCGCGCCGAAAATTCCTGGGAAGGCGACGAATACGGTGTTGACGGCACCGACGCGCTGGACCCACCAGTGCGTCTTCCCGCGGGTGTCCAGCTGGTCCCATGCCTTCGTGCCGGGAGTGGTCGCGGTGTTCAATGCACAGGCCAGGGCATCCAGCGCCTTATCGACGACCCCGTCGCCGGCGCCCAGCTCATAGGTGCGCTCCTTGAGTCCGAACGGATCGGACTGTGCCAGGACGGTGAGCACGGGGTTGATCACCCGGACCGCGCGGCTCAATGCGTCGGCGATATCGGCATCGGTGAGCACGGCATTAGGTAGTGCGATGAGACCCATGCACCCATCATCTCGCGCCAGACACCGCCGCGCGCGACTGGGACCAACTCCCCCGAATTCAGACCGTCAAATCGCCACGGCGTGAACGCGTTCGGGCGTACTGTGCCCTCAGCACAACAAGATCACAACAAGATAAGGATGGGCAATGAAGCTCATGGCCCCGATCCCTCAGAATTGCGAGGGCTGACTCGTGGCACTCGCAGCAACTCTGATCACCGTCTGCACCACTGCGGTCGGCGCGACAGCATTCGGCGCCTCGCTCGCCATCACCCCGCAGCCGCCAGACACCATCCTCTACGTCATCAGTTCAGATCGCCCGATATCGGCGATCACGTGGAGAGACAGCCTTGGACACATGCGCGACCAGCCCGTCGATGGCAGTCAGCACACCTGGTCCTGGACCTTCACCAGCGATATCGCCGATCCGCCGTACTTCGTCAGCGCCCAATCCGCCGGGGCCCCCGTCACCTGCCGCTTGATCATCAACGGCAAGGTCAAGGTCGAGGACACCGCCGCGGGACAGGAGTCAACCGCTACCTGCCACGGATAGCCCGCGGTAGCGGCGCGGCTCAGCGGTGCTTTGCGACGGTGAGCAGGACCGCCGAATCTGCCAGTGCCTGTAGCGAGTGCCGGGCATCGGGGATCTCGATCAGATCCCCGGCACGGCCGTCCCAATGTTCGTCGCCGACCACTAGCCGAACCGATCCCTGAATGACGTAGATCGTGGCCTCGCCGGGGTTCTCATGCTCGCCGAGCGCGGAACCCTCGCGCAGTGCGATGACGGTTTGACGCAATACGCGCTCATGGCCACCGACGACGGTGTCCGCGGCATTGTGGCCGTCGCTGGCGCGCTCGAACAGCTGCCGTATCAATGCGTCGATCGAGCGCTTCTGCATACCTGCCATTCCATGCCTCGGCGGCCGGCCCGTCAACCCTCGACAGTGGGAAATGAGTGGCAGGCTGAACCTGCGATCGCTGTTGATCCGAAAAGTGGACTACCGCAGACAGTTTAGAAAAATCCAGGACCGCGACGACGAGAACGGGCTACTTCAAGTTGACCTTGGCGCCGCCGGAAAGCATCGAATCATGCAGTTCAATCGCATCAGGCACCGTACCTACCGGTACGTCAAACGCGATCGACACATTGGTGCTCAAGCCTGGGTTGATGTCGCCCTGGCTGGCGGACAAGGACGCCATAGCGTCCGCCTCGAAGGTCTTGCCGCCTGCGATCAACTTCTGATTGGCCACAAAGAAGCCCTGCGCCTTGTCGCCGATGTTGGTGACCTTCAGGTGGACGATCACGAACTCGCCCTTGGCCTTCGACTGCAAGTACTCATTCGAGGGATCACCTGCCACCGGTTTGCCGGTCTCAACGTGGTTCACGACAAACGCGAACTTGCCGTCCCGTACCTCCGAGCCAATGGCAGCGGCGGCCGCCTGGCTGCCGCTGACCGTGCTGCTGCCCCCACACCCGATAAGCGCTAGTGCCAGTACGGCAGCGACGAACGCGTGACGAACGATCTTCATCTGGCTCCCGTCGACTGATGCGCGTACCCCGATCAAGCGGAACATTAAGGCCACTGGCACACGTTCACAGCACATTCGCAGATAGCGGGTGATACCGCCCGGATAGTTCCTGTTCAGAGCCATTTTTGTCGGCGCCTGGCCGAGTTGAGTGATCAGATTGACGCCAGAAGCAAGGCCGCCTTCACGCAGGTCTCACCGAACTGGACAAGGTCGACACGTTGATCAAAGTGCATGACGTCCGCGAATTGGTCATGTTTTGTTGACGACACGACCGATACAGGTGCAAAAAATACCCCAGGCCAGAGGAAATCAATCCTCTGGCCTGGGGACCTAGTAGCGGGGACAGGATTTGAACCTGCGACCTCTGGGTTATGAGCCCAGCGAGCTACCGAGCTGCTCCACCCCGCGGTGGTGAACACAAGGTTACCGGGCGCAGTGCGTGGCGCCAAATCGCTAACCTGGCCTGCACGTTCTCGGCACCGAGACGTGGTTTCGTCCCTGCCACTTGCGCTTTCACGCGGTGGCAGGGACGAGCCATTTCTACTTGGCCTGTGTGAACTTGGTCATCGCGTCGTCGAGGCTCTTGAGGGCCTGTCCGTACCGTGCGAAGTCCCCACTCTTCTGGGCGTCCTTCACCTCTCCGATGGCCCGCTGAACCTCCTGCAGCGCGGCAGCCTTCGCAGAGGACAGATCAGAGGACCCTGCGGGCGGCGGCGCCACCGGAGGGACGATCGGAACACTCTGGCCGCTCGGCGGCGGCGCGTTGACGCTTCCGGGTTCGGCCGCCGGAGCGGTCGCCGTCGCACCGGCGCCCGGCCCGAACACCATGTCGAGCGCATCCCTGACCGTGGTCGCATAGCCGACCTTGCCGTTGTAGAACATGCCCACACGGATCAGACGCGGATACGACGACTGATCACCCTGACCCGGCGAGGCATACAGCGGCTCGACGAACAACAGTCCCCCATTGGCCACCGGCAGCGTGAGCAGGTTGCCCCATTTGAGGATGTTCTGGTTCTTGATGATGCCGACGTGTGAGGACACCAGGTTGTCGGTGGTGATGGCATTGTTCACCAGCTTGGGGCCCTGCACAGTTCCGGGAACCGTCAAAACGGTTATCTTCCCGTAGGTTTCGGGATCGGAGCTGGCGCTGACATAGGCCGCCAGGAAGTCACGCTGGAAGCGGTTCAGCGCACTCGTCAATTGGAACGACGCCGAATTGTCATTCTTGTTAATGTCTTTCGCCACAATGTAGTACGGCGGCTGCGACCCGGTAGGTGCGTTCGGATCATCGGGCACCTGCCAGAAATCACTGGTCGAGAAGAACGTCACGGGGTCATTGACGTGGTAGCGCGCCAACAGGGTCCGCTGCACCTTGAACAGATCTTCCGGGTAGCGCAGATGCCGCGCGAGATCCGAGGAGATGTCGCTCTTCGGCTTCACTGTTCCCGGGAAGATCTTCATCCATGCCTTAAGCACGGGATCCTTCTCGTCCTGCTGGTACAGGGTCACCGTGCCGTCGTAGGCATCCACCGTCGCCTTGACCGAGTTCCGGATGTACGAAACCTGCTGATTGGGCAGCGCTCCCCCGGTCCTGCCCACCTGGCTGTCAAAGGTGGCCTCCGACAACGACGTCTGCTGCGAGTACGGGTAGTTGTCCAGCGTGGTGTAGCCGTCCACGACCCAGACCATGCGCTTGTCGACGATCGCCGGGTAGGTACCACTGTCGACGGTCAACCACGGCGCCACCGCTTCCACGCGGCGGCTCGGATCGCGGTTGAACAGGATCTTGCTGTTGTCTCCAATCACATTGGAGAACAGGAAGTTCCGCTCGGCATACTTCAGACCGAACACCGTCCGCGCCAGCGCACCGCCGACGGGAACACCGCCGCCGCCGGTGTAGGTGCTGTTCTTGGTGCCGGCATTGTTCTCATAGTCGTACTCGCGATCGTTGCCGTTCTTGCCGACGATCGCGTAGTCGTTGGTATCGCTGGCGATGATCGGGCCGTAGTACACGCGCGGCTGGGCCAACTGCGCTGGGCCGTCGGACAGGACCTTGCCGCTGTCGTCGACGGCATTCACCAGGAACTCCGGGTACCCGCCGTTCTCGTCCGGCTTGTCAGCCACTCCCCGCACGGTGTTGGCCGGTGCCGCGATGAACCCGTTGCCGTGCGTGTACACGGTGTGCCGGTTGATCCAGTCGCGCTGGTTATCACGAAGTTTGGCCGGATCGAGCTCGCGGGCGGCGACCACGTAATCGCGCAGCGAGCCGCTCTTGTCCTGGTAGCGATCGATGGACAACGAATCAGGGAAGGCATAGAAGTTCTTGCCCTGCTGCAATTGAGTGAAGGCCGGGCTCACGATGTTCGGGTCCAGCACACGGATGTTGGCCATCGTCGCGCGATCGGCGGCAACCTGCTTGGCCAGCTGCTCGCTCCCCGTGGGCGCCGACGCCGTACCGCTGTAGTCGCGGTACGTCACGACGTCATCTGTCAGGCCATAGGCATCGCGTGTCGCCTTGATGCTGCGCGCGATGTACTCGCTTTCCTTCTGCGCCGCATTGGGTTTAACGCTGAACTGCTCGACGATGAGCGGCCACCCGGCACCGACCACCAATGAAGACAGCAGCAGCAGCGCCAGACCGATCGCGGGGATCCGCAGATCCTTGAGCACCAGGGCCGAAAACACCGCGACCGCGCAGATCACCGCGATGGCCAACAGGATCAGCTTGGCCGGCAGCACCGCATTGATATCGGTGTAACCGGCACCGGTGAACGGCTTGCCGGCGCGCGTGTGTGAGAGCAGCTCATACCGATCGAGCCAATATGCGGCGACCTTGAGGAGCACCAGGATTCCGGCGAGAGTCACCAATTGGATACGGGCAGGCCGCGACAGCGTGCCGGAACGACCGGACAGCCGAATGCCGCCAAAAATGTAGTGCACCAACGCGTTGACGACCAGCGCAACGAACACGGCAATGAACAAGTAGGTCAGCACGAATCGGTAGAACGGCAGCTCAAAGGCGAAGAAGCCGAGGTCCAAACCGAACTGCGGATCCTTGATACCGAAATCCCCGCCCTCCAGGAACAGCTGCACCGGCATCCAATAGCTTTGAGCCACAATGCCTGCCAGCACCCCGATGAGCACGGGAACACCGATAACGAAGAGCCGCACCCGCGACAGGATCAGAGCCCGGTACTGCGCCAGCGCATCCCCGGGGCCCTTCGTAGGCACGAACACGGGCCGCGCCCGATACGCCAGCCCGATGCCCGCGAAAACCACGGCACCGACCAGAGTTCCGACAATCAGGAACAAGGTGAGCCGGGTCAGCAGCACCGTGGTGAAGACACCGCGGAATCCGAGCTCACCGAACCACAGCCAGTTGATGTAGGTGTCGACCAGGCGCGGTCCGATCAACAACAACACCACGATCACCAGCGCAGCGGCGACCAGTCGCCGGCTCCGTCGGGTCAATCGTGGCAGAGCCCCATTTGGCCGCATACCCACGTCGCTACGCTCCTCGTCGAGTGTTCAAGCACGGCTCAGTTTTCGCGCTTCGCTTCTCAGCCCCACTGTAGCCGCAGAACAGTGGGCATCGTCCGGCATCGAGAGTGGTGAGGTTGGCTAACAACTAGGCGGCTGATCACCGCGATTGAGGGCATTGAGTCCATCGACCGCTTCGGTCAAGGTGCCGACCTTGACCAGGGTCAGCCCCTGCCCACCGTCCGTCTTCGCCTCGGCACAGTTGGCCGCGGGCACCAAGAACACCGTCGCTCCAGCGTCTTTGGCAGCCTGCATCTTGTGCGTGATCCCACCGATGGGTCCCACCTTGCCCTCGGCATCGATGGTTCCTGTTCCGGCGACGAACTTTCCGCCGTCGAGCTCATCGGGTGTCAGCTTGTCGATCACCGCGAGGCTGAACATCAACCCGGCCGACGGCCCACCGATATTGGCCAGATTGAAATCAATGGTGAATGGCGCCCACGGTGCCTGCACCACCCCGACCCCTAGGAAGCCGTAGTCACGATCCCCGTTCTTGCCAAGAGTGATTTTCACCGTGCCACTAGGGGAATTCTTGCGCTTGTAATCGAGAGTCACCTCGTCACCCGGCTTGGTCTGCTTGAGCAGTCCGGTGAATTCCTCAAGCGTTGCGACCGGCCGCCCATTCACAGCGGTGATCGCATCGTTCTCCTGCAGCTTGCCCTTGGACGGTCCGTCCTCGCTGATGGTCAGAACGGTCACGGCCGTCGGGTATTTGAGATACCCGAGCGCCGCGAACTCGGCGCTCTCCTCGGACTTCTTGAATTCGAGGTCGTTCTCCTTATCCACCTGGTCCTTGGACCGATTAGGTGGATACACCACATCGCGCGGGACCAACTGCTCGCTACCGCTTGCCCACAACCGCAGGGCATCGGCCAGGGTGAGCCCGTCACGCTGGGAAACGGTCGTCATGTTGAGGTGACCGGAGACCGGATCGACCTTGGTGCCCTTGATGTCGACGACCTCCTTGCCCTCGACCTGGCCGAGGGTGTTGAAGGTGGGGCCCGGGCCCAGGGATACGAACGGCACGGTGATCACCGACATCAACAGCCCGAAGGCGATGATCGGGATCAGCGCGACCAACAGCGTCGCTACGCGGCGATTCATGCCTGCACCCTATGGCAAGGCCTGCTCAGCACCCCGCCGGTAGTCTCGTGGTGGAGGTTCGATGAACGAGCACGCCCCCGTCCTGCTGTACGACGGCGTCTGCGCACTGTGCAACGGTGCGGTGAAGAAGATCCTGCGCGACGACAAGGTCGGGACAATGCGGTTCGCCGCACTCGACAGCGAGTACGGCGATCACGTGATCGCGCGGCACCCCGAACTCGTCGGCGTCGACTCCTTCGTGATCATCGACAATCCCGGTGAGCCCGCCGAACGAATTCATATCCGGTCCGACGGAGTGCTCCGCATCATGGACTATTTGGGCGACGCCCGCCGAGCAGCCCTCATCGCGCGACTGGTCCCACGTCCGATCCGCGATGCGCTGTACCGGCTGGTGGCGCGCACCCGGTACCGGATGTTCGGCAAGTACGACACCTGCCCGGTGCCACCGCCCGAGGTCCGCGCACGCTTCCTGGCCTGATCCCCGCGCCAAAAATCGGCGCGTTCCGCCGATTACGCCGTCAGCGTGATCCGGCCACCTCTACCAGCGGTACCGTGGAGATATGGCCGACCTCCCCTTTGGATTCGCTGCTGGCGACGACCCCGACCGTGAGCGGGGCGACGACGCGCGACCGGGGCCCGGCTCGGGTCCGTCGGGCTCAGACCCGTTCGGCTTCGGATCTGGTGGATTCAATCCCGCCGATCTCGGCCAGATCTTCACCCAGCTCGGCCAGATGTTCAGCGGCGCTGCCGCCGGCGCCGCCAGCGGTCAGCCCGCGGGCCCGGTCAACTACGACATAGCCCGGCAACTGGCCTCGAGCTCAATCGGTTTCGTCGCCCCCATCACCGAGAGCACGACATCGGCCATCGCCGATGCGGTGCACCTTGCCGATACCTGGCTCGACGGGGCCACCGCCTTGCCCGCCGGCACCACCCGAACCGCGGCCTGGACCCCGACGGACTGGGTGGACAACACCCTGGAAAACTGGAAGCGGCTCGTCGATCCTGTCGCCGAACAGATTTCGGGTATGTGGGCGGCAAATCTGCCGGAAGAGGCGCAGGGCATGGCGGGTCCGCTGCTGGGCATGATGACCCAGATGGGCGGCATGGCCTTCGGATCGCAGCTCGGCCAGGCCCTCGGACAACTGTCCCGAGAGGTGTTGACCTCCACGGATATCGGATTGCCGTTGGGCCCCAAGGGCACCGCGGCGCTGCTTCCGGCCGCCATCGAAGCGTTCTCGGAGGGCCTCGAGCAGTCCAAGAGCGAAATCATGACCTTCCTGGCCGCCCGGGAAGCCGCGCATCACCGCTTGTTCAGTGGCGTCGGCTGGCTGACCATCCGGCTGATGGACACCGTCGAGCAATATGCCAAGGGCATCTCGATCGACATGAGT
The DNA here is from genome assembly GCA_002013775.1 of Mycobacterium sp. D16R18. Classification (GTDB taxonomy): domain Bacteria; phylum Actinomycetota; class Actinomycetes; order Mycobacteriales; family Mycobacteriaceae; genus Mycobacterium. The sequence continues at coordinate 177,349 of MAFD01000002.1, forward strand.
GCCATCGAGGAGGCCGCACGAGGCTTCAACCCCGCCTCGCTGGGCGATCCGTCCGATATGGAACAGCTTCTGTCCCAAGGTATTTTCGAGCCGAAGACCACACCACAACAGGAGCAGGCCCTGGAACGCCTGGAAACCATGCTCGCCCTGGTGGAGGGCTGGGTGCAAACCGTGGTGACCGATGCACTCGGCGAGCGCATCCCGGCGACCGCGGCCCTCAGCGAGACATTGCGACGCCGCCGCGCGACGGGCGGTCCGGCCGAGCAGACCTTCAGCACGCTGGTGGGCCTGGAGCTGCGGCCGCGCAAGCTGCGCGAGGCGGCCGATCTGTGGCGCAGGCTCACCGACGCCGTCGGCACGGACAAGCGCGACGCGATCTGGGCACACCCCGATCTGATCCCCGATGCGGGCGACCTGGACAACCCGGCAGCATTTATCGATCGCATCATCGGCGGCGACACGGACGCCGGCGATGACCCGATCGCTCAGATCGAGAAGCTCGATCCGGGCAATTCCGAAGAAGGCCGCGAGGACTGAGAAATCTGACGCATGCCCATTCGGCGCTGGTCAGCGACTGAATCGGGCTGTGGATAAACGGCTTTCGTCCGCTTACCGCGCACGCTGGATGTGCCACAGTGGGTCATGTCCAGCGAGCCGACGTTCACCCTCGACCCGGCGCGTCCGGTACTTCCGCGGCCGGACGACGGGGTCCAGATCGGTTGGATGCCGCGTCACGCGGTGATCGTGCGCCCCTCGGCGGCCGCGCCGGCCATCGCGGTACGGCAGCTGCTGAGCTCCCTGACGGACGAGCTCACCTGGGGTCAGATTCTTAACCTTCAGTGCGTCAAGTACTTTCACGATGCAAAGGACATTCGTTCACTACTGGACGAATTGGTCGACGCCGGCGCCGTCATCTGCCGAACCCGATCCGTCGCGGTCGCATCGCCGCTGATCAGGCTCGTCGGCCGCGGTCCACTTTCCGACGCCCTCGCCAATGCGCTCCGGCATACTTCGGCGCGCATCCAGCGGTCAACGCAGTCGGCGCACGAAAAATCTTGGGAACATGTGGATTTGGCGGTGCTCGCCGATGATCTGATCGCCGATACCCGGCTACTGAGGCTACTCGCCGACGCCGAGGTGCCGCACCTGTCCGTCCGCGCGCGCGACGGCACCGGCCTCATCGGGCCCATGGTCCTGCCCGGTATCACCAGTTGTTTGGAATGCGCCGACCGCCATCGGCGTGACCGTGACGAACAGTGGCCCGCGGTCGCCGCCCAACTCACCGGAGCCGTCGGTGTCGCCGCGCCGGCGACGGTACTGGGCACCGTGGCCGTCGCGCTGGCACAGATCGATCGGGTGCTCTCGGCCCTCCGCGGGCAGGTACCGGGACCGCTGGTAACGCTCAACGCAACACTCGAGCTCGACCTGTCCACGCACGCGCTGACCGCCCGACACTGGACCGCACACCCACTGTGCCGATGTGGCGCCTACTTCGCCGGAAATTGACGAAGACCCACTTTTTGTTAACTTCATCACGACCGGGCATGATGTGCGCATGGCAGAGATCCGTCGTGGCCGCGCAGCACGCGCCGCAAAACTCGCATCGCTTCCGGCCGGGATCGCGGGCCGCGCCGCGCTCGGTGTGGGGAAACGGATCGCCGGGAAATCCAAAGACGAAGTGAACGCCGAACTCGTGGAGAAGGCTGCCGAACAGCTGTTCCAGGTGCTCGGCGAGCTCAAGGGCGCGGCCATGAAGATCGGCCAGATGCTCTCGGTGATGGAGGCCGCGATTCCCCCCGAGTTCGGCGAGCCGTACCGGGAAGCACTGACCAAGCTGCAGAGCGACGCCCCGCCGCTGCCTGCCGACAAGGTCCACCGTGTCCTCGATGCGCAGCTCGGCACCAAGTGGCGTGAGCGCTTCCAGTCCTTCGACGACAAGCCCGTCGCCTCCGCCAGCATCGGCCAGGTACACAAGGCCATCTGGAAGGACGGCCGCGAGGTGGCCGTCAAGGTGCAGTACCCGGGCGCCGACGAGGCCGTCCGCTCGGATCTCAAGACCATTCAGCGTCTCTCGTCATTGTTCAAACAGGTGGCCCCGGGCGCCGATATCAAGGCCATCGTCGACGAACTCATCGAGCGCACCGAAGAAGAGCTCGATTACCGCATCGAGGCCACCAACCAGCGCACCTTCGCCAAGGCCTTCACCAACGACCCCGAGTTCTACGTCCCATCGGTCGTGGCCTCCTCTCCCAAGGTGATCATCACCGAGTGGATGCAGGGCCGAAAGCTCTCGGAGATCATCGCCAAGGGCACCGAGGAAGAGCGCAGCAATTGCGCGCATTTTCTGCTCGAGTTCAGCATCAGCTCGCCGTACCGATGCGGGCTGCTGCACGCCGACACCCACCCCGGAAACTTCATGTTGTTGGAGGACGGACGGTTCGGTGTCATGGACTTCGGCGCCTGCGCCGCTCACGAGGGTGGCCTCCCGGCCGGCTTCGGACCGATCCTGCGTCTGGCGCGAGATGAGAAGTGGGAAGAGCTGACCGAGGTGCTGCGTTCGGAGGGCTTCATCCCACCGAGTGCGACCTCCGTCTCTCATGAGGAGGTCAACTCCTACCTTGAGCCCTACATCGAGCCGCTCAACCATGAGACATTCCACTTCAGCCGTAAATGGCTGCAACGGCTCACCGCCAAGGCCACCAACTTCCGCAGCGAAGAGTTCCTCGAGTCGTTCAAGACCAGCCGGCAGATGAACCTGCCACCCAACTACCTGATGTTCTTCCGGGTCCTGGGCGGCCTCATCGGCATCGCCGCACAGCTCGATGCCCCGGTGGATTACGCGGCCATCATCGACAAGTGGGTACCGGGTTTCCACGAGGACAGCAAGGCCCCGGCCGCCACGTAGGCGAAAAAGAAAACCTGCGTTGTCAGACCCACCGCGCCCTCCGGCATGATGTAACGCATGGCTGAGATCCGTCGTGGCCGCGCCGCACGCGCCGCAAAACTCGCATCCCTACCGGCAGGCATTGCCGGTCGCGCCGCCCTGGGCGTCGGGAAACGTCTGACCGGCAAGTCCAAGGACGAAGTCAACGCCGAGATGATGGAGAAGGCGGCCGAACAGCTGTTCCAAGTACTCGGCGAGCTCAAGGGCGCCGCGATGAAACTCGGACAGGCCCTGTCGGTGTTCGAAGCCGCGATTCCGCCGGCCTTCGCCGAACCCTTCCGCGACGCCCTGACGAAACTGCAAAGCGATGCCCCGCCGCTGCCAGCTGACAAGGTCCACCGGGTCCTCGATGCGCAGCTCGGCACCAAGTGGCGTGAGCGCTTCCAGTCCTTCGACGACAAGCCCGTCGCCTCCGCGAGCATCGGCCAGGTGCACAAGGCCATCTGGAGCGATGGGCGCGTCGTCGCGGTCAAGGTGCAGTACCCGGGCGCCGACGACGCCGTCCGCTCCGACCTCAAGACCATGCAGCGGCTGGCATCGTTGTTCAAACAGATCGTCCCCGGAGCGGACGTCAAAAGCATCATCGACGAACTGATCGAACGCACCGAAGAAGAGCTCGACTACCGCATCGAGGCCACCAACCAACGGGCCTTCGCCAAGGCCTTCAAGGACGACCCCGAGTTCTATGTGTCACCGGTGGTTGCCTCTGCCCCCAAGGTCGTCATCAGCGAGTGGATGGAGGGCCGTAAGCTCGCTGAAATCATCAGCGGGGGAACAGAAGACGAGCGCAACGAATGCGGACGCCTGCTACTGAAATTCACCGTCAGCTCCCCCTACCGGTGCGGACTGCTGCACGCCGACACCCACCCCGGAAACTTCATGCTGCTGCCCGACGGGCGCCTCGGCGTCATGGACTTCGGCGCCGTCGCCACCCATGAGGGCGGGTTCCCTCCCAACCTGGGGCCCATCTGGCGTCTGGAGCGGGACGGGGTCTGGGATGAGCTCATCCCCCTCATGCGCGAGGAGGGGTTCATCCCGCCGCGTACCGACGTGTCACCGGAAGACATCGACGAGTACCTCAAGCCGTTCATCGACCCACTGAAGTCCGACGAGTTCCACTTCACCCGGAAGTGGATGCAGCGGGTGGCCGCCAAATCCAGCGACGTGCGCGGTGCCCAGTTCCAGACCGGCCGGCATCTGGACCTGCCGCCCGTCTACCTGATGATGTTCCGGGTGCTCGGCAGCCTGTCCGGCATTCTGGCCCAGCTCGATGCGACCGTCCCGTACGCGCGGATCATCGGCGACTGGGTTCCCGGCTTTCGCGAAGACGAGCCCGTCGCTGCCAGCTAGCAGCAGCTAGCATTCCGTGAATACGTGAGGGCAACGACGCCACACTGGACGATATGAGGTGACATGGCAGATATTCGCCGCGGCGGACTCAGCCGAATGACCAAACTGGCAAGCCTGCCCGCAGGTATGGCCGGTCGTGCGGTCCTCGGGGTTGGCAAACGGTTGACCGGAACCTCCGCGGACGAAGTCAACGCCGAACTCCTGGAGAAGGCGGCCGACGAGCTGTTCAACGTGCTCGGCGAGCTCAAGGGCGGCGCCATGAAGGTGGGCCAGGCCCTGTCGGTGATGGAGGCCGCGATACCGCCGCAGTTCGCCGATCCGTTCCGGGAGGCCCTGGTCAAACTGCAGAGCGAGGCGCCACCGCTGCCCGCGGCAAAGGTGCATCGCGTGCTCGACGCGCAGCTCGGCACCAAATGGCGTGAGCGCTTCCAGTCCTTCGACGACACACCCGTGGCCTCCGCGAGCATCGGTCAGGTGCACAAGGGGATCTGGAAGGACGGCCGCGAGGTGGCCGTCAAGATCCAATACCCCGGTGCCGACGATGCGCTGCGTGCCGATCTCAAACTGATCCAGCGGATGACGCCGCTGGCCAAACAGATTGCGCCCAAAGCAGATATCGACAGGCTGGTGGCCGAGATCAGCGACCGCATCGAAGCCGAACTGGACTACCGCCAGGAGGCGTCGAACCAGCGCGCCTTCGCCAAGGTCTTCACCGACGATCCGAAATTCTTCGTGCCGGCAGTCGTCGCCAGCGCGCCCAAGGTCCTCATCGCCGAGTGGATGGAGGGACGACGACTCTCGAAGATCATCGCCGAGGGCACCCGTGAGGAACGCGACTCCGCGGGCGCCCTGATGCTCGAATTCACGGTGAAGTCACCCGAGAAGGTCGGCCTGGTACACGCGGATCCGCATCCCGGCAATTTCATGCTGCTGCCCGACGGACGTTTCGGCATCATCGATTTCGGTGCGGTTTCCGAGCACCCCGGCGGCATTCCACCGGAGTTCGGTGAGGTGCTGTGCTGGGCCCGAGATGAGCAGTGGGATCAGGTGATCCGGCTTATCAAGCAGCTCGGATTCATGCCACCGGACGTCCAGCTGTCCGGGAACCAAGTGATGGATTACATCAGGCCGCTGTGGCCCTATGTCGACCCGCTGCGCTCGGGTGAATTCCACTTCACCCGTGAGTGGTTCCAGCAAGCCGCGGTGGCGTCCACCGATCTGCTGGACGAGGGATTCACCGAACGATTCAAGCTGGCACGCCAAATGACGGTGCCGCCGGGCTACGTCATGCTGCTGCGCACGCTCGGCGGAATGATCGGAGTTCTCGTGCAGCTCGGTACACACGTGAACTATGCGGCGATCGCCGAAGAATGGATGCCGGGGTTCTTCGAACCACACGCGAAACCGGCCTGATAACAATGCTCCCCACCGCTACATGGCGATGGGGAGCATTGCTTGTCGAGCCCTACGACATTCGCGCCGCAGCGGGTCATGCCGCGGCGGGATCTGCTACTGGCAGCGGGTTCTTGCGCGGGCGACCACGGGGACGCTTACGCGCCACGACGGCACCCTGCTCCAGAATCTCGCCGCCCCACACACCCCAGGGCTCCGCGCGGTCCAGCGCAGCAGCCAGGCACTGCGACCGGATCGGGCAGTCCGCGCATAGCGTCTTGGCCCGCTCCAGGTCAGCGGGGCTTTCCGCGAACCACAGGTCCGCATCCGCTGCGTGGCACGGCAGGACACGCCTTCGGGCCTCCGTTTCGACGGTCATCATGTGTCCGTTCACCTGCTTCCTCTTCGGTTCCTTGTAAAACTGCTGGTCTCGTATCGGTGTCTTATCGATCGAGATCCGGAACCACGTCTGAGGTTGAGGCTCAAACAAAAGTGGCCACGGATCCCGGTGGTGTCGGGTCCGTGGCCTGGGAGGCGGTTGTGGGGCTACCTAGATGTATCCCCTATTCACGGACGCGACATTCGCGGCTGCGGCGACGACGGCGCGGTGCTTAATCGCGGAAACCGAGCCGGCCGGCACCATGGGAGCCGCCGGCTTGGCAGCGGCGACATGCGTCAGGAGCGACGGCGGAGCGATCGGCAATACGACAAACGCACCATGGGCATCACGCCACAAGGTGTCGCCGTAATTGGTGGGTGTATTCATCGCTCCTCCTTCCGTCTACTCGCACATGAACAGGTCTGGTTTGGAATTCTCACGAATTCCTGACGCCCAGAGTAAAAGGTCATCTATCGGTTGACAAGTTATTTTTGACCTGCGGCGATACTTCAAGACCAGTTTTGTCGAACTGGCATCTTTTCCCCGGGGTCGCCTTCTAGACAGATGTCAGTAGTCGCGAGCGGAACAGATCCAACACCTGGTCGAGGGCCGCGCGCGTGGGCTGACCGGGCTCGTCGATGAGATGCTCGGTGACCACCGAATGGGGCGGCATCAGCGAATCGGGGTTCGCGGCCTCACCCGGCAGTTCGATGGCGATGAATCCATCGCCCAGCTCTTCCTTGAGGAACTCGAACCGTTCGGCCGGAACCAGCTTGTCGGTGGTGAAGCGCATACCGAGCACCTTGAGCCCATCGTGCTGACAGCGATGCTTGACCTTGTCCAGGTCTGCCGGCGAGATATCGATGTTGTGCCGCGCGTTCTTGCTGAGCCCGAACGGCAGCGAGGGCTGTGACAACACGGGCGCCAGCAGACGGTCATCCGCGGCCATGGCGAGCGCATACCCCCCGGTGAAACACATACCGATGGCGCCCACACCGGGACCGCCATTGCGCTCATGCTCGTTCTGGGCAAGCGCGCGCAGCCACGTCACCACGGGAGAGCTCTTTCCCGTTGCCAATACCGTGAATTCACGGCTCACACAGCCGCGGAACATTGATGACAACCCGTAGGTGGCGGTACGCAACCAGCCGTCGGCCTTCGGGTCCACACTCTGGCCCGGATTGCCGAACAGGTGCGGCATGACCGCGGTGCACCCGATATCGGCGACCTTGCGTGCGAAGTTCGCGACCTTGGGGCTGATTCCGGGCATCTCGGCGATGACGATCACCGCCGGTCCACTGCCCTTTCTCAACACGATCTTGGTCTCACCTTCATGAGTGAAGGTGCCTGCTTCGAAATCGCGGAGGTCATCGTCGGCCATGGGGCGAGCCTAGGACGAGATGGCGATCCGCGCTAGACACGTGTTGAACAAGGGACTACGAGGATCTGGCGCGCACCAAACGCAGCACGTCGGGGCCGTATTGCTCCAACTTGCGCGCCCCGATCCCCGGAATGGCAACGAGCGCGGCGTCGTCTCCGGGAAGCAGTTCCGCGATGGCGATCAAGGTGTTGTCGGTGAAGACGACGAATGCCGGCACCTTCATCTCCTTGGACGTCTTGAGCCGCCAATCCTTCAGTGCGACAAGGAGTTCTTCGTCAATATCGGACGGGCAGCTCTCACAGCGCCGCAACAGCACTGCCGCCGGAGTGTTCAGGGCCGCATTGCAGATTCGGCAGCGTGCGCCAGTACTCCGGCGCCGCGGTGCCACCGTGGCGGAGACTTGCGCAGTGGGAGCGACCCCATTGAGGAAGCGCGAATGCTTACGCGTCTTGCGCCCGCCCGCGGCCCGCGCAAGCGCCCAGCTCAGATTCACATGCACCCGCGCGCGGGTGATCCCGACGTAGAGCAGGCGGCGCTCCTCCTCAACCGGTTCAATATCCCCGGCACGTGACAAGGCATGCGAAATGGGTAGCGTGCCGTCTGCCAGCCCCACCAGGAACACCGCATCCCATTCGAGCCCCTTCGCCGCATGCAGCGAAGCCAGGGTCACGCCCTGCACCGTCGGTGGGTGTCGCGCCTCGGCCCGCACCCGTAGCTCGCGAACCAGCCCCGGCAGATCCAGCTCCGGCAGGCGCGCACATTCCTCTTCGGCGAGCTCAACGAGGGCCCGCAGCGACTCCCATCGCTCGCGCGCCTGAGTGCCGTGCGGTTCCTCGGCAGACAAACCCAGCGGTTCCAGAACATCCCGAACCTGTTGCGGCACAGGAATATCCGAGCTTTCGCGATCCGACGCGCGCTGCAGGGCCACCAGCGCCTGACGCACCTCTTGCCGAGTGAAGAACCCCTCGCCCCCGCGAACCTGGAACGGTACGCCGGCCTCGGTAAGCGCCTCCTCGTACACCTCCGATTGCGCATTGATCCGGTACAGCACCGCAATCTCCGATGCCAGAGTTCCGGATTCGATCAGTGCAGCAATGGATTTCGCGACCGATTTGGCCTCCGCCGCCTCGTCGTCATGCTCGGAGAACCTGGGAGCAGGACCCTCCGGCCGTTGACCGATAAGCTGCAGCTTGCTGCCCGCCACTCTTCCTTGTGCGGCCGCGATCACCCGGTTGGCGAGCGAAACCACCTGCGGGGTCGAGCGATAGTCACGTTCGAGACGAACCACAGCCGCGTCGGGGAATCGGCGGGAGAAGCCGAGCAGATACTGCGGGGTGGCCCCGGTGAACGAATAGATGGTCTGGTTGGCGTCGCCCACGACGGTCAGGTCGTCGCGGGGACCGAGCCACGCATCGAGCACTCGCTGCTGCAACGGCGTGACGTCCTGGTATTCGTCGACCACGAAACAGCGGTAGCGGTCCCGGAATTCCTCGGCCACAGATGCCGAGTTCTCGATGGCGGCCGCGGTGTGCAGCAGCAGGTCATCGAAATCGAGCAGGGTGGACCCATCGGGCCGGGCCTTGAGTTTCTCGTAACCCGCATAGACCTTGGCGACCTGCTCGGGCGGCACCGGCGTATCCCGTGTGAATTTCGCGGCGGCGGCCGGATAGGCCTCGGGGCTGATCAAAGAGGCCTTAGCCCACTCGATTTCACCGGCGAGGTCGCGCACGGTATCGGTGCTGGTGCTCAGCTTGGCGCGGTTCGCAGCTTGGGCGACGATGGTGAACTTGCTGTCGATCAGCTCCCAGTGCGTATCTCCGACCAGCTGCGGCCAGAAGTACCGCAGCTGCCGCAGGCCCGCGGCGTGGAACGTGACGGCCTGCGCGGATCCGACACCGAGATCACGCAGCCGCCCGCGCATCTCCCCAGCTGCTCGCTGGGTGAAGGTGACCGCGAGGATCTGGCCTGGGGCAACGTGGCCGGATTCGACCAGGTGCGCGATGCGATGGGTGATGGTGCGCGTCTTGCCGGTCCCCGCCCCGGCCAGCACACAGACGGGGCCTCGCGGCGCGGTGACAGCGGCACGCTGCTCGTCGTCGAGACCATCGAGGAGAGAACGCGCCACGGGGCCATCTTCGCAGCAACCGCCGACAACACCGGCCCCTGGCCCCGCTCTCGGCATTGAGACATCTCACATACCCCGACGGAACACCCCAGCGGGGTATGACGTTGAATGCCGATGTGACTACAGCGAGCGACTCCAGCCTCATCATGTACAGCACCACCTGGTGCGGCTATTGCCGTCGACTCGAGACGCAGCTCAAGGCCGCGGGTATCGGCTACACCAAGGTGGACATCGAACAGGACCCGGCCGCAGCCGACTACGTCGCGAACGTCAACGGCGGGAACCAGACCGTGCCGACCGTGAAGTTCCCTGACGGCAGCGCGCTGACCAATCCGTCGCTGGCACAGGTCAAGGCCAAGCTCGGCGCCTAATCCTTGGCGTAGGCCCAGGACTCCACGATCTCCCGGGCGATGGAGATCGACCCGGGCAGCATGAGCCGGGAGTCAGACGGCGTAGTCCAATCGCCCAGCTCGAGTGCGGCCCGCACCTCGTCGCGCGTGAACCAGTCGGCCTCGGCGATTTCGCCGTCGTTGAACGAAAAGGGCTGCGCGGGGTCGCCGATAGCGTGAAAGCCCAACATGATCGATCGCGGGAACGGCCAGGGCTGGCTGCCCAGGTACTGCACGTCGGTGACGGTGAGACCCACTTCCTCGGCGATCTCACGGGCCACGCATGCCTCCAGCGATTCGCCCGCCTCGACGAATCCGGCCAGCAGGGAGAACATCCGCTCGGGCCAGAACTTCTGACGTCCCAGCACCGCGCGATCACCGCCGTCGTGCACCAGGCAGATGACGGCCGGATCGGTGCGCGGAAACTCTTCCTGCCCGGTGGTCGAGTTCACCCGAACCCAACCGCCCTTGGCGGGAGTGGTGGGCGATCCGTCGACGGGGCTGTAGCCGGCGCTGTCATGCCAGGCAAGCATCGCCATGGCCGTGGCCAACAGGGCCGCACTGGTGTCGTCGAACAACTCACCGGAGCGACGCAGGTCCAGAAGCGGTGCGCTGTCGTCATCGAGTTCGGCGCGCACGGCCCACACGTGGCGACCCCCCGGGATGCGTCCCAGGAACACGGCATGCTCCGGCGGCCTGTCACCGACCCGTGCCGCGTCTTCGAGAACCACCTGCCCGTCGACGATGTTGACGCGTCCGCGGACATCCAGCGTGATCAGCCCCGCACCGGCCCAGCCCTTGGCCAATTCCTCAGGATCGGAACGCAGTTCGTCGGCGCGATCCAGACCGACGCGCGAGAGCAGGGGAACATTGCGAAGGCGGAAGGTCATATCAGGCTCCGGCGTTGCGGACGTACAACAGGCGGTCGGATGCCTCAAGGGAATCGACCTCGGGCGCATCCACCCGGTGCAGCGTGCCATCGCGCACCACACCGAGGACGATGTCCGAGAGATGACGCGGTGAACCGCCGACCTCGCTGCGCTCCACCTCGCGTTCGGCGATCGCGAACCCCGCCTCGGGGGTCAACAGGTCCTCGATCATCTCGACGACGCTCGGTGTCGAGGTGGCGATGCCTAACAGCCGTCCCGCCGTTTCCGAGGACACCACCACCGAATTGGCGCCCGACTGGCGCAGTAGGTGGACGTTCTCGGCCTCGCGGATCGCGGCGACGATCTTGGCATTGGGGGCCAGTTCACGTGCGGTCAGCGTCACCAGTACCGAGGTGTCGTCCCGGTTGGCGGCCACGATGATCGACTTTGCGTGTTGCACACCCGCGAGCCGCAGCACATCCGATTTGGTGGCGCTGCCGCGCACGGTCACCAGGTCTGAGGCGGCCGCGGCATCCAGGGCCAACTGGTCTTCGTCGACCACCACGATCTCGGCCGGGGCGACGCCATCGGAGAGCATCGCCTGAACGGCGGTCTTCCCCTTGGTGCCGTATCCGACGACAACAGTGTGGTTGCGCACGCGGGCCCTCCATCGCTGGATCTTCAGTGCTTGACGCGAACGTTCGGTGAGCGCTTCCACCGTGGTGCCGACCAGAACAATCAGGAACAGCAACCGCAGCGGTGTGATCACGAGGATGTTCACCAGCCGCGCGCCCTCGGTGTACGGGGTGATATCGCCGTAACCGGTAGTGGAGAGCGAGACGGTGGCGTAGTAGAAGCAATCCAGAAAGCTGAGCGGATCGCTCTCCTCCGGGGTGGCTGCGACGTCGCGGTAACCGCTGCGATCCGCGTACACCACCAGTACGGCGGCGAAGAGCGTGCCTATCGCGATGAGGATGCGTTTTCCGATGGCTCGCCACGGGCTGGCGGCATTTTCGGGGATACGCAGAACACCGACGAGGGCGTGGTCTGGCTGTGCGGTCAGCGCCTCGTCGATGCCACGAAACCGCTGGCGGAACTTACCGGCCATATGCCGATCGCGTCCGAGTCAGCGGTTGCACGGGTGTCAATCTACTCACATGGCGCCCGTGATTCGCGTTGGCTAGCGAGTTTGGCATCGAAGTGGATCGGATCTCAATCCCCCGTGAGCCCCGCGAACTCCGTTGCCTGCGGCAGCTCGGGTAGTTCGGCCGGGGCGACCGTGCGCCCCGTGCGTACATAGTGGAACACCGCGCTCACCTGTGCGGGATCGATGCCCTGCAGCGCCGCCCACGCCTGCCGATACACGGCCAGCTGCAGGGCGGCGGCTTCCATCTCAACACCCGAGGGCTCGCGACCGGTCTTCCAGTCCACGACGGTCCAGGTGCCGTCTGTGCGGCTGTCGGGTCCGAACACCGCGTCGATCCGGCCACGGACAATGGTCCCGGCGACGGAAATCTCGAACGGCACCTCGATCTCGGCAGGGGTTCGGTCCGCCCATTGCGAGGCAAGAAACGCCGACCGCAGCGCCGCCAGATCCTCGGCGTCCTCCAACTCCCCGTATCCGTCACCTGGAAGATCATCGAAATCGATGAGGCGCACCGACCCGTAATGACGCTGCACCCAGGAGTGGAATGCGGTGCCATGGCGCGCTTCAAGGTCCGGACGTGTGGGGCGTGGACGCATCAGCCGGCGGGCCAGTGCCTGCGGATCCTGACGCAACTCGACGAGGCTTGTCACCGAAAGATGTTGAGGAAGAGTAATTTCCGGGCGACGATGGGCTTGCTCACGTTCACGCAGCAGCGCGTCGACATCGGCGGCCCATCCATCGAGATCCTCGTCCTCGGCCAGAGGTGCTGTATCGGCGCGAGCTTCCCGCACCATCTGCGCTCCCGCTTCGATCTCGCCGCGCCGGCCCGCGAGTGGGTCGGCGGGCCATGATGCCTCGACAGTCTGGTCGAGCATCGGATTGCGCTCACCCGCCGCGGGTGTGGGTGCCCACTCCTCGACAGCACCACAGGCAATGCCTTCGGCGGCGGCGTTTTCGATGACATCGCGCAACTCGACCAAAAAATCGGACGGTCCCTTGGGCTTGAGTCCGGTCTGACCCCAATGATGTCCCGAGACAAACAGCTGCTCGGCCGATCGGGTAACTGCCACATACAACAGTCGGCGCTCCTCATCGATTCGGCGAGTGGCCAGGCTGTCCTTGTGCCGTGCGATGGCATCGGAGAGCTGTTTGCGGTTCGTGATGCCCTCGGTGTCCAGCTGAGGGACACCGAACCGATCCCCCAAGGTGGCGCGATCGCCGCGTACCAACGGCGGTAGCTCGGTGGCGCTCGTCAGCCAGGTCGACGCGGCCACACCCGACGGGAATACCCCGGCACTCAGATGCGGGACAGCGACCACGTCCCATTCCAGCCCCTTGGCCGAATGCACTGTCAGAATCTGCACCCGCCCCGGGCTGGTCGCGACCTCAACTGGCGCAAAGCCCTTTTCGACTTCCCACGCCGCGTCCAGGTACTGCAGAAACGCGCCGACTACCCCAACAGGGTCGCTCTGGTCGGCTGCCTCCGCGAAACAGGCGGCGACATCGGTGAACGCGCGTAGCTGCTCCAAGCCGCCCGACCGGCGACCGGCGACGAGCTCGACATCGAGTGCCAACACACGCTGCACCTCGGAGATCAGATCGGTGAGCGGCATCCCAAGCCGGGCGCGTAACGCGGACAGTTCGCGTCGCAGTGCAGTCAGGCGGGTCCAACCCTCCGGCGAATACTGCTCAGGCGCACCAGGATCGCTGATGGCATCGGCCAGGCACGGAATGTCCGCCTGCTCCCCCACCACATCGGCGCCGGCCCGACCGAATCCCGTGGCTCGTCGCCACAGCAGCGCAAGGTCGTGTGCGCCAAGACGCCATCTCGGGCCGGTCAATACACGCAGCGCGGCCGGACCTGCGGTCGGGTCTGCGACGAGACGCAGCATCGCCACGGTATCGGCTACCTCCGGAAGGCCGAGCAGACCCGTCAATCCGACCACTTCAACCGGAACACCGTGCGCGGCAAGCACCTCCGCCATGGGGGCGGCATCGCTGTTGCGTCTGACCAACACCGCCGACGACGGCGGACGGCTCCCACTACGACGCGCCTCCTCGTACACCGAGGCCAGTTTTGTTGCGACCCATTCTCGTTCGGCGATGATGTCGCCCAATAGCGCGCAGGCGATGTTGCCGGAGGTAGCGTCCGGCCGGGGGCGCAGCGGGCGGACCGCCACCGAACGTCGTCGCGCTTCCTCGGACACGGCGTTGGCCAGGTGTAAAGCCTCCGGTGGGTTACGCCAGCTGGTGCGCAGTTCCCTTGTCGGCGCCGGCGATCCGTCGGACAGCGGGAAATCTGTGGTGAACCGGGGCAAATTCGTCGCCGACGCGCCGCGCCAGCCGTAGATGGACTGGATCGGATCACCCACCGCGGTCAACGCCAGCTCGGGATCGACGCCCCGACCGAACAAAGACGACAGCAAGATGCGCTGAGCGTGCCCCGTGTCCTGGTACTCGTCGAGCAGCACCACGCGGTACCGATCCCGCTGAGTTTGTCCCACAACGGAATGGTCGGCGGCCAAACGAGCCGACAGCGACATCTGCGCTCCGAAATCGAGAACACCGCGGGCGCGCATCTGCGCTATCAGCTGTTCCACGATCGCGACGAGCTGCGCTCGCTCACGCTGCGTCTCCACCAGACGCAACAACCACGCGCTCGGCCCGCCCGCCCGCTGATAGGGGCCGGGCGGCAGGGTATGAATCAGCTGTTCCAGCTCGTCATGCGAGGACAACAGATCGCTGGTGTCCACCAGATGCTCAGAGAGCTGACCGGCCAGCGCGAGCACCGCAGCGGTGACCGCTCCGGGCGTCTTCTCGGTATCCAGATCCCCGTCGAAATCGCAGACCAACCGGAACGCCAACTGCCACAACTGCGTTTCGGTCAGCAGGCGCGCATTCGGCTCCATGGGCAGCAGCAATCCGTGCTCACGCAGCAAGGTTCCGGCATAGGCGTGGTACGTGGCGATCACCGGATCGGGTTCATCGGCCGTGACGGGCGCCATGATCCCGCTTCCGGCCAGCCGAGCGAGGCGCGATCTGACCCGGCGCAACAACTGCCCCGCGGCCTTGCGGGTGAACGTCAACCCGAGCACCTGGCCGGGAGTGGCGTAACCGTTGGCCACCAGCCACACCACCCGGGCAGCCATCGTCTCCGTCTTGCCCGCGCCGGCACCCGCAATCACCACCATCGGGCCGGGTGGAGCCCCGATGACGGCGGCCTGCTCATCGGTGGGCTCAAAAAGCCCAAGTGCCCTGGATAGTTCGGATGGGGAGTATGCGCTCATGACTGGCACACCGCCTGTCCATCAGCCTGTGCCGGACAGCATGCCCGCAGCGGGCAGTGCCCGCATCCATCGTTGACCCGTGCGATGAAGATCGGGCCCTGTGTGTTAGCTGCGGCGGCATGAATGGTCTCGCGCCAGGTGTCCAGTGCGGCGGGGGTCAACGGATCCTGGTGGCGTTGGGTGGCACCGTCATCGAGATTCGGTTTCGCGACGTACACCAGCCTGCCGCCGCCCGGCTCACCCGCGGGTTGGTCGGCGATGAGCCCTTCGGCAGCGGCGACCTGATACGTGGCGAGCTGGGCATGTTGTTGCGCATCGTCTTTGGTGGCGGGGCTCTTCCCGGTCTTGATATCGATGACAACGGCGCGCCCCTCGGCATCCCGTTCCAGCCGGTCAATGCTGCCGACCAGCCGCACCTGCGGATAGTCCGCGTGCGTGAGCACTCCGTCGACGCCGATCTCTCGACCAACCTCAGTGAGTTCACCGCGCGTGGCTACGCGCCACGCGCTGAACGCCTCCAGCAGCTCCTGATGTCTATGCAGTTCGTTACGCGCATACCACTGTGACTCGAACGGCATTGATTCCCAAGCCTTGTCGAGATCGCGGCGCATCGTGTCGGCGTCTGCGGAGTGATCGCCCACGAGCGCATGCACCAATGTTCCGAGGGTTCGGCGCGGGTCCGTGAGGTCAGTGCCGCCGTGCCGTTCCAGTAGCCAGCGCAGCGGGCAAGCCATGAGCGTCTCGACGTTGGACGGCGACAAGCGGACCGGACCATCCTCGGCATGCCACAGCGGGTTCTCACTACTGACATCGGCAAGCCCGTACCAGGATTCGGGATCCGCACCGGTGACACCGGCGTCGGCGAGCCGGGCAAGCTGCCGGGCGGCGGCGCGGCGGCGGGCCTCACTCACCGTGCCGGTGTCCGCGGTGACAACGGCCCGCAGTTCGCCAACGAGGTTCGCAACGGTCAATGCCCGAGACTCCGGTGTTCCCGGACGACGGTCCGGCATCACCCATTCCGGATGCGCCGCCATGAGTTCAGTCAGGAAGCGCGAAGCCATCGCGGGACCGCCACCCATATCGGCGTTCTCGTTGTCGACGGCGGTGACGAGAACGCGGCGAGCGGCCCTGCCGACGGCGAGCAATAGCAGCCGGCGTTCCTCGGCCAGCGCCACCGCCGACCCGTCGACATAGGCGACATGGTCGATGCCTGCCAGTACATCCATCAGTTCCTGCGTGCGCAGCACCCCGCCACGCACCGCCTTGTTGGGCCACAGCCCTTCTTGCACACCGGGGATCGCCACCACATCCCACTGCCGGCCCACCGCAGCGTGCGCACTGACGATGGAGACCGCATCAGGTTCACCGGTCGCGCGCTGACCGGCGAGCGCCAGCGATCGAATGTGGTCGATCAATCCCGTCACGCCGATACCCGGCGTGCGCGCCGCATGTTCAGATGCCAGGTCGAACAGCGCGGACACCGCGTCCAGGTCGCGATCCGCTTGAGCGCCCAGCGGACCTCCGCGTTGAGATAACCCGTCCCAACGTCGCTGCAGACCCGACCGGGTCCACGCGGCCCACAGCACGTCGAGAACGCTGGCGCCGGAAGTGACGGCCTCACGTGCCGAGGCGATCACTGCGCGCACGCGCCGCAGTGGTGCGGCCTGGATGTCGGTGAGCGCGGGGAGCTGCGTGTCATCGGCATCGACAAGAACCGCACGCAACAGCTCAGCGCTGTTCCCATCCACGCCCCGAGCTTCCTGCGCGCGCAGCAATTGGCGTCGTAACCGCCTGAGCGCCACCGGATCCACGCGCCCGATCGGGCCGGTCACCAGTGCCACCGCGTCCTCGTCGTTCAGTCTGCCTTGTGCGGCGCAGACCGCCAGCAGCAGCGCGTGCACGGCCGGAACGGCGGCGACAGGACCGTCATACGACTCCGCATGTACCGGGACGCCCGCCGACTGCAGCGCGCGCCGAAGAGCCGCACCACTTCGCGGTACCGACCTGACGATGACCGCCATCTCAGACCACGGCACACCGTCGATCAAGTGCGACCGCCGCAGCAGATCGACAACCAGCGACGCCTCTGCGGTTTCGGTGGGCACGGCAGCAAGACGCACGGCCGCCGACGTCTTCTCCGCCCCCGCGATCGTGCGCGCCTGCGAGCTTCCAGGCAACCGCCCCGCCACCGCGTTCGCGAGTTCGGCGACTGGTCCGGCGCACCGGTACGAACTGTCGAGCGTGATCGTCATGGCCCCGCTGTCAATGCCGGTCTGCAATAGCTGGGCGTCGGCACCGCGGAACCCGAACACGGTTTGGTTGGGGTCACCCGTGAACACCGACAACGAGGCACCCCCCGCCAACAGCCGCACCAACAGCGCCGCCTGCGGATCAAGGTGCTGGGAATCGTCGACGAGCAGAAGGTCGATGCGATCACGTTCCGCGGCAAGAATTGCCGGCTCGACAGCGAAAGTTTCCAGCGCCGATCCGACCAGTTCGGCGGCACCGAGTGCAGGCACCGTGGCCTGCGGAGCCGCCATGCCCACCGCCGACCGCAGCAGCATGACCTCCTCGTACTGCCGGGCGAGATCGGCGACCGCGACCCACTCCGGTCGATTGTGCCGTCGCCCGATCGCACGAAGCTCCCTGGCATCCACACCGCGTTCGGTGCAACGCGCCATGAGATCTCGAACACCGGTCGCGAAACCGGCCGTCGTCAACGCGGGACGCAGCGAAGCGGGCCAGCAGCCACCGTTGTCTTCAGCATCGCCACACAACAACTCCCGCACAATGCTGTCCTGCTCGGCGGCGGTGATCAAGCGCGGCAGCGGATTGCCCTGGCGAGCCGCGTGGGCGCCAAGCACGGCGAAGGCATATGAATGCACGGTGCGGACCATGGGTTCACGAATGGCGAGGGACCCTCTGTGCTCGAACACCGCGGCCGAGATTCGGCTACGCAGGTCAACGCTCGCCCGGGTGGAACCGGTGAGCACGAGAACGGATTCCGGGCTCGCACCCGCGGCAATTCGCGCCGCCACGATGTCGACCAACAGGCTCGTCTTCCCGGTTCCGCTACCGCCGATCACCACGAACCGGCCCTGCCGGTCAGGGGCCAGCAGATCCGCCGCGGCGCCGTCCCAGGATCGGGTCGAAGCGGTCGGCGTCGGCATATGCAGATCACAGCACGAGGGTCCGACAAGCGGATCTGACCTGGGTATCGGTTCACGGACAATGCGGAGGATCGTGGCAGGATTCCATGGGTGACACCGACGCTGAACACCCACAGATACGGCCCCGATGAACCCGTGCGTCTCTTGGCGTTGCACGGACTCACCGGACATGGCAAGCGCTGGGCGCCGCTTTTCGATGAGCACCTCCCCGAGGTGTCCACCCTGGCACCGGACCTGCTGGGCCACGGACGCTCCCCCGCGCCCGCGCCATGGTCGTTGGAAGCCCACGCCGACGCGGTCGCCGCCGTTCTCGACGAGACCCAGACCGGTCCCATCGTGGTGGTCGCGCACTCGTTCGGCGGCGCCACCGCCCTGCACCTGGCTGCGCGCAGACCCGATCTGGTGAAGTCGCTGGTGCTCTTGGATCCGGCGATCGGGCTCGACGGTGACTGGATGCGTCAGATCGCCGAACAGATGGTGGCCTATCCGGATTACACCGACCGCGCCGAGGCAAAATCGGACAAGGTCGCGGGAGCTTGGTCGGACGTACCGGATCACGTCATCGAAGCAGAACTCGATGAACACCTGATCCAGCTGCCCAACGGCCGATGGGGCTGGCGCATGAACCTGCCTGCCGTGGTCACCGCATGGAGTGAACTCGCACGCGATATCACCTTACCCACCAGCATCATTCGCGTCACATTGTTGCGGGCTACCCGGACCACACCGCCCTACGTGACCACCGGACTGCTGGACGGACTTACGGCCAGACTCGGCGATCGATTCGAACTGGTGGACATCGACTGCGATCACATGGTGTCCCAATCGAGGCCTGTCGAGACCGCAGCCGCGATACGGTCACACCTGGAGTAATCATGGCGACAGTCACCGAGGAACAAGTCGAGCTGGTGCGCACGCTGGTCGCGTCCATACCGGCCGGGCGAGTGGCCACGTATGGCGATATCGCCGACGCGGCAGGCCTTTCCAGCGCACGGATCGTGGGGTGGATCATGCGCACCGACTCTGCCGATCTGCCCTGGCATCGCGTCATCGGGGCTAGCGGTCGCCCCGCACCCCACATCCGGACCCGACAGCTCGAACTACTCAGGGCCGAGGGCGTACTGGCCGCAGACGGTCGAATCGCGTTACGCGAAGTCCGCCACGGCTTCTAGAGCGCCCGACACCACCGTGGCCGACGCGAACCGTCGCACCAAGAGATTCACAATCTCGGGATGCACGCCCAACGGCTGCGCGACGCCGTCTGCGCCACACTCGGCCAGACGCTCCTGAAAAAGCCCCTGTGCCAACAGGTATGACGCGATGAAGACGCGCTTGCCACTCGCGCGCGCCGCCGCGACCACGTCGGGCACCCGCGGTTCTCCCGTCGCGACGTAGCCCACGCCGACGGGTCCGGTGTGGCACTCCAACATGCTCGCCGCGGCGTGAACCTCTTGGCGGGCACGGGGATCAGAGGATCCTGCTGCGGCGAGCACCACCGCATCGCCACGGCGCCACCCCGCCTCACGCAGCCGCTCGGTCATGACCCTGGCCAATACAGGATCAGGCCCCAACGCTTGAGTGACGGCCACATCAGGATGTCCACTCAGCTCGACATGCTCCGGAATATCGTGGTGCACATGGTATCCCGATGCCAGAAAGGCCGGAAGCAGAACTGCGGGGCCCTCGATCGTCGACAGTACCTCCGACGGGGTCGGACCCAGCACGTCGACGAACGCGGTGCGCACCGAACCGACACGCAGCGACACGGCCTCGGCGAGCGCCGCGATGTTCTCCACCCCGGCGGCCGAACGTGTTCCATGCGCGACCAGGACGAGTTCAACCGCGGATGAGCCGCGTGCGCGAAGACCATCAGGGTCCGATGAGCCGCGTGCGCGAAGATCGTCATCCACGGCATTCCCCAATCATGGTCGGATCGATCGCCAGCCGGTAACCCCGCTTGACCACTGTCTGAATCACTTTCGGTGCACCAAGCGCCGCCCGCAGACGCGTCATAGCCGTCTCGACGGCATGAGTGTCTTCTCCACCGCCGGGCAGGACGCTCAACAAGTCCTCGCGCGACACGACCTGACCCGGGCGGACCATCAGTCGCTTCATCAAAGCCATTCCCGCCGGAGAGATCTGCCGTGTCTCACCATCGACGGCAATTCCACAGCTGCGCACACTTACGATGTGCCCGCCGGCCTGGAAACGCGGTGCGCGTCTGGTCAACTCATCGGCCATGTGCCGAGCCAACGCCCCCAACCGCGCACGTTCGGGCTGCGTCGTCGATACACCCAGCACTTCCAGCGGCGCTGCGGTCACGGGCCCGACGCACAGCGGCGCCACCCTTCCCCGCAACGCGTTCAGCAGCTCATCCAATCGACCGGTTGCCTTGGCACGACCAAGCATTGAGGCCACCGCGGGCGCACTGGTGAAACTTATCCCGTCCAGCTCGGCGTTGATGGCCATGGAGATCATGCGATCCATCGGCCGCTGGTCCTCCGGCGGCTCCCAGCGGTACACCGGGACCCGGATCACTTGTGCACCAGCGATTGTCAACGCCTCGCAGAGATCGGCGATGGGCTCCCATTCGGTGGCGGCACCATGAAGTTGCACAGCGACGCGCCGCCCCTCGACACCCTCTTCGAGTAGACGATCCAGCACCTCCGCCGATGACTCCGAGGCGGGCGACCACTCTTCACGCAGCCCTGCCTGACGAATCGCTCCGGTGGCCTTGGGTCCGCGGGCGACCAGGCGCCCGGACTCCAACGCCGATTTGAGACTGTCGGCCACGCCCCATTCATCGGCGGCTTCGATCCAACCGCGGAACCCGATTCCCGTGGTAGCCACCGTGACATCGGGTGGGTTGGCGATGACCAGTTCGGTGGCGTGCTGTAGCTCGGCATCGTCGGCCAACGGGATGATCCTGATTGCCGCGGCGTGCACGGTGGCAGCGCCACGGCGCTCCAAGAGCGCGATCAATTCCTCCGACCGACGCGCAGCCGTGACACCAATGGTGAACCCGTCGAGCCGCCGATCCTGCTCGTTAGGCGGCAACCGGGTCCCGGTGTCGACTCCTGAGCATTCCGATTTCGATGTTTCCATTGCTCACCCGCACCTCGAAGACTGGCAACCGGCGCGACGCATCATCGAGGCAACGCCCGTCTATTAGCGAGAAGACCTGCTTGAGCAGGGGTGACGCCACCGTTGGCTCGCCGCCACGATCACCGGTCAAACCACGCGACATGACGGCGGCCTGACCGTATGGATCCATGTTACCGACCGCGTACAGGTCACCACTTGGCAGCAGAAACAGTGCTGCCTGGACATCGTCCGGTAGTAGCACCGCCACGCCGCGCCCCGGGGTGAGCGAATCCACCGCGCAGACCGTCGACCACAGGTACTGGTACCGCTTAAATCTGGGGCGAGCATCCAGGATCGTCATCTCCGGCCTTTCTTCTCGTTCTGTTGTGTCATGTCTACCGGTCTCGTGTTACCCGGGCATTACCGGCGCAGGCCCACTATGTTGCCGACTCGGCGGCTGGCCTGATTCCCGGCGTGCCCAACAGCACCGGCACCTTGCGCGGGCCGGAATCGTCGAAGGCGATGGTCGAATCGATCTGGTCCGGTGCGTTGACAAACGACACGAACCGACGGAGTTTGTCCTCGTCGGCGAGCACGGCCGCCCATTCGTCGGCGTAACCCTCGACGTGGCTAGCCATGGCGGCTTCCAGCTCATCGGCGATCCCGAGCGAGTCCTCGCATACCACCGCCCGGATGTGATCCAGGCCGCCCTCGATCGCTTCTTGCCAGGGGGCCGTGCGCTGGAGCCGGTCCGCGGTGCGGATGTAGAACATCAGGTATCGGTCGATGTACTTGATGAGCGTCTCGGAATCCAGGTCGCCGGCAAGCAGTTTCGCGTGCACAGGAGTGGCGCCACCATTGCCACCCACATACAGGTTCCAGCCGTTCTCCGTGGCGATGACACCGACGTCCTTACCGCGAGCCTCGGCGCATTCCCGTGCGCACCCCGACACCCCCATCTTGAGCTTGTGCGGGGAACGCAGCCCGCGGTAACGCAATTCAAGTTCGACGGCCATCCCCACCGAATCCTGGACCCCATACCGGCACCAGGTCGAACCCACGCAGCTCTTCACGGTGCGCAGCGACTTGCCGTAGGCCTGCCCGGATTCCATGCCGGCGTCGATGAGCCGTTTCCAGATCAGCGGGAGCTGCTCGACCCGGGCGCCAAAGAGATCGATGCGCTGACCACCGGTGATCTTGGTGTACAGCCCGAATTCCTGGGCCACCTCACCGATCACGATGAGCTTCTCCGGTGTCACTTCCCCACCTGGGAGCCGCGGCACCACCGAATAGGTGCCGTTCTTCTGCATATTGGCCAGGAAGTGGTCATTGGTGTCCTGCAGCGCTGCCTGCTCCCCTTCCAGGATGTGATCGCTGGAGGTCGAGGCCAGGATGGATGCGACGGTGGGCTTGCAGATATCGCAGCCGGTTCCGGTGCCGTGCTTGGCAATCAGCTCGGAGAAGGTCCGGATGCCGGTCACCTGCACCACCTGGAACAACTCGGCACGCGACTGCGTGAAATGCTCGCACAGCGCCTTGGACAGCTCGACGCCCTGCGCGGCAAGGATCTGCTTGAGCATGGGAATGCAGCTACCGCAGGATGTTCCGGCGCAGGTGGCCGCCTTGAGGGCGGGAACATCAGTGGCACCCTCGCAGATGGCCCCGCAGATCGCGCCCTTGGTGACCGCGTTGCACGAGCAGATCTGTGCGTCATCCGGCAGCGCGCCGACGCCGATCTCGGCGCCTGCCGGGGAGATCAGCGAGGCCGGATCTGCCGGCAGTTCCCGGCCCAGCATGGGGCGCAGCGTCCCGTAGGCACTGGCATCTCCGACGAGGATGCCGCCCAATAGGGTTCGCGCATCGTCGGAGACCACAAGCTTGGCGTAGGTGCCCTTGGTGGCGTCGTTGAAGACGACTTCCAAAGCGCCATCCGAGGTGCCGTGCGCGTCACCGAAGCTGGCAACGTCCACACCGAGCAACTTGAGCTTGGTCGACAGGTCGGCGCCCGGAAATTCAGAGCTTCCGCCGAGGAGTCGGTCGGCGACGATCTCGGCCGTGGTGTACCCGGGTGCGACCAGTCCATAGCAGCGGCCCTCGATGGCAGCCACCTCACCGATCGCATAGATGTGCAGATCGCTTGTCTGGCAGCCGACGTCGGTGAAGATGCCACCGCGTTCAGCCAACTCCAGCCCACACTCCCGCGCCAGCTCGTCGCGCGGCCGGATACCCGCGGAAAAAACCAATACCGACGCATCGATCGAGGATCCGTCGGACAGCTGCACAGAGAGCGTCCCGTCGGGCGCCGTCTCGATGGACTTCGTGGAGACGCTGGTGTGCACCGTCAACCCGAGCTCGGTCACCAGCCTGGTGAGCAGCGCACCACCACCCTCGTCGACCTGCAGATGCATGAGACGGGGATTGAGCTCCACCACATGCGGGGCCAACCCCATGAGGCGCAACGCATTGGCGGCCTCGAGCCCGAGCAGCCCACCGCCGATGACCACACCGGCGGAACCCGGCGACTTGTCAGCGGTCGCCTTGATGGCATCCAGGTCGTCCATGGTGCGGTAGACGAAGCAGCCTTCGGCGTCGCCTCCCGGCACCGGCGGCACGAACGGGTAAGACCCAGTGGCCATGACGAGCGCGTCATACTCCAGCACGGTGCCGGCCTCGGTGGTGACCGTCTGGCCCGCCCGGTCGATCCCGACCACCCTATCGCCCAGATGCAGGGTCACCATGGGATCGTCGACGTAGCCGTTCCCGGTGAGCGCCAGCGTGTCCCGGTCCCAGCTGTCGATGTACGAGGACAGTGCCACCCGGTCGTACGCGGCGTCTGCTTCCTCGCCGAGGACGGTGATCTGCCACTGGTCGGTGGCGTCGCGCTCGCGGAGCACCTGGACAAATCGGTGGCCGACCATTCCGTGGCCGATGACGATGACATTCTTGTTCATGAGTTTCACACCGTCACTTCGTCTTTGGAGCTAGACATCACAGGAACAGGGGTGCCCACCGGGCGCCGCACGTACGCGTACCAGGTGACCACAGCGCAGACGACGTAGAAGGCGAGGAACACCCAGAACGCCATGGTGGCCGACTTGGCGGCGCTGAGGTACGAGGCGCGGAGCACCAGGTTGATGGCGACACCGCCGAGCGCGCCGATGGCACCGGCCACACCGATCAATGCACCCGACATGGTTCGCGACCAGGTCTCGTCGAGTCCGGCACTGTGCGCCTTGGCGGCGAAGATCGATGGAATCATCTTGTAGACCGAGCCATTGCCGATTCCGGAGACAACGAACAGGACGATGAATCCGGTGACGTAGGAGATCATGATGGCTCCGGACGGTGCACCGGCCGCACGATCGTCGATGGTTCCCGCAGCCACCAGGATGCCCGCACCGAAGATCATCGCGATAAAGGCATACAGCGAGATCTTGCCGCCGCCCGTGCGGTCCGACAGCCAGCCGCCGAACGGCCGGGCCAGCGAGCCGAGCAGCGGCCCGATGAACGCGATCTGTGCGGCATGCAGCGATGCCTGTGCTGCGGCCTGCGCCGGGGTCAAGCCGCTGTGTGCGAGCCCGGCAAGGAAGTTCAGCTGCAGCACCTGCCCGAACGCGAAACTGAACCCGATGAAGGAACCGAAGGTGCCGATGTATAGGAAGGCGATGATCCACGAATCCCGGTGCTTCATCACGTTGATGAGCGAACGGCCATCGGTCTTCTGGTTGGCCAGATTGTCCATGAACAGCGCTGCGCCCACGGCCGCGAAGGCGATCAGCACGAGGTAGATACCCGCCACCCAGTGCGGTGAGCGGTTCCCCGCGGTGGCGATGACCAGCAGGCCGAGTACCTGGATCACCGGAACCCCGATGTTCCCGCCACCCGCGTTAAGGCCGAGCGCCCAGCCCTTGAAGCGTTGTGGGTAAAAGGCATTGATGTTGGTCATCGAGGAAGCGAAGTTTCCGCCACCGAAGCCCGCGACCGCCGCCACGATCATGAAGGTGGTGTACGAGGTCTCGGGGTGCGCCATGAAGTACAACGTGAGCGCGGTCGGGACTGCCAGCACCAAGGCACTGAAGATGGTCCAGTTGCGCCCCCCGAACCATGCGGTGGCGAAGGTGTACGGCAGCCGCAGCACCGCACCGACCAGGGTCGGCATGGCCACCAAGAAGAACTTGCCGGCCGCGTCGATGTGATACACGTTCTGCGGCATGAACAGAACCATCACCGACCAGATGGACCACACAGAGAATCCGACGTGTTCGGCAACCACCGACCAGATCAGGTTGCGGCGTGCGACCTTCGCGCCACCGTTGTCCCAGGCCACAACGTCCTCGGGATCCCAGTTCTCAATCCAGCGTCCGCGCCGTGCAATTGGGGCTGTTGCCGTGTTGTTCGCCATGACAGAACGGTAGAAAAATCTTGTTGCGGCGGCGCTGCTGGCGATGACCGAGCCATCACATCTCGCTCACATGAGTCTGTCATGTGACGGTGAGCTGGTTCGGCTAGGTCACATCAGGGCTCGAAAGTGACGCGCGTTACAGGGTGAGCCGCACCAGAGCTGCGGATCGTGCCAGCCCTGGGAAGGACTGTGCCGACGAACGGGGGTGCAGCGCGTGCACAGCCAGTCGGAAAATCAAGGCCCGCAACAACATCTGCGGCCACTCCGGCAAGGTCGCCCAGCGTTCGATGAGGCCGTCGTCCGCGTCACCCCACGACAGCGCGTCCACCACCGCGACGCCCGCAGCCCATGAGGCCGGACGCCAGTACGGCGTGATGTCGGTGATACCGGGCGCGGCCGCACCCGCGAAAAGCACGGTGCCGTACAGGTCTCCATGCACCAGCTGCGGCGGGCTCTTGGTGGGCCGACGCAGGCTCGCCAACTGATTGATCAGGTCGATGGAACGCTGACCGTCCGGCGAGCCGGGCGACACCCGGGCCGCGGAGGGCCAGGATTGCAGCGGCCGGTCTTCCCAGGCCGCGCGATCCGCAGCGATGAACACGTCGACATCGGCCCATGGCGCCACCGGAGGCTGGGTAAGAAACCGGGGGCGTTCCAGCTTGGACGTGGCCTCGTGGAGGCGCACCGACAGCGATACCACCTCGTCATGCCGGGGCTCAGGCGCACCGGCTACGAATGTGTCCGCGCGCCAACCCGATACGACATATCGCCCGTCCGTGGACCGAACCGGCCGGGCCAACCGGACACCGTCTATGAACAGTGTGTCGCGCACCTTGGCCGACCACGCGGCACGCGCATGGTCCGCCACCAGTGACAACACCACTTCACCGCAGCGCCAGCCGCCCTCCCATGTCGGGCCGAGCTGGACTGGCTTGACGCCGCTGAGCCCGTAAGTCGCGAGCACGTGCTCGGGCGGGCGGTCCACAGTCACGCGGGATACGTTACCGCCTGCAATGAACTGGATTGTGTTCGCTCGGAGTTCGTGTCGGCGGTCACAGATGGGGCGTCCCGCAATATGGGGCTGTTGCTGGCTCCTATCGATCAGTACATGACCATGTCGGGGTCCACCTGCTTGGCCCAGGCGGCGATACCGCCCTGCAGGTGCACCGCGTCCGAGAAACCCGCCTTCTTCACGGCCACAAGCGCCTCTGCCGACCGAATCCCCGTCTTGCAGTACAGCACCGCTTGACGGTCTTGCGGCAGCTTGGCGAGGCCGTCTCCGGACTCCAAGGTCGACTTGGGCACCAGCTCGGCACCATCGATGTGGACGATGTCCCATTCGACGGGTTCGCGCACGTCGATCAGCGCCACCTTCTTGTCGGCGTCAAGCAATTCGCGCAGCTCACGCGGGGTAATAGTGGAATCGGCGACCGCAGCGGAGGCCTCGTCGCTGATGACGCCGCAGAACGCGTCGTAGTCGATGAGCTCGGTGATCTTCGCCGTGGCCGGATCCTTGCGGATCTTGATGGTGCGGTACGTCATGTCCAGCGCGTCGTACACCATGAGCCGGCCGAGCAGCGTGTCACCGATTCCGGTGATCAGCTTGATGGCCTCGGTGCCCATCACCGAGGCGATGGAGGCGCACAGGATGCCCAATACGCCGCCCTCCGCGCAGGACGGCACCATGCCCGGAGGCGGCGGCTCGGGGTACAGATCGCGGTAGTTCAGGCCGAGTCCGTCGGGCGCGTCCTCCCAGAAGACGGACACCTGGCCCTCGAAACGGTAAATGGAGCCCCACACATACGGCTTGTGCGCGAGCACCGCGGCGTCGTTGACCAGGTAGCGCGTCGCGAAGTTGTCGGTGCCATCCAGGATCAGGTCGTACTGCTTGAACAGGTTGACCGCGTTATCCGGGTCCAAACGCAGCTCATGCAGCCGGACCTCGACCAGAGGGTTGATCTCCAGCACCGAGTCACGCGCGCTCTGGGCTTTTGACCTGCCGATATCGGACTGGCCGTGAATGATCTGGCGCTGCAGGTTGGACTCGTCGACTACGTCGAACTCGACGATGCCGATGGTGCCGACACCCGCGGCGGCCAAGTACAGGAGTGTCGGAGATCCGAGGCCACCGGCACCGATGACGAGCACCTTGGCGTTCTTGAGACGTTTCTGTCCGTCTACGCCCAGGTCGGGGATGATCAGATGCCGGCTGTACCGCGCGACTTCCTCGCGGGTCAGATCGGCGGCGGGGCTTACCAACGGCGGCAATGTGGGCACCGTGACTCCTGTGATTCGGGTTCCTCAGGGCTGTCTGAGAGGGCTACAGCTGCATCAACAGTATCGGGATGCCAACCCTTCCCGAGCCCGGGACTGCCCCTACGGAATCGGGTACGGCCAGGGATTGGTGCGGCAGGTCTTGCCGTCGGGCTTGATGGAATCGGCGTCGAACTTGGCCGCATCGTTGTTGTTGGTACTGAACGTCTGCTGCATCATCACCGGCGCCAGCTGCTGGTCCTGCTCGCACGGCTCATGCACCCGATAACCGATGGCATGTCCGACTTCATGGTTGATGACGTACTGGCGGTAAGACGTGATGTCCCCCTGGAACGGGACGGCACCGCGCACCCACCGCGCTTCGTTGATGAACACGCGCCGGTCACCGTTCTCGCCGTAACGCGGGTTGTAGCAAGAGGCTTCGAGCTGGATCTCATAACCACAGCCCTCACGCACCGTGGCCGGCGAGGTCAGGGAGATCCGGAAATCAGGTGTGCCGGAGTCGATCCGGACAAATCCAAACTGAGGGTTATGCGTCCAGCTCTTCTGGCTGGCGAGCGTCTCGGTCACCATGCGCGCGAAGAGGTCATCGCCGCCAAAACCCATGGTGTCGATGCCGTCCTCCACCTCGATGGTGTACGCGAACACCTTCGCGGCACCCGTCCCGATCTGGGGTGTCGTACCCGGTACGACGTGCCAGGACTTGGCGCCCGCCTCGGTGAACGGCTCGCCCTCGGGCAGCACACCGGTGGGCAGGGTTGCATCGAATTGGGTGAGGCCCTTGGGCGGGGCACCGATGATCGCGTCACCCAGCGCACCGATGGACGGAGGATCAGCAACGGGCTCATTGGGGCCGGTACCCGCGTGTGCGGGTTCGCGCTGCGTAACGGTCTGGTACCCGACGAAGACGGTCAACGCCACCAGCAGCGGAATGGCGTACGCGCGCCATCCGTAGGTGGAGATGAAACGGCCGAGCCAGGTCTGCTTGCGCCAGCGGTCACGATCACGCCGGTCGGATCGGATGCGTCCGCTTCCCTCGGCGAGAGGATCTCGCTGGGCGCGCAGCGGCTCGTAGCGCTCGGAGGACTCCTGCACGGGGAGTCGACTCATGGTTTCTGGCATGGACCTACGATTATGCGCCCATTGGTGCCGGTCGTAGGTCACCGGGCAAGGATGGCATAGCGACAGGCCATCACGCCTCGGGCACGCCGCCGGATGCCAGGAGTACTGTCTGTAGTTCGGGTTCAAGCGGATTGAATAGCCGCCTGACTGAGATGGCGTAAACGACCATTAAGTCGTGTGCGCACAGAGGATAAGGACATGCGTGATCTTGCGAATCTGGCCGGGCGTCGAGGCAGGGTGAACTCGACGGTGGCAACGCAGGATTCGACTCAGGGAAATACACGTCGTGGCGGAAGACTGCCTCGCGATGAGCGTCGCGGTCAGCTGGTCGGTTCTGCCAGTGAGATATTCGTCGATCGCGGCTACCACGCCGCGGGCATGGATGAAATCGCCGAACGCGCCGGCGTAAGCAAGCCGGTTCTCTACCAACACTTTCCGAGCAAGCTGGAGCTGTACCTCGAGGTACTGCACAAGCATGCCGACAACCTGGTCTCCAGCGTGCGGCAGGCGTTGCGCACCACCACCGACAACCGTCAGCGGCTACGTGCGGCGGTTATGGCGTTCTTCGATTTCGTCGAGCACGACAGCCAGGGCTACCGGCTGATCTTCGAAAACGACTTGGTGGGCGTCCCGCAGGTCAGCCAACGCGTCGAGGGCGCCATCAGCGCCTGCACCGATGCGGTATTCGACCTGGTCAGCCACGATTCTGGACTGGACCCCCACCATGCGCGCATGGTGGCCGTCGGCCTGGTCGGAATCAGCCAGGTCAGCGCGCGCTACTGGCTGGACAACGAGAAGCCCATCTCCAAGGACGACGCGGTCAACGCCACCGTCGGATTCGCCTGGGGCGGGCTCTCGCATGTCCCGCTGCAGCCGACGGACTAGCTGCTGAAGCCGACCCGACGTGCGTCGGCGACACCGATCTCCACGTAGGCGATCCGGGCCGCGGCGATCAGGTACTTGCGGCCCTTCTGGTCGGTGAGGTTCAGCACATCCGATTCCTTGGACAGCGCCGCGGATACGACCTTTTCGACGTCAGCCGGGGTCTGATCGCTAGAAATGACCAGCTCGCGCGGGCTATCTGTGACACCGATCTTGATCTCCACGAAGGCACCTTCCAGGTCATTAAGCGTGTACTGCAGAGGTTAGCCGACGCCAGTCCGGCCGACACACCTCGCATGATCGTGCCAGTCCCTTAGTCACAGCAGTAACATCAGTATCAGGTTTCACATTGAGAAGAGGCGCTGATCATGGTCGGTTATCGCGGAGATTCTCGGTCCTCAAGCGGCTACGAGCCCTACGACGACCCGTACGAATCCGAGACGACCCCGCAGTACAGCGGGTACTCGGGTCTGGACGAGGACTTCGAATACAGGCCACCGGGTTCCAACGAGAACTGGAAATGGGTCGCGTCCATTGCCGGGGCGGTGCTGGCGATTGCCGTCATCGCGACGGCGGTCGTGCTCAGCGGTGGCGACGACAAGCCGCCAGCCGCCGCTGTCACCACACCTGTGCCCTCGCTGACGCCGGTGACCACCACTCCCCCCGCGCCATCACCATCGGCGACGTCGGGACAACCGTCGACGACAACCGTGACGACAACCCCCGTGCAGGAGACGCCGAGCACGGCGCCCTCCACCGAGGCGCCCGCACCCGAGCCGCCGCCGTCCAACCCGATGCTGCCGCCGGAAGGCCAGCGGCCGATCACACCCGCAGCGTTCGCGTACTACGTGACCGGTAACCAGACACCGGGCGATCTGCTCACGATCACCTACACCGACGGCAACGGCGCGACTCGAACCGTGCTCGGCGCCTCGCTGCCCTGGACGATGATCGTGACCCCGAGCCCCGGGATCGTTGGCGGGTCGATCACTGCGACAAGCTTCGCGAGTCAGATCAACTGCTCGATCACCAACAGCGAGAGTCAGATGCTGGCGGTGCAGAGCAATAACAGCATCATCGCCCGCTGCACCAAGTAGAGCTCTAGCGGCCCGCTAACCGCCCAGGCCGAGAACCGCCATGCGTTCGGCGTGTGCACCCTGCAGCCGCTCGAAGAACTCGTTCAGGTTCCCCAGGCCCGCGCCGCCGGACATCACCAGCTCGGCGAGCTCGTCGTGACCGGCCAGCACATGCTGAGCCTGTGTGACGGCCTCACCGAGCAGCCGTCGACCCCACAAGGTGAGCCGGTTGCGCTGCTGCGGGTTGTCCTTGACGGCCTCACGCACCTGCGCGATGACGAACTCCGAGTGCCCCGTGGTCCCCAGCACCGACTTGAGAACCGCCGCCGATTCACCCGGTAGCGAGGCGACCACCTCGCCATAAAAATCGGCCGCCAACGAGTCGCCGATGTAGGCCTTCACCATGGCCTCCAACCACGTACGCGGCAGAGTCAGCGAGTGGTAATTCTCCAGCGTCTTGACGTACGGCTCCATGGCCGTGAGCACGTCAACTCCGTTAGCCTCCATCGCATCTCGCAGCACCTCGTAGTGGCGCATCTGCGAGGCAGCCATGCTGGCGATGGCGATCTTGCTGGCCAGGTCGGGCGCCATCTTCGACTCGTCGGTCAACCGGTAGAACGCCGCGATCTCGCCGTACGCGATCACCGCGAACAGCTGATTGACACCGGGAGGATCGAGGTCCGCACTCATGTCTGGAACTCTAGTCGGGCACCCGCAGGAGGACACCGAACCGCAGGGCAAACCACGGCGAATCGGAAAATCGCAGCTCACCCGTTATCATGAGTGCGGGCCGAACGACCTGACCGTGAAGTACCCAGGGAGTTCTCCCACAGGAAATGTGCGTGCACGTGCTGCCCTCGCCGCTAGATGCGAGCCCGGCCCCGTCGAAATCCGACCTACCGATCGTGCGCGCTGAGCGAAAACACGAAAGGTACGTACACCCACCCATGAGTCATATCGAACACACCTTTGCCCAGCTCGGCGTCCGCGACGAGATTGTCCGGGCCCTGAGCGAGGCCGGGATCGAGCATCCGTTCGCCATCCAGGAACTCACCCTTCCCCTCGCCCTCGCCGGCTCTGACCTCATCGGCCAAGCCCGCACCGGCATGGGCAAGACCTATGCATTCGGTGTCCCGCTGCTACACCGCATCGCCACCGGAGTCGAGGATCGACCGCTCAACGGCACGCCTCGCGCGCTGGTCGTGGTCCCGACCCGCGAGCTGTGCATCCAGGTCTATGAAGACCTCACCAGGGCGTCCAAGTACCTGTCGGCCGGTGACCGCGACTTCAGCGTTGTCGCCATCTATGGCGGACGTCCGTACGAGGCACAGATCGAGGCGCTCCGTGCCGGTGCCGACGTCGTAGTCGGGACGCCTGGTCGACTCCTGGACCTCGCGCAGCAGGGCCACCTGCAGCTGGGCGGACTGGCGATGCTGGTGCTCGACGAGGCCGACGAGATGCTGGACCTGGGCTTCCTGCCCGACATCGAGCGCATCCTGGCGCTGGCGCCGTCCGCTGAATCGGGGCGCCAGTCGATGCTGTTCTCGGCGACGATGCCCGATGCGATCATCACCCTGGCCCGCACCTTCATGAATCGTCCGACCCACATCCGGGCCGAGGCTCCCCATTCATCGTCGGTGCACGATACGACCGAGCAGTTCGTCTACCGGGCGCACGCCCTGGACAAGATCGAACTGGTCAGCCGCATCCTGCAGGCCGAGGGCCGCGGCGCCACCATGATCTTCACCCGCACCAAGCGGACCGCTCAGAAGGTGTCCGACGAACTGGCCGAGCGCGGTTTCATCGTCGGCGCGGTACACGGCGACCTCGGTCAGATCGCTCGCGAAAAGGCACTATCCGCCTTCCGTTCCGGTGAGATCACCGTGCTGGTCGCCACCGACGTGGCCGCCCGCGGTATCGACATCGACGATGTCACGCACGTCATCAACTACCAGTGCCCCGAGGACGACAAGACCTACGTGCACCGCATCGGACGCACCGGCCGTGCCGGACGCACCGGTATCGCGGTCACCCTCGTGGACTGGGATGACATTGCGCGCTGGCAGCTGATCGATAAGGCGCTCGGCCTGGGTGTGCCCGACCCTGACGAAACCTATTCCACCTCAGCGCATTTGTTCACTGAGATGAACATCCCCGCTGGCGTCACCGGCTCGGTCGGAGCCAAGTTCGCCGGAGGACCAAAGCGCCGCGAGCCCCGGGCCGAGCGCACTGAAAGTGACAAGCCCAAGCGCACCCGCAATCGTCGGCGTACTCGCGCTGGCGAGGCCGCCGATGATTCGGTTGCCGAAGCGCCTGCGGCGGTGGCCACCACGGAAGGTGACCAGCCCGCTCCCGCGCGCCGTCGTCGGCGCCGCCGGCCGGCCGCGACCACCGCCACGGCGTGATCGCACCGGAGCGGCGCACCCGGGCCGACATCATTGCTGCGGCGGTGATCGCCGTCGTAGTCGCCGTTACCGGTACCACGATCTGGTGGACCAG
Source organism: Mycobacterium sp. D16R18 (assembly GCA_002013775.1). Classification (GTDB taxonomy): domain Bacteria; phylum Actinomycetota; class Actinomycetes; order Mycobacteriales; family Mycobacteriaceae; genus Mycobacterium. The sequence continues at coordinate 211,121 of MAFD01000002.1, forward strand.
CGATGCTCGCGCCACCGAAAGCCACCCCGCCGCCGGGGACATCAAACGCCCGATGAGCGCCACCCGGGTTCCTGACTCGGTTCGCGAACTGTGGTCCACCGCGAGTGGAGCCACGAAGGGTCCGGTCATCGCGAGCGGCGCGATCATCAGCGCCGATGGGCATGACGTGGTGGGCCATGACCCGGTTACCGGCGCACAGCTGTGGTCCTACGCGCGCCGCAATCTCGATCTGTGCGGCGCGATCGGCTTCATCGACGACGCAGTGGCGGTCTATCGAGATGCACGCGGATGCGGCCAAGTCACCATGATCGACGGGCAGACCGGCCGTCGGGGTCCGTTGCGTAGCAGTGCCAACGACCCGAAGGTGTCACTGTCGACCGACGGCACTTACGTGCTGGCACTTGGTAGCACCCGGCTCGAGCTGTGGCGTTCGGATATGGTGCGCACCTTGGAGTACGGACGAGTAGTCGCTCCCCTGAATCCCAACAGCCAGCCCCGCGTGGACTGCACGCTGAAGTCGGGCGCCGTCGGCTCCAGCGTGCTCGCGGTCCTGGAGACCTGCCCTCAGGACTCCACCTTGCGGCTGACGCTGCAGAAGCCGACACCGAAGGACAACGACAAACCCGAGGAGCTCTACTCGGCGGCGCTGCCAGGGGTTGAACGCGGCTCTGCCGCCAAGGTGCTCGCCGTCGCAGACACGCGGTCGGCCGTGTACCTGCCCGGCACCCACAATGAGCTGGTGGTGTTCGACGACCATGGAATGCGCGTCGGCGCGACGGCCCTGCCGGGTGAGGTGGTCCAGTCCAACACCGCCGCACAGGCCGGCGACGTCGTCACCTGGTGGACGGGCAATCAGGTGCTGGTGCTGGGCGCCTTCGATCTCTCCTATCGATTCGTGCTGCCTACCACCAAGAGGCCTTTGGGTCCGGGCACCGCGATGGCCGGTGAGCTGCTGATCCCCGTCGAAGGCGGGATCGACGTCTTCAACATGTCCACCGGAGAATTCCGGAAATCCATTGCAGTGCAACGCGATCCGGCCGATGAAAAAATTCCCGTCATCAGCGCTGTCGTCGGCAACACATTGGTGGAGCAGCGCGGGTCACGAGTCTTCGCGCTGGGGTGAGTCTCCCCAGACGAGTCTGCGGCCCACGACGTTTTTAGGCCGGAAACCGTCGTGAAGTGCAGACTCGACGGAGAACCAAAGTTGCAATCAGTCCACGGGCGGCGCGAAGGTCGGCATGGCCTTGCCGCTCTTCCAGTGCTTCACCAGGCTTTGCGCCAGCTCTTGGTAGGCCACCGCACCCTTGTTCTTACGGCCCGCGAGCACCGACGCACCCGAGGCGCTCGCCTCCGCGAACCGCACCGTCCGGGGAATCGGCGGCGCAAGCACCGGTAGCTCGTAGCGATCCGCCACATCCAGCAGCACATCGCGGCTGTGCGTGGTGCGCGAGTCGTAGAGAGTGGGCAGTGCACCGAGCAGTGTCAGCCCCGGGTTGGTGATCTGCTGGACGTCGGTCACGGTCCGCAGGAACTGGCCGACACCACGGTGCGCCAGCGTCTCGCATTGCAGCGGCACCATCACCGAGTCGGCCGCCGTCAAGCCGTTCAGAGTCAACACGCCCAGCGACGGCGGGCAGTCGATGATCACCACATCGAAGTCGTCCCCCAGCGATTCGAGCGCCCGCTTCAGGGCGTACTCACGGCCGGCCCGCATCAGCAGCATCGCCTCGGCTCCGGCCAGGTCGATGTTCGCGGGCAGCAGCGTCAGATCCTCAGCGGTGGTGACCAGCGCTTCCTTGATGTCTGCCTGTCCCAGCAGCACCTCGTGCACCGAGACCCCCAGCCGGTCAGGGTCCTGCCCCAACGAGAACGTCAGGCAGCCCTGCGGGTCAAGATCAACCAGTAGAACCTTCTTGCCGGCCTTGGCCAACGCCGCGCCGAGGGACGCGACCGTCGTGGTTTTGGCCACCCCGCCCTTTTGATTGGCTACCGCCAGCACCCGAGTCACGCCCACATACTGGCATGCCGAACGCGATCACGACGGAAGTCGGTACGGCACAATTAACTTGTGTCTGCCCCCCAAAACCGAATGTTGTTGCTACGCCACGGCGAAACCGAATGGTCAAAGATCGGCAGGCATACCGGTCGCACCGACCTGGATCTCACCGAAATCGGTCGCGCCCAGGCCGTGGCGGCGCGTGAGGTGCTGGCCAATCTCGATCTCAATGATCCGGTGGTTCTGAGCAGTCCACGCCGCCGTGCGATCCAGACCGCAGAGTTGGCCGGCGTGACAATCACTGCTACCGACGAGGACCTCGCCGAGTGGGACTACGGCGACTACGAGGGCCTGACCACGCCGCAGATCCGCGAGAACGACCCCGGTTGGTTGGTGTGGACGCACGGCTGCCCCGGCGGCGAATCGGTGGCTCAGGTGCAGGCCCGAGCCGACCGGGTGATCGCCAAGATCGCCGTTGACCTCACCCAACGAGATGTGCTGCTGGTGGGTCATGGCCATTTCTCGCGTGCGCTGATGACCCGGTGGATCGAGCTACCTCTGGAAGAGGGCACTCGCCTCGGCATGGCTACGGCCTCGATCGCTGTGGGCGGGCATGAGCACGGTCAACGTCAGGTGGCCGCACTTGGGCTGACCGGGTATCGGCACCCGGTACCGTCAAGCTGAAATGACGGCCACTGACTCCCCCGTGCACCCACATTTCGTGATGTCGCGGGCTGCCGAGGCGCTGTACGCGTACGGCCGCGAGACCGCATACGACGACATCGCGAGCGCTGCCGACGCCCTGCGCACCGGACGGCACCACATGCTGGTCGGTGCACTGCCTTTTGACACCTCCAAGCCCGCAGCGCTGACAGTTCCCGCGACGGTTGAGCGCGGGCAACCACAAGAGTTCTACGGCACCATGCCGAATATCCGTGTAACGCAACAAATACCGGAACCCTCCGAGCATCTGCGGCGCGTCACCGAGGCCGTCGAGGTGCTTCGCGACACCGCCAGTGGACTGTCCAAGGTCGTCCTTGCGCGCGTGCTGGAAATGCAAGCCGACACACCCGTGGATGCGTTAGTGCTGACGCATCGGCTGATCCGGAACGACCCCGACGCCAACAGTTTTTGCGTGGATCTCTCCCCCGCCGGCGACCGATTCCGCGGGCACACCATGGTGGGTTGTAGTCCGGAACTGTTAGTGGAACGTCGCGGAGACATGGTGATCTGTCACCCGTTCGCGGGTTCCGCCCCCCGCTCCAGCGATCCGTCACTGGATCGACGCACGGGTGAAGACCTGGCTGGCTCGCACAAGAACCGCCACGAACACTCCGTGGTCATCGATCAGCTGCGTGAAGATCTCGCGTCGTTGTGCGTCGATGTCCAGGTTCCACCGGAGCCGACACTCAGTCGTACCGCGGCGCTCTGGCACCTCAGCACCTCCATCAGCGCCCGGCTGCGCCAAAGTTCTACCACTGCACTTGATTTGGCAGTGGCACTGCACCCCACGCCGGCAGTATGCGGCACGCCCACCGAGGCGGCCGCCAACCTGATCGCACGCATCGAGGGTGATCGTGGGTTCTATGCAGGCGCGGTCGGCTGGTGTGACAGCAGCGGGGACGGCCGCTGGGCCGTCTCGATCCGCTGCGCCGAACTGTCGGCCGACGGCACCGCGATCCGCGCATACGCCGGCGGCGGCCTCGTTGCCGAATCGGACCCCCAGGACGAACTATCCGAGACCACCGTGAAATTCCGGACAATATTGGCAGGATTAGGAGCCGAGATCGATGAGCCACTTGGGCGAAGAGAATCCAACAGTGAGTAACACCCAGATTCGCCGCGCCACCGAGACCGACGTCCCGGCCATCGTCGGCTTGATCGAGGATCTCGCCGAGTACGAGAAGGCGCGCGATGAGTGCCATATCAGCCACGAACAGCTCCACAAGGCGCTATTCGGTTCGACTCCTGCCCTTTTCGCGCATGTCGCCGAGGCAGACGGCGTGGTTTGTGGCACCGCAGTGTGGTTCCTGAACTTCTCCACCTGGACCGGTCAACACGGCATCTACCTTGAAGACCTGTACGTCAAGCCCGAGCAGCGCGGTTCCGGTCTCGGGAAGGCGCTGTTGTCAGCGCTAGCGGCAGAATGCGTGGCCAACGGCTATACCCGGCTGGATTGGGCTGTGCTGGAATGGAATACACCGTCCATCAAGTTCTACGACTCGCTGGGCGCCAATCCGCAATCGGATTGGATCACCTACCGGTTGCAGGGTCCGGCTTTGACGGAGCTGGCCTCGGACCGCTGACGCTATTCGGATTCGTCAGCGCCGACCTCATCGCCGGTGGCCCACATCTGCGCGGTAGGGCTGAACAGGAGCACCAGCGCGACAGCCGCGACGATCGCGATAGGTACACCCAGCCCGGGCTGGTGCGACCCCACGGCCGCGTACCACGCCACGGGTAGGAGCAGCAGCTGCATCATCACCGCGATCCCTCTGCCCCAACGTTTCCCTATGACGAGCGCGAGACCCGCGGCAACCACGGCGGTGCCGAATGTCGCGAACCAGGCGGCGGTGCCGTACCCGTTCACCAGATGCTGGTCGGCGCCGCTGGCCGCACGCACCACCAGGACCACCGCGATCACCAATCCGACGGCGCCTTCACCGGCAACGATCATCCCGGCGCGGCGAACAGTGTTCGGAACGGCTGTGGTCACCCGACAAGCCTATGCGGACCCATCGCAACGGTGATGAGCAGCTTGTGCGAAGAACATCCGACTAGGCTCATGCCCCGTGCGTGCGGTCCTCATCGTGAATCCCAATGCCACCTCGACAACGGCGGCCGGGCGTGACCTGCTGGCTCACGCACTCGAAAGCCGTGTGCACCTGCAGGTTCTACATACCGACCACCGCGGCCACGCCAGCGAGCTGGCCCGTCGCGCAGCCGACGAGGGGGCGGCGGTCATCGTCGTACACGGCGGCGACGGCACGGTCAGCGAGGTGGTGAACGGGCTGCTTGGTCAGCCGGGACACCCGGCCCCCGGCCCATTGCCTGCCATCGCGGTGGTTCCGGGCGGTTCGGCCAATGTGTTCGCCCGGACGCTGGGTATATCGGCCGACCCCGTACAGGCGACCAATCAAGTCGTCGATCTGCTGGACGAACACCGTCGCGAGCAGCGACGATGGCGCCGCATCAGCCTTGGTCACTGCGGCGAGCGCTGGTTCATCTTCAACGCCGGTATGGGCCTGGACGGCGAGGTGGTTGCCGCGATGGAGGCTCACCGCAACAAGGGCAAGCAGGTCACTGCCGGGCGCTATGTCACCCGCGCAGTAGTGAGCTTCTTCCGCGCCGCCCGGCGCCAGCCGACCCTCACCGTGGAGCTGCCCGGCCATGAGCCGCAGACTGGCATCCATTTCGCGTTTGTCAGCAATTCCAACCCGTGGACATACGCCAACGAGCGCGCCATCTGGACGAATCCGGGCACTGGTTTCGAGAGCGGTTTGGGCGTGTTCGCGTCGAAGAGCATGAACGTGATGGCGAATCTTCGGCTGGTCCGTCACATGGTGGGCGCCCCTCGCCCCGACCGTCCCGCCGCCAATCACCTGCTGCGTGAAGACGACGTCCCGTGGGTGCGGATACGCGCGTCAGCGCCGATCGCCACGCAGATCGACGGTGATTTCCTCGGGATGCGCAGCGACCTGACCTTCACCGCGGAGACCGACGTTCTCGACGTGGTCGCGCCGGCAAAACCCCTCGACGCACCTTTTTGAGCCGCACCCAAAGCGCAATAGTGTTGAGCGACAGCCCGTTCCGGGCACAGCCGATTCACAGGGCCAACGCGGTCCACGTCACACCTGGACCGGATTGGATGTACTACTTCACGTAGTCGAGCCTCGATAGGCCGTGACGTTACTCACCAGTAGCACCAGTTCACCTGGGAAAATGAGGGAATCTCGCCAGATTCAAGGCGCAGATCGTTTTAGTGTAGTACAAACGAATGTGGAGTCCGCAGACACCACCCCCGAGTGAGATTGACCACGTGTTAACTCACGCTATTGACTTCTGCTGAGCTTGTGAAACGATCGGAAGCAACAGTGCAGAAACATTTGGTACGCACGCGTTAACAGCCGAAAAACATTGATCTCGTGCGCTTGTGGCGCGCGCGATGAAAAAGGAGTGCACAACTATGGATTGGCGCCATAAGGCGGTCTGTCGCGACGAGGATCCCGAACTGTTCTTCCCCGTAGGGAACAGCGGACCGGCCCTTGCCCAGATCGCTGACGCAAAGCTCGTCTGTAACCGCTGTCCGGTGACGACTGAGTGCCTTACCTGGGCGCTGGAGTCGGGCCAGGACGCAGGTGTGTGGGGTGGCCTCAGTGAGGATGAGCGCCGCGCCCTCAAGCGTCGCAACGCTCGCGCTCGCGCTCGTAGCGCCGTCTAACGTCGCAGCAATCAGAACCCGGCACAATTTAGTGCCGGGTTCTTTGCTGCTCTGGGCAGGATCGCGTGCCGGGCAGGGACTTTCAGGCCATCAAGCGAGCACGCCGGCCCAGCGGCACCCGAAGCACCGCGTTTGTTCCACCCTCTGGGTCGCTGCGCATATCCAATGAGCCGTCAATCTCCGCCGACACCAGCGTCCTGACGATCTGCAATCCCAGCCGATCCGATGTCTCCACACTAAATCCGTCGGGTAGTCCCCGTCCGTCGTCATGGACGACAACGTCGAGCCAACGCGCCGACCGCTCAGCCCTGATAATCACCTGGCCCTGCGCACCCTCCTCGAATGCGTGCTCAATGGCGTTCTGGACCAGCTCGGTGATCACCATGATCAGCGGTGTCGCGCGGTCGGAGTCGAGCACTCCGAGCGCGCCCTCGCGGGAGACACGCACCTTGGTGTCGACGGTGGCCACATCCGTCATGATCGGCATGATCCGGTCGATCACCTCGTCGAGGTTGACTTCTTCGTCCACCGACATGGACAACGCATCGTGGACCAACGCAATGGACGACACCCGCCGGACCGATTCGAAAAGCGCTTCGCGGGCTTCCTCATTCTGGGTGCGCCGGGCCTGCAGTCGCAGCAGCGCGGCCACGGTCTGCAGGTTGTTCTTCACCCGGTGGTGGATCTCGCGAATGGTGGCGTCCTTGGACAGCAGCGCCCGATCGCGGCGCTTGACCTCGGTCACGTCACGGGTCAGCAGCAGCGCCCCCACTGATCCGCCGCGCACAATGAGCGGCAGCGTGCGGATGAGCACCGCTGCACCGCGTGCGTCGACCTCCATACGCATACTCGGGCCGCCGGCGAGCACGTCACGGATGTGCGCTGCCAACTCCTGGCCCTCGAACGGATCCGAGATCAGCGGCTTGGTGACCTCCATGAGGTCATGCCCCTGCAGATCGCTGGCCAGACCCATGCGGTGATACGCCGACAACGCATTGGGGCTGGCGTATCGGACTTCACCGGAAACATCGAGTCTGATGAATCCGTCACCCACCCTGGGGCTGGAGCGCGACATCGCCTGATCGGCCACGTTCGGAAACGTTCCCTCGGTAAGCATTACCAGCAGATCGCCCGCGCACTCCAGATACGCCCGTTCCAGCACGCCCTTCTTGAGCCGGGAGGCCAACGCGGTCTGGTGTGTCAACACCGCTACCGTCCGGTCCCCACAGCGCACCGGGACCGCCTCCACGTTGAGCTCGGAGGCGTGCTCGGTCAGGTCCGAATCACTTTCACGCTCGATGGAACCCGAAGTGAATGCCGCTTCGACCAACGGAACATCTGAAGTCTTGGCGACGGTGCCCACGGCATCGCTGTCGATGATGGTCGGCGCGGTGTTGGGTCGGCACTGGGCGACGCACACGAAGGCGTCGTCGTCGCGGTGCACCCACATCAGGTAATCGGCGAAGGAGAGGTCAGCCAGCAGCTGCCATTCGGCGACCACGGCGTGCAGGTGATCGACTGCTTCACCCGGCAGCATGGTGTGCTCGGCAAGCAGGTCACCGAGAGTGGACATGTGGTGGCGATCTAGTCGTCGATGACGGCGATCAAGTCGCCGGCCTGGATCACGTCGCCCACCGAAACGCTCACGTCACCGATGGTTCCCGCGACCTCGGCCAGGACCGGGATCTCCATCTTCATGGATTCCAGCAGGACAATGGTGTCGCCTTCAGCGATCGCGTCACCCTTCTTGACGAGTACTTCCAGCACGCTGGCCACGATCTCGGCGTGTACTTCCTCGGCCACCTGCGCGCCACCTCGCTCTCGTCAACATCCGATTACTGGTCCTCAGTATCGAACCACACGTACGGGATCCACGCGTTCAACCACCCTCACCGGCATGAGAGACTAGATACACACACCGGCGCGCGTTATGCGCAGCTGGCCTGTCAGCCGGGCTCACGCCCGGAACCCATTTGATCGGTAAGGAGATTCCCATGGCCAAGCGTGGTCGCAAGAAGCGCAGCCGCAAGCACAACGCCGCCAACCACGGCAAGCGTCCCAACAGCTAGCGCTAGGAGTTCTCAGCCCGCTGCTCGATGAAAGTGGTCTGAGTGATCTTCAACTTAAGACGCTCACGTAGCCCGTCAGGTGCCTTTTCTCCACCGCACTTGCGGGCTACGAGTGTTTTGATCTGCTCTTCAATGCCGTAATGCTGCAGGCAGCCCGGGCATTCTTCGAGATGATGCCGCAGCCGTGCGCTGCTCTCCGCGCTGCATTCACCGTCGAGGAGGGTCCACACCTCCGCGATCACCTCGGCGCAACCCGATACCTCGCAGTTGCCGCCCTTGTCCACACTGTTCTTCAGCTCACCGTCGGTCATGCCCGGCCCTCCGCCAACTCATTGTTGCGCAGGAAGCCACGCTCCTTGGCCACTTCGGCCAGCAATTCGCGCAGCTGGCGACGGCCGCGGTGCAACCGCGACATGACCGTGCCGATCGGGGTGTCCATGATCTCGGCGATCTCCTTGTAGGGGAAGCCTTCGACGTCCGCGTAGTACACGGCCATCCGGAATTCTTCCGGCAGCTTATTCAACGCTTCTTTGATTTCGTCGTCAGGCAGCACATCGAGCGCTTCGATCTCCGCCGACCGCAGCCCCGTCGAGGTGTGCTCGGCATTCGCGGCCAGCTGCCAGTCGGTGATCTCCTCGGTCGGATACTCCGCGGGCTGACGCTGCTTCTTGCGATAGATATTGATGTAGGTATTCGTCAGGATCCGGTACAGCCAGGCCTTGAGATTGGTGCCCTCTTTGAAGGTCCCGAACCCGCCGTACGCCTTGACCATCGTCTCCTGCACCAGATCCTCCGCGTCCGCGGGGTTTCTCGTCATCCGCAGCGCAGCACCGTAGAGCTGATCCAGCAGCGGTAGCGCGTCACGCTCGAAGCGTGCGGCCCGCTCAGCCTCCGTCTCGACGTGAATCGCCTGATTAGAGGGATCTGCGGTGTCTGTCACGGCGGTCCTTTCGGTAGCGACACCGACCATACGGATCGGCACCGACATCGGACGTTCGAGGCACGCCATTGTCACCTGCAATACCCCTTCCGTGTTGAGGACCATAGTCCGCTCGTTGCGGACACACTGCTCAACACCGACTCATGCCGGGGTATTTCCCAAAGTATCTCGACTGTCAACTCAAAATTCACGGGACCCGGGAACTACTGTCCAGATCGTGGGTTCCAAGGCCGCCAAAGCTGCCACTCCGGCCGTCGCCGCGTTGATCGCTGCCGGGGTCGACTACGAACTGTTGCCGTATGAACACCGCCCCGGAGAGAACGCGTTCGGCGATGAGGCTGTGCGCGCGCTGGCGGGCTCCGGGCTGGTTCCCGAGCAGATCTTCAAGACCCTGCTGATCGCGCTGGACCGAGGGGCGGATCTGGCGGTCGCGGTCATCCCGGTGCCGGCGACCCTCTCGCTCAAGGCTGCGGCGGCAGCTCTCGGTCGCGGGAAGGCCACCATGGCCGATCCGGCGACGGCCGAACGCAGTTCCGGCTATGTGGTCGGCGGAATCTCGCCGCTCGGGCAACGAAAACCACTGCCCACCGTTATCGATTCGTCGGCCCTGGCGTGGGATCGCATCCTGTGCAGCGCCGGAAAGCGCGGGCTGCAGATGGCGCTGGCACCCACCGACCTGGCCCGGCTCACCAACGCTGTCACGGCGTCCGTCACAGCAGGGTGATCTGCTCCCCCACGGCATGAGTTCCGTCATCCGGCGCGAGCAGCTGCGGACCATTGTTCGCGACACTGTTCACCAGCGATGACACCTGCCGCGTTTCGATGCCGGTTGCCTGGCCTGCAGGCTGCAGCAGCCGCTGATCCAGATCCTGGTCCGGGTCCAGCCACCGATCCCACGATTCGGCACCCAACATCAACGGCATCCGGTCGTGAATCTCCCGCAGTGGGCCGACGGCATCGGTGGTGACGATCGTGCAGCTCAGCAGGGGTGCCGCGTCGCGCCCCTGCAGACCGGCTGGCTTCCACACCGACCACAAGCCCGCCGCGAACAATCGCGTCTCGTCGCCCGCATTCATATAGAACGCCGTCTTGACGCCCTCCTGCTTCCGCCACTCGTACCAGCCGTCCATCGGGACGAGACACCGCTTGGACTGCGCGGCTACACGGAATGTTGCGGCCGTGGTGAGACTTTCCGCGCGGGCATTGATCAGCGGCGCGCCCTTGGCCTGCGGTCGGCCGTCTTCGCGCGCCTTGGCCCAGGTCGGCACCAAACCCCAGCGCATGGCACGGACGCGACGGGTGGGAACGTCGCCGGGTTCGCGATGTCTTGCCACCACGGTGAGCACCGGATCAGTGGGTGCGACGTTGTAGTTCGGGATGGTGGGAAGCAGCTGTGGTCCAGTCGACTGACTCACTGTGTTTATCTCGTCCACCGCGTCGATCTCGACGGCGAGCAGCGCCGGGTCGATCGTGACCGCGTACCGTCCGCACATATCGCCATCGTGCCACCCGGGGCCGACACCGCAGGTATGCGTCCGGGACAATAGGGCGGTGACAAGCGGACTCTGGCAGGCACCGACGATCGACAGTTCCGTCAACGCGACCATCACCATGCCCGGCTCCAAATCCCAGACCAATCGGGCGTTCGTCCTCGCAGCACTGGCCGCACGTGAAGGCGGCACCTCAACGGTGTCCGGTGCATTGCGCAGCCGTGACACCGATCTCATGATCGGAGCGTTGCGCGCGCTGGGGTGCGACATCGCGGGTGAGGGCACCGACCTGACGATCTCCCCCGGATCCGGCGACGGTGACACCTCGACGGTCGACTGCGGGCTTGCCGGAACGGTCCTTCGGTTCCTACCGCCGGTGGCCGCACTTCGCCACGCCCCCACCGTCTTCGACGGCGACGATCAGGCACGTGCCCGGCCCATCGCTCCCCTGTTGGACGCACTGCGTGCGATCGGAGTCGGCATCGAGGGGCAGCACCTGCCGTTCACAGTGGCCGGCGCCGGGCTGGTGCGCGGCGGCGAGGTCGGCGTCGACGCCTCGGGATCGTCCCAATTCGTTTCCGGCCTTCTCCTTTCCGGTGCCGCATTCGCCGAGGGCCTGACGGTGGTGAACACCGCGGACGTGCTGCCCTCGGGGCCGCATGTGGTCATGACGGTCACGATGTTGCGTGAGGCCGGCATCGGGGTGGACGATTCCACCCCCGGCCGCTGGCATATCGATCCGCAACCAATTCCCTCACACCACTGGGTGATCGAGCCGGATTTGTCGAACGCACTGGCTTTCATCGCGCCGGCGTTGGCCACCGGCGGCACCGTGCGCATCATCGGCTGGCCGCGAAAGTCCACTCAGCCGGCACGCCAGATCGAGGACGTGGTGCGCCGGTTCGCGCACAACGTCTCGCTGACGGATTCGCATCTGGAGGTCACCGGCCAGACCGGTTATGGCGGCGTCGACCTGGACCTTGGAGAGGTCGGCGAGCTGACTCCCACGGTGGCGGCACTGGCCGCCCTGGCCGAGCCCGGGAGCATCTCCACACTGCGTGGCATCGCCCATCTGCGAGGGCACGAAACCGACCGGCTCAAGGCGCTCGCCCATGAGATCAACACCCTCGGTGGGCAATGCGAGGAGACCGAGGACGGGCTTCGGATCGTCGCCACAGGTCTGCACGGCGGGGTCTGGGGCTCGTATGCGGATCACCGGATGGCCACCGCCGGAGCCCTTGTCGGCCTGAAGGTGCCGGGAGTGTCCGTCGACGACATCGCCACCACCAGCAAGACGCTGCCCGACTTCCCCGGAATGTGGGCCGACATGCTCGCCCAATCTGAAGCTCTTCGCGCAAGCGGCTCATCGGAACCGGGCGGTAGCGGCTCTTGAGTCCACGCGAGTACGACGAGTCCGACGCCCGCATCCGGCCGGGCCGACGCTCGCGGCCTCGCACCAAGAATCGTCCCGAGCATGCCGATGCGGTACCCGCGATGGTCACCACCGTCGACCGCGGCCGCTGGGGCTGTGTGTTGCAAGATGGTTCAGCACCGGACCCCACCCAACGGGTGACCGCGATGCGGGCACGAGAACTGGGCCGTACCCCGATTGTGGTGGGCGACACCGTGAGCCTCGTCGGCGATCTGTCCGGGCGCCCCGACGCACTGGCCCGCATCGTGCGGCTGGAAGATCGGCGAACAGTGTTGCGCCGCACCGCCGATGACACCGACCCCTTCGAGCGCATCTTTGTGGCCAACGCCGATCAGTTGCTGATCGTGGTGGCGGTCGCCGATCCGCCCCCACGCACCGGCCTGGTGGAGCGCACGCTCATCTCCGCCTATGCGGGAGGACTCACCCCCATCCTGGCACTCACCAAAACCGATCTCGCAGATCCCGATGCGTTCGCCGCACAGTTCGCCGATCTCGATCTGCAGGTCATCAGGGCGGGGCGCGATGCACCGCTAGAACCCATCATGGACACACTCTCCGGCCGTCTCACCGCGCTGCTCGGCCATTCCGGGGTGGGCAAGTCCACATTGGTGAACCGCCTTGTCCCCGAGGCTCACCGGGCCACAGGTGAGGTGACCGGAGTCGGCAAGGGGCGTCACACCTCAACCCAATCGATAGCGCTCCCGCTCCATCCGTCGGGCTGGGTCATCGACACCCCGGGTATCAGGTCATTCGGCCTGGCTCATATCAAGCCCGCAGACGTACTGGCGGCGTTCAGCGACCTGTCTGAGGCCATCGAGGACTGCCCGCGCGGTTGCCAGCACCTTGGCCCGCCCGCGGATCCCGAATGCGCCCTTGACGAGCTGACAGGAGCGTCCGCGAAGCGGGTGATGGCGGTGCGCCAATTGCTTTCCGTGTTAACAACGGCCTAACTCTTGGTTGCGGGGGCCTTCTCGGATCGCGTGATCAGCACACGCCGATTAGCGTTTCCATCAGTGGCTGCGACGGAAACAGCCAATGAGGGTCAGGGGTTAACAGATGACGAGCTACGTCCGTAGAATCGCCAACGTGACAGCCATTTTCGCCTGTGGCGTTGCCGCCTGGGCCACCATGTGGCTCTCCGTTTCCGGGCTGGGATAGGTTCCCAGCCGCTACCAAACCTAAGAAGCCCCCGACGCGCTGAGCGTCGGGGGCTTCTTAGGTTTTATGTCAGGCCGTGGCGCTGCGACGCGTCTTTCTGCGTTCACGTACCGCGGCGAATGCCGACTTCAGCCCGCGCCGCTCGCGCGGCTCCAGCTCGTCGAACATCTTGACGCTGCGCGTTTCCGGCGCATTGTCGGCGGTGTACTTCAGGTACTTGTCAGGCAGCGACAGCTTGGCGATGGTCCGCCATGTCTTCGCGTACTGCACCAGGAACGGCCCGGAGGTGTACGGCAGGTCGTACTTGTCGCACAGCTCGCGCACCCGCACCGACACCGCGGTCAACCGATTACTCGGCAGATCCGGGAACAGGTGATGCTCGATCTGGTGGCACAGGTTGCCGCTCATGAAGGCCATCGCGGGGCCCGCGTCAAAGTTGGCGCTGCCCAACATCTGTCGCAGATACCACTGACCTTGAGTCTCGTTCTCCAGGTCTTGCTTGGTGAACTTCTCGGCACCATCCGGGAAGTGTCCGCAGAAGATGACGGCGTTAGACCAGATGTTCCGGATCACGTTGGCCAGCGCGTTGGCGGTGGCGGTCTTACGGAAACTGCCCGACGGCGAGAGCGCGCTGGCTGCGGGGTACAGGACGTAATCCTTGGCCACCTGCTTGCCTATCTTGGCCAGCACCTCTTCACGTTTGGCCGCGAACTCTTTCTTGTCGGCGCGTCCCTGCGCCACCTTGCCCAGCTCCAAATGCTGTGCACCAACACCCCATTCGAACAGGAGCATCAGCAATGTGTTGTACGCGAGGTTACCAAGATTGAATGGCGACCACTTCTTGTCGCGGGTGATGCGGAGCAGCCCGTAGCCCACATCGTCGTCCATACCAAGCACATTCGTGTACTTGTGATGGATGTAGTTGTGGGTCTGCTTCCAGTGCGAGGACGGGTCCACCATGTCCCATTCCCAGTTGGAGGAATGGATTTCGGGATCGTTCATCCAGTCCCACTGGCCGTGCATGACGTTGTGACCGATCTCCATGTTCTCGACGATCTTGGCGACGCCGAGAGTCACCGCTCCCGCCCACCAGGCTGACCGCTTCGTACTCGCCGCCAGCAGCACGCGCCCGCTCAGTTCCAGGGTTCGCTGCGCCGCGATGGTGCGACGGATATAGCGGCGGTCGGCAGCTCCGAGCGATTCCTCGACATCCCGACGGATCGCGTCCAGCTCGTGTCCCAGGGCCTCAACATCAGCCTCGGTGAGGTGCGCGAATTCCTGGATATCCGAAATCGCCATCTGTGAGCTCCCTTCGCCGGTCCGTGCCTACGATAGCGTAACCTACGGCACCGTAGGTTACTAGCCCGTTAACCTCACACGTCGAGTACGCAATCCCCTGACGCTGCGGAAACACAGGTTTGGATCCGCGATCCCGGCTCGTGCTCGGCGCCGTTTCGGAGGTCGCGCGCGTGCCCTTCCAGCAGCGGCACCACACAGGTCTGACAGATCCCCATCCGGCACCCGAAGGGCATCTGCACCCCGGCTTCCTCCCCCGCCTCCATCAGCGAGGTGGCGGCATCGGCAGCGCGCTGCTTACCGCTACGCGCGAAGGTCACCAGACCGCCCTGCCCGTGCGGTGCGGCGCGCGACACCGCGAATCTCTCCAAGTGCAGCAGTTCGACATGGCCCGCATCCGCCCACACCCGCTGCGCATCGTCGAGCATGCCTTCCGGGCCGCACGCCCACGTCTGGCGTTGCGACCAGTCGGGCACCTCGGAGGCCAGCGCGGAAAGATCCAGACGACCCTGAGTTTTCGTCGTCCGCAGCCGGTAATGGTAGGACGGGTGCACATCGGATAGTGCCGCGAGCTCTCTGGCGAACATGACGTCGCTCTCGGTCGGCGCCGAGTGCAGGTGCACCACATCAGGCAGCGGGAGGTCCGCGGCAGCCGAGCGCCGAACCAACGTACGCAACATCGACATCACCGGGGTGATGCCACTGCCCGCGGTGAGGAACAAGATCGCGGGGGGCGCGGGGTCGTCCAGCACGAAATTGCCCTGCGGGGCGGCCAACCGGACGATCGTTCCCGGCTCCAGGCCGTTGACCAGGTGCGTAGAGAGGAATCCCTCGGGCATCGCCTTGACGGTGATGGTGATGGTGCGCCCCGAACCGCCGGCGTGCGGCGCTCGACGCTCTTCGCGCGAGCCGCTCATCGCAGGTGCCGATGTCAGCGAGTACGACCGCCAGCGCCAACGACCGTCGATGAGCACGCCGATGCCGACGTACTGACCGGGGTGATAGTCGAAGTGGAAGCCCCAGCCCGGCTTGATTTCCAGGGTCGCGGAGTCACTCGTTTCCTTATGCACGCTGACCACACGGCCCCGCAATTCGCGCGCAGACCACAGCGGGTTGGCCAGACTCAGGTAGTCATCCGGCAACAGTGGCGTGGTGATGCGAGAAGCCAAGCCACGCAGGACGTTTACCGCAGCATGGCGTGACTTGGGCCCACCCGGGGCCGATGAGTCGAGCCAGGAAGCCAGTTTCACAGCCGATGACCTTCCATTGACGAAGGGGATGCCCAGCGAGGCGTAACCTACGCTACCGTAGGTTACCGGTCGGGAACAGGCCAATCGGCCAGGTCATGGCGCCTACAGCAGGTCGAGTAGGAACGGCAATTCTTGGGTCGCATACCAGGCCAGATCATGGTCTTGCGCATCCCCGACCACCAGCTCGGCATCCTCGTCGCCCAGGTCCGCGGCGTCGATCACCTCGGCCGCACGCACCACGTCAGGTTCGGCCTGCGCCAGGTCGACGTGCGCGGCCACCACTGACGATATCGGCACCGCGGACGCCAACCGCACCACGGCATCATCCAGATCCGGACGCAGCTTGGCATCGTCGGCGGTCGCGACCAGCACCGCCCGCCGGGCCGGTAACTCGTCGTCGCCGTCGTGGTTGGCCAGCAGCCGTAGCGAGGCCAGCGCAGCCTCCCGCATCGCCACCTCGGACAGCTCATCCTCGTCGCCCGCGGAATAGGCCTCGCGCAGCGCCGGTGTCACCGCGAAAGCGGTGCCGTTCACCGGCCACAACTCGCCGTCGGCCACCAATTCGCGCAGCATCGCGAGCGTCACCGGAATGTAGACCTGCATGGGCATTACTGCGCCGCCTCCAACAATTCGTCGAGCGCCTCGGTGATCAGCACCGGAAGCATGTCCGCATCGGGCATCGCATCACGATCAGCGTTGATCCCGTAATACACGACGCCGTTGTAAGAAGTCAGCCCAATCGACAACACCTGATTACGCAGCAGCGGCGGCACCGGGTAGATCTCTGCCAAGCGCGCACCGCCGATGTACATCGGGGCCTGCGGTCCAGGCACATTCGTAACCAGCAGATTGAACAGCCGGTTCGGCAGTGTGGTGGCGACGCGGGCCGCCAATGCGTGCAAGGTTGGCGGAACGAATCCAGAGAGCGCCGCCATGTTCGGCACATCCACCAAACTGAATGCCGCTGAATGTGATTCAGTAGCATGTGCGATCTGCGACAACCTCACCACGGTGTTTCCCTCACCGACCGGGAGGTCGACCAGGAACGGCGACACCTCGGTGGTGGCGGCGCCTTCGGCGAGAACATCGAGGTCGCCATCCCGATACACCGACATCGGCACCATCGCCCGAATCATCGAGGTAGTGGTGACCGGCTCTCCCCTGCTCATCAGCCAATTGCGCAGCGCCCCAGCGATTACCGCCAACACCACATCGTTGACATCGCAATCGTATTTGGCGCGCACCCGTCGATAGTCGGCCAGCTTGGTGGTCACCACGCTGAATCGCCTACTGCGCGAAACACGTTGGTTGAGTGGCCCGCGCGGGGCGGCACCGCGAGCCGCGGTTCGCACCACCTTGGCCATGCGCTCACCCAACTCGCCGATCTCGCCCGTCAGTGACGCGGCATCGGCGACCGCGCTGCGCACCGCCTCCAGCCGAGCACCGGGGCGCGCCAACCATTCCGAGACCGCACCGGCAACCAGCTCACTGCCGCTCGGTTCATGCTCCGGAACCCAGATGTCCTCACCGAAGTCCGGGGTGCGGGCGGTCCGGTCGAACATGACCTGTCCCAGTTCGAGCGCGGATTGGCCGTCCACCAGAGCCTGATGTGTCTTGGTGTAGATGGCCAGCCGGTTCTTGGACAGCCCCTCGACCAGGTACATCTCCCACAGTGGCCGCGACCGATCCAGCGGCCGAGATGTCAAGCGTGCCACCAGATCTTGCAACTGTCCGTCACTGCCCGGGGACGGCAACGCCGAACGCCGAATGTGATAGGTGATATCGAAATCGACGTCGTCCAGCCAGACCGGCCGGGCCAGCCCGAAGCCGATCTCCTTGACTCTCTGCCGATAGCGTGGCACCTGCGGGAGCCGGCTCTCCACCAACGCGAGAAGCTCCTCGTAGGTGAAGCCGCCGCGAGGCTTGCGGATGATCGCCAACGAGCCGACGTGCATCGGAGTTGAGCTGTCCTCACTGGAGAAGAACGATGCGTCAAGCGCGGACAACCTG
This sequence comes from Mycobacterium sp. D16R18, assembly GCA_002013775.1. GTDB lineage: Bacteria > Actinomycetota > Actinomycetes > Mycobacteriales > Mycobacteriaceae > Mycobacterium. The sequence continues at coordinate 229,203 of MAFD01000002.1, forward strand.
CTGACCACGATCCGCGCCGCCTTCCCCTAAGAATCTCGCCACTTGCACCCAGCGGCGCCGCCGTGCCGAACGTCCCGCCAACCGTACCCTGGCGCCCTGGACGCCGACTGTGCGATCATGATCGCCAACGTTCTGCGCCTCTCCAGCAGAGCGAATGAGGGGGCTCATTCACTGGAGGGGAAAATGTCTCATCGCTATGTCACCCGGGTGGCCGATTACGAACCCGCGCCCGTGCCGGCCAGCCTGCCGCCGGCCTGTCAGTCACCACGTCCGGCGAGGTTGCGCCAATCGCGGGCTCGGCCAGCGGGTATCGAACGCCAAACACATCTGCGCGAACAATCTCCGCCGCCTCAGGCGGTTGCGTTCGCGGATGCCGCCATGCGCCGGGTTCTGGAAGTCATGGACCGGCGTCGGCCGATAGTTCAGCTGCGCCCGCTGCTGGCCGACGGGCCACTGAGTGCGGTCATGGCACGGTCCTCGCGCACCCCCACCACCACCGCGGCCCGGCTCTGCAAGATTCGGGTGCGCCGCTGCGCGGACGACACCGCAGAGATCTTCGGAACCTTCGAGCGCGGTGGACGCGTCAGGGCATTCGCCGGACGTATCCAATCCGTACGGGGGAACTGGCTCGTGGCCGCGTTGCAGCTCGGCTGACGCCGACCGCCGCTAGCGCTTGCGACGCGACCGCGGCGGCTTGGAGGTGCGGCCCGCGTTGCGCGCCGCTTCCCGACGCTCACGCCGCGTGCCACCGCCCGAGGCGGAGTCATCGCCACCGGCTTCATGCCGGGATTGCGCTGAACCGTCTTCCGCCGGTCCCGAGTACGTCAGCTCCGGCGTGGACTCCTCGAGCCCCTTTGCTCGCAGCCCACCCTGCGCGGCTTGCGCTGCAGCGGAGGCGAACTCGGCCAAGCCTTCGGGTGCGGCCTGCGGGGCAACCGTTCCGGCTGCGTCTTCCACGGGCGACGTTACCTCGACGTTGATGTTGAACAGGAAGCCGACCGACTCTTCCTTGAGGCCGTCGAGCATGGCGGTGAACATGTCGTAGCCCTCGCGCTGGTACTCCACCAGCGGATCGCGCTGCGCCATCGCCCGCAGGCCGATGCCCTCCTTGAGGTAGTCCATCTCGTAGAGGTGCTCGCGCCACTTGCGGTCGATCACGCTGAGCAGGATGTTGCGCTCCAGCTGGCGCATCGAGCCCTCGCCTGCCAGCCCGTCGATCTCGGCTTCTCTTGCCTTGTAAGCCTTCTTGGCATCGTCGAGCAGGGCCAACTTGAGGTCGGCGGGGCTCAGCTCGTCGGCCTCACCATAGGTATCGGATTCGATCAGTTTCTCGGGGTTCAGGCTCACCGGGTACAGCGTCTTGAGCGCGGTCCACAACGCGTCGAAGTCCCAGTCCTCGTGATAGCCGTCCGCGGTGGCACCGTCGACGTAGGCGGCGATGGTGTCGGTGATCATCTCTTCGATCTGCGGCTGCAGATCCTCGCCGTCGAGAATGCGACGACGCTCGGCGTAGATGACCTTGCGCTGCTGGTTCATCACCTCGTCGTACTTGAGGACGTTCTTGCGGACCTCGAAGTTCTGCTGCTCCACCTGGGTCTGCGCGCTCTTGATGGCGCTGGTGACCATCTTGGCCTCGATCGGCACGTCGTCGGGGACGTTCATGCGCGTCAGAATCGTTTCCAGCGCAGCGCCATTGAAGCGCCGCATCAATTCGTCGCCCAACGACAGGTAGAAGCGAGACTCGCCCGGGTCGCCCTGACGTCCGGAGCGACCGCGCAGCTGGTTGTCGATACGGCGCGACTCGTGCCGTTCGGTGCCCAGCACGTACAGGCCACCGGCCTCCTGGACCTCTTTGGCCTCGGTCTCGGCGGCATCCTTGAACTTCTGTAGCGTCGCGTCCCAGGAGTCTTGGTACTCGTCCGGGGTTTCTACCGGGTCCAGGCCCTGTTCGCGAAGATGCGTGTCCGCCAGGAAGTCCGGGTTACCGCCCAGCACGATGTCGGTACCGCGGCCGGCCATGTTGGTGGCCACCGTGATGGCCCCACGGCGCCCGGCCTCGGCGATGATGCGGGCTTCCTGCTCGTGATACTTGGCATTGAGCACGTTGTGCGGAATGCGGCGCTTGGTGAACTGCCGCGAAAGGTATTCGGAGCGCTCAACACTCGTGGTGCCGATCAGGACGGGCTGGCCGGCCTCGTACCGCTCCACCACATCGTCGACGACCGCGATGTATTTGGCTTCCTCGGTCTTGTAGATCAGATCGGATTGGTCCTTGCGGACCATCGGACGGTTGGTGGGAATCGACACGACACCGAGCTTGTAGATCTCGTGCAGCTCGGCCGCCTCGGTCTGAGCGGTACCGGTCATACCGGCGAGCTTTTCGTAGAGACGGAAGTAGTTCTGCAGGGTAATGGTGGCCAGCGTTTGGTTCTCGGCCTTGATCTCCACGCGCTCCTTGGCCTCAATGGCCTGGTGCATGCCCTCGTTGTAGCGGCGGCCCAGCAGCACGCGACCGGTGAACTCGTCGACGATCAGCACCTCGCCGTCGCGGACGATGTAGTCCTTGTCCCGGTTGAACAGCTCCTTGGCCTTGATGGCGTTGTTGAGGTAGCTCACCAGCGGCGAGTTGGCCGCCTCATACAGGTTGTCGATACCCAGTTGGTCCTCGACGAACTCGACCCCAACCTCGTGGATACCGATGGTGCGCTTACGGATGTCCACCTCGTAATGGGTGTCCTTCTCCATCAGCGGGACAATCCGCGCGAACTCGGGGTACCAGTTCGATGCGCCGTCGGCCGGGCCGGAGATGATCAGCGGGGTACGGGCCTCGTCGATGAGGATCGAGTCGACCTCGTCGACGATGGCGTAGGCGTGTCCGCGCTGCACCAGCTCATCGAGCGAGTGGGTCATGTTGTCGCGCAGGTAGTCGAAGCCGAACTCGTTGTTGGTGCCGTAGGTGATGTCGGCGTTGTAGGCCGCACGGCGCTCCTGCGGGTTCATCTGCGACAGGATCACGTCGACATTCAGACCCAGGAAGCGGTGCACACGGCCCATCCACTCCGAGTCACGCTTGGCCAGGTAGTCGTTGACGGTCACGACATGCGTGCCCTTCCCGGCGAGCGCATTGAGGTACGCCGGCAGCACACAGGTGAGGGTCTTGCCTTCACCTGTCTTCATCTCGGCGACATTCCCGGCGTGCAGCGCGGCACCACCCATCACCTGTACATCGAAGTGGCGCTGGCTCAGCACCCGCCAGGAGGCCTCGCGCGCGACGGCGAAGGCCTCGGGCATCAGGTCATCGAGGGTTTCGCCCTTCTCCAGGCGCGCCTTGAACTCGCCGGTCTTGCCCTGCAGCTCGGCATCGGAGAGCTTCTCGACGTCATCGGACAGGGTGTTGACGTAATCGGCCACGCCCTTGAGACGCTTGACCATGCGACCTTCACCAAGGCGCAGCAACTTCGACAGCACGTCAATATCCCCTGTACTCGTTAGGACTGGTCAGACTTCAGCGAGTCCCATCGTAGGCGCCGTCCGTGCCAGCTTTCCCGAGCAGTCACTCTTGGGCGGCGGTCGTGCCATCCGCGAGCGCCGCCAGGCGCCGTTCGCGGGCGATGAGGAACAACGGGAACGCGACGCTGATGGCGACGAGGAAGCAGAGCGCGAGGTACACCCAGCTGTGCCTGATACCCAACCGTCGGGTCTCGATAACCATCAGGACAAGGGCCGCGATCGTGAGCAGCATCAGGTCGTTGGTCAGTGAGCCTGCGACATGATTTGCATACGCACTGCTCACGACATCGACCAGCTTCCCGCCGGACGAGATGTATGCGATGTTGTGCCACCAGGTGGCAACCAGAGCGATCAGTGCGATCGCGCCATACAACAGACAGAGGTTTCTGCGGGCGGTACTCACAGACGGAAGTATGCGACGTGAAAGGGCCCCCACACCAGACCTGGCTGTGGGGGCCCTTTGCGCGGGTGATCCGCGCGCCCTAACTACTCCCCGAGGCGTATCAGGCCGTAGTCATACGCGTGCCTGCGGTACACCACTGATGGGCGACCGGAAGACTCATCGTGGAAAAGGAAGAAGTCGTGACCGACCAATTCCATCTCGTAGAGCGCGTCATCGACCGTCATCGGTCTGGCCGGGTGATCTTTGGTTCGCACGATCTGACCCGGACCGTGGCCGTCGTCGGCCTCCGCTCCGTTGTGACTGTGCGCACCGTTCACCGCGGCGGGTGGCGTGAAGGCATCGGCGGGGAGGACCTTGGTGGCCTCGGCGAGCGATACCGGCGTCTTGTCTCCGTAGTGAACCTTGCGGCGGTCACGACCTCGTCGCAACCGGCTTTCCAGCTTGGCGGCGGCGGCTTCCAGCGCGCTGTGGAACGTGTCGGCACATGCCTCGCCGCGGACGACCGGTCCCCGGCCCCGCGCGGTGATCTCCACGCGCTGACAGCTCTTTTTCTGGCGCCGGTTGCGTTCGTGTTCGAGTTCTACATCAAAGAGGTAAACGGTTTTGTCGTAACGTTCCAGACGGGACAGTTTGTCGTTCACAAAGATTCGAAAGTGATCGGGGATTTCTACGTTTCGGCCCTTGACCACGATATCGGCTTGGGCTGTCCGCTCCCCGTCCTCGAGTGCAACGGATGCCTTTGATGTGCTTGACAACTCATACCTCCGGTACTGAGAGTGCGCTTGCGCTCAACCCATCCGCTAGGGACTAAAGATGTTGACGACGCGCATGTTTGATGTTTGAAGTACGCCGGAGTCGCCTAAAACTCTGAGACGGCAGCCCGCCAGCGCTGGGGTTGGTAACCACCTCCTCCGCCGAACGGGACGCAGGCGTCCGTGTTGGTGAGCGGTTCAACCGCCCAAGCGCGGAACGTTCATAGCTTGTTGGCCCCGACGGTAGTCCGTGTTCACTCGCCTTGCCACCGATTCGTGAGAGTCGTTTCGAGATCGTCATACGATCTTTAGGAGTACGTCAGCGTGAGCACGGCAGCGACCCGAAATCCCGCGGATTTCAACACTCTGACCGATTCGGCAACGGTGGCCCCGGTGGTCACAACATCGTCGACCAGCACCAATTCGGTGGCCGGCCGCGGGGCACGGCGCAGCGCGACACGTCCGGCGACGTTGTGCTGCCGGGCCGAAATGGACAGTCCGACCGAATCCCGGGCACCCATCTTCATCCGCAGCAGCGACGCAACATGCACGCCCGGAATCCGGGTGGCGACCGTCGCTACGGCCGTCACCGGGTCCCCGCCGCGCCCGCGCGCTGCAATCCACCGAGTGGGCGCCGGAACCAACGTCACCGGCTGCTCGACGAGGTGCCAGCGCAGCAGCTGATCCACTCCGCGCGCCAGCGCAGCTCCCAGTGGAACGGTGAGGTCACGGCGACCGCGGTCCTTCATCGTCACGATCGCCTGTCGCCGAGCGCCCGCGTACCGCCCGAGAGACAGGATGGGTACGCCAGGATCGACCCGCGTCGTCACCACCACCGGCTCCGCGCTGAACGCGCACGCGCAGGCTTCACACCAGCGGGTGGACGGCGCCCCGCAACCGCCGCAGGCCAGCGGCAGCATCAGATCGAGCATGCGATGACTGTGCGCGCAGGGTCCGACAAGTTGCGCCCGTGCTAGTAACTGCGCGGCAGCGCCGCGACCAGCCTCTCGATCTGATTCCGATCCAGCACCTCGACCGTCCCGTCGGGCAACCCGAGAATCCGGTCGGTGGCAACGCCATAGAGCCGTTGACGCTGGACCGCGGCGTCGATCGCCTCGGCGCGCGCACGCGCATCGGGCGCCACGATGATCCGCTGCACGGTGGCACCCATGTTGGCCGCGAAGCCCTGGATCATGTCACCGACGCCCTCGGGATCGAATGTCTCGAACACTCCGTCGGCGACTCCTCGCGCGATCACCTCGCTGAGCACTGGCCGAAACTTGTCCTCCCAGATCGCCGAGATCCTGCGCAGCAGCGACTGATTCTCCGGCCGCAACATCGACGCCATCGCCGCGATGCTCTCCGGGGCACCGAGAGCCATTTTGACCTCGTAGCTGGCGCGCAGGCCCGCATTCAGCCGCTCCAACGCACCCATCCCCTGCTTGGTGAACACCGGGCTCAACGCCTCGAAGGCCTGGTCCGCGCTGCGTTCCGCCAGCGCGGACACGAGTGCCTCCTTTGAGGGAAAGTAGTGGTAGAAGGCACCTTTCGAAATCCCGGAGGTGGCGATGAGATCGTTGAGGCTCACCTTCTCGTAGCCGCGTTCCAGGAACAGCGACATCGCGAGCTCGAACAATTCGATCCGGCGCACCTCCGGATGTTTCACCACACGCGGCATGGCTCAGGGTTTCCTGATCCAGCCCACGTACGTCAGATACAGCCCCACGACCGCGAGGAACACGAAAAAGACACGGACAGGACCGACCGCGGGCACCGAGGCGTCGACGCCTCTTTGCATCAGCTGAGGAAATGCCAACAGCACAAATCCCCGCAGTGCCAGAAACCAGCCGAACAGCGAGATGATCACAGCTGCGAGGCCCTTCCAGAACTGGTGGAAGGCGATGATGATCAGCCCACAGAAGAGCAGCAGGGCGCCGAAGAGCCACGCCCACATGGGGTCCTTGAAGAAGCTGTCGCTGAGGAAGCCGGGCCCGCCCACACGAATCGCGATGATGGTGGTGACCGTGGCGACGAAGGGACCGATCACCCGCGCAAATGCGCGCGTGCGCTGGGCGGAACCCCCCGTGGTGGGCGCGATAGTCATGTCGCGAGCTCCTTTCGAGCGGCTCGAATAGACCACTGGTCGGTATGTTAGACCAGTGGTCGGTAAATGCAAGCGGCGTGCCGCAGAACACCGCGCCCGCCGACCTGATCTGACTAGGCTCGGATTCATGGAGACCCGGATAGCACCCGCCGATGCCGAAGTTCTCACCTCAAACCTGCGCGTTGCACTCGACGGCCGATTCGGTCCGATACGCGACGCCGCCCGCGAATACCTGAACCGTGCCGACCTGCTACCGGACCCGTCGCTAACGCTCGAGGAGGCGCGCGCGCGATCACTGCAGATCATGCGCGAGCTGGTTCCCCACGGCCTACCGCAGGCGGGATTCCGCAAGGAACACGGCGGCACCGGCGATGTCGGGGCGGCGATCGTCGGCATCGAGATGCTCGGCTACGCGGACCTGTCGCTCATGGTCAAGGCCGGTGTGCAGTGGGGCCTGTTCGGCGGTGCGATCGAGAACCTGGGCACCGCAACCCATCACGAGCGGTACGTGGTCCCACTGATCAACCTCGATGTGCTCGGCTGTTTCGGGATGACCGAGACCGGCCATGGCTCCAATGTCCAGGCCTTGCAGACCGTCGCCACCTACGACAGCCAGACCGGCGACTTCATCATCAACTCCGAGGGCTCGCTGGCGCGCAAGGACTACATCGGCGGCGCCGCCGAGCATGCCACCGTGGCAGCGGTTTTCGCACAGCTCGTCACCGGCGGGCCCGGCGAGGAGGCAACCGGCCGCGGAGTGCATTGTTTTGTGGTGCCGATCCGGGGCGCGGACGGCAACGATCTGCCCGGAGTCACCACCAGCGACTGCGGATACAAGGGTGGCCTCGCCGGGGTCGACAACGGGCGCATCGTGTTCGACAACGTGCGGGTGCCGCGCGCCAACTTGCTCAACAAATACGCGGATGTCGCCGCCGATGGCTCGTACAGCTCGCCCATCGAGAACGAGAACAAGCGGTTCTTCACCATGCTGGGCACCCTCATCCGCGGACGGGTCAGCGTCGCCGCCACCTCGGGTGCGGCGGCCCGCAAGGCGCTGACCATCGCGTCGCGATATGCCCTGGTACGTAAGCAGTTCGACACCCCGGACAGCGACGACGAGGTGATCATCGCCGACTACCTCGTGCATCAACGCAAGCTACTTCCCTTGATCGCACGGTCTTACGCGCTCGCTTTCGCGCAGAACGAACTCACCGAAGAGCTGCATGAAGTACAGACCGCAGATGAGGTGGATGGCGATCGACAGCGTCAGCTGGAAAGCGCCGCAGCGGGTTTGAAGGCGGCGACCAGTTGGCACGCCCAGAACGCCATCACCGTATGCCGGGAAGCGTGCGGCGGAGCCGGGTACCTCGATGCCAACCAGCTCACCATTCTGCGGCGCGATATCGATGTATTCACCACCTTCGAGGGCGATAACACCGTGCTCACCCAGCTGGTGGCCAAGGAGCTCCTGTCGTCCTACGCCGAGGACGTGCGTGGCCTCAACGCCGTGGGCTGGACGCGATTTATCGCGGGTATGGCCCGCGACGTGATCCTGGAGCGCTCCGCGGCACGACAGGTCATTCAGACCATCCTGGACTCCTCCGACGAGGACGTCGAGGAATCCGATCTGAGCAACCGGGGCACCCAGCTGCGTCTGCTGCGCAATCGCGAGGACCACCTGCTGCGCACGGCGGCAACCCGGATGCAACGCGCCCAATCCGATGACGAAGACCCCTTCGAGGTGTTCAACTCCGCGCAAGACCACATCCTCAAGGTCGGCTCCGCCCACACCGAGCGGGTGGTACTGGAGGCGTTCATCGAGGCAATCGACAGCTGCGACAGCAAATCAGTACAAGAGCTGCTGGAAAAGCTATGCGATCTGTTTGTCTACAGCGTGCTCGAAACCGATCTGGCCTGGTTCCTGATGCACCGCCATGTCTCGACCGAACGAGCGAAGGCCATCAGGCGTGGCGTCAACCAACTGTGCGAGGAGTTGCGCCCGCATCTACGCACCCTGGTGGACGCTTTCGGAATTCCCGAGGCGCTGCTCGCCACGGAAATGATCGCCGAGAACTAGCCCGTCAGTACGGGAATTGCCTGCGGCGTCATGAGTGGACGCACCTCGATCCACCGCTCCTCCGGGGTGCCCAGTCCCGTCAGCTGCAGCACGCCACGCGCATCGGCGATGTAGATGATGGCCGGCGAGGCGACAATCGTCGATACCGGAGTCAGTAGATTGCGGTCGTCCAGATCGGAGTTCACTCCGTCTAGATTCACGTTGGCCACCAGGTGCGACCCGTCGTTACGCGCCACCGCGATGTCGTCACCGGTGCGCCAGGCCAGCGACACCGCGGAGTTTCCGAGGCCGAAACCGAGACGGCGCGGGTGCACCAGTGCGTAATCGCCGCTGTCGGTCTGTACAACCGTCGCCATGATCACCTGGCCGTCGATGATCATGGCGGCACGCGTGCCGTCACGTGACAACGCCAGTTCCGTGATCAGTCCCTTGTAATTCTGCGCCACCGCCGATGATTCGACAGGCAACACCGCCACCATGGACGTGGTGGCTTCCTGGATGACCCTGACCACCCGGCCACCATCGATGACCACCCATACGGCGTCGTCAAGCGCCCAGGTCGGGCGGGTCAACGTCTTACCGCCGACCGCTTCGCTGCCGTTCGCTCCGTTGGCGCCCACCCACATCGACATCAGCGGATCTTCTCCGGCCTGCACCCGGATCACCGACGCCACTTGACGCCCGCTGCGCGATAGTGCTGCCGAAACTTGGCTTCCCACTTGACCAAACGATCCGCGCACCGGCGCTGCCGTGTCACGGTCGACCGTCACCAGCGACCCATTCAACAGTCCGTAGAGGCCCACCCCCGCCCCCTCGGAGGCGCCGGGGTCCGTCGAGGCGACGTTCTGAGTGCTCCAGCCCTGCGCCAACTGCTCATCCAGCGGAGCGCCATTGACCTGCAGGACGTACGGTCCGGCGATACCGGCGCGCGACAGAGTCCAAATCACCTGCGCGGCAAGGAACTGCCGGGTCCGTTGATCCGGTGTCAGATCACCTTCCAGATCGACGCGCACGCCGCCGTAGCCGCGTCCCACGTCCACCCTGCTGCCATCGGCGCGTGTCACGGGTCCACGCAGCCGCAGGCCGTTGAGGTGATTACGCACCGCCCCAGCCAGTTCCGGGCGCGGACCGGATAAGAGTTTGTAGACGAGCTCGGTGGCCAGCTGATCGGGGTCGTTGACCGCCACATAGCGCGGATCGGGCACCACGGTGCGACCGGCGGGATCGGCGAAGTACACGGTGTATCGCCGATAGGTGGCCTGGAACTGAGCCCAGTCCAGGAAGACGCCATTGGGTAGCGAGTCGATTCGCCACTCGCCGTTGACCTTCACCAACGTGAACTGGGGATCCTGGGTATCCCCCTGAGCGGTCTCGAACACCCCGATATCGGACAAGGTGCCCAACTTGTTGGCGCGCACATTGATCGTCCACCGGTCGACGCCGCGCTGGTCGGCGAAAATCGGCGACTCGATGAGCACCGCATCACCCGCGTCATCCCATGTCCGCGAGGCGGATTCGGTGAGGAACTGCCGGGCGGCCCGGTGTCTGTTCAATGGTTCGGCGGTGGCCTTCAAGAACTCGCGCAAGACCGTCTCGGGTTCCATCCCCGGTGTGGGTGCCGGCACCCCCGGCGGCAGCGGTCGCTGCACCGTGCCGATGGCCTGCGGAGAAGACGAAGACGGCACCCCGGCACAACCGGTGATCCCGAGTGCCACCGCGGCCAGGGTCGCGGCCAGCTTGCGGCGCATCAGGACGACTCTCGCACGTGTTCGGTCTTGGCGCCCGAGGTCCGCATCGGCGTGGTCTCCTGCTCCCCCGGTTGGGTTCCGCGCTCTGCCGGTTGCGTTCCCCGCGAAACGGGCCGGCGCACAGCAGCACTCGGACGGCTGACGGGGTTCAACGGAAGGGGGCTCGTGGTGACTTTATGCCCGCGAACCAAAGGCACCGTCAACCGGAACAACGCCCCCTTGCCCGGTTCGCCCCACGCCTCCAGTCGTCCCTGGTGCAACCGAGCGTCCTCGACGCTGATCGCCAGCCCCAGTCCGGTTCCGCCGGAATGACGCTTGCGCGACGGGTCGGCACGCCAGAACCTGTTGAACACCAGTTTTTCCTCACCGGGGCGCAGACCCACCCCGAGATCTCGCACGGTGACGGCAACGCTGTCGATATCGGCCGCCATCCGGATGGTGACGGGCTTGTGCTCGCTGTGGTCGATCGCGTTGGCGACCAGGTTGCGCAGAATTCGTTCCACGCGACGGGGATCCACCTCGGCGATGATCTCGGTGTCGGGCATGTCGAGCTCTACCACGGTGTCCAGCTCGTCGGCCAGGTGCTTGACCGAGGCCACCACGGTCTTGACGGTATCGCGCAGATCCACCTGCTCCACCGCGAGCTCGGCCACACCGGCATCGTGCCGCGAGATTTCCAGGAGATCAGCCAGGAGCGTTTCAAAGCGGTCCAGCTCATTTGTCATCAGCTCGGCGGAACGCTGCAGCGCAGGGTCGAGCTCCTCGCGGTTGTCGTAGATGAGATCGGCCGCCATCCGCACCGTGGTCAGTGGGGTGCGCAGTTCGTGACTGACGTCAGAGGTGAAGCGGCGCTGCAGATTTCCGAACTCTTCGAGCTGGGTGATCTCACGCGAGAGGCTTTCCGCCATATCGTTGAACGACACCGCGAGCCGCGCCATATCGTCGACACCGCGCACCGGCATGCGTTCTGACAGATGCCCTTCGGCGAACCGCTCGGCAATACGAGAGGCCGACCGCACCGGCAACACCACCTGACGGGCGACCAGCAGCGCGGCGGCGGCCAGGAGCACCAGGAGCACCACACCGCCGGTGACGATGGTGCCGCGCACCAGCGAAATGGTGCTTTCCTCGCTCGACAGCGGAAAGACCAGATACAGCTCGAGCGCGGTGACCTTCGATGTCGTCGGCGAACCGATGACAAGGGCCTTCCCCGAGAAGCTCTCGGTATGCACGGTCGAGTACTGATAGCTGACCTGGCCGGCCTTCACGAATTCGCGCAGCGGGCCCGGGATCTGGGTGGCCGGCCCCGCCGACGTCGCCTCGCGGGGCCCATCACCGGGAACCAGGAGGACCGCGTCAAACGCCCCGGCGCCACCGCCCTCGGAACCCTTGCTGCCGTTCAGCAGCTGGTTACGGGCCAGCTCCAGGCTGCTTTGTAGTGACCGGGTTTCCTCGCCGCCGACGTCGTCGCTGACGATGACCCGCGCACGTTCCATCTCCTCCGTCGCGACCCGAATCTTGGATTCCAGGATGCGATCGGTCACCTGGCTCGTGAGCACGAATCCCAGGATCAGGATGACCAGGGAGGACAGCGCCAAATTGGACACCACCACCCGCACCTGCAGGGAACGGCGCCAGGTGAACCCGACCGCTCGACTCAGCGCCTTCAGTCCGCGTATCAGTGGTGCCGATCGCCGCTGAATGCGCCGCTTCGAGCTGAAGATCACGGGGGTCCGGCCTTATATCCCACTCCTCGAACGGTCAACACCACGGTCGGATTCTCCGGGTCCTTCTCGACCTTCGCCCGCAGCCGCTGCACGTGGACGTTCACCAGCCGGGTATCGGCCGGGTGACGGTAACCCCACACCTGTTCGAGCAGCACATCACGAGTAAACACCTGGCGCGGTTTACGTGCCAGCGCCACCAGAAGGTCGAACTCCAGCGGGGTCAGGGAAATCTGCTCGCCCTCGCGCGTCACCTTGTGCGCGGGCACATCGATCTCGATACCCGCGATGTTCAGCAGCTCGGCCGGCTCATCGTCGTTACGCCGCAGCCGGGCACGGATGCGGGCGACGAGCTCCTTGGGTTTGAACGGCTTCATGATGTAGTCGTCGGCACCGGACTCCAGGCCGAGCACCACGTCCACGGTGTCGGTCTTGGCGGTGAGCATGACGATCGGAACGCCGGAATCGGAACGCAGCACCCGGCATACGTCGATGCCATTCATCCCGGGCAACATGAGGTCCAACAGAACCAAATCAGGGCGCAGCTCGCGAACGGCGGTGAGCGCCTGGGTACCGTCGCTCACCACTGCCGTCTCGAAGCCCTCCCCGCGCAACACGATGGTGAGCATCTCTGCCAATGACGCGTCATCGTCGACAACAAGGATCCTTTGCCTCATAGATCCCATCGTGTCACTAGATCGTGACAAAACCGGGGTACCAAGGGGGCGAGTTGCGAACTAGTCTCCGGCGAGCTGCGCGCGGACCTTGAACTTCTGAATCTTGCCGGTGGCAGTTCTGGGCAGGGAGTCGACGAACTCGACACGCTTGGGGCACTTGTACCCGGCCAGATTCTCCCGGCAGTGCGCGACGAGATCCGGACCCGTTGGCGGATCGGCCCCTGGTGCCGCCTCGGCGATCACCACGACTGCTGTGACGAGCTCGCCCCATTTCTCGTCGGGCACGCCGACGACCGCGGCCTCCCGAACCCCGGGATGAGATATCAGCGCGTCTTCCACTTCGATGGAGGACACGTTCTCGCCACCAGTGATGATGATGTCCTTCTTGCGGTCCGAGATGCTGAGGTAACCGTCGGACATCGATCCGCGGTCACCGGTGTGAAACCAATTGCCTGCCAACGCCTCCGTGGTGGCCTCCGGCTGGTCCCAGTAGCCGTCGAGATTCGTGTTCGACTGGGTGAGCACCTCGCCGTCCTCGGCGATCGACACCCGGACACCGATCGCCGGAGCGCCCGCACGGCCCAGCATGCGCGCCTGCTGATGGTCGTCGAGGTCTGCCCATTCGGACCGAAACCGATTCATCGTGATGAGCGGCGCGGTTTCGGTAAGCCCATAAATCTGGATGAACTCCCAGCCGAGTTCAGCACGCACCCGCGCGATCGTGCGCGTCGGGGGCGGCGCTCCCGCCACGATGATCCGAACCCGGTCCCGGCCGGGAATGGGTCCTTGCCAACGCGCGGCGGCATCCAGTACGGAGTCGACGACCGTTGGCGCCGCACACATCACGGTCACACCGTGTTCCTCGACGCGTCGCAGGATCTCGTCACCGTCGATCTTGCGCAGCACGATGTGCCGACCACCCATTCCGGTCGCCGCGTACGGCCAACCCCAGCCGTTGCAGTGGAACATCGGCAATGTGTGCAGCAACACATCGTCATCGCGCAGGGTCGCGTGCAACCCAAAGACAACGGCATTGAGCCAGATATTGCGATGGGTCAGCTGCACGCCCTTGGGCCGATTCGTGGTTCCCGAGGTGTAATTCAGTGTGGCGGTGGATGCTTCAACACCCGACCACGGTCGCGGATCTGCGGTATGCGGGGATCCGGTTACACCGAATATCGCGGCATCGTCCTCTCCGAGCACGAAATTGTGAGGGGCGCGCACAGTGTCCAGCAGGCCGCGCACCTCCGGGTCCACGATCAGCACCGAAGCGCGCGAATGCTCGATGATGTACTCGATCTCGGCGGGTGCCAAGCGAAAGTTGATGGGCACCAGGATCCGTCCCCACCCGGACACCCCGAAGAACGAGGTGAGTAGTCGCGCGCTGTTCTGCGAGACGATCGCCACGCGCTCCCCCGGGCCGATGCCGAGGTCGTCGAGCGCCGCGGCCTGCCCACGCGCCCGTTCGGCGAGCTGCCGGTAGCTCAACGCTCCCCAGGAGGGCGCCGGTTGCGTCGGCTCGTCGACCACCCCGATGCGGTCGGGGTACACCAACTCGGCACGGTCCAGGAAATCTCGCACACTCAGGTCGAAGAACACGCACCAATCCTGCCGTCCCGCTCCCCATGTGGCGTGGATATCCACGAAGCGAAGGTGCATCTTGCCGGTCACCGGCAGACGGGTGTTTAATGATGGCGCTTTGTTCAGCAGTGGTTCATGTGCGCTTTGCGCCAACGCCTAGGAGGTGACGCGACTATGTCCGATAGTCAACCTCCGAGTATCCCCAGCGCCTTCTAACGCAGACCCGGGTCGCGCTCGAAGGCGCTCTTGTTGCACCACACACGTGTGTGCACCTCGAAGCCACTGCGAGAGAACAGGACCCTTCATGAGTCATTGGGATGTCATCATCCGCGTAGCCCTGGGATTTGGCCTGGGTTGTGTCATCGGGATCGAACGGCAATGGCGCGCCAAGAATGCCGGCCTACGCACCAACGCGCTAGTCTGCCTGGGCGCGACGCTCTTCGTCATCATGGGCGCCTACAGTTTCCACGGCCCGGGCGCCGATCCCACACGTGTTGCGGCGCAGATTGTTTCGGGTATCGGCTTCCTCGGTGCCGGTGTAATCATGAAACAGGGCGCCACCATCACCGGGCTGAACACCGCCGCCACCATGTGGGCCACCGCTGCCGTGGGCGCGCTGGCCGGAGGTGGGATGTACGACGTCGCGATCATCGGCACCGCGGCCATCGTCCTGGCCAACGTGCTGTTGCGGCCGCTCGGGCATCTGCTGGATCGTCAACCGGCCATCGGCCGCGAGTCCGCACCCGCGGCGTATCTCTTCGAGGTCACCACCACCGATGAGACCGAGGCACATATCCGGGCACTCACGGTGCAGGCCGTGAGCAGGCCGGAATTCGCGCTGCAGTCGGTGCGGTCCTATGACGTCGAAGACGGCAAGCACGTGCGCGTGGTGGCGAAGTTGAGTGCCGAGGAACGCGATGACTCGCTGCTGGAGTCCGCCGTAAGCCGGCTGTCCATGGAACCCGCCGTCTCGTCGGTGCGCTGGCATGTCGATCGCGAGGAAGAGGCCGAAGCCAGTGAATGGTAAGCGCTGACAGGCGCCGTCGAGTGTGAAGCCATGGCGGTATTTCGGCCGACTATCCGCCGTATCTTCACACTCGGCGCAGGAGCTTCTCTGCCAACGCATCCGGATCTGCGCCGTCGGTGACGACCCACGGGCCGCCCCAACTGCGCTGCGCCAGATCGGCATATACCGCGGACACCCGCGACTGCAGATCCGAATCACGCTCATAGGTGTCGCGGGTGCGGTCACTATCCTGCTGCTCGCGCTGCTGCGCCCGCTGCTGGGCGAGCTCCGGGGAAACGTTCAGGAACACTTGCCAATCGGGATGCGGCAGGCCGAAGCGCTCATATTCGAGCTGATACACCCAGCGGGCCATCTCGCCGTCGCCGTCCTGATGCAGCCGCGCCGCACCATAGGCGGCATTCGAGGCCACCCAGCGATCCAGGATCACCAGGTCGTTGGCGCGCGCCAGCTCGGTCAACGCTTCAAGGGCATCGCGCCGGTCCAGTGCGAACAGCAGCCCCATCGCGTACGCGGAGGACACCACATCACCGTGCGCGCCTTTGAGCGACTCGGCGGCGAGGTCGGCGTGCACCGAGCGTCCGTAGCGCGGAAAGTCCAGCGTCGCAACGGATAACCCCTGGGCGTTCGAACGCGCTATCAACTTCTCGGTGAGCGTGCGCTTGCCCGCGCCGTCGACACCCTCGATCGCAATCAGCTGGCCCACGGCTGGTCAGCCTACGCAAAGGCCCCTTGCACCGGAGTACAAGGGGCCTTTACGCGCGTTAGCGGAGATCAGTAGCGGTAGTGCTCCGGCTTGTACGGGCCTTCCACATCCACACCGATGTATTCGGCCTGGTCCTTGGTGAGCTTGGTCAGCGTGCCGCCGAGAGCCTCGACGTGGATGCGCGCCACCTTCTCGTCCAGGTGCTTGGCCAGTCGGTAGACCTCGTTGTCGTACTCGTCGTTCTTGGTCCACAGCTCGATCTGCGCGATCACCTGGTTGGAGAAGCTGTTGCTCATCACGAACGAGGGGTGGCCGGTGGCGTTACCCAGGTTGAGCAGACGGCCTTCGGACAGCACGATGATCGACTTGCCCGAGTCGCCGAAGGTCCACAGGTCCACCTGCGGCTTGATGTTGAGCCGGGTGGCACCCGACTTCTCGAGGGCAGCCATATCGATCTCGTTGTCGAAGTGGCCGATGTTGCCCAGGATCGCCTGATCCTTCATGGCCTTCATGTGGTCGAGCAGGATGATGTCGTAGTTACCGGTCGCGGTCACCACGATGTCGGCATTGCCGATGGCCTCCTCGACGGTGACGACGTCGAACCCGTCCATGAGCGCCTGCAGCGCGTTGATCGGGTCGATCTCGGTGACCTGCACGCGAGCGCCCTGCCCCGCGAGGGACTCGGCACAGCCCTTGCCGACATCGCCGTAGCCGCAGATCAGGATCTTCTTGCCGCCGATGAGCACGTCGGTGCCACGGTTGATGCCGTCGACCAGCGAGTGCCGGGTGCCGTACTTGTTGTCGAACTTGCTCTTGGTCACCGAGTCGTTGACGTTGATGGCCGGGAACGCGAGCTCGCCGGCAGCGGCGAACTGGTACAGGCGCAGCACGCCGGTCGTGGTCTCCTCGGTGACGCCCTGAACCGATGCGGCGACCTTGGTCCACTTGTCCTTATCGGTCTCGAACCGCGCACGCAGCAGGTTCAGGAAGACCTTGTACTCCGCCGAGTCGTTCTCATCCGCGGGCGGCACCACGCCGGCCTGCTCGAACTGCGCGCCGCGCAGCACCAGCATGGTGGCGTCGCCGCCATCGTCGAGGATCATGTTGGCCGGCTCGCCGGGCCAGGTGAGCATCTGCTCGGCGGCCCACCAGTACTCCTCCAGCGTTTCGCCCTTCCAGGCGAAGACCGGGGTGCCCTGAGGCTCCTCCGGGGTGCCATGGGGGCCGACGACGATGGCCGCCGCCGCGTGGTCCTGGGTAGAGAAGATGTTGCAGGACGCCCAGCGCACCTCAGCGCCGAGCGCGACAAGCGTCTCGATGAGCACCGCAGTCTGGATCGTCATGTGCAGCGAGCCGGAAATGCGGGCGCCCTTGAGCGGCAACACTTCCGCGTACTCCCGACGCAGCGCCATCAGGCCAGGCATCTCGTGCTCGGCGAGACGGATCTCCTTGCGGCCGAACTCGGCCTCGGAAAGATCGGCCACCTTGTAATCAATGCCGTTGCGTACGTCGGCCACCAGCTCGGTCATCGCCACCTCAATCGCGTCTCGTGAATGTTTCTTGCATGTCAATTCAACTGACACACACGGGTCCGTCACCAGGTTAGCGCGTGTGAGCGATAGATAGTTAGATCAGGTAGCGAGATTTATGGACGTGCAGGTCATTGGGGACCCCTCCCGCTTGCGGGGGCCTTATCGGCGAGTGCGTTGGCCTCGACGAACGGAGACAACAGGCGCGCCATATCGAGCGCCACATCATGATCCGATTCCGGCGGCATCGACACGTAACTAATCGCCAGCCGCACAATCGACCTCGCGAGTATCGCGGCGTCCTCCTCGCTGGCGGAAACCCAGCTGTTCGCGAACGACTCGGTCAGCCGGGCCGACGCCGGGAGCACGATCAAGGCGCTGTCCACCGTCACGAGGCGCATCAGCTCAGGCTTGGCCTCACCCGTCAGCAGCGCGATGACCATGGGATCCGCGGCGCTCTCGGCGAAGAAAGCGGCGAATCCCTGATGTAGCGCGCCATGGATATCGCCGACATTGGCGTATATCGCGTTGTTGACCGAGTCGGCCAGGCGCAGCGCCAGCCGCAGGGCATACCCCTGGGCCAGCCCCTGCCGGGAACCGAACTCGTTGTACAGCGTCTGCCGGCTGACTCCCGCCCGACGGGCCACCGCGGACATCGTGACCGCTGACCAGTCCTGGTGCCGCAGCAGATCGCCGAGAGCATCGAGAACCGATTCGCGAAGCAGCGCCCGCGCGGCCTCTGCGTACGGCACTCGTGGGGTCACACCGTGGAGCCTGGCAGGCGCGGTGTACTCGGTCAATGTCATGGCCGCGCGATCTCCACCATCGCGAAGTCGGCCTTCGCGGCACCGCAGTCCGGGCAGCTCCAGTCTTCGGGAATGTCATCCCAACGCGTACCCGCCTCGATCCCGTCCTCCGGCCAACCCACGGCCTCGTCGTACTGGAATCCGCACTGCATGCATTCGTACAACTTGTAGTCGTTCTCGCTCATGAGTCCGCTCCTACTACTTCCTCAAAATCGATCTTCTCGCGCACTCCGCAGTCGGGGCAGCACCAGTCGTCGGGAACCTCCGACCACGCCGTCCCGGCCGGGAACCCCTCACGAGGGGCCCCCGCGCTCTCGTCGTACACGTACTGACATACGGGGCAACGGTATTTGAGGAACACAGTCATGTCACACCCCCTGCCCGTACTTGGCCAGAATCTTCGCGCGCTTGCTCGGCTGGACGTTCACCTTGGTGATATCGCCGTTGTAGTGATCCAGCACTCGCTGATCCATCACCTTGCGCCACAGCGGCGGGAAATACGCCAGCGTCAGCATCGTCGCGTACCCGCTGGGCAGGTTCGGAGCGCCGTCCATGCTGCGCAGGGTCTGGTAGCGCCGGGTGGGGTTGGCGTGGTGATCGCTGTGCCGCTGCAGGTGGTACAGGAAGATGTTGGTCACCAGGTGATCCGAGTTCCAGCTGTGCTTGGGGGTGCAGCGCTCGTACCGTCCGCCGGCGACCTTCTGCCGCAGCAGCCCGTAGTGCTCCAGGTAGTTCACCGTCTCGAGGAAGGTGAATCCATAGATCGCCTGAATGATCAGGTACGGGATGACCGCGGTGCCGAAGATGGCGATGGTGACCCCGAACAACACCACCGTCATCAGCCAGGCATTCACCACGTCGTTGCTCGGGTGCAGCACAAAGCGATTCAGCCGCTTCATGCGCGTGGCCTCCAGGTTCCAGGAAGACTTCAGGCTCCCCCAGACGCTGCGCGGCCAGAAGCCCCAGAACGTCTCGCCGAATCGCGAGCTGGCCGGGTCCTCGGGTGTCGCGACGCGCACGTGGTGTCCACGGTTGTGCTCGATGTAGAAGTGGCCGTAGAACGTCTGCGCCAGCGTGATCTTCGAGAGCCAGCGCTCCAGTTCGTCCTTCTTGTGTCCCATTTCGTGCGCGGTGTTGATACCGACACCGCCCAGCACACCGATCGATAGTGCGATGCCCAGCTTGGAGATCCAGCTGATGCCGTTATCGAACCCGATCCAACTCAGGTCGGTGGCGGTGAAGTAGTAGGCCCCCAGAAAGAAGCTCGCGTACTGGAACGGGATGAAGATGTAGGTGCAGTACCGGTAGTACTTGTCGTTCTCCAACGCCTCCATCACCTCATCGGGGGCGTTCTCGCCGTCGGCGCCAAAGCGCAGATCCAGCAGCGGCAGAAGCACGTACACCAGCAGTGGGCCGATCCAGAAGAAGAACGGCGAGAACTGCTGCCACCCGAGCTGGTTCATCGCATAGACAAGTGCCGTCGCGATGAAGATCGCGGTGGGCGGGATCATGCCGTACAGCCACATGTGGCGCTTGCGGTCGCGCCACACGGTGGGCAGGGCGTGGGCTGCATCAAGGTTTGACGTCATCGTCGCTTCTCCTCGGTTCAAATCTCGGTGAGGTACGTCACCGAACAGATTTGACGATAGGACATGATTCGTCGCTTGTCTAGACAAATGAGTATGTTTTGTAAAGTGCCTGGTGGTGTGCGTCACCCGAAAGGGACCGACGGAGAAGGAAGTGAGTTACTGCTCGACGGCCACGCGTAGCCCAAGCACCGAGTGCCGGCGACTGTAGGCGAAGTAGACGATCACGCCGATGAACATCCAGGCCAACGCGAACATCCAGGTGCGCACGGCAAGGTTGAGCATCAACCACCCGCACGCCAGGATCGCGACGACGGGTAGCCACGGCACACCCGGCGTGCGGAAGCTCCGGGGCAGATCGGGGCGGGATCGCCGCAGCACGATGACACCGGCCGACACCAGCACAAAGGCGAACAGCGTGCCGACGTTGACGATCTCCTCCAGACCCTCGATCGGGGTCAGGGACGCCGCTATCGCGACAAGGAAGCCCACGATCAGCGTGATGCGTATCGGCGTACCGTGCGATCCGGTCCGCGCGAGCTCACGCGGCAGCAGTCCGTCACGGCACATCGCGAAGATGACCCGGATCTGTCCGAGCATCAGCACCATGACCACCGTGGTCAGACCGGCCAGCGCGCCGATCGCGATGACCTTGGCCGCCCAGTCCACACCGTTGAGGTGGAACGCCGTGGACAGGTTCGGATGCGAATCAGCCGCTCGCAGATCGCTGTACTTGACCATCCCGGAGAGCACCACCGTGACCGCGACGTACAGGACGGTGACGATGACGAGCGAGGCGATGATGCCGCGCGGCACATCCTTTTGCGGGTTCCGGGTTTCCTCCGCCGTGGTGGCGACGACGTCGAAGCCGATGAACGCGAAGAACACGATCGACGCACCCGCCAGCACCCCGAACCAGCCGTACTGGCTGCCGGAACCGCCGGCGATGAACGAGAACAGGGACTGATCCAGTCCGGTCCTGCTGGAACTGCCCGCCTCTGCCGGCGGGATGAACGGCGCGTAATTGGACGCTTTGATGAAGAACGCACCGACGATGATCACCAGCAGCACCACCAGAACCTTGACGGTGGTGATGACGAGAGACACCCGTGAGGACAGCTTGGTGCCGACAGCAAGCAGCACCGTCAACACCGAGACAATGAGAAACGCACCCCAGTCCACCTTGAGTGCTCCGAGATGCACTGCGCCACTGGAGAACCCGAAAACCGTACTCAGATAGCTCGACCAGCCTTTGGCGACAGTGGCCGCGCCAACTGAGAACTCCAGAATGAGGTCCCATCCCAGGATCCAAGCGGCGAACTCACCGAACGTCGCATAGGAGAACGTATAGGCGCTGCCCGCAACGGGAATGGTCGATGCGAACTCGGCGTAGCACATGGCGGCCAGACCGCACCCGATCGCGGCCATGATGAAGGAGAGCGAGATCGCCGGACCGGTGACATTGGCCGCCGTTGATGCGGTGACGGTGAAAATACCGGCTCCGATGACCACCGAGACCCCGAAAACGGTGAGGTCCCACCATGTTAAGTCCCGACGGAGCTTTGTTTCCGGCTCATCTGTGTCTGCGATCGACTGTTCGACAGACTTCGTTCGCCACAATCCACTACCTGGCATTACGGCAGTCTCGCACAAGCCCCATGCTCACGATGGTTGATCACACCGGCTAACTAAGAATTGACGGTCGAACGATCCAGATCGGGCTCGAGGTAGATCACCTGTGCGATCGGTACCGCCTCGCGCACCCGTCGTTCGGCGGCGTCAATGGTGGCAGCGACCAGCGGCAGATCCGCGTCGGGTGCGATCGCGATCTTTGCCGCAACCAGAAGCTCCTCCGGGCCCAGATACTGGGTACGGCAATGAATTACCCGCTCGACGTGATCGGTTCCGGTCAGCGCGTCCAGAATCGCCCGCTCCTGCGTCGCGGTCGCACCCTCGCCGATCAGGAGGCTCTTCATCTCGACCATCAGGACAATCGCGATGACGCCCAGCAGCACACCGATCGCCATGGTGCCGATCCCGTCCCACACCGGGTCACCCGTCAGGATCGTCATGCCAACGCCAAACAGCGCAAAGGCCAGCCCCAGCAGGGCACCGGTGTCTTCGAGAAGCACGACGGGAAGCTCGGGGTTGCGTGAGTTGCGGATGAACTGCCACCAGCTGGCCTTGCCCTTAAGCGGTTTGGACTCCACGAACGCGGTACGGAAGCTGTAGCCCTCCAGTCCTATCGCCAACACCAGGATCACGATCGCGACGATGGGCGACTGAAGATGCTCGGGTGCGTGGATCTTGTGATAGCCCTCGTACAGAGCGAACACCGAACCGAGCGTGAACAGCACCAGCGCGACTACAAACGAGTAGAAGAATCGGCTACGCCCATATCCGAACGGGTGCAGACGATCTGCTTCCTTGCTCGCAGCGCGCTGCCCGTAGAGCAGCAGGCCCTGGTTGGAGGTATCCGCCACCGAGTGCACGGACTCGGCGAGCATCGACGAACTCCCGGTGATCAGGAAGCCGACGAACTTGGCCGCGGCAATCCCGGCATTGGCCGCCAGCGCCGCGATGATCGCCTTCTTACTGCCGCCTGCAGACATCGACTCTCCTTCTGTTCCCTTAGCGACTTGCCCCGTGGATCGCTATGCGTCCGCGTCGACTGTTGCCATGAAGACTCGGGCATCGGACTGCCCGATCAGCGTGACACTTCCACCGTCGGCCGGCACCCACACCGACTGTCCCGCATGCACCATGAGGTCCGGACCCGATCCGTCCAACCGCACGCTGCCCTGGGTGCACAGCAGTATGCGCGGCCCCTTGATCCCTACCGGTATGCGCTCGCCATCCACCAGATCGAAACGCGATAGCGCGAATTCCTTGGCGGGCGTGAGATACCGAGTCTGCGCACCGTCGGTGACGGTCTCGACGTGCAGGTGCTTCTCGGCAGCAGGTGAAAAGTCCAGCACCCGCAGCAATTCGGGTACATCGACGTGTTTGGGGGTAAGGCCGCCCCGCAGCACGTTATCGGAGTTGGCCATGATCTCGACCGCCAGTCCGCGCAGGTATGCATGCAGGTTTCCGGCGGGCAGGTAGATCCCCTCCCCCGGTTCCAGGGTGAGCCGGTTCAACAACAGCGAGGCGAGCACGCCCGCATCGGCGGGATACCGCTCACCCAACTCCAGGAGGGTGCGCGCCTCGCCGACGAAACGCTCATGCCCCGAGGACAAATACCGCACCGCGCCGTCGAGCACCGACGGCACCAACAGATCCAGGCTTGGCTGAGGCAGGGTTATCCAGGTGGTGAACAGGGCACGCAGCCCGTCGGCATCGGATTGACCGGCCAGCAGATTCACATACGGCGTCAACGCGTCGACATCCAAAGCGCGAAAGAGTTCGACGGTATCGCCGGGATCGCGGAAGCCGGCCAGCGCCTCGAATCGGTCCAGCGCCACAACCAGTTCCGGCTTGTGATTGCGATCGCGATAATTGCGCACGGGAGAGTTGAGCGGCATCCCCGCAGCCTCTTCGCGCGCGAACCCGTCGGCCGCCTGCTGCGCACTGGGGTGAGCCTGCAAGGACAGCGGCTCATCGGCCGCCAGCACCTTGAGCAGGAACGGCAGTTGATCGCCGAACTCCGCCACCGACGCCGGCCCCAACTGGCCTGCCGGATCGGCTGCCACCACGTCGAGCAATGACTGTGCGCCACTGCTGGTTTCCAGGTAGGCAGGGTCGGCCGGGTGCGCACCCAACCACAGTTCGGCTTCGGGATGCGGTGTAGGCGTTGGGCGTCCGGTGAACTCGGCGATCGCCGTCCGCGAACCCCAGGCGTACGTCCTGATCGCCCCCCTGAGCAGATTCACAGCCCGGATCTCCCCCCGCCAAGCCGGGCGTACACCGAGGCCATTTCGAGCCGCGTTGCGAGCATCATCAGCTGCGCGAGCTCCGACGGCCGCGCCCCCACATCGCCGAGATCGGTGGTGCTCACCAGCTCGGTCTCGTCGATACCGTCGATTCTCGAAGCAACCGATGGGTAGTCACTATCGGTCGCCAGGGCAAGGATCCGCGGTCGACCACCACTGCGAGGACCATCGATGAACTCATCATGAAACAGCGAGCTCTCACCAGAGCTTCTACCCGACAACGTGTCCCGCATAGCGGCCAACGCCTGCGGGAGACCGCACGCGGTCGCGGTGCGCTGCGTCAGCCGCAGCAGCGTCGCCGCCGCGTGTTGAGCGAGCGCCACGGTGACCGACCGATCTCCGCAGAACACCACGGGACCACCGGTCAAGCGCATGGCAATCACCTTGGCGGCGTTGGTGAAGACCTCCCGACCCACAGTGTTCCGGGATACCTCACCATCCACCTCGTCGGCGATGGTCATGACGTCAGGTGCAATGGCCTTATCGAGCGCTCCCAGCACCGCCGCACCGACGGCAAGATTGTGGGCAAGGCTGAAAGTGTCCGGGACCCGCAAACGGGGCGCCAGCGAAATCGCCCGCCCGGCACCGGAATACGCCAAAGGGCCCTCATCGGGTGCGGCGATGACCACCCGGGCACCGCGTCGCGTGCCCACCGACACCGCAGCGCTGAGGGCCGGGTCACCGGCATCGTCGCCGGCGACCACCATGACATCGAGCGGGCCCACCCATACCGGGGCTCGGGTGGCAGTCACGAACGGAAGGCTCACCGTGTCCGACAGCGCCCCAGCCAGAACCGCTCCCGCCGTGGCGGCGGTGCCGCGACCCGCGACCCAGACAACCGCGCGCGACCGGTCTTCGGACTGAAGAGGCTCCAGGGCGCCCTCCGCGATGGCAGTGCCGACCGCACGCACCTGCGAGCCGGCCATCGACGCGGCCTGCAGCGAGCCATCGCGATCCGCCGCCAACAGCGCCTCGGCGTCGTCCAGGTCGATGGTGACGTTCATCAGGTCGCGGCCTCGGTGCGGTCAACCAACTCGGTGACGCGGGCGACCACGGCCGCCACATCTTCGTCGGTGCGCGCCTCCACATTGAGGCGCAGCAATGGCTCGGTATTCGAGGTGCGCAGGTTGAACCACGTCCCGGTGCCGATGTCGACGGTGACACCATCGAGATGGTCGATCGAAACTATTTGGGTGCCAAAAGACTTCAGTACCTCATCGATACATGCCTTGGCATTCGCAACGCGGAAGTTGATCTCGCCCGAAGACGCGTACCGCTCGTAATCAGACATGAGATCCGAGAGCGGCCGGTCCTGCTCACCGAGAGCCGCCAGTACATGCAGCGCCGCGAGCATGCCGGAGTCGGCACCCCAGAAGTCCCGGAAGTAGTAGTGCGCGGAGTGTTCACCGCCGAAGATCGCCCCCGTCTCGGCCATCAACGCCTTGATATACGAGTGACCGACTCGGGACCGCACCGGCGTTCCCCCGTGCTCGACGACGAGCTCCGGGACGGCACGCGAGGTGATCAGGTTGTGGATGACGGTGCCGCCGATTTCCCGCTCCAGCTCTCGGCGCGCCACCAAAGCGGTGACCGCGGAGGGAGATACGGCCCGTCCGCGCTCGTCGACCACAAAACACCGGTCGGCGTCGCCGTCGAAGGCCAGCCCGATGTCGGCCCCTTCGGAAAGGACGAAGGCCTGTAGATCGCGCAGGTTCTCGGGATCGAGCGGATTGGCCTCGTGGTTGGGGAAATTACCGTCCAACTCGAAGTACAACGACGCGAGCGCTATCGACGAAATCGTGCCCAACACCTCCGGTGTGGTGTGCCCGGCCATGCCGTTTCCCGCATCCACTGCCACCCGAAGCGGGCGCGCCCCACTCAACTGAACCAGTGACCGCAGGAACTCGCCGTACTCGGCGAGGACATCGCGCTCAGAGATGGTGCCCGCCGGACCGTCATAGACCGGCACACCGTTGATCAACTCATCGCTGATGATGGACAGGCCGGTGTCCTTGCCTACCGGCTTGGCACCCGCGCGGCATAGTTTGATTCCGTTGTAGGCAGCCGGATTGTGACTGGCGGTGAACATGGCCCCCGGACAGTCCAACAACCCCGAAGCGAAATACAGCTGGTCGGTGGATGCGAGCCCGATCAACACGACATCGACACCCTGTGCGGTAACACCCTCGGTGAACGCCTGTGCCAGCCCTGGCGACGAGTCCCGCATGTCGCGACCCACCACGATCCGCAGCGTCGCGGCGTCGTCCGCCCGCTCGGCTTTGACCAGCCGCGCGAACGAGG
The DNA here is from genome assembly GCA_002013775.1 of Mycobacterium sp. D16R18. GTDB lineage: Bacteria > Actinomycetota > Actinomycetes > Mycobacteriales > Mycobacteriaceae > Mycobacterium. The sequence goes on from MAFD01000002.1 coordinate 255,663, forward strand.
AGCCCACGTCGAATACAAACGACTCGTCGATCTGCTCACCCAGGAGGCCACGGACGTCGTACGCCTTGATGATTGCGTGGACAGCGTCGGCGGACCGGGCCATGACGAGAGTGCTCCTATTGATCTATCGAGAAAGGGGACGTTAGGTGTCGCTGGCCAGCCTAGTGGTCGGCGAGTATCCAACGTGAACGTCCGGCGAGAGGCTACAGAATGTCATCAGGCCGAGCCGAAAGTACCTGATCAGAGTTACTCGGCTGGATCAGGCAGAACCCGCAGATGCCCACGGCGCCGCCCGACCGGAGCCGGATGCACGGGCCTGGGGGCAGCCGAGGTGGCTCGCGATCCCATATCGAGTGCCGGCTCGCTGAATCCAGCCGCGGCCACCCGGACACCGGCAGGTTCGCGCACCGCGTCGGCCAGGGCAACCAGGTCGTCGTCCTCGGGATTCGATGGCAAGGGGCCGTTGTACCGGACGAGCTCCCACCCACGGGGCGCGGTGATCCGGCTCGCGTGCTGCGCACACAGATCCCACGAATGCGGCTCGCTGGACGTGGCCAGCGGCCCGACCACGGCCGTCGAGTCCGCGTAGACGAATGTCAACGTCGCCACGGCGGGACTCGGGCACCCGGGCCGACAGCAACGACGGGGGGCTCTCACAAACGTTGAGGCTAGCGTGCGCAAACACGTTCCGACCCGCAGACACGCGCTGTGAACCGACCGAGACCCTCCGGTGATCGGGCAGAGACCCCGGGGTGACCGGGTCGTTGTTATTCGTCAGCCACAGGAGCCACACCGTTACCATTTCTCGTATGTCACGTGACGGACGGCGCGGCGGCTCGGCTAGCGGGTCGAGCTCGCAGGGCTCTCGAAGGGGGCGCGATTTCCGCGGCCCCCTCCTACCGCCGACAGTTCCCGGCTGGCGCTCACGCGCCGAGCGTTTCGATATGGCGGTCCTGGAGGCCTACGAGCCGATCGAGCGGGCGTGGCAGTCACGACTGGAGGGTCTGGACGTCGCGGTCGATGAGATTCCCCGCATCCAGCCCAAAGATCCGGAGTCGGTGCAGTGGCCGCCGGAGGTCATCGCGGACGGACCGATCCCGCTGGCAAGGCTGATTCCTGCTGGTGTGGACACCCGGGGTAACACCACCCGGGCGCGAATTGTCCTATTCCGCAAGCCGATTGAATTACGCGCGAAGAAATCTGGGGATTTGTCGGATCTCCTGCACGATCTACTGGTCGCGCAGGTCGCCACCCACTTGGGGGTGGAACCGTCGGTGATCGACCCATCCATCACCGACGAGGGCGATTAACCCGCCCTAGTCGAGCATAGAAACGCGGAGCTAGATGATGCCCCGCTTCAGGCGACGACGCTCACGCTCGGACAATCCACCCCAGATGCCGAACCGCTCGTCGTTGGCCAGCGCGGACTCAAGGCACTCGTCCTTGACCTCGCAGCCCTGGCAGATGCGCTTGGCCTCGCGAGTCGACCCACCCTTCTCAGGGAAGAACGCCTCGGGATCGGTCTGTGCGCACAGTGCCTTCTCTTGCCACTGATCGTCAGCTACACCGATCAGCGCATCAAAATCGTTCTGCACCAACGTCAGATGCGGACGTACGGGCGGCAAGCCCGTCGCACCCGTGCCAACGCCGGAACTCAGCTCGTCGTGTACGCCAAATTCATTGCGCCCGAACAGCATCGTCCCGCCTCCTCACTGTTCCTCTTGCATCCCAATACAGCTCGTAATGCCCGGTTTTGTGCCACATCTTCGTTTTCTCGGCCATTCCCATTCGAACATGTGATCGAATCCCGGTCTGCGCCTGTAACTTCCAAACTCAGCCCGAGGAATGACACTGGTGTGATTACACACGTGTTCGCTGCCGGGGTCAAGCGAAGGACGAAAATTCATACCATCTGCGACCGACAAAATCGGCGTGGCGCCCTCGTGGCGTGTCGCATCATTGCCGGCGCACTAGTCTGGGTCAGCGTGAAACTCACCGTCCTCGTCGGCGGCGTCGGCGGAGCGCGCTTCCTGCTCGGCGTCCAGCGCTTGCTCGGATCAGACTCCAGCAAGCATCAGATAAACGCCATCGTGAACATTGGCGACGACGCCTGGATGCATGGTGTCAGGATCTGCCCTGACCTGGACACCTGCATGTACACCCTGGGCGGAGGGGTCGACCCGGAGCGGGGCTGGGGACACCGCGGCGAGACCTGGAACGCCATGGAGGAGCTAGCGGCCTACGGCGCCCAGCCCGACTGGTTCTCGCTCGGCGACAGGGACCTGGCCACTCACCTGATACGCAGCCAAATGCTGCGAGCCGGTTACCCGCTATCAGCGGTCACCGAAGCGTTATGCAATCGATGGCAGCCCGGAGTCCGGCTGTTACCCGCCAGCGACGACCGCTGCGAGACCCACGTGGTGATCACCGACCCCGCCGATGGAGAGCAGCGCGCCATCCATTTCCAGCAGTGGTGGGTGCAGCACCGCGCGCAGGTCCCCACGCACAGCTTCGCGTTCGTCGGCGCCGACGAAGCAAAGGCCGGCCCGGGTGTTGCCGAGGCCATCGGCGAGGCCGATGTCGTATTGCTGGCTCCGTCCAATCCGGTGGTGAGCATCGGGGCGGTCCTGGCGGTCGGCGGAGTTCGCGGGGCGCTCCGCACAACCCCCGCTCCGGTCATCGGGTACTCGCCGATCGTGTCCGGCAAGCCGCTCCGCGGAATGGCCGACGAATGTTTGCGCGTGATCGGTGTTGAGGTGAGCTCGCAAGGTGTCGGGGAACACTTCGGCGCCCGTTCACAGACCGGCATCCTGGATGGCTGGCTGGTCGACGAGGGTGACGCCGCTCACATTGCGGGAGTTCAGGTACGGTCGGTTCCGCTGCTCATGACCGACCCGGACGCGACGGCGGCGATGGTGCGTGCGGGACTTGACCTGGCCGGAGTTACCCTATGACCCCACCTGCGGATTCCCCTGCACCCGAACATGGTTCAGCGGCTCCGGTAGAGATCCTACCCGTTCCGGGCCTGCCGGAATTCCGCCCTGGTGACGACGTCGCCGGGGCCATCGCCGAGGCGGCACCGTGGGTTCGCGACGGCGATGTGATCGTGATCACTAGTAAGATCGTTTCCAAGGCCGAGGGCCGAATCGTGGCCGCGCCCACCGACCCCGAGGCGCGAGACAGCTTACGGCGCAAGCTGATCGATTCCGAGTCTGTCCGCGTGCTGGCCCGCAAGGGCAAGACACTGATTACCGAGAACATCATCGGCATCGTGCAGGCCGCCGCCGGAATCGACGCATCCAATGTGGACACCGCCGAACTCGTGCTGCTCCCCGTTGACCCCGATGCCAGCGCTGCGGCAGTGCGGGCCGCACTGTCACGCCAACTGGGCGTGAACGTAGCGGTGGTGATCACCGACACCATGGGCCGGGCCTGGCGCAACGGCCAGACCGATGCGGCCATCGGCTCTTCGGGCATCTCCGTCCTCTACGGCTATGCCGGTGCAAAAGATAAGCACGGCAACGAACTTCAGGTGACAGAGGTGGCCATCGCCGATGAAATCGCCGCTGCCGCCGACCTTGTCAAGGGCAAGCTGACCGACGTGCCGGTCGCGGTGGTGCGCGGCCTGTCCGTATCCGATGACGGCAGTGTCGCTCGCGATCTCCAGCGCTCGGGCCCGGACGACTTGTTCTGGCTCGGCACCGCAGAGGCATTGGAGCAGGGGCGCCGCGACGCGGTACTGGTGCGCCGCTCGATCCGGCAATTCGCCGACATCGCAGTCGATCCCGACCTGCTACGCGAAGCCATCGGCGAAGCACTGACCGCGCCCGCGCCGCATCACACCCATCCGGTGCGATTCGTGTGGGTGCGGGATCTGACGAGACGACGCGAACTGCTGGACGCCATGAAGCAGGCGTGGACCGTCGACCTCAGCGGGGACGGCCGCACCCCCGAGTCGGTTCAGAAGCGGGTGACACGCGGACAGATCCTCTATGACGCACCGGAGGTGGTGATTCCGTTCCTGGTACCCGACGGCGCACATGACTATCCCGACGAACGCCGGAATGCGGCGGAACGCACCATGTTCACCGTTGCCGTCGGCGCCGCAGTGCAGGCGCTCCTGGTGGCATTGGCCGCGCGAGGTGTGGGCAGCTGCTGGATCGGTTCTACGATCTTCGCCGGAGACGTAGTACGCAGGCAGCTCGAATTCGACACCTCATGGGAACCGATGGGTGCCATCGCGATTGGGTATCCCGATGGCCACCCCGAAGAGGGATTGACACCACGCACTGCCCTGCCTGCCGGCCAGATGCTGGTGGAACGGTGATGACCCGTACAGGCGAAGAACATCAGGCACCGTCGGGACTGCAAGCTTCTGCCGTCGAGCTGCTCTCGTCGTGGAAGGCTCCCGACGCGGAGCAGGACAGCCTCCGGCATTCCGTACTGGCCTTCCTCGACGCCAACCCGGACGCCTGCCGTCGCCGCAGTGCCGCCGGCCATATCACCGCTTCGGCGCTGGTGGTCAATCACGACGGATCGCAGGCGCTACTGACCCTGCACCCGCGCGTTGGTAAGTGGCTGCAGCTAGGCGGCCACTGCGAAGAGGAAGACTCCACCATCCAGGACGCTGCCCTGCGCGAGGCCACCGAGGAGTCGGGGATCGCGAATCTCACCCTGGCATCGAATCTTCTTGGAATACACGTACATCCGATCACGTGCTCACTGGGCGTGCCGACACGCCATCTTGATCTGCAGTTCTTGGCGCATGCACCCGAAGGCGCACAGATCACCGTCAGCGACGAATCACTCGACCTGCGCTGGTGGCCCATCGATCAGATTCCGGATGAAGACGCCTCGGTCGTGGTGTTGGCGCAACGGGCGCGGGCACGTCTGCGCTGAGCGCGACCAGAGCCGCGTGAAGTCAGGTAGTGCATTACGCGTATCTAACGTCATCGACCGTCGTATCGTGCCCTCATCAGCGGTTAGTCGGTGAGGTGCGCGCATGGAAATCAAAATTGAGACCCCCTTTGGTGCCACCGCGAAAATCGCGAAGGACGACCCAGAGCGATCCCCCGATGAGGCCGAGCCTCACCATACGTTCACGCTCGGCGACCTGCGGCCGCGGATCCGGGCGCTGCTGGTGCTGTGCGTGGCCCTCGATGGCGCGATCGTGTTGTGGCTGGCCGTCTGGAACGCCACACTGACTCAGAACGCGTGGGACCTGCTGGGGACGGCGCTGCTCCTCGCTATCGGCATCACCTGCGCGCTGGCGATCGGGGCGATTGTCAAGTACACACACAGCTCAGTGCTCACCGCGCTTGTCAGTCAGGTCTTCGTGGTGTGCCTCGCCACCTATGTGTGGCTACTCGACCTGCGCAGTCCCGCCAGCCAGATCTGGGGCATCACGGGAATCGCGTTGGGGTTAGGGGCCGTTGCCTTGTGCTGGGTGCTGTACCTGAGTCGGTACGCGGCGGGCGCCCTCACCAGGACCGGCATCGCCGTCGTCGCACTGTTTCCCCTGATTGGGTTGGTGCAGTTCTGGATTCAGAACGAGTACACGCCACACAGTTCACTTCCGCTGATCGACGTGCAGACCGAATTATCGCCGATCGGCTCAACCGGTCCCATCATCCATCTGCTGGCGAAGACCACGTTCCACAACCGTGGATCGTTTCGCGTCGACGTCCCGGCCAGCCTGACCCGCGTCGTCGTGTACCCCAGGGGCACACCTCCAGAGCCCCCCACACCCGAGGTCGTCGCCTCGCACCTGAATGCGCTCGGGAGTCAGTTCGGCGACTATCGCGAAACTCCGGCGATGCCCGCCCATGCCCGACTGATATACGCCGGTTCCTCAGGCTCGGCCGGTGGGGCCTTCTTGGCTCCGGGATCGACGAACCAGGGCACCACCATCATCGATATCGACTCCCGCACTGTCCGGTTAGCGGTCATGAAAGTCACCGTCATCGCGGTCACCCACCGATCGGTCAAGGAAACACGCACCTGCTACTCCCCCCAGATGGCACTCGGCCAGGACGTCATCGGGTTCCTGCGCGAATCAACCGTGGTCCACGATTTCTTGGGCGGTAAGGCGTTGTGCACCGAAACTCAATTCGCGTCCCGCGGTGTCATCGAGGAACTGGTGTCCGATCACCCCGTGTTGCGGATCTTCACGATGGTGCAGGCCTCCGGAGCGACCACACCCCTGTTGCTGCCGTTCTTCGGCACCCAAGACTCGCTGAACAATCCGCTGTCGAGCACGAAGGCGTCGACGATCATCGAGAACGCCAACCCCTCAGGCATGTTCAGCTCGGCCGCCGAATACGCGCCATCCGACGCCGACCTGCGGCCGGGAGCCTAGACGTCCGACGAGTACCTGATACCACCGTCGGGAATGGTGATTCCGGGCCACACCCGGGCTCCGCGCAGTAGCTCGCACCGCGCGCCGATGTCGGCACCGTCACCGATCACACCGTCGCGCACCAGAGCCCGCGGACCGATGCGAGCGCCGAATCCGATGATGGAGCGTTCCACCACGGCACCCGCTTCGATGCGCGCACCGTCGAAGATGACCGCACCGTCAAGCCTTGCCCCCGGGCCGATTTCGGCTCCCCGACCCACCACGGTGCCACCGATGACGAGCGCGCCCGGCGCCACCGAGGCGCCGTCGTGCACCAGCGCCTCACCCGGATGTTCGGGGATCGCCGGTGACGGCGCGATGCCGCGCACCAGGTCCGCCGAGCCACGCACGAAGTCCTCGGGAGTTCCCATGTCGCGCCAATAGCTGGTGTCCACGTATCCGCACACTTTGACGCCACTGCTCAGCAGCCCTGGAAAGACCTCTCGCTCAACCGAGACCGGCCGACCAGAGGGGATCTGCTCGATCAGCTCACGCCGGAACACGTAACACCCGGCGTTGATCTGATCGGTGGGCGGATCCTCTGTCTTCTCCAGAAACGCAGTGACACGACCATCGGAATCGGTAGGCACACAACCGAACGCGCGCGGGTCGCCAACGCGCACCAGGTGCAGTGTCAGGTCGGCCTGAGTCTGCTCGTGGTGCGCGAGAAGATCTTTCAGATCCAGACCGGACAACACATCACCGTTGAAGACGAGGGCGGTGTCGTGCCGCAGATGCTGCAACACATTCCGGATGGCCCCGCCAGTGCCCAGTGGCTCTGTTTCTGTGACGTACGTGATCGACAGGCCCAGCTTGGACCCGTCGCCGAACTCCGACTCGAAGACCTCGGCCTTGTAGGACGTCCCGAGCACCACGTGGTCAATCCCGGCCGCCGCTACCCGCGACAACACATGTGTCAGGAACGGGAAGCCGGCGATCGGCAGCATCGGCTTGGGCGCCGAGAGGGTCAGCGGGCGCAGTCGGGTGCCCTGCCCTCCCACCAAGATGACGGCATCGGCTTTCACGGTGCCCGATTCAACCACGATGCCCGATTCAGCACTGCCAGATACAACACTCTCAGGCATTCCCATCTCCTTGCTTGTCCCGACGCCGATTGGCGCGGACCGCCGCGCGCACCACGATCGCAGATCGAGCCGCCAGCGCGCTCCGAATGCTCCAGCGCAACGGCGCCTGCCACCAGTGCGGGTGCCGGTCGGATTGATAGATGTAGACGCTGTCGTGATGCGCGGTAAGACTGCGAGCGGGGTCACGCCCGGCCGCATGGCCTTTCGCATGCACAACCTCCGCGCTGGGCGCGTACACGTTCTGCCAGCCCGCGCGCGCGAGCCGGTCCCCGAGATCGACGTCCTCCATGTACATGAAGTAGCGCGTATCGAATCCGCCGATGGCGTCGAAGGCCCTACGCCGAAGCAGCAGGCACGACCCCGAGAGCCATCCGACGACACGCTCGGACGGTTCCATCCGGTCCTGGCGGTATGCCGCGGTCCACGGATTGGTGGGCCATACCGATCCCAGCAGCGCATGAAGCGCGCCCCCGGAGAGGCTTGGCACCACCCGTGCCGAGGGATACACCGAGCCGTCAGGTTCACGAATCAGCGGACCCAGCGCACCCGCCGCGGGCCAGCGCTGCGCCACCTCAAGCAGCGCATCAATGCTTCCCGGGCCCCACTGCACATCGGGGTTCGCGATCACAATCCACTCGGCGTCGGGATCGACCTGCGCTACTCCCAGGTTGGCGGCCTTCCCATAGCCGACATTGCCCCCGGTGCGGAGGAGTTCCACATCGGGCTCTTCGGCGGCCACTTCTGGCACTCCGTCGGTGGAGCCGTTGTCGGCGAGGATCACCCGCACGGGGCGATCGGTGGCATGGCGCAGCGTGCGCAGGAAGCGGTCTAGGTGCTCGCCGGGCGAATACGTCACCGTCACCACGGCGAGCTGCTCGGGTAAAACCGACGAGCCACTCGGGCGAAGGGGATCAGGCACGGTGCTTGAGGGTACCCACCCCTAGTTTGTGGCCAGCGCCTCAGCCAGCGCGTCCCGCCATGGGCGCAGCGGCGCCAGCCCCGCGTCGGCCCAATGATCGCCGTCCAGCGCCGTGTACACCGGCCGGGGCGCGGCGCTCGGAAAATCGACGGACAGGCAGGGCTGCAATCGCGAGGTATCCGCCCCGACCAGCTCGAACACGGCCTTTGCCCAGTCGAACCGGTTGACCACACCGCCGCCGGCCGCATGCAGGATCGGAGCCTGCACGTCGGAGGCCGCCAGGTCCAACAGCGCTTCCGCGAGGTCTGCGGCGTACGTCGGGGACCCGGTCTGATCCGTCACCACCCGCACCGGCCCGTCCCCGGCCGCCAATCGCCTCATGACGCCCACGAAATCGCCGGTGATTCCCGTGTAGACCCACGCCGTACGCACCACCTGGGCTGTCGGCAAGACATCGTGAACGGCGCGTTCTCCGGCGACCTTGGTGCGTGCGTAGACGCCGGCCGGAGCCGTCGCGTCACCCGGGCGGTAGGGGCGTGGGCCGGCGTCACCGAATTCGCCGCTGAACACGTAGTCGGTGGAGATATGGATCAATCTGGCGCCAACCTCACGACATGCCTGGGCCACCCTCTGGGCCCCTTCGGCGTTAACCGCGTAGGCCCTGGCCTCGTCGTTTTCCGCGGCATCCACAGCCGTGTACGCCGCACAATTGATGACGGTGTCGCCCGCAGCAACCGCACCTTCAGGTACGCCGTCGCGGGTAATATCCCAGTCAGCCGAGTTCAGAGGACGGATCGGGAGATCGCGAAGCGCGGCGCGAGCAATGAGATGGGTGCCGAGCTGGCCACCCGCTCCGGTGATAACAAGCACACCGAGAGTCTGGCACGCCGACTTCGCTTCCGAAGGATGTGCGTTGCCCCGACGTAGCCTTGACGAGGCTTGAGACTCGTTGCCCGGCGAACGCCCGGCCCGGAAAGAAACGGATGACCGTGACCGACCCTCACGCTCTTCGCGCGAGCGGCTCATCGCAGACGGAGACACCACGCCCACTGTGGCGGGGTATCGCCACGCTGGCTGCTATCGCCGTCATGGTGGTCACCGGGGCCGCCTGGGGAAGGATCGGCAATATCGATCCGAACATCGCCCGGTTCGATCTGCCGGGCCTGTTCGGCAACGCCGGGAAACCCAATGACGGCGCGACCGACATTCTGATGGTGGGTGTCGACAGCCGCAGCGACGCACACGGCAATCCGCTTTCGCAGGACGAGCTATCGATGCTTCGGGCCGGCGACGAGACCGCCACCAACACCGACACCATCATCCTGATCCGGATCCCCAACAACGGAAAATCGGCAACGGCGATCTCCATCCCCCGCGACTCGTATGTCAGCATCCCGGACGGCACCAAGGGAAAGATCAACGGCGTCTACGGCGAAGCCAAAGAGAATGACCGGCAGAAGCGCGTCGAATCCGGTGAGACCCTCGAGGCGGCCGAGCGCGAGTCCGTAGATGCCGGGCGCGCGGCGCTGACCCAGACGGTGGCGAAGCTCACCGGTGTCACCGTCGACCGCTACGCCGAGGTCAGCATGCTCGGATTCGTGCTGATGACCAACGCGTTGGGTGGCGTCAACGTGTGCCTCAACGAGGCCGTGTACGAACCGATGTCGGGAGCCGACTTCCCCGCCGGTCCGCAGACGCTCGACGGCCCGAACGCGTTGAGCTTCGTGCGGCAACGCCACGACCTGCCCCGCGGTGACCTGGATCGCGTGGTCCGCCAGCAGGTGGTGATGTCCTCCTTGGCGCATTCGGCGCTGTCGGGAGGGACACTGACCAACGGAACGACCCTGAGCAAGCTTCGCGACGCGATCACGCGCACCGTGGTGCTCAGCGAGGGCTGGGACGTCATGGACTTCATCCAGCAGTTGCAGAAGCTGTCCGGGGGCAACGTGGCGTTCGCGACCATTCCCATCCTGCGTGAGGACGGCTGGACCGAGGACGGTGCGCAGAGCGTGGTGAAGGTCGATCCCGATCAGGTGCGCAGCTGGGTATCCGGCCTGCTGGACCAGCAGGCCGAAGGCAAGACCGAACAGGCCACCTACTCCAAGGACCAAACGACCGCCGACGTGGTCAATGAGACCGAGATCAACGGCCTCGCCGCTGCGGTGTCGGAACTGTTGGTGGGCAAGGGATTCACCGCGGGCAAGATCGGCAACAATGATGCCGACCACGCGGGTAGCAGCCAGGTCCAGGCCGCCAAGCAGGACGACGTAGGTGCCAAGGCGGTGGCCGAGGCGTTGGGGTTGCAGGTGGTCGAGAAACAGGGTCTGCCCGAGCGCACCGTCCGTGTGGTGCTGTCCAGCGACTACCACGGCCCAGGGTCCGGACGGGATACCACGCTGGCGTCCGCGGAGAGTGGTTCCACCACAGAGGAAGACGCGCCCCCGCCGCCACCGTCGCCCATCTTCACCGCGGCCAACGGACCGCGCTGCGTCAACTGATGAATCTCACCTCCCTGCTGCTGGGCGACGCGAACAGTCCGGCGCCGCGAATCACCTACTACGACGACACCACCGGCGAACGCATCGAACTCTCGACGGTGACGCTGGCCAACTGGGCAGCCAAGACCGCCAACATGCTGCGCGACGAGTTCGGCGCGGGGCCCGGGTCCACGGTCGCGGTGCGGCTACCCGCGCATTGGCAGACCGCGGGCGTGCTCCTCGGAATCTGGTGGGCCGGTGCCGAAGTGGTGCTCAACGGCGAGGACAGCTCCGATGTCGCGTTCTGCACGCCCGGTAACGAACCGGACGCCGACGAGGTGTGCGTGCTCTCCCTTGATGCCTTCGGGCGCCCAGTGCCCAACCTGCCGCTCGGATTGACCGACTATTCGACGGCGGTCCGGGTGCACGGAGACCGGTTCTCACCCGCGGGCGCTGGGCCCGCGTTGAACGGGCGCAGCGTCGAAGAGGTTGCCGCCGCCGCACAGGAAAGTGCAGCGGCACAGGGCATCACCGCCGAGGATCGGGTGCTAAGCTCGGGCTCCTGGGATACCCCGGACACGCTGACCACCAATCTTCTGGCGGTGCTCATCGCTGAAGCCTCGCTGGTGCAGGTGGCCAATCCGGACCCTGCCGCACAAGAGCGGCGAGTTGTCTCCGAGAAGGTCACCCGCACCCTCTCCTAGCGCGAGTTAGCCAAGCAGTGCGCGAGACATCACGACGCGCTGAATCTGGTTGGTGCCCTCGTAGATCTGGGTGATCTTGGCATCGCGCATCATCCGCTCCACCGGGAAGTCTGTGGTGTATCCGGCGCCACCGAACAGCTGCACGGCGTCGGTGGTGACCTCCATGGCCACATCGGAGGCAAAGCACTTGGATGCCGAGGAGATGAAGCCCAGGCTCTTCTCGCCACGCTCGGCACGCGCCGCGGCGGTGTACACCAACAGGCGGGCGGCTTCGACCTTCATCGCCATATCGGCGAGCATGAACTGCACACCCTGGAAATCACTAATGGACCGGCCAAACTGCTTGCGATCCTTGGTGTATGCGATGGCCTGGTCCAGCGCACCCTGCGCGATCCCGAGGGCCTGCGCACCGATGGTGGGACGGGTGTGATCCAGCGTCTCCAGCGCGGTTTTGAAACCGGTACCCGGCTGCCCGATGATCCGGTCGCCCGGAATCCGACAGTTCTCGAAGTAGAGCTCTGCCGTCGGCGAGCCCTTGATGCCGAGCTTGTGCTCCAGCGGGCCGACGGTGAATCCCTCGTCGTCCTTGTGCACCATGAACGCCGAGATACCGTGGGCCTTCTTCTCGGGATCGGTCACCGCCATCACGGTGTACCAGGAAGACTTGCCGCCGTTGGTGATCCAGCACTTGCTGCCGTTGATCACCCAGTCGTCACCGTCGGCCTTCGCGCGGGTGCGCATGCTGGCCGCGTCGCTACCGGCCTCACGCTCGGACAGCGCGTAGGAGGCCATCGCCTCACCGCTGGCGATGGACGGCAACACCTGCCGCTTCAGCTCCTCGGAGCCGCTGAGAATCAGGCCCATGGTGCCCAGCTTGTTCACCGCCGGAATCAGCGAGGATGAAGCGCAGACGCGCGCCACCTCCTCGATGACGATGCAGGAGGCCACGCTATCGGCGCCCTGACCCTCGTACTCCTCGGGCACGTGTACGGCGTTGAAGCCCGAGGCGACCAGCGCATCAAGGGCTTCCTGCGGGAAACGCGCCTTCTCGTCGACATCCTTGGCGTAAGGAGCGATCTCCTTCTCGGCCAGACCACGGATCGCCGAACGCAGCTCGTCGTGCTCCTCTGCCAGCTTGAACAGGTCAAACGACGGGTTTCCAGCCATCACAGCCTCCAGGATCGAACAGTTAGTCGCCGTTAACTGTACGTCAAGGTCAATTTAGTCGCCTAATAGTCTGCGCTGCAGCGCCGCATCCTTCTCGAGAACCGTTGCTTCCATGCTCGCTTGGAAGGCGACAACCTTCTCCCGCAACACCTGATCGGAGACTCCGAGGATCCGCGCGGCAAGCAGTCCCGCATTGCGGGCTCCACCGATGGACACCGTTGCCACCGGCACGCCTGCGGGCATCTGCACGATGGACAACAGGGAGTCCAGACCGTCCAATCGCGCGAGCGGTACCGGGACGCCGATGACCGGCAAGGGGGTCGCCGAGGCCACCATGCCCGGCAGATGGGCAGCCCCGCCGGCCCCGGCGATGATCACCTGAATGCCGCGGTCCGCTGCTGTTTGTGCGTACTCCAGCATGCGCCCCGGCGTTCGATGCGCCGAGACAACACCCACTTCGAATGGAATCTCGAACTCCGCCAAAGCATTCGCGGCATCCGACATCACCGACCAGTCACTGTCGCTGCCCATGATCAGGCCGACCCGTGCGCTCACCATCCCTAGTGCCCTTCCGTCCATCCGTCGGTCCATACCGCGTGCGATAACCAGTGCGCGGCCCGCTCGGCGCGCTCCCGCACCTCGGCCACGTACTGCGGATCCGCCGCCGAACCATCCGAGCGGCCTTGAATATTCACATGCCCGAGCTTGCGGCCCGCGCGCTCACCCTTGCCGTACAAGTGCACCTTCGCCTCCGGGATGCGGCCCATCAGGTGGTGCATCCGTTCATCCAGTGACATCGCGGGCGTCTCGTGTGCACCCAGCACGTTGGCCATCACGGTCACGGGCGCCAGCTGTTCGGTGGAGCCCAGCGGGTAGTCGAGTACCGCACGCAGGTGCTGTTCGAATTGTCCGGTCCGCGCACCGTCCATGCTCCAATGCCCGGAGTTGTGTGGGCGCATCGCCAGCTCGTTGACCAGCAGCCGGCCGTCATTGGTTTCGAACAGCTCCACCGCCAGACACCCGGTGACGCCCAGCTCGGTAGCGATGCGCAGTGCCAGCTGCTCGGCCTCCATCGCCGTTCCCTCCGGCAGGCCCGGGGCCGGGGCGATCACCACGGCGCAAATCCCATCCCGCTGAACGGTTTCCACCACGGGCCAGGCGGCGCCCTGTCCAAAGGGTGAACGGGCCACCATCGCCGAAAGTTCACGGCGCATATCGACGCGTTCCTCGGCGAGCAGTTCCACTCCGGCCGCCAGTTGCTCGGCGGCCACCGCGCGTGCCTCGTCCAGATCATCGGTGATCCACACGCCGCGGCCGTCGTATCCGCCCCGTACCGCCTTCAGCACCACCCGGCTACCCGTCTCGGCCGCGAACTTATCGACATCGGCGACGGTCCTGATGTCCGCGAAGCCCGGTACCGGAGCACCGATGCTCTTGAGTTTGCGCCGCATGAACGTCTTGTCCTGCGCGTAAATGAGCGCAGTCGGCGGCGGCTGCACGTTGACGCCCTCGCTCTGCAGCGTCTCCAGAAACGCGGTGGGGACGTGCTCGTGATCGAAGGTCAGCACGGTCGCACCCTTGGCCGCCCGGCGCAGATCATCCAGATCGGTATGCGAACCCAGCACGACATCAGGGGTGACTTGAGCCGCCGGCTCATCGGCCGCGTGAGCCAGCACCCGCAGCGTCTGACCGAGCGCGATCGACGCCTGGTGGGTCATCCGGGCCAGCTGACCACCACCGATCATGGTGACGACGGGAGTTTCGGACACAGACATATGTTGTCATGCTGGCCACACGGTCCCGCCGGAACGGTCCGTCCCAGCCGTCGTCAGCAGCCGAAACACGGCAATCACACACACGCCCGTACCCAGTGAAGTCGACGGACCGCTTCGCGCTGCCATGCCATCTTCCGTACACTCGCCATTTGTGTCTTTCGCCGATGCCACCATCGCCCGGCTTCCCCGGTTCATCCGGCCTGTCGCCGAGCAGCACCACGAGCTGATCAAGTTCGCGATCGTCGGTGGAACCACGTTCATCATCGACTCGGGCATCTTCTACGCGCTCAAGCTGACGATCCTGGAGCCCAAGCCCCTCACCGCGAAGATCATCTCCGGCATCATCGCCGTCATCGCCTCCTACATCCTCAACAGGGAGTGGAGCTTCCGAGACCGCGGTGGCCGCGAACGGCACCACGAGGCGCTGCTGTTCTTCGCGGTCAGCGGCATCGGCGTGCTCATCGCCATGTTCCCGCTGTGGGTGTCGAGTTACGTCCTCGAGCTGCGCGTGCCGAACGTGAGCCTGACGGTTGAGAACATCGCCGACTTCATCAGCGCATACCTCATTGGCAATCTGCTGCAGATGGCGTTCCGGTTCTGGGCCTTTCGCCGGTGGGTGTTTCCCGACGAGTTCGGGCGCCATGACCAGTCCCCCGTCACCCTGGTGACCGGCGAGACCGAGCAGGACGACGCCTCAGACGCCGAATCGGAAGACGTCACTACCTTGCACCCGCACACAGGGCTGCCCAACAGCACCACAGTGCATCACGGCACCGAAGTCGGCCGCGGCCTGTACGGCTCAGCGCATCACGTGGCAGGGGGCCGTTCGCGGCCGCGCCCGGTGGAGCGGCTGTCGCCCTCCTCGGAACCGAGGGTGTCGAAGACCTCGTGATACAGCAGCGAGTGGACGTATTCCACTCGCGGTATCTCATGAAATTCCAGCGGGTCCTGTGACGCCGATTCGATGATCAGCGTGCCGGTGCGCAAAATTCTGTCCACCAGGCCATGCCGGAACTCGACGCTATTGATCCGTGCCAGCGGGATGTCGATTCCCGAACGGCTCAACAATCCGTGACGGAACATCACACGCCGATCGGTGATGACGAAATGCGTGGTCAGCCAGTTCAGGAATGGCCATACGCTCAGCCAGCCGACCAGCACCAGCCAGACAACGCCGATAGCGATCATCACCACGTTCTTGGCGGTGGCTTGCCAGTCGGTGTTGTCGACCATCGCGGCGACAAAGGCGGCTGCGCCGGTGGACAGAATCAGCACCAGCGCCGGGCCGATCAGTCGCTTCCAGTGCGGATGGTGGTGCAACACCACCTGCTCATCGTCGGCGAGCACGTTCTCCGGATACCCCACGTGCAGCGACTTTACTGCTCGCCGAGCGGGCGCAGATGCGTTATGTCGCCCGCCGTGACCGCGGTGACGGTGCCATCGGCACTCTCGATACGGAGCTGTCCATCATTGCCGAGCCCGACGGCGACGCCGATCAGTTCACGCTCGCCCGGCAGCTCGGCGCGCACCTTCGACCCCAAAGTGACACTGCGCGCTCGGTAGTCCGCCAACAGCTGATCGTCGACACCCCTCGTGGCCCGCCAATGCTCGACGCGACCGCCGAGCTCACGTAACACCGCACGTGCCAGCTCGTTGCGATCGGGATTGGCCCAACCGAGGATCGCCAGCGAGGTCGCATTGGGGTCCGGCAGTTCATGTTCGGTGAAGGTGGCGTTGAGTCCGAGACCCAGCACGATGGCCGACTGGGGCGTGGCGACCTCGGCCAGGATCCCGCACAGCTTGCGGCCCTCCACGAGCACATCGTTGGGCCATTTGAGCCCGGCCTGAATTCCGCTGACCTCCGCGACCGCGTCGACAATCGCCACCCCCGCCAGCAGCGGCACCAGACCCCACCGCTCCGGCGGCACCTCACCCACTCCGATACCCACCGACATGGACAGCTGCGTGTGCGCGGGTGCGCCCCAATTGCGGCCGTGACGCCCGCGGCCGGCGGTTTGATGTTCGGCGAGCAGTACGACGCCGTCGATGTCCTCCCCCGCCGCGGCGCGCGCGACCAGATCGGCGTTGGTGGATCCGGTTTCGTCGACGACGTCGATACGGCGCCACTGTCCGCCGGGGCTGTCGGTGAGGGTGAGTTTGTCCGCGGTCACACGTCCAGCCTAGGGCGCTCAGTGCGATGTGGCGGCGGCGCGCTCGGCCAGATTCTCTTCGACCTCGTGCACCCACACCTCGTGGGCATGCGTGGTGTCCACCTCGATCTCAAAGCGTTCTGTCATATCCGGGGTGATATCAGCGAGATTCACGTAGAACTGCTCGTACCAGCGACGGTGCTGGTACACCGCGCCGTCCTCCTGAGTCAGTAGCGGATTGTCTATGCGCGTCTTGCTCTTCCAGATCTCGACGTCCTCCAAGAAACCGTCACCGAAGGATTTGGCCATCGCGGCGGCAAGCTTGCGCGCGTTCTCCGCGGGCAGATCCGGCATCTCCTGGATGGCCACACCCCACTGCAGCACGAAGGAATTCTGCGTTACCGGGTAGTGGCAGTTGATGAGCGCCACCTCGACAGTGAATCCGGGGCCCAGGTCGTTGTGGATCCAGTCAATCATGTATGCCGGGCCGAAGTAGGTGGCCTCTGACCGTACACCCGTTCCTTCCCAAAGCTTTTCGGGATGGGGAACATAGTCTGGCCGTGGCTTGGACTCCATGAACTGGCTGGCGGTCTGCCCCTCGATGACGTTCTTGAAGTATGTCGGATAGGCGTGGTGAATGTAGAAGAAGTGCGCCATGTCGACATTGTTGTCAACGATCTCACGGCAGTGCGATCCCTCGATAAGAATCGAATTCCATTGCCACGAAGACCATTTGCCCTCCTCATAGCCTTCGATCGTCGGCGGGGCGAGCTCGGCGGGCGGCGTGGACCCTTCCGCGTCGTGCCATACGAGGAGTTGGCCGTTCACCTCGAGAGTGGGCCAGCTACGCGTACGCGCGAGCTTCGGGGTGCGCTTGGCATAAGGCACCAGCGTGCACTTGCCGTCACCGCCCCAACGCCAGTCATGGAATGGACACGCGATGCTGTCGTCCTTGACGCTGCCCTGCGACAGGTCACCACCCATGTGGCGGCAGTATCCGTCCAGCACTTTGATATCGCCGTGAGAGTCGGCGAACACCACCAGCTTCGTGCCGAATGCCTCGATACCGTGCGGCTGCCCGTCATGGAACGACTCGGCCAATCCCAGGCAATGCCATCCCCGGGCAAACCGGGTCATCACTGTGCCGCTATCGATTTCGCGAATCGCGCCGTCAGTCTGCATGGGGGCTGTCCTTTCGCTGACTTACTTTCATACTGCGCTCTACAGCAGCCGCTGTCGCCCATATGCCGTGAATTGAGCATCGAGTGCGGTTTTGTCCTGTGGCCCCATCCGCTGGAACACCGGGGCGCCCCTTCCCTCCCAACGGAACACCGGCTCGTCGGTATGCCAGCGCTGCTGCTGCAGCTCGCGTTTGAGAACCTTGTTGGACCCGGTCACCGGCAGATTGGCCGACACTCGGAGGAAGCGTGGTATTCCCTTGCTGCCCAGATCCTCCTGCAGTGAGAGGTACTCGACGAAACCGTCCACATCGAACGCATCCGGGTCGGCCACCTCGATGGATGCCATCACCTGATCACCGGAGCGCGGGTCGGGCACCGCGTACACCCCTGCTGCGATCACCGCGGGGTGGCGCCGCAGCACCCGCTCGATGGTCAGCGCCGAGGTGTTCTCGCCATCGACCCGTATCCAGTCGCCGCGCCGGCCCGCGAAATAGATGAACCCTGCCGCATCGAGATAGCCGAGATCGCCGGTCCAGTACCACCCGTTGCGGATGCGGTCGGCGTCGGCATCGTCATTCTTGTAGTAGCCCTCAAAGCCGCGCCTGCCCTGTTTGTCGACGATCTCCCCCACCGCGTCATCGACGTTGAGCACACGCCCGTGCTCATCGATAATGGCTGCGACACAATCGTTGAGCGTTTGCGGGTCGACGATCGACACACCTTCGTGCGCCGGACGTCCCAGCGCGCCAGTCGGCGTATCGGGATCCAGTGCGACCGCTCCCCCTCCCTCGCTGGACCCGTAGCCCTCGAACAGCTCCGCGCCGAACCGTCGCCGGAACACCGCCTGATCCTCCGGTGACGCTTCGGTGCCGAATCCCCGCACCAGCTGGTTGTCGGCGTCGTCGAACTGCTCCGGGGTGGCCAACAGGTATCCGAGTGCCTTGCCGACATAGGTGAAGAACGTCGCACCGAAGTAGCGCACATCGGGCAGGAAGCGCGACGCCGAGAAGGCAGGCGTCAAACAAATCGTGGCACCGTTGGCCAGTGCGGGAGCCCACAACGCCATCAACGCGTTCCCGTGGAACAGCGGCATGCAGCAGTAGTCGACGTCGCGGCGGTTGTGCCCGAACTTTTCGGTGGCCAGGTAGGCAATCTGCGCAAGCCGTCCCTGGCTGCATTTCACTGCCTTGGAGGCGCCGGTCGTGCCGGAGGTAAAGAGCAGCAGGAGTAGCGAATCGGCGCCCACCCCCTCGGAAGCCGCCGCCACGGTGCGGTTCTCGTCGACCAATGCGAGGTATCCGGGGCTGTCGATCACCAGAAACCGGTCTGCCGTCACACCGAGATCCAGACCCCGCAACCGGTCGAGGTGCTGGGTGTCGGTGACGATCAGCTGACAATCCGTATGACGGATCTCGGCGGCCATGTCCGCCGGCCCACGGGTGGGGTTGATACCCACAATGGTGGCCCCAGCCAGTGCCGCCGCGCCGAGCCAGAAGACGAAGTCGGGGACGTTCTCCAACAGGACCCCGATATGAAGGGGGCCGCCGGCCCTCAGCTTCCGCGCGAGTGCGCCGCGCGCGGCGGACTCATTGACCACGTCATCCCACGTCCAGTCGCGATCACGAGTACGCAGCCCTGGATGACAGTCGCCCACACGATCGAGGAGCATGGCCGCGATATCGGCCCGGGGCTCGCCGACGCGGGCGGTGGACGCAGCGGTCATACCGCCGATGATGCACCCATCAGGTCCTGGTACTCCCGAGGCAGCTCGTCCATCTCCTTCTATCTACTGCTATCGGTGAACATCCATTCGAGAAAATTTCTGAGAACTCTCTAAGGCCCATGCGTGTTCTGCCGGGTGGGGCGCGATAACATCGGGACCCATGACGACCACCGAGCCGGATATCCACACCACCGCGGGCAAGCTCGCCGATCTGCGTCGGCGCAGCGAGGAGACACTGCACCCGGTCGGTGAGGCCGCCGTCGACAAGATCCACGCCAAGGGCAAGCTGACAGCCCGCGAGCGCATCCACGCGCTGCTCGACGAGGGCTCGTTCGTGGAATTGGACGCGTTGGCCAAGCACCGCAGCTCAAACTTCGGCCTGGGCGACAAGCGCCCGCTGGGCGACGGCGTGGTGACCGGTTTCGGCACCATCGACGGCCGCGACGTGTGCATCTTCAGCCAGGACGTCTCGGTGTTCGGCGGCAGCCTCGGTGAGGTCTACGGCGAGAAGATCGTCAAGGTGCAGCAGCTGGCCCTCAAGACCGGCCGTCCGCTCGTCGGCATCAACGAAGGGGCCGGCGCTCGCATCCAGGAGGGCGTGGTCTCCCTCGGCCTGTACAGCCAGATCTTCCACAACAACATCATCGCCTCGGGCGTCATCCCGCAGATCTCGCTCATCATGGGTCCGGCCGCCGGTGGCCACGTCTACTCGCCCGCGCTGACCGACTTCATCGTCATGGTCGATCAGACCAGCCAGATGTTCATCACCGGCCCCGACGTCATCAAAACCGTCACCGGCGAGGACGTCACCATGGAGGAGCTGGGTGGTGCGCACACCCATGAGGCGAAATCCGGCACCACGCACTATGTCGCCTCCGGCGAGCAGGACGCCTTCGATTACGTCCGCGACATCCTGAGCTACCTACCGTCGAACAACGCCTCGGAGCCGCCCCGCCATCCGGGCCCGGAGCCCACCGACGGCGCCATCGAGGATCACCTCACCGACGAGGACATCGAGCTCGACACCCTGATCCCGGACTCCCCGAACCAGCCGTACGACATGCACGAGGTCATCACCCGCATCCTCGACGATGATGAGTTCCTCGAGGTACAGGCCGGATACGCACAGAACATCATCGTCGGATTCGGCCGTGTGGACGGCCGCAGCGTGGGCATCGTCGCCAATCAGCCCACCCAGTTCGCGGGCTGCCTGGACATCAACGCCTCCGAGAAGGCCGCACGGTTCATCCGCACCTGTGACTGCTTCGGTGTTCCGATCATCACCCTGGTGGACGTACCCGGCTTCCTGCCCGGCACCGAGCAGGAGTTCAACGGCATCATCCGGCGCGGCGCCAAGCTGCTGTACGCCTACGGCGAGGCCACCGTCCCGAAGATCACCGTCATCACCCGGAAGGCCTACGGCGGCGCGTACTGCGTCATGGGCTCGAAGGACATGGGCGCCGACGTCAACGTCGCCTGGCCCACCGCGCAGATCGCGGTCATGGGCGCCTCCGGCGCGGTCGGATTCGTGTACCGCTCGCAGCTGGCCGAGGCATCCAAGAACGGCGACGATGTGGACGCCCTGCGCCTGCAGCTGCAGGCTGAGTACGAAGACACCCTGGTGAACCCGTACATGGCTGCCGAGCGCGGATACGTCGACGCGGTCATCCCGCCGTCGCACACCCGCGGCTACATCGCCACCTCGCTGCGCTTGCTCGATCGCAAGATCGTGCGGCTCCCACCGAAGAAGCACGGAAACATTCCGCTGTGACGAATGAAGAAGGTGCGTCCGTGACCGAAGAAGGCACCGAGACCGTAACCGTCGAAGCGAACCCCGGCGGCGAAGGCCGAGTGAAGGCTGCCGACGTGCAGGTGCTCAGCGGCAACCCGACCGACGCGGAGATCGCGGCTCTGGTCGCGGCGTTGAGCGCATTGGCCTCGAAGGCGGAGACCGAGAGCCTCAAGCCCCGAAACCTCTGGGCAGAGCCGATCGACATGTTGCGCTACAGCCCGCACAGCTGGCAGCGAGTCACGCTGTTCGAGCGCGCGAAACTGGCGCGTCCGCAGGGCACGTTCTAGACAGCCAGCACAGGCCCCGTGACCGCATTTGTCCTCGCGTCCGCGTCCCCCGCACGCGAACGGATCCTGGAGCAGGCCGGCCTCAACCCGGTCGTGATTGTGTCGCACGTCGACGAACATCTCGTCATGGCGACGCAGCCTTCGGGTACCGCACCAACGCGCGCCGTGGAGGTTCTGGCCTGCGCCAAGGCGTTTGACGTCGCCACGACGTTGGCCGGCGCAGTGGCCGCCGATGCGGTGGTGCTGGGCTGCGATTCGATGCTCTTTCTCGATGGCACGTTGCAGGGCAAGCCGGGCACCGTCGAGGAAGCGCGCCGCCGCTGGGGACTGATGGCTGGACGCTCCGCCGAGCTACTGACCGGACACTGCCTGGTGCGGGTCGTCGATGGCAAACCCGTCGCGCGTGTCAGTGAAACACGCTCGACCACAGTGCATTTCGGCACGCCATCGACAGAAGACCTCGAGGCATACCTGGCCACCGGCGAGCCCCTACAGGTAGCGGGCTCATTCACGCTCGACGGCTTGGGCAGCTGGTTCGTCGAAGGCATCGATGGCGATCCATCGAATGTGATCGGTGTCAGCGTGCCGCTGCTCGGGCGGCTGCTGGACAAACTCGGCGTACCCGCCTCGTCATTGTGGGTCGGCCACGTCAAACACGTGCCGCCAAAGCCCTTTCACCCGGACACGCCCACGGTTGCCCCACTGCCGCCTCGCATGGTGCCGCTGTTCGACTCGCTCGTGATGATCGGGCCAACCCAACAACAAGAATTCAAGGACGCCCACGGCAACCCGATTCCACACCTGCCGTCGGTCAATACCAGCTTCCAAACCGCCTGCAGCAATGATTCGTTCGACCTCGGTGTGCACACCAACCGCGGCGCCTGCCTGTGGACCGGCGACTACCTGAACAGCGGCGATGGCATCCAGCTGATTGCCGTCGACCCCGCCAGCCCCTCTGTCGCACTGGGTGGGCGCTCCAAACCCCTTGCGCTGCCCTCGGATGCACAGGACGGAGCCCGACTACTGCCCACTGGATCAGCGGAGTTGGCGCACCGCTCACTGTTGTTCGCCTCGTGTATTCCGTCACCGGGATGCAGCACCTTCGTATCGGCCGACACCACCGTGTACGACGTGAGCGAGCCGGGTAAGTCGTCCTACCGGCCGATGGGAGTCATGGTCGGCATCTCGCAACCCAGCGGGGTTTCGGTGCCCGGTCGCCGGATGCTGGTGGCGGGCAATGTCGGAACCGGGCCCTGGGCGCCGCGGTTCGCCTGGCTCACACCGCCGATCGACGATCCGGCGTTCCTGGACTCGTCGGCCTGGGAGAAGGTCGGTCAGATCGCGGGTGGCGGGGACCGCGAAAATCAGTTGTTCGCCCTGCCCGCCGGCGGTTTCGGGCTGCTGGATTCCAATGGCTCCGGCGATGCGCACATCGGGCTCAAGCTGTTCCGGACCCCGCAGGAGTTGGTCAGCGAGCCCATGACGGTGCTGATCCGCAATGATCCGTCCGATCCGCGGCCGGATGACCCGTTCATCTCCCGGGATCCGCACAAGCTGTTGCAGCCGTACGGGCCCCAGGTAGTCAGCGTCACCATGAACGCCGACGGCACCCAGACGCTGTATTTCCTGGTGAGCCAATGGGTTACCGATCCGACGCGCGCTTACCGAACCATCCTGTATTCCATTGTCTTGGCACCCCAATACCTGAGCATCTAGCCCTCACCGAACAGCTCTGGACGCCCGGCGGCCTGGCGCCAGTCCTGCGGCGTACCTAACAGCGCAAACGCACTGCGCAGCATCGCGGCACGCACCGCTCGCCTGTCGTCGCTGGGGGTGGATAGATACCGATAGCAGCCCGCCTGCATGCTGGCGAGCAGCACGCCCAAGGTCGCCGTCGTGGGTGCGGGCCTGCCGCTCGCGACCAGCGCCTGCTGTATGACCTCGATGAGCCGGCTCTCGTAGGTGGCCCGTAGCAAGCGAGCGGGCGACGATGGATCGTGTTGTTCGATATGGAAAACAAGCCATGAGTCGCGGCCGCGTTCGGCCGTATCGAGGTACACGTCCAGGCCCGCACTGAGCTGTTCCATCAGGGCGCCGCCGGCATTCACCACCGGCGCCCATTGCGTCAGCATCTGCTGCTGGCTCTCCGTCACCAACGCCGTAATAACCTCTGCCACACCGTCGAAGAACGTATAGAAGGTTGGTTTCGATAGCTCCGCACGCTCGGCGATGCGCGCGACCGTGGTGCCCCGGTAGCCGTGTTCGGCGTAGACCGCGCCAGCTGCGACCAGGATGCGAGCACGCGTCGCGGCGCGCTGCTCGTCGGTCTGGGGCGGGCGCCCCCTGGACCTCCGGGGATTGACAGACATCGCGCCGCAGCCTACCTTTTCATTTAATTTGACGTCAGCGTTAAACAATTATGTCACGGAGGCCCGCCCGGCATGACCGACATCCAGATACCGACCCCGAACGGCGAGATCAGCGCCATCCTGGAGACGCCCGACGGCGACGGACCCTGGCCGTCGATCATCGTGCTCCACGACATCAACGGCTCGACTCCAGACCTGCGCCGCATCACCAAGAACGTCGCCGCGAATGGCTACGTGGCACTGGCACCCGATCTGTACTCACGCGGCCGGATCCGTTGTATCACCAGAGTCTTGACCAATCTCGCCACTCGTCGCGGGCGAGCCGTCGAGGAGGTGCTGGCCGCCCGTGACTACGTCCAAACATTGCCTTACACCACCTCTTCGGTGGGAGTGGCCGGCTTCTGCATGGGCGGCGGATTCGCGATGATCACCGCGACCGAGGGATTCGATGCCGCCGCACCCTTCTACGGTGCGATGCCCGGCCCCTACGGAGACCACTTCGAGGGATCGTGCCCCATCGTCGCGAGCCTGGGCACGCGCGACCCGTTCGTGATCCGGGGCGAGCCCCGGTTACGCAAGGCGCTGGACGCTCACGGCATTGAGCACGACATCAAGAAGTACGACGCGGGCCACAGTTTCGCCAACCAACTGCCCATGCAACCGCTGATGCGGATCGCCGGATTCGGGTACTCCCCCGAAGCCGAAGCAGATGCCTGGCAACGGGTCTACACGTTCTTCGCTCAGCATCTTCGCGATGACGACCGGCTACAGGAGGCACGATGACGACCACGACGACACTGGACCGAATTCGCGAACTGATCGAGCCCGACGCACTCGGGCATGATGTGCACTCGTCAGCCGGATACCTGGATCTACTCCCGCCGCCCTCGGATCAGCCCCAGCGCGGCGCACAGCGCGCCATGAACAACCCCGCCGTCGCGGCGGTTTACGAAGGGCCGTGGCGGTGGGGTCAGACAGTGCTCTACACCGGCATCACCCCGGCCGCTGAACGGCGCCGCGCAGCAGAATCGCTGCGAATCAACGGGGCCCACAAGCTGCTCGATGTTGCCTGCGGGCCCGGAAACTTCACCAAGTATCTCGGACAGCACCAGGACTCCGACGCACTGGCGGTCGGGCTGGATTTCTCCGAGCCCATGCTGCGACGCGCGGTCCAGACCAATGCCGCCGACGGCGTTGGCTACCTGCGTGCGGACGCGCGCACTCTGCCGTTCGATGACGGAAGCTTTGATGCGGTGTGCTGTTTTGCCGCACTGTATTTGGTACCCGAGCCATTCAAGGTTCTCGACGAGATGATTCGGGTACTGGCACCGGGCGGCCGTATCGCGGTCATGACCAGCTGCACGCGCGGCCCAGCGCTAGTCCGGTCGACATCCGTCAAACTGGCGGCCCTCGGTGGCCTGCACGGATTCGACAGATCCGACATCACGTCGGTGTTGCGGGACAAGGGGTTTCGGGACATCGAACAGGAAATTCGAGGCTTGTCACAATTCGTGAGTGCGACAAAGAGTTAGACGAAGGCGCTCAGCAACAGCACCATCGCGAATCCAACGACCGAAATCACCGTTTCCATCACCGACCACGATTTCAGGGTCTGACCCACGGTCATCCCGAAATACTCTTTCACCAACCAGAATCCGGCGTCGTTGACGTGGGAGAAGAACAGCGAACCCGCACCTATCGCGAGCACCAACAGCGCCACATGTGCAGTAGACATGTCCGCCGCGAGCGGAGAGACAATACCGGCGGCGGTGATGGTGGCCACCGTTGCAGACCCGGTGGCCAACCGAATCAGCACAGCGATAAGCCACCCCAGCACCAGCGCGGGAATCTGCCATTTCTCTGACCAGGTGCTCACGGCGTCCCCGACACCAACATCGATGAGGGTCTGCTTGAATCCGCCTCCGGCACCGACGATGAAGACGATTCCCGCGATAGGGCCGAGTGACTTCTCGATGACTCCCGAGACACCCATACGGTCGAGCCCCGAAGCCCTCCCCAAGGTCACCATCGCCACCAGGGTCGCGGCCAACAGCGCTACAAGTGGCGTGCCGGCGGTGTCGAAAATCCTCTGCACCAATGATTTCGGATTGTCGATCACCACATCGGAGAGCGCCTTCGCCAACATCAGCGTCACCGGAAGCAAGATCGTGGCCACCACCGCGACAACACTCGGAGCGGGCCCCTTGCGTTCGGCCTCGGGCGCCGTCGCAGTGGGGATCGTCAACGGCCCCACCCAACGCTCCGCGACCCGTGCGTAGAGCGGCCCCGCGACAATCAAGGTGGGCACCGCAGCCAGCAGACCAAACGCCAGGGTGACACCCAAATCCGCCTTCAGCGCGTCCACCGCCACCAACGGCCCCGGATGCGGCGGAACCAGTCCGTGTAATACGGACAGACCTGCCAGCGCGGGAATGCCCACCCGGAGCAGTGGCACATTTCCCCGGCGTGCCACCAAGAGCACGATCGGAATCAGCAGCACCACACCCACTTCGAAGAACAAGGGCAACCCCAGCACCGCCGCGATCAGGGCCACCGCCCAGGGCAGCATGCGCGGGCTGGACCTGGCGAGCACGGCATCGGCGACGATATTGGCCCCACCGGAATCAGCCAGCAAGCGACCGAGCATCGCCCCCAAACCGATGAGTAGTCCCACGCCGGCGATGGTCGAACCGAACCCCGTCACAAAGGATCCGAGCAGCTTGTCGAACGGAACACTCGCGACGGCGGCCAGGGTTCCCGACCCCAACAGCAGCGCCAGGAACGGATGCAACTTCAGCCGGGTGATGAGCAGGATGATCACGCCGATGCTCAGCACCACCGCGGCCAGTAGCCGAACGTCGCTCGTGGTGTGCGGGATCTTCGCCGGCTCGGCCAGCAGCAGGTTGGCATTCATGCGCCGAGCTGCCTCAATGCCTCCGCTACTAGTTCCTCTGGCCCGATCTCCACATCCAGCACGACACCCTTCTCATCGGGTTGCAATGGTTCGAGAATCTCGAACTGCGAATCCAGCAACGACGTCGGCATGAAATGTCCTGCACGATGCGACATTCGGTCACCGATGAGCGCCCGGTCGCCGGACAGGTGCACGAAGAAGGAAGCCGGGTACCCCGCACGGAGAACGTCTCGGTAACTGCGTTTGAGCGCAGAGCACGTCACCACCCCACCGGACCCCGCCCGTCCACGCTCCGACATCCATTCGGCGATCCGCTGCAGCCACGGCCATCGATCGGAGTCGTCCAGCGGGATGCCGGCCGACATCTTGGCGATGTTCGCATCCGGATGGAAGTCATCCCCCTCGGCGCAGGGCGCACCCAGGCGCTGTGCCAAAGTCTGCGCCACGGTCGATTTGCCGACCCCTGCCACACCCATGACCACCACAACGGGTGGAGACGTTTCGGCCACTAGACCCCCTTGGGCGCCTTCTGATTCATGAAGCCGAACATATACCCGGCCACCCGACGCATCTGAATCTCCTCGGCACCCTCGGTGATCCGGTACCGCCGGTGGTGGCGATAGATGTGTTCGAACGGCATATGCCGCGAGTAACCCATCCCGCCATGGACCTGCATGGCGCGATCGGCGGCCTCACAACACAACCGGTTAGCGACGTAGTTGCACATCGAGACCTGCTCGGAGACCGAGAACGGGCCATAGGTGTCCATGGACCACGCCGTCTTGTGGATCAACGCGCGCAACATCTCGCACTGAGTCTGCAGCTCGACGAGCGGGAACTGGATGGCCTGGTTCGATGCCAGCGGTTTTCCAAACGGCTTGCGTTCCTTGGCATACTCGACGGATCGGTCGATGCAGAACTGGGCCGCGCCCAGGCTTGAGGCGGCCTGCCGGATCCGGTTCTCGTTGAAGAAGTGCTGCACCACACCCAGTCCGCGTCCCTCTCCGCCGAAGATCGCCGAGTCGGGAACCCGCACCTCGGTCAGCGAGACGCGGGCGTGATCGGTGGGCATATTGAAGGTCCAGAGGTATTCCTCGACCTTGAAACCGGGCGCGTCCGCGGGTACCAGGAATGCGGTGATACCGCGTCCATCACCGGGATCACCCGAGGTACGGGCGAATATCAGGTCGGCATCGGCGATGTGCACACCGGTGTTCCAAGTCTTTTCGCCATTGATAACCCAGCTGTCGCCATCGCGCGCCGCCCGGGTCTCCATATGCGTGGCGTCGGAGCCGTGTTCCGGCTCGGTGATGCCGAACGCGAAAAACTTGGTGCCGCTGGCGAGTCCCTCCACCCATTGGGCCTTCTGCTCCGCCGAGCCGTATTCCAGCATGAGCAGCAGCCCCACATTGTTGCCGACGATCGCGTGCTCGTTCTGCAGGTCACAGTGCAGTCCGAGGCCGCGTCGAGCCAGGTGCTCGCGGATGACCGCCATACCCAGGTTGGAGCCGTCGCGTCCGCCGAACTCCGCGGGAAACGGGTACCGAAGGTGACCCGCCGCATCGGCCCGCCGGCGTGCCTCACCGAGCAGAGCTTCCCACTCCTCGTTGGGCAGACCGTCACGGTCCCAATCGGTTCGGGAGTCTTCCCGTCGGTGATCGAAGAACCGGATGTTGTCATCGGACTGTTCGAGCGGCACGATCTCACGGTCGATGAACTCATCAAGCTGGGCGAGATAGTCGACGAGCTCGGGCGGCAGTTCGAAATTCATCTGGTCCCTTCCAGTGCCTATGGCTTTATCGATGGCTTGGTCAACATCAACAAGTCCCACTCGATCTCGGGTATCCGGCGACCGCTGGCGGCCATCACGATGTCCCGAATGCTGCCGTCCAGATACGACTTTGCTTGCGCGGCAAGACCCACGCCCCACCACAGGGTGCCGAGGACCTTCCACCACTGGAATCGGTCGACGTGAAATATTCCACCGGCGTTCTCGTATGCGCGTACGAAAACGTCACGGCCCGCGAACCCACCGAACTCGCGCTCGTCCTCACCGAAACGCCACATCCGCAGGGCCGTCCAGGCCACGTCGCGCATGGGATCCCCGAAGCGCGTGGTGCCCTCCCAGTCCAGCACGGCACGCAACCCGTCCTCGCCGACGATGACATTGCCGTTGCGAATATCCGTGTGTACCAGGCATCGCTGCGTCGGAGGACCGGGCATGTGCTCGGTCAACCAGGACAGCGTGCGCTGGAACACCGGCCGGTCCGGAAGCAACGCCGCCACCCCCTCGCGCATCTGCTCCAACAGGACAACCGCGGGCTCGGCCTCCGGGTCGCCGGGCAGGTCGGGCGGCGCCATCTCCGGATCGATCCCATGCAGTCGTCCCATGGCCGCACCGAGTTGGTCGGCCACCAGATCGCCGATCCCCGTGGATTGCACGAGCCGAAGCACTTTGCGCGGTACCGTCTCCCCCGCGATGCGCTCGGAGATCATGAAGGGCGCACCGAGATAAGAGGATTCGGAACAGACTCCGCGAACCCGTGGCACCGGAACGCCGTGGCTACGCGCCAGCTCACGCACCGCAGCCTCACTGCTCACCGGAACCTGCTGCACAACCGCGGGCACAATGGTCGCGACCAGCTCGAGGGTTTCACCCCCGGAAGCGGCGTCCAGCAGCACATTTCGCCGCCGCGCACCAGCGGATACGCCGACCACACCGGACACTTCGAACTTCTTGCCGAACTCGTCGTGCAGGTAGCGAGTCAGACCGTCGGCGAGGTCAGTCATTCGCCCTCCCAGGCGTCGTACCCGGGTTTGACGACCGCAAGGTCACCGCGCACCGCCTCGACCAGATCGTCCCACGAGGGGTCTTCGGCGGGCGGCGGCGCGGGCAAGGTCAGTTCTCGCTGCAGAATCCTGGCGATGTTGGCACCGACACGAGCGCGATGCACCGAAGATGAGGGCAGCTCGGATTGGAGATCGTCGAGCAGTCCGGCGAGCGCACCCGCCAGTTCCGCAGCGGTCGGAATGTAGGGCACCACCCGTTTGTACCTTCTATGGTGCGTTCCTCGCGGGAATAGCGGAGAAACGCCAGGAGTTGCTGTAGTTCATGGCGAGACCTCTGTCGATTCTGGACCTGGCCCGCGTGGGGCCGGACGAGAGCGTGGCCGAGAGCTTCGCCGCCAGCGTCGAGATCGCACGGCACGCCGAGGCGCTGGGGTTTCACCGAGTCTGGTACGCCGAGCACCACAACATGCGGTCCATTGCCTCATCGGCAACGAGCGTCCTGATCGGACACGTGGCCACCCAGACGTCCACCATCCGACTGGGCGCGGGCGGCATCATGCTGCCCAACCACTCGCCGTTGCAGATCGCCGAGCAGTTCGGCACGCTCGAGACCCTGCACCCGGGACGCATCGACCTCGGCCTCGGGCGCGCCCCGGGAACAGACCAGGTGACGCTCCGCGCATTGCGGCATTCCCCGGCCGACGCCGAGCACTTCCCCCAAGACGTCATCGAGCTGCAGGCGTATCTGGGCGAGCAGAGTCGGGTCCCGGGCGTGACCGCAACGCCGGGACGCGGGACGCATGTGCCGCTCTACATCCTCGGCTCCTCGCTGTTCGGCGCGAAGCTGGCGGCGGTGCTGGGCCTGCCCTACGGTTTCGCTTCGCATTTCGCGCCGCCCGCGCTGCAGGATGCGGTCGCGCTGTACCGGCGAGAGTTCCAGCCTTCTGAACAGTTGCAGGAGCCGTATGTCATCGCCGGGGTCAATGTGATTGCCGCGGACGATGAAGCCACCGCACAGGACCAATATCGAGCGGCACTCATCGAACGCGCCAAGCTTTTCCTGCATCGCGGGGGCGGCCCCCGCCTCACCGACGACGAGGCCCTCGCCGCTCTGGAGTCCCCTGCTGGACAACAGATTCAAGCGATGACGAAGTACTTCGCGGTAGGAACACCCGACGATGTGGGCGCATACCTGGACGATTTTGCGCAACTGGCCGATGCCGACGAGCTCATCGTGGTCCCCAACGCGCCCGATCGGAAACTGCAACTGCGGTCGTTGGAGATCGTGGCTGAGGTCAGCGGGCTGACGGCGCGCGACTGAATTCACTTCTGTCACAGCCGTTTCAGGATGCGGGGAGTTGTCGGTGGGCACCGTTAGTATTCGAACATGGGTTCGATTGGAGTGTTGGAAGCGGCGGTTGATGCCTTCTGCGCTGAGTCGATCCAGGAGCTGACCGCATCTGAGGCGCTGACGGTGCTGGCCCGGCTGGAGGTGGTGCAGCGCCGGTTGTCCGCCCATGGCTTAGGGCTCGTTCCCAAGGTGACAGGCCAGGCCTCGCCCGTAGAACTCGGCGGCACCTCGCATGCGGACGTGATCTCTCGACGATTGCATATCAGCAAGAGTGCGGCCCGCCGCCGCATCGCCGATGCCGAACAACTGGCGCCGCGACAGGCGTTGACCGGTGAGGTGTTGGCGCCGCAGCTGCCGAATGTGGCTGAGGTGTTTCGGCGCGGCGATATCGGGGACGAGCATGTGCGGATCATTCGTGGCTTCTTTGATCGGCTGCCCACTGTGGTGGACGCGCCGACCCGCGAAGCCGCCGAACAACAACTCGCCGCCATGGCTGCCCGGTTTCGGCCTGAGGCGCTGCGGGTGGGCGCCGATCGGATGATGGCCCTGTTGAATCCGGACGGTGAGTTCTCCGATGTGGATCGGGCACGTCGGCGTGGAGTCACGATCGGGCAGCAGGGTTTTGATGGCATGTCACCGATTTCGGGGTTGCTGGATCCGGAGACGCGTGCGTATCTGGATGCGGTGTTCTCGAAACTGGCTGCACCCGGCATGTGTAACCCGGCCGACCAAGCACCTCGCGTGGATGGGGAACCGGCCCCCGAGGCCGCCGAACGCGATCAACGCACATCAGCCCAACGCAACCACGACGCCCTGCGCGCCTGCCTGCGATCCACCCTGGCCTCCGGGCAGCTCGGCTCCCATCACGGTCTACCGGTGACCGTCGTGGTCAGCACCACCCTCAAAGAACTGGAATCGGGTGCCGGGGTCGCGATCACCGGCGCCGGCACCCGCCTGCCCCTGCGCGACCTGATCCGAATGGCCGCCCACGCCCACCACTACCTGACGATCTTCGACGACAAGGGCCGCCCCC
>MAFD01000003.1:0-233791 GCA_002013775.1 Mycobacterium sp. D16R18
CTGGGCTCGCTGCTAGCCTCGGGAGCCAGGATCGTCATCTTCACACCTCGGTATCGGGTTGGCGTGGGCTGTAGAACGGCGCCTTCTTCGATGGTTGTCTCAAGGGCTCAAGAATGCCTAAAGAGCCTCTCGCTAGAGCGCGGCGTACACGGCCTGCGCAAACTGAACATGTAACAACTGCAGTCGCAGCGTGGATGTGCGCGCCAGGGCGGCCTTGGGGTCCAGGTCCGGCATGCGCCACTGCGGCAGGAACATCAGGATCGTGTCGGCCTTCGGATCGGCGTGCCACCAGGTGCCGAATGCCCCCGGCCAGCCGAAGGTGCCAGCGCCGCCCGGACCGAACAGTGCGGCCTCGTTCGGATCAAGCACGACAGACAGTCCAAGGCCGAAACCGCGTCCAGTCCAGTACGGCAGGCCGAAGGACGGCAGTTTCCGCTGGGCCGGGGTGAGACGGTTGGTGCGCAGCGCGGCGGTCGATTCGGGGGAAAGAATGCGCACTCCGTCGGCCTGGCCACCGCCGAGCAGTGCCCGCGCGAAGGTGAGGTAGTCGTGCGCGGTGCTCGCGAGCGCACCGCCGCCGCGGCACAGCGCTGGTGCTGACGTGGGCATCGAGGTGAGATAGCCACGGTCGGCCACCACGATCTGGTCGTCATCTCCGAGGCCGTACAGGCGTGCCAATCGGCTCGCCTTGCGCTCGGGAACGAAGAAATCGGTATCGGACATGCCCAACGGATCGAGGATTCGTTGACGCAACAGCTCGTTCAGCGGCAGCCCGGCAGCGCGCGCGATGAGTAAGCCGAGCACATCGGTGGAATGGCTGTAGTGGAAGCGTTCTCCGGGTGGGTAGACCAGCGGCAGCGCGGCGATGGCCCCGATCCACTCGTCGGGCTCGCTGAACGCCGCGGTGTGCAGCGGCTGGTAGGCCTTCGCTATTGGTCCGGTCGCGATGAAGTCGTAGGTCAGCCCACTGCGGTGGGTCAACAGGTCTTCAACAGTGATGGTGCGTGGTGCCCGGAATGTGTCATCCAGCGGGCCATCCGGATCTGTGAGCACCCGCATCTGGGCGAACTCCGGCAGCCAGGTGGTGATCGGGTCGTTCAGGCGGATCGTGCCGTCGTCAACAAGAGTCATGGCGGCAGCACTGATCACCGGCTTTGTCATGGACGCGATGCGAAAAATGGTGTTGTCGGCCATCTGCAAACCGGCGTCGACATCGCGATAGCCGACGGCGCCCAGGTGCTTGATCTGCCCGCCCTGCCACACCAGCGTTACCGCTCCGGCCAGAATGCGGTCATTGACCGCGGCGCGAATAGGAGCGAGAGCTGCATCAAACGTGTCGTCGGACTCGGGCATGACTCCATCCTGTCAGTCGAGGCCGTCGGGTGCCCGGATGCTAAGATCCCTGGCGATAAGTGACATCCTTTAACGATCCGTCCAGTGAGGCGGAGAAGGAGGTCTCGCGTAAGCGTGGGCGTATTACCAGAGGGACGCGAGCTGTTGTCCGCCGCAGATGTCGGCAGGACCATCTCGCGCATCGCGCATCAAATCATCGAGAAGACCGCGCTTTCCGATTCCGGTGACGCACCACGCGTCGTATTGGTCGGGATCCCCACGCGCGGCGCCACCCTCGCCAAGCGACTGGCCGCCCACATCACCGAGTTCTCCGGTGTCGAGGTGCCCGCCGGATTCCTGGACATCACGCTCTACCGCGACGATCTGCGCAACAAACCGCACCGCCCGCTCGAACGCACCTCCATTCCCGAGGGCGGGGTGGATGGCGCGCTGGTTGTCCTGGTTGACGACGTGTTGTTCTCCGGGCGCACGGTGCGCTCGGCCCTCGACGCGCTGCGCGACCTGGGCCGGCCCCGCGCGGTGCAGCTGGCGGTGCTGGTTGATCGCGGCCACCGCGAGCTGCCGTTACGCGCCGATTACGTGGGCAAGAACGTGCCGACCGCACGTTCCGAAGACGTCAAGGTTCTGCTGACCGAGCATGACGGCCGCGACTCCGTGGTGATCAACAGCGGTGAGGGAGCGACCTCGTGAAGCACCTGCTGTCCGCCGCCGACCTGACCCGGGACGAGGCCACTGCCATCCTCGATGACGCCGACCGGTTCTTGCAGGCCCTGGCGGGGCGCGAGGTCAAGAAGCTGCCGACCCTGCGCGGGCGCACCATCATCACGATGTTCTATGAGAACTCCACGCGGACAAGAGTTTCTTTTGAGGTCGCGGGCAAGTGGATGAGCGCCGACGTCATCAACGTCAGTGCATCGGGTTCGTCCGTGGCCAAGGGTGAGTCGCTGCGCGACACTGCCTTGACCTTGCGGGCCATCGGTGCCGATGCGTTGATCGTCCGTCACCCGGCTTCGGGCGTTGCCGCCCAGCTGGCCCAGTGGACCGCCGAAGGTGAGGGCGGCCCGGCGGTCATCAACGCCGGTGACGGTACCCACGAGCACCCCACCCAGGCGCTGCTCGATGCGCTTACCATCCGTCAGCGGCTGGGCAGCCTTGAGGGGCGTCGCGTCGTGATTGTCGGGGACATCCTGCACAGTCGAGTTGCTCGATCGAACGCCTTGTTGCTCAGCACGTTCGGTGCGGAGGTGGTGCTGGTAGCACCACCCACGCTGCTGCCTGTGGGTATTGAGACCTGGCCGGTGACGGTCACCCATGACCTGGACGCCGAGCTGCCCGGGGCCGACGCGGTGCTGATGCTGCGGGTGCAGGCCGAACGTATGACCGGTGGCTTCTTCCCGTCGGCACGCGAGTACTCGGTGCTGTACGGCTTGTCCGAGGCCCGACGGCGGCTCCTTCCCGAACACGCGGTGGTGCTGCATCCCGGCCCGATGCTGCGCGGTATGGAAATCGCGTCGTCGGTGGCTGATTCTTCGCAATCCGCTGTTCTGCAACAGGTATCGAATGGAGTGCATATTCGTATGGCCGTGCTGTTCCACCTCCTGGTGGGTTCCGATAGCTCAGAGGCGGTGCCCGCATGAGTGTCTTGATCAAGGGCGTACTGCTGTACGGGGAGGGCGAGCAGGTTGACGTCCTCGTCGAGGACGGCCAGATCACCCGCATCGAGGCCGGTATTGGGCCGGGTATCGAGACCGAGGTCGACACGGCCATCGAAGCGCCCGGTCACGTGCTGCTGCCCGGATTCGTCGACTTGCACACACACCTGCGCGAGCCTGGTCGTGAAGACACCGAGACCATCGACTCCGGTTCGGCGGCAGCGGCTTTGGGTGGTTACACCGCCGTCTTCGCGATGGCTAACACCAACCCCGTGGCGGATAGCCCGGTGGTGACCGATCACGTGTGGCAGCGCGGCCAGCAGGTCGGACTTGTCGACGTGCATCCGGTGGGTGCCGTCACGGTCGGGCTGGAAGGCAAGCAGCTCACCGAGATGGCGATGATGGCGCGCGGCGCGGGCCGGGTACGGATGTTCTCCGATGACGGCAAATGCGTGCACGATCCGCTGATCATGCGACGCGCTCTCGAATATGCCAAGGGTTTGGGTGTGCTCATCGCCCAGCATGCCGAGGAACCGCGGCTGACCGTCGGCTCCGTGGCGCACGAGGGCGCCCACGCGGCCAAGCTGGGCCTGACCGGATGGCCCCGCGCCGCAGAGGAATCCATCGTCGCGCGGGATGCGATTTTGTCCCGTGACAGCGGTGCCCCGGTGCACATCTGTCATGCGTCCACCGCCGGCACCGTGGAGTTGCTCAAATGGGCTAAGGGGCAAGGAATTTCCATCACCGCCGAGGTGACACCGCATCACCTGCTGCTGGATGACGGCCGGCTGGCCTCCTATGACGGCGTGTATCGGGTAAATCCGCCGCTGCGCGAGTCCACCGACGCCCAAGCCTTGCGTCAGGCACTCGCCGACGGGGTGATCGATTGTGTGGCCACCGATCACGCGCCGCACGCCGATCACGAGAAATGCTGCGAGTTCGCGGCGGCCCGCCCCGGCATGCTCGGGCTGGAGACCGCGCTGTCGGTGGTCGTGGAGACGATGGTGAAAACGGGATTGCTGACCTGGCGCGATATCGCCAGGGTCATGAGCGAGCGGCCGGCGCAGATCGTCGGTCTACCCGATCAGGGGCGTCCATTGGCGGTCGGCGAGCCCGCCAACTTGACGATCGTTGACCCCGACGCGACCTGGACCGTCAGTGGCGATGGGCTGGCCAGCAAGTCGACCAACACCCCATTCGAATCGATGACATTGCCTGCCACCGTGACCGCCACGCTACTGCGTGGACGGGTCACCGCGCGGGACGGCAAGGTGACGGCGTGAACCACGGAGACTTCGTCGGCGCGCTCATCATGGCGGGTGCCTCGCTCACCTTGTCCGTGCTGCTCTTCCGGCTGATGTGGCGTGGCTGGCGCGCACGCGCGCAGCGCCAGGCCGACACTGTCGGGGAGCTGCCCGTCGTGCCCGCCGAGCGCGGCGACATCGTGATCGAACCCGCGGAGGGTCTCTACGTCGGCAGTACCATCGCACCGGACTGGCAAGACCGGATCGCGGTGGGCGACTTGGGCTACCGGGCAAGCGCCACCGTGACTCGATATACCGGCGGAGTCCTGCTGGAGCGCAGCGGAACCGCGGACATCTGGATACCCGCGGATGTCATCACCGAGATCCGCACGGCAAAGGCGCTGGCGGGCAAAGTACTTACCCACAACGGAATTCTCGCGATTCGGTGGAGGCTGCCCTCGGGGGTCGAGATCGACACTGGATTTTTGGCACGACCGCGAAGCGAATACGAGGAATGGAAGCAGGCGTCATGAGTGACAAGGCGGTGCTCGTTCTCGAAGACGGGCGGGTGTTCACCGGTAAGCCGTTCGGTGCGGTGGGTGAAACCCTCGGCGAGGCGGTGTTCTGCACGGCCATGTCGGGTTACCAAGAAACCCTGACGGACCCGAGCTATCACCGACAGATTGTGGTGGCGACCGCGCCGCAGATCGGCAACACCGGATGGAACGACGAGGACGACGAGAGTCGCGGCGGCAAGATCTGGGTTGCCGGGTATGCGGTGCGCGATCCCTCCAACCGGGTATCGAATTGGCGGGCCACGGGTTCCCTCGACGATGCTCTCAAGGAGCAGCATGTCGTCGGTATTGCCGGAATCGACACTCGCGCGGTCGTACGTCACCTGCGTACCCGTGGGTCGATGAAGGCGGGCATCTTCAGTGGGACGGTTGCCGACGCGCCCACCGATTTCCTGCTCTCGCGCGTCAACGGCCAGCCCTCGATGCTGGGTGCGGACCTGGCGGGAGAGGTGAGCACCGACGACACCTACATCGTGGAACCCGATGGCGCGCACCGCTTCACCGTCGCGGCCCTGGACCTGGGGATCAAGACCAACACCCCGCGCAACTTCGCGCAACGCGGCATCCGCGTGCAGGTGGTGCCCTCGTCCATCAACCCTGAGGAGCTACTCGCACTGGCGCCCGACGGTGTGTTCCTGTCCAACGGGCCGGGCGACCCGGCCACCGCGGATCACGTGGTGGCGGTGACGCAGGCGGTGCTGCAACGGAAAATCCCGCTGTTCGGCATCTGCTTCGGCAATCAGCTGCTGGGCCGGGCATTGGGCCGGTCCACCTACAAGATGACCTTCGGGCATCGCGGCATCAACATCCCGGTCATCGATCACGCGACCGGCCGAGTCGCGATCACCGCGCAGAACCACGGCTTCGCCCTCGAAGGTGAAGCGGGTGAGCAGTTCGATACGTCGTTCGGGCGCGCCGAGGTCAGCCACACCTGCGCCAACGATGGCACGGTGGAAGGGATCCGACTGCTCGACGGGTCGGCCTTCTCGGTGCAGTACCACCCGGAGGCGGCGGCCGGTCCGCATGACGCCGAGTACCTGTTCGATCAGTTCGTTACGGCACTTGAGAATCGGGGTAACCGCTGATGCCACGTCGCACAGACCTCAACCACATCCTGGTCATTGGTTCCGGGCCCATCGTGATCGGCCAGGCCTGCGAGTTCGACTACTCGGGCACCCAGGCCTGTCGCGTGCTGCGTTCGGAGGGGCTGCAGGTCAGTCTCGTCAACTC
Organism: Mycobacterium sp. D16R18; assembly: GCA_002013775.1. Classification (GTDB taxonomy): domain Bacteria; phylum Actinomycetota; class Actinomycetes; order Mycobacteriales; family Mycobacteriaceae; genus Mycobacterium. The sequence goes on from MAFD01000003.1 coordinate 6,055, forward strand.
GAACCCGGCGACGATCATGACCGACCCGGAGTACGCCGACCACACCTATGTCGAGCCGATCACTGCCGAGTTTGTCGAGAAAGTCATTGCCGCACAGGCAGAGCAGGGCAACAAGATCGACGCCCTGCTGCCGACGCTGGGCGGTCAGACCGCGTTGAACACCGCGGTCGCACTCTACGAGAACGGTGCACTGGACCGGCACGGCGTGGAGCTCATCGGCGCGAACTTCGAGGCCATCCAGCGCGGTGAGGACCGGCAGCGGTTCAAGGACATCGTCGCCAAGGTTGGTGGCGAGTCGGCGAAATCCCGCGTCTGTTTCACCATGGACGAGGTCCGCGACACCGTCTCGGACCTCGGATTGCCGGTAGTGGTGCGCCCGTCGTTCACCATGGGCGGCTTGGGCTCCGGCATGGCGTACACACCCGAGGACGTTGAACGGATCGCAGGGGAGGGCCTCTCGGCGTCCCCGTCGGCGAATGTGCTGATCGAAGAATCCATCTACGGCTGGAAGGAATTCGAGCTCGAGCTGATGCGCGACAGCCGCGACAATGTGGTGGTCGTGTGCTCGATCGAGAACGTCGACCCGATGGGTGTGCACACCGGCGACTCGGTGACGGTCGCTCCCGCGATGACGCTGACCGACCGCGAGTATCAGAAGATGCGCGACCTCGGTATCGCGATCCTGCGCGAGGTCGGTGTCGACACCGGTGGCTGCAACATCCAGTTCGCCATCAACCCGCGCGACGGTCGCCTGATCGTCATCGAAATGAACCCGCGTGTATCGCGCTCAAGTGCGTTGGCCTCCAAGGCAACCGGATTCCCGATCGCCAAGATCGCGGCCAAACTGGCGATCGGGTACACCCTCGACGAGATCGTCAACGACATCACCAAGGAGACCCCGGCCTGTTTCGAGCCGACTCTGGACTATGTGGTGGTCAAGGCGCCACGGTTCGCCTTCGAGAAGTTCCCCGGCGCTGATGCGACATTGACCACCACCATGAAATCGGTGGGCGAGGCGATGTCGCTGGGGCGGAACTTCGCCGAGGCGCTCGGGAAGGTCATGCGCTCGCTGGAGACCTCCGCGGCGGGCTTCTGGACCGACAATGTGGGTCCCATCGAGGATCTGGACACGTTCCTGCAGGAGCTGCGGGTGCCTCGGGAGGGGCGCCTCTACGGCATCGAACATGCGTTGGCGGCCGGAGTCCCCGTCGAGCAGGTGGCCGAGATCACCGGCGTCGATCCGTGGTTCGTCGAAGAAATAGCACAGATCCATCAACTCGGTGCCGAGCTGCGCGATGCGCCGATCCTCGACGAGGAGCTGCTGCGCCGCGCCAAGCACTATGGGCTCTCGGATCGTCAGATCGCCGCGCTGCGACCGGAACTGGCGGGGGAGGACGGAGTGCGGTCGTTGCGGCACCGGATGGGCATCCGGCCGGTGTACAAGACCGTCGACACCTGCGCCGCCGAGTTCGAGGCCAGAACTCCGTATCACTACTCCAGCTACGAGTTGGATCCAGCGGCGGAATCGGAAGTGGCCCCTCAGACCGAGCGAGCCAAGGTGCTCATCCTGGGCTCGGGCCCTAACCGCATCGGGCAGGGCATCGAATTCGACTACAGCTGCGTGCACGCGGCAACCACGTTGTCGGAGGCCGGGTTCGAGACCATCATGGTCAACTGCAACCCCGAGACGGTGTCCACCGACTATGACACCGCTGACCGGCTGTACTTCGAACCGCTGACCTTCGAGGACGTGCTCGAGGTCTTCCACGCCGAAAGCGAATCCGGCCGCGGCGGACCGGGTGTCGTCGGGGTGATCGTGCAGCTGGGCGGACAAACCCCACTGGGGCTGGCCAAGCGATTGGCCGATGCCGGAGTACCGGTGGTGGGCACCAGCCCGGCGGCCATCGACCGCGCCGAGGACCGGGGTGTGTTCGGGGACCTGTTGGTGTCGGCTGGTCTGCCCGCGCCACGGTTCGGCACCGCGACGACGTTCGAGCAGGCCAGGCAGATCGCGGCCGACATCGGCTACCCGGTACTCGTGCGCCCGTCCTACGTACTGGGCGGACGGGGCATGGAGATCGTCTACGACGAGGACACCCTGCACGGCTACATCACTCGCGCCACCCAGCTCTCGCCCGAGCACCCGGTGCTGGTGGACCGCTTCCTCGAGGACGCCATCGAGATCGACGTCGATGCGTTATGCGATGGCACCGAGGTCTACCTCGGCGGCGTCATGGAACATATCGAGGAGGCCGGCATTCACTCCGGTGACTCGGCATGTGCGCTGCCGCCGGTCACCCTGGGCCGCAGCGATGTCGAAAAGGTGCGCACCGCCACCGAGGCTATCGCGCACGGAATTGGTGTGGTGGGCCTGCTCAACGTGCAGTACGCACTCAAGGACGATGTGCTGTACGTCCTGGAGGCAAATCCGCGTGCGAGCCGTACGGTGCCGTTCGTCTCCAAGGCCACGGCCGTGCCGCTGGCCAAGGCATGTGCGCGGATCATGCTGGGCGCCACCATCGCCGGTCTGCGCGAGGAGGGATTGTTGCCCGCCGACGGTGATGGCGCGACGATGCCACCCGGTGCTCCCGTCGCCGTCAAGGAAGCCGTGCTGCCGTTCCACCGATTCCGCAAGGCCGACGGCAGCCAAGTGGATTCGCTGCTGGGACCCGAGATGAAGTCCACCGGCGAGGTTATGGGCATCGACGCCGATTTCGGCAGCGCCTTCGCCAAAAGCCAGACCGCCGCATACGGTTCGCTGCCCAAGGAGGGCACGATCTTCGTTTCGGTGGCCAACCGCGACAAGCGCTCCCTGGTGTTCCCCGTGAAGCGACTGGCGGATCTTGGATTCAAGGTGCTGGCGACCGAAGGCACGGCAGAGATGCTGCGCCGCAACGGAATACCATGCGAAGAGGTGCGCAAGCACTATGAGAGTGCGGGGGAGGGGCGTCCGGCGCAGTCGGCAGTGGACGTCATCAAGTCCGGCAAGGTCGCGATGGTCATCAACACTCCGTACGGGAACTCGGGCCCTCGCGTCGACGGTTACGAGATTCGATCAGCCGCGGTGTCGATGAATATCCCGTGCATCACCACGGTGCAGGGCGCCTCGGCCGCGGTGCAGGGGATCGAGGCGGGTATCCGCGGCGATATCGGCGTGCGGTCGCTGCAGGAACTCCACGCGGGCTTGCGATGAGCCGCTTGCGCGAAGAGCGTCAGGCGGCGATGAGCCGCTTGCGCGAAGAGCGTTGGGCCCGATGACGTTCGGCGCGCGGTTGCGGGCCGCCACCGCATCCCGTGGCCCGCTGTGTGTGGGCATCGACCCGCATCCGGAGCTGCTGCGCGCCTGGGGGCTGGATGCGGATGCGTCGGGCCTGGCCCGGTTCAGCGATATCTGCGTGGAGGCATTCGCCGACGTGGCGATCGTCAAACCGCAGGTCGCGTTCTTCGAAACCTATGGTGCTGCAGGGTATTCGGTTCTCGAAGGAGTCATCGCGGGTCTGCGTGAGGCGGGGGTGTTGCTGCTGGCCGACGCCAAGCGTGGCGACATCGGTTCGACCATGGCGGCATACGCGCATGCCTGGCTGGGTGATTCGCCGTTGAGCTCCGACGCTGTCACCGCCTCGCCGTATCTGGGCTTCGGGTCGTTATCTCCGCTGCTGGACCTGGCACGCGAACGTGATCGTGGCGTCTTCGTCCTCGCCGCGACCTCCAATCCGGAAGCCCCTCCGGTGCAGCGGGCACGCACGGCAGAAGTGACCGTCGCGCAGGCGATGGTGGACCAGGTGGCAGCGCTGAACGCGCAGCAGGCCGGTCCGGGATCCGTCGGCGTGGTGGTCGGGGTGACCGTCACCGATCCGCCGGATTTGTCGTCGATCGGCGGCCCCGTGCTTGTTCCGGGGCTCGGCGCCCAGGGGGGTAGGCCCGAGGATCTGCGTGGTTTGGGTGGAGCTCCGGGATCGCTGCTGTTGCCTGCGGTCTCGCGCGAAGTATTGCGCGAGGGGCCTGACGTCGCGGCGCTGCGTGCGGCCGTGTCGAGGCTGCGTGACAGCGTCGCCTATCTGCTGGCCGACTGAACAAGCGGAAGTTGATCGTCTGAGCTATTCACTCTGCCGGGCAACGGCTTTCGGCAGAGAACGCGCGCAGCGGCCAGTGGTATCAGTGAGGCCACGACGACCCACCGTCCGATGGGTGTGAACCCGCCCCAGCCGGGATTGATGACATAGATCCGGGTATAGACGAGCGTCAGTACCGCGCCGATCAGCACGAGGACGCCGACCGCGATATCGCGCCCTTTGCCCATCGACGGGATGGGGCGGTCCCACCACGGCAACGCGCGGCGTTCCGTGGCCCGGAGGGGGACGAAGAAGACGGCCACGATGGCGCACACGATCGCCAGTCGCAGCACGTTTCCCGGCCAGTACCAGGCATCGCGCGGGCTCACCAACCCAATATGAAGGGCCAGGTAGACCCCGTAGGACAACAGGAACGTGACCACCCAGTGCCACAGGTAGATCGTCATGCTGCCGCTGTTGCACAGCTCGAGGAATCTCCAGGTGCGTGCCCCCTGCAGCCAGCGATTGATGGCCGGTGCGAGCGCGATCACCACCAGGCACTCCGCTATTGCGCTCGTCGCGAGGAGCAATGTCGGCGGCATGTTGGCGATGAGCCCCGTCGGATAGGGCCCGAGGATGGCCAGTGCCACGGTGGCACCCAGCGCGACGGCCGCAGCTGCCAACGCCAGCCGGCGGGGGATGAGCCCGCGCTGATACGCGATGCCCAGCGCGGCGGGGACAAGCCACACGAAGATCATGTTGATCCAGCCCGTCATCACCCAGGTGTCGGTGATGACGCTGATGGTGTCGATCAGGGCCGTGAACAGGCACATTGTCGCGATGAACCAGGCGAGTCGGCGTCCCGTGCGAATGCGAGCCAGCCAGGGCATGAATGCCAGCGTCAACAGGTAGGCCCCGACGTACCAGAGCAGCTCGATATGACGCATCTCCAGATACAGGAGTTGTCTGGAGTTGCCCATGGTGATGCGCAGCAAGGTGGTCACCAGCGCCACGAATGCGAGGAAATAGAACACCGGACGGAAGAGTCGCGTCGTGCGGCTCATCAGAAACTCACCCCATGACTTACCGGACTCCCAGGAGTGAAGATTTGCTGCGGCACCCGCGAAGAAGAACAGTGGCATCAGTGGGATCAGCCAAAACAGCCAGTGCACGTGGTAATTCGCTGACATAGCTGGTTTGCCCTTGACGAGAGTGGGGCTACCTGCGAGGACGTGGTAGGCCACGACCGTGGCCAGTGACACGAGCCTCACGGCATCCAATACCCGATCACGCTCACGTGATGGGTGCGTGAAGTCACCCATATGGCGCACCCTACCCAGCAACTGCTGTGCCTTGCTAAGCAACTTCACGGGGCGCCTGGTCGTCGCGTTCTCACCTGCGTCTCTATCAACTAGACGTTGATGGGTCGCGACACGCGCAACACGAGATTCACACAAGATTTTCAGTTTGCCCCCATGGCAATCACGGTTTGCTTGTCTCCGGTTCAGGGACAAGAATCGGCGGTGTTGTCAACTCTGAGTGAAACCCATTGCACAGCAACGCTATTCAATCGCGACCTGCAGAAATGCCGGGTGAGAACGGGTGGGCGCGATGGTTGCTCGGCAGGATCGCCCGCGGCCCCTCTAGCAGGCGATTTTCACCGCGAAGAGGGGGGTGGGGTTCACATATGTCGGTTGGCGTGGGTACGGTCGCTGTCGCTGGCTGGTTGTTTTCCAGCCGATCAGAAAAACCGACGAGTTTCGTATGAGACGGAGGAATCGTGGCCCTTCCACAGTTGACTGACGAGCAGCGTGCCGCCGCGTTGGCGAAGGCGGCTGCCGCCCGCCGCGCCCGGGCCGAGCTCAAGGAGAAGCTCAAGAAAGGCGGCACCAATCTCAAGCAGGTGCTCAAGGATGCCGAGACCGATGAGGTCCTGGGCAAGATGAAGGTTTCCGCACTGCTGGAAGCCCTGCCCAAGGTCGGCAAGGTTAAGGCGCAGGAGATCATGACCGAGCTGGAGATCGCCCCGACCCGCCGTTTGCGTGGTCTCGGTGACCGTCAGCGCAAGGCGCTGCTGGAGCGGTTCGACTTCTCCTGATCTTCTCCAGATGACAGCTTCGATGAGGGGCCGGGTAGTAGTCCTATCCGGCCCCTCAGCCGTCGGTAAGTCCACCGTGGTGCGTCGCCTACGCGATGACGTGGATGGCCTTTTCTTCAGCGTCTCCGCCACGACCAGGGCCCCGAGGCCCGGTGAGGTGGACGGCGTGGACTATCACTTCGTCACCGCCGAGGAGTTTCAGCGGCTGATCGACACCGGTGCGCTGCTGGAATGGGCCGATATCCACGGCGGATTGCAGCGTTCGGGGACCCCTGCCGCGCCCGTCCGCGAGGCGATGGAAGCCGGTCGTCCGACGCTCATCGAGGTCGACCTGGCCGGCGCCCGGGCCATCAAGGCGGCACTTCCGCAGGCCCTGGCGGTCTTTCTGTCCCCGCCGAGCTGGGACGCGCTGGTGCAGCGGCTTACCGGCCGAGGAACCGAATCAGAGGCCGTGATCGCCCGGCGATTGGAAACCGCCGAGGTCGAAATGGCGGCTCAAAGTGACTTTGATGTCGTCGTCGTCAATGACCAGTTGGAAAATGCCTGCGCACAGTTGGTATCGTTATTGGTCGGACGTTAACCGGCAGCGCATCAACAGACACTGCGAACACCGCGCCAGCCATACTCAGCGCCATCTACCTATCCAGGAGATTTCTTAGTGAGCACCTCCCAGACCGACGTCATCGTCGAACCGGGCACCGAAAGCTACGACGCCGCTCTCGACACGCCGCTGGGTATCACCAACCCGCCGATCGACGAGCTGCTGGCGCGGGCCTCGAGCAAGTACGCGCTCGTGATCTACGCAGCCAAGCGGGCCCGCCAGATCAACGACTACTACAACCAGCTGGGCGACGGCATCCTTGAGTACGTGGGGCCGCTGGTCGAGCCGGGTCTGCAGGAGAAGCCGCTGTCGATCGCGCTGCGCGAGATCCATGGCGACCTGCTTGAGCACACCGAAGGCGAGTAGAAGCCAGGACGCCGGTCATGGCCGACCGTAAGCGGATCATCGTCGGAGTGGGCGGGGGAATTGCCGCCTACAAGGCCTGCACCGTGGTACGCCAGCTCGCGGAGGCCGGACACAGCGTCCGGGTCATTCCCACCGAGTCGGCCCTGCAGTTCGTGGGTGCCGCGACCTTTGAGGCGCTCTCGGGTGAGCCGGCCCGCACCGGGGTGTTCGATGACGTTCCGGAGGTCCCGCATGTGCGGCTCGGGCAGGATGCCGACCTCGTCGTCGTCGCGCCTGCCACCGCGGATCTCCTGGCCCGTGCGGCCACTGGTCGCGCCGACGATCTGCTGACCGCGACCCTGCTGACCGCGCGTTGTCCGGTCCTCTTCGCCCCGGCGATGCATACCGAGATGTGGCTGCACGCCGCCACCCAGCACAACGTGTCGACACTGCGTGAGCGTGGCGCGGTGGTCCTAGAGCCCGCTTCGGGACGGCTCACCGGTGCCGACACCGGTCCCGGCCGCCTTCCCGAGGCCGAAGAAATCACCACCCTGGCGCAACTGCTGCTGGCACGGGCCGACGCGCTGCCGCACGATCTGGCCGGTGTGCGCGTCCTGGTCACCGCCGGCGGCACCCGCGAGCCCCTGGATCCCGTGCGCTTCATCGGGAACCGCAGTTCCGGTAAGCAGGGATACGCGATAGCCCGGGTCGCCGCACAACGCGGAGCCGAGGTCACGCTCATCGCGGCGCATACCGTCGGGCTGCCGGACCCGGCCGGTGTCGAGGTGGTGCACATCAGCTCCGCCGCGCAACTGCAGGACGCGGTGACTAAACACGCTCCCGCGGCAGAGGCGTTGATCATGGCCGCCGCGGTGGCCGATTTCCGTCCCGCCCACGTTGCGACCAGCAAGATCAAAAAGAGCCACGGTGCCGACGGTGAGAATCCCGTCGATGCACCCATCGAATTGCTGCGCAACGCTGACGTGCTGGCCGGTGTGGTCCGCGCGCGCACCGACGGGCAGCTGCCCAAGATGCGGGCCATCGTCGGATTCGCTGCCGAAACCGGTGACGCCAACGGTGATGTGCTCCACCACGCCCGCGCCAAGCTCAAGCGCAAGGGCTGTGATCTGTTGGTAGTCAACGCCGTTGGTGAAGGACGAGCGTTCGAAGTGGATAGCAACGATGGTTGGCTGCTTTCCGTCCAAAGCGGCGGCGAGGTCACCGAAGTTGTCCTGGAGCACGGCACCAAAGTTCTGATGGCAAGCCGTATTGTGGATGCCGTCGCCGGGCTTTGTCAGTGAACCTGACAACACCGGGCATGGCCCCGATCTCATGTCGTCGGCCATAATGTTTAGGACACGTAACGATCTGAAAGGGGCTGCGCTGTGAGCTCAGCGGGACGGCTTTTCACCAGTGAATCGGTGACTGAGGGGCATCCGGACAAGATCTGTGATGCCATCAGCGATTCGATCCTCGACGCGCTGCTCGCACAGGATCCCAAGTCCCGGGTCGCGGTGGAGACGCTGGTGACCACCGGTCAGGTCCACGTCGCCGGTGAAGTGACCACTTCCGCGTACGCCGACATCCCCAAGATCGTGCGTGATCGCGTTCTGGAGATCGGCTACGACTCGTCGTCCAAGGGTTTTGACGGACACTCCTGCGGTGTGAACATCGCCATCGGCGCCCAGTCGCCCGATATCGCCCAGGGCGTCGACACTGCCCACGAGGCCCGTGTCGAGGGTGCTGCCGACCCGCTGGACGCCCAGGGCGCCGGCGACCAGGGTCTGATGTTCGGCTACGCCATCAACGACACCCCCGAACTGATGCCGCTGCCCATCGCGCTGGCGCACCGCCTCGCGCGTCGGCTGACCGAGGTTCGCAAGGAAGGTCTGCTGCCGTACCTGCGCCCTGACGGCAAGACTCAGGTCACCATCGAATACGACGGCTACAAGGCCGTGCGGCTGGACACGGTGGTTCTCTCCACCCAGCACGCCGCCGATATCGACCTGGACAACCTGCTGACCCCGGATATCCGCGAGAAGGTCGTCAACACGGTCCTGGACGAGCTCGATCAGGAATCGCTGGACATTTCCGACTACCGGCTGCTGGTGAACCCGACCGGGAAGTTCGTGCTCGGTGGTCCGATGGGCGACGCCGGCCTGACCGGCCGCAAGATCATCGTCGACACCTACGGCGGCTGGGCCCGCCACGGCGGCGGCGCGTTCTCCGGCAAGGATCCGTCAAAGGTGGACCGTTCGGCCGCATACGCGATGCGCTGGGTGGCCAAGAACGTGGTGGCCGCAGGGCTGGCGGACCGGGTCGAGGTGCAGGTCGCCTACGCGATCGGCAAGGCCGCTCCGGTGGGCCTGTTCATCGACACCTTCGGCACGAACACGGTCGACCAGGTCAAGATCGAGAAGGCCATCAACGAGGTGTTCGATCTGCGCCCGGGCGCGATCATCCGCGATCTGGATCTGCTGCGGCCGATCTACGCGCAGACCGCCGCGTACGGCCACTTCGGCCGCACGGACGTGGACCTGCCGTGGGAGCGGACCGACCGGGTCGACGCGCTCAAAGCCGCCATCTAGCTTTCCCACAAAAAACGCCGAGTGTGAGCAGAGATGCTCGCACTCGGCGTTTTTGTCGTACCGGTGCTCAGATCAGGTAGGGAATCAGGGCTTTCCGGTCGGTTGGATAGTCGATGAACTTCTCCTGATACCAGCGATGGGTGGCCAGTGCGCGAGGGATCAGATTGCCTGCGGTGATCAGCAGGATGACGACGCCGGGCAACGCCCAGGTGAGTAGGGCGAAACCGGACCAGGCGATCAGCTCGCCCAGATACGCGGGGCTGGTGACAAACCGGAACCCGCCGCCGAACGGGATGCGGTACTCGGATGGCCCGTTTGCGCCAAGACCAGATGCACCGCCGCCGAGGTTCTTCTTGTCACGCAGGTTCCGCACGATTGACTCGGAGCTGAGCAGCAACGCGAATCCGCACAGGTAGATCGCCAGGCCCACCAGGAATCGTGGGTCCCGCAGCCACGCGCTGTCGTATTGACCGAAGAAGTCGTGGCTGAAGAGTGTTCCGTTGAGGTACCCATGCATCGACGTCACGAGCATGCCCATGACGACAACCGAGACGTTGAACGTGCTGCGCTTGCCGGGCACCTGGCGGATGGCCAGAGGGAAGTACCAGCCGCGGTTGGCATAGTGCAGCATCCATATCCCGGCAAGTACCAGTGACGTCGGCTCGAAGCGCGCCGGTCCGGTCAGGTAGCAGATGAGAAACACCGCGGTCGCCGGGATCTCCATCAGCCACCAACCGAGTTTCGGGTTCAGATTGAGCCCGAGTTTTGTTGTCGAGAAGCGCCCATAGGAACTCTGGGCGAAGAGGCCTCCGATGACTACGAATGCCGCGAAGCCGAAGGCCGCCGTCAGCACGGTGTCGTAAACGGTGTTGCCGGTGTACCAGTGCATGACGTTTCCCTCGGTGAGCGGGCGGCATTGCCCGGATGTGAACCGCAGAACTGTAACGTGTTCTACCACGCGTCCATCGGACCCTGGGAGAAGTGGCCGACCGCCGAGCGTCTGCTGCGGTGTTGTGCGGATTGACGCGCGCGCTGGGCGAGGTGCGCATAGAGTCTGCCAATGACGGTGTCTGATGCTCTTCGCGCGAGCGGCTCATCGGTGATCAGAGCCGCACTGACGCAAGCGACTTGGACTGGCGACAAGGAATCCATGCTCGCCAAGCATGAGCGCTTTGTCGTCGAGGCGGCGTCCCAGGGTGCGCAGGTGATCTGCTTCCAGGAGCTCTTTTACGGTCCCTACTTCGGCATCGTGCAGGACAAGAAGTACTACGAATACGCCGAGTCGGTGCCCGGACCGGTTACCGAGCGGTTCGCGGCGCTCGCCAGAAAACACCGCATGGTCATGGTCCTACCGGTGTATGAGGAGGAGCGGCCGGGAGTCCTCTACAACACCGCGGCGGTGGTGGACGCCGACGGTACCTACCTAGGTAAATACCGCAAGCATCACATTCCGCACCTCGACCGATTTTGGGAGAAGTTCTACTTTCGGCCAGGGAACCTCGGGTATCCGGTGTTCGATACCGCGGTCGGGAAGATCGGCGTCTATATCTGTTACGACCGGCATTTCCCGGAAGGCTGGCGCAACTACGGGCTCGCGGGAGCGGAGCTGGTTTTCAACCCGTCCGCCACCAAACCCGGTCTATCTAACAGGCTTTGGGAGCTGGAGCAGCCCGCGGCGGCCGCGGCGAACCAGTACTTCGTCGGCGCCAACAACCGAATAGGAACCGAGAACGGCGAATTCGGAGATCAGGCCGTCACGTTCTACGGCAGTTCCTACTTCGTCGATCCGCGCGGCAACTACGTCGGCGAAATCGCCTCCGAGAATGCCGAAGAGATCGTGATACGGGATCTGGATCTGTCGGTGGTCCGTGAGGTGCGGGGTGACTGGCAGTTCTACCGGGATCGCCGTCCCGACACCTACGGCCCGATCGTCGCTCCCTAGGAGGCTGTCGATGACAACGACTTTGGTCCGAGGCGGCACCGTGGTGACGGCGACCGGTCGCGGCGGCGCGGACGTCCTGATCGATGGCGAGAAGATCGCGGCGGTCCTGCAACCCGGCAGCACGCTGCTGGGGGTGGATCTGGCCAGTGCGGTCGATACCGTGATCGAGGCGGCCGGCAAGTACGTCATCCCGGGTGGGATCGACGCGCACACCCATATGTCGATGCCCTTCGGTGGCACCACGGCGTCGGATGACTTCGAGACCGGGACGCGGGCCGCGGCCTGGGGCGGTACCACCACCATCATCGACTTCGCCGTACAGAAATACGGTGAGCGGCTGGAAGATTCGCTTCAGACATGGCACGAGATGGCGGCGGGCCGGTGCGCGGTGGACTACTCCTTTCACCAGATTGTGGGTGACGTCAACGATGCCTCGCTGACGGCGCTGCGCAGCCTGGCCGATGAGGGCATCACGAGTTACAAAATGTTCATGGCGTACCCGGGGGTCTTCTACAGCAACGACGCGCAGATATTGCGCGCCATGCAGGTGGGTGCCGACACCGGGCTGATGACCATGATGCACGCCGAAAATGGTCCTGCCATAGACGTTTTGGTGGCTCAGCTACTCGCGGCGGGCAAGACGGATCCGTACTACCACGGGATCGCGCGGGCCTGGCAGCTCGAGGAGGAGGCGACGCACCGCGCCATCATGCTGTCCAACCTGACGGGGGCACCGCTGTACGTCGTGCACGTCTCGGCGAAACAGGCCGTCGCCCAGTTAGCCGCCGCGCGCGACGCGGGCCAGAACGTATATGGGGAGACCTGCCCGCAGTACTTGTACCTGTCCCTCGAGGACAATCTGGGTGTGCCAGGCTTCGAGGGCGCCAAGTGGGTCTGCTCGACACCGCTGCGGTCCAGGCATGAACACCACCAGGATGAGATGTGGCGCGCGCTGCGCACCAACGACATACAGATGGTGTCGACCGATCATTGCCCGTTCTGCATGAAGGGGCAGAAGGACATGGGCGTCGGGGATTTCTCGAAGATCCCCAACGGGATCGGCTCGATCGAGCACCGGATGGATCTGCTGTACCAGGGAGTCGTGGACGGCCGGATCACCGTGGAGCGGTGGGTGGAGATCACCTCGACAACCCCAGCCCGGATGTTCGGGCTCTACGGGCGCAAGGGGGTGATCGCGCCGGGTGCCGATGCGGACATCGTCGTCTATGACCCCCATGGGCACACCTCGATCGGGTTGGGTAAGACCCACCATATGAACATGGACCACTCGGCATGGGAGGGGTACGAGATCGACGGACACGTCGACACCGTGCTTTCCCGGGGGAAGGTGATCGTCGACGGCGACGAGTATCTGGGCAGCAAGGGAGATGGCGCATTCCTGCGCCGCGACCTGTGTCAATACCTCATCTGAGGCTGGTTGATAGAGAGGGCCTGCGATGGATTTCGGAGTTGTCCTGCAATGTGATCCGCCGGCTGCGCGAACAGTGCAGCTGGCGAAACTTGCGGAGGCACATGGCTTCAGCCATCTGTGGACCTTCGATTCACACCTGCTGTGGCAGGAGCCCTATGTGCTCTACAGCCAGATCTTGCATGAGACGAGGCGGATTGTCGTGGGGCCGATGGTCACCAATCCAGCGACGCGGGACTGGACCGTTACCGCATCGCTGTACGCCACCCTGAACGACATGTACGGCAACCGCACCATCTGCGGCATCGGCCGCGGCGATTCGGCGGTCCGGGTGACCGGCGGTGCGCCTACAACCCTTGCCACGCTGCGTGACTCTATCCACGTCATCAGGGAGCTCGCGAATTCGCGGCCCGTCGAATACCACGGTGCCACCATGCAATTCCCGTGGAGTCGCGGCTCGACGCTCGAGGTATGGGTTGCGGCGTACGGGCCCAAGGCGCTCGCCCTGGCCGGTGAAGTGGCGGACGGGTTCATTTTGCAGCTTGCCGATATCGATATCGCGCGGTGGATGATCACAGCGGTGCGGGACGCCGCCGTGGCGGCCGGACGTGATCCGGCGGATGTGCGGATCTGCGTGGCCGCTCCCATGTATGTGGGATCGGACTGGACGCATATGCGCGACCAATGCCGATGGTTCGGTGGCATGGTGGGCAATCACGTGGCCGACATCGTGACCAGGTACGGCTCCCATGGCCAAGTGCCGCAATCGCTTACCGACTACATCGCCGGACGTGAGGGGTACGACTACAACCAGCACGGCCGGGCAGGGAACACCCACGCGGAGTTTGTGAGCGACGACATCGTAGAGCGCTTCTGTGTGCTCGGCACCGCGGCAGATCACATCTCAAAGTTGCTGGAGCTCAAGGCGCTCGGGGTAGACCAGTTCGCAGGATACCTGCAGCACGACAACAAGGAGGAGACACTGCGGGTATATGGGGAAACGGTCATTCCCGCATTGTCACAACACATCACGGCGAAGAGCTGATGGCAACGGCAGAGGGGGAGCTGGCGCCGGTGACGGCTGCGAGCCGGTTGAGTAACGAGGACCTGGCTCCCACCACCGCGGCGCAGGCGACCTGGCGCACCTGGGACATCTTCTGTCTGTGGATGACCTCGGCGCACAGCCTGGGCAGCTACGGCTTCGCCGTGGGCATGTTGGCGCTGGGGCTGACGGGCTGGCAGACCATGTTGGCGCTTTTCGCCGGGGTGCTGGTGCTCTGGTTCGGGAGCAACCTGATCGGGATAGCCGGCCAACGGGTGGGGGTGCCGTTCCCGGTGTTCGCGCGCGCCACCTTCGGGGTCTTCGGCGCCAATGTCCCGGCGCTGCTGCGCGGGCTGGTCGCGATTTTCTGGTACGGAATCCAGACCTATCTGGCGTCCACGGCGGTTATCGTGCTGCTGTTGCGGTTGGACCCCGGGCTGCGGACGTGGACCGAACCGACGTTCTTGGGCCTGCACGCCTTGGGGTGGGCCGCCTTCCTGACGCTGTGGACCGTTCAGCTGCTGATCCTTAACTACGGCATGGAGATTGTCCGCAAGGCCTCCGATGTGGCCGGCCCGGTCGTGTGGATCGGGATGATCGCCCTGGCGATATGGATGCTGGTCAGGGTGGACTGGAGCATCGACTTCGGTGCCCGCGCCGGCGCGCCGCTGACACCGGGGGCCACGGTGCTCGCCTTCACCGGGGTGGCGTTCTTGATGGTCGCGTTCATGGCAGGTCCCTTGGTCAACTACGCGGACTTCGCGCGGTTCGCACCCAGTCGCGGGGCAATCCTGCGCGGAAACGCGCTGGGCATCCCGCTCAACGAGACTGCGTTTGTGGTGATCTCGATCGTCATTTCGCTTGCCGCGCTGAAGAAATACGGCAGTGTGATGACCGATCCGGTGGAGCTGGTCGCCGATATCGATTCGGATGCCGTCGTGATCGTTGCGGCGGTTCTCTTTGCCATCGCCACCGTGGGCATCAATGTGGTGCTCAACTTCGTCTCACCCTCTTACGACATCTCCAACGTGGCACCGAAGTACATCTCGTTTCGCACCGGGGGCATCATCACCGCGGTCCTATCGGTCGTCGTGCTTCCCTGGAACATCTGGGGGAACGAGGCCGCCATCGTGTACTTCCTCGGCGGGGTGGGCGCGCTGATGGGACCGGTGTTCGGGATTCTCGTCGTGGACTACTACGTACTGCGTCGCCAGCGCACCAACACGGTCGACCTGTACTCCGAGTCCGCCGAAGGCAGCTACTACTACACCCGCGGGTTCAACCCCGCGGCATTGATCGCACTGGGTGTTTCGGGTGCGGCAGCGGTGGCTCTCGCGCTCGTGCCCTCGTCACAGAGCCTGACCGCGCTGTCGTGGCCGGCCGGGGCGTTGTTGGGAGGAGTGCTGATGTACGTGTTGAGCTCGACTCGTGCCGGGCTAGCCGTGCAGCGCCGCCCTGAGAGCAGCCAGTGACCGGTCCCGCTCTTCGGTGGCGGCAGGCACGATATCGGCGTAACCCAGGTAGCCGTGGATCAGCGTGGGGGCGTTGTGCAGCTCGACCGGCACGCCGGCGCCGCTGAGCAGCTCGGCGTACTTGGCGCCGTCGTCGCGCAGCGGATCGAACTGGGCGGTCCCGATGAACGCCGGGGCCAGCCCCTCGAAGCTCTCTGCGCGGGCCGGGACCAGCGTCGGGCCGGCGGTGGCGGGATTGGTGTCCCCGAGATACCACTTGCTGAGCCCGGCGACCGCCTTGACGTCCAGGACGGGTGCCTCGGCGTTCTCGATCATCGACGGCAGCGTCACGTCGAAGGTGGTGGCCGGGTACCACAGCACCTGGAAGGCCAGCGGAATGTCGTTATCGCGGGCCAGCTGTGCCAGTACCGCAGAGAGATTTCCGCCGGCGGAATCACCGCCGACGGCAAGTCGGTCCGGGTCACCACCGATCTCGGCGGCATGTTCGTGCACCCATTGCAACGCGGCCCAGCAGTCTTCGACCGCGGCCGGATAGGGATGCTCCGGTGCCAGTCGATAGTCCACCGACACGACCACGGCATCGGCCTGCACGGCCGCCGCACGGCCCACCGCATCGTGGGTGTCCAGGTCGCCGATCACCCAGCCGCCCCCGTGGATCAGCACGAACACCGGGTGTACACCGTCCGCGGACGGGGAATAGATCCGCACCGGTATCTCCCCGGCAGGGCCCGGAATGGTGCGGTCCTCCACCTTGGCGACCTCGATCCACGGTGGGCGTGCGGTGGCGATTGCCCGGTAGGCGTCCCGGGAAGCCTGCGGCCCATCTGGCGAAACGAGCTGAATCGGAACAGCTTCCAGGATCTTGAGAATGATCGGGTCGATGCCGGTTTCAGTGGCGGTCATGTCGTCACTGTATCGGGTGCTGACCTGCGAGTCGGGGGCGTCTGCTAGAACCACCAGGTGACTGCGACGCGTGTGGTGGCCGAGCACGAGCCGGTTGCTCGGGTACTGCCGCTGCTCACCGTGCCTCATCTGGATCGCGAGTTCGACTACCTGGTGTTCGCGGAGCAATCCGACGACGCCCAGCCCGGGGTGCGGGTGCGGGTGCGATTCCACGGTCGGCTGGTGGACGCGATCGTGCTGGAACGCCGCTCGGAAACCGATCACCCGGGCAAGCTCGGGTGGCTGGATCGCGTCGTATCGCCCACGCGGGTGCTGACTCCGGACGTGCGCAGGCTCGTTGACGCGGTGGCGGCCCGATACGCGGGAACCCGCGCCGACGTGCTGCGCCTGGCGCTGCCGCCTCGTCACGCGCGCGTCGAGAAGGAAATCCGCGCGGTAACGGCCGATGATTTCGTGGCGGCGGCGGTCGATGGCTCGGGTTGGGGCCGCTATCAACGTGGCGAGCGATTTGTCGAGGCACTCTCGCAGGGCCGCGCCGCGCGTGCGGTGTGGCAGGCACTGCCCGGTGAGGCCTGGTGCACCCGGCTCGCCGAGGCCGCGGTGGCCACGGTGAGTACCGGCAGGGGAGTGCTCGCGGTCGTCCCGGATCAGCGTGATATCGACGCGTTGGCCGCTGAATGTGTGAAACATGTAGGTACACAACGCGTTATCGCGCTTTCGGCGGAACTCGGCCCCGCCGAGCGGTATCGGCGCTGGCTGGCGGTTCTGCGCGGAGACGCGACGGTGGTGATCGGCACCCGGGCCGCGGTGTTCGCACCGGTGTCCGATCTGGGGCTGGTGATGGTGTGGGACGACGGCGATGACAACCTCGCCGAGCCCCGTTCTCCCTATCCACACGCCCGCGAGGTGGCGATGCTGCGTGCGCACCAGCTGCGGTGCGCAGCGGTGATCGGCGGATATGCGCGCACCGCCGAGTCTCAGGCACTCGTGGAGAGCGGCTGGGCGCATGACCTGGTCGCCGCCCGTGCGGTGGTGCGCAAGACCTCCGCGCGGATCAGTGCCCTCGACGACAGCGGGTATGCCCAGGAACGCGATCCGGCGGCACGTTCGGCCCGGCTCCCCATGGTGGCGCTGTCCGCGGCGCGGGATGCGTTGAAGCGCGGACATTCGGTGCTCGTACAGGTGCCGCGCCGTGGTTACGTTCCGGCGCTGGCCTGCACCCGCTGCCGGACCGTCGCGCGGTGTCGTCACTGCACCGGCCCGCTGGCGCTGGAGGGACCAAGTGAAACCTCGAGCCCCAGCTGTCGCTGGTGCGGACGCGTCGATGCCGACCTGCGCTGTACCCGCTGCGGCTCGGGTGCGGTGCGCGCCGTGGTGGTGGGCGCGCGCAGGACCGCCGAGGAGCTCGGTAGAGCATTGCCGGGAGTTCCGGTGGTGACATCCGGCGGCGGTGAGGTGCACACCATGGTCACCGGGCCGCCGAGCCTGGTGGTGTGCACGCCAGGGGCAGAACCCCTGACACCCAACGGATATGGCGCGGCACTGCTCCTGGACGCGTGGGCTTTGCTCGGCCGTCAGGACCTGCGTGCCGCGGAAGACACCTTGCGTAAGTGGATGGCTGCTGCCGCGCTGGTGCGCGGAGGCGATGAAGGTGGAACCGTCGTTGTCGTCGCGGACTCGACCCTGCCGACGGTGCAGGCACTGATCCGGTGGGATCCGGTGGGGCATGCCGCCGCTGAACTGGCAGCCCGTGCGGAGGTCGGATTGCCGCCACAGGTGCATATCGCGGCCATCGACGGGCCTGCGGCGGCAGTGTCGGCCCTCATCGACACTGCGGATCTTCCCGAGGGGGCCGAGCTGCTGGGACCCGTGGAGCTACCGGTGGGGGCGCGCCGCCCGGCCGGGATATCCGACGGCGTCGAGGTGGTGCGCATGCTCATTCGGGTCGAACGCACCGCGGGACTTGAGATGGCCGCGGCTTTGCGCCGGGGAGTGGCAACGCTGAGTGCCCGCCGCGACGCCGAGCCCGTCAGAGTCCAGATCGATCCGCTCCACGTCGGCTGATCCGGCGAACGTCAGGCATTAGCGACGGTGAGCGCGGGGCCACCACCGATACCGTGGGCGAACGTATCGACGATGTAGCCGAGGAGCTCCTCACGGGTCATATCGCTCGTGTTGGTCCACCAATTGATGGTCATGAGCACGCCGCCGACCGCGAGCCGTGACCAGATAGGCGCCAGCTGTCGCATGTGCGCGCCGGGGAACTCGGCCTGCAAATGCTCTTCCGTCACCTGTGCGATCAGGTCGAAGACCCCGTGATCGAGCCTTTCCTGGGCAGTGAGGTCGCGATCGAGCGCGACGTACAGCTCCGGTTCGGCGATGATCCAGTCGATGACGATGTCCGAAAATGCCCGGGTTTGATCGCGTATGTCGCCGACCATGCTGTCTCGCCACGAACCGGCAATCAGCCGATCGGCATGGCGGCGGCTCAACGCGCGCAGCAGGTCCGCCTTGGTGGGAAAGATCGCGTAGCAGGCGGATCGGGCGAATCCTGCTTCCCTGGCGACCTCGGCAATGGACACGGAGCCCCCGCTGTTGCGAATCGCGCGCTCCGCGGCGTCGAGCAGGTCCTCTGTTCGCAACTTGCGATCGTAGGGCGCGCCACTCGGCCGGCCTCGTCCTCTGGTAGCCATCAAGATTATGGTATCGGATGTATCCAGACTTGGGATCGCTATCCTCGGCGAACGCCGATGGCCGTCACGGGCTCTGTCCGGCCACCGGGGATTCGATATGGACGGTGCGTCCTTCCTAGACTAACGCGGTGCGCATAGTGTTCGCCGGTACTCCGGCCCCGGCGTTGCCGTCTCTGCGAAGGCTGTTGGCCTCCCGCCATGAGGTGGTTGCGGTACTGACCCGGCCCGACGCCCGTGCGGGCAGGGGACGAGCCTCGGCCGCGTCGCCGGTGGCCGAGCTGGCCCACGAGCATGGAGTCACCGTGCTCGCGCCATCGCGCCCGAACGACCCTGAATTCGTCGGTGAGCTCACCGAGCTCGCTCCGGACTGCTGCGCGGTGGTCGCCTACGGCGCCCTGCTGAAACCAGAGCTGCTCGCCGTGCCGACGCATGGCTGGGTGAATCTGCATTTCTCACTGTTGCCCGCCTGGCGTGGTGCCGCGCCCGTGCAGGCATCCATCGCGGCCGGCGATGAGATAACCGGTGCCACCACGTTTCTTATCGAGCCCGCCTTGGACAGCGGACCCGTCTATGGCGTGGTCACCGAGCGGATCACCGCCGCAGACACTGCTGGTGCCTTGCTGGGCAGGCTCGCCGAATCCGGTGCGGGCCTTCTGGAATCGACAATGGACGGGATCGAGGACGGGGCACTGGTGGCCGTCCCACAGGTGGCCGACGGAGTGAGTACGGCTCCAAAGATCACCGTGGAGCACGCGCGTATCCGGTGGGAGCTTCCGGCCGCTGCGATCGATCGCCATGTGCGCGCCATGACTCCCGAACCCGGTGCCTGGACAACCATCGGCGAGACACGGGTCAAGGTGGGGCCGGTGCGGGTGGATGTCGATGAGCAGGCAGAACACCTGCCACCCGGAGTCGTCGCTGTCCGCAAGCGTGACGTCCTGGTGGGCACCGGCACTACGGCGATCGCACTCAACGAGGTGCAACCCCAAGGGAAGAAGCTCATGAACGCTGTCGACTGGGCGCGCGGCGCCAGACTGGATGCGGAGGTTCGCGCACTGTGAGCACACGACCGCCGCGACGCCGGCCTAACCAGGATGCACGTCCGCCCGAGCGCGCGCGCCGCAAGCTCGATCCGGCACGCCAGGCAGCGCTCGATGTGCTGCGCGCGGTATCGCGTCACGACGCGTACGCCAATCTGGCACTGCCCGCGTTGCTGCGCGAGCGCGGTATATCCGGGCGTGACGCCGCCTTCGCCACCGAGCTCACTTATGGAACATCAAGGGCCCGTGGTCTTCTCGATGCGGTGATCGCATCGGCCGCGGACCGTTCGATCGACCAGGTGGACGAGGGGCTGCTCGATCCGCTGCGGCTGGGTGCCTACCAGCTGCTACGCACCCGCGTGGAACCCCATGCGGCACTGTCCACCACCGTAGATGCCGTGGCTGTCGAATTCGACCAGGGCAGAGCCGGTTTCGTGAACGCGGTACTGCGCACCATCTCCCGCCGCAGCGAGGAAGAATGGGTGCAGGAGTTGGCCCCGCCGGAATCCGACAGGATCGGCCGGCTCGCCTTCGCGACCGCCCATCCGCGCTGGATTGCCCAGGCGTTCTCCGATGCGCTGGGCCCAGCGGCCGCTGAGCTCGGCGACGTACTCGCCAGCGACGATGAGCGCCCGCTCGTTCACCTCGCCGCACGTCCGGGGCACCTGGACGCGGAAACGCTGGCCGAAGAGGTGGGCGGCACCGTCGGCCGCTACTCGCCCTACGCGGTGTACCTGCCCGGCGGAAACCCGGGCCGGTTGGAGGCCCTCCGTGACGGTCTGGCGCAGGTACAGGACGAAGGCAGCCAGCTGGTCGCGCGGGCGACCGCGCTGGCTCCACTTGACGGCGCCGACGAACGATGGCTCGACCTGTGTGCCGGGCCGGGTGGCAAGACGGCACTGTTGGGGGCGCTGGCAGCCGAGCGCGGTGCCCATGTCACAGCCGTTGAGATCGCTGAGCATCGCGCGGGGTTGGTGGCCACCGCCGCGAAATCCCTGCCGGTGACGGTGCTCACCGTGGACGGGCGCGAGAGCGGGCTGCCTCCGGCGTCCTTCGACCGCGTACTGGTCGACGCACCGTGCACGGGGCTCGGTGCGCTGCGCCGCCGCCCGGAGGCGCGCTGGCGGCGGCAACCGGGCGACATCCCGGCGCTGGTCAAGCTGCAACGCGAATTACTCTCCAGTGCCATCGAATTGACTCGGCCGGGCGGCATCATCGTCTACAGCACGTGCTCGCCGCACCTGGCGGAAACAGTGGGTGTGGTGTCCGACGCGGTGAGGCGTCACCCGGTGACCGCCGAGGATGCTCGTGCGGTGTTCCCTGGTGTGGACGGACTCGGCGATACCGATGCGGTGCAGTTGTGGCCGCACCGGCATGGCACCGATGCCATGTTCACTGCCCTCCTGCGCAAACACGCATGAAGTGGCACATAAACTGAACGGCATGTCTCACCGCGCTCCCATGATCGCCCCGTCGATCCTGTCCGCCGATTTCGCACGTCTTGCCGACGAGATGGCGGCCGTGGAAGGGGCCGACTGGCTGCATGTGGACGTCATGGACGGGCACTTCGTACCCAATCTGACGCTGGGTCTTCCCGTTGTCGACAGCCTGCTGGCCGCAACCGATATCCCCATCGATTGCCACCTGATGATCGACAACCCGGATCGTTGGGCACCCGGATATGCCGAGGCGGGAGCGCACAATGTGACCTTCCACGCCGAGGCCACGGATAATCCTGTTGCCGTCGCCCGTGACATTCGTGCCGCGGGCGCCAAGGCCGGCCTCAGCATCAAGCCGGGCACACCCCTGGATCCATATCTGGAGGTGCTCAAGGACTTTGACACGCTGTTGGTGATGTCGGTGGAACCGGGATTTGGCGGACAATCGTTTATCGCTGGCGTACTCGACAAGGTTCGCGCCGTGCGTAAGCTCGTCGATTCGGGCGAGCTGACCGTGCTCGTAGAGATCGACGGCGGCATCAATGCCGACACCATTGAGCAAGCCGCCGAGGCGGGCGTCGACTGTTTTGTTGCGGGTTCGGCTGTGTATGGGGCGCAGGACCCCCAGGCAGCGGTGCGGGCGCTGCGTGAACAAGCCGCCAGGGCAGCAACACATCTGGCGCGCTGATATGACGAACCCGATCGATCTCGATGCCGCCATGGATCTAGCGATCCGGGCCGCGGAGGAGGTCAAGGGCAGTACCTATCCGAATCCGCCTGTGGGCGCGGTGATCCTGGATGCCGCCGGGGTGGTCGTCGGGGTGGGCGGTACGCGTCCGCCCGGGCAGGAGCACGCCGAGGTGGTGGCGCTGGCCCAGGCCGGTGATGCTGCGGCAGGTGGTACCGCGGTCGTCGCTCTCGAGCCGTGCAATCACCAGGGGAGAACCGGTCCATGCGTGGATGCGCTTGCAGCGGCAGGTGTTTCACGTGTTGTCTACGCCGTCGCCGATCCCAATCCGCAGGCAGCTGGGGGAGCCGAGCACTTGCGCGCGTTGGGTGTGGACGTCCTCGGTGGCGTCGCTGCCGACCGGGTCGCGGCAGGTCCACTGCGAGAGTGGCTGCACAAACAACGCACCGGACGTCCCCATGTCACCTGGAAGTACGGTGCCAGTGTCGATGGGCGTAGTGCCGCCAATGACGGCACCAGCCAATGGATCACCAGCGAGCAGTCGCGGGCCGACGTGCATCGGCGCAGAGCATTCGCCGATGCTGTTCTGGTGGGCACCGGCACCGTGTTCGCCGATGACCCGCAGCTCACCGCGCGCACTCCCGAGAACGTGTTGTGCCCGCACCAGCCGCTACGCGTCGTTGTCGGTATGCGCGAGGTCTCCTCGGATGCCAAGGTTTTGAACGACGACTCGCACACCATGGTGATCCGCACCCACGACCCGGCCGAAGTCATCGCGGCACTGGCGGACCGAACCGACGTCTTCCTGGAGGGAGGACCGACGCTGGCCGGGGCCTTCTTGCGTGCCGGTCTGGTGGACCGGATCCTGGCCTACCTCGCTCCGATGCTGTTGGGTGGCAACGTCCCCGCCGTGGAAGACGTGGGCGTTGCCACCCTGTCGCGCGCGCTGCGCTGGGAGTACGACCACATCGAGCGCATGGGGCCCGATGTGCTACTGAGCCTCGTTCCCCGGCTTGCGTTGTGAGCCAAGGAATATCGCGATGACCGCACCAATCACGCAGACGACCGCCGTGATCGCGAACATCTCGCTGTACATCTGACTGTAGGCGTGAACAGACCGGTCCAGGAGTTGCTGTTGTAGCACAAGGAGATTCGGCTTTCCTTCCGGCTTGGGCTCCTTGGCAGCCAGTGCGTCGAAGTTCTGGTAGAAGCGGTGGATGCCCCATCCGCCGAGGGCGGCCATCCCGATCAGCATGCCCGTCATCCGGGCCACCACCACCAGTGCCGACGCGATGCCGTGCTGTACGGCGGGCACTACGCGTAGCGCGGCCGAGGAGAGCGGGCCGATGACCAGGCCCAGACCCACACCAGCGACCACCAGGTCCGTATCCAGCCGGGGCAGCGTGAAGAACCCGAAGTTGTGCACGGCCGCCAACACATCGACCGGCCAACCCGAGATCAGGTAATACCCGAAAGCGGCGATGAGCATGCCGACCACCGCAATGATCCGGTCGCCGAATCGGGTGGCCAGCCAGCCGCCGATCACCGCGCCGATCGGCAGTGCGACAAGGAACCGCGACAGCAGGAACACGGCGTTGGCCTTGTCCATCTGCAGCACGCCCTGACCCAGCAGCTCGATGTTCACGAGCGTCACCATGAGTGCGGATCCGGCCGCCAGTGATGCGGCCAGCGCCGCGAAGAAGGGGCCGAATCGAACCCCCTCGGGGCTGATCAACCGGGTCTTGGCACGCGATTCCCAGAGGATGAACGCCAGGAACGCGACCGCGGATCCGGTCAGGACCGGCAGGGCCCAGTCCGGTAGTGCGGAGACCTTGGGGTCGGGGCTGTACAAGCCGACGACCAGCAGGCCCAACGCCACGGCAAGCAGCGCACCCCCGATGACGTCGACCTTCGGGCGGTTCGCGTCATGCTCGTGCGCGGGAACACTGAACTGAACCAACACGATGGCGATGATCGCCAGCGGCACGTTGACCCAGAAGATGGCGGTCCAGGAGCCGAACAGCCACACACACAAGACGCCGTACAGCGGGCCCAGCACGCTGCCCAGTTCCTGCGCGGCACCGATACCACCGAGAACCGTCGCTCGATCGCGTTGCGCCCAGAGATCGGCGCCCAGGGCCAGGGTGACGGGCAGCAGCGCGCCGCTCGCGACACCCTGGATGACCCGGCCCGTGACCAACGTCGTGAGATCGGTCGACATCGCGGTGACAACAGAACCGATTGCGAAGCCCACCAGCGCCAGCTGCAGGATCCGCCGGCGGCCGAACCGGTCGGAGGCCTGTCCCAGGAGAGGCATGGCGGCGATGTAGCCCAGCAGGTACCCGGTGACGATCGGGGTGACCTGCTGAATGTTGTTCAGCGCAATGCCGACGTCGCGCATGATGTCGGTAATGACGCTGACTACGACGTAGGTGTCGAGCGCGCCCAACAGCACCGCCAGGCTTCCGGCGCCGATCGCGATGCCGCGATGCCGCAGCGGGAGGGTTGTCTCCTTGGCTGTGTCGATCACGAGGCGGGCTTGTCGACCGTGACCGGCTTGCCCCAATCGGACAACGACATCTCAATGGTGTTACCCGGGGACGTATCGACGCTGATCTTGCTCAGCGTGTGATTGCCGTCCTTGGCGATCCACGCCTTGCCCGGGATGTCCGAGGTGAGCTTGGAGCCGGCGAAGGTGTTGATGGCGTCCTTGTTCACGGTCCCGGTCACCAGAACCGAATCGACACCGTCGACGGTCTCGGTCTTCTCGGACTTCGCGCCGGTGAAGTTCGACAGCAGGTTGGCCAACCCCTTGTTGGGATCCAGAATGATTCCGACGTCGTAGACATCCTTGACCGGGCCCATGCTGGAGTAAGCGCTGCCGAGCTGGGCGAACAGCTCGCCGTCGACCACCACGAAGGGCAGCTCCAGTCCGCCGGTCTTGGCGGTGCCCTTGGCGGCCAGGGCCGGGGTGGTGGTCAGATCGCCGGTGAGCTCGGAGAGCTTGATGGTCGGCTTATCGCCGGTGACCTTGAGTACGAGGTGTGTGCTCGTCTGGGTCTTAGTGGTGGCTGCCGACTCACTCAGGAGTGTGGCGGCCTCGGGCAAGTTGACGTCGGCCTTCTCGGTCTTGGAGCAGCCGGCCAGGGTGATGGCGGCGACTGCGACAGGGATAAGGGCGAGGCGGATGCGGTTGCGCATGCGTTCGATCGTAGAGGCTGAGCGCGACCCCGGGGAGGCTCGCGACACGGCGGCGTTGCTGGCGATGAAATTGACACTCCAGCAATCCGGCGCCATGCTCGTTTGCAGGGCGGGATTGTCAACCGAGGGCTGGTTGTTGTGAAAAACGTGAGCAGAGCTCTGGCATGTGGTGTGTCCGCGGTCGCCGCGGTAGCCGGCATACTTGTTGCTTCACCTGCGCTTTCGGCCGCTGATCCAGCCTCTGAAACTCCTCCTAAGATTGTCGCTTTCCCGGGCATGTCGATTGTCCAGGGGGACAGTCGTTGCACTCTTGGCTACGTCGATCCGGCATCTCGAATCGGCCTGACGGCGGGCCATTGCAATGCCACCGGATCGGTTACCGACCTGGGCGGGAACCGGATCGGCGAGGTGCTGTTGATGAGCCGCAACCTGCCTACCGGAGGTGCGATCGGCCCGGGAGACGTCGTCTCGGACTACGAGGGCATCTCATTCGCGCCCGGCGTGGAATTGAGCAGCACCCTGCCTAATGGGCTTGCACTGCGCATGGCGCAGAACGCCGGGCCCGAGCCGGGACTGCCGGTATGCCTCATGGGATCGGTGTCCGGCGAGACGTGTGGCAAGGTCGACGCGATCAACAACGGTTGGTTTACCATGGCCGATATCGGTGGGCAACACGGCGATTCGGGCGGTCCGGTGTACACCATCACCCAGCCGGGCCAGGCTCTGCTGGTGGGTATCTACTCGCTGCGGTGGGGCGGAAAGCCTGCGGCCATGTCCTGGTCGGCGATATCGGCGCAGATGCAGTCGCAGCTGGTAGCGCAAATTCCTGCGGCCGGCCCGGGTAATGGTGGTCCCGAGCTGCCTGCCGTGCCTGTCGCGGCGGCGGCCCCGACTCCCGCGTCGGCCTAGTCTCAGTCGACACATTTTCGTATTCGCATAGAGCGCATTGCGCTTTCCATTCTGATACTGTGGCGCCGTTATGGGGCCACTAAGAAATTTGCTGAGCCTTCAGAAATTCCACAATGTCAACCATTGTGATCACACTGAATTTTGGAAGGTAGACATGAAACGCATTGCCATTGCTCTCGCCGCACTCGCGATAGCCATGGGGAGCGTCGGGTGTTCCGGAGGCGATGGCCAAGGTGGAAACATCGTTCGTATCGGCACGTCAGAGGCCGGTAAGGAGTCCTGGGACGTATTCGTCGATGAGGCGGGGAAGGCGGGTATCAAGCTCGTCACCACCAATTTCACCGACTACAGCCAGCCGAATGTGGCACTCACCCAAAAGCAGATCGATGTAAATCTGTTTCAGCATCTACGTTTTCTGGCTGAATACAATGTGGCCGATAACGCAACGCTCACTCCGGTCGGTGCCACCTACATCGTGCCGCTGGGTCTCTATTCGCAGAAGCACAAGACCCTCGCGGACATCCCACAAGATGGGCAGATCGCCATCCCCAACGATCCGCCCAACCAGGCCCGCGCGCTGTTCGTGTTGAAGGCCGCCGGTCTCATCACTCTCAAGGGCGGTCGGGCGACACCGAGTGCCGCCGACATCGACAAGGGTGCTTCCAGGGTCACGGTGACGCTGGTAGACGCGGCGCAGACGGCGCTTTCGCTCAAGTCGATCGATGGTGCCGTCATCAACAACACCTATCTGGCGCAGTCGAACATTGACCCCAAGAGTGCGCTCTACGCCGATGATCCGGCGAGCCCTGGCGCCGAGCCGTATATCAACGTCATCGTCGCGCGCGCCGAAGAGAAGGACAACCCCACGTACCAGAAACTTATCGAGGTCTTCCATTCCCCGGCCGTCACCGAGGCATATGCCAAGGAGAGCAAGGGAACTCAATTGACGGTGACCAAGAGTGGTGCGGACTGCGCGTCGATCCTGGCGAGGATCGAGCAGCAGATCCGCAGCGAAAAATGACGACGGAGATGACCGGCGCGACTCCGCTCATCCGATTCGAGAACGTCAGCAAGACCTTTCGGGTGGGCAAGAAGACCGTGACGGCCGTCGACGAGGTGTCGCTCGATATCGCCGCGGGTGAGGTGTTCGCGATGATCGGTTACTCGGGCGCCGGCAAGAGCACCCTGGTACGTCTCATCAACGGGTTGGAAAGGCCCAGCTCTGGTCGCGTCGTCGTGGACGGAGCCGAGGTGAGCGCGCTGGGGGAGCGTGAACTGCGGCGTCTGCGCACCGATATCGGAATGATCTTTCAGCAGTTCAATCTCTTCCGGTCCCGAACGGTCGCGGGAAACATCGCCTATCCGTTGCGGGTGGCTGGATGGACCGCCGAGAAGCGCAACGCACGGGTCGCCGAATTGCTGGAGTTCGTCGGACTGGGTGATAAAGCCAAGAGCTATCCGGATCAGCTCTCCGGTGGGCAGAAGCAACGTGTCGGCATCGCGCGGGCCCTCGCGACGTCGCCGTCGATTCTGTTGGCCGACGAGGCCACCAGTGCCCTGGATCCCGAGACCACCGGCGATGTCCTGCAGCTGCTGCGTGCGGTCAACGACGAGTTCGGGGTGACCATCGTGGTGATCACCCACGAGATGGACGTGGTGCGAACGGTCGCCGATCGTGTCGCGGTTCTCGCCGATGGCAAGGTCGTCGAGGCGGGAACCGTGTTCGATGTGTTCTCCACGCCGCAGAGCGAGGCAGGCAAGCGTTTCGTTGGCACTGTCCTGCAGAACACCCCCAGCGCGGCAGATGTGGCGCGAATAGCCCAGCGGCACAAGGGGAGCATCGTCTCGGTCGAGATTAGCGAAGGTGTGCAGATAGGCCCGGCACTGGCACGCGCCACCGAGCTCGGGGTGCGCTTCGAGGTGGTGTACGGCGGTATCACCACGCTGCAGTCGCGCTCCTTCGGCAATCTCACGCTCGAACTCGATGGGCCTGATGATCAAGTGACGCAGATTATTTCGGACCTGTCGGCAGTGACAACCATCCAGTCGGTGAGGCGATGACGACAAATTGGGAGCGGCTGCGGCCGCAATTGTTCGAGGCCTTCGGCGACACCCTGTACATGGTGTCGATCACCCTGGTGGTGGGTGGTCTCATCGGGCTGGGGTTGGGAGTGTTGTTGTACACCAGCAGATCCGGTGGGCTGCTGCAGAACCGGGTGTT
Source organism: Mycobacterium sp. D16R18 (assembly GCA_002013775.1). Lineage (GTDB taxonomy): Bacteria > Actinomycetota > Actinomycetes > Mycobacteriales > Mycobacteriaceae > Mycobacterium. The sequence continues at coordinate 34,718 of MAFD01000003.1, forward strand.
GCACACGCTCCTGAATGTGGTGGTCAACATCGTCCGGCCCATACCCTTCGTGGTGCTGATCGCTGCGCTCGGGCCGATCACGCTCGGGGTGGTGGGAACGACCATCGGCACCACCGCGGTGGTGTTCGTGATGATCGTCGCGGCCTCATTTGCGATCGCCCGCATCGTCGAACAGAATCTGGTGACCATCGACCCCGGGGTCATCGAGGCGGCGCGCGCTGTCGGCGCAGGTCCGCTGCGGATCATCCTGACGCTGGTGGTGCCGGAAGCGTTGGGGCCCTTGATTCTCGGCTACACCTTTGTGCTGATCGGGATTGTCGACATGTCCGCGATGGCAGGGTTGGTCGGCGGCGGCGGGCTTGGTGATTTCGCGATTGTGCAGGGATACCAGCGTTTCAATTGGCAGGTGACCATCGTGTCGACTGTCATCATTATCGCGTTGGTTCAGGCGGCACAATTCTTGGGGAACTATCTGGCGCGCAAGGCGCTTCGGCGATAGTTACGCGGGAGGTGCCGGTACGGGCGGTGCCGCCGGCGCGGGAGGAGCGCCGGGCGCGGGAGGGGAGCCCTCGGGTGCCTCGGGCGGGGTCCAGTGCCACTGATCGGGGGCCGGCCCCTGCGAGTCATCACCCAGACCGGGGATGCGTGTGCCGGGAGGTGGGGCGGTGCCGGGCAACGGCTGGTTGAGCGATTCCTTGGTTCCGCGTCCTACGATGCCGCCGCGCCATTGGCCGTCCTGGACACCGCGCACGAGCCGTCCCAGGTAGTCGCCGCCGGAGATGTCGGCGTTCTCTTCTCCGGGGTTCACCCCATAGATCTCGCCCTTGCCGGGTTCGGCGGGCTTGAGATTCTGCGGAAGCAGGTACTGGTTGTTCAGTGCCCTGGTGTTGGGGGTGACGACGGGAGCCTCGACGCCCGGCGCCAGCGGTGCCGCCGGTACCGGGTTCTGGCCAATCAGGTTGGGGTTACCCACGATAGCGATGTTGTTGGGTATACCGCCGGGACCCTGCTCGGTTCCGGACAGAGCCAGTGGGTTGCCGATTTGCGACGCCGGCGGTGGTTCCGGCGGCCCGGGAGGAACTGGAGGGGGAGGCGCGTCCGCGGGTGCGGGCGCAGGGTCTGGCTGGCCGGGATCGCCTGCGGCGGTGGCCGCCGAGGCGAGCAGCGCACTGGCGGCAAGAGCCGCAGCCACCCCGATCTTCACGATGGACGGACGATCGGGGTTCCTCATGGCTGCGTCTCTCCTGTGTACTGAATGTGGTTCGGACGGTCTAGTTAGACGGTCTTCGTGACGCCGTAGTAGGCGACGATATCGTCGTTGTCCTTCGACGAGCTGGTCAGCACGGCGTACGAACGCAGGAACGACTGCCCGATGCAACCGTCGATCTTGATGTGCACGTCCTTGAGAGTGATGCGCGCTTCGCTGCCCTTGTACTTCTTCTTGTCGACCGAGACGTTGATGACCTCACCGGGCTGGGGGTGCACCTCGATCTGACCCTGAATGGGCATACCGACACTGGTGATACCCGCCGTGCCGAGGCCGGCGTTGAGGCCGATGGAACCATTCAGCTTGACGGTGTTCAGGCTGATGCCGCAACCAATCTGGTAGCCGGCTTCCAGGGTGCCGCCGGACAACTTGGTGCTGCCACCGCCCTTGGCCGAGCCGGTGAACGTGCCACCGGCGAGGTATTCACGAGACGAGGTGGCAGTGGTCAGCGGCGGGATGGGCAGCTGAGTTTCATCCTTGGCACCGACGGTAAGCGTCCAGCCATCGGGGGTCTTGACGATGCCAGGATCTTCAGAGCCCACCAGGCCATTGTCGGGCGGCGGGCCGTCTGCGGGCGGCGGGGCGTCGGCCACAGGCTGCACGGGTGGTGGGTCGTCCGGGTCCGCCAGAGCGAGCGGCGCCGACGCGGCGAGCGCGCACGCGGCGGTCAGGGTGACGAGACTCTTGAACATGGGAGTGAGGCCTCTCGTGGTCTTGTGCAGTGGGGTGGCTGTAAGCGTGTGGGGCATCGACGTCAGACGGCCTTGGTGATACCCATGTAGGTGACCACGTCATCGGTGTTTTCCGTTGAGCTGGTGAAGGTTGCGTATGACCGGATGAAGGACTGACCGACGCAGCCATCGATCTTGATACGGAAACCGGTGATGGTGGTGCGCGTGGTGGTGCCCTCGAAAGTCTTCTTGTTGACCGGAACGATGGTCACCGTACCGGGCTTCAGGCCGACCTTGATCTGTCCGACGATGCCGGCGCTGGCGCTGGGTACACCCGCCATGCTGATCGATGGCTGGAGGCTGACACCACCCATGAGCTCCACGGGGCCACCGGTGATACCGCAGCCGATCTGGTACCCGGCCTCCAGAGTTCCACCGGCAAGCTTGGTCTTACCCGAACCCTTCACCCCACCGATGAACGTGCCACCGACGATGTACTCGCGTGAGGACAGCGCTGTGGTCAATGGGGCCACCGGCAGCAGGCTCTCGTCCTTAGCGGCGACGGCGAGGATCCAGCCGTCCGGAGTGGGCAAGGTACCCGGCTCTGCCGACGGCATCGCGCCGGTGTCGCCAGGAGGGGGCGGCGGTGCGTCGGCCACCGGCTGGACTGGGGCCGGATCATCACCGGGTTCTGCTAGGGCGAGGGGCGCCGAAGCAGCAAGCGCGCAGACTGCAGTCAGAGTGACAAGACTTTTCAGCATGGTGCGGTAGCGCCTCTCAATTGTTGGTGATGTCCGTGTGACTTCTGTGAGGAAGCTGTCCCGACGAATGTTGGGGGTGCTGTGTTTCCAAAGGGTGAATGGACGGACAACAGTTATCGCCCAATGTCTATCCATTTCGTACGTCGGTACACACCGTTCCAACCGCGATGATTTGAAACGCGAAAAGCCTTCTGCCTCGGCGATTGTGACGAAAACCACTGGTGTCGCTGCCGCCTGGGTGAGGCGGTTTGGGACTACCCGGTAGGGGTATCCAGCACACTTTTCAACGGTCAGTCGAATTCCTGTTCGTATGCTAGTTGTTCAACGGTCGTTCAGACTCGTGACAATTCCGCAACTCACTATCAAGCATTGGTGCTGTCATAACGCGACGCCGTATGGAATTACCGGTACGGTCACGGCCGAACAACACCAGAGAATCTGGAGAGGAATCGATGAGGCCAATACATCTCTGTCGGAAGGCGGCGGTGCCGTCGCTGCTGGCGATCGGCATGGGGTTGGCAACACTTCCCGTGGCATACGCCGAGCCAGATGGCCAAGATCAAGTGGAACAGCCGGCCCAGCAGACCGTTCAGGCGCCCGGCCCTGCCGTGGTGTCCGCACCCGCCCCGACCTCCGATAGCGCCACCCCGGCGGCCATTGAGGCGTGCGCGAAGTTTGCGACGGCGCTCGATTACGCGGCGACGAACTATTCGGACTTCGCCGAGAACTTGGCCGGCATGGAAGGCAACTACAGCGACGTCTACGTGAACTCCAGCAATGGCACCGGCCGGACCGCTCTCCGCGAGGCCGCTTCCTTTGCCAATGAGGCCGCGAACACCCCGGAACTGGACCCGGCGATCGCCGATCCGATGCGCTCGTGGGCGACGAACGCGAACAAGCTGATGATTCTCATGGGGGTTCGTGCCTCGGTTGATGGTGTGAACGGCAAGGCGAACGACCTGAACACCGATGCGCACAACGTCCAGATGGCCTGCGCTCAAGCAGGGACGCACGCCTAACGCGGCGCTACGCGCCCTATTCTTGTCGCATGTTCACTGGAATCGTTGAGGAGCTTGGCGAGATCCTGGGTAGAGAAGATCTCGGCGACTCTGCCCGTCTCACCGTGCTCGGCCCGCTCGTTGTCGAAGATGCGAAACATGGCGACTCGATCGCCGTCAACGGCGTCTGCCTCACGGTGGTCGACGTGCGCCCGGGTGGAGTCTTCACCACCGACGTCATGGGGGAGACGCTGTCGCGCTCGAGCCTGGACAAGATTGCGAGCGGCGCGAAGGTCAATCTGGAGCGGGCCGCCGCGGTCAACAGCCGGCTCGGCGGGCACATCGTGCAGGGACACGTGGATGGCACCGGCGAGGTGCTCACCCGTACACCGTCAGAAAACTGGGAAGTGGTGCGCGTCTCACTGCCGGAGGCAGTGGCCCGCTACGTGGTCCAGAAGGGCTCGATCACCGTGGACGGGGTGTCTCTGACCGTGTCCGGACTGGGGTCGGACTGGTTCGAGGTATCGCTCATTCCCACCACGCTGGGGTTGACGACGCTCGGATCGGCGGCGGCGGGCACGACGGTGAATCTCGAGGTGGATGTGATCGCCAAGTACGTCGAACGCCTGCTCCAGCACCGTTCTTAGTTCCTGATTCCGCTGAGTGAGCAGCGCTCGAATCATCGAATTCCCGGTGGTTCATAATTGAGTTGCCCACACGCCCCTAACGAGAGTGGTCCCCATGACCAGGTTGGACAGCATCGAACGCGCTGTCGCCGATATCGCCGCCGGTAAGGCCATCGTCGTCGTCGACGATGAGGATCGGGAGAACGAAGGCGATCTGATATTCGCCGCGGAGAAGGCCACCCCGGAATTGGTGGCGTTCATGGTCCGGTACACGTCGGGCTACCTCTGCGTGCCGCTGGCAGGGGAGGACTGCGACCGCCTCGGGCTGCTACCCCAATACGCGGTGAATCAGGATAAGCACGGCACCGCGTACACGGTCACCGTCGATGCGAAAAACGGTATCGGGACCGGGATTTCGGCTTCCGATCGCGCGGCGACGATGAGGCTCCTGGCCGACGCGGAGAGCGCCGCCGATGACTTCACCAAGCCGGGGCACGTTGTTCCGTTGCGTGCCAAGGAAGGTGGGGTGCTGCGGCGCCCTGGCCACACCGAGGCATCGGTCGATCTGGCCAAGCTGGCCGGGTTGCGGCCGGCCGCGGTGATCTGCGAGATCGTCAGCCAGAAGGACGAGGGTGCGATGGCGCAGACCGAGGAATTGCGGGTCTTCGCCGACGAGCACAACCTCGCCCTGGTCTCGATCGCAGACCTGATCGAGTGGCGCCGCAAGCACGAGAAGCATGTGGAGCGGATCGCCGAGGCGCGGATCCCGACCCAGCACGGCGAGTTTCGAGCGGTGGGTTACACGAGCATCTACGACGAGGTCGAACACGTGGCGCTGGTGCTGGGTCATATCTCCGGGCCCGAGGACGACGGAAACGATGTGCTGGTGCGGGTGCACTCCGAATGCCTGACCGGCGATGTATTCGGTTCGCGCCGTTGTGATTGCGGTCCGCAGCTGGACGCCGCAATGGAAATGGTTGCCAAGGAGGGCCGTGGCATCGTGCTGTACATGCGCGGCCACGAGGGGCGCGGCATCGGACTGATGCACAAGCTGCAGGCCTACCAGCTACAGGATGCCGGTGAGGACACCGTGGATGCGAACCTCAAGCTCGGCTTGCCCGCCGACGCGCGCGACTATGGTTTGGGCGCACAGATTTTGGTCGACTTGGGGGTGAAGTCCATGCGGCTGCTGACCAACAACCCCGCCAAGCGCGTGGGGTTGGACGGCTACGGGCTGCACATCATCGAACGGGTTCCGCTGCCGGTGCGTGCCAACTCCGAGAACATTCGATACCTGCGCACCAAGCGGGACCGCATGGGGCACGACCTGGCTGATCTGGATGACCACCCCGAGGCAGACGGCGCGTGAGCGGCGATGGCATCCCGTCCCTGAAAGTCGGTGACGCATCGGGGCTTAGCGTGGCGATAGTGGCCAGCACCTGGCACGACCAAATCTGCACGGCGCTCCTGGACGGCGCCAAGCGTGTCGCCGCCGACGCGGGTATCGACCGTCCGACGGTGGTGCGGGTGCTCGGCGCCATCGAGATACCGGTGGTGGCGCAGGCCCTGGCCCGTACCCACGACGCCGTTGTCGCGCTCGGGGTTGTGATCCAAGGCCAGACACCGCATTTCACCTATGTTTGTGACGCGGTGACCACCGGACTGACCCGTGTTTCCCTGGATACCAGCACGCCAGTCGCCAACGGGGTGTTGACCGTGAACAACGAGCAGCAGGCCCTCGACCGTGCGGGCTTACCGGGGTCGTCTGAGGACAAGGGTGCTCAGGCGGCGGCCGCCGCACTGGACACGGCGCTGACGCTGCGCCGGCTGCGTCAGCCCTGGACTGAGGCGTGACCGACTCGCCGGACGACCGTCAATGGGAGCTCGTCCTGAAACCGCATCTGTCGCCGTACTTCGTATACGCCGCTGCGTTTGTCATCGCGGCCGCGCATGTCGCGGTGGGCTTCCTGCTGAAGATCTCGCCCAATAGTGGGGTGATTTTCAAGACCTCCGACCAGGTCGGCATCGCTCTGGTGGGCTTCGTCATCGCGGGCGTGGTCCTCATGTTCGCCCGCCCTCGGGTGCGTGCCGGTGCGGCAGGCATCGAGGTGCGCAATGTGCTGGGCCCCAAGCTCATTCCATGGCCAGAGGTAGTCGGCATCTCATTTCCGGCCGGTGCGCAATGGGCGCGGCTGGACCTGGATGACTACGAGTACGAGCCGATGATGGCCATTCAGACGGTGGACAAGCAGCGCGCCGTCGATGCGATGGATGCGCTGCGCGGGCTGGTTGTCAAGTACACGGAGCAGTCAACGTCCTAGCCCGCCGCCGTGACCCAGCCGGCCAGCTATCTCACCCAGTTCCCCTTCCCGGCGGCGATGTCCACGTATCGTGTCAATATCGACCGTGCCTGCGACAATGGCCAGGGCAGAGAGCTTGGAGACCGTGGCGACTACGAGAAACGCAACGCGCCGCGGGACCGCCCGCGCCTCGTTGGCTTCCGTACGTGACGCGCACGACCTCTTCGTGGCGGGTCAGGTGGACGGTTCGTATCTCGAGTCGGTACCTCTGCCGCGGCTGGTGACCGACAGCTGGCAGCGGAGCCTGGCCACCGGGGTCGATCCCGACCGCGGACCTGGCGAAGCGGCTGCCCCGACGCGCCTGACGGAACTGCGTAGCAGCCATCCGCTCGCCGGGGCGTTACCGGTCATCCGTCGACTGCTCGTGGACCACGCCACCGACTCGGGTGTACTTGTGGGCGTCACCGCTGCCGACGGCGCGCTGCTCTGGGTGGAGGGTGACCCCGGCGCGGGGCGCAAGGCGGCCAGCATGAACTTCGTGCCCGGCGCCGACTGGAGCGAGCGGGCGGTGGGCACCAACGCCCCGGGTACCGCCCTCGCGCTGGATCGTGAGGTGCAGATCCGTGGTAGCGAGCACTTCTGCAGGCTGGTCCGGTCATGGTCGTGCACCGCGGTTCCGATACATGACCCCGTGACCGGAGCGCCCCTGGGAAGCATCGATCTGACGGGCGGTTCGGCGGTTGCGTCGGCACAGACCCTGGCATTGGTGCGCGCTACTGCGGTTGCCGTCGAGCATTTCATCGCCCTGAACTACCCACGACCGAGCCGACCGGACAGCGATAGCGAACCGCGATTGACCTTGCTCGGCGCCGACCGCCCGGTTCTGCACACCGGCGACGGGCAGGACGGGATGCGCAGCCACCGGTTGTCCGGTCGCCACGCCGAGATCATGGCGCTGCTGTTGCGTCACCCCGAGGGTCTGAGCGCCGACCATCTGGCGATGCTGCTCGACGAAAATGATCTCGACGTCGTCACCATCCGCGCGGAAATGTCGCGACTACGCCGCATCGTGGGAGACGAATTGATCGTGTCCCGCCCCTATCGGCTGCTCACCCATGTCGGAAGCGATATGGGTGATGTCTTCGCCGCGCTTCGCGCCGGGGACGTCACCAGGGCCGTCGACTGCTACGCGGGCCAGTTGTTGCCGCGGTCCGCCGCACCGGCCATCGGGAGATTGCGCCTGGAGCTGAGCGCGAGTCTTCGTGGTGCCGTACATGCCGATGGTGATCTGCACCTGTTGCGCCGCTGGCTCGATCTTCCCGAGGCGCGCGATGACCGTGAGGGATGGCAGGCGCTGCACGAGCATCCTGGTGCGGGCGGGCTCATCCAGTCCGAGGCGCGTGGTCACCTCATCGCGCTGGATTCCGATCTCGCCTGAGCGCCGCCGGCGCTGCACGAAAAGTTGCAACCGTGCTGCAACGGGCCAAAACCTACCTTCAGTGATTACCGACACATTTGTTGTCTTGAAGGTAGGAGACCACCGTGACTGTTTACGCTCGCCCGGGTGCGCAGGGATCGCTGATGACGTTCGCGTCCCGCTACGAGAATTTCATTGGCGGGCAATGGGTTCCCCCGGCGCAGGGACGATACTTCGAGAACCGCACCCCGGTGACGGGGGAAGTGTTCTGCGAGATCCCGCGCTCGGGTGAAGCCGATGTCGAGAAGGCACTCGATGCCGCACACGCCGCGGCGACCGGCTGGGCCAAGACCTCACCGGCAGATCGGGCGCTCATCCTCAACAGGATCGCCGACCGGATGGAATCCAACCTGGAGTCGATCGCCGTTGCCGAGTCGTGGGACAACGGCAAGCCCATCCGCGAGACACTGAACGCGGACATCCCGCTGGCAGTCGATCATTTCCGATACTTCGCCGGTGTCCTTCGGGCGCAGGAGGGTTCACTCTCGCAGATCGACGAGGACACCGTCGCGTATCACTTCCACGAGCCCCTCGGTGTGGTCGGACAGATCATCCCGTGGAACTTCCCGCTGTTGATGGCGAGCTGGAAACTTGCCCCGGCCATCGCGGCAGGCAACACGGTGGTACTCAAGCCCGCCGAACAAACGCCCGCTTCGATCCTGTACCTGTTCTCGCTCATCGGCGACCTTCTGCCGCCGGGGGTGGTGAACATCGTCAACGGGTTCGGGGTGGAGGCGGGAAAGCCGCTGGCCTCCAGCAGCCGGATCGCCAAGATCGCATTCACCGGCGAAACCAGTACGGGGCGGTTGATCATGCAGTACGCCAGCCAAAACCTGATCCCGGTGACGCTGGAGCTCGGTGGCAAGAGCCCCAACCTGTTCTTCTCTGACGTGATGGCTGCCGGTGACGACTTCCAGGACAAGGCCCTGGAAGGGTTCACGATGTTCGCGTTCAACCAGGGCGAGGTGTGCACCTGTCCTTCGCGCAGCGTGATACAGGCCGATATCTTCGATGAATTCCTGGAGCTGGCCGCCATCCGCACTAAGGCCATCCGCCAGGGCGACCCGCTGGACACCGAGACAATGATGGGGGCGCAGGCCTCCCATGAACAGCTCGAGAAGATCCTGTCCTATATCGACATCGGCAAATCCGAAGGGGCACGGCTGGTTACCGGCGGCGAGCGCGCAGAACTCGGTGGCGACCTGTCGGGTGGGTACTACGTCACGCCGACGGTCTTCGCCGGGACCAACTCGATGCGGATCTTCCAGGAGGAGATCTTCGGGCCGGTACTGGCCGTGACCTCGTTCGCCGATTACGACGACGCGATCGCCATCGCCAATGACACCCCCTATGGGCTGGGTGCGGGAGTGTGGAGCCGCAACGGCAACATCGCCTACCGCGCCGGGCGTGACATCAAGGCGGGCCGCGTGTGGACCAACTGTTACCACCAGTACCCCGCGCACGCCGCTTTCGGAGGCTACAAGCGGTCCGGCATCGGCCGCGAGAACCACAAGATGATGCTCGACCACTACCAGCAGACCAAGAACCTACTGGTGTCCTACAGCTCCAAGGCGCAGGGATTCTTCTGACCGTCGCGATCGGTCTATCACCCGAAAGCGACGTCACCCCACTGAATTGACCTGCGGAGAGCAAGGAAACGATATATGGCGACCACCAAGCACGGCCTAGTCGAGGAGCACGTCGAGAGCGCGGACTATCTGCGGAAGCGTCAACTCAAATCGGGGAGCGCGGGCTGGCTGCTGCTGGCCGGCCTAGGGGTGAGTTATGTGGTGTCTGGCGACTATTCGGGTTGGAACTTCGGGCTGGGTCAAGGAGGGTTCGGTGGGCTGGCGATCGCCACCGTGGTGATCGCGGGCATGTACCTGGCGCTGGTGCTGGGTATGGCGGAGCTGTCTTCTGCTCTGCCGACGGCGGGCGGCGGCTACACCTTTGCGCGGCGCGCGCTCGGCCCGTGGGGTGGATTTGCCACCGGCACAGCAATTCTCATCGAGTATTCGATTGCCCCGGCGGCCATCGCCACCTTCATCGGCGCGTACGTCCAGTCGCTGGGGCTGTTCGGAATCACCAACGGGTGGTGGGTATACCTGGCTGCCTACGCCGTGTTCATCGGGATCCATCTGTCGGGTGTCGGTGAGGCGCTGAAGGTCATGTTTGCCATCACCGCGATTGCGCTGGTGGGCCTGCTAATCTTCGCGGTCGCCGCGGCGAGTCATTTCGACATCCACAACCTGACCAACATCGCTGTCGACGCAGGCGCCGCGGGGGCTTCGAGCATCCTGCCGCATGGCTATCTGGGAATCTGGGCCGCCATTCCGTTCGCCATCTGGTTCTTCCTCGCCGTCGAGGGTGTTCCGCTGGCGGCCGAGGAGACGGCCAACCCGGAACGCAATGTGCCGCGCGGGATCATCGCGGCGATCGGCGTGCTGCTGGTGACCTGTGCGATCGCTCTGGTGCTGACCACTGGGGCCGGTGGCGCGGAACAGATGTCGGATTCAGGCAATCCGCTCGTCGAGGCGCTCGGTCACGGCACCGCCGCCAAGTTGGTCAACTACATCGGGTTGGCCGGGCTCATTGCCAGCTTCTTCTCGATCATCTATGCGTATTCACGTCAGCTATTCGCGCTTTCCCGCGCGGGCTATCTACCGACGATTCTGTCGGTGACCAACTCCCGCAAGGCCCCGACGCTGGCGCTGATCGTCCCCGGCATCATCGGATTCGCACTGTCGCTGACGGGGCATGGTGACCTGCTGTTGAACATGGCGGTCTTCGGAGCTGCCCTGAGTTACGTGCTGATGATGGTCAGCCACATCGTGCTGAGGGTGCGTGAGCCGAACATGCCGCGCCCGTACCGCACCCCGGGGGGCATCGCCACCACCGGTTTCGCGCTGATCGTCGCGGTGCTGGCGGTCATCGCGACATTCCTGGTCAACCCGGTGGCGGCGGGCCTGTGTCTGGCCGTGTTCGCAGCATTCATGGTGTATTTCGCGCTCTACAGCCGTCACCGCCTGGTGGCGAATTCGCCCGACGAGGAGTTCGCGATGCTCGCGGAGGCGGAAAGCGAGCTCACGTGAAGTACCGGCAACAGATCGCGGGGGTGAGCTATGCCTTCGACGGGCTCGTGGATGTGATGGCCAAGGCGACACCCCTGCGGTCGGGTGACCAGCTCGCCGGCTGCGCGGCGGACTCCGATGCGGAACGGGCGGCTGCGGCATGGGTTCTCGCGGATCTGCCGCTCGACATGTTTCTCAATGAGGCCGTGGTGCCCTACGAAACCGACGAGGTCACCAGGCTGATCATCGACAGTCACGATCGCCGGGCGTACTCCACGATCGCGCATCTGACCGTTGGGGGTTTTCGAGACTGGTTGCTGGAGAACGCTTCCCGCGATGATGGAGCCCAGCGGATCGCCACTGTCAACGCCGGGATAACTCCTGAGATGGCGGCGGCGGTGAGCAAGATCATGCGAAATCAAGATCTGGTCGCGGTCGGGGCCGCCATGCAGGTGAGCGCGGCCTTCCGCACGACCGTCGGCGGCAAGGGCACGCTGGCCACCCGACTACAGCCGAATCACCCGACCGACGACCCCCGCGGTGTCGCGGCTGCCGTTCTTGACGGGCTACTTCTGGGATGCGGTGATGCCGTCATCGGCATTAACCCGGCGACCGATTCGCCGCACGCCACATCGGATCTGCTTCACCTCCTCGACTCCATCAGATCGCGCTACGACATCCCCACCCAGTCGTGCGTTCTCTCCCACATCACCACGACGATCGGATTGATCGAGCAGGGAGCGCCGGTGGATTTGACGTTCCAATCGATCGCGGGCACCGAGGGTGCCAATTCCGCTTTCGGAGTGAACATCGCGCTGCTGCGTGAAGGTCGCGATGCGACCCGGGCACTGCGGCGGGGGACAGTCGGGGACAACGTCATGTACCTCGAAACCGGGCAGGGGTCGGCGTTGAGCTCCCGTGCTCATCTGGGTACCGGCGGCAAGCCTGTGGACCAGCAGACACTGGAGACGCGCGCCTACGCGGTGGCCCGCGACCTGGAACCGTTCCTGGTCAACACGGTCGTCGGATTCATCGGGCCGGAGTACCTCTACGACGGTAAGCAGATCGTCCGCGCCGGGTTGGAGGATCACTTCTGCGGCAAGCTGCTTGGCCTGCCGATGGGGGTCGACGTCTGCTACACCAATCACGCCGAGGCCGACCAGAACGACATGGACACATTGCTGATCCTGCTCGCAGCTGCGGGAGTCGCGTTTGTCATCACCGTTCCCGGTGCCGACGATGTCATGCTCGGTTATCAGAGTCTGTCGTTTCACGATGTGCTGCAGGCGCGCCGGACGCTGGGCCTGCGGCCGGCACCCGAGTTCGAGCAGTGGTTGCAGGCCATCGGAATGATCGACGAAGGTGGCCGTCTCACACCATTTGACGTGGCAAGCTCGCCGCTGCGCGCGCTGACCACCTCGGGTGCCCGATGACAACCGGTGATGTTGCCCGCCATAAGTTTTGGAAAGAACTGCGGGCGAACACCCAAGCCCGGATCGGTCTGGACCGGGCAGGCAATGCGCTGCACACCCGGGATGTGCTGGACTTGGCTGCAGCCCACGCCGCCGCCCGCGATGCTGTCCACGTACCGCTGGACACCGAGCGCCTCTCCGTTGACGTGGGCGGAATCGGGCTGGGTATGCCCGCGGTGGTCACCAGTCAAGTGAGCTCTCGCGCAGAGTATTTGCGTAGACCTGACCTCGGAAGATTGCCCTCCGATTTGTCGGCGGTGCCACGTGAGGCGACGGATATCGGGTTTGTCCTCGCCGATGGTCTATCACCCACGGCCCTGATGCGCCATGGTGTTCCGCTAGTTCGTGAACTCGCGCTGCAGCTCGGCGGCTCATACACGCTGGCGGCTCCCGTAATCGCTACACAGGCCCGGGTGGCGCTGGGCGACCACATCGCGGCGCAGGGACGGTACCGCACCCTGATTGTCATCATCGGTGAGCGGCCCGGGCTCAGTGTCGTCGACAGTCTCGGTATCTACCTCACACACCTCCCGCGACCGGGTTGCACTGACGCCGATCGCAATTGCATCTCCAACATCCACCCTCCCGACGGGCTCAGTTATCGGGAGGCCGCGCACATCGCGGCGAGCTTGGTCAGCGGTGCGCGCCGGTTGGGTCGATCCGGCGTGTCACTCAAGGACACCTCGCGGGCCGGCGCGATCGACGATGCCGGCCAGAGCGAGCTGTACTGACTGCGGTTCTTAGCCTGTATCGCCCATGACGAGACCCTCGCGGCGTGGATCCGCACCGCCGATCCACCCCGGTCCTCGCCGCACCAGAGCCGACAGGCCACTGGACTGATCGGACACATCCACGGTGTGACCACGGCTGCGTAGCCCTTGGACCAATGGATCGTTGACGCCGTTGTCGCGGGCATCGATATTGGGGTGCTCGCCGCCGACATTCGTCTTGCGAGAGTTGTTGGCACCGAAGTCCACCATCGATACTGCCTGCTGTGGATCGAGCCCCCAGTCCAATATGCCCACAAGGGTTTTCACCACAAATTGGATGATCACCGCGCCACCTGGAGAGCCGACCGCAAGCAGCAGTGCGCCGCGTTTACCGGACTCCGTGCGTTCGAAAACCAGGGTAGGTGCCATGGAGCTGCGCGGCCGCTTGCCCGGCTGGAGCCGATTGGCAATCGGAAGCCCGTCCTTACCCACCGGCTCGGCAGAGAAATCGGTCAGCTGGTTGTTGAGGATGAAGCCGTCGACCATGTGATAGGAGCCGAACGCGGATTCGACTGTGGTGGTAAGCGATGCGGCGTTGCCCTGCGCATCGACGACGGTCACCTGACTGGTGCCGTGTTCGGGAGTGGACACGGCCGCCGATGCGGGAACATTGAATTCACCGGGTCTGGCGGTGCCCATCGTCTTCTCGCCGGAGATCAGTTTGGCACGCCCGTTCAGGTAGGCCGGGTTGAGCAGAGTTTTCGGCGAATTACCCGGGAGCGCAACGAAATCTGTATCCGCGACGTACTTGTCGCGATCTGCGTAGGCGAGCCGCTCGGCCTCGGCGATGTAGTGCACTCCGTCGACCGTGGGCCTGCCTCCGTCGGGGTCGACTTCCGTAGGTCGGTAGGAGGCCATCGGCAAGTTCTGCAGGATGCCCAGGGTGGCGGCGACGGCGATGCCACCCGAGGAAGGTGCTGGCATGCCGCAGATTTCGTGATCGCGGTATGTGGTGCAGAGGGATTCGCGGCTCTTCGCCGTATACCCGGATAGATCAGCCGTCGTCATGAGGCTCGGGGTGCGTCCCGACGAGGTGTCTGCCGCCGCGGCGACGATGTCCTCGGCTATGGCACCCCGGTAGAACGCGTCCGGCCCATCGGTGGCGATGGCGCCAAGGGTTTTGGCATAGGCCGGGTTGGTGAGCTTGGTCCCCGAGGACTTCGCTGATCCGTCGGGGTTGAGGAAATACGTACCCGCCTCGTGGTCAAGGGCAAGGCTGGCCGCGGAGTCGTTGATCGCAGCGGCGAGTCGGGGACTGATGTCAAAGCCTTCGTCAGCCAGCTGAACTGCCGAAGTAAACAAGTCGCGCCATGGCACGGTGCCGTGCGCGGAGTGGGCGTCATGGAGCATGCGCAGGATGCCCGGTACCCCGATCGAACGGCCCGATGACCGTGAGTCGGGCCTGGGCTCGCTTCTGTCGGCATCGTCGATCCAGCGCAGATAATTCTCCGTGGCCGCCGCGGGTGCGACCTCTCGGCCGTCGTATGCCTGCACGGCTCCTGTCTGGGCGTCGTAGTAGACGAGGAAGCCGCCGCCGCCGATTCCGGAGGATTGCGGTTCGACGAGCCCCAGCACGCTTTGTGCGGCAATCAACGCGTCCGCCGCGGATCCGCCGTCGCGCAGCACCCGGCAGGCTGCCTGGGTGGCCAGCGGGTTAGCAGTCGCGACGGCATAGCTCGCGGTGCGGACCGCCGACATGCCTTTGCGGTAACCAGTGGCTACCTCGGGGTTGGTGGAGATATCACGAGGGGTTGTGGTTTCTGCGACAACGGTTTTCGCAGCCGGAACGCCATTGGTGACAATGCTGCACGGCTCGGATCCGGCACCCGGGCGCATCGCGTGATCGGTCGAGCAACCCGCTGCGGCAAGGAGAGCGATGAAGGGGAAGGCCAGCAGTCTCGACAGAGTCCTCACAGTTCCATCACGTTAGCGGTTAGGAAGTCGTATCCACCGGGTGGTAGGAGAACCCGATCTCGACCGGCGTGTTGACGAGCTCGGCACTCCGGGCCGAAAACGCGGCGTCGCCGTTGGGATCGATCTGGACGGTCAACGGGATGTCGGTGCCCTTGACCGTGGTCACCCTGGGCGATGCGAACATTCCAACCAGCAGCGCCGGCTGATCGGGGCCGGCACCATCGGATTCGATGAGGAGTGTGGTGCCGTGACGCACCCAGTGTGTGCCCGCGGGTAGTCCGAGGTGCAGGTTGTAGTCGAATGAGTCGGACGGGTTCTTCTTCACGATGGTGAAGTACTCGCCGCCGTCGACAAGAGGTGTCACGGTGAAGTCGGTGTCGGCAGACCGGTAGGTGGCCTCACCGTCGGCGCTCCATTCCGCAGGCAGTAACGGCGCGTCATCGGGCAGGTTGATCGTCAGTAGCTCGCCGGGTTTTCCGGTCCTGACCTTGATGCCTTCGTGCGCGAAGACCGGAAGTATCGCTGTCCGCGAGGCAGTTTCAGAATTCGGTGCGGGTGCTGGGGTATCGGGATCGGCTGCGGCGATCGCTGGCGACAGGGCGATTCCGGTCATGGTCACCATGGCAATGGCCAGGGAACCAGCGCTGTTTCTCATCCATCGTCCTATCTGTCAGCACGCCAGTGTGACGTGAGCGACCTTGGTAGACACGGGAACTGATGTCGGCCTGTTACGCATATCGCGCGCACTGGCCACGTTGGAGACCGGCGACTGCTGATTAACGGATTGGACGACGCAGTTGTCGGGATGGCCCGAACCGATTCTCGTCACGGTCACGCGATAGCCGCTGGCCTGCAAGCTGTTGATCACCGCATCGGCATCGTTGGACGGACGGGCCAGGGCATGTATCGCGGTGACGAGGGACAGGCCTGTCGCCGCGGCGACGAGCACGGGAATCATCCCCTTGGGCAATCTACGCACCGTTGTCGCTCCTTCGCCTCTAAGTTGAGGTACCCCCTGAGGGTAGCGGATTGTCGAACAGCGTCGTGCGTCTATCGATGAGTTCGAGCGTCGGTGCCCACGACTAGCCTGGATACGTGCCCGATCCCTCGACCTATCGACCGGCTCCCGGCTCGATACCTGTCGAGCCGGGGGTCTATCGGTTCCGTGATCCGCACGGACGGGTTATCTACGTCGGCAAGGCCAAGAGTCTTCGCAGCCGGCTTACCTCGTACTTCGCCGATGTCGCGAGTCTGCATCCACGCACCCGACAGATGGTCACCACCGCGGGCAGCGTGGAATGGACCGTGGTGGGCACCGAGGTCGAAGCCCTACAGCTCGAATACAACTGGATCAAGGAATTTGATCCGCGCTTCAACGTCCGCTACCGCGACGACAAGTCGTATCCGGTGCTTGCCGTCACCCTCAACGAGGAGTACCCACGGCTGTTCGTCTATCGCGGGCCCCGTCGCAAGGGTGTGCGTTACTTCGGCCCGTACTCGCATGCGTGGGCCATCAGGGAGACACTCGACCTGCTCACCCGGGTTTTCCCTGCGCGCACCTGCTCCAATGGGGTGTTCAAGCGCCACAAACAGATTGATCGCCCCTGCCTGCTCGGATACATCGAAAAGTGTTCGGCGCCCTGTGTTGGGCGGGTAAGTGCCGAAGAGCACCGCGAGATCGTCCTTGATTTCTGCGACTTCCTGTCGGGTAAGACGGATCGTCTGGCTCGCGACATGGAACGTGAAATGAACCATGCTTCCCAGGAACTCAATTTCGAGCGGGCGGCACGGCTGCGGGACAACATCTCGGCGCTGCAGCGCGCGTTGGAGCGGCAGACCGTGGTGTTCGGCGACGGAACCGACGCCGATGTGGTGGCGTTCGCCGATGACGACTTGGAAGCCGCCGTGCAGGTTTTCCATGTGCGCGGCGGGCGGGTCCGCGGCCAACGCGGATGGATTGTCGAAAAAACTGGGGACCCAGGAGATTCCGACCTTGAGGGGCTTGTCGAGCAGTTCCTCACTCAGTTCTATGGTGATCAGGCCGACCTCGCCCATGCCGCCGATACGGATGCCGACGTGGCGCCGGTGCCACGCGAGGTCCTGGTGCCCGTTCTGCCCCGCGACGCCGAGGGGATGACCTCCTGGTTGACCGGTCTGCGCGGATCTCGGGTGTCGTTACGGGTACCTCAGCGCGGCGACAAGAAGGCTCTCGCCGAGACGGTGGAGCGCAACGCGAAAGAGGCCCTTACGCAGCACAAGCTCAAACGCGCAGGTGATCTCACCACGAGATCGGCTGCGTTGCAGGAGCTTCAGGACGCGCTCGGTCTGGAGCAGGCGCCGTTGCGTATCGAGTGCATCGATATCAGCCATGTCCAGGGCACCGACGTGGTGGCCTCGCTGGTGGTGTTCGAGGACGGTCTGTCGCGCCGGTCGGACTATCGCCACTACAGCATCAGGGAGGCCGCCGGCGATGGGCGCTCCGACGATGTCGCCTCCATCGCGGAGGTCACCCGGCGGCGATTCGCGCGGCATGTGCAAGACGCCCACCAGGACGCGGCTCCCGGATTGGATGTCGCCGTGGTTGCGGCTCCGGGTTTGGATGTCGCCGGTGTTGCGGCTCCGGAAGGCAGGTCGCGGAAGTTTGCTTATCCGCCCAACCTTTTCGTAGTCGATGGTGGTGCTCCCCAGGTCAACGCGGCCGCCGCGGCGTTGAGCGAGCTGGGTGTCACCGATGTCGCGGTGATCGGCTTGGCCAAGCGGCTCGAAGAGGTGTGGGTGCCGGGTGAGGCAGATCCGGTAATCCTGCCGCGAACAAGTCAGGCGCTGTACCTATTGCAGCGTGTGCGTGACGAGGCGCACCGATTCGCCATCACGTTCCATCGCAGCAAGCGGTCCCGGCGGATGACCGCCTCGGTGCTCGACGGCATACCGGGGCTCGGGGAGGCGCGACGGGCCGCGCTCGTCTCGCATTTCGGTTCGGTGGCGCAGCTCAAGAAGGCCAGCGTCGAGGAGATCACTGCGGTTCCGGGCATTGGCGCGGCCACCGCGCTTGCGGTACGTGAGGCACTCGTCGGTTCTGACATTTCAGGTGCGACTTCCGGGGCAACCGACGCGCCGTTGCCCGTCATGGTCGAAAATGGAGTCGATGACACTCCATCCCCCTCATGAGACCGCGAACGCCGATATCGACGTCGTCCTGGTCACGGGCCTGTCGGGCGCGGGACGCGGCACCACTGCCAAGGTGCTCGAGGACCTGGGGTGGTACGTCGCGGACAACCTGCCGCCCGAACTGATCACGCGCATGGTCGACCTGGGCCTTGCCGCCGGTTCACGCATCACGCAGCTCGCCGTGGTGATGGATGTGCGGTCTCGCGGCTTCACCGGTGATCTGGAGTCGGTGCGTGCCGACCTGGCCACCCGGGGCATCAGCCCACGCGTGCTGTTCCTGGAGGCATCCGATGAAAGCCTGGTGCGCCGCTACGAACAGAACCGGCGTAGCCACCCGCTGCAGGGCGGTCAGACGCTCGCCGAGGGGATCGCCGCCGAACGCACACTCCTCTCGCCCATCCGCGCCTCGGCGGATCTAGTCATCGACACATCGTCACTGCCTGTGCCTGCGCTGCGTGCTGCCATCGAACGTGCCTTCAGCACTGAGACGGTGGCACATCTGAGCGTCACCGTGGAATCTTTCGGATTCAAATATGGACTGCCGATGGATGCCGATATGGTCGTTGACGTCCGATTTCTACCGAACCCGCACTGGGTGGATGAGCTGCGACCCCATACGGGTCAGCACCAGGCGGTCAGTCAGTACGTGTTGAGCCAACCCGGTGCGGACGAGTTCTTGGACACCTACCATCGGCTGCTGAACCTCGTCATCGACGGTTACCGGCGAGAGGGAAAGCGCTACATGACAATCGCGGTCGGCTGTACAGGCGGCAAGCATCGCAGTGTCGCTATAGCCGAGGCGCTGGCCGCATCTATGGCACCCGATGAAGGTCTGTCGGTGCGTGTGTTGCACCGCGACCTGGGGCGCGAATGAGTCCCGGCGCCGATCAGCCCATCGCCAGCGGGCGGGAGCACCTTCCGGGTGCAGGGGAGGGTTCGCATTTCGTGCGACGCGAACCTCGCATCGTTGCTCTCGGCGGAGGGCACGGTCTGTACGCGACGCTGTCGGCGGCGCGGCGGCTTACCCACGACATCACTGCCGTGGTCACGGTCTCCGATGACGGCGGATCGTCAGGGCGAATCCGCTCCGAGCTGGGGATCGTGCCACCCGGTGATCTGCGCATGGCATTGGCGGCGCTCGCCTCCGACAGCCCGCGCGGGCGCATGTGGGCTACGGCCATTCAGCATCGGCTCGGAGGCAGCGGCGGACTGGCGGGGCATCCGATCGGCAACTTGATCCTGGCCGGACTGACCGACATGCTCGCCGATCCGGTCACCGCGCTCGACGAGATGGGGCGCATGCTCGGCATCACGGGGCGGGTGTTGCCGATGTGCCCGATTCCGTTGCAGATCGAGGCCGACGTATCCGGCCTGGAGTCCGACCCGCGAATGAGCCGGGTGATCCGGGGGCAGGTGGCACTGGCGACCACGCCGGGCAAGGTGCGCCGGGTGCGTATGAACCCTGGCAATCCGCCCGCCACCCGGCAGGCCGTGGATGCCATCATGGCCGCCGACCTGGTGGTTTTGGGGCCCGGGTCGTGGTTCACGAGCGTTATCCCACATGTGCTGGTGCCCCAACTTTTCGCGGCCCTGCAGCAGACTCGCGCCCGCAAGGCCCTGATCTTGAACCTTGCCCCGGAACCGGGGGAGACGGCGGGCTTTTCCGCGGAGCGTCATTTGCACGTACTCTCGCAACACGCTCCCGAGTTCGGTGTGCATGACATCGTCGTCGAATCTGCGTCTGCAGATGACACCGAACGCGACCACTTGACCAGGGCGGCCGCCCTGTTCAATGCGCAGGTTCAATTCGCTGATGTCTCGCGTCCTGGTACACATTTACATGACCCTGCGAAACTGTCGGCGGTCTTGGATCGAGTACGGACGGGTAGTGCGGCCGCGGCCGCGAGAACAGATGCCGAATCCACGGTGCGCCTCGCAGCGGGGGGCGGGAGCACACAGCATGGAATCCAGAGAGGGGACGCCCCGTGGCGATGACCGCCGAGGTCAAGGACGAACTGAGCCGCCTGGTGGTGACTCAGGTCAGTAGCCGCCGCGCCGAGGTCGCGTCGCTGCTGCGGTTCGCCGGCGGACTGCACATCGTCAGTGGGCGGGTCGTCGTCGAGGCGGAGGTCGACCAGGGCAGCATCGCGCGGCGCCTGCGCAAGGACATCTTCGATCTGTACGGCTACAGCGCCGTGGTGCACGTGCTGTCCGCGGGCGGTATCCGCAAGACAACGCGCTATGTGGTCCGCGTCGCCAAAGATGGCGAAGCGTTGGCGAGACAAACGGGTCTGCTCGACCTGCGGGGCCGGCCGGTGCGCGGGCTGCCCGCACAGGTGGTCGGTGGCAGCGTGGCCGATGCCGAGGCGGCGTGGCGTGGCGCATTCCTGGCGCACGGCTCGCTGACAGAACCTGGTAGGTCTTCGGCGCTGGAGGTCAGCTGCCCGGGTCCCGAGGCCGCGCTGGCATTGGTGGGTGCGGCTCGACGCCTTGGTGTCAGTGCCAAAGCACGTGAAGTGCGGGGCAGTGATCGCGTGGTGGTGCGTGACGGCGAGGCCATCGGTGCCCTGCTCACCCGAATGGGCGCCCAGGACACCCGGCTGACCTGGGAAGAACGCCGGATGCGTCGCGAAGTGCGGGCAACGGCGAACCGGCTCGCCAATTTCGATGACGCGAACCTGCGCAGGTCCGCGCGCGCCGCAGTCGCGGCCGCCGCCCGGGTCGAGCGGGCGCTGGAAATTCTCGGGGACACGGTGCCGGACCATCTCTCGGCGGCCGGAAAGCTGCGTGTCGAGCACCGTCAGGCATCGCTTGAAGAGCTGGGCCGTCTCGCCGATCCGGTGATGACCAAAGATGCTGTAGCAGGCCGTATTCGGCGACTGCTGTCGATGGCTGACCGCAAGGCCAAGACGGACGGCATCCCCGATACCGAGTCCGCGGTGACCCCGGAGCTGCTCGAAGAGGCCTAGCCGGCCGCCTCGCTACGGGCGAAAACCGATGGCGAATTGTCGGAGTGCTTTCGTACTCTGGTTCGGTGGACTCCGCTAAGCAGGTGAAAACCGAAGGGGTCCTTGGGAAAACCCCCGAGGACTCTTCGGGCGAGGAGCCACACCAGCTGAGCACCAGACTCCCGCGTGCGCTGCGTCCCCTGCGCCATCGCGATTACCGGCTGCTGACGCTCGGTCTGGCAGTGACCCTGCTGGGCAACGGCATGTGGACCGTGGCGCTGGTGTGGCAGGTCATCCGGATGGGCATGGGCCCGGGACAGGTGGCCGTGGCGGGCACCATGTTCAGCATCGGACTGCTGGTCAGTGTGTTACCCGCAGGCGTGGCCGCGGACCGGCTGCCCAAGCTGTGGGTGATGCGCTGCTCGCTGATCGTGCAGGCCTCGATCATGTTCGTCACGGCGCTGCTGGCCCTGAGCGGCAGCCTGCAGATCTGGCATCTTGGCGTGACATCGCTGCTGTTCGGGATATCCGAGGGCCTGTACATCCCCTCGTACACTGCGCTGTTGCCGAGCCTGCTGCCACATGACGAACTGCTCGCCGCCAACGGAATCGAAGGGGTGCTGCGACCCACGGTGCAACTGGCATTGGGCCCCGCGATCGGCGCCACGATCGTCAATGCGTGGGCGCCCGGTGGGGTGTTCTTGACCGAGGGCGTCCTCATCACGATTGCGGTCGGCTGCCTGGCGCTCATTCGGCATCAGCATGAGCCGGTGCAGACGGACGTCGACGAGCATCCGCTGCGGCGCGCGGCCACCGATCTCCTCGACGGTTTCAAGTACATGGTGCACACCGGCTGGTTCTTCGCGACGCTTCTCTTCGCGATCGGCTATGTGCTGGTGGTGGTTGGCCCTATTGAAATCCTGTTGCCCTTTGTCATTCGTGATCACGGCGGCGATCCGGGATCGCATGCCACGGTGTTGGCGCTGTTCGGTATCGCGGGCGCGGTGGGGTCTTTCGTGGTGTCCTCACTGCCCCTGGCGCGCCGGTATCTGACCGTGATGATCCTGATGTGGGGTGCCGGGTCGCTGCCGCTGGTGCTCATCGGATTCACCGGGCACCTCTGGACCATCATCGTGGCGATGATCATCGTCGGTGGAACCATGCAGGCGGCCAATGTCATCTGGGGCACCCTCATGCAGCGCCGGGTGCCCGAAGAGATGCTGGGCCGAGCCGCCAGCATGGACTTCTTCGTCTCGCTGGTGGGGTTGCCCGCTTCCTTCGCATTGGTCGTGCCGGTGGCTCATGTGATCGGCAATACCGCGGTGTTCATCATCGCCGGGTTAGCGCCGCTGGTTCTGGCGGTCGCCGCCCACGTGTTGGCGCGACTGGGCCGGGACGAACTGGCTCACCCCCTGGGCTAATGTGAGTGCCGATAACGGGTACACCACATATCAAACAGACAAAGAGGGAGCGCTACGTGACTGTCCGGGTAGGCGTAAACGGGTTTGGCCGGATCGGCCGGAACTTCTTTCGGGCACTGGACGCGCAGAAGGCTCAAGGGATCAACACCGACATCGAGATTGTCGCGGTCAACGACCTGACCGATAACGCCACCCTGGCCCACCTGCTGAAATTCGACTCCATCCTGGGCCGGCTTCCGTATGACGTCAGCCTGGAAGGCGACGACACGATCGTTGTCGGCGACCACAAGATCAAGGCCCTCGAGGTCCGCGAAGGTCCGGCGGCACTGCCGTGGGGTGACCTGGGTGTCGATGTCGTCGTCGAATCGACCGGCATCTTCACCAAGCGTGACAAGGCGCAGGGCCACCTGGACGCCGGCGCCAAGAAGGTCATCATCTCCGCGCCCGCCAGCGACGAGGACATCACCATCGTGCTGGGCGTCAACGACGACAAGTACGACGGCAGCCAGAACATCATCTCCAACGCCTCGTGCACCACGAACTGCCTCGGACCGCTGGCCAAGGTGCTCAACGACGAGTTCGGCATCGTCAAGGGCCTGATGACCACCATCCACGCCTACACCCAGGACCAGAACCTGCAGGACGGCCCGCACAGCGATCTGCGTCGCGCCCGCGCCGCCGCACTGAACATCGTGCCGACCTCGACGGGCGCTGCCAAGGCCATCGGTCTGGTATTGCCTGAGCTCAAGGGCAAGCTCGACGGTTACGCCCTGCGCGTGCCGATCCCCACGGGTTCGGCGACCGACCTCACCGTGGAGCTTGCGAAGGCCGCCAGCGCTGCCGATATCAACGCCGCCATGAAGGCCGCCGCGGAGGGCAAGCTCAAGGGCATCCTGAAGTACTACGACGCGCCGATCGTGTCCTCGGACATCGTCACCGACCCGCACAGCTCGATCTTCGACGCGGGGCTGACCAAGGTGATCGACAACCAGGCCAAGGTGGTCTCCTGGTACGACAACGAATGGGGCTACTCGAACCGCCTGGTCGACCTGGTCGGCCTGGTCGGCAAGTCGCTGTAACGATGACGATCAAGTCCCTCAACGATCTGCTGGCAGAGGGAGTTTCGGGCAAGGGCGTGCTGGTCCGGTCGGACCTGAATGTCCCGCTCGACGACAATCTCAACATCACCGACCCGGGTCGGATCGTGGCCTCGGTCCCGACCATCCGCGCGCTCGCGGGTGCCGGGGCCAAGGTCATCGTCACCGCTCACCTGGGCCGACCGGAAGGTAAGCCGGACCCAGGGTTGTCTCTGGCTCCGGTGGGTGCTGCACTCAGCGAACTGCTGGGCCAGCACGTGCAGGTTGCCGGCGACGTCGTCGGCACTGATGCGCTGGCACGTGCCGAAGGCCTCACCGACGGCGATGTGCTGCTGTTGGAGAACATCCGGTTCGACCCGCGTGAGACCAGCAAGGATGACGCACAGCGGCTGGCACTTGCCCAGGAGCTCGCCGAATTGGTAGGCGGCCCAACAGGTACCGACGGCGCGTTTGTCTCCGACGGGTTTGGTGTGGTGCATCGCAAGCAGGCCTCCGTCTACGACGTGGCGACCCTGTTGCCGCACTACGCCGGCGGTCTGGTGGCCGCCGAAGTCGAGGTACTCAAGCGGCTGTCCGAATCCACCGAGCGTCCGTACGCGGTGGTACTCGGTGGATCGAAGGTCTCGGACAAGCTGGCGGTCATCGAATCGCTGGCCACCAAGGCCGACAGCCTGGTGATCGGCGGCGGGATGTGTTTCACCTTCCTGGCCGCGCAGGGGTTGCCGGTCGGCAAGTCGCTGGTGCAGCCGGAGATGGTGGAAACGTGCAAACGGCTTCTGGATACCTATGCCGATGTGATCCACCTGCCGATCGACATCGTCGCGGCCGATGGGTTCGCCGCCGATTCGCCGTCGGAAATCGTTGCCGCGGATGCCATTCCGGAAGGCAAGATGGGTCTGGATATCGGGCCGGAGTCGGTGAAGCGATTCACAGCGGTGCTGTCGAATGCCAAGACCGTCTTCTGGAACGGTCCCATGGGTGTCTTTGAGTTCCCGGCTTTCGCCGCGGGCACCCGGGGTGTCGCAGAGGCGATCATCGCAGCCACTGAGAAGGGCGCGTTCAGCGTGGTCGGCGGTGGTGATTCGGCGGCCGCGGTGCGTGCGCTGGACCTGCCGGACGACGGCTTCTCTCACATCTCCACCGGTGGTGGCGCATCCCTGGAATACCTTGAGGGCAAGGCTCTTCCGGGTATCGACGTATTAGACGACTAGGAGACCCATTTTGACGCTCTTCGCCCGAGAGGCTCATCGCAATGTCGCGTAAGCCGTTGATCGCCGGCAACTGGAAGATGAACCTCAATCACTTCGAGGCCATCGCCCTGGTGCAGAAGATTGCCTTCTCGTTGCCGGACAAGTACTTCGACAAGGTGGACGTGACGGTCATTCCGCCGTTCACGGATATCCGGAGTGTGCAGACCCTGGTCGACGGGGACAAGCTGCGTCTTACCTACGGTGCCCAGGACTTGTCGGTGCATGACTCGGGTGCCTATACCGGTGAGATCAGCGGTGCATTCCTGGCCAAGCTGGGAGTGACCTACGTCGTCGTCGGGCACTCCGAGCGTCGTCAGTACCACGCTGAGGACGATGCACTCGTCGCCGCCAAGGCGGCCGCGGCGCTCAAGCATGGCCTGACGCCGATCGTGTGCATCGGTGAGGCCCTCGATATTCGCGAGGCGGGGGACCACGTTCAGTACAACGTGGAGTCCTTGCGTGGGTCGCTGGCCGGGCTCAGTGCGGAACAGGTCGCGAAGGTTGTCATTGCCTACGAGCCGGTATGGGCCATTGGCACCGGGCGGGTGGCCAGCGCGGCGGACGCCCAGGAGGTGTGTGCCGCGATCCGTGCCGAGCTGGTCCAGATCGCGAGCGCGGATGTGGCCGCTTCGGTGCGCGTCCTATACGGCGGCTCGGCCAACGCCAAGAACGTGGGCGAACTCATCGCGCAGGACGATGTCGACGGTGCTCTGGTGGGCGGCGCCTCCCTCGATGGTGAGCAGTTCGCCCAGATGTCGGCGATCGCAGCGGGTGGACCCCTGCTGTAGCGGTCATCCCTGCGCAGGTGGCTGGAACAGAGCCGGTAGGCTAACCCCCATGGAATTGGCGCTGCAGATCATCCTGGTGATCACGAGCTTGTTGGTGGTCCTGCTGGTGCTGTTGCACCGGGCGAAGGGTGGCGGTCTGTCCACGCTGTTCGGCGGCGGCGTCCAGTCGAGCCTCTCTGGTTCAACCGTGGTGGAGAAGAACCTGGACCGGCTCACGTACTTCGTGACGGCCATTTGGGTGATCTCGATCATCGGCGTTGGGCTGGAGATCAAGCTCGGCGGATAGCGTAATTACGATTCACAGACAGCGGACTACTGCACAGGTAGTCCGCTGTTTTGTCTCTGCGGTAGATATCCTCGCAGGTAGTTGATGTTTCATCTATTTGCCGAGAAATTTCTTCAAAATTCATGGAACCGATTCATGCCTTCGGCCCATCAATCTCTATGTATGGCACAGAAGTCGACAAGTGCCATCAGCGGTCGGTGGACCGGGGACGCGGAGGGGACGTTCCCGTTTCACCGGCCGTACCCCAGGAAAGGAGCCCCTCGTCATGTCGGAGTGCCGTGGTGACCCCCGCCAATGGATTCGTGAGTATCAGGATCGCCTGGAGGTTCTCGGGCAGCGTGCCCAGTATGTGCAACAGACTGTTGGCCTGGTCCGGGGCCATGCCAAGGACGATGTGGGGGTGGCGGTGACCGTCGGGTCGGGCGGCCGTATCGAGGCCCTGGATCTGGACGAGTCGACGCTGTCGATGGACGCAAGGGATCTGTCGGCAGTCATCACCAGGACCATCGCCGCGGCGCAGGTCAATGCGGCCAGCCAGATCCACAGCACATTGCATGACCTCACCGGCGATGGACCGGCGATGGACTACGTCAAGGGCTACCTGGACGGGGGGCACCTTGGGGAGGGTGAACATCTGGGATCGTCGTCATGAGCAGTGAGACGAGCGGAACCTTCCACTTTGACCGCGATGTGGTGCTGCACGAGGCGGCGAACCTGGAGAGCGCCGGGGGCTCGGTGCGGTTCTTGCTCGATCAGCACGGCGAGGGGCTCGGCGAGCAGGACCTGGGGGCGGTGTCGTCAGATTTCGTGATGTCGGTGCGGGGGAGTATCGACGAGCTGTCTGACGCAGTCCGGACCCTGAGTGATGTCATTGTGGAGACGGGACAGCGTCTGCACGATCAGGCTCGGCAGATTGCCGAAGCGGAGGATCAGACCGTCGCCGCGATGACGAAGATTGGTGAAGGGTTCGGTGGACACCCTTGATGCCGAGCTGAAACCGCTCACTCGCCTCTATGACGCCGGATTGGGCTTCTTAGTCGAGCATGTGCAGTTCCTCGAAGAACCACTCGATGCGCTTCGGGGTGACCCGGTCGCGGCCTCCGCGGAGGCCACCTTCTGGCGGTACTGCATCGCCGACGTCACCAATGTGCAGCAGGAGCTCTCGGCTGTGCTCAGTGCGCTGGGTGACGGTCACAGTGGCGCGGCGGCAACCGGATTCGGCGAGACGGCGGGTCTCATCGACGATGCCCTCCAAGAGTTGCGCGTGGTCGCGGCGAACGTCAATCAGCGCATCAACGTGGTGACGGATCTGGTCACACACACCCGAAGCATGCTCGGGCAATGGGTGGAAGGGTACGTCGATGACATCATCACCGAGTTCACGGCGGCTCGAGCTGCCTCACCCATCACCCAGGGCGGCAGCGTCGCTACCACGATCGCCTCTGCCGTCGCAGATGCCTCCGAGCTTGGAAACAAAATGGGGCGCACGCTGTCTCAGCTCCTCGACCGTCTTGACGAGCACGCGGGCGCGATCAGGGACGGGGTGGCCGAGTTCTCGATGAACGTGGAGCGCCTACGGACGCCTGCACCCGGACCGGCCGTCGCTCCGGCACCGGCCGTCCGGCAGTCACGGCCGGCCTCGGCACCGGCACCGGCCGAACACGGATTGCCCGTGGATCCGGATGCGCTGTTCGCCGCGGGACAGGGCAACGAGAGTTAGACCGCCGCGCACAGGGTGTACGTCAGGATGCCGAATATAGCCATGATCCATGCGCCGCAGAGTGTTTGAAGCCACCGAGGAGCTCGATTGATCTCCATGTAAGAGGCGATGATCAGCGCCACCTTCATCGCCGTGAGCGCCAATACGATCAGTATCACCGGGTGCGAAGGCCGTCCCGAGGAACTCTCGGACCACGCCAGCACTGTGCATGCCGTCAATACCAACCAGGTCGGCAGTGCGGTACGTCCTGTGCGCGTTCGGATTGCGGAAATTGCCACTGGTTGCTCGCTATCTAGATCAGGTAGATCAACGAAAACAGCACGACCCACAAGACGTCCACCATGTGCCAGTACACGCCAATGCCTTCCAGCAGGGCTACGCCGTAGCGGCGCGGAGCCGTGGGGCGCATGGACCGTGCGGCAGCACTCAGGGCGATCAGTCCGACCAGCACGTGTAGCAGGTGTATTCCGGTGAAAACGAAGTAGTACATGAAGACCTCGCCCACCGCCGGATCTGTACCGGCGCGCAGATGGCGGGCGTACTCAACGACCTTTAGTGCCACGAACACCGCACCGAACCCGATCGCCGTGAGATAGCAGCCGTAGGCTCGAGGCCATTGTTTCCATCGCGCATGGTTAAGTGCGGCAACCACCGCGGCCGAACTGGTGATGAGCGTGAGAGTTTCGGCCAGTCCGATCGGTTGTGACATGCTCGCACGGCCGAGCTCGAACATCGCTGGATTCCGGGAGTAGTTCCATCCCCAGATCGTGAAGAAGACGCCGAACACGGCGAGATCTCCCATGATGAAGATCCACAACTCCGTTTCACCGGGTACATGGCCCGTCGCGCTGCGCCGGTGTGCGGAGGTCCGCGGACCGGTCTCGATACTCACGAAAAATGCACCGCTGCAGTGGTGTTGGTGGATTCTGATTCAGCAATCAGCTTGCGTACGACTGGTACGAGGATTACCGGTGAGACTGCGAAGTAGACGATGAAGAGAATCGCGGGAATCCAGAACCCCACGACACCGTTCCACGCGAAGGGCCCGGAATGGAAGAAGAACACCAAGAGCTCGGGCAGGTAGAGGATCGCAATCCATAGATTCAGGTATCCGAACCACCGCGGAACCACGGGGTCATGGCGAGGGCTCAACACAAGAATGGCGTAGGCGCTCACTAGCCATACCATCAAGAACATAGGGATACCCCCAATGAACTGGAGAAATCCATAGTCGCTCGCGTACTGCACGAGTGCAGGGTCGCGCTCGGTCCGAAACGCGGCCACGGCGAAGGAGAACGGCGTGTAGAAGTTCATCACCAGATACGTCGCGAGCGTCAGGCCCATCATCACGGTGACTAGGCCTGCCTGGCGCTCGATCCTCCGGACAATCAGGACCAACAGCGCCGAGACCGGGAACAAAGCAAACGTGGAGCACATCATGAGTACCGCCGCCAGCATCAGCCATACGTGCCGCTGCTGGAACTGGGCGGCCACCTCCGCTGAGCCGGCCGAGGGCGGAATCGGTGGCATGAAGTGCGCCACCAGCATCCAACCGGTTCCGAATAACAGCAGGTAAAACAGGCCTGACCACGCACTTGCGCGCTCTAACGTTCGGTCTTGCATGCGTCGAACTCCTCACCGTGTAGCCCGCCGTGCGCGGCTATCGCCCAGGACCTACTCGGTCGAGAGGGTCGCGGCCGCGATGCGGTGTGGGTATGTCAGCGAATTGACCGATCGTTAACATATGCCCGACGTCTTAGCGAGGTCAATACCCTGTGGAGAAGTTGTCGCCACATCGGATCTGAGCGCTGGCGCGCCACGGGTGGTACGCGCAGTCGGCTAATCGAGGGCGCTATCGGATCTAGCGCTCGGTAAAGTGCACAGCGGCAAGCTGTTTCGGCCCTGGGTCGAGGCCGCACAAGGCCGCTCGTGGGCGACGCCTAGTCGAGCTGGCTCGCGGCCGCTTCGTCGAGCAGCCACACCGTGCGCTCGGTCCCGATGGCGCCTGCCGCGGGTACATCGATCGGATCGGCTCCGCCGATGGCCGCGGCGACCGCCTCGGCCTTGGCTTCGCCCGATACGATCAGCCACACCTCGCGCGAACGCTGAATGGCAGGCAATGTCAACGTGATTCGCTGCGGCGGCGGCTTGGGGGAATCGGGCACCGCTACGACTAGCCGCTGCGTCTCCCTGACGGCATCGGTGTGCGGGAACAGCGAATTGATGTGGCCCTCGCCGCCCATGCCCAGTAGATGGACGTCGAATGCGGGGCAGTCCTGGCCGGGGTCGGCATTGGCCGCCAGCAGCTGTTCGTAAGCGAGTGCGGCCGCATCCAGATCGGTGCCGTACTCACTTTCGCTATTGGGCATCGCGTGCATGTTGCGCATCGGGAAGTCGACATGCTCAAGCAGCGCCTCCCAGGCCTGCCAGGCGTTGCGTTCCGGATCGGTCTTCGGGACATACCGGTCGTCACCCCAGAACACATGGACATTCGGCCAGTCGAGGTCACTGGCGACATCGCGCAGATGTTTGAGCAGCGCGACACCGGTGCCGCCACCGGTGAGCACGATCATCGCCTTACCGCGCTCGGCAAGGGCGCCGACGATCGCAAGCGCCAGTCGGTCACCCGCTGCTGTCACCAAAGCATCAGTATCCGTGTACTTTTCGATGATTGTTTCACTCATAGGTACTGCACCTTCGCGATTCCCTCAAGCGCCGTGCGGTAGATCTCGTCGGGGTCGAGGCGGCGCAAATCCTCGGCCAGGCAATCGCGTGTTTCTCTGCGGGGCAAAGGAAGTGTTGCCGACGGACGTCCGGTGCGGGCCAAGGTTGCGATGGCCCCGGTCTGCGGCCGACTCAGGGTGACGATCTCGCTGTCCCGGTGCAGTTCGACCTTGAGCTCGCCGACCAGCCGGGTGACGGGACCTTCGATACGTGAGGCGAGCCAACCCGCGGTGACATCGAGTGCGGGCTCGGTGGCCAGCCCGGACACCACTGCCGAGTTGATGCCCTCGTACGGCGGCTGATCCAGCGCGGAGGCCAGCAAGGCTCGCCAATAGGTGATCCGGCTCCACGACAGGTCGGTGTCGCCCGGGGTGTATCCGGCGAGCCGATTCTTGATCGCAGTCAGGGGGTCAGGCGCTGTCGTCGCATCGGTGATCCGGCGAATCGCCAAGCGTCCCAGCGGGTCTTTCGCGGGAACGGGCGGAGCCTGGTTGGGCCACCATGCGACCACGGGGGTGTCGGGCAGTAGGAACGGGATCACGACGCTGTGCTCGTGGGCGGCGAGCGGACCCCGCAGCCGCAACACGACGACCTCGCCGGCGCCGGCATCTCCACCGACGCGGATCTGGGCGTTGAGCCCCGTGTTGGGGGCCAGCGGATTGCGTTCCAGCACGATGATGCGGCATGGATGCTCGTGGCTGGCACCGTTGGCGGCCTCGATGACCTCTTCGACATTGTCGCCGGCATCGGTGATGACAACCAGGGTGAGCACGCGCGCCATGGTGACGGCACCGCCGGTTTCGCGTACCTCGACCAGCTTTTTGTTGACGTCGTTGGTGGTGGTGTCGGGCAGATCGATGATCATGGTCGCCTCCAGTCACGTCCCGTGCGGGCCATCATGTCGAACGCCGACTGTGGCCCCCAGGTGCCGGATTCGTAGGTCTCGGGTTTTCCTTCTGACGCCCAGAAGTCGATCGCCGGATCGAGGATCTGCCAGGACAATTCGACTTCGGCGTTCACCGGGAACAGTGAGGGTTCTCCCAACAGCACATCGAGGATCAACCGCTCGTAGGCCTCCGGCGATTCCTCGGTGAATGCCTGCTCGTACGAGAAGTCCATGTTCACGTCCCGGACCTCCATGGCGTTGCCGGGAACCTTCGATCCGAACCGCAGCGTGACACCCTCGTCGGGCTGCACCCGAATCACCAGCGCGTTGGCGCCCAGTTCCTCGGTCATCGTGGAGTCGAAGGGCAGGTGGGGTGCTCGTTTGAACACCAGTGCGATTTCAGTGACCCTGCGGCCCAGGCGTTTCCCGGTACGCAGGTAGAACGGCACTCCGGCCCATCGCCGGCTGTCGACCTCCAGGGTGATTGCGGCGAATGTCTCGGTGGTCGAGGTTTTGGAGAAGCCTTCCTCTTCCAACAGGCCCGGCACCTGCTGGCTGCCCTGCCAGCCGGGTCCGTATTGGCCGCGGGCCGTGGTTTCGGCGAGCGGCTCGGCCAGCCGAGTCGCCGACAGCACCTTGATCTTCTCGGCCTGTAGCTCGGCGGGGGAGAAGTTGATGGGTTCTTCCATCGCGGTGAACGCCAGCAGCTGCAGCAGGTGATTCTGGATGACATCGCGTGCCGCGCCGATGCCGTCGTAATACCCTGCGCGGCCGCCCAATCCGATGTCTTCGGCCATCGTGATCTGCACATGATCGACGAAATGTGCGTTCCAGATCGGGTCGAACAGCTGGTTGGCGAACCGCAGCGCCAGGATGTTCTGCACCGTCTCTTTACCGAGGTAGTGGTCGATGCGGAAGACCGACTCCTCGGGGAACACCTCGTTCACCACGGCGTTCAGTTCGCGGGCGCTCTGCAGATCATGGCCGAATGGCTTTTCGATCACCACTCGGCGCCACGCGCCGTCCACGGGTTTCGCCAGGCTGGATTTGGACAGCTGCTCGCATACCGTGGGGAAGGCGTTCGGCGGAATCGACAGGTAGAAGGCGTGATTGCCACCGGTGCCGCGTTCCTCATCGAGTGTGCGCAGTGTCTTCTTGAGCTGCTCGAAGGCCGCGTCGTCGTCGAAACTGCCCTGCACGAAGCGGATTCCCTCGGCAAGGCGGTCCCATACGTGCTGGCGGAACGGGGTGCGCGAATGTTCCTTGACGGCGTCGAGCACGATCTGCCCAAAATCCTCGTTGGCCCAGTCGCGGCGGGCGAATCCGACCAACGCGAAGGACGGAGGCAGCAGGCCGCGGTTGGCAAGGTCATAGATGGCCGGCATCAACTTCTTGCGGGCCAGATCGCCGGTGACCCCGAAGATCACCAGCGAGCAGGGGCCCGCGATGCGCGGAAGACGCTTGTCGCGCTTGTCCCGCAACGGGTTCGTCGCCGATGAGCTGCTTGCGCGAAGAACGTCAGTCATGGATGAGCCTTTCGTGTGAAGACCGTCATCCACGCTCACTCCTTGGTGGATACCGCGTCGAGTTGGGCTTGGGTGGCGTCGATGAGCTCATTCCAGGCGACCTCGAACTTGTCGACGCCTTCGGTTTCGAGCACCTCGAACACATCATCCAGATCGATCCCGGCACGGGTCAGCTCATGGAAGACCGCGTGGGCGCCGTCGTAGGTCCCGTGAATGGTGTTGCCGGTGACGATGCCGTGATCGGCAACCGCCTCGAGCGTCTTCTCGGGCATGGTGTTGACGGTGTGCGGCGCCACCAGGTCCACGACGTACATCGTGTCGTCGTAGTCGGGATTCTTGACTCCGGTCGAGGCCCACAGCGGGCGCTGCACCCGTGCGCCGGCCTTCTTGAGCTCGGCGAACCGGTGACCATGATCGAAAACCTTCTCGTAGGCCTGGTAGGCCAGACGGGCGTTGGCGACCCCGGCCCGTCCGCGCAGGGACAGCGCCTGCCCATTGCCGATGTCCTCAAGGCGCTTGTCGATCTCGGAGTCCACCCGGGAGACGAAGAACGATGCCACCGAGTGGATCTTGGAAAGGTCGCGGCCCGCTTCCTTGGCGGCCTCCAGGCCGGTCAGGTAGGCGTCCATCACTTCCTTGTGGCGTTCCACCGAGAAGATCAGGGTGACGTTCACCGAGATGCCCTCCGCGATCACCGCCGCGATCGCGGGCAGACCCGCCTTGGTGGCCGGAATCTTGATCAGCACGTTCGGCCGGTCGACGATCTTCCACAACTCGATGGCCTGCAGGATGGTCTTGTCGGTGTCGTGGGCCAGGCGTGGGTCCACCTCGATGGAGACTCGACCGTCCACGCCTTCGGAGGCTTCGTACTGGGGAGCCAACACATCGCACGCGGCGCGCACGTCGTCGGTGGTGGCGGTGCGGATTGCCGAGTCGACATCGGCACCGCGCTCGGCCAGTTCGGCGATCTGTGCGTCGTACGCGTGCCCCTTGGACAGGGCAGCCTGGAAGATCGCCGGGTTGGTGGTGACCCCGACGATGCTCCTGGTGGCGATCAGCTCGGCGAGGTTGCCCGAGGTGAGTCGGTCCCGGGAGAGATCGTCGAGCCAGACGGCAACTCCGGCTTCGCTCAGTTCGGCGAGATTAGCGTTCTGATCAGTCATCGATCTATCCCTTCAGATTCGGGGTTATTGAGCTGCTGCGATGGACCTTTCGGCGGCCGCAGCCACTGCATCCGGGGTGAAGCCGAACTCACGGAACAGGGTCTTGTCGTCGGCTGAGGCTCCGAAGTGCTCCAGCGAGACGATCTGACCGGCGTCGCCGGTGAACTTGTACCAGCTCTGGGCGATTCCGGCCTCCACGACCACTCGGGCACGCACCGATGGCGGCAGCACGCTGTCGCGGTATTCCTGAGGCTGGGACTCGAACCATTCCACGCATGGGAACGACACCACGGAGGCGGCAATTCCCTTGGTGGCCAGAATCTTCTTGGCTTCGACGGCAAGCTGCAGCTCCGAGCCGGTGCCGATGAGGATCACGTCGGGCGTTTCCGCTGGATTGTCACTGGCTGCTTCCAGCACATAGGCGCCCTTGGCCACACCCTCGCGGCTGGTGCCCTCCAGGATCGGCACACCCTGACGGGTTAGCGCCAAACCGACTGGCCCGGTGCTGGATTGACGTTCCAGGACGGTTGCCCAGGCGTACGCGGTTTCGTTGGCGTCACCGGGACGCACCACCGACAGGTTGGGGATGGCGCGCAGGGCGGCCAGGTGCTCCACCGGCTGGTGGGTGGGGCCGTCCTCGCCGAGGCCGATCGAGTCGTGTGTCCAGACGTAGATCGGGTCGATGTTCATCAACGCGGCCAGGCGCACCGCCGGCCTCATATAGTCGGCGAACTGCATGAATGTTCCACCATAGGCGCGGGTGGGGCCGTGGAGCACGATGCCGGACAGGATCGAGCCCATGGCGTGCTCGCGGATGCCGAAATGCAGTGTGCGCCCGTAGGGTTGGGCGTTCCAATCGGCGGTCGCGATGGACCTGGGGCCGAACGAGTCGGCGCCCTTGATGGTGGTGTTGTTACTGCCCGCCAGGTCGGCCGAGCCGCCCCACAACTCGGGCAACGTGGCGCCGAGTGCCGACAGTGTGTCGCCGGAGGCCGCGCGGGTGGCGACACCCTTGGACCCGGGCTCCCAGGACGGCAGGTCGTTGTCCCAGCCCTCAGGCAGGGCCCCGGCCAGCAGCCGGTCCAGTAGCGCCTTGCGTTCGGGTTCGCGGGCGGCCCAGGCGTCAAAGTCCTTGTCCCACGCGGCATGTTCTTGCTTGCCGCGCTGAACCAGGGCGCGGGTGTGCTCGATGACCTCGGGGGCGACATCGAACGACTTGTCCGGGTCGAATCCCAGGATCTTCTTGGTGGCAGCCACCTCGTCGGCGCCCAGGGCCGAGCCATGCACGCCGCCGGTGTTCATCTTGGTGGGTGCCGGAAAGCCGATGATGGTGCGCAGGGCGATGAACGACGGACGGTCAGTGACCGCGCGTGCGTTGGCCAGGGCCTCTTCGATACCGGCGACGTTCTCACCGCCGATAACGGTCTGCACGTGCCAGCCGTATGCCTCGTACCGGGCCGCGGTGTCCTCGCTGAGTGCGATCTTGGTGTCGTGTTCGATGGAGATCTCGTTGTCGTCCCAGATGACGATGAGGTTGCCGAGCTGCTGGGTACCGGCCAGCGAGGACGCCTCGGAGGTCACACCCTCTTCGATGTCGCCGTCGGAGGCGATGACGTAGATGAAGTGGTCGAACGGGCTGGTGCCAGGGGCGGCGTCGGGGTCGAAGAGGCCACGCTCATAGCGGGACGCCATCGACATGCCGACCGCCGAGGCCAGGCCTTGGCCGAGCGGGCCGGTGGTGATCTCCACGCCCTTGGTGTGGTGGTACTCGGGGTGGCCCGGGGTCAGCGAGCCCCAGGTGCGCAGGGCCTCGATATCGGAGAGCTCCAGGCCGAACCCGCCCAAGTACAGCTGTAAGTACAGGGTCAGGCTGCTGTGGCCGCAGGACAGCACGAATCGGTCACGCCCGATCCAGGTGGTGTCACTGGGGTCGTGGCGCAGCTGGCGCTGGAAAAGCGTGTAGGCCAAGGGCGCCAGGCTCATCGCGGTGCCGGGGTGCCCATTGCCGACCTTCTGCACGGCATCGGCGGCCAGCACCCGCACGGTGTCTACCGCGCGCGAGTCCAGGTCTGTCCAGTCATCCGGGTGGTTGGCCCGGGTGAGGGTTGGGATATCGGTCGGGATTTCCGCCAGTTCATGCGGGATCGCGGTCACGGGCCCATCGTAGTGCCGCCGATTTCGCGGCGCTGCCTCACGGCCGGGTGACGCCATTCAGGCAATGTGATAGTCCGGTCACGGACAACCTATGTTCACTTCCGTGGGCCGACCTTGGTTGTCGACGCGCGACCCTGGCGGTCTACCATCGTCTGTAGTAGAGCGCTCAGTGCCGCGGGTCGGCTGGCTCACCGGATAATTACCCAGGAGGATCAGCGCGGTGCGGATGCGAGAGACGCAAGGCGCGCGTGCCCGCGGCCCGTTCCTTTCGACCATCTTCGCCTATGTCGCCCTGACCAAGCCGCGGGTCATCGAGTTGCTGCTGGTCACCACGATTCCCGCGATGCTGCTTGCCGATCGTGGTCATGTGAATCCGCTGCTCATCCTGAATACGCTGCTTGGCGGGATTATGGCCGCGGCCAGTGCCAACACCCTGAACTGTGTGGCCGATGCCGATATCGACAAGGTCATGAAGCGCACGGCGCGTCGGCCGTTGGCCACCTCGTCGGTCACCACCCGCAACGCGCTGATCTTCGGGATCGTGCTCGGCATCGGGGCGTTCGCCTGGCTGTGGTGGACCGCCAACCTGCTTTCCGGTGTGCTCGCCGTGGCCACCATCGCCTTCTACGTGTTCGTCTACACGTTGGTGCTCAAGCGCCGCACTGCACAGAACGTGGTCTGGGGCGGGGCGGCCGGATGCATGCCGGTGATGATCGGCTGGTCGGCGGTCACCGACACGATTGCGTGGCCCGCGTTGGTGATGTTCGCGATCATCTTCTTCTGGACGCCGCCGCATACCTGGGCGCTCGCGATGCGCTACAAGGAGGACTACCGCGCCGCGGGCGTACCCATGCTGCCCGTGATCGCCACCGAGGAGAAGGTCACCAAGCTGATCCTCATTTACACCTGGCTGACGGTGCTGGCCACGCTGGCACTCGTGCTGGCAGCGGGTGTTATCTACGCCGTGGTCGCGTTCTTGGCCGGGGTGTGGTTCCTGGCGATGGCACACCAGCTGTACTCGGGTGTGCGCAAGGGGCAGCCGATCAAACCGCTGCGCTTGTTCTTGCAGTCGAACAACTATCTGGCCGTCGTCTTCTGCGCGCTGGCCGTGGACTCGGTGGTCGGCTGGCCGCTGTTGTTGAGCAATGGATTACTAGGGCACTAGTACGACCGACCCGGTGGTCTTACGCGCCTCCAGGTCGATATGAGCTTGCGCGGCCTGATCCAGCGGATAGCTTGCTCCGACGGTGATCTTCAATGTCCCGCGTGACACCAGGTCCAGGACATCGCCTGCTCGCCAGGTGAATTCTTCGGGCGTCCGGATGAAATGGCTCATGGTGGGGCGGGTGAGCACTGCCGACTTGGCGGTGAGGCGCTGCGGGTCGAAGGGCGGCACCTGGCCACTGGCCGCGCCGTACAGCGCGATCAGGCCGCGTACCCGGACTGCTGCCAGGCTTGCTTCGAAGGTCGACTTGCCGACGCCGTCGTAGGCGACCGCGACGCCTTCTCCCGAGGTCAATTCCAGGATTCGTGCGGCGAATTCCGCCGGATCGGCAGGATCGGGGTAGGGCAGCACCTCGGTGGCGCCGGCCTCGCGGGACAGCTCTTCTTTGGCCGCGCTGGACACGGTGGTGATGACCCTCACGCCGCGATGGGCGGCCCACTGGGTCAGCAGCAAGCCCATACCGCCGGCTCCGGCGTGCACCAGCACGGTGTCACCGGCCGCTACGGGGTAGACCGAGGTGAGCAGGTAATGGGCGGTGATGCCTTGCAGTAGTGCGCTCGCGGCGACTTCCGCGGACAGGCCCTCGGGCACTTTCGCCGTGAAATCTGCGGGTGCAGTGGTGGATTCGGCATATCCCCAGGCCGCTACCGGGCTGGCGACGCGGTCTCCGGGGACGAGGTTCTCGACGCCCTCGCCGACCGCGGTGACCACTCCGCTGACCTCGGAACCCGGGATGTGGGGGAGTGCAGCGGGATAGCTGCCGTTGCGTAGGTAGATATCGCGAAAGTTGACCCCCACTGCGTCGACGTCGATCAGCACCTGGCCGGGGCCTGGTGTCGGGTCGGTCTTTTCGACGAGGGTGAGGACGTCAGGTCCGCCGGTCACGGGCACTTCGATGGCACGCATGGGTACCAGTATCCAGGCCACGTACGCTCTACATATGACTGACGAAGCCCAGCCAGCCGAGAAGCAGCGGAAGGTGTCTGTCTCTCCCTCGGTGCACCGCGCACTGACCGCATTCGTGAAGGCGCATCACATGCCCACCAAGGCCGTGTTGCAGCCCGTCGGCCAGGCCGGCGTCCGGATCACCCTGGTCGGTGCAGACGGCATCCTGGGTGATCAGGTGGTCGCCGACCTCGAGACGGCACACGCTGCGGTGGCGGCCGTCGAAGGCATCGAGCCTGTCGAGGAATGGGACCGCGAGCTGGTCAGCACTGCCAACCCGGCACCGGGTCACGCCAAGAAGATGGCCGGGTGGGTCGCCCGGACGTAAGGCTGGGACGGCCGGATATCTTTCATCCGCGCATCGTTCTGGCCGGTTGCCCACAACTCGTCTCCGGTGACGGTGACGACGCTGAACTTGTTGCTGCGCTGCGTGTTCGCGATCTGCACGCCCGGTGGCTGTCCTGGGATGACCCCGAGGCCGCACAGGCAGATCTCGTGATTCTCCGCGCCACCTGGGACTATCCCGAACGCTTGGATGAGTTCCTGCAATGGGCCGGATCGGTGCGTAATGTGCTCAACCCGCTGTCGGTGGTGCGCTGGAACACCGATAAGCGCTATCTGAATGATCTTGCTGCAGTGGGTATTCCGACGGTACCGAGTACCTTTTTCGCGCCAAACGAGCCGATCGTCCTGCCGGACGGCGAACTGGTGATCAAGCCCG
Organism: Mycobacterium sp. D16R18; assembly: GCA_002013775.1. Taxonomy (GTDB): domain Bacteria; phylum Actinomycetota; class Actinomycetes; order Mycobacteriales; family Mycobacteriaceae; genus Mycobacterium. Next base: position 74,067 of record MAFD01000003.1, read on the forward strand.
CGGTCGCCGGTGGTTCGCGCGGTGCGGGCCGCTTCACCTGCCCGGAGGCCGCGCGCAATCATGCCGAGGCGCTGCAAGATGAGGGCCGCACGGTGCTCATCCAGCCCTACGACCCGCGCGTCGACGTACATGGCGAGACGGCGTTGGTCTTCCTCAACGGCGAACCGTCCCATGCATTTACCAAGGGGGCATTGCTGCCTCCGCCGGGTGCTGCCGCCGAGGTCGACGAGTCGGGTCTGTTCCACTCCGAGCAGCTGGCGCCGGTGAGGCCGTCGTCGGCGCTGTGGAGATTCGGTGCCACCGCGCTCGCCGCGGCGGCCACGAAATCCGGCGTCGCCATGACGGAGCTGCTGTACGCGCGCGTCGATGTCATCGGCGGGGTGCACGACGACGACCCACGGCTACTGGAGCTGGAACTGGTCGAACCGTCTTTGGGATGGCGTCAGTTGGAGACCGAGGAGCGCGACCTGGCGCAACGAAAGTTCGTGATCGGTGTCGAGGACGCGTTAGAACGCCTGGGCCTGGGCCCGCTGGGGCAGCACCGACGCGGCTAGCGCCGGGGTGGTCAGCGCCGCCCACAACGCAGCGGTGGCCGCCGTGCACGCGGCCGCACCCGCGACATGGACGGCGACGAGCACCGCGGGCACACCCGTGTAGAACTGAACGACGCCCACGAGCCCCTGGGCCAGTGTGAGCGCCACCAGCACCGTGAACCGTGCCCAGATGGCTCTGGTCACACCGACGGCCGCCAGTCCGAACCCCAGCCCCAGAAGCAGCGCCAGGTAGGCGATGAGCAGTGTGCCGTGAAGATGCACCAATGTGGTGATCTCGACCTGCAATCGGGGCACCACGCGGGTGACGCTTTTGTCGCCGGCATGTGGTCCTGCTCCTGTCACCAGCGTTCCGGCGACCAGGACGGTGGCCAATGTCACGCCGATCAGCGCGGTTAGCCGGCGCAGCGGCGCGGGAGGTGGCGGCACCATGGGGAAATCGGAAACGACATCGGGCTCACCGATTTTCACGTAGAGCAGCGTTGCCAGCCACACCATGCCCATCGATACCAGCAGATGGATCGCGACCGTCCACCACAACAGGCCGGTCAGTACGGTGATGCCACCGATGACCGCCTGCAGGACCGTCGAAGCCGGCATCAGCCAGGCGTACACGAGGACCTCGCGCCGGCGCCGTGCACGAGTCACGGCAAGTACTGCCAATGCGGCGGTGATAACCACCAGAAAGCTGATCATCCGGTTGCCGAATTCGACGGCCTGATGGATGCGCGGCACCTCGGCGACGGCGACGGGGGTGAAACTCCCGGGGAAGCACTGTGGCCAGGTGGGGCACCCCAGGCCGGAGGCAGTGACGCGAACCACTGCACCGGTCACAGCGATTCCGCCCTGGGTCAGCACTACCGCCGCGGCAATGAGGCGCTGCGTCCGCAGGCTCGGCATCGGCAGTAGATCGACTACCCGCAAAAACGCCCGATATAGCACGCGATGAGTCTATGCCACTGCCAACTACGCCTTGTAGTAATCGCTGCTGATCTCGCGTGCACTCAGGGTTTTGGCGGGCGAGTGGATTAGTTGACGCTTGACCCCTTGACGTAAGCGATCCGGTAATGAATCCTACGCTGTGTAACAAAATCCTACATCTCGTAGGATTACTAACGCAGAGGGAGCGGGCCTGTGAGCGTGATCCGGGATTGGCTGTCACTACCGAAGGTTGAACCTGCTGAGGACTACGGCTTCTTTGGCCCCGAATCAGTGTCGTGGCGTGTGTGGAGCTACCCGACGTCACTGTCCATTGGATTTCAGCGTGCCGTGGTGATCGAGGAACTTGATCCCGGATTGATTGCGGCCGTGGACAAGACGCATGAGATCTATTCGCGGCCACGGACTCGTTACGACCGAACCTTGCGGTACTTCGCGATGGTTGCCTTTGACGACACCAGGTCGACGGCCAAGGCGGCCGACGTCCTGGTCAAGATTCATTCCAAGGCCATCGGCGTCGATCCGGTCACCGGCGAGAATTACGACGCCAACAATCCCGAATCGCAGTTGTGGATCCACCTCACGGCCTGGCATTCGATTCTGCTCGCATACGAGAAGTACGGCCCTGGGCGGCTTTCCTACAACGAAGAAGCGCAGTTCTGGAGTGAATGCGCCCGCGCGGCGGAGTTGCAGACGTGCGACCCGGGCGACATCCCGCGAACGCGTGAGGGGATAAGCGAGTACTTCGAAAAGATGCGCCCGCAGCTCATCGGCTCTGATATCGCCCGGCAAGCGATGCGGCACTTGCTCAGCGCCGAGGTGATGCTGCCGCCGATGCCACTGCTGTTGCGACCGTTCACCAAGGTGATCACCTGGTTTTTGCGCCGGGGCACCTTGGCGACCATGCCTCGGTGGATGCGGGAGATGGCCGGGCTAAGTGTTGCCCCCGTGCTAGACGCGGTGATCGTCCCGCCGATAAGCGCCGCCTTCACGGCGATCAGCATGAGCAAGCGGCTGCAATTGATCCTGCTCCGGCTGATCTCACCTGCCACCGTGCCTATCGGCGCGCGCGTTCTGCTGTCGGTACCGCCGAAAAGCTCGATCACCATGACGCCCAGGGAGGCTCAGGAACTTTACGGCTATGAGATTCCGAGCCGGGCGCACCGCGAACTCCGGGACAAGCAGAGGGTTCGGGTGTTCGGAGAGGGACAAGCTCCTAGCGACGAGGGAATTAGAGAGTCCGAGCCGATTCTCGGCACCGTTGGATGATTCAGAAGGAAAACACCATGATCAAGGACCTGCTCGACCGTCGTCTCAGCATCCGCCAGCTCGTCTATCTGGCGATCGTCATTGGTTTGCCGTATTTCGTGATCGGGTTGATTTGGGCAATGACCCACCGTGACCACCTCGAACAACTCACCGGATTGGACAAGCTCTTCTCTATGCTGGGAGAAATTGTCGCCTGGCCGGTGCTCATCATCGCCAACGTGTATCTGCAATAGCCGGGCCAGCCGTAGGAGGACACCGTCACCGCGCCGCCAGCCTCGACGAATCCGCGCGCCCGGGCCGAACATCTCGGACCGGAGCGCAGGCGCGCGCAGGTGCTGGACACGGCCTTGCAGATCACCGCTGAAGAGGGCGTGGCGAATGTGACGATGGCTGCCATCGCCACGCGCATGGGTGTCACCCGCCCCGTTGTATATGCGTGCTACAACGGGCGAAGTGAGGTACTGACCCAACTGCTGGAACGCGAAACGCTGCTGGCTCTGACCAGTCTGCGTGCCGTCCTGCCGCCGCAGCGGACGGGCTCCGTTGAGCAGATGTTCGTCGACGGATTCGCAGCTCTGCTTGCCGACGTCGCCGCACGCCCGGCGTCCTGGCAGATCATTGCCGCGGCGCAAGCAGATCCTGTTCTTGCAGAGGCTATTTCGCAGGGGCGCTCGCAGATCCGGGCGCAGATCTGCGAGGTCATGCGCCCCCTGCTGCAGCGGTGGCAGGTCCGCGATGTGGACTTCGTGATGCCACCACTGGTGGAAACACTGCTGGCGATCAGTGAGGGGGCCATACGGTTGATGCTGAGCCCCGAACCGCGATGGTCCGCCACGAACCTGGCCGAAATCGTCGGCCGGGCCGCGTACCGGGCATTGCGGGCCACTCCTCGCTGAGGGCGAGTCATCGGCACGAGTGGGCAGATCTGCCGGCTAGCCGAGTCGTCGACTGATCCTGGGTACTACGTAGTTGGAATACGAGTACTTGCCGGTGATCTTTCCGTCCGTGTCGAAGTGGAAGACGTCCAAGCCTTCCCATCCGAAACGAGGGAAGGCAATGGCAGCGAGGCGGGTCGCCACACCAAGCAGTCGACTGCGGGACTGGCGTGCGCGGATGTCGTGACGGCATGTCCAGCGAATGGTCGCCTTGCGTGCGGACTGATCGATCAGCCGGTCGTGCTCGTCGAATGTCATTGCGCCGTAGGCGCCCGTGAACTGCGGTTCGAATTCGCGACGAATGGCGGCCAATCCGACGTGCCGCGACCCGTCGCCCGGGAGGTACTCGGCGTCGTCGGCGAAGTGCTGCATGACGACGTCGAGATCGTTGGTGTTGAAGGCTGTCACAAATCTGTCCAGAGCCGCCGCGATATCAGGCATGGGTCAGGTGAATCGGAACCAGCGCAGCGCGCCGTATCCGGCGAGTGTGCCCCACACGGCGAGTACGGCAATGGCGAACCAGTCCACCGAAAGCGTCATCGCGGCCGCGAGCGCCTCGGAGAGGGCGCCGGAGGGCGACAGCCGAGCCAATAGGACAACGGCATGGGGGATTGCGTCGGTGGTGCGACCGTCTTCGAGCGTCAGCGCCCCTAGCCCGGCGAAGATGAACCACAGCAGATTCGCAAGGGCCAGCACGATTTCCGCGCGCAGTGTGCCGCCGAGTAGTAGCCCCATCGCCGCGAATGTCGCGGTGCCGATGGCGATGACCACGGCGCCGAGCAACAGCCCTACCGGATGTGGGCGCCAACCCAGCGCCCCGCCGATAGCACCGATGACCGCGGCTTGTAGAACCACCACCGTGACGACGGCCAGTGCCTTGCCGGCGATGATGCCCCACACGGGTAATGCGGTGGCGCCCAAGCGTTTCAGCGCGCCATAGCGGCGGTCGAACCCGACGGCGATGGCCTGCCCGGTGAAGGCGGTGGAGATGACCGCCAGTGCCATGATGGCGGGCACGAAGATGTCGGTACGCGAGCCGGGAAACTGACCCAGGGGCAGCAGTGTCAGCCCGATGAGCAGGGTGATCGGGATGAACATGGTGAGCAGCAGCTGTTCGCCGTTGCGGAGCAGCAGCTTGAGTTCCAGCCAGAACTGCGCGAACAGCATGGTGTGCACGGCGCTCGGTCGCGGGTCCGGCGTGAAGGTACCCGGGTCGAAACGGGGTGTGGTGTTGGTCATCGCAATTCCCTGCCGGTCAATTCCAGGAACACATCTTCGAGACTGCGTTTCTCCACCCGCAGATCGGTGGTCAGCACATCCATCCGGGCGCACCAGGCGGTGACGGTGGCCAGCACCTGTGGGTCGACGACGCCCTCGACGCGGTACTCACCGGGAGTGACCTCGGCGACCTTGTATCCCTCGGGCAGCGCAGAGGTGAGCAGGGTCAGATCCAGTCGTGGTGGGGCGGAGAAGCGCAGCTGGTTCTCGGCGCCGGACTGCATCAACTCCGACGGGGTGCCGGCGGCGACGACCGCACCGTGGTCGATGATCATCAGCTGGTCGGCAAGCTCCTCGGCCTCCTTCATGTGGTGCGTGGTCAGCACCACCGAGACGCCATCGCGTCGCAGACAGTCAATGAGCTCCCACACCACCAGCCGCGCGTGCGCGTCCATGCCGGCGGTCGGCTCGTCGAGGAACACCAGCTCGGGCCGGCCCACGAGGGCGCATGCCAGCGCGAGGCGCTGCTGCTGGCCTCCGGACAGCCTGCGATAGGGGGTGCGAGCGGCGTCCGTCAGCCCAAGAGTGTCCAGAAGCCATTGCGGATCAAGCGGATTGGCTGAGTATGAGGCCACGAGCCCGAGCATTTCGCTGGCTCGCGCGGTGGGGTAGGCGCCGCCGCCCTGCAGCATGACACCGATACGTGCGCGCACCGCCGAGTTCTTCGCGACCGGATCCATGCCCAGCACCTCGACGGTGCCCTCGTCGGGATGCAAGAAGCCTTCGCACAATTCGACGGACGTGGTTTTCCCGGCGCCGTTGGGGCCGAGCAGTGCAAAGACCTGGGCCTGCTCTACCTCAAGGTTGAGGTTGTGGAGCGCTGTCGTTGTCCCGTATCGCTTCGTCACCGACCGCATCCGCACCGGGGGTGCTGTCCTTGTCGGTGGTTGCGTCACGGTCAGTCAGCGTAAGCGGCGCGCCTTCGTCACCGTTAGGCAGCCGACGCCACGGCAGATAGTCGTGCGTGATAGCGATGAGCAGGACCGCGATGATGGCACTGGCCACCGTGGCGTCGATGATCTGGAACAGCGCGAACCTGTCGCCGTTGGCGGTGGGCCCGAAAATACCGACGAGCAGGGTGATGCCGATTGCCGTCCCGCGGAAAGCGGGGCGGGTAGCCCACGCGGCCAGCGGGATGATCGCCCACAGTAGGTACCAGGGCTGCACCACCGGAAACAGCAGCACTGTGATGCCGAGGGCGACACCCAGCCCACCCACGGGGTGCAGGCGTCCGCGCAGCACGGCCAACAGCAGCCACGACACGGCGATACCGATGATGCCGATACCGATTCCACGGGTCAGCGACAGTATCGCGGTGGTGTGATCGCCCAGTCCGAGCAGAATTCCGACTTGTCCGGTGCCCAGCGCAACGAGGGTCGGCGGCGACATCCAGCTGCGCACGGCGTTCGCGGTGCCGAGTGTGTACACCCAGCCGAATCCGAGCCCGCTGGCCGATCCGATGAGGACCGTGCAAGCGCCGGTGACGGCGCCCAGCAGTGCCCCGGCCTGGAAGAGACCGCGAACGCCGCCACCCCATCGGCGAGCCAGGGCCATTCCGACGAAACCCAGGGCCAGTAGGGAGGGGAGTTTGACCTGTGATGATGCGGTGATCAGCAGTGTCCCGGCCAGGAGGTTGCCCAGCGGCGCCCAGGTGGCCCATTCGGCGCGGGTGCGGGGTCCCCAAGGATTCAACCTGGGTCTCACCCCCACAAGCGCGCCCGTCGAATCGACACCGCGCATCGCCAGCTCGGTGCCGGCCAGCATCAGGCCCAGCATCAGCGCCTCGTTGTGGATTCCCGCGACAAGATGCATCAGCAGCAGCGGGTTCGCCGCGCCGAGCCACAGCGCGCTGACCTCCGCGACCCCACAGCGCTGGGCCAGACGCGGCGTCGCCCAGATGATCAGCAGCACTCCGAGCAGTTCGACAAGCCGATGGCACAGCGCACCAGCGACGATGTCGTCGCCGGTGAGCCGCGAGATGCCCTTGCCGATCCACAGGAACAACGGACCGTACGGGGCGGGTGTTTCTCGCCACAGGCTGGGCACCGACAGGGTGAACACGTGATCCAGGCCCAGGGCGACCGCCGGGCCTTCGGTGTACGGGTCCTTGCCGAGTCGCGCGATCTGGCTCTGCGCCAGATACGAGTACACGTCCTTGGAGTACATCGGAGGCGCTATGAGCAGCGGCAGAATCCACAGCAGTAGGGTTCGGTCCAGCTGGCCGCGGGACATCCGGCGGACCGGTCCTCGTTCGCCGTTGGCGTTCTTGTTGCGCAGGCTGCCGATGGCGAAACGCCCCAACATGAGCCAGGCCAACGTCATCATCACGGCGCCGGTAGTCGTCATGGTCAGGGACACCGTCTGAATACGCGACGGCAGGTTGAGCAGCCGCACCCCGAAGATCGGATCTTGGATGACGGGTCGTGCGCCGGCACCGAGGGCGCCGATGGCCATGAGGGCCGTTCCGGTGGCGCCGAACAGGCGAGTTCGGTTCATGGCGGTGAGCTCACGCTCATTCAGCGGGGCCGACGAACGCTCGTCATCATGCAGATGCGACAGCGACGAACTCAGCCACTGACCACGTACCGACACGGCAGCAGCGTATCGGCACGTCATGCTTGCTCCGTGGAACCAGCCGGGCAGGGCCTGTCCGGCCGCGCGGCGGCGCTCAACATAGGTAACCCTTGCTAGACGTGGCATTCCGAATTGCGTCACACTGGTGTTGTGAAATTCGGCCAGCCCTCTGCGGTGGCGTCAGCTGCGGCGACGTCGCAAGTGCTGGACGCTGCCCCGGCCGTGTCCCACGACGGCCAGACACGCGTCGCCGTGGTGCGGCTGCTCATGGAGTCCGGGCCGGTCACCGCGGGTGAGATCGGGGAACAGCTCGGTCTATCGCCTCAGGGCGTGCGCCGCCACCTCGACGCGTTGATCGAGGCCGGTGACGCCCTATCGAATCCGGCAGCCGCATGGCAGCACAACGGCCGAGGGCGTCCCGCCAAGCGGTTCCAGCTCACCGCGGACGGTCGCGCCAAGCTCAACCACGCCTACGACGACCTGGCATCTGCCGCCATGCGCCAGCTGCGCGAGATCGGCGGCGACGACGCGGTGCGCATCTTCGCGCGGCGCCGCATTGACACGATCTTGAGCGATGTCGCGGCCGGTGCGCCGTTTGACGACACCGAGGCCGCGGTGGATCAGATGGCCGCCGCGCTGACCAAGGCCGGTTACGCGGCCAGCACCCAGCGGGTCGGTGGCGCGGGCGCTTCCTCGAGCGGTGTGCAGATATGCCAGCATCACTGTCCGGTATCGCATGTGGCCGCCGAGTTCCCAGAACTCTGCGAGGCGGAACAGCAGGCCTTCGCCGAGGTGTTAGGAACACATGTACAGCGGCTGGCCACCATCGCCAACGGTGACTGTGCCTGCACCACGCATATTCCTCTGCACGCCTCTACAACTCTGGCGCCCAGCCCCGCGCCGGATACAACGATCAGTAAGGAGTCACGATGACCCTCGAGCGTGAGGTGCTGACCCAGGACGAGACGATCGCGTCGCTGGGCAATTACGGCTATGGCTGGTCTGACTCCGACGCGGCCGGTGCCAGCGCGCAGCGCGGTCTGTCCGAGGCCGTCGTGCGTGACATCTCGTCGAAGAAGAGCGAACCCGAGTGGATGCTCGACGTCCGCCTGAAGGCGCTGCGCACCTTCGACAAGAAGCCGATGCCGAACTGGGGATCGAACCTTGAGGGCATTCACTTCGACAACATCAAGTACTTCGTGCGCTCCAGCGAGAAGCAGGCTGCCACGTGGGACGATCTGCCCGCCGACATCAAGAACACCTACGACCGCCTCGGTATCCCCGAAGCCGAGAAGCAGCGCCTGGTGTCCGGTGTTGCCGCACAGTACGAATCGGAAGTCGTCTATCACTCGATCCGTGAGGATCTTGAGGCCCAGGGTGTGATCTTCCTGGACACCGACTCGGGGCTGCGTGAGCACCCGGAGCTCTTCAAGGAGTACTTCGGCAGTGTCATCCCGGCTGGCGACAACAAGTTCTCCGCGCTCAATACCGCGGTGTGGTCGGGTGGCTCGTTCATCTACGTGCCGCCGGGCGTGAAGGTCGATATCCCGCTGCAGGCCTACTTCCGCATCAACACCGAGAACATGGGCCAGTTCGAGCGGACGCTCATCATCGTCGACGAGGGTGCATACGTGCACTACGTCGAGGGATGTACCGCACCGATCTACAAGTCCGATTCGTTGCACTCGGCCGTGGTGGAAATCATCGTCAAGCCGGGTGGGCGCTGCCGCTACACGACCATCCAGAACTGGTCGAACAACGTGTTCAACCTGGTCACCAAGCGGGCTCGCGCCGAGGCGGGGGCCACCATGGAGTGGGTCGACGGCAACATCGGCTCCAAGGTCACCATGAAGTACCCGGCTGTATGGATGACCGGTGAGCACGCCAAGGGTGAGGTGTTGTCGGTCGCCTTCGCCGGTGAGGGGCAACACCAGGACACCGGCGCCAAGATGCTGCACCTGGCGCCGAACACGTCGAGCAACATCGTCTCCAAGTCGGTGGCGCGTGGTGGCGGTCGTGCCTCCTACCGTGGCCTGGTCCAGGTCAACAAGGGGGCGCACGGTTCCCGCTCAACGGTGAAATGTGATGCGCTGCTTGTCGACTCGATCAGCCGCAGCGACACTTACCCGTACGTCGACATCCGCGAAGACGACGTCACCATGGGGCACGAGGCGACCGTTTCGAAGGTCAGTGACGATCAGTTGTTCTATCTGATGAGCCGCGGCATGACCGAGGACGAGGCGATGGCCATGGTGGTACGCGGGTTCGTGGAACCGATCGCGAAGGAACTGCCGATGGAGTACGCGCTCGAGCTCAACCGGCTCATCGAGCTGCAAATGGAAGGTTCGGTCGGTTAGTCATGACGCAGTTGACTCAAGCTGTCGAGGGCTCCAACAAGGGAGAACTGTTCAGCTCCTACGACGTCGAGGCCTTCGAGGTTCCCGGTGGTCGTGACGAGCTGTGGCGGTTCACCCCGCTGCGCCGCCTGCGCGGCCTGCACGACGGATCCGCTGTTGCGACGGCAGATCCAGCAGTGGGAGTCACCGCCGGTGACGGCGTAACCGTCGAGACGGTAGATCGCACCGACGAACGGCTCGGAAAGGGCGGGGTTCCGTCAGATCGCGTTGCCGCACAGGCATATTCAGCGTTCCGGGCGGCCACCGTGGTCTCGGTTGGCAAGCAGGCCGTGGTCGCAGACCCGATCGAGATCGTCGTGACCGGCCCCGGTGCCGCTGAGGTGGCCTACGGGCATCTACAGGTGCGAGCCGCTGAATTGTCGGAGTCTCTCGTGGTCATCGACTACCGCGGCAGTGGGACATACGCCGAGAATGTCGAATTCCTGCTCGAGGACGCATCTCGGCTGACGGTCGTCTCGATCGCCGACTGGGCCGATGACGCGGTGCATGTCAGCGCGCACCACGCCAAGCTGGGCAAGGACGCGGTGTTACGCCATATCGCCGTCACTCTCGGCGGTGATCTGGTTCGGCTCACCGGCACCGTCCGGTTCGCGGCGCCGGGAGGCGACGCCGAGCTGCTCGGTCTCTACTACGCCGACGACGGTCAGTTCTTCGAGCATCGGCTGCTGGTCGATCACGCCCAACCCAACTGCCGTTCGCACGTCACGTACAAGGGTGCGCTGCAAGGTAATCCGGCATCCGACAAGCCTGACGCGCACACAGTCTGGATCGGCGACGTACTCATCCGCGCCGAGGCGACCGGAACCGACACCTTCGAACTGAACCGCAACCTGATCCTCACTGACGGCGCTCGGGCCGACTCGGTGCCCAACCTCGAAATCGAGACCGGTGAGATCGCCGGGGCCGGGCACGCCAGTGCCACCGGGCGATTCGATGACGAGCAGCTGTTCTACCTGCGATCGCGCGGTATCACCGAGGAGGATGCGCGCCGTCTGGTGGTGCGCGGCTTCTTCCAGGACATCATTGGCCGGATCGGGATCGAGTCAGTGCGCACCCGCCTCACCGCGGCCATCGAAAACGAACTCGCCCAGACCAACTCGTAGATAGAAAGCAACTCATGACCACTCTGGAAATCAAGGACCTGCACGTCAGCATCTCGCCCAACGAGGGCGAGACCATCGAGATCCTCAAGGGCGTCAACTTGACCGTGAACTCGGGGGAGACCCATGCGGTCATGGGCCCCAATGGTTCCGGGAAGTCCACGCTGTCCTATGCCATCGCCGGACACCCCAAGTACGAGGTGACTTCGGGGTCGATCACCCTCGATGGGCAGGACGTGCTGGAACTGTCCGTCGATGAAAGAGCGCGAGCGGGGCTCTTTTTGGCCATGCAGTACCCGATCGAGGTTCCGGGAGTGTCGATGTCGAACTTCCTGCGCACCGCCGCCACCGCCGTCCGCGGCGAGGCTCCGAAGCTGCGCCACTGGATCAAGGAAGTCAAGGAAGCCATGGGGGAGTTGGAGATCGACTCCGCCTTCGCCGAGCGCAGCGTCAACGAGGGCTTCTCGGGCGGCGAGAAGAAGCGCCACGAGATCCTGCAGTTGGGCCTGCTCAAGCCAAAGATCGCCATCCTGGATGAGACAGACTCCGGGCTCGATGTCGATGCCCTCCGGATCGTGTCCGAGGGTGTGAATCGGTACGCCGAGCGCGAGAATGGCGGCGTTCTGCTCATCACCCACTACACCCGCATCCTGCGCTACATCCAGCCGCAGTTCGTACACGTCTTCGTCGGCGGGCGCATCGTCGAGTCGGGTGGCCCCGAGCTGGCCGACGAGCTGGAGGAGAACGGCTACGTGCGCTTTACCCAAACGGTGGGAGCCTGACCGTGACGGCCACCGTGCCGCTGGACACCACTCGGATCTCGGAGATCAGGGATGACTTCCCGATCCTGAGCCGTACGGTGCGCGGCGGTAAGCCGTTGGTGTACCTGGATTCCGGTGCCACCTCGCAGCGGCCTAACCAGGTTCTCGATGCCGAGCGAGTCTTCCTCACCGAGCGCAACGCCGCGGTACATCGCGGTGCTCACCAGCTCGCCGAAGAGGCCACCGATGCCTACGAGGGGGCGCGCCATGCGATCGCCTGTTTCGTGGGCGTTGACGACGGCGAGATCATCTTCACCAAGAACGCCACCGAATCGCTGAACTTGGTGGCATACACCCTCGGCGACGACAGGTTCGATCGTGCGGTGGGACCCGGCGACGAGGTGGTAATCACCGAGCTGGAGCATCACGCGAATCTGGTGCCCTGGCAAGAGCTCTGCCGCCGCACCGGCGCCACCCTGCGCTGGTACTCGGTCACCGACGACGGCCGCATCGACCTTGACTCGCTCGAGCTCACCGAGGCCGTCAAGGTTGTCGCGTTCACCCACCAATCCAACGTGACTGGCGCGGTAGCCCCCGTCGATGAGTTGGTGCGCCGCGCGAAATCCGTTGGTGCCCTGGTCGTTCTGGACGCCTGCCAGTCGGTTCCGCATATGCCGGTGAACTTCCGGGAGCTGGGTGTCGACTACGCCGCCTTCTCCGGGCACAAGATGCTCGGCCCGTCGGGCGTCGGCGTGCTGTACGGCCGCCGTGAACTGCTGGAGGTCATGCCCCCGTTCATCACGGGTGGTTCCATGATCGAGACGGTCACCATGGAAGCCAGCACCTACGCGCCGCCGCCGCAGCGATTCGAGGCCGGTGTCCCGATGACCTCCCAGGTGGTCGGACTCGGCGCTGCCGTCGACTACCTGAATGCGATTGGTATGGAAGCCGTTGCCGCGCACGAGCATCAGCTGGTGTCGGCCGCACTCGCCGGGCTCGGAAGCATCGAGGGTGTTCGCATCATCGGCCCCGCCGAGAACGTCGATCGTGGGGGTGCGGTCGCCTTCGTGGTGGACGGTATCCACGCGCACGATCTGGGGCAGGTTCTCGATGACGAGGGTGTCGCGGTACGAGTCGGGCATCACTGCGCCTGGCCGCTGCACCGACGGTTCGGTATCGCGGCGAGCGCCCGTGCCTCTTTCGCGATCTACAACACCCTGGACGAAGTCGACCGACTGGTTGCCGGTGTCCGCCGCGCGCAAGAGTTCTTCCTGGGCGAGCGGAGCGACGGAGGATCGCTCTTGTGAGGCTCGAGCAGATGTACCAGGAAGTCATCCTGGATCACTACAAGCATCCACACCACCGCGGGCTGCGCGAGCCGTTCGCGGCCGAAGTGCACCACGTCAACCCCACCTGTGGTGACGAGGTAACCCTGCGAGTCGCCTTGGATGACAACAGGATCGCCGACATTTCCTATGACGGGCAGGGATGCTCGATCAGTCAGGCCGCAACCTCAGTGTTGACGGACCAGGTGATCGGGCTGACGGTGGATGAGGCACTCAAGACGGTGGCTTCGTTCAACGAGATGATCTCCTCACGCGGAACCATCGACGGCGACGAAGACATCATTGGCGACGGCGTCGCATTCGCTGGGGTTTCGCGGTACCCAGCCCGCGTGAAGTGTGCGCTCCTAGGATGGATGGCATTCAAAGACGCGCTCGTCCAGGCTACGAACGCAGAAGAGGTGAACCGATGACCGAAGTGTCCGCGGAAGTGAAACTTCTCGAAGATCTTGAGGAGGCCATGCGCGACGTTGTCGACCCCGAGCTCGGTATCAATGTCGTCGATCTGGGGCTTGTCTACGGGCTCAACGTCGAAGAGGGTGAGAGCGGCAAGGTCGCCACCATCGACATGACGCTCACCTCGGCGGCATGCCCGCTCACCGATGTCATCGAAGATCAGTCGCGTAACGCGCTGGTGGGCGCAGGGCTGGTCAAGGAGATCAAGATCAACTGGGTCTGGGTGCCGCCGTGGGGCCCGGACAAGATCACCGACGATGGTCGGGAGCAGCTCCGGGCCCTCGGCTTCACGGTCTAGCGCTCGTGGTGGCCTTCGTGGCCGCCGGATCCCCCACATGAGCCGTCCTTGGCTGCACGAAGCGTGATCGTCGAGGCCTGAATGTTGCCCGATGCGTCATCGGTGCCGTGCGCGGCAATGCACTTGCCCGCGGCGATGGCGCTGTGGTCCACCGGGGCACGCTTGGCGTACATGGTGTCGTTGTTCACCGTCACGGTCGTCGAGGTCGCGGCCCCGCCGTTCGGATCGGTGCTACTCACCGTGATCGTGTTCCCGCTGACAGAGGTCACTGTCCCGTGAACGGCCTGATGCTCGGGGCGTTTACCGGAGGTTGGGGTGGGCGACGCGGACTCCTGTGAGTCCTTCTGCTGTGATTTCGCGCAGTTGCCATCCGCAGCCGGCCAGAGCATCACGCGCCGAGCCGTCGGCGGGTTCGAGTCCTGTTGTGCCACGGCGGCAATACAGCTTCCGGCAGTAACGTCCGGTAATCGCGCGGCAGTGATTTCGGAGACCTTCGTCGACTGTCCGAAGCCGACGGTCGCGGTGCCGTCCTTCTTGGTCACCTGAATGGTGTTGCCCGACACCGAGGCGATGAGCCCCATCACGCGGTCCTTGTCGTTGTGTTCGCCCTGCTGTGCGACCGAAGACGTGGTCGGTGCCGCTGACTTTGTCGAGGCGCCATTGGTATTGGTAGGCGAGCCGCACGCGGCCACCGACAGCGCGGTCAGTCCGGCGAATGCGAACAGTGCGCCGCGGGCGAGCCGTGGTCGGGTGAGTGTCTGGGTTGGGGACATCGATGTTCTCCATGGTTGACGAATGGGACACCTCAGCGTGCTTGTGCTGGCTGAGGTTGCGCTCTGGTGTCTGTGCGAAGTCGCTGTGTGTTGGAGATGTCAGCCTTGGCGACAATCTGTGGCACGAAGCCGTATCCGGATCTACCGCCGCGGTGGTCCGCATCGCCCGTCGGTGGCGGGACCCAAATCGATCTTGGTGGCCTGAAGCACCCCGCTTGCATTCTTGGTGCCGTGTGCGTCCGCGCATTTGCCGGTGATAATTGCGGTGGCCTCGGTGGGTTGCCGTTTGTCATAGGCGGTATCGGCAGTCACCGTGACATTGGTCTGGATCTCTGATGCCCCACTGGGATCGGTGTTGGCGACCACGATGGTGCTGCCATTGACCGCCGCGACCGCGCCCTGGACGCTCGGGCCGCCGAAGGGCGGCGGTCCCTCGGGGCCACCGGGAGGCGGCCCCTGCGGTATGCCGGGAGGTGGTGCGCTGCCTGGCGGTGTCTCCACAGCACATTTGTCGTCCTCGGCCGCGCTGATCAGCACCCGCTGCGCGGTGGCCTGGTCCGACGCCTCCGCGCCGGCCGTGGCCAGCATGGCGACGCAGCTGCCGACTACGACATCCGAAAGCTCCGCGGGCTGCACCTCGGTGAGCTTTGTCATGGTGTTGAAGTCGATATCGGCGCTGCCGACGGGGTTGGTCACCTGGACGGTGTGACCCGATACCGAGGAGATCAATCCACCGGCTCTGTCCTGGCCACCCGCGTGCCGGGTGACGGTGGTCGAAGCAGGGCCCGGCGAGGACTGGACGGGCGTATCTCCGGACCCACCACATGCCGCGCCGGAGAACATGACGACACCGGCGATCACTAGCAACGTAGGCCGCGGCCAGCGATTTGGTGACATGGTTGACCACTTTATCCGGAATGGATTGGGCGTCGGCGTAGTTTGACACCTCGTGACCGACGTGAGACCAGACGTAGCGCCCCTCTTCGAACCGTTCACCGTCAAATCGCTGACCGCCCCGAACCGGTTCGCGATGGCGCCGATGACGCGGTCGGCATCACCGGGCGGTGTGCCCGGCGAGAACGTTGCGGCGTACTACCGCCGCCGTGCCGCCGGCGGTGTCGGGCTCATCATCACCGAGGGCGTATTCATTCCGGACGATGCCGCGGGCGGTCAGTCCAGCGTTCCGCGCCTCGTCGGCGATGAGGTGCTGGCGGGATGGTCCGCCGTTACCGATGCCGTGCACGACGAGGGGTCGGCCATCGCCGCCCAGCTGTGGCACCAGGGGGTCGAACGCGGCGTCGATCCGGAGTTCAATCCCCAGGTGGAGTCGGTGAGCCCGTCCGGGTTGGGCGGCGATGCCTCCCCGCAAGGCCGTGCGCTGCAGACCGGTGAGCTTGCCCCGCTCGCGGAGCGGTATGCGACAGCGGCCCGCAATGCCAAGGCGGCCGGATTCGACGCTGTTGAGCTGCACGGTGCCCACGGTTATCTCCTTGACCAGTTCCTGTGGGAGCGCACCAACGTTCGGGCCGACGGCTATGGCGGCTCGGTCGTAGACCGGGTGCGATTCCCGGTCGAGGTGGTGCGGTCGGTACGTGCCGCTGTCGGGCCTGATTTCCCCATCCTGTACCGGTTTTCGCAGTGGAAGCAGGCGGACTACACGGCCACGCTGGCCGACAGCCCGGCGGAATTGGAACGGTTGCTCGCCCCCCTGGTTGAGGCGGGTGTCGATGTTTTCCATCCGTCTACTCGCCGGCACTATCTGCCCGCCTTCGCGGACTTGACCGGCGCTGACGGAGAGCTGAGTCTTGCCGGCTGGACCAAACGTGTCACGGGACTGCCGGCCATTGCCGTCGGCTCGGTGGGATTGCAGACGGAATTCAAACCCACCGAGGTTCGGGATATCGAGCCCGCGCCGGTCGAATCGGTGCTGCGCCAATTCGCCAACAACGAGTTCGATGTCATCGCCGTCGGTCGCGCCCTGCTGTCGGACCCCGAATGGGTGAACAAGCTGCGGGCCGGGCGGCAGGACGAGTTCGTCGGATTCAACATCGGCAAGGCCCTGGCCGCGCTGTACTGATCGGACCCGGTACTGAGCGACGACGGAACATCGCGCACCCCCACAACGTTGAGGACGACATGGCAACACGTGACATCACCGCTGACGCGTTCAATGACCTGGTCCACGACAACGACATCGTGCTGGTCGATTTCTGGGCGTCCTGGTGCGGCCCGTGCCGCCAGTTCGGGCCGGTCTTCGAGGCCTCGTCGGAAGAAAACCCTGACGTCGTCCACGCGAAGGTGGACACCGAGGCCGAGCAGGCCCTGGCGGCGGCGGCGAATGTTCGCTCCATTCCGACGCTGATGGTGTTCAAGCAGGGCCAGCTGGTGTTCAACCAGGCCGGCGCGCTGCCTCCGGCATCGTTGGCCGATCTGGTGCAGAAGGTCCGCGATCTGGACGTCGAGGCGGCGCTGCGCGAACAAGAGGCGTAACGCCCGAGAGCGGCGCCGCGCAGAAACGATTTGGTGCAATCCGGCGGGGTCGGTTATATGGACGCATGAGTTTCGTGCTGGTGGATCGTCCGCGTCCGGATATTGCCCTGGTCACCCTGAACCGGCCCGAGCGGATGAATGCCATGGCGTTCGACGTGATGCTGCCCTTCAAGCAGATGCTGGTCGATATCAGCCACGACAACGACGTGCGCGCCGTCATCATCACCGGTGCCGGCAAGGGCTTTTGCTCGGGCGCCGACCAGAAATCCGCCGGGCCCATCCCGCACATCGGAGGGCTGACCCAGCCGACGATCGCGCTGCGATCGATGGAGCTGCTCGACGACGTCATCCTGACGCTGCGCCGCATGCATCAGCCGGTGATCGCCGCCATCAACGGCGCCGCCATCGGTGGCGGTCTGTGCCTGGCGCTGGCCTGCGATGTTCGGGTGGCATCCGAGGACGCCTACTTTCGGGCGGCCGGTATCAACAACGGACTGACGGCCAGTGAGCTGGGTCTGAGCTACCTGTTGCCGCGTGCCATCGGCACGTCCCGGGCTTCGGACATCATGCTGACCGGCCGCGATGTCGACGCCGACGAGGCTGAGCGCATCGGTTTGGTATCCCGCAAGGTGTCGTCCGAATCGCTGCTGGAAGAGTGTTACGCGATTGGAGAGCGCATCGCCGGGTTCTCCCGTCCAGGGATCGAGTTGACCAAGCGCACCATTTGGAGTGGGCTGGACGCCGCTAGCCTGGAAAGTCACATGCACCAAGAGGGCCTGGGCCAGCTATATGTCCGGCTGCTCACCGACAACTTCGAAGAAGCCACCGCCGCGCGCAAGGACAAGCGGGCGGCGGCGTTCAGAGACAAGCGCTGACCGCGCGAGACGCGTACACAGCATTCAAGGAGTAAGTAGTGATTACCGCGACGGACCTCGAGGTCCGCGCCGGCGCCCGCACACTCGTCTACGCGCCGGGCCCCGCGTTACGCATCCAGCCCGGTGACCGCATCGGGCTGGTGGGGCGTAACGGGGCCGGCAAGACCACCTCGATGAGAATTCTGGCCGGCGAGGGCGAGCCGTACGCCGGATCGGTGTCTCGGACCGGTGAAATCGGTTACCTGCCACAGGATCCCAAGGAGGGGAACCTGGACATGCTGGCGCGTGATCGGGTGCTGTCGGCGCGCGGTCTGGACACCATCATCAGCGAGTTGGAGAAGCAGCAGACGCTGATGGCGGAGCTGGCCGACGATGATCTGCGCGATAAGGCGATCCGCCGGTATGGGCAGCTGGAGGAGCGTTTCTCCTCGCTGGGTGGGTACGTCGCGGAGAGCGAGGCAGCCCGCATCTGTTCCAGCCTGGGGTTGCCCGAGCGGGTGCTGATCCAGCCGCTGCGCACACTGTCGGGTGGTCAGCGGCGACGCGTGGAGTTGGCCCGGATTCTGTTCGGTGCGGCCGAGGGCGGTGCGGGGTCGAACATGACGCTGCTGCTCGACGAGCCGACCAACCACCTTGACGCGGACTCGATCGGCTGGCTGCGCGGCTTCCTGCAGACCCACGAGGGTGGGCTCGTGGTGATCAGTCACAACGTCGATCTGCTGGCCGATGTGGTCAACAAGGTGTGGTTCCTGGATGCGGTCCGCGGCGAGGTCGACGTCTACAACATGGGTTGGCAGAAGTACCTGGACGCACGGTCGCTGGATGAGCAGCGCCGTCGGCGCGAGCGTGCCAACGCGGAGAAGAAGGCGTCGGCCCTGCGCACCCAGGCGGCCAAGATGGGCGCCAAAGCGACCAAAGCCGTTGCCGCGCAGAATATGTTGCGTCGCGCCGAGAAGATGTTGTCGGGACTGGATGAAGAGCGGGTGGCCGACAAGGTGGCCCGGATCAAATTCCCGACGCCCGCAGCATGTGGGCGGGTGCCGTTGGTGGCCAAGGGGCTGACCAAGAACTACGGGTCTCTGGAGATATTCACCGGGGTTGACCTGGCCATCGATCGCGGCTCACGCGTTGTGGTTCTTGGGCTCAACGGCGCGGGGAAGACGACACTGCTGCGACTGCTGGCGGGCGCGGAGACAGCGGATGCCGGCGCGCTGGAGCCGGGCCACGGCCTCAAGCTCGGATATTTCGCGCAGGAGCACGACACGCTGGATGATCACGCGACGGTGTGGGAGAACATCCGTCATGCCGCTCCGGATACGGGGGAGCAGGAGTTGCGTGGAATCCTGGGTGCCTTCATGTTCAGCGGCCCGCAGCTGGAACAGCCCGCGGGAACGCTGTCCGGCGGTGAGAAGACCCGTCTGGCCCTAGCCGGTCTGGTGGCCTCGACCGCGAATGTGCTGCTGCTCGACGAGCCGACCAACAACCTCGATCCCGCCTCACGCGAACAGGTTTTGGACGCGCTACGCAGTTACCTGGGTGCGGTCGTTCTCGTCACGCACGATCCGGGAGCCGCTGAAGCATTGAATCCGCAACGTGTTGTGTTGTTGCCGGACGGCACGGAAGACTACTGGTCGGACGAGTATCGGGACCTCATCGAGCTGGCCTGACCATTTCTCGTACGCCATCCGCGTCTCGTGTACCTGCGTGATCACATTTGCGCTATGGTGCAACCGGGTCGAGCCGTCCACAGGGGCAGCGGTATGAAGTCGGGAGAGAGGTCGCGATGGCCAAAACACGCGACGAGGAGCGTGCTGAGCTGAAGGCGGCATACGAGCAGGGTGCGAGCATTCGCACGCTCGCGGCGGACGCGGGCCGATCGTATGGCTATGTGCATCGGGCTCTCGTGGAATCGGGTGTCACCCTGCGCGGGCGCGGTGGCCCGAATCGGCGCGGTCGCACGGCCTAACTGGCATTCGACACGCAGTGTGCCCGTTGAGCTTTCGGGCGCCAATTGTTGCTACCGTTAGGTGATGCGAGGACAAGGCGGTATCCGGAACATCGGCGTGCTGGCGCTGGCGGCGATGACGGCGTCCGGTTGCGCCGGCCAGGTGCGCCAGCTGGGCGACTCGGTATCGCCCGTGGCCACGACGACGGCGCTGCCGCAAACATCAACACCCGCCCCGGAGACGTTCCGCGTGACGGCGTGCGAAACGGTCAGCGGCGGTGGCGGCAAGAATGTGGCCACACAGCTGCGGGATGTCCGCGTGGGTAAGCAGGACGACTTCGACAGGGTCACCTTCGAATTCGGGCCGGATGCCAAGGCCGACCCGAAAAACAAGGTGGCGCTGGATCAGCTGGTGGTTCCCAGGTACTCGGTGGACAGCCCCGCCAGCGTTTCCGCGGGCCCCAAGGGAGACAACGTCATCGTCGCCGGTACCGCCCTGCTCGGCGTGCTGTTCGATGGTGCATCGGCTCATGAGACCGATAAGCCCATCCGGTCATATCCGGGTCCTAGCGAGATCAAGCCCAAGGACTTCCCGATCCTGGCGGAGGCCGAGCAAGGTGAGGACTTCGAGGGGAAGGTTCGGTGGGCGTTGGGTCTGAACAAACAGCGCTGCCCCGAGGTGAGTACGCTGACCAACCCGCCTCGGCTAGTGGTGGATCTGCCGCACTAGGGGCGTTTGTGACCGGGCACCATCGCCCGGCCCGCGGTTAGCCACGGAAGACAATCCCCGGTCGAACGCCAGCGGTTCGGCGCCGGACACCGTACATTCGCTAACCATGTATCGATACCTGGTACCGCTTGTACTGGTAGTCGGGCCGCTCGTGGGTGCCCCGCAGGCGGCGGCCGCACCGGCGTGCCCGACAGTGACCGACGGCGGCGCCGAAAACTACGCCAATATCCTCCACGATGTACGCATCGAAACCCTGGATGACCTCGACAGGGTGACGTTCAGCTTCGGAGCGGACAAGCTGGCGCCCCCGGTGGGACCGGTGACCTATTGGCAGGCTCCACCATTCTCGGTCACACCGGTCGACGGGGGATACGCGGTGGCATTCCGCGGCGCGGCGGCACACGACACCATCATGGGGACCGTCGACCATCCCGAGAACCAGCAGGTGAAGTCATTTCCGCAACCCAATGACCTCGGAGCTCCTCCCGGCTCTGCGGTGGTCCGATCGGCTCGTCTCATTCAGGACGCGGACATCTTCAAAAACAAGAACGGTGTGATGGCGTGGAAGGTCGCGGCACAGGCGCCCAAATGCCCAGTCGTATACATCGCCGACACGCCCGCACGGGCCGTCATCGACTTCCCGCACTAATCCGCAGGCAGGCGGGAAACGTCGTGTAGGTGATGCACCGGATCGTGCACGAAGTACAGACCCAGTGTCTCGACCGTGAAAATCGAACCGTTGCTTCGTCTCCCGCGTCGCTGTAACGCCGACTCGGGCACATCGGCAAAGGCGGCCGCGATGGCTTCGCCCGCTGCGGCGAGTTCAACGGTTACCGCCTGCGGGTCCTGCTCGGCATACCGGTCCTCGACGGCCGTCGTGTCCTGGTCCCAGTTCTCGAACAAGGGGTTGTCCTCGGCGAGCATGAGCTGCAGCCGGGTCAGGAAGATGCGGAACACGTCGCGGACGTGCGCTCCGTACTCCAGCGCCGACCAGGTCTGCTCGTCGGGGCGTACCCGCACCTCGGGGTGGGCCAGCACCGGCCGCCACGCCCCCAGGTTGTCCCGCACAATATCGGGTATTCGGGCGAAAGATGTTGTGGCGGGATCAAATCCGCATTCTCCACACGGGCGTTCAAGGACCCAGGTCCAGTCCTTGGAGTCAGGCGTGATCGGCACGGCGCACCGAGTCCTCGACGAGATCCAACACACGGCTGAGGCTTTCGGTGGATTCACCGGCGGCCAGGCGTGCCACCAGGCCATCGAGCACCAGATCCAGATAGCCCAAAATCACCTCACTGGACACATCCTCGCGCAGCCGGCCGGCCTTCTTCTGGCGTTGCAGCCGGGCCAAGGTGGCGGTGTTGAGCTCTTCGGAACGCTGGTTCCAGCCCCGCCGGAATTCAGGATCGTTGCGCAGCTTGCGGGCGATCTCCAAACGCGTTGCCAGCCAATCGAATTGATCCGGATCGGCCAGCATGTCGCGCATCACCTGCACCAGACCCTCGCGGCTGGCGACGTTCGCCATCCGTTCGGCATCCTCGCGGGCGAGCGCGAAGAACAAGGTGTCCTTATCGCGGAAATGGTGGAAGATCGCCCCCCGCGACATGCCGATGGTGTGCTCCAGGCGGCGCACGGTGGCACCGTCGTACCCATACTCGGCGAAACAGCGCCGCGCGCCATCGAGGATCTGGCGGCGACGAGCCGCGAGGTGATCCTCGCTAACGCGCGGCACTGTTGGTCAGCCGTTTCTAGCCGGCCAGCATGTTCCGCAGTACGTACTGCAGGATGCCGCCGTTGCGGTAGTAATCGGCTTCACCGGGGGTGTCGATTCGGACCACCGCGTCGAACTCGACCTGGAAAGACACAGTGCCGTCTTCCGCAAATCTTTTCGCCGTCACGTGCACGGTCTTCGGCGTCGAACCCTCGTTGAGCTTCTCGATACCGCTGATGTCGTAGGTCTCGGTGCCATCCAGCTTGAGCGAGGCCGCAGACTCTCCGGCCGGGAACTGTAGCGGAATGACGCCCATACCAATGAGATTCGACCGGTGGATGCGCTCGAAGGACTCGGTGATGACGGCCTTGACGCCCAGCAGACGGGTGCCCTTGGCGGCCCAGTCCCTGGACGAGCCTGACCCATATTCTTTACCGCCCAGCACGACCAGCGGAATGCCGGCCTTCTGGTAGTTCACCGAAGCGTCGTAGATGAAGGCCTGCGGACCGCCATCTTGGGTGAAGTCGCGCGTGTAACCGCCCGAGACGTCGTCCAGGAGCTGGTTGCGCAGGCGGATGTTCGCGAAGGTGCCACGCACCATCACCTCATGGTTACCGCGACGCGAACCCAGCGAGTTGTAGTCCTTGCGGTCCACACCATGCTCGTCGAGGTACTGCGCGGCCGGGGTGCCCGACTTGATGGAACCCGCGGGCGAGATGTGGTCAGTGGTCACCGAGTCGCCGAGCAGGGCGAGCACCCGTGCTCCCGCGATGTCGGTGACGGGCGTGGGCTCCAGCGGCATCCCGTCGAAGTACGGGGCCTTGCGCACGTAGGTGGACGTGTCGACCCACTCGAAGGTGTTGCCTTCGGGGGTAGGCAGTCCGCGCCAGCGCTCGTCGCCCTTGAAGACGTCGGCATAGGAGTCGGTGAACATCTGGCGGTTGATCGACGAGGCGATGGTCTCCTCGATTTCCAAGGCGGTCGGCCAGATGTCCTTGAGGAACACGTCGTTACCGTCGTGGTCCTGGCCGAGCGGGTCGGTGTCGAAGTCGAAGTCCATGGTGCCCGCGATGCCGTAGGCGATGACCAGCGGCGGGGAGGCCAGGTAGTTCATCTTGACGTCGGGGGAGATGCGGCCTTCGAAGTTGCGGTTACCGGAGAGCACCGCGGTCACCGACAGGTCGTTGTCGTTGATCGCCTTGGAGATCTCGTCGGGCAGCGGGCCGGTGTTGCCGATGCATGTGGTGCAGCCGTAGCCGCCCAGGTAGTAGCCCAGCTTCTCCAGGTATGGCCAGACGTTGGCCTTGTTGTAGTAATCGGTGACGACCTGCGACCCGGGGGCCATGTTCGTCTTGACCCACGGCTTGGTGGTGAGGCCCTTCTCGACGGCCTTCTTGGCGAGTAGGGCGGCACCCAGCATCACCGACGGGTTGGAGGTGTTGGTGCAGGAGGTGATGCCCGCGACCACGACCGCGCCGTGGTCCAGGACGAAGTTGCCGCGCTCGGCGGATGTCACCTTGACCGGCTTGGACGGTCGGCCCTCGCCGCCGTTGGCTGCCGACGGAATGACGGCGTCATCTTCGGCGAAGGACAGCACTGCCACATCGGAGGCGGGGAAGGATTCTTCGATCGCTTCGTCGAGTTGGGTGTGCGGCGTGGCAGCGGCTGGGCCGCTCTCGGCATCGTTGGTGTAGTTGTGGATGTCCTTGCGGAACGCGTTCTTCGCATCGGTCAGCTCGATGCGGTCCTGCGGGCGCTTGGGTCCGGCGATGGAGGGCACGACGGTGGAGAGGTCGAGTTCCAGGTACTCCGAGAAGGCGGGCTCGTGGTCGGCGTCGTGCCACATGCCCTGTTCCTTGGCGTACGCCTCGACAAGTGCCAGCTGCTGATCGTCGCGGCCGGTCAGACGCAGGTAGTTGATGGTCTCGTCGTCGATCGGGAAGATCGCTGCGGTAGAACCGAATTCGGGGCTCATGTTGCCCAGCGTGGCGCGGTTGGCCAGTGGCACCTCGGCCACGCCCTTGCCGTAGAACTCGACGAACTTGCCCACCACACCGTGCTTGCGCAGCATGTCGGTGACGGTCAGCACCACGTCGGTGGCGGTGACGCCCGGCTGGATCTCACCGGTGAGCTTGAAGCCGACGACGCGCGGGATCAGCATCGAGACCGGCTGGCCGAGCATGGCGGCCTCCGCCTCGATACCGCCGACACCCCAACCAAGGACGCCGAGGCCGTTGACCATCGTGGTGTGCGAGTCGGTACCCACACAGGTGTCCGGGTACGCCTGCCCGTTCCTCGTGAAGATGGTGCGGGCCAGGTACTCGATGTTGACCTGGTGCACGATGCCGGTGCCCGGGGGGACGACCTTGAAATCGTCGAAAGCGCCTTGGCCCCAACGCAAGAACTGGTAACGCTCGGCATTGCGCTCGTACTCGAGTTCGACGTTGCGCTCGAAGGCGTCGGCGGTGCCGAAGACATCGAGGATCACCGAGTGGTCGATGACCATCTCGGCGGGGGACAACGGGTTCACCTTGTCAGGATCACCACCCAGCGCCGCCACCGCTTCACGCATGGTGGCCAAGTCGACGACACAGGGCACGCCGGTGAAGTCCTGCATGACCACCCGAGCGGGGGTGAACTGGATCTCCACGCTCGGCTCCGCCGAGGGGTCCCAGTTGGCCAGGGCCAGAACATGGTCCTTGGTGATGTTCGCGCCGTCCTCGGTGCGTAACAGGTTCTCCGCCAACACTTTCAGGCTGTAAGGCAGTTTCTCGATACCGGGCACGGTGTTCAGTCGGAAGATCTCATACGACTCGTCACCAACCTGCAGAGTGCCGCGGGCGCCGAAGGAATTCACCGATTCATTGCTAGTCACATCAGCTCCAAAGCTCGCTCGAAGTCCACCCGCCGGCGGGCTGTGCCAGGCGGGGTTCCGGAGGCGCCACCGCAGATGGCTGCCTTCCATTGTCAGTCTAACAGTACGCTTGTCCCGTAATAAGGGGGATGCCCAAATTTCACACCCCGTTCCCACCCCCGCATCCGCCACCTTCGCGGCGGGCGTCGATATGCACGCCAAATGCGGCGTGTCTGTCCGCCCAACCCCGCGCTCGGCGGGGGTTAGATTGATCGCGTGACGCCGCAGCACTTGCCAACCTTCATCCCCGCCGAGCTGTGCCAGGCGGTGGGCGTGTCAATCCAGACCGCGGGTGCCGATCCGCTGGGCTGGTCGGCGAAGTGTCTGGAGATGGCGCGCACAGACATCAATGAGGACGGGGTCGCCGCTCCCTCGGCCGATGTCGCTGGGTTGAAGGATGTCATCGCGAAGGCGCATGCCAAGAACATCGATCTGAAGGTCATCGCGCTCCCCAACAATCCCGGGATCGACACCCCGCTGCGCGATATCGCCACCGAGATCGGCAAGGACCATCCGGACGCGACCATCCTCGTCATCAGTCCGTCTTTCGCCGGGACCTACAGCGCCACATTCGACAGGGTGACGCTGGAGGCCGGGCAGGACGTCGCCAAGACTGGCAACCCGGTGCTCTCTGCCAACAACTTCGTGGACGAGGTCGGGCGCGAGCACTTCTCGTGGACGGCGCTGACCATTGTGCTTGTGCTACTCGTCGCGGCCGCGTGTGCCGGAATTACGCTCTTGCGCGGCCGATTCACGAATGACTCGGTTAAGTAACGATTTGCAAACCATTCGCGCAGCCTGTTTCTTCACGAAATAGCCGCGCGCACTATGGAACCGGGATGATCTGCCGGTATTCAATTCGGGCCAATTAACCGTCAGAAGGCGTCTCATCAATTGCCCATCAGAGGCCAATTAATTACAACTTTGTAATTTGTGACTAAAGTTTCATTAGTTGCCAAAGTGACGTACGGTGCAAGTGGCGCCAAAGTGGTTAGTGCGTCTTATGTGACAACTGGGAGCGTGTCGGGGAAGGGCCGCTATGACCGAGAAGGCTCACCGAGCGCCGAAGATCGAGGAGACGGCAGACCGAATGAAACGGACAATCCCGCAGAATTTCGCGGACCGTTTCGCGGTGCGCGGCAAACGGACCGCGGCAGTCGCACTGGTGGTGCCCCAGCTGATGGCGGCCGGTCTGATGATGTGGCCGAACACGCTCGCCGTTACCTCCGCCGAACCCAACGACATGGCCTCTCTGATCAGTCAACTGGCCGACACCAACCAGCAGATCGAACAGCTCACCGCCGACGTGCAGACCCAGCAGGAGTCCATCAACAAGGGATTGGTCGATCTTCAGGACGCACGTGACAACGCGGCCGGGGCTGCCCAGGCGGTCGAAGAAGGCCAGCACGCCGTCGACACCGCCAACGGTGCGATCGCCGAAGCGCAGGGCAAGTTCGACCGGATGGCCGTGGCCACCTATATGGCGGGTCCTTCGGGTTCGTATCTGACCGCCACCAACCCTGATGATGTGGTGCGCCTGGCTTCGGTGACCAAGAGTGTCGAGGCGAGCTCGCAGACCGTCATGGACAACCTGCGCCGCGCACGTACCGAGCAGGTGAACAAGGAATCGCAGGCGCGAGCCATTCAGGACAGAGCCGACCAAGCAGCCGCTGACGCACAGAAACAGCAGGACGACCTGGTGTCGGCCATGAAGGATGTGCAGAAGAAGCTCGAAGCGCAGCGCGGCGCCGCGTCGGAATTGGCGGCCAAGAAACAGAGCGCCGAGGCACAGCTCGCCGCCGCGCGTGGCCCGGCCTATGCGGCGACGACCGCGACCGCGCGGGTGATCAACCCCGATGCCGCCATCGCGGGTAATGGCAACGAGTGGACTTCAGCCCCGGCGGCGGTGGCCTCGGCTGGGTCGGGTGGTCAGTGGGATACGACGCTGCCGATGATCGCGAGCGCCAACGTGCCTACCGATCCGACGCAGACCATCAACATGGTGTTGGGCATCGGCAACACCGCGGCCAATGTCGGTCAGTCCGCCGTATGCGGTGTCATCGGCATGTTCTGCCCCAAGCCCGCGCCGGCGGCAGCAGCTTCCGGTGACGGCGGCGAGTACATCCCCAAGGTCTACGGCCGCGAGAACGTGGAGAGGGTCATCCAGCGTGCCGGCAGTGCGATGAACACGCCGTACTCGTGGGGCGGTGGTTCGTACAACGGCCCGACCCGCGGAATCGATTCCGGCGCAGGAACTGTCGGTTATGACTGCTCAGGACTGATGATGTACGGCTTCGCTGCGGTCGGCATCAGACTCAGGCACTACACCGGGTATCAGTACAACTCCGGGCGCAAGGTGCCCAGTGCACAGATGAAGCGCGGCGACATGATTTTCTACGGCCCCAACGCAAGTCAGCACGTTGCGTTGTACCTCGGCAACGGTCAGATGCTCGAAGCGCCGAACACCGGCGATGTGGTCAAGGTGTCGCCGGTGCGGACCAGTGGCATGACGCCCTTCGTAACCCGATTGATTGAGTGGTAGAACCTGTGAACACAGCGAAAACGACCAAGTTACTCAAGGTTCAGGGCCTCTTCGTCTTACGTGCGGCCCTCGCGGTGGGGATCGCTGTCGCGCTGGTGCTGTTCATGGGTGTGCCGCGAGCCACTGCCGACGACAACCCGGTCAGCCCGAATGTGGGTGCGGCCTTCCTCAATGCCCTCGGACTGAACCCGTCGGGCGGCGACTGGGACAACACGCTGCCCTTCGCGGGGCCGAGTCAGGGCGCCGACCCGACGAAAATCATGAACGGGGTCATGGGGGTCGGGCAGACCGCATTGGGTGCTTTGGGCATCGGCGGGAATCGTGCGTCCGCGGGTGCCGGTCGCCCACTGGTCTACGGCCGTCAGGCGGTGGAAGCGGTGATCCAGCGCGGTGGCACACAGCTGGGTGTTCCGTACTCGTGGGGTGGTGGCACCGTACGCGGGCCCAGTGGCGGCGTGGACTACGACTCCGGCAAGGTGGGCTACGACTGCTCCGGTTTCACCATGTTCTCCTACGCGGCAGCCGGCGTGAAGCTGCCCAAATACTCGGGCGATCAGTACAACGCGGGCCAGAAGATTCCGGTCTCGCAGGCAAAGCGCGGCGATCTGCTGTTCTACGGCCCGGGTGGGTCCCAGCACGTGGTGATCTACCTCGGCAACGGTCAGATGCTGGAAGCCAGCGGCAGCGCGGAGAAGGTGACCGTGTCTCCGGTGCGCACCGGGGGCATGACTCCTTATGCCGTACGCATCATCGCGTGGTAGCTCTTCTGATCCTTCAGGTGAGCTAGAACGGCGCGCCAGCGAACGGGTACGTGGACCAAATCCCGGGATGCTGGAATAGTGGACCGGAGGCGCCGCCCAGGATTGGGTGCCGCTCACATGCACCGCGTCACCAATAAGGCATGAAATCGTCAGGCAGAGCCGGAGGGAAGTTGATGTCATCACCAGGGTCACCAGGGGGAGGTGCCGGGTACCCCGGCGGAAGCGCCGGTCCCGCGCCGCACGCCCCGCAGGGTCCGACATCACCGGCCCTGGCCGCCGAGGTGCAGAACCTCGAGCGCGCCATCTTTGAGGTCAAGCGCGTCATCGTGGGTCAGGACCGGCTCGTCGAGCGAATTCTCGTCGGCCTGCTGGCCAAGGGGCACGTGTTGCTCGAAGGTGTGCCCGGAGTTGCCAAGACGTTGGCGGTCGAGACCTTCGCCAAGGTGGTGGGCGGCTCGTTCTCGCGTGTGCAGTTCACGCCGGACCTGGTGCCGACCGACATCATCGGTACCCGCATCTACCGCCAGGGCAAGGAGGAGTTCGACACCGAGCTCGGTCCGGTGGTGGCCAACTTCCTGCTGGCCGACGAGATCAACCGCGCGCCCGCCAAGGTGCAGTCGGCGCTGCTCGAGGTCATGGCAGAACGGCATGTCTCTATCGGTGGCAAGACGTATCCGATGCCCAAGCCCTTCCTGGTGATGGCCACGCAGAACCCCATCGAAAACGAGGGTGTGTATCCGCTGCCCGAAGCGCAGCGCGACCGTTTCCTGTTCAAGATCAACGTCGACTATCCGACCGTTGAGGAAGAGCGCGAGATCATCTACCGGATGGGCGTGACGCCGCCGGAGCCCAAGCAGATCCTGTCCGCTGAGGTTCTGCTGCGCCTGCAGGACGTCGCGGCCAACAACTTCGTGCATCACGCACTGGTCGACTATGTGGTCCGGGTCATCTCGGCCACCCGTAACCCCGCGCAGTTCGGGCTCGGCGACGTCGCCAACTGGATCTCCTACGGTGCCAGCCCGCGTGCCTCGCTGGGCATCATCGCGGCGTCCCGGGCGTTGGCGTTGGTGCGGGGGCGCGATTATGTGATCCCGCAGGATGTCATCGAGGTCATCCCGGATGTGCTGCGTCACCGTCTGGTGATGAGCTACGACGCTCTGGCCGATGAGGTTTCCGCCGATACCGCGATCAACCGGATTCTGCAGACGGTTGGCCTGCCGCAGGTGAATGCCGTTCCACAGCAAGGACATTCGGTGCAGCCGGCGATGGTGGGCACAAACAGCCCGGTCCCGGCAACCCATAACGCCGCGCCCAGGTGAGCACACCCAGTCCGGGCAACGCCCGGCCGGTAGACATCCCGTCTCTGCGTCGGGGCGAGATCCGTGATCCGCAGCTGTCGGCGGCGTTGCGGACGTTGGAACTGAAGATCCGTCGCAAGCTTGACGGGGTGCTGCACGGTAACCACCTCGGTCTGATTCCCGGCCCGGGATCGGAGCCGGGGGAGTCCAGGCTGTATCAACCCGGTGATGACGTGCGCCGGATGGATTGGTCGGTGACCGCGCGGACTACGAGCCCGCACGTCCGTCAGATGATCGCGGACCGCGAGCTGGAGACGTGGCTGGTGGTCGACATGTCGGCAAGCCTGGATTTCGGGACGACCAACTGCGAGAAGCGTGACCTCGCGGTCGCGGCGGCGGCAGCCATCATCTTCCTCAACAGCGGTGGCGGAAATAGGCTCGGCGCGCTGATTGCCAATGGGGACAAGATTGTTCGGCTGCCGGCGCGCTCCGGACGCGCCCACGAGCAGGACATCCTGCGCAGCATTGCCACCATGCCCAAGGCGCCACTGGGTGTCCGCGGCGACCTGTCATTGGCGATCGACGCGCTGCGACGGCCGGAGCGCCGTCGTGGAATGGCCGTCGTCATCAGCGACTTCCTCGGTCCCATCAACTGGATGCGGCCACTGCGCGCCATCGGTGCCCGCCATGAGGTGCTCGGTATCGAGGTGCTCGATCCCCGCGACATGGAGCTCCCCGACGTCGGCGAAGTGCTCTTGCAGGACGCCGAGTCCGGAGTCACCAAGGAGTACCGGATCGATGAGAACCTGCGTCGGGACTTCGAACAGGCCGCGGCCAGGCATCATGAAGAGGTGGCACGTACATTGCGTCGTTGCGGTGCACCGCTTTTGAGCCTGCGGACCGACCGTGACTGGATCAACGACATCGTGAGATTTGTCTCCCAACAGCGCCGTGGTGCGGTGGCCGGGACGGGGGCGGGGACTCGATGAGCGATCTGCCGTTCTTCGGGCCGATGACTCTCACGGGCTTCACCCACCCGTGGTTCTTCCTGGTGCTGCTGCTGGTGGCTGCGTTGGTCGGGCTATACGTGTTTGCGCAGTACCTGCGCGAGAAGCGCGTGCTGCGGTTCGCGAACACCGAGCTACTGGACTCGGTGGCCCCGACCCGACCCCGTGCCTGGCGGCACGCGGCGACTGCGCTCCTGGTGGTCGGCCTGCTGGTGCTGACCATCGCGCTGGCCGGCCCGAGTCATGACGTGAGGATTCCGCGTAACCGCGCGGTGGTGATGCTCGTCATCGACGTCTCACGGTCCATGGAATCGACTGACGTCGCTCCCAGTCGTCTGGGTGCCGCGAAGGAAGCCGGTAAGGAATTCGCTCGCAATCTCACCCCGGGCATCAACCTGGGCCTCATCGCCTACGCGGGTACCGCGACAGTGCTCGTCTCACCCACCACGAACCGGGACGCCACGGTGAACGCCCTGGATAACCTGCAACTCGCGGATCGCACCGCGACCGGTGAAGGCATCTTCACGGCGTTGCAGGCCATCGCCACGGTGGGTGCGGTCATCGGCGGAGGCGACAAGGCGCCGCCGGCACGCATCGTGTTGATGTCCGACGGTAAGGAAACGGTTCCGTCGAACCCGGACAATCCGAAGGGCGCCTACACCGCGGCACGTACCGCCAAGGACCAGCAGGTGCCGATTTCGACGATCGCGTTCGGCACCAAGGACGGGTATGTCGAGATCAATGGGCAGCGCCAGAACGTCCCGTACGCCCCCGACATGATGGAGAAGGTGGCCAAGCTGTCGGGTGGGGAGACCTACACGGCGTCCACGCTCGGCCAGCTCAAGGAGGTGTACGCCAACCTGCAGCAGCAGATCGGGTACGAGACGATCCGCGGCGATGCCAGCGTCGGGTGGCTGCGTCTGGGTGCGTTGCTGGTGCTCGCGGCGGCCTTCGTCGGGCTCGTGATCAACCGGCGTCTACCCAACTGATTCGGTGTCGGCTCGGCAGGTTCGTGTGAGCCTTCGGTTGGGCCAGTCGGTTAGGCCAAAGTCTAAGAAGACGATAAATTGACTCTCATGTCTGATGCTCTCGGCGCTAGCGCTGCCCGTCCCGACTTTGTCTCTCGTTCTGTTCTGGTCACCGGTGGCAACCGGGGCATCGGCCTTGCGATCGCGCAACGTCTTGCCGCTGACGGGCACAAGGTGGCAGTGACCCACCGCGGGTCCGGTGTGCCGGAGGGCCTGTTCGGGGTGGAGTGCGATGTCACCGACAACGCTGCCGTTGACCGGGCCTTCAAAGAGGTCGAGGAGCACCAGGGCGCCGTCGAGGTATTGGTGTCCAATGCCGGCATCGCGCAGGACGCGTTCCTGATGCGCATGACCGAGGAAAAGTTTGAGCAGGTCATCAACGCGAACCTGACCGGGGCGTTCCGGGTGGCCCAGCGGGCCTCGCGCACCATGCAGCGCAAGCGCTTCGGCCGGATGATCTTCATCGGTTCGGTCTCGGGCACCTGGGGAATCGGCAACCAGGCCAACTATGCGGCCTCCAAGGCCGGTGTCATCGGCTTGGCACGCTCCATTGCTCGGGAGCTCTCCAAGGCGGGCGTCACCGCCAACGTGGTCGCGCCAGGTTTCATCGACACCGAGATGACCCGCGCGCTCGACGAGCGGGTCCAAGAAGGCGCACTGGAATTCATCCCGGCCAAGCGGGTGGGCACTGCGGCTGAGGTCGCCGGGGTCGTCAGCTTCCTGGCCTCCGAAGATGCCAGTTACATCTCCGGTGCCGTCATCCCGGTTGATGGCGGCATGGGCATGGGCCACTAGGCACAGGCATTCGGCGGCAATGCGCCGCTTACGCGAAGAGCTGTAAGACGAGCGAGAACACAACTAAGGAGAATCGTGGCAGGGCTACTTGAGGGCAAGCGGATCCTGGTGACGGGCATCATCACCGATTCGTCGATCGCATTCCACATCGCAAAGGTCGCGCAGGAACAGGGCGCGCAGCTGGTGCTCACCGGGTTCGACCGGATGCGGCTCATCGAGCGCATCACCCAGCGCCTTCCGGAGCCGGCGCCGCTGTTGGAGCTCAATGTGCAGGATGAGAAGCACCTGGACAGCCTCGCCGAGCGTGTCACCGAGGTGATCGGAGCGGGCAACAAGCTCGATGGCGTGGTGCACTCCATCGGTTTCATGCCGCAGACCGGCATGGGGCTGAACCCGTTTTTCGAGGCGCCGTTTGAGGACGTCTCCAAGGGCTTCCACATCTCGGCGTTCTCCTATGCCTCGCTGGCCAAGGCAGTGCTGCCGATCATGAACCGCGGCGGCAGCATCGTGGGCATGGACTTCGACCCGACCCGTGCGATGCCGTTCTACAACTGGATGACTGTGGCCAAGAGCGCGCTGGAATCGGTCAACCGGTTCGTCGCGCGTGAGGCGGGTGCGGCCGGTATCCGTTCGAATCTTGTTGCGGCCGGTCCGATTCGGACGCTGGCGATGAGCGCGATCGTCGGCGGTGCACTGGGCGACGAGGCCGGTAAGCAGATGAGCGTGCTCGAGGACGGCTGGGACCAGCGTGCCCCGATCGGCTGGGACATGAAGGACCCGACGCCGGTCGCCAAGACCGTGTG
This sequence comes from Mycobacterium sp. D16R18, assembly GCA_002013775.1. GTDB lineage: Bacteria > Actinomycetota > Actinomycetes > Mycobacteriales > Mycobacteriaceae > Mycobacterium. Next base: position 107,660 of record MAFD01000003.1, read on the forward strand.
TGCCCTGCTGTCGGATTGGCTGCCCGCGACCACCGGCGACATCATCTTCGCCGACGGCGGCGCACACACCCAGCTGCTCTGACCGGAGGAAATCGGCTGTGTTATTCGACGCTGTCCTCCTGCTGTCCTTCGGTGGTCCCGAGGGACCGCAGGAGGTTCGGCCGTTCCTGGAGAATGTCACCCGCGGCCGCGGGATTCCGCCGGAACGTCTCGACGAAGTGGCCGAGCACTATTTCCATTTTGGCGGCGTCTCTCCGATCAACGGCATCAATCGAGCGCTGATCGAGGAGATCTCGCGCCAATTAGAACTCGCCGGGCGACCGCTGCCGGTGTTCTTCGGCAACCGCAATTGGCACCCCATGGTGGAAGAAACCGTGGCCGACATGCGCGACAAGGGGATTCGGCGCGCGGCCGTCTTCACGACCTCGGCTTGGGGTGGTTACTCGGGGTGCACGCAGTATGTGGAGGACATCGCCCGGGCCCGCGCCGCGGTGGGGGACGGGGCGCCCGAGTTGGTGAAGCTTCGTCAATATTTCGACCACCCGGCGTTGGTGCAGCTCTATGCCGAGGCGGTTACCGCCGCGGTTTCGGGTCTGCAGGGTGCGCCTCGGCTGGTGTTCACCGCGCATTCCATCCCGATAGCCGCCGACCAGCGGCATGGCCCTGAGCTCTACAGCCGCCAGGTGCGCTACCTCGCGCAATTGGTCGCCGAGGCGGCGGGGTTCCGGGATTACGACGTGGTGTGGCAGTCCCGCTCGGGCCCGCCACAGGTGCCATGGCTGGAGCCAGACATCGTTGATCATCTTGCCGCACTGAAAGATCGAGGAATCCGATCGGTGGTTGTGGCGCCGATCGGGTTTGTGTCGGACCACCTGGAGGTGGTGTGGGACTTGGACAACGAGGCGTCTGAGTATGCGGCCACGCACGACATCGAGTTCGTGCGGGCGGCCACGCCGGGGGCCGACGAGCGATTTGCGCGCCTCGCGGTGGACTTGATCGCCGAGGTTGCCGATGGGAACTCCGCGCTGCGTGCAGCGGGAGAGAACCCGGTCCCCGGATACGGGTTCAGCGTGAACGGCGCCCCGTGTTCACCTCTGTGTTGCGGCCGGCCGCAGGTCTAGCTCGCGGCGCTGATAATGGCAGCGGCGGCGGCCATCCGTGCCTCGCGCACCAGAATGACGAGGGGCCGCAGCGCGTCGGCGACCGTTCCGTCGTCGAGTGCCCCGGGTGACTCCATGATCTCAGCGGCTGCCGTGGCAATGGCCTCAACCTGGTTGGCTGAATCGAGCACGCGGACCGCCCGGTGTGGCGCGTAGTCCGGCAGTCGGTGCCCCCTCAGCGTGGCGAGCACATCTTCGACCAGGGAGCGAGGGTCGGCATCGGTTGGGCCCACGACCCGGTCCACGCGGTTGAGCGTCGCGGTGGCCGTCCGGACCGCCTGGCGTAGTTGATATTCGGCTTCTCCGAGGTCGGGTACCGCTTGTGCGGGGATCCGGCCAGGCAGCGAGTACACAGTCCAGGACAGGCCGACGGTCTCGCCGCGATCCTCGTCGTACTCCACCGCCGGTACCAATCCTATTGCCGTGGAGTTATTTTGGCGATCGCTGAGGACAATCGCCTCACTGGCCTCCATCGCGTCACGCTGAAACTGGGTATTGGCGGGTAGGCCCCGTGGGTCGCCGGGCGCGGGCAGAATCACGTGGATATCGGGCGAACCGTGTGGCTGGCCGGTTGCGGTACGGACCGTCTGAAGTAGGCCGATGGGGCCGTTGTCGTCCATATCTGGCCAGGAAAGCCCCGTGTGGCCGGCGGCGACCGCATCGTATGCGGTAACCAAATGCCTTGGCGCCCAGGCGATGAGGGCGTCAATGACATCGTCCGGCGACGCGCGGCCCGCCAGCCACGCGCTTGCCCACACCGCCAGGGACACACTCGGATTCGCCATAGTGCTCGCAGTCTAAGGCTCCGTATCCGCCCCCACCAGTTGCCCACGCGGTCTAATGTGGACCTATGCCGATTGTGTGGCTCGTCGCAGGCATCCTGCTTGCGGCCGCCGAGCTGATGACAGGTGACATGTTCCTGTTGATGCTGGGCGGTTCGGCCCTGGTCACGGCCGGTGCCGGCTGGGTGTTCGACATGCCGTTGTGGGCCGAGGGGCTGGTCTTCGTCATCAGCGCGGTCATTCTGCTGGTCGGTGTGCGACCAGCGCTGCGCAAGCGGCTGACGGCTGGCCCGATCCTGCATACCAACGCCAGGGCGTTGGAGGGCAAGAGTGCCATTGTGATTGAACCGGTCGATGACCTCCATGGGCTGGTTCGACTCGGCGGCGAGATGTGGTCCGCCCGCAGCCTGGAGAAGTCAGGTCGATTCGAGCAGGGTGAGACGGTGACGGTTGTTCAGATCGACGGTGCGACGGCGGTTGTCGAGAAGATCTAGTGCAATAACCTCAGTGACAGGAGTACGGGTATGGGAGTAGCTGCCGGAGCCTTTGTGCTGATCGTCTTGATCATCCTGGGCGTCACCATCGTGCTGAAGTCAGTGGCACTCGTCCCGCAGGCAGAGGCCGCGGTGATCGAGCGCCTGGGGCGGTATTCGAAGACAGTCAGCGGGCAGCTGACCATCTTGGTGCCGTTCGTCGATCGCATCCGGGCCAAGGTTGATCTGCGTGAACGGGTGGTGTCCTTCCCGCCCCAACCGGTGATCACCGAGGACAACCTGACGGTGAATATCGACACCGTCGTCTACTTCCAAGTCACCAATCCGCAAGCTGCGGTGTACGAGATCAGCAACTACATCGTCGGTGTGGAACAGCTCACCACCACCACGCTGCGCAATGTGGTCGGCGGTATGACGCTGGAGCAGACGTTGACCTCACGCGATCAGATCAATGGTCAGTTGCGCGGTGTGCTCGACGAGGCCACCGGACGCTGGGGACTGCGCGTCGCGCGCGTCGAGCTGCGATCCATCGATCCGCCGCCCTCGGTGCAGGAATCGATGGAAAAGCAGATGAAGGCCGACCGTGAGAAGCGCGCGATGATCCTGTCTGCCGAAGGTGCCAGGCAGGCGGCGATCCTGTCAGCTGAGGGACAGAAGCAGGCCCAGATCCTCGCCGCCGAAGGTTCCCGGCAGTCGGCGATCCTGGCCGCAGAAGGTGAACGTCAGTCCCGCATCTTGCGCGCCGAGGGTGAGCGTGCCGCCCAGTATCTGCAAGCGCAAGGCCAGGCCAAGGCCATCGAAAAGGTCTTTGCCGCAGTAAAATCGGGTAAGCCCACTCCAGAGTTGTTGGCGTATCAGTATTTACAGACGCTCCCGAAGATGGCTCAGGGTGAGGCCAACAAGGTGTGGCTCATTCCGAGTGACTTCGGTTCGGCATTGCAGGGGTTCACCAAGTTGTTGGGTGCCCCCGGATCTGACGGTGTGTTCCGCTACGAACCGTCCCCGGAAGATGAGTCATCCGAGCGTCCCGAGGATGACTCCGCCGAGGTTGCCGGGTGGTTCGAGACCAAGACCACTCCCGAAGTCGCTGCGGCGGTTGCCGCTGCGCAGTCCGCGGCTCAGGAAATCGGGGCGGCAGACCCCGCGATCGACCCGACGCACCGGCACGGGCTGCCCGGAGCGTGACACGCGCGGTGGCTGCACCGGCGTTGTCGCCTTGACAAGGAGATTCCTCCGGCCCATCATGGGTACCGGTTCAGCACCTTGCTAGGTGAGGCTCCTACGTGAATACAGGCCACTGATCTGACGACGTCGAGAGACGCCCAAGGTTAGGACAGGTCTTCCCGGACTAAGGGATGACCCGAAGTGGCTTCCGCGAGCGGACACGTCACGTAGTGCCGAAGCCCTGACGAGAGGGGTGCATGCCGGGTGGCGTCGCTGTCCGGTGTTTCTCTCTTGTGGTCGCTGTGCCGACAGCAGGCGCCCGCGTGCGCCCCGACGGCAAGGAGGTGAGGCACAACCGTGATATCCGGTGACAGTCCGCATAGACAACAGCTGCCGCATACCTTGCTGCTTATTCGAGGGTGAAACCTCGCTTTAGTCAACGTTTTTGACGCTTGCGTTCAGGTATGCGGCTTCCCCAAAAGGAGTCCGATCATGATCACAACATTCAACGCAGTACGCCGGCTGTGGACCCGGCACCGGCTGACCCCGCAAGAGCGCGCCAATCTGCAATTGGCCTACTCACCGCTTGCGGTTGTTTCCGCGTCGCTAGGGGCGCACCCACCGCGGTAACCCTGAGGGGCTCTGCCATCGCATCCGCGCACAGCCGATTCACAGTGCGTGGACATTCGGAATTCATTCGAGGCCAATACGCTTCGGCCGCCCGCTGGGCGGACGGAGCGTATTGGTTCAAACGCTGAGGAGTCGGCATGACTACTTCGAACAAGGCGGCTACGCCGCGGGTAATTCAATTCTCGGATCTGTTGAAGGCTCCGGTTTTCGCGCGCTCCGGCGACACGATCGGCCGGTTGGAGGATGTCATCGTGCGTTTCCGCGGATCGGATGAGTATCCGCTCGTCACCGGATACGTCGTCGACATGGGTGGGCGCAGGGTCTTCGTGTCCTCGGATGTGGTTTCCACCGTGGCGATGGATCGAATTGAATTGAGCAAGAACAAGGTTGACCTTCGTGGTTTCGAACGCCGCGGCGGAGAGTACCTGCTTGACGAGGACGTGCTCGATCACCGGTTCATCGATGTGGAAAATGCCGAGCTGGTGCATGCTTACGACATCGAGCTCGTGGAATCGGCCGAAGGATGGATACTCGCCCGGCTCGACACACGCCGTCCCGCAAGGTTTTTTGGTCTGATCAAGGCCGGCGCGGGCCAGGCCGGTAGGGATTGGAAGGCCTTCGAGCCGATGATCGGCCATGGCGGGTCACTGTTGGCGCGACGCGTCGGCGGGCGAGTGAACACGCTCAAGCCCGCCGAGATCGCCGACCTGCTCGAGGAGGCCACCAAGGAGGAGGGTGGCGAGATCCTCGACCGCGTCCGTGACAACCCGGAGCTCGAGGCCGACGTATTCGAGGAACTCGATTCGGATAAGGCCAGCAAGCTGTTCCAGGACATGTCTGATGCCGACGTCGCTGCTCTCCTTGGCCGGATGCGTGCGGACGATGCGGCGGATGCGATCTTCGACCTGCGGCAGTCCCGTCGGCGAGCCGTCTTGGACCTGATGCCCGGACCGCAACGTACCAAGGTGGTCACGTTGATGGGGTTCAGCCCCGAGTCGGCCGGTGGCCTGATGAATGTCGACATTGTCTCCTGCCTGCTCGGTAGCACCGCCGGTGATGCGATTGGTGCGATTTCGGCGGCGAAATCCCTTCAGCCCGAGGCCCTCCTGAAGGTGCATGTGATTTCCGACGACGGCGAACTGGTGGGCGTGGTGTCGGTGATCCGGCTTCTGCAGGCCGATCGTGGTGCTGTCGTGGAGTCGATCATGGATGACGACCCGGTGCGCGTCGCCCCGGAGGCCGACCTGACCGACGTCGCATTGTTGATGGCGGACTACAACCTGGCCTTGATTCCCGTGGTCGACGAGGGGGACAAGGTACTCGGTGTCGTGACCTATGACGATGTGCTGGCCGCGCTCATCCCTGAGGATTGGCGTCGTCGTGAGCCCGCCCCGCGTCCGGTGCGCCAGGTCGCGCCGAGCCCAGACGGAGTCGCGCCATGAGCGAAAACGGAATCGTCGAGACCTCCATGGGAAGCCCGGACGACCATGTTATTGGTGCGCCCCAAGCAGTTACGGCCCAGCCGAAGAGCGCGGTGCTTGATTCGGCCCATCTGGGTGATATCGAAGGTGCATTCGGCAAGATCAGCGTCAGCGATCCCGGCCAGGCACGCACGTTCAAAACACGGATGGCCACGATGGCCGCCATCTTGGGGCCGGGCATCATCGTCATGGTCGGCGACAACGATGCCGGCGGCGTGGCGACGTACGCCCAGGCCGGTCAGAGCTACGGGTACAGCTTGTTGTGGGTGCTCTTGCTGCTCATCCCGGTTCTTATTGTCAATCAGGAGATGGTCGTTCGCCTCGGCGCGGTCACCGGAGTCGGCCATGCGCGGTTGATCAACGAGCGGTTTGGTCGTGGTTGGGGCTGGTTCTCCGTAGGTGACTTGTTCATCTTGAACTTCTTGACTCTTGTCACCGAATTCATCGGTGTCGCACTGGCTTCCGAGTACCTCGGAGTTTCGAAGTATTACACGGTGCCTATCGCCGCAATCGCACTGATTCTCATCATGGCCACCGGTAGCTTCCGCCGCTGGGAGCGAGCCATGTTCGTGTTCATTGTGATCACCTTGCTGCAGATCCCCATGTTCTTGATGTCGGATCCACAGTGGGGCAGGGCCGCACACGGTTTCGTGGTTCCGGGTATCGACGGTGGTATCACCTCCGGTGCTGTGCTGCTGATCATCGCGATGGTGGGCACCACTGTCGCGCCGTGGCAGCTGTTCTTCCAACAGTCCAACATCGTCGACAAGCGCATCACGCCGCGGTTCATCGGGTACGAGCGTGCCGACACCGTCATCGGCTCACTCGTTGTCGTGATCGGTGCCGCCGCGCTGCTGATGACGGCCGATTACGCGGCCCGCGTCACCGGCAACTCGGGGCCGGACAAGTGGGGCGATGCCGGCGATGCGGGAATGATCGCCGACTGGCTAGGGCAGGTTCAGCCGTTGCTGGGCAAGATCTTTGCCATCGTGCTGCTGGATGCGTCCATCATCGGGGCGGCCGCGGTCACCCTGGCCACCAGTTACGCGTTCGGCGACACTTTTGGGCTCAAGCACTCTCTGCACCGCAGCTTCAAGGATGCCAAACCGTTCTATCTGTCATACACGGTGATGGTCGGCGTCGGAGCGGCCATCGTGCTCATCCCGAATGCCCCGCTCGGGCTTATGACCACCGCGGTGCAGGCGCTGGCCGGCCTGCTCTTGCCCAGCGCAAGTGTGTTCCTGCTGTTGTTGTGCAACGACAAGGCGGTGTTGGGTCCGTGGGTCAACAAGGGGTGGCTCAACATTGTGGCCGGGCTCATCGTCGGTGTGCTGCTGTTCCTTTCCGGCATTTTGATGGCCACGACGCTGTTCCCGGATCTGGACGTCGTACAGGTTGCCGGTGACCTGGCCGTGGGTGTCGCGGTGCTCGCGGTGCTGGTCGGGATCGGTCTGTGGTGGGCGTCGGGGAGGCAACGCACCGATCCGGCGGTCGTGGCGATGAACAAGGCACTCGAGGGCGTTGATGCGCGGACTTGGCGTATGCCGCCGCTGGCATTGCTCGAACCGGTCACTTGGAGTCCGGGGACCAAGTTGGGCATGCTCGCACTTCGGGGATATCTGGTTGTCGGTGCCATTCTGTTGGTGGTGAAGGCAATTCAACTCGCGCACGGGACCTGAGTGAAGGCACCGAAGCCCCTGCCTAATGGAACTGCGTAATGAAATCGTTGGGAATACGCGGTCGCGCTGGACTCTCTCGGCGCGACCGCGTCCAATGAATACATGAGTATTCGTGCGTTACGACGTTTCTGGGAGCGCCATCAGTTGACCCCGCAGGAGCGCGCCAACATGCGGCTGGCCCACTCACCGCTGGCGGTCATCTCCGCATCCCTCGGCGCGCACGCGCCTCACTAGCGGGAATCAGCCGACCTATCGATTACGTGGTGTCGTAGTGGTTCACTGGGACCATGAGCAATGACGCTTTCGTATCTTCCCGAGTCCTAGCTTTGCTGGGTTCTTTCCAGGCTGTCGATGCCGCCCTTTGTATCCAGCCGGTTCCCTATGTGGCCAAATGTCTTGACGATGTGCGTTATCCGAAGCAAAACCGATGGATCTTCGCGCCGATCAAAGCCGCATCCGCGATGGGGCTGATCGGTGGAATCCGGTTCCCCGGACTGGCCAAGCTGACACTGGTCATGCTGACCGTGTACTTCAGTCTGGCCGTCGGCGCACATCTGCGGGTGCGTGACATCGGCCTGAACGTGATGTCGGCTTCAACGCTGCTTGCCACATACGGCGTCTTGGCCGCCAGGGGATTGGCAGCCAAATCGTCATGACAGAGCGGCTTTTGGCGAATCCAAAAGTGTTGACCGCACTAGCGGCCATCCAGGCAGCCGACGCGGCGGTATGCGTCCGTCCGATCAGACCCATCAAAGAGTCGCTGGAGACAGTGCGTTTGCCGCAGCGGATCTGGTGGGTTTTGCCGGTCGTCAAGTTGGCTTCGGCAGTGGGGCTCATCGCCGGTATTCGGTGGACAGCGCTGGGGCGATTGACGGCGTTCATGCTTACCGTCTACTTCACGCTGGCGGTCGGTGCGCACATCCGGGTGCGCGACACGGTGCTCCACGCGCTGCCTGCGGCGAGCCTGCTGGTGTGGTTCGCCGTCCTCGCGGGCAAGGGATTCGAGGAACGGAAATCTGCGGCCTAGCCGCCGACCCGTTCGGGTTCATCGGAGGTCTCAGAACTGGCGATCTCGGTGTGTGTGCGCTTGTAGCGCCGGATCTCGTACAGGATGCCCAGTACGCCGACCACTGAGGTGACCAACGAGACCGCGAAGAGCGTGCCACTGATGTGACCGGTGAGTGCATCACCGAGCACGACGACCGCCAGGGTGCCCGGAAGCAGACCGACGAAGGTGGCCAGCGTGTAGGGCACCGCGCGCACCGCGGAGGCCCCAGCCGCGTAGTTGAGAACCGAGAACGGCACCGCCGGGATGAGCCGCATCGCCATCACCGCGATCCATCCGCGACGGCGCAATTGGTCGTCGACGTTCTTCACCGCAGGGCGGTGATGCAGCGTGCTGAGCTTCCAGCCCAGTGCCCGCACCCCCCAGAGCGCCAAAACCGCGCTCGCGGTGCTCGCGACGACCGCCAATAGGACGCCGAGCTGCGTTCCGAAGAGCAGTCCGGCAGCCAGGGTGAAGGCGGTGCGCGGAAAGGGCAGCACCGTCACGATCGTGTGCGCCCCAAGAAAGGCGAGCGGGAACCATGGGCCGAGCTCACGAGCCCAATCCCTCATCTGGAGGGCGGTGGGCAGCGGAAGAAACAGCAGGGCTGCGGCCACGATGAGAACGGCCACACCAGTCCACAGCAGCTGACGCCGCGGGATCCGTCGCGCCACCGCGACGCCCGCGCCCCAGACCTGCCGGAATCCCATGGTGCACAAGCCTACGGAGCCCGGATGAACGAAGGGGACGGGACACGGGTGTCGCGGAGGCCACGCCCCCGTACTGGGCAGTAGTCGATGGTGTCATTTAGCCTGATGACTAAGTGTGATAGGCATTTCGGCATGGAGTGCCATATATGTCGCTCGACGACGAGCAGCAGGGAGCAGTTTTGTGACTGTTGAGGTGCCCGAGATTCGACGTGACTTCGCGCGATGGCGCAAGAACGTCGCCGGAGTCCTGGCCAAGACCACCCGTAAGGCGGTCGAGGATCTGCCCGCCGACCCCGAGCGACTGCTCGATTCGCCGACGTATGACGGAATAGCGATCCGTCCGCTGTACACAGCGCTCGATGAGCTTCCCGAGCCGTCGCTGCCCGGGCAGTGGCCTTTTGTGCGCGGTGGCGATCCGCGGCGCGATGTGAACAGCGGGTGGAAGGTCGCCGAGCGTTTTGACGGCGCGGGGGGCACCGATGCTGCGTTCCTGAATGAGGCCATTCTCGACGCACTGGGGCAGGGGACCAGCGCCATCGTGCTTGCCGGTCTGGCGCCAGAAGCGGTGGGACGTGCGCTGCAGGAGGTGTATCTGGACCTGGCTCCCATCCAGGTAGAGGCCGGCGCCGAGTTGACCGGGGTGGCCGAGGCGATCTTCACGGTCCTGGACACCTACGAGGGAGACGCTGCCGGGGTTCTCGTCGACCTCGGTGCCGATCCGCTGGGTGATGCGTTCGCCGGCCGCTCGGGTGTATCGGTCGATGAGACGGTGGCGTTGGCCGAGCGTGCAACTGCACGGACCGAGCAGATCCGGGCCATCACCGTTGACGGCACGATTGCGCACGAGCTGGGTTCCAGTGACAGCCAGGAGCTTGCGGTCGCCGTAGCCGTCGGGGTGGCATACCTGCGGCTGTTGCAGGATGCTGGCCTGGGTATCGCGGAAGCGTTGCGGCAGATTAGTTTCCGTTTTGCCGCGACCGACGATCAGTTCCTGTCGATCGCCAAATTCCGCGCCGCCAGGGTGCTCTGGGCTCGCGTGGCCGAGGTCGCCGGCGCGCCAGATAGCGGTGGCGCGCTCATGCATGCGGTCACCTCCGAACCGATGATGGCTCAACGCGATCCGTGGGTGAACATGCTGCGCACCACCCTGGCCGCCTTCGGCGCCGGAGTTGGTGGGGCCGACAGCGTGCGGGTGCGCAGGTTCGACGACGCAATCGCCGGTGGACTCGATTCGGCATCCCCTGCGTTCTCCGCGCGGATCGCCCGGAACACTCAGCTGCTGCTCATCGAGGAGTCTCATGTCGGTCGGGTGCTCGACCCGGGCGGCGGCTCCTGGTACATCGAGGATCTCACGGAAACCCTTGCCCAGCAGGCATGGTCGCTGTTCACCGAGATCGAGGGTGCGGGAGGATTCGAGGCGTCCGCCGATCTGATTAGGGAACGTATCGCCGCAACGCGCGTCCAGCGTGCCGACGACATCGCCCATCGGCGTACCTCGGTGACGGGGGTGAACGAGTTCCCGAACCTGGCAGAGGTGCCGCTGCCGCCGCAGCCCACCGAGGGATACCGGTACGCGGCCGATTTCGAAGCCCTGCGGGACCGCTCGGATGCCTCGCTGGCCGCATCAGGTGCACGTCCGAGCGCACTACTGATTCCGCTGGGCCCGCTGGCCGAGCACAATGTGCGCACCACATTCGCCTCGAACCTGTTGGCCTCCGGCGGCATCGAGGCCGTCAACCCCGGCGTGCTCGACGCCGGAACGATCGCCGATGCTGTCGCGGATGCGAAAGCGCGTGTCGTCGTCATCTGTGGAACGGATGCCCGGTACGCCGCTGAGGCGGGTGCCGCGGTCGACGCAGCCAGGGCGGCGGGGGTCACCGATGTCTATCTCGCGGGGCCCGAGAAGTCTGTCGGGGAGGTCGCGGAGGCATCGCGCCCTGATGGTTACCTGACCATGAAGATTAATGCCGTCGAAGCTCTTTCGGCCATCCTGACCAAGTTGGGGGCGTGACATGACTGACCTCACGGATCGTTCGGTATCCGCCACCCTGGGCAGTTTCGCCGACGTGCCGCTGCACGGTGACCGCGTGTTGGTCGCGCCGGACGCCGCTGCCGTAGAGGCGGCCGTGGCCGCGGCGGCGGGCGCGCACGGATACACGAGTGAGCAGCTCGACTGGGAGACACCCGAGGCGATCACCGTCAAACCGGTCTACACCGCCGCGGACCGAGAAGGATTGCGGGCGCAGGGATATCCACTGGATACCTTCCCAGGACAGGTGCCGTTCCTGCGTGGGCCCTACCCGACGATGTACGTCAATCAGCCGTGGACCATCCGCCAGTACGCGGGCTTCTCCACGGCCGCCGAATCCAACGCGTTCTATCGCCGTAACCTCGCCGCGGGTCAGAAGGGTCTGTCAGTGGCCTTCGACCTGGCGACTCACCGTGGATACGACTCGGATCACCCGCGCGTGCAGGGCGACGTCGGAATGGCCGGTGTGGCCATCGATTCGATCCTCGATATGCGTCAGCTCTTTGACGGTATCGATCTGGGCTCGGTGTCGGTGTCGATGACCATGAATGGCGCGGTGCTCCCAATTTTGGCGCTCTATGTGGTGGCCGCCGAGGAACAGGGTGTCTCGCCACAACAACTGGCCGGGACCATCCAGAACGACATCCTCAAAGAGTTCATGGTCCGCAACACCTACATCTACCCGCCGAAGCCGTCGATGCGGATCATCTCGGACATCTTCTCTTACACCAGTGCCAAGATGCCCAAGTTCAACTCTATTTCGATCTCGGGTTACCACATCCAAGAAGCCGGTGCCACAGCCGATCTCGAGCTGGCATACACCCTCGCTGACGGTGTCGAGTACATCAAGGCGGGGCTGGAGGGCGGCCTGGATATCGACGTCTTCGCTCCGCGTCTGTCGTTCTTCTGGGCCATCGGCATGAACTTCTTCATGGAGGTTGCCAAGCTGCGTGCCGGGCGCCTGCTGTGGAGCGAATTGGTCGCGCAGTTCGATCCTAAGAGTGCCAAATCGCAGTCTCTGCGCACGCATTCGCAGACTTCCGGCTGGTCGCTGACCGCGCAGGATGTGTTCAACAACGTGGCGCGTACCTGTATCGAGGCGATGGCAGCCACCCAGGGACATACCCAATCGCTGCACACGAATGCCCTCGACGAGGCGCTGGCGCTGCCCACCGACTTCTCGGCGCGTATCGCGCGCAACACCCAGCTGCTCATCCAGCAGGAGTCGGGTACGTGCCGGCCGATCGACCCGTGGGGTGGTTCGTATTACGTCGAATGGCTGACGCATCAGCTCGCATCCCGTGCTCGCGAGCACATTCGGGAGGTCACCGAGGCCGGTGGAATGGCGCAGGCCATCGATCAGGGCATCCCGAAGCTTCGCATCGAGGAGGCCGCGGCGCGTACTCAGGCGCGTATCGACTCGGGCCGTCAGCCGGTGATCGGCGTCAACAAGTACCAGGTGACCGAGGACCAGCAGATCGAGGTTCTCAAGGTGGAGAACTCGCGGGTGCGCACCGAACAGCTTGCCAAGCTGCAGCAGTTGCGGGCCGAGCGCGATAACGACGCGGTACAGCGTGCGCTCGAGGAACTGACCAGGGCGGCAGATGATTCCAGCCGTGCCGGAGAAGACGGATTGGGCAACAACCTGATGGCGCTGGCCATCAATGCCGCTCGGCACAAGGCGACCGTCGGGGAGATCTCCGACGCGCTGGAGAAGGTCTATGGGCGCCATCAGGCCGAAATCCGTACCATCAGCGGGGTATACCGCGACGAGGTGGGAAGGGACGGCGCCGTCAGCAGCGTGACGCAAGCGACAGAGCTGGTGCAGAAGTTCGCCGACGCCGATGGCCGCCGGCCGCGTGTGCTGGTAGCCAAGATGGGCCAGGACGGGCACGACCGCGGGCAGAAGGTGATCGCGACGGCCTTCGCCGATATCGGATTCGACGTCGACGTGGGTCCGCTGTTCCAGACGCCGGAGGAAGTCGCGCGCCAGGCAGCCGACAATGACGTGCATGTGGTCGGGGTGTCCTCGCTGGCGGCGGGTCACCTGACTTTGGTGCCGGCGTTGCGCGAGGCGTTGGCGGAGGTGGGTCGTCCCGACATCATGATCGTCGTCGGCGGCGTCATCCCGCCCGGTGACTTCGATGAGCTGTATGAGGCGGGTGCGGCGGCCATCTTCCCCCCGGGGACAGTCATCGCCGAGGCCGCGATTGGCTTGTTACACAAGCTGGCTGAGCGGCTCGGTTACGACCTCGTCTGATGCGGGCAAAACAGTCACCTGATGATCTGGCGGCTCTGATCCGGTCTGGGGATCGCTCGGCGCTTGCCCGAGCCATCACACTGGTCGAGTCGACGCGCGGCGATCATCGCGCGCAGGCCCAGCAGCTGCTGCTGGAGCTGTCTCCCGATGGTGGGAACGCCCTACGGGTAGGTATTACCGGTGTGCCCGGGGTGGGAAAGTCGACCACCATCGAGGCGCTCGGTATGTACCTCATCGAGCAGGGGCATCGGGTGGCCGTGCTGGCGGTCGATCCGTCGTCGACGCGTACTGGCGGTTCGATTCTGGGTGATAAGACCCGGATGGGTCGGCTCTCGGTACACCCCGATGCCTACATCCGGCCGTCGCCGACCTCGGGCACGCTTGGTGGGGTGGCCAAGGCGACCCGGGAGACGGTGGTGCTGCTGGAATCCGCCGGATTCGACGTCATCCTGATCGAGACCGTCGGCGTGGGACAGTCCGAGGTCACCGTCGCCAACATGGTCGACACCTTTGTCTTCCTGACGCTGGCGCGCACCGGAGATCAGCTGCAGGGCATCAAAAAGGGTGTGCTCGAGCTGGCCGACATCGTGGTGGTGAACAAGGCCGATGGCTCCCATGCCATCGAGGCGCAGAAGGCCGCGCGGGAATTGTCGGGTGCGCTGCGGCTGATCTATCCGCATGACACCCTATGGCGTCCACCGGTTCTCACCATGAGTGCGTTGGAGAACAATGGAGTCTCCGAGATGTGGGACACCGTGCTGCAGCACCGCACGGTGCTGACCGAGGCAGGGGAGTTCGAGGCCAAACGTCGCCGCCAGCAAGTGGACTGGATGTGGGCGATGGTGCGCGATGCGGTGCTGGATCGGGTGCTCAGCGCACCGGATGTCAAGGCCGCGCGTGCTGATATCGAGCAGCAGGTGCGTGACGGCGCTCTGACGCCCGCGCTGGCCGCCGAGCGGCTACTCAACCTGAGCTCGTAGGCGCCTACCCCGTATCTGCGCCCATGCCGAGCCGCTGGCTATGGGGTCACCCCCGTTGAGGCGGAACGGCGGCAATGGTGCGTCCTCAGCGCGGCGTGTAGGTTCCCGTGCTCAGTTCCGATTATGCGGGGGTGTTACGCACGCGGGCGAATCCCGCGTGCCACTAGTTGGATCGTTCGATCGACGAGGCCTTCGATTTCCTCGGTAGGAAGTAGCCCTGAGCTGGTCAAGGTCACCATGCCCTGAAGACACGCCAACACGGAGGTGCCGATCTGCGCTGGATCACCTGTGACGACATCCCCTGATCTTTGGCCTTCGCGCAACAAATCCGCCGGGCCGGCGAATGCAGTCTCAACGGCACGATACAGCTGGGACTCCGTTGCGTGGCCATGCTTTCGAGCAAACATCAGCTCGAGCAAAGCCGGGTTTTCGCTCGCGAATCTCAGGTAGGCGCGAGCGAACGCTGTGAACCTGTCGACAAAGGATCCGCGAGATGTGTCCTGCTCGAAGATGGAAGCCAGCCGTTCAAACCCTTCGAGCGCAAGGGCGTCCAGGAGCGCTTGCTTATCGCGGAAATGTCGGCGCGGGGCGCTGTGACTGACGCCTATGGCGCGGGCAAGCTCCCGCAATGACAACTCGGCCACTCCCGCTTCGCGAAGAACATCTTCCGCTCGCTTCAGGAGCTCTCCGCGCAGGTTGCCGTAGTGGTACGGCTGCATGTTGCTGGTGCTCATGGCTATCGAAGGATAGCCGATCGAACGTACGCGAATGTATGCATTGACAACAATGTTGACAGTGGATACATTTGTGCCATGGAAGACTTCAAATGGACCTCAGCGGACCTTCCGTCATTTGAACGCCGCACCGTCATCGTCACAGGAGCAAACAGTGGATTAGGTCTAGTTTCCGCCCGGCATTTTGCCGGTGCGGGTGCACATGTCGTCCTCGCTGTTCGCGACGTCTCGCGCGGTCTTGAGGCGGCGGCGACGATCGTGGGCGATACCGAAGTGCGTGCCCTCGACCTCGCGGATTTATCCTCCGTCCGGCGCTTTGCCGGGGGCTGGTCGTCCAATATTGACGTTCTGGTCAACAACGCAGGTGTGATGAACGTTCCAGAGGGCCGCACCGAGGACGGTTTCGAAACCCAATTTGGCACAAACCATCTGGGCACGTTCGCGCTTACTAATCTGCTACTGCCTCACATCACTGATCGTGTTGTCACGGTCAGCTCCGTAATGCATCGCTCTGGGGATGTAAACCTAGCCGACCTCAACTGGGAGGCCCGGCGCTACAGCCGGACAGCCGCTTACGGTCAGTCCAAGCTTGCCAACCTGCTGTTCAGTCTGGACTTGCAACGACGACTTAGTGAAGCGGGATCGTCCGTTCGCTCCTTTGCGGCCCACCCAGGGTACTCAGCTACCAATCTCCAAACCCGAACTAACAATTTTTTCTTGGATCTGATTGGCCGAATCGGTAACAAACTTGTCGCGCAACCGGCAGAGGCTGGCGCTTGGCCGGTACTGTTCGCCGCTTGCCAAAACATTCCGGGCGGTAGTTACATTGGGCCCGATCGTTTCTTCGAATACCGTGGCCACCCGGCTCTTGCGGGCCGAAGCGCCCTCGCTAGCAACACAATACTAGCGAGGGAACTATGGGAAGCTTCCGAATTGTTGACCGGTGTAAGTTTCGTCGGCTAGGTCGCAAAACTGACTTAATCGATCGAAATATGTAGTGCCATATAGTAATAGATGTTCATCGTTGTACGGGCGTCAAACAGGCTGTACGCACCGACACCGCTTGGTCCTGGTCGGGGTATCGGTGTGGGCGTCGCGACATCTGAGGTAAGGCGAGACGAGTCTTGCGTCTGTGCTGAGTAGATTGGCGCGGTATGCGAGACTGCGTGTCATATGGCAAGTGATGCAAGTCAACTCGGTGAATCTTCAACCCCGTTGGTCTTTCTCGATACCGAGACCACCGGGCTTCACCGTGAGCGCCAGCCATGGGAAGTGGGGATCATTCGACGCACCGATGACGGGCAACGGCAGTTGCACCTGTGCGTAGACGTCCAGGACCTAGACCTGGAATCAGCGGATCCCGCCGGCCTTGATATCAGCGGTTTCCACAAGCGGCACCCGCAAGTACGCCTGAGGCCGCTGCAGTTCCCTCGCGTTGTTCGTGCTGTGGAAGCTGTTGCGCTCGTCGATGAATGGACGGCGGGAGCCACCATCGTCGGGGTGATACCTCAGTTCGATGCTGAGTGCCTGACGCGGATGTTCCTGGCTCACGGGACCAGCCCAGCGTGGAATCCGGCTCTTGTCGACGTGGTCTCTCTGACCGCGGCACGGATCCGTGAACGCGGGCTGATACCGGACGCCGATTACTCCAACCTTTCACTGCAATTCGGTGTGAAGACCCCCAGCGCCGGGCAGCGGCACACCGCCCTGGGAGATGCTCGCTGGGCCATGCGCTGGTACGACCGACTATCTGAATGAGGATGTCGAGGACAGGTAGATCAGTTTGCGTCGGATCCCGGCGATCTCGCGCGCGACGGAGCGCAGCACCGCACGTTCCTGCGGGGCAAGGGCAGACAGCGAGACGGTGTCGGACATGTGCTGTCCGTCCTGCCACGCCGTGGCCCGAGATCGCCACCGAAATCGGAGCAGCCACGCGAAGCAATCCCGCAGTGTCGAGGCGTCATCGGCGTCCAGGATCTTGGCTGCCGATGCTGCGTCGAGGCGCTCTGGTGTCGAAAGCACATCCGCTCCGGCGGACAACGCCGCCCAGCGTGCGATCTTGACCACCGGATCGATCGCCGCGACCTTGAGGTCGACGGTGTCGGATTGCGTCGCGAATATCCTTAACCGCGAGGGGAATCCGGCGCGTACGGCCACCGCGTCCTGCAGCATGGCGAGCCGGATGGGGTAGTGGCGCTGTGCACAGCGGGCAGTCTCGGTACGCAGGGCGTTGTCGGACAACAACGATCCCGCGCCCACCCCGTGCGAGTCGGCCATCAGCCCCGCCATCACAACGCCGCGGTCTTCGGGCGGGTTGGCGCACCAGCGTTCGATTCCCTCGAACCAGTTGGATGTACGGCGGCAGAATCGGCCGCGACTGGCCAGCACGCCGTTCGAGTCGCTCCCGATGCCAGCGCGTTCGAGCATCGCGTGGACCTGGGCGGCCAGCTCCATCAGGTGAGTCTTGCGGTCGGCGTCCACCGCGTCGTCGACGGCGAGCAGCGTCTCGATATCGGAACCGGGTGCCGCCTCGCCGCGGGCCACGCTTCCCGAAACAAACCAGGTCCAGCCCGGATCCACCCCGCCGGTGACGAGTCGTGCGGCCGTGCGGATGCTGTGCCGCAACGCTTCGGACCAGGCAGTGGCGAGGGCCGCCTCCGGTGTGCGCACGCGTACCTCAAGGGCTATCACCATGCGCGCCGCGCCCACAGCGGTGCAGAACCCGGCCTCGTCGTCGGCGGTATCGATCTGCGCTATCGCCTGAGCGATCCCGTTCGCGGGCGGCACATCGGCAGGCATGAGGATGATTGTGACCTACGTCGAGGCGATGGCGTGGGATATGAAATCGCGGACCGGACGCGAAAGTGGCTGCCCCGAGCTCCAGATGATGCCGACGTCCCGGTGGGCGTCGGCGTCCACGAGGCGCAACATCCTGAGATCAGGCGGGTAGGTGGTGGCGTCGACGGGGAGCACCGTGACGCCCAGTCCTGCCGCCACCAGGCCCGCCACCGTCGTCAGATTGCTCGATTCGAGCACGATGCGTGGCTGGAATTGTGCAGCAGCGCAAAGCTCTTCGAGGAGACGGCGCATACCGAAGCCCGGATGCATCCCGATGAATGGTTCGTCGGCCAGATCGATCATCGACACATCTTCGGACTGCGCGAGTCGATGGTCTGTGGGCACGGCAACACCGAGGCGTTGTCGGAAGAGGTTGCGCCATCCGAGATTTGCGCGACGCGGACGGGGAGAGACGATCGCGACGTCAAGATCGCCGTTCGCGACGAGGTCATCGAGGCTGCCGGCGGCGCCCTGCTCCAACACGAATCGGACATGTGGCGACGTCGCGGCGAAGCCCGCAATCAGGCGGGCGACGAGGGTGGGTCCGAAGGTGTGCAGGAATCCGAGCCGGATCTC
Organism: Mycobacterium sp. D16R18; assembly: GCA_002013775.1. Classification (GTDB taxonomy): domain Bacteria; phylum Actinomycetota; class Actinomycetes; order Mycobacteriales; family Mycobacteriaceae; genus Mycobacterium. The sequence goes on from MAFD01000003.1 coordinate 126,222, forward strand.
ACCCTCGGCAGGGTTGGCGAGGTCGTTGATGGTTCGACGAGCAGAGTCCAGTTCCATCTGGGCGCGACGGGCGTGCTGGTAGAAGATCCGCCCGGACGGGTTCAACGTGAGCCGCTTGCCGTGCCGGTCGAACAGTTGAACGCCCAGCCGCCCCTCCAATCTGGCCAGCATTCGGGTGAGCGTGGGCTGGGCGAGTTGGAGCTGTTCGGCGGCCGCGGTCACGTTCTGCCGCTCGGCGAGTGTGATGTACCACTCGTAGTCGCCCTCTGCCATGCCGTCACCTCGCTATATGCGTTTAGTGAATTATAGATCGCAAAATCACTCATTTCCGCGATATAACTCGTCGGGGGAGCATCTACATCCATGGCGATGGCTCCGAGTACCCAGAGCGGCCCGGCAATCTGCGCGGCAGATCCGGTGCCCCATGAAACTGGTACTGCCGGATACCGGCGTCTGACCGGTGCGCTCTTCGCCGCCGGGCTCGCGACGTTCGCCGCCCTCTACGGCACCCAGGCGGTGCTCCCGGCGCTCTCCGCGGATTTCGGGGTGAGCCCTGCGGCCGCCGCGCTGACCGTCTCGGTAACCACCGGGATGCTCGCACTATCGATCATTCCGGCGAGTGCACTCTCGGAACGCTACGGGCGCACTCGGGTCATGCTGGTCTCGGCGATCGCGACGACGATCATCGGGCTGCTGCTCCCGGCTAGCCCCACCTTCGCGGTGTTGCTGATCGGCCGCGCCGCCGAAGGCGCCGCACTGGCCGGAATTCCGGCAGTAGCAATGGCATTCCTGGCCGAAGAGGTGCATCCGGGCTCACTGGGTTCGGCAATGGGCAGATACATCGCGGGAACCACGGTCGGTGGACTGGCCGGGCGGCTGGTGGCGTCCTCGGTTCTCGACGTGAGCAATTGGCGCATAGCGTTGCTTGGCAGTGGCGCTATGACGCTGGTGTGCACGGTGCTTTTCGCCATGCTGCTTCCACGGTCGCAGTTCTTCGTGCCCAAGCGGGTCAGGGTCGGCACCACGATGAAAATTCTCGGGACGCACATGCGAAACCCGGTTCTGCTCATCATGTTCGGACTCGCTTTCCTGCTCATGGGCGGGTTCGTCACGGTGTACAACTATTTGGGTTACCGCCTGGTGGCGCCTCCGTTCGGGCTTCCCACGGCCCTCGCCGGACTGCTGTTCCTGCTGTACCTCGCGGGAACGGTGTCCTCGGCGATGGCCGGCCGCCTGGCGGACCGTCGTGGGCGAGGGCTGGTCCTCATCGGCGCGGTAGCCGTCACGGCGATCGGACTCGCGCTGACCATCCCGGATTCACTCGTCGCGGTGATCATCGGCGTGGGTGTGTTCACCGCAGGCTTCTTCGCCGCCCACACCGTCGCGAGCGGCTGGGTGGGCGCTGTCGCTCAGCGCGACCGTGCGGAGGCATCTGCGCTGTACTTGTTCAGCTACTACCTCGGCAGTTCAGTGGCCGGGGCCGCGGGCGGCCTGGCATACCAAGCGGGCGGGTGGGCGCTGACGGTGCTCTTCGTGGGCGCGTTACTGACGATTGCCCTGGTCCTGGCCGCAGCGATGGTGCTTCGAAACCGGTTTGGCCATATCAACGCACCCGAATAGAATTGGCGCCATAGACACCGATCCGGCCATCACCGGGGAGTCTCCGGAAGAAAAGTTTCGTGCCCAGCGCGGATAACCCAGTAGAACCGGACGGGCAGGCCCGTGACAGCCGTTGTGAGAGGCCCCGACAGCGTGGGGCAAGCGGGGTGGTACCGCGGAGGTACGCCGACGGCGTCCCATCGTCCCCGTGCCAGCGAGCACAGGGAGACCGCGATGAGCCCCTCGGGCGAAGAGCATCAGGGCGAGCGAACCGACGCGTACCCGCGCACCGATCTCGGGGCCGATCAGCGCACCGGATCGCCGAATCTTCCTGCGCTGGAAAAGCAGGTGCTGGGCTACTGGGACGCGGACAACACCTTCCGCGCCAGCATTGCCCAACGTGAGGGCTCCCCGGAGTACGTCTTCTATGACGGTCCTCCGTTCGCCAACGGTCTGCCGCACTACGGACATCTGCTCACCGGGTACGTCAAGGACATCGTGCCGCGCTATCAGACCATGCGTGGGTACCAGGTTGACCGCCGATTTGGTTGGGACACACATGGTTTGCCCGCCGAGTTGGAGGTGGAACGCCAGCTCGGTATCACCGACAAATCGCAGATCGACGACATGGGCATCGCCGAGTTCAATGACGCCTGCCGCGAGTCGGTGCTGCGCTACACGAAGGAATGGCGCGAGTACGTCACCCGACAGGCACGCTGGGTGGACTTCGACAACGACTACAAGACGCTCGACCCGACCTTTATGGAGTCGGTCATCTGGGCGTTCAAGCAATTGTGGGACAAGGGATTGGCGTACGAGGGATACCGCGTACTGCCGTACTGCTGGCGCGATGAGACGCCGCTGTCCAATCACGAACTGCGCATGGACGACGACGTGTACCAGAGCCGTCAGGATCCCGCGGTCACTGTGGGATACCGAATCGCCGGCAATGAGGACGGCCGGTGGGCGGTGCTCGACGGTGCGCGCCTGCTGATCTGGACCACAACGCCCTGGACACTGCCCTCGAACCTGGCGGTTGCCGTCAACCCCGAGGTTACCTACGCGGTGGTGAAACCCGAGGACTCAGAGGATCGTTACCTGTTGGCGCAGGCGCGGGTGGGGGCCTACGCCCGTGAGCTTGGTGAAGAGCCGACGGTGCTGGACACCTACACCGGCGCCGAGCTGCTGGGCATGCGATACCTCCCGCCGTTCCCGTATTTCCAGCAGGACGCCTCGCCGAATGCCTTCACGGTGCTCTCGGGTGACTACGTCACCACCGATGACGGCACCGGCATCGTGCACATGGCCCCGGCCTACGGTGAAGAAGACAAGAACCTCACCGACAAGGCGGGGATCACCCCGGTCACCCCTGTCGATTCGAAGGGCCGATTCGACGCCACCGTGCCTGATTACGTGGGCCAGCAGGTATTCGATGCCAACGCGCAGATCATCAAGGACCTCAAGAACCGCACCGGTGCTGCCGCATCCAATGGCGCCGTCCTGTTGCGTCATGAGACCTACGACCACTCGTACCCGCATTGCTGGCGGTGCCGAAACCCGTTGATCTACCGTGCCGTGTCCTCCTGGTTCATCAAGGTGACCGAATTCCGGGACCGGATGGTGGAGCTCAACGAACAGATCACCTGGTACCCCGAGCACGTCAAGCACGGCCAGTTCGGCAAGTGGCTGGAAGGCGCACGCGACTGGTCAGTGTCTCGAAACCGATACTGGGGCAGTCCGATTCCCGTGTGGAAGTCTGACGATCCGGCATATCCGCGCATCGACGTGTACGGAAGTCTCGACGAGCTGGAACGCGACTTCGGGGTCCGTCCGACGAACCTGCACCGGCCGTACATCGATGAGCTGACCCGGCCCAATCCGGACGACCCGACCGGCAAGTCCACCATGCGCCGCATCTCGGACATCTTCGATGTCTGGTTCGACTCGGGCTCAATGCCTTACGCGCAGGTGCACTATCCGTTCGAGAATGCCGAGTGGTTCGAAAAACACTTCCCGGCCGACTTCATCGTCGAGTACATCGGCCAGACTCGCGGTTGGTTTTACGTCATGCACGTGCTGGCGACGGCCATCTTCGATCGACCGGCGTTCAGAAGCTGTGTGTCGCACGGCATCGTGCTGGGCAATGATGGCCAGAAGATGAGCAAGTCGCTGCGCAATTACCCGGACGTCAACGAGGTGTTCGACCGCGACGGCTCCGACGCGATGCGTTGGTTCCTCATGGCGTCGCCGATCCTGCGCGGTGGCAACCTGGTCGTCACCGAGCAGGGCATTCGCGAGGGTGTGCGGCAGGTAATCCTGCCGCTGTGGAACGCATGGAGCTTCCTGCAACTGTATGCGCCCAAACCCGGCACGTGGCGCACCGACTCGACCCAGGTGCTCGACAAGTACATCCTGGCCAAGCTGGCACAGCTGCGCGATGACCTCACCGCGGCCATGGATATCTGCGATGTCTCGGGAGCGTGTGAACAGCTGCGGCAGTTCACCGACGCACTGACCAACTGGTATGTGCGACGGTCACGTTCGCGGTTCTGGGACGAGGACGCGGATGCGATCGACACCTTGCATACCGTGCTTGAAACGACATGCCGTCTGGCCGCGCCACTGTTGCCGATGACCACCGAGGTGATCTGGAGGGGGCTGACGGGGGAGCGGTCTGTGCACCTGACCGATTGGGTGTCCGAATCGGCGCTGCCTGCCGATCCCGATCTGGTGGCAGCCATGGACGAGGTGCGAAAGGTGGCCTCGACCGGCTCGTCCTTGCGCAAGGCCAAGAAGCTGCGGGTGCGCCTGCCGCTGCTCAAACTGACGGTCGCGGTGCCCGACCCGAAGCGGTTGGAGCCGTACGCGGCCCTCATCGCCGATGAGCTGAACGTGAAATCCGTGGAACTGACCGACGATATCGCTGCCTACGGCAAGTTCGAATTGACCGTCAACGCACGTGCCGCCGGCCCGCGGCTGGGCAAGGAGGTGCAGACGGTTATCCGCGCGGTCAAGGCCGGTGACTGGTCACTGCAGGCCGACGGAACCGTTGTCGCCGCCGGGATCACCCTGCGGGAGGGCGAGTTTGATTCGAAACTAGTGGCGGCGGAGCCGGATTCCACGGCAGCGCTTCCCGAGGGCGGCGGGCTTGTCATCCTCGATGACACCGTCACCGAGGAGCTGGAGGCCGAGGGATGGGCGCGCGATCTCATCCGAGAGCTTCAGGACCTTCGTAAGTCGACAGGTCTGGAGGTATCCGACCGTGTCGAGGTCATTCTCGAGGTGCCCGAGGACCGTCGCCCCTGGGCGGAACGTCACCGCGACCTCATCGCCGGCGAAATCCTGGCCACGACACTGGAAATCGGCCAAGCCACAAACCCCGCCGCCGATATCGGCGACGGGGTCCGGGTGTCCTTGAAGAAGGCGGTGGGTTAGCGCCCGCCTTACGCGGCCTTCACCGCCCGCCAGCGCTGGTTACCCCCGTCGAGGTGATGCTCGATGTCGGTGAAACCGGCTGCACGCAGGCGATCCGGTAGTGACGTGGTCGGTACCGGGTTGTACGTGTCTCCGATGTGCAGCAGCCGGAAGAAGGTGGAATGCACACCGTCGCTGCCGGCGAAAACGCCGCCCGGGGCCAGCACCCGATGTGCCTGTGTGAACAGCGCATCCTGCAGATCAGGTGTCGGGACATGGTGCAGCATGGTGAAGCACACCACCGAGCTGAAGCGGTTGTTGTCGAAACCGAGCTTGGTGCCGTCACCCTGGATCACCGTTGCCTGATCGCCGTAGAGCCGCTGCAGCCGGGACGCCATGGTCTCGTCGATCTCCACTGCGGTGAGCCGCGGTGTGCGTCGGGTCAGCACCCGCAGATTCGCGCCGTAGCCGGGACCGATCTCCAGAGCGTCCTCACCAAGCTCAACTCCCTGCAGCGCCCACGGCAGGAGCTGCGACTCGGTCTTGCGTGCCCACATCTCCGAGCTACAACACCAGCGGTGCACCAAATTCATTGCCATGACACCAGGCTAGGGACGATATGGCTGTCCGAGTAGCGTGATTCGGCCATCTCTTGTCGGAGTTCGGCCACAGTCTCGAACCGTGCCGTCAGCTCGGGGTGCTGGGCTCAATCGGTGTCACCACGCAGGGTGGCGTCCGACCTGCGCAATACGATGATCGCGTGTGTGCTGCCGGTCGATGGGTTCTGCACCTCGACATGGACGCCTTCTTCGCCTCGGTCGAGCAGCTGACCCGGCCAACCCTGCGTAACCGTCCGGTCCTCGTCGGTGGTACCGGCGGCCGGGGAGTGGTGGCCGGTGCGAGCTACGAGGCCCGCGTTTTCGGCGCCCGCTCGGCGATGCCCATGCATCAGGCGCGACGTCTGGTCGGCATCAATGTCGTGGTCCTGCCGCCTCGTGGCGCGGTATACGGCGTCGCCAGCCGACGGGTGTTCGCGACGGTGCGGTCGATGATCCCGGTTCTGGAACAGCTGTCCTTCGATGAGGCCTTCGGGGAGCCTGTTGAACTAGCCGGGGCCACAACGGAAACCGTGGCGGAGTACATCGACGAACTTCGTTCACGGGTGCTCACCGAAACCGGGCTCACCGCGTCGGTCGGGGCGGGGTCCGGGAAGCAGCTTGCCAAGATCGCATCGGGATTGGCCAAACCCGACGGGGTGCGGATCGTCGCACCCGAGGAGCAGGGATCGCTGCTCGCCGATCTTGCAGTGCGTAAATTGTGGGGGATCGGGCCCGTGGCAGAAGAACGTCTGAACCGTTTGGGAATCAATACCATTGGCCAGCTAGCGGCGCTACAGACCAGCGAGGTGGCCTCGGTGTTGGGCGGCACGATAGGCCCCGCCCTGCACCAGCTTGCACGTGGTATCGATGAGCGCCCCGTGGCAGAACGCGCCGAAACCAAGCAGATCAGCGCGGAATCCACCTTCGCCGATGACCTGACAACTCTCGATCAATTGCGTGAGGCCATCGAACCCATCGGCGCGCACGCCCATCGGCGGCTCATCAAGCACGGTCGCGGCGTGCGCACCGTCACCGTGAAGCTGCGTCGCTCGGACATGAGCATCCTGACCAGGTCGGCGACTCTGCCTTACGCCACCACCGAACGTGCCGTGCTGATGTCGGCGGCGCGCCGGCTGCTACTCGACCCGGTCGAGATCGGCCCGATTCGCCTTGTCGGCGTGGGATTCTCGGGATTCTCGGACGTCCAGCAGACCTCGCTTTTCCCGGATTTGGACCAGACCGAATCGGTTGCCGAAACCGATGAGGCTCCGTCCACCGCGGCGCCCGTCCCCAGCACCTCAAGCTGGGGAGTCGGTGACGACGTCCTCCATTCCGAGTATGGCCACGGCTGGATTCAGGGCACTGGACATGGCGTCATGACCGTGAGGTTCGAGACACGAAGCAGTGGACCGGGCATCGCACGCACCTTCGGTGTCGACGATCCGGGTGTCACCCGCGCCGACCCCGTGTCGAGCCTGGATTGGCCGGGAGAGTCAGCCGAGCCGCTCGACAACGGAGACGAGATCTGATCCGGTGGCCAGCGCCGCCATCAACAGCACGCGCGCTTGCCCGGAACGAAGCCGTGGCACCATCACCGCGCCGGCATCGATCAGTTTCTGTCCCGGCGCGTAACCGGGCGCCAGCGCACCACCGGGCACCCGGGTGGTGACCAGAACTCGGGTACCGTCCGCAATCTGACGCGAAACAGACTCGATGACAACATCATTGGCATTACCCGCGCCCATCGATTCCAGCACCAGTCCCTGCGCACCGGCCCGCACGTAGGACTCCAGTGCCACCGCGTCGGCACCGGGGTAGAGGCTCACGATGTCGACGCGGGGTAGCGCGGCGCGGGTCACGGTGCCAAGGAACGCTGAGGGTGCATCGCCGCCGCGTACGAACACGCCATCGCGCACACGACCGATGGGGGCGACACCGGCGAATCCGTCAGGCGCGGCCAGATCGACCTTGCGGATGCCCAGCGCTGGATACACCTGGCCGGCGAAGCACACCACCACGCCCAGGGCCTCGCCGCTTGCCGCCACCGTTAACGCGTCACGCAGATTGCCCGGTCCGTCGGACTCTGGGTGGTCGCCACTGCGTTGCGCCCCGGTGAGTACGACGGGTACCGGCACCGAGCATGTCAGCGCGAGCCAGAGCCCGGTCTCCTCCAAGGTGTCGGTTCCATGCGCGATGACGACCCCGGTGGCCCCGCTCGCGATATGTTGACGGAGCGCGGCGGCGATCTGTTGCCAGTGCTGCGGGGTCATTTCCGCGCTGTCGATCGCCATCAAGTCGTGGACAGCGACATCGCCGTATCCGGACGCGGCGAGCAGGTCATCTCCTGAGCTGCGGTGTCGGGCGACGCCATCGCTGCCTACCGCGGTCGCGATGGTTCCGCCGGTGGTCAACAGCACAAGGGTCGGTGATGAGGCTCTGGGGCGAAGAACATCGGGCACAGCGGCGATCATCGCAGACAGGCTGCGCAGAGCGCCCCCCTTAGTAGGGGATGATGGGTGACGTGAGTGACGAGCCCGAGACCGCCCCGAAGCCCAAACGGCGGATAAAACTGCTGCTCATTGTGGCGGCGGTGGTGCTCGCGGTCGACGTCGTCACCAAGGTCCTTGCCGTCAGACTGTTGCAGCCGGGTAAGCCGGTGCCGATCATTGGCGACACCGTCACCTGGACGCTGGTGCGCAACTCCGGTGCCGCGTTCTCCTTTGCCACCGGCTACACGTGGGTGCTGACCCTGATCGCCATGTCGGTTGTGGTGGGAATCCTGCTCATCGGTCGCCGGTTGGTCTCCACGTGGTGGGCACTTGGTTTGGGCATGATTCTCGGCGGCGCTCTGGGCAATCTCGTCGACAGGTTCTTCCGGGGTCCCGGGCCGCTGCGCGGCCATGTGGTCGACTTCCTGTCGGTGGGGTGGTGGCCGGTCTTCAATGTCGCCGACCCGGCGGTGGTGGGCGGAGCGATTCTGCTGGTGGCGCTCTCGCTGTTCGGATTCGACTACGACAGCGACGAGCGCTCGACGCGAGGAGCCTCGGACACCGAGAACGCCGAGAACGCCGACGCGCAAGCTTCCCAGACCAAGCCGTTATGACCTCGCGTTCCCTGCCGGTGCCCGACGGCCTAGCCGGTATGCGCGTGGACGCCGGGCTGGCGCGCCTGCTCGGTCTGTCCCGGACGGCCGCGGCCACTCTCGCCGAAGAGGGCGCCGTGCTGCTGGATGGCGTTGTGGTCACCAAATCCGAGAAACTCACCGCAGGTACCTGGCTGGAAGTCACGCTCCCCGAGCCCAAGGCCCCACCGGAGAATCGGGTCGAGGCCATCGAGGGCATGAAGATCCTGTATGCCGATGACGACTTGGTTGCCGTCGACAAACCCGCGGGTGTCGCGGCCCACGCCTCCGTCGGCTGGAGCGGTCCCACCGTGCTCGGCGGGCTTGCCGCCGCCGGGTTCCGGATGACCACGTCCGGTGTGCCCGAACGTAAGGGAATCGTGCACCGCCTGGACGTCGGAACTTCCGGGGTCATGGTTGTGGCGCTGTCGGAGAAGGCTTACACCGAGCTCAAACGCGCCTTCAAGTACCGGCGTGTAGAGAAGCGTTATCACGCTCTCGTGCAAGGACATCCGGATCCGTCCAGCGGCACCATCGATGCCCCGATCGGGCGGCATCGAGGCCACGACTGGAAGTTCGCTGTCGTCGAAGACGGACGGCATTCCATCACCCACTACGACACCCTTGAGGCGTTCGTGGCGGCCAGTCTGCTGGACGTACACCTGGAAACCGGTCGCACACACCAGATCCGGGTGCATTTCTCGGCCATCAAACACCCGTGTTGCGGCGATCTGACCTATGGCGCGGATCCGACGCTGGCTTCCAAGCTTGGGCTGGAACGTCAATGGCTGCATGCCAAATCGCTAGCGTTCACCCATCCGGGTGACGGTCGCTGGATGGAAATCACCAGCGAGTACCCGGAGGATCTGGCGCACGCCCTCGACATCCTGCGATGAGTGGGGCCGTTACGACTCCTGAGCAGAATCGTCTGAAGTCCGGGTACCTGTTCGGCGCGGCCGCCTACTTCATGTGGGGATTGTTTCCGGCATTCTTCCCCCTGCTGGAACCGGCGAGCGCGCTGGAGATCCTGGCGCACCGGATGATCTGGACGCTGCTGCTGATGGTGATTGTCGTCGCCGTCTCCCGGCGGTTGCGTGACCTCATCACGATGGGGCCGCGCAACTGGGGCCTACTTGTCGGCGCCTCGGTTCTCATCGCCCTCAATTGGGGTGTTTACATCTATGCCGTCAACTCCGGGCACGTGCTCGACGCCGCGCTCGGATACTTCATCAACCCGTTGGTGACGGTGCTGTTGGGCGTGGTGATATTCCGGGAGCCGCTCAGCAGATGGCAGCTGTTGGCGCTGGTGCTGGCATTCACTGCGGTCGCGGTGCTCACGGTCAGCTATGGGCAGCTGCCGGTCATCACACTGATACTGGCCGTCTCGTTCGCCGGATACGGAGCCATCAAGAAGACGGTGACCGTCGATCCGCGCGTGAGCCTGACCGCCGAGGGCATCGTCGCGGCGCCGTTCGCCCTCATCTACCTGGCATTTCTCGGCTTTACCGGTCAGCAGCACTTCCTGGGCTACACCCACGGCCACACCGCGCTGATGGTCTTCAGTGGGGTGGTGACAGCGCTACCGCTGCTGATGTTCGGTATTGCGGCACAACGTATTCCACTGGTGACTCTCGGGCTTCTGCAGTACCTGACGCCCACGCTGCAGATGCTGTGGGGGGTGCTGGTCAAACATGAGGCGATGCCGCCGGAACGTTGGCTGGGCTTCGCGCTGATTTGGGCGGCGCTGGCGATCTTCACGGTGGACACCGTGCGCAGAGCGCGCCGGGCGCAGCTCGCCACGACCTGACACACACCGAATATCGTCGGGGCGCTATCCCATCGCGGCGGGCTACCGTCGCCTTGTGCGCATTGCGGTCATCGGAGGCGGGCTCGGTGGACTGACCGCGACGATCAGTCTGACCCAGGCGGGCCACGAGGTGACGCTCTTTGAACAGCGCGAGGGGTTCACCGAGGTTGGCTGCGGAATCAGTGTGTGGCCCAACGCCATGCGTGCGCTCGACGAGCTGGGCCTTGGCGCAGACGTGCGCGCACATGGGGTCCACCACTGCAGCGGAGCATTTCTGACCCCCACCGGGGGGAGGCTCTTCGAGCCCGGAGCGCGGTATTTCGAGACATTCGGGGACACGTGCGTCGTGCATCGCAAGGAACTCGTCGGGATCCTGGCGCGGGCTGTCGCACCCCAGAACTCGGCATTGGGCACCAAGGTGACCGCAGTGGGTCTAGACGGTGCGGTTGTCGCCGACGGTGAACGCCACCTGTTCGACCTGGTGATCGGTGCCGACGGGCTGCACAGTGTCACACGCCGTGCGCTCTGGCCGGAGGCCAGAGCGCCGCGGTACACCGGGTACTCCATCACCCGTTTCGTCACGGTTCCGCTCGGTGAGCGGCAGCCGCAGTCTCAACTGGAGCTGTGGGGGGACCGGGCCCGCTTCGGCTACTTTCCGATGTCCGGCGGGCGTGCCTATTGCTACGGATTCCAGCCGACCGCGCCGGGCAATCCGAACCTGTCCCTCGACCCCTTTCGGCAATTCCCGGCGCCGGTGGCCCACCTCCTCGATTCGGTCGGTCCCGAAGGTGTTCTGCAGCATGACAGCTATGACCTGCCCAACCTCAGAACCTTCGTGAAAGGCAAGGTCGCGCTGCTGGGCGACGCGGCACACGCGATGACGCCGAACATCGGGCAGGGTGCGTGCCAGGCGCTGGAGGATGCCGTCACCCTGGCCCGGGTCTGCCCGGACATGCGGGCCTACGACAGGTTGCGCCGACGCCGAACGCAGCGGATCGCACGCGATTCTCGCCGGCTCGGCGCCATGGGACTCGTGTCGAACCCGCTGTTGATTCCGCTGCGTGATGTGGCGATGCGGAGCACGCGGGGTATGTCGCTACGGCAGCTGGATCGAGTGCTGCGGTGGACGCCTCCTACTCGGGTCACGTCGACGAATCCGTCGATGTGATGTGAGGGGAGTGGCCGCGTCACCGTGAGGGTCGGCGCCGTCCTTCCAGCTATGGTGTTGTCGCAGGTTCTCACCGTTGCTGGCGGGGCATTTGTGACCGCTGTGATTCCGGTAGCTGGATGAGCCAGGCGACACACCCACGACACGCCCGGGACTGTCGGACCCTCGCCATAAACTGACCCCTCTAGCGATTGACGCCCCCATCGTGGGTCGGTACGAAAGGCACGTGTGAGCTCCTCGAATTCTTCGTTCGTGCACCTGCACAACCACACCGAGTACTCGATGCTCGATGGTGCCGCGAAGATCAAGCCGATGCTCGCGGAGGTGGAGCGCCTGGGCATGTCTGCGGTCGGCATGACCGACCACGGGAACATGTACGGCGCCAGCGAGTTCTACAACGTGGCCACCGACACCGGGGTCAAGCCCATCATCGGTATCGAGGCCTACATCGCACCCGCCTCGCGGTTCGACACCAAGCGTGTCTTCTGGGGCGATCCGGGACAGAAGTCCGATGACGTGTCCGGTTCGGGTTCGTACACCCACATGACGATGGTCGCCGAGAACGCGACAGGTCTGCGCAACTTGTTCAAGCTCTCCTCTCTGGCCTCGTTCGAGGGGCAGCTCGGCAAATGGGCGCGCATGGATGCCGAGCTCATCACCGAACACGCGAGCGGCATCATCGCCACCACCGGATGTCCCTCGGGTGAGGTGCAGACTCGGCTTCGTCTCGGTCAGGAGGCCGAGGCGCTTGCCGCTGCGGCTAAGTGGCAGGAGATCTTCGGTAAGGACAACTTCTTCCTGGAGTTGATGGACCACGGACTGTCCATCGAACGCCGGGTGCGCGAGGGCCTGCTGGAGGTGGGCAAGAAGCTCGGCATACCGCCCTTGGCCACGAACGACTGTCACTACGTCACCAAAGATCACGCGCATAACCATGAAGCGTTGCTCTGCGTGCAGACCGGCAAGACCATGTCGGACCCGACGCGCTTCAAGTTCGACGGCGACGGCTATTTCCTGAAGCCGGCGTCCGAGATGCGCGACCTGTGGGACGACTCCGTCCCCGGCGCATGTGACAACACCCTGCTGATTGCGGAGCGGGTGCAGTCGTACGAGGAGGTCTGGAGCTTCAAGGACCGCATGCCGGTGTTCCCGGTGCCGGAGGGTGAGGACCAGGACTCCTGGCTGCGCAAGGAGGTCGACCGCGGACTGGAGCAGCGCTTCCACGGCATTGCTGGCGGAGTGCCCGATGAGTACTTCACCCGTGCGCACTACGAACTTGACGTCATCAAGCAAAAGGGTTTCCCCGCATACTTTCTCGTCGTCGGCGACCTTGTCACGCATGCCAAGGAGGTCGGCATCCGCGTCGGCCCCGGTCGTGGTTCGGCGGCCGGATCGCTGGTCGCCTACTCGCTCGGTATCACCAATATCGACCCGATCCCGCACGGACTGCTGTTCGAGCGCTTCCTCAATCCGGAACGGCCGTCGGCACCCGATATCGATATCGACTTCGACGACCGCCGCCGCGGCGAGATGGTTCGGTACGCCACCGATAAATGGGGTAGTGACCGGGTGGCGCAGGTCATCACGTTCGGCACGATCAAGACCAAGGCCGCACTGAAGGACTCGGCGCGTATCCATTACGGACAGCCGGGTTTCGCCATCGCCGACCGCATCACCAAGGCGCTGCCACCGCCGATCATGGCCAAGGACATCCCGGTGTGGGGTATCACCGACCCGGAACACGAGCGGTACAAGGAAGCCGCCGAGGTTCGCACCCTGATCGACACCGATCCGGATGTCCGGACCATCTTCCAGACCGCGCGCGGTCTGGAAGGGCTGATCCGCAACGCCGGCGTGCACGCGTGTGCCGTCATCATGAGCTCGGAGCCGCTCACCGACGCCATCCCGCTGTGGCGGCGCGCGCAGGACGGCGCCATCATCACCGGCTGGGACTACCCCTCGTGTGAGGCCATCGGCCTGTTGAAGATGGACTTCCTGGGGTTGCGCAACCTCACCGTCATCGGTGATGCGTTGGACAACATCAAGGCCAACCGTGGGGTCGACCTCGACCTGGATCATTTGCCGCTGGAAGATGCGGCGACCTACGAATTACTGTCCCGCGGTGACACCCTCGGGGTGTTCCAGCTCGATGGCGGACCCATGCGGGATCTGCTGCGCCGCATGCAGCCCACCGGATTCAACGACATCGTCGCCGTGCTGGCGCTGTACCGTCCCGGCCCGATGGGCATGAACGCGCACAACGACTACGCCGACCGTAAGAACGGCCGGCAGCCGATCAAGCCGATTCACCCCGAGCTGGAAGAGCCGCTGAAGGACATCCTCTCGGAGACCTACGGTCTGATCGTCTACCAAGAGCAGATCATGTTCATCGCCCAGAAGGTCGCCTCGTACTCGATGGGTAAGGCCGATGCGCTCCGTAAGGCCATGGGCAAGAAGAAGCTTGAGGTGCTGGAGGCCGAGTACAAGGGCTTTTACGAAGGCATGACCAACAACGGCTTCTCCGAGAAGGCCGTCAAGGCGTTGTGGGACACCATTCTTCCGTTCGCCGGCTACGCGTTCAACAAGTCGCATGCCGCCGGGTACGGGTTGGTGTCGTTCTGGACCGCCTACCTCAAGGCCAATTACCCGGGCGAATACATGGCTGGCCTGCTCACTTCCGTGGGCGACGACAAGGATAAGGCCGCCATCTACCTCGCGGACTGCCGTCGTCTGGGCATCACGGTGCTACCGCCGGACGTCAACGAGTCGGTACACAACTTCGCATCGGTGGGCGAGGACATCCGCTACGGGCTCGGTGGTGTCCGCAATGTCGGCGCCAATGTGGTGCAGTCGCTCATCGCGACCCGAGAATCGAAGGGCGCCTTTACCGACTTCTCGGACTATCTGCACAAGATTGACATCGCGGCCTGCAATAAGAAGGTCACGGAATCGCTGGTGAAGGCGGGGGCCTTTGACTCCCTGGGGCATTCCCGCAAGGGGCTGTTCCTCGTCCAGTCCGATGCCGTCGACTCGGTGCTGGGCACCAAGAAGGCCGAAGCGATGGGGCAGTTCGACCTCTTCGGAGGTGCGGGAGATGACGACGCCGACGCAGCCAATGTGTTCGCCATCAAGGTGCCCGACGACGAATGGGAAGAGAAGCACAAGCTCGCCCTCGAGCGAGAAATGCTGGGCCTGTATGTATCCGGGCATCCGCTCAATGGGGTGGCGCACCTGCTGGGCCGTCAGACCGACACCCAGATTCCCACCATCCTCGAAGGTGATATCGCCAACGACACCCAGGTGCGTGTGGGCGGGATTCTCGCCTCGGTCAACCGTCGTGTGAACAAGAACGGCATGCCCTGGGCGTCAGCGCAGCTCGAGGACCTCACGGGTGGCATCGAGGTGCTCTTCTTCCCGCAGGCCTATTCGGTGTATGGCGCCGAGATAGCCGACGACGCGGTGGTTCTGGTGAACGCGAAGGTGGCGATACGCGATGATCGAATCTCCCTGATCGCCAATGATCTTGTGGTGCCCGATTTCTCGCAGGCATCCGATGATCGTCCGGTTGCCGTGACGCTGCCGACGAGGCAGTGCACCATCGATAAGGTCACCGCGCTCAAGCAAGTATTGGCGCGGCATCCCGGTACCAACCAGGTTCATCTGCGTTTGATCAGTGGCGAGCGCGTCACCACGCTGGAGCTCGATCAGTCGCTTCGGGTGACACCGTCCTCGGCCCTGATGGGGGATCTCAAGGCGCTACTCGGACCGGGTTGTCTGGGCGGCTAGTTCTCCGCGGCGGCTCTGCGTGACCTCGGCGGGTTCCACGGAGACGGCATCGAGCCATTCGGCTTGATCGGCGACCACACCGGTCAAGATCTTGCGTGCAGTGGCCAGCAGCTCCGCCACTCGCGGTGATGTCAAGGTGTACAGCACCGAGAGTCCTTCGCGACGCGCTGTCACCAGCCCGGCATGTCGGAGCACGGCCAACTGCTGTGACAGATTGGCCGCCTCGATACCTACCTCGGGCAGCATCTCGGACACCGCCCGATCACGTTCGCTGAGCAGCTCCAGCACGCGTATTCGCACGGGATGTCCCAACGTTTTGAAGAAATCCGCCTTCATCCGATACAGCGGCTGACGTGCATCCATATCAAGTCCACCTCACCACACAACAACTTGCAAAGATTAGCAACCCGACAACACCGTAGGACAGGGGCGCGTCTATAGTTCTTGACGGCGCTCTCCGGGGGCTCTATCTGTATTAGCGGGGCTGTCTCCGGCGAGAGCCGACTTAGACGCGCAGGAGTTTGTATGACGACCGATCGGCCCACCGCTGGGCAGTACATCACCTACGCCTATGGAAGGCGCTTGCCCGACTCGATGCGGGACTGGGTGGCCAACGATTTGTCCGGCCCCGGCGCCATTCGGCGGCACATGATCCGATACGTGATCCCGCCGCATTTCATCCTGGCTCCATTCTGGCTGCTGCCGGGCGGCTTGCTCCTGCACGTGGCGATCACCCTGCCCATCTATGTCTGGGCGATCCTGATGACGCACGCTCTCAACAAGATTTGGCGCCGCTACCGGTTGGCTCAGCACGATCTGGATCCGAAACTCGCCGACATCGGGAATCGCGAGAAGCATGTGCGCAAGCACGAGACCTACGCCCAGCGCTACGGTGCACGCCCGGAGTCGAACGACACCTACTCCAGCAGCGACCCCATCTGACAGGCGATTAGCGCCGTGCCCCCGTCCACGGCTCTTCGTTCTTCTTTCGCCGTGCGGTCTCGGCTTTGCGATCCTTGACCCATTGCTCCTCGAAGGTCAGTCCCGGACGTGCGCTCGGGATCCGATTCATAGCACTACTGAGCCAGCGCGGCGGGGTAGCGGGCTCCCATTGCGGGAAGGTGACGCTGAGCGAATACATGGTCTTCAGGACGACGAACACCCCGAACAGTGCCGACGGTGCGTCGGTGACAGCGACCGCGAACATCCCGAAGATCAGGGTCAGATGCACGACGGCAACCCGCATAAACCCGCGACTCGCCATCACCTCCAGCTGCCAGAAGGACCATCGGCGCAGGGAGGGAAGATCGACCAGGAAGTCGACGGCCAGCGCGATAAGCACCTGAAGGCACCCGAATCCCACGCTGTGCCAGTCGATACCGATCAGTGCGGCCTTGCCGTTGTGGGTGAGCAGAAAAATGATGACGGCGAGAAAGAATCCATGCGCCGCCGAGAAGACCAGAGTCGTGAACAGGAATCCCTTGACGAAGGAGGTTCGCGAGTAGCTCTGGTCCGGCCCGGGCGCCTCGTATCGGAAGTGCCCGCGGCGCGGACTCCACCGCCTGTGCAGCAGGGCCCGGAGTGCGACGAACAGGGAAGCCACCACGGTCTCGAACCAGTACACCGCGAGTGTCGTGCCGGCCGACCAGCCGCCCACGAACCAGCCGGTGAGTGGAATCGCATTCACCGCGATCATCGTGGCCAGGTGAAGGACCCGATTAAGGGTCCCGGGGTCATCCGATGTCGGGGCGGAGTCCTGTGAGATCACTGCTAGCCCAGGATGTTCACGGCGCGGGCGAGCACCAGTGCCACGGTGGACAGCGCCACGATTGATTGCAGCGTCATCAGCATCTTGGCCCACCGCGAGAGCGGCATGGTGTCGGTGGGGGAGAACGCGACGACGTTGGTGAAGCTCACGTACAGGTAATCGGGGAACTTCGGCCGCCAATCTGGCGGCGCGAGTTCGGGGTTGGCCATCTGGGGAAACATGAAGTCCGGATGCGGCCGTTCTGGGGTTCGGCGCGCGAAGGGTCCGCCGCGGTCAAACTCCCAGTACCACATGCCGAATACGATGACGTTGGTGATGAAGATCGCCAGGCCACTGCCGAGGAGCACGCGCGGGTTGTCGCCCATCTGCCCCGTCACGATCTTGTAATCCAGCAGCGCCGCGGAGATGGTGTTGTCGGCGGTAATGGCTGCGATCAGCAGATAGGTCGCCCAACGTCCGAGAGTCGTTGAACGCGTGAACTTTATGGGGTTGAGGATCACCAGGACGACCAGCAGCGCGGACTCAAGGGCGGGTAACGGCCAGCGCGGCGTCAGATTGAACTGTGCGGGAATGGCCAACTGCAGGCCGATCGCGGCGACGAGAGCGATGAGAACCGGTATTCGGCTTTCGGGCGCGCCCGGGCGCAGCCAGGACGGCAGATGTTTCTCGGCGGCCAGCACGTCATCGGTCACCCCATGGGCAAGCCGCTCCATGCGGTGCCCGACAGGATGTTCGGCAGCCGATTCGCTTGGCGAAGACATGGGGATGTATTACACCCCGTGGGGAGGTTCTGCTCAGTGAATGAGCGAGCCGGCGAGCCAGACCATGCTGGCCACGGCGCTCGCCGAGAGCACCGCTGTCGACATCGACGCCACCAGCAAGAGGGTGGCCACGAAGACGGCAGTGCCGACTCCGAGCGCGAGCAGCTTGTAGGGGGGCCATGCCACGCCCGAGACGTCCACCGACCGCACCCCATGTGCCGCGCGCTCGAAGGTTGTCATGAATAGAGGATATGCCTAACGAGGAAGTTCGGTCAACCGAACACTCCGATCATGGGAGGTAGAACTAAAGTCACGGGGTGTCCGGTGCAGGCCGGGCTCCCGGGCCTTCCGCGTTATCGGCGTGATTCCCCGGTAGGTGGAGCGATACAGTTGTCGGCATGCCATTAACCGGTGAGTACGAACCCAGTGGACTCGATTGGTCGCAGAAGCAGGTGACCAAGATTATCGAGAGCGGGACCACCGACGGCATCACCATCGCGGACATGCCGGTGATTTTGCTGACCTCGCTCGGCGCCAAGTCCGGCAAGCTGCGCAAGATCGCCTTGATGCGGGTGGAGCACGACGGCGAGTACGCCATCGTCGCCTCGCTCGGCGGCGCGCCCAAGAACCCCGTGTGGTACTACAACGTGAAAGAGAACCCGCTCGTCGAGCTGCAGGACGGCAGCACCACCAAGGACTACCAGGCCCGCGAGGTCTTCGGCGACGAGAAAGCGCCGTGGTGGGACCGTGCCGTGGAGGCGTACCCGCCGTATGCGGAATACCAGACCAAGACCGACCGTCAGATCCCGGTTTTCGTGCTGACACCCGTCTCTTGAGCACGGCCCAGGCCGTCACTGCCAGCGATATCGATGCGGCGGCCAAACGCATCGACGAGGTGGTGCACCCCACTCCCGTTCAGCACGCCGATCGCCTCTCCGCGCTGACCGGCGCCAACGTGTACCTCAAACGTGAAGATCTGCAGTCGGTTCGCTCATACAAGCTACGAGGGGCCTTCAACCTCCTGATGCAGCTCAGTGATGAGGAGAAAGCCGCCGGTGTGGTGTGCTCCAGCGCGGGTAACCACGCGCAGGGATTCGCGCTGGCGTGCAAGTCGATGGGTGTGCATGGCCGTGTGTACATCCCCAGTAAGACTCCGAAGCAGAAGCGGCAACGAATCATCTACCACGGCAACGGATTCGTGGAGCTCATCGCGGTGGGGCATGGTTACGACGATGCCGCCGCGGCGGCCAAGGCCGATGCTGAACGCACCGGTGCCACCCTGGTCCCGGCGTTCGACGATCCGCGGACCATTGCCGGGCAGGGCACCATTGCCGCCGAGATCCTCGACCAGCTCGACGTCCAGCCGGACGTGGTGGTGGTCCCCGTCGGCGGCGGCGGATGTATCTCCGGAATCGTCACGTACTTGCGGGAACGGGCTCCGCAGGTACGGGTCGTGGGCGTTGAGCCGGCGGGCGCCGCATGTATGGCGGCCGCCATGCGCGCGGGTGGGCCGGTCCCGCTCGATCACGTTGATCCCTTCGTAGACGGCTGCGCCGTACAGGTCGCCGGGGCGGTTCCGTACCGACTGCTGGCCGCGGCGGGCGACACCCTCACCTTGATGACCGTCGACGAAGGCGCGGCCTGCACCGCGATGCTCGAGCTCTACCAGAATGAGGGCATCATCGCCGAGCCCGCTGGTGCGCTGTCGGTCGCTGCGTTATCGGAGCTGGACCTGGCGCCGGGCGAGACCGTTGTCTGTCTGATTTCCGGCGGCAACAACGATGTTTCGCGATACGGCGAGATCCTGGAGCGCTCCCTGGTGCACCTGGGGCTCAAGCACTACTTCCTCGTCGACTTCCCGCAGGAGCCGGGCGCGTTGCGCCGGTTCCTCGGGGAAATACTCGGCCCCAACGATGACATCACGCTGTTCGAGTACGTCAAGCGGAACAACCGCGAGATGGGTGCCGCCCTGGTGGGCATCGAGCTCAGCAATGCCGACGATCTGGCGGGCCTGCTGGATCGGATGCAGGCGTCCGATCTGGACATCGAGCGGCTTGAACCGGATTCGGCGGCGTTCCGCTACCTGACGTAGCGCCGACTATCCGCTCTTGCGCAGCACGACGAGGGCGCGGTCCTGCACGTGCACGGCCTTGCCCGCGTCGACTACCGCCGAGCACTGACCGTCCGGCTCGCCGGTGTCCAGTACCGCGGTCCACTGCGCCGCGTAGTCGCCGTCGGGTGTCACGAAATCCAGTGGCTCGTCGTAGGCGTTGAAGCACAACAGGAATGAGTCCCCGGAGACACGTTCGCCGCGCGCGTTGGGTTCAGGAATCGCATCGCCGTTGAGGAAGACGGCCAGGCTCTTACCGAAACCACTGTCCCAGTCGGCGGTGGTCATTTCCTCGCCTGCGGGTGTCAGCCAGGCGATGTCGCGGACTTCCTCGCCTTCCCGGATGGGACGTCCGGCGAAGAACCGGCGGCGCCGGAACACCGGGTGCTGTTTGCGTAACGCGATCACCGTTCTGGCGAATTGCAGCAGGTCGGAGTTTGTCTGCGCCAAATCCCAGTCCATCCACGACAGCGTCGAATCCTGGCAGTACACATTGTTGTTGCCCTGCTGGGTCCGGCCTATCTCGTCGCCATGAGAGAGCATCGGGGTGCCCTGGCTCAGCACCAGTGTCGCGAAGATGTTGCGTATCTGGCGCGCGCGCAGCGCGATAATCGCCGCATCATCGGTGGGCCCCTCCACACCGCAGTTCCACGAGCGGTTGTAGGTTTCGCCGTCCTTATTGTTCTCGCCGTTGGCCTCGTTGTGTTTTTCGTTGTAGGAGACCAGATCTCGCAGTGTGAAGCCGTCGTGTGCGGTGACGAAGTTGATGCTGGCACTGGGGCGGCGCCCGGTGGCCTCGTACAGGTCGGAGGACCCGGTGAGCCGGGAGGCGAATTCTCCGAGCGTGGCGGGCTGGCCCCGCCAGTAGTCACGGACGGTATCGCGGAACTTGCCGTTCCATTCGGTCCATAGCCCGGGAAAATTGCCGACCTGGTATCCGCCCTCGCCGATATCCCAGGGCTCGGCGATCAGTTTGACCTGGCTGACGATGGGATCCTGTTGTACCAGATCGAAGAAGGCCGAGAGCCGGTCGACATCGTGCAGCTCACGGGCCAGGGTTGAGGCCAGGTCGAAGCGGAACCCGTCGACATGCATCTCGGTGACCCAGTAGCGCAGTGAGTCCATGATCAGTTGCAATGTGTGGGGGTTGCGCGCGTTGAGACTGTTCCCCGTGCCGGTGTAGTCGGTGTAGCGCGCGAGGTTGTCGTCATTGAGTTTGTAGTAGGCGCGGTTGTCGATACCGCGGAAACTCAGGGTTGGACCGATGTGGTCACCCTCGGCCGTGTGGTTGTAGACGACGTCGAGGATGACCTCGATATCTGCCTCGTGCAGGGCCCGCACCATTGCCTTGAACTCGGCGACCGCACCGCCGGCATGTGGTGACGACGCATACGCCGCGTGCGGAGCCAGAAATCCAAAAGTGTTGTACCCCCAATAGTTTCGCAACCCGAGGGAGATCAACCGGCTGTCGTGGAAGAACTGGTGCACCGGCATCAGTTCAATGGCGGTGACCCCGAGAGAACACAGGTGGTCGATCACGACCGGATGGGCCAGGCCGGCGTAGGTGCCCCTGAGCTCCTCGGGAACCCCGGGATGAGTCTGTGTCATGCCCTTGACATGGGCTTCGTAGATGACCGTCTCGTGGTACGGGGTGCGCGGGCGACGATCCGAGCCCCAGTCGAAATATGGGTTGATGACGACGGAGGTCATGGTGTGGCCCAGCGAGTCTCGCGCGACAAGTACCTCGGTGTCCACTGGGTCGGTCTGGTAGGACAGCAGTGGCGGGTCGGTCTCGGGACCGTAGCCGAATTCGCCGTGGAACGCCTTGCCGTACGGGTCGAGCAGCAGCTTGTCCGGGTCGCAGCGGTGTCCGTTGTCGGGATCCCACGGCCCGTGCACCCGGAATCCGTACCGCTGGCCGGGGGAGATGGTCGGCAGATAGCAGTGCCACACGTACCCGTCGACCTCGTCGAGGGGTACCCGGGTCTCGGCGCCGTCCTTGGCGATGAGGCACAGCTCGACGGCTGTGGCCACCTCGGAGAACACCGAGAAGTTGGTGCCGGCACCGTCGTAGGTGGCACCCAGTGGATATGGATTGCCCGGCCATACCTGAAGCGGTGGCAGGGTCATGCTGATAGACCCTATCGGTCCGGCGTCGGGATCGCGCGCCTCACTGGCCCGGCGGCGGCGCTGGGCGCCACCACCCGGTCGCGATCGCGATCTGCCGTCCCAGTTCCTTGGCCATGGTCCGCATATAGGTGGCCGAAATGTGGTGAGAATCGTGATACACCAACACGTTTCCTTCCACTACGCGACATTTGTCGGGACGGCACACTGCCTTGGTCATGTCGAGGATCTTCAGCAGCGGGAACTGGTTCGTGATGGCGAGCGTGGGATTCACGTCGTCGAGTGCACGGTTGCGATCCATGGCGCACGAATCGGAGTTTCCGCCCGCGGAGATACAGTCGGCCGCGGTGTATGTGGTGCCGTCCTTGTCGATCAGCCAGGGGGTATCGCGCATTCCGAGAACGGGGATTCCAGCCTCATCGAACGCCGTCCAGATGCCCAAATAGCTATCGGGCATCACATCACCGGTGCCCAGGGCCGAGCGGGGGCGGGTGGTGGTGGTGAACACGTAGTCGGGGTGTTCCTTGATCAATCGCGACATCACCTCGTCGACCCACTTCTTGCAATCGGGGTACGGATCGTTCGACCCGGCGATACGAGGGACCTCTTCGGTACTGAGCGGGCAACCCATCTTGAGGTAGGTGGTGATCTTGAAGTTGTGCTGGCGACCCAGGATGTCGAGCGCGGTGATCCAGTGCTCGGCATGTGACCCACCGGCCAGCGCGATGGTTCGCGTGGCATGCGGATTGCCGTAGGTGCAAGAGATGACCGCGCGATTCCGGAAATCGCTGATGCAGTCCTGCTCGGTGGTGATCGGCAGATCGTCGGAGGCCTCCAATGTGGTGGGCCGCATCGGCAGATCGGGCACGCGGTCGCCGTACAGCAGGGCCCCCGCGCCCGGGTAGTCGCGCGGACGCAGGCCGGAGAGCTCCTTGCCGTTGGATCGCTGCACGGTGACATGTTCAAGCCAGGTGAACGAGGTGGCTGTCAGCGCGACCGCCATCAACACGATCGCGGTCCCCAGCGCCAGAGTGGGGCGCCGCAACCTGGTCCACAGCGTGGCGGATTTTGGGAGCACCCGGGGATATCGCAGGGGAGTCTCGACGTATTTGTTGGTCAGGTACGCCAGGGCCAGGGAGATGCCGAGGATGGCGGCACCCTCCCACAACGAGACCTTCGGTTGGCCGCTGTAGACCAACCAATAGACCAGCAGCGGCCAGTGCCACAGATACAGCGAGTAGGCCAATGACCCCAGCTCGACCAGCGGCCTGGTGGCGAGGAATCGGTTGGCGACCGGTTGCGCCGTGCCTAGGGGAAGGTTTGCCGCCGACAAGATGAGGACGAGGGTGGCGACGACGGGCACCAACGCCAGTGGGCCCGGGAACTCGCGTACACCGTTGATGAGCGCGCCACAGGACAGGATCGCCGCCACGGCGATGATGCCGAGCACCTGGCGCAGCCACATCGGCCAGCGCGTTCCAGCCACCAACGCGCCCACCAGCACACCGAGTAGCAGCTCCCAGGCACGCGCGAACGTGTTGTAGTACGCGATCGACTGGAAGTCGAGATGGGCGTAGATCGCGTATCCGAAGGACGCGGCGGTCAAGCCCGCGATGACGGCGATGAGGACGGGGCGCATGTACCGGCCGAGTGGTTTGCGCAGAAGAACGGCCAGCAGGTACACCAACGCCAGGAAGCCGACATAGAACTGCCCCTGGACCGACATTGACCAGAGGTGCTGCAACGGGCTCACCGACTCGCTGGCCGCTAGGTAGTCGGCGGCGGTGTTGGCGAGCTCCCAGTTCTGGTAGTAGCCCAGGCTGGCCAGACTCTGCTCGGCGAACGTCTCCCACCGGGTTTCCGGCTGCACCAGGACGGTCAGGACGGCGCAGGCCGCCAACACCAGAATCAGGGCGGGGAGCAAGCGTCGGACCAGTCGTTTCAGGACCGGTATCGGGTTGAGGGACGTTCCCTGTGTGGTCGCTGTGCGAAGTAGCTTGCTGCCGTAGAAAAAGCCCGAGAGGGTTAAGAAGACGTCAACTCCACCCGACACCCGGCCGAACCACACGTGAAACACCGCGACCAGAAAAATGGCGATACCGCGTAAACCATCGAGGTCATGGCGGTAAAAACCCTTGTCACTCTTGGGTTTTGGGGTGGCGTCGACCGCCGGGGCGGGGGGCACCTCGGGATCGGTCATAGGCTTAGTTGCTGAGACGAAGAACATTTTCGCCCCCAATGTACCTATGGTTGCCGAGAGTCTCCGCAGGTGCGCGCCAACGGCGTGTGCGCGCGAGGCGAATGGCTCGATGCTGAGGGCCTGTGACAGGCTCGACGACTGTGCCGAGGTTGACACCCGATGAGGTCGGAGCCGTCGATGCTGCGCATTTGTGGCATCCATACAGCAGGATCGGCGATCCCGACACAACCCAGCGACCGCTGGTGGTGACCAGTGCCAGTGGTCCGAACATCACCGTGGTGCGTGATGGCCGTCCCGCCGAAGTGCTCGACGCGATGAGCTCGTGGTGGTCGTGCATACACGGCCACGGTCACCCCGTGCTGGATCGTGCGGTGACCGAACAGGTGGCGTCGATGAGCCATGTCATGTTCGGGGGACTGACCCACGAGCCCGCCGCGCGGCTCGCCCAGCTGCTCGTGGAGCTGACCCCGCCCGGTCTGGAAACGGTGTTTTTCTCCGACTCCGGATCCGTGTCGGTGGAAGTGGCGATCAAGATGGCGCTGCAGTACTGGCGCAGCCTGGGTCTGCCCGCCAAGCATCGCCTGATGACCTGGCGCGGGGGCTACCACGGCGACACTTTCACCCCGATGAGTGTGTGTGACCCTGAGGGCGGCATGCACTCGCTCTGGACCGATGTGCTGGCCAAGCAGATATTCGCCGAGCGGGTCCCCAGCGCGTACGACGACGGGTACACACAGCGTTTTGAGGCGGAGCTGTCGGAGCACGCCGCCGAACTCGCGGCCGTCATCGTGGAACCGGTGGTGCAGGGCGCCGGAGGCATGCGGTTCCACGATCCGCGCTACTTGGCGGAGCTGCGCGCAATGTGTGACAGGCACGGCGTACTGCTGATCTTCGATGAGATCGCGACGGGCTTCGGGCGCACCGGTGAGCTGTTCGCCGCCGACCATGCCGGGGTCAGCCCCGACATCATGTGCGTCGGCAAGGCGATGACCGGCGGTTATCTCACTTTGGCGGCCACGCTGTGCACCGCCAAGATTGCGCGAACCATCAGTGACGGCGCGGCGGGCGCACTCATGCACGGCCCGACCTTCATGGCCAACCCGTTGGCGTGTGCCGTGGCGGTCGCCTCGATCGAATTGCTGCTCTCGGGGGACTGGAAGTCGCGGATAGCGGAGATCTCCGCAGGATTGCGTGAGGGCCTGGCGCCCGCCGCCGATCTCGAGGGGGTTGTCGACGTGCGCGTGTGCGGCGCAATCGGTGTCATCGACATGGACCACCCCTTGGGCGCGGACGGTATGCGCGTGGCCACCGACGCAGCATTGGACGAAGGAGTGTGGCTGCGCCCCTTCCGGACGTTGATTTACACCATGCCGCCGTACATCTGCGATCAGGATGAGATCCACCGAATCGCTCACGCGATGGTGAGTGCGGCGACAGCGGTAGGAGCCGCGTCAGCGGTGCGCTAACCTGAACACCGTTCAGGAGAGGAGGTGCCGGTGTCTGATGATCTTCGCGCAAGCGGCTCATCGATGGCCGAGGCATCATCACCGCTTGCCTGGTTGGGTGAGGTCGAGCGTCAACGGGAAGCTGCCGGACTGCGCCGCAGGCTCCGTACCCGCAGCGCCGCCGAGCCCGAGATTGATCTGGCGTCCAACGACTACCTGGGCCTGGCATGCCATCCGGAAGTCATCGAAGCCGGCGTCGAGGCCCTGCGGATCTGGGGTGCCGGTTCCACCGGTTCACGCCTGGTCACCGGCAACACCGAGCTGCATGAAGAGCTGGAGCGCGAGCTCGCGGTCTTCATGGGCGTGCCCTCGGCGCTGGTCTTCTCCTCGGGTTACACCGCCAATCTTGGAGCGGTCGTCGCACTTTCCGGTCCCGGAACGCTCATCGTCTCCGATGCGCGCACCCATGCTTCTTTGATCGACGCGTGCCGCCTGTCGCGGGCACGAGTGGTCGTGACTCCGTATCGCGATACCCAGGCGGTGGCGGTGGCCCTGGCGCAACGTCCGGAGGAACGCGCACTGGTTCTCACCGACGCGGTCTTCAGCGCGGACGGTGCGCTCGCGCCCCTCTCCGAGCTGCACCGCGTCTGCCGTAGTCACGCAGCGGTACTGCTGGTCGACGAGGCGCATGGGCTCGGCGTACGCGGATTCGGTGGTCGCGGTCTGGTCTCCGAATCCGGTCTCGCCGGTCTCGATGATCTCGTCGTCACCGTCACGCTGTCCAAGGCCCTGGGCAGCCAGGGTGGAGCGGTACTGGGGTCGGAGGCGGTCCGGGCACACCTCATCGATGCCGCCCGGCCGTTCATCTTCGACACCGGGCTCGCTCCGGCCGCGGTCGGGTCGGCGCTGGCGGCGCTGCGGCTGCTGGCTGCCGAACCGGAACGAGTCCGCGCAGTGCTCGACCACGCGGCGACGTTGGGGCAGTGGTGCGGATTAGCGGACACGCCCGAGTCTGCGGTGGTACCGGTGGTTCTCGGTGATCCGACGATCGCGTTCAACGCCGCCAAGGCGTGCCTGGAGCAGGGCGTGCGGGTGGGCTGTTTCCGTCCACCGTCGGTCCCCGAGGGACAGTCGCTGCTACGCCTGACGGCCCGGGCTTCGCTCACCGACGCCGATATGGATCGTGTGCGTGAGGTGCTCGCCGGCGTATTGGCGCTGGCCCGCCGGTGACGGTTCTCCTGGTCACCGGAACATCGACCGGGGTGGGAAAGACGGTGGCGACAGCGGCGCTGGCCGCGGCCGCGGTGAGCCAGGGCATCGAGGTGACGGTGTGTAAACCGGTGCAAACCGGTGAGGACCGTGACGCCGATGAGGTTGCCCGCTTGTCCGGAGTGACCCATGTCGAGACCTTGGCCCGCTATCCGGAACCGCTGGCACCCGTGGCCGCGGCGTCGCGAGCCGGTCTGGCCCTGCTCGACCATGTACAGATGGCCACGGCGATATTCGCTCTCGACCGACCCGGCGCATTGACACTGGTTGAGGGTGCGGGTGGCCTCCTGGTGGAGCTGGCCGCGGGGGGTAAGACTCTGCGTGATCTGGCGATTGTTCTCGACGCGCCAGTTCTGGTAGTGACCACTGCCGACCTGGGCACCCTGAATCACACTGCCCTTACGTTGGAAGCCCTTGCGGCGCAGTCGGTTCCCTGTGCCGGCCTGGTGGTGGGGAGTTTCCCGGCAGAGCCGGACCTGCCGCAACAACTCAACCGTCAGGAACTCGCCAATCAGTTCAAGACGCCGGTGCGTGCGGTGATTCCGGAGGGGGCGTCGCGGCTGATGCCCGCGGTATTCGCCGAGATGAGCGTCGCGCTCTTCGACCCGCAGTGGGTGACCGAGCTGGTGGCCGCTAGCTGATTGGGCTGGACTGATGGGCCAACTGGTCGATGCCGTCCACCAGGAGGCGCACTCCGAAGCCGAACTGCGCCGTGGGATCGGTGAGCGCCGAGCCGTCGGAAAGGAACGACTGGCCCGCTTCCAGCGCGCCGGCGGAGTCCCATTGCAACCGCGACTGTTCGTCGGCGACATATCCCAATACGTAGTAGACGATGCTGCGGGCGGCCAGTGCGGCAGGCACCGCGCCTAGCCCCGAGGTCACAGCGGCCTCCGCCAGGCGATCGAGCACCGTGATCATGTGGGAGGTTTGGCCCGAGGCGAAGCTCGCCGACACTAGCTCCGCGCCGTCCTTGTGAGAGAGCAGTGCGTTGCGCAGCGCGGAGCACAGAAAATCGACGCGCTGCTGCCAGGGCACATCACGACAATCGCTTTCCGCCAACGGAGCCAGCACGTGATCGGCGACCGCCCCGAGTAGCTGCTGCTTGTTCGCGAAGTGCCAGTACAGCGCGCTCGGTGCGATATCGAGCTCGCGGGCGAGGCGGCGCATCGTCAGATCCGCGATCCCGTAGTCATCCAGAATCGCGGTGGCCCGGCGCACCAGGTCGTGTCGGTTGAGCGGGGCGGCACGCCCCTTGTTTGGCTCGGTGATGGCAATACTCTAACCTGAACACCGTTCAGGTTAGGGACCGTCAGAGACAAGACACAAAGACAAGACACTGTGAGGAGCGCTGCGTGACTCAGGCAGCCGAAGCAACCACCGCGGGCGACACGGATCGCGACGTTCTGGCCATTGCCCGTGAGCAGGTGCTCGAGCAGGGGGTAGGCCTGACCCAGGATCAGGTGCTGCGGGTACTTCAGCTCCCTGACGAGCGCCTCGAAGAGCTGCTGGCACTCGCGCACGAGGTGCGGATGCAGTGGTGCGGCCCCGAAGTCGAGGTCGAGGGCATCATCAGCCTCAAGACCGGTGGCTGCCCCGAGGACTGCCATTTCTGTTCACAGTCCGGTCTGTTCGCCTCTCCCGTGCGCAGCGCCTGGCTCGATATCCCCAGCCTGGTCGAGGCCGCCAAACAGACCGCGAAGTCCGGCGCCACCGAGTTCTGCATCGTGGCGGCCGTTCGTGGCCCCGACGAGCGGCTACTTGCTCAGGTTGCGGCCGGTATCGAGGCCATCCGCAATGAGGTGGACATTCAGATCGCCTGCTCGCTGGGCATGTTGACCCAGGAGCAGGTCGACCGCCTCTCGGCGATGGGCGTGCACCGCTACAACCACAACCTTGAAACCGCCAAGTCGCACTTCCCGAATGTGGTGACCACGCACAGCTGGGAGGAGCGCTGGGACACACTCAGGATGGTTCGCGAGGCGGGCATGGAGGTCTGCTGTGGCGGCATCCTCGGTATGGGCGAGACGCTGGAGCAGCGCGCCGAATTCGCCGCGAACCTGGCCGAGCTAGAACCCGATGAGGTTCCGCTGAACTTCCTGAACCCGCGCCCCGGAACGCCCTTCGGCGACCTCGAGGTGCTCCCCGCCGCGGACGCGCTGCGCGCCGTCGCCGCGTTCCGTCTCGCGCTGCCACGCACCATGCTGCGCTTCGCCGGCGGACGCGAGATCACCCTGGGTGATCTGGGCGCCAAGCAGGGCATTCTGGGCGGTATCAATGCCGTCATCGTGGGCAACTATCTGACGACGCTGGGCCGCCCGGCCGAGGCCGATCTGGAACTGCTCGTCGATCTGCAGATGCCGATCAAGGCACTCAACAGCAGCCTGTGACCAATAGCCTGTACGTGATGGGTACAGAACCGGTATCCGCCGGCAAGTACAACGTGTACACCGGCGAATCAATGGACGGGTCGACGGGACTGGTTATGCCGACGGCGGCGCAGCTGGGCTTGGAGCCTCCGCGATTCTGTGCGGCATGTGGGCGGCGGATGATCGTGCAGGTGCGTCCGGATGGCTGGCGCGCGAAATGCTCGCGACACGGCGAGGCGGACTCCAAGCAGCTCGAGCAGCGATGAGCGCGAATGAAGAGCCGTTGGTCCCGATGAGCGCCAGCGAAGAGCCGTTCGGGCCTGTAACTGTCGCCTCAAGCACCGCTGATGAGGTTGCACCGCCTCGTTTTTCTCATCTTCGTGCGGCCGCGATCGTGTTCGGCGGGCTCACCGCCGCCGGCGCGTTGGTGGGAGCGTTATGGAGCGTTATCGCACCAGGTGTACATGGCGCCATTGCCGATACGCGTGACAACGGCCGGGTGTTCGTGCACCTGGGTAATGAGGCCGACAACTACTTCATCGCCACCACCATCCTGATCGGGATGGTGACGGTGGTCGCGGTGGTCGTGTCCGCCGCGGCGTGGCAGTGGCGGGCGCATCGTGGACCGATCATGGTGGGCGCGCTCGCCGTGGGTGCCCTGGCAGGCTCGGCAGTGGCCGCGGGTATCGGGGCGGCACTAGTCAGGCTGCGTTATGGCGTACTGGATATCGCGGGTGCTCAGCTCGATGAAGGGCACCGCATCAAGTATGTCGTCGAGGCGCCCGCGGTGTTCTACGGTCACACGCCGGGTCAGATCGCGGTCACGCTCGCGCTGGCGCCATGTCTCGCGGCGGTCACGTACATGTTCTGTGTAGTGGCCTGTGCCCGTGATGATCTCGATGCCTGGCCGCCGGCCAAGGTCCCCGTATACCGGGCGCCCGTGACCGTCCCGCCCGTTGAAGGTGCTAGTTCGACGGCCTAGCTTCGTCGAGACCCAACGAGCGTGCGGTCACCCGCACGGAGTTGGTGATGGCCGCCGCATCCCAGATGACGTCCCCGGCACCGGGAATCGCGCCGATCATTGTTCTCTGCCACGAGGTGCGCCATCGCTCGGGAAAGCAGCGCTGGAGCGCGTCGAGCATGATCGGGACTGCGGTGGACGCACCCGGAGAAGCGCCGAGCAAGCCCGCGATGGTGCGGTCGGCGCTGACCACGAGCTCGGTACCTTGCTGGAGCACGCCTATCCGCCGGCGCTCGGGTGTAATGAGTTGCGCCCGTTGTCCCGCCGGGACAAGCTCCCAATCGCCGGGTTCGGCGGCGGGGTAGTACCGGCGCAACTGCGAAAATCGTTGTCGCGGGCCCGCTACCACCTGTGCGATCAGGTAACGAACCAGCGCGAGGTTCTGGATGAGCGCGGCCGCGATCACGTGTACGTTGTGCCACCGCATTGTGGTGAAAAAGTCGACCCAGCGGCCATGTTTGAGCAGCTTGGTGCTGAAGGTCGCATACGGGCCGAACATCAGGTACGGCCGATCGTGAACCACGCGTTTGTCCAGGTGCGGCACTGACATTGGCGGCGCACCCACGGGCGCTTGCCCGTACACCTTGGTCGCGTGCTGATCGGCCACGGCGGGATCCCCGCACCGCAGGAAGGCAGCACCGACGGGCAAGACCGCGTAACCACGCACCTCGGGGAGGCGCGCGCGTTGCAGGAGCCGCAGTGCGTGTCCACCGGCACCGACGAACACGCTGCCAGCTCGTATGGTGAAGTGCCCATGGGGATTTGTCCCGCCTACGACCCATGATTCGTCGCTGGTTCGGTGGAGCGTGCGCACGTCGTGGCCCAGGCGAACCTGTCCGCCGCGATCGGTGACGATGCGCGTCAGCGCGCCAGTGAGGGCGCCGAAATCGATATCGGTTCCGTCGGGGTGCAGGGTCGCGGCAACAGGCTCATCGGGAGTGCGGCCGCGCATCACCAGCGGCGCCCAGCGCTCGATGGTGCCGGGGGCATCGCTGAACTGCATTCCGGTGAACATCGGCTCTGCGGAAAGTGTCTCGTATCGACGCCGTAGGTAGTCGACATCGCGTTGACCGAACACCACGTCCATGTGTGCGGCGGGGTGAATGAACGCATCGGGTTGCAGCAACCCGATGTCTGCGAGATAGGACCACCACTGACGGCTCAGGTGGAATTGGCGAGCTATCGCCGCGGGCTTGGTGCCGTCCGCGGGGTCTGGCATGTAGTTGAGCTCGCAGAATCCGCTGTGACCGGTACCGGCGTTGTTCCAGGCGCCGCTGCTCTCGGTGGCGAGCGCATCGGCCCTCTCCAGTAACACGATTCGCCAGCCGGGTTCCAGGACCGACAACATCGAACCCAAGGTTGCGGACATGATGCCGCCGCCGATCAACACCACGTCGGCATCGTCAAGGGACGCGCCGGACGTGTTCGAGAATCTCGTCATACCGTTCACCATCCGTCGCCGTCATTCATTCCGTCCAATGAATGATTGGGGGAGTAGCATCCGATAATGGATCAATGGACATCGCAGCTGGCTCCTCAACTGCGGGCACTGGTGGAGCTGTCCGCCCACGACGGACACATGACGCAGGCCGCTCTCGCGCTGGACATTCCACAGTCATCGATGAGTCGACGAATCCACGCGCTGCAGACGGCCCTCGGGGTGCCGCTGCTCATTCACGACGGTAGGACGGTGCGGCTGACACCTGAGGCGCGCCGTCTGGCTGCTCGCGCGCGTGAACCTCTCGCCGAGCTGGACCGCACACTCGCCGAGCTCACCGGAGATGCGGACCCGGAGCACGGCACGGTGCGTTTCGGATTCCCGCTCACCATGGGGTCGGGCCATATCCCGGATCTGCTCGCCGCCTTCCGGCATCGGCACCCAGGCATCCGGGTGCTCCTCAAGCAGGCGCACGGAACAGAACTCGGCGCAGGATTGATGACCGGGAATCTCGACCTCGCCATCGTGATTCCGGCACCAGAGCGCCTGTACCACACCACAATCGGTATCCAGCAGATTCAGGTTACGGTACCCGCGGACCACCGGCTCGCCGCGGCAGCCCAACTACATCTGCACGAGCTGTCCGGCGAGACGTTCATCGCCAATCCGCCCAGCTACAACCTGCGGCAGCTCACCGAGACGTGGTGTCGAGAAGCGGGATACACCCCAAACATCGCCATCGAAGTCACCGAGTTCGGCACGATCCGTGAACTCATCGGCCGCGGCCTTGGCATTGCACTCCTACCTCATGACGACCGGACTCCACCCGATATCTGCGAAATACCGCTCGCAGGCGGAGGTCACCACCGTTCCATTGCCCTGGCATGGGGCACCACCACCCTCGCGGCGCCTACCCGGTGCCTGAATGATTTCTTGCTCCAACACTTCTCGCAGGCCGCCGTCACCAGTGGTGAGACGCGCAACGCCTAATCGTGGCTGCCACCGCTCGATTTCGAACTCCCGCTGCCCGATGCGGAGGAGCTGCTCGCAGATCCCGAGGACTTGCTCGCCGAGTCGTGCGTCGACGAAGTGCTCGGCGACTTGGATCCGGAACTCTTGGATTCGGAGGTCTTCGTGTCCGAGACCTTTGTCTGCGAACCCTTCGTGTCGGAGGTCGTTGTTTCCGAACCTTTGGTGTCCGAGACCTTGGTCTTGGTATCGGATGTCTTATTTTCGGGGGTCTTGGAACCCGGCGCGGACGCGCCGGTTTGTCCGGTGGTCGACTGGGAAATCGGACCGCGGACGGTGCCTTGCGCGCTGACAGCGCCGTGTTCGGTAGTGCTGGCCGCGGGAACCTTTGGCTTGAGCGGCTTGTCTGACTGATCCTTGGTCACCGCGGCGGGAGATTTGTCTTCCTTCGCCGAATCCTTAGTGCCCTCGGTGCCTTTCGCCTGCTTGGCGCCCTGGGCCGCTTCACCAGAGGTCCCCGGCGCATCGGTTACCGCACCGATGGGCGCGCCATCTTTCGGAGAATCCTTGGTACCTTCCGCCGCAGTCTCCTTGCTATTGGTCGTGGCCGTCTCGTTCGCCTTCTTTTCCTTGTCGGCGGCAGTGGCAGCCTTGTCCTTGGCGGGTGTCGCGGTCTCGGCAGCCTCCTTCGGACTCTGTGCGTCCTTGGTCTCCTTGGTATCGACGATGGCGCCCGGTGCTGCGTCCTTACCGTCTTCCTTGGTGATCCCCTTGATGGTGTCCTTTGCGGCATCACCAGTGGTTTCCACTGCGGTGCCGGTCTTTTCGAGGCTTGTCAGCTTCTGATCGATTTTCGTCAGACCCAGCGCCTCGGCGAAATGTGCCTCTGCATCCTTGAATGCCTTGGTGAAGGGCGCCAAGGCTTCGTGGACGGAGGTGGGCGTCGTACCGACGGCATCCGCAGTCGCTTGCAGGGCCACACCGGGAAGGGGAGGCAACGGCGGTAGGAAGTAGCGTGCCTCCGCCCATGCGAAATTGATGACGGAGTTGACGATGTCACTACCGAATCGTCCGAACGAATTGACGATGTTGGAGAAGCTCGGGTCGTTGATGATCGGGTCGACAAGGTTGTACACAAAGCTGTTGGCGATGGGCCGAATGAGGTTGTCGTAGACGATGCCGATCTGCGCGCTGACAAGTCCGCCGATGACGGGAACGAATCCGGCACCCCACTGCGCGAGGTCCACACCGTAATCCACCCAGTACTGGATGAACTGGTAAGCCTGGTCGATGCCATTGGTGATGGAGTTCGCCACGGCAGGTCCGACGGCTGCCGCTGCGGGGGCACTGGACCGAGTCGGCGCGGCGGTGGGTGCGAGGGTCTCGGCGGCTACCGAGCGCGGCTGCACGGCGAGACTGGGATGGGCGGTCGACGCTAGTGAGAGAGGGCTGGTCGTCACGCTCGACGCCCCGGCCGCGGTCGGCGGCGCCGGCAGCTTCAATCCCGTCAACATGCTCAGCGGGGCCTTGCTGGCCTGTGGCGTGAATACGAACGAGCTCAGACGAACTGAAGCGGATCGGATATCTGGCAATGAGATGGCCTGCGGCGTACGCGGAACCGCCGTTGGTGCGACGACCAAGACGGTTGCGGTGATAGCGGCCATACCCGCCTTGAACAAGGGATTGGCGGTGCGGTCCATCTGACTCCTCTGTCTGATTCGAAGCGACCCGGACGTCAGCGTACGGGGTGCTCACGCGTGAACGGGCCACTCCAAGGAAGCGGTGTCGTCCAGCAACGAGGCAACCGCTGTCTCCAATGATGTTCTGGCGCTTTCCGATCCGAAACCTGGCTAGTGTGCTACGGGCGGACGAGTCCCTGGTAATCACGGATGGCGAAGGTGTCGTGGATATTGAGCGCGCGTGCCGCGACCAGTCGGGAGGCAAGGTGTGCCAGCGGTGATGGCAAATGACCAAGGATTCGTGCGCCGTGAACAAGAGTCCATAGGCCGACACGGCTCCTGGGCACCAAGGTGTCCGATGCGGTGAGAGCCAGTTGACGGCTGCGCCGCACGTACTCGCCCAGGGCCGCCTCGCAGGCGGGGTAGGCGCGGGTGTGATCACCTGCGGCGGTCGCGATTTCCCCGGCGAGCACGTATGCCCCAACCACCGCGAGACTCGTGCTTCCACCCACCGCCGGGCCGGGGCAGTATCCAGCGTCGCCGACGAGTGTTATCCGGCCCTTGGACCAGGTGCTCATCCGCAGCTGGGTGATCGAGTCCATGTAGAAGGCGTCGGTAGTGTCGACCTCGGCGAGCATGCGGGGGACCTCCCAGCCGAAGTCGGCGTACGCGTCTCGCAAGAGTTCCTTTTGCCGCGGTACGTCGCGGTGGTGGTAGTCAAGTGGCTCGGGGGTACGGAAAAGGAAGAACGCCCGTGCATCGGGGAGTTGCGCGGCGCTGTATATGCCGGCCATTCGGTCGACCCTGGGGAACATCACCGCACGGTCGGCTAGATCGAGGTAGTTGGGTATCGACGCGACGGCGAGGTACTCGCCCAGCCAATGCGAGCAGCCAGACTCGGGACCGAACACCAGACTGCGAACGTTCGAGTGCAGTCCGTCGGCGCCGATGACGAGATCGAACAGGCGCTCCGGGCCCTGTTCGAAGGTGACATGCACCCCAGTGTCGTCTTCGGTGAGCGCCGCAATCGAGTCTCCGAAGATGTACTCCGCGGTGGGGGAGCTGGCGTCATACAGGATCTCGCTGAGATCGTCGCGCATGATCTCGACGTGGCGCTGCGACACTGCGGAGAAGATCAGCGCCTCGGGGAGGTCCACCAGGCCCGCCTTACCCTCACGGTGGATCGACAGGAGGTCGGTGCCCACCTTGAGCGCCTCGATCCGGTCGAGAACTCCCATCTTCTCGACGATGTCCATCGCGGGCTTGAACAGGTCAACGGCATGGCCCCCCGATTTGCGCGCAGCCGGCGAGCGTTCGACCACTGTGATGTCGAATCCATAGCGCGCGAGCCAGTAGGCCAGGGTGGGGCCGGCGACGCTGGCCCCCGAAATGAGCACTCGCATGCCATCCCCTTACTTAACGATCGGTAAGTAGACCGAGCATAGCGCTTACCAACCGGAAAGTCAGGGACTACTATCGGACGATGGTCCCCGAGGCGCCCGGCGCGACGAACACCAGGGAACGCATCCAGGCCGTCGCGCGAGACCTCTTCGCCGAGCATGGGTTGCGCAACACCAGCCTGCAGGACATCGCGGCCCAGCTCGAAATCACCAAGCCCGCTCTCTACTACCACTTTTCATCACGCGAGGATCTGGTGCGCAGCATCGTGCAGCCGATGGCGGACGATCTGGAGGCGTTTCTGGCCACCAGCGGCTCGCGGGACACCCGCCAACTACTCGAGGACTACTTCGACGTGCTGTGGTCGCACCGCGTTGTCATGGGCATCATCGTGCGCGATCTGGCCACCATGGGGCAGTTCGAACTGGGCGAATGGATGATCGAATGGCGGCGCAAGCTCATCGTATTGCTCGCGGGCCCGAAACCGTCAGGGGCGCAGATGATTCGGGCGACCGTGGCGGTCGGCGGCTTGTCGGACTGCACCATCGAACACGCGGACCGGGCGCATAAACAGGTCAAGAGGGCCGCGGTGGTCGCCGCCATTGCCGCACTGAACAGTTGAGCGGCTGTTAGAGGGGACGTCCGCCCATCACCTTGGCGCTCACCCAGCCCAGCTTGAGCAGGCCGAAGTAGGTCGAGGGCGTGAATGCCAGCGGCCAGCTCGTACGACGAGGTGCCGTCGGCAGTGTCTCACCGCGCAACCGGGCGCCCAGCCACGCTAACGACATGGGCGCCGACATGGGATGCAGCAGCAGGTGCTCGTTGAGCAGATCACGGTGATAGGTGACGTGGGCGCCACCGCCACGGTAGGTATCTGCCAGTTCGTCGATGCATGAGGTCGAAATGATCTGGTCGTGCACGGCCTGGACGATGAGGACGGGCGGGGTGGGGACCGTCTTACCGAGTTTGATGCTGTCGAAGACGTGCTGCACCTCGGGTGTCTCGAGCAGCTGGTCCAGTGGCTGGTCCACCAGATCATCCATGTCCTTGAAGGCCATCGCGACGATGGCCCGCAAGGTTGGCATGTCTTCGAGCCGTCCGAGGAATTCCTTGCCCTGGGGTGTCGCGTGTTCCTCGATCACGCGCTCAAGGCCGGGATACACATGCGAGAGCGCGGCGACGACGAGGCCGGGTAGGGCAGCGAACAGCCCGCCGTTGAGCCGCCGGAAGGTGTGTCCCAGGTCGCCCACGGGGGACCCAAGCACCGCGCCGGCGATGGTGAGCTCGGGTGCGTAGTCCGCACTGACCTCCGCCGTCCAGGCGGTGGCGAGGCCTCCGCCGGAGTAACCCCATAGTCCGATGGGTGCGCGCCGGGACAATGCCAGCCTGTCGCAGTTCAGGGCCGCTCGAAGTCCGTCGAGGGTCCGGTATCCGGGTTCCTCCGGGGCTCCCCAGATTCCGTCGACGCCTTCGTGGTCGGGTATGGACACCGCCCAGCCCTGAGCAAGGAGCGCCGCGATCAGCAGCAGTTCGAACTGCGCGAAGGAGCCGAGCGCGTGTGCGCCCCGTCGTAGGGCGTACGAGGGGAAGCAGCGGTCCGTGACGGCGTCGATGGCGCATTGGTACGACACGATCGGGATGGTTACCGTCGGGTCGGTGCCGACGGGAGTGAGCACCGTGGTGACCGCGGCATCCGCGCGCCGGTTGAGGTCATTGCTGCGGTACAGCAGCTGAGTAGCGGTAAATCGCTGGGGGATCACGCCCATGAACGCGATTTCAACATCGCGGGTGCGCAGCACGGTGCCCGGTGTGGCGTGTTCGAATCCGAGAGGCGGGAGGTAGAACGGATCCTCGGTGGGCAGCAGCGGGCGAGCGCCGCGCTCGATCTCCTGATGAGTCGGTTCGCCGATCCACTTAACGTCATCGGATATCGCCAGGTCGTGGGGTGCCATGCCTGCGCTCCCTTCAAGGTCCCCGGCATTCATACCCTAAGGAGACTCTAAGAAGCTAGTCCCGTCAGCCGGGAGGGCGCAGCGCAGCAAACTCGTCGGTGACCCGATAACGGTCATCGGTGAAGCGGTAGAGCGCCGCGGGACGGCCTCCGCTGCGGCCTGATCGCACGGTGGTTCCGGTCGGCGTGAGCACTCCGCGCCGCACCAACACACGCTGCAGGTTGGTGGCGTCGACGGGATATCCCAGCGTCGCGCAATAGATGTCTCGGAGCGTCGAAAGTGTGAATTCCTGTGGCGCCAGGGCGAATCCGATGTTCGTGTAGGACATTTTGGCGACCAGGCGGGTGTGGGCGTGCGCAACCATCACGTGGTGGTCGAAGGCCATCGCGGGCAGATTGCTCACGCG
Source organism: Mycobacterium sp. D16R18 (assembly GCA_002013775.1). Classification (GTDB taxonomy): domain Bacteria; phylum Actinomycetota; class Actinomycetes; order Mycobacteriales; family Mycobacteriaceae; genus Mycobacterium. The sequence continues at coordinate 164,625 of MAFD01000003.1, forward strand.
GTGCCACTGGGTATCGGCGGGAAGCTCAGGCGTGGCAGGGAAGGGGACGAGTCCGAGGAACGTCGAGGCGATGGTGCGCGGACCGGGAACACGCCTCGGTGCAGAAAACACAGCCAGCTGTTCGAGGTGTGCCAGCTCACGCACGTCGACCTTTTCGGCGAGCTGCCGGCGGATGGAGGAGGGGAGGTCCTCGTCGGCGCGGACCTGGCCACCGGGGAGTGCCCAGGCGCCGTGGTGCGGTTCGAGTGCGCGCTGCCACAGCAGCACGGCGAGCTCGGGCGTGCGCACAGGACCGTCTGCGCTGGTTGCGGTGTCACCGAAGTGACGTACTTGGAACACCACGGCTAACACCTCGTGCTCGGTGCTAGTATGGACCATGTTTTCGATCATAAGTCGAAAACCTCGGTTGGCCAAACGCAGCCCGACGGCCGGCCGAGACCCGAGGGCGCGAGGAGGCGGCCATGACGGCAGCTGACGTGGTACTGGACGGCGTGATCGACGGCCCCGGCGGATACACCGGCGTGGAGGGCGATGCCCGTTGGGCCGAGCAGGTACGCCGGCTGGCCAAGCAGCGCGGCGCCACACTGCTCGCGCATAACTATCAGCTTCCGGCGATCCAGGACGTGGCGGACCATGTTGGCGACTCTCTGGCGCTGTCTCGCATCGCCGCCGAGGCGCCCGAAGACACCATCGTGTTCTGCGGTGTTCATTTCATGGCCGAGACGGCCAAGATTCTCAGTCCAGACAAGACGGTGCTCATCCCTGACCAGCGCGCCGGGTGCTCACTCGCCGATTCCATCACCGCCGAGGAACTGCGGGACTGGAAGGCGGATTTCCCTGACGCCGTTGTGGTCTCGTACGTCAACACCACCGCGGCCGTGAAGGCGCTCACCGATATCTGCTGCACCTCCTCGAACGCCGTCGAGGTCGTTGCGTCGATCGACCCCGACCGCGAGGTGCTGTTCTGCCCGGACCAGTTCCTCGGTGCACACGTCAAGCGGGTGACGGGCCGCCAGAACCTGCAGATCTGGGCGGGTGAGTGCCACGTGCACGCCGGAATCAACGGTGATGAACTTGCCGGGCAGGCACGGTCACACCCGGATGCCGAGCTGTTTGTGCACCCCGAATGCGGTTGCGCGACTTCGGCGCTCTACCTCGCCGGCGAGGGGGCCGTACCCGACGACCGGGTGAAGATCCTCTCGACGGGCGGAATGCTCGACGCGGCCCGCGCGACGCGCGCACGGGAGGTGCTGGTGGCAACTGAGGTCGGCATGCTGCACCAGCTGCGCAAGGCGGCGCCCGACGTGAATTTCCTGGCGGTCAACGACCGGGCCTCGTGCACGTACATGAAGATGATCACCCCTGCGGCGATGCTGCGCTGCCTCGTGGAGGGCCGCGATGAAGTGCATGTGGACCCGGAAACCGCACGGCTGGCGCGGCGAAGTGTGCAGCGGATGATCGAGATCGGACAGTCCGGCGGCGGAGAATGACACTGCCGGCGGGAACCACCTGGAGTGCTGATGCAGATGTGGTTGTCGTCGGTGCGGGTGTAGCCGGATTGGCGGCTGCGCTCGCGGCGCACCGTCGCGGCCGAAAGGTCTTGGTGCTCAGCAAGGTCGGTGCTACTGCCACACATTTCGCCCAGGGCGGTATCGCGGTCGTACTGCCCGACACCGACGATTCGGTCCAGGCTCATGTCCGTGACACGCTGATCGCCGGGGGCGGTCTGTGCGATGTCGATGCGGTGCGATCGATCGTGTCGGACGGTTACCGCGCGGTGCGCGATCTGGTGACCGACGGCGCTCGATTCGACGAAACACGGTCCGGGCAATGGGCATTGACGCGCGAGGGCGGGCACAGCACCCGCCGGATCATCCATGCGGGCGGAGATGCGACCGGTGCGGAAGTGCAGCGGGCGCTCGATCACGCCGCGGCGACGCTCGATATCCGGCGCAGCCATGTGGTGCACGACGTTCTCATCGGGCCGGATGGCGTGGGCGGTGTGTTCGTCGCAAATAGTGACGGCTTGGGTGTTATCCGTACCGGGGCCGTGGTTCTTGCGACCGGCGGCCTCGGCCATCTGTATTCGGCCACCACCAATCCAGAGGGATCAACCGGAGACGGGATCGCACTGGCCCTACGTGCCGGTGTACCGGTGGCAGATATCGAGTTCATCCAGTTTCATCCGACCATGCTGCATGCTCCAGGGGCCGCCGGATGCAGGCCGCTCATCAGTGAGGCGGTTCGCGGCGAGGGCGCCACTCTTGTTGATGCGCGGGGGGATTCGGTGACTGCCGGGGTCCATCCCATGGGCGATCTGGCCCCACGCGACGTGGTGGCCGGGGCGATCGCGCGCCGGCTGCGCGAGACCGGAGATCAGTGCGTCTATCTCGACGCGCGCACCATCGACAACTTCGCGCGCAGATTCCCCACGATCACCGCCGCGTGTGCGGCGGCGGGTATCGATCCGACGGCTCAGCTCATCCCGGTGGTACCGGGGGCGCATTACAGCTGTGGCGGTGTCGTCACCGATCCCTACGGTCGGACCGAGATCGCCGGGTTGTTCGCCGCGGGTGAGGTCGCGCGTACCGGAATGCACGGGGCAAACCGACTGGCCTCCAATAGCTTATTGGAAGGCCTCGTCGTGGGCAGGCGTGCAGGGGAGGCCGCCGCGCAGGTGGCCGATCGGTCGTCCGTCGCCGGCGAGCATCAACACGCGCAACCGCGTCTCGACCGTCGGCGCCTGCAGGCCGCGATGAGCCGTTGGGCCTCGGTACTGCGGGATGCCGAGGGGCTCAAAACACTTGATGACGAGTTGCGGTCGTGCGCGGCGGTGCCGACATCGACTCCGCGGGAGGTCGAAGACGCCGCGCTGACGCTCACCGCTGGCGCCGTGGTGGCAGCGGCCTCGGCGCGTACCGAATCCCGTGGCTGCCATGCCCGCTCGGACTGGCCGGGCACCGATCCCGACTTTGCGATCAGTCTTCCGGTCCGCCGGGACGCCGACGGATGCGAAGTTGCGCTACCTTCTGGAGTGCCATGTTGACCGAGACGCTGACGGAAACCGAACTCGCCGAGGCACGTTCGGTGGTCCAACGCGCACTCGAAGAAGACCTGCGCTATGGACCAGATGTCACGAGCCAGGCAACCGTGCCCGCCGACGCCGAATGCACCGCCTCGATGGTCACGCGTTCCGGCGGAGTCATCGCCGGGGTTGATATCGCCCTCATCGTCCTCGATGCGGTGGTTGGCGCGGGGAATTACCACGTGCAGAATCGCCTCACCGACGGCACTCGGGTGGGTACCGGAACGGCGCTGCTCACGGTCAACGCCCCCACACGTGATCTGCTGACCGCCGAACGCACCATGCTGAACCTGGTGTGTCATCTTTCGGGTATCGCGACCACGACCGCCGCCTGGGTGGACGCGGTCGACGGTAGTAACGCGCAGATCCGTGATACCCGCAAAACCCTGCCGGGACTGCGACTCCTGCAGAAGTATGCCGTTCGGGCCGGCGGCGGCGTGAACCACCGACTTGGCCTCGGCGATGCCGCGCTGATCAAGGACAACCACGTGGCGGCCGCCGGCTCGGTGGTGGCCGCGCTGCGCGCGGTCCGCTCGGCAGTGCCGAACATCGAGTGTGAGGTCGAGGTCGACTCGCTCGAACAGCTTGACGAGGTCATGGCCGAGGGCGCGGAGCTTGTGCTTCTGGACAACTTTCCCGTCTGGCAGGCCCAGGTGGCCGTGCAGCGGCGCAATGCTCACGCTCCGCAGCTCAAGCTGGAGGCCTCGGGGGGGCTTGCTCTCGAAACGGCTGCGGCGTACGCGAAGACGGGTGTCGACTACCTGGCGGTCGGTGCGCTGACGCATTCCGCCAGGGTGCTCGACATCGGTTTGGATATGTAACCTCAATCCCGCTGCGCGGCCCGCGCGAACTCCGTCGTGTACGTCGCGTTGATATCGATCCGTTGCTTCACGGGTGCCACGTTCTTCGAGTACATGCCGAGAATGCGCAATGCGTTCTGTGCGCCATCGGATTTCATGATTCCGTCGCTGTTGAACATGCCGATGGAATCGGCGATCGACTGCAGGTACAGGTCCTTGTTTGCGCCCGCGTATTGAGGTGGCATTTTGTCCGCGATCTGTGCGGGCGAATGCAGCTTGATCCATCGCAGCGTTTGGACGAACGACGTGACCAGCTTCTGCACGATGTCGGGATGCGCCTGCACGGTGTCGCACCGCATGTAGAGCGAGGTTGACGGGTACAGCCCGCCCAGCGCCTGGCGTGTTCCGGAGTCGGTGCGCAGGTCGATGAGGACCTTGGCCTGACCCGAGTTCACCATCTGCGCCACCGTCGGATCGGTGGTCATACCCGCATCGATTCCGTCGTGATTCATTCCGGCGATGAATGTTTGGCCGGCACCTACCTTCACACGGTTGTAGTCGGCCGTGCCCAGTCCGGCTTGGCCGGCCAGGGCCTGTGTCAGGAAGTCTGTGGAGGATCCCAGTGAGGTGACTCCGAGGTTCTTGCCACGAAAGTCGGCAGGAGAGGCGATGGTTGCGGTGTCTTTGGCCGACACCAGCTCCACCTCACCCGGAACGTCCGCCATCTGAACCACCGAGGTAATGCACTGTTCCTTGGCCTGCAGGTCGATGGTGTGGTCGTAGAACCCCACAACCGCCTGCACATCACCGGTGAGCAGCGCGGTCTCCGCGGTGGCCCCGGACTGCTCACTGAGCAGCGTCACGTCGATGTCGTTGTTCGTGAAATGCCCCAGCTGCTGGGTGAGCATCGCCGGTAGGTAGATGATCTTCTCGAGGCCGCCAACCATGATGGTGACCTGCGGCCTGCCGTTGGCCATGGGGATGTGCCGGGAATCGCGGCATCCAGCGGTGAGCGCCACCGCGATGACGAGAACGACGGCGAGTGCGAGCTTTCTCATCCCTACACCCCGTGACCCGAACTCGACTGCGAGGGACGCCATTTCAGCAGCCGCGATTCGGCGATACCGATGAGCCATTCGGCGAGCAGGGCAACGACCGTGATGATGATCATGCCGGCATAAATGCCCGCGGAGTCGAACGTGCCCTGAGCATTGCTGATCAAAAGGCCCAATCCCTTGCTCGCACCAGCATATTCACCGACGACGGCACCGATGAGGGCAAACCCGAATGCGGTATGCAAACTCGACAGAATCCAGCTCGTCGCGCTGGGCAGCACGATGGAGGTAAGGATGCGGCCAGGGCTGGCGCCGAGAATCCGGGCGTTGTTGATCACGTTCCCATCGACCTCGCGGGCACCGGTGAATGCGTTGAAGAAGACCGCGAAGAACACCAGAACCACTACGGTGGCAACCTTGGAACTGAGCCCCAGGCCGAACCAGATGATGAACAAAGAGGCCAGCACGATGCGCGGAACGGCGTTGAGAGCCTTGATGAACGGGGCCAGAACTTCCGACCAGTAGCGACTGCGGCCCAATAAGACACCCAAGGTGACGCCCGCGACGGTGCCGATCAGGAAGCCCAGAACGGCCTCTTCCACGGTGGTGAAGATCTGCAGCCATATCGAGCCGAACTGGGTGCCGATCGTGAACCACTCGACCAATCGCGCCCAGATAAACGAGGGCTTCGAATAGAAGAATGGGTCCAGCCACAGCGTCGCCGCCAGCTCCCACGAGGCCAGCCACACCACCACCAGCAGGGCCCGCAGCCCCCATACGCGAATCTGGCTGCGCCGCTTATTTTTACGCGCGCGTTGCAGGATCGCCTCGTCACTCTCGGCCGCCGGGCGTTCGAGCAGGCTATGCGACACGAGACTCTCCCTTCGCGCGGGCTGCCTCGACCTGATCCCGCAGTGTCTCCCAGATCTCGCGGTAGATGGTTCGGAACTCGTCCGTGAGCCTGACCTCCTCGACGTCCCGGGGGCGCGCCAGCGTGACCGGGAAGTCTCCACACACGGTGGCGGGGCTGGCGGTCATCACCACGACCCGGTCTGCCAGCGCGATCGCCTCCTCCAGGTCGTGAGTGACAAAGATGACCGCCGCGCCGGTGCCTGACCACACCCGCAGCAGTTCGTCCTGCATGAGTTGGCGGGTCTGCACGTCCAGGGCGCTGAACGGTTCGTCCATGAGCAGGATCTCGGGTTCGTTGACCAACGTCTGCGCCAGCGCCACGCGCTTACGCATGCCACCGGAGAGCTGATGTGGGTAGTACTTCTCGAAACCGGCGAGGCCGACGGTTCGCACCCAGTCGGCGGCCTTCTCGCGAGCCTCGCCCTTGCCCGCGCCGCGGTATATCGGGCCAAGTGCCACGTTCTCGATGACGCTCTTCCACGGCAGTACCGCGTCCTGCTGGAACATGTATCCGATGCCCGTCGGAATTCCGGATACGTCCTTGCCGCGCACCAGGACACGGCCGGCCGACGGCGGCTCGAGTCCGGACACGAGGGACAAGGTGGTGGACTTGCCGCATCCGGTGGGGCCGACCACGGCGACGAATTCCCCGGCGTCGACGGTGATGTCCAGATCCCGGACCGCGGTGTGGATGCCGTCGCCCCGATTGGAGGGGAACCTTTTGGTTGCTCCCTGAAGTTCGATGAGTGGAAGCGCCATTGCCTTCTCCTTCGCTAGCCGCTGGAGACTGAACATAAGTGGTGCGCGTCACAGATTTCTGCTTGTGCGCACTACCCGCGCAAATCGTGGATTTCGTCAGTTTTGCGCATTCTGCGCACGGTCTGCCTACGCTCTGGCACATGAGTTCTGGGAAGCGCACAGTGCTGCGATTGCGCACACAAGTGCTTCTGCTGCAGGTTGCCGTCGTTTTCCTGGCCCTGGGGTTAACGTTCGCGATCCTTGCTGTGGTGGGCGATAGACGGCTTTCCTCCGAGTACGGGCAGCGGGCACTGGCGATCGCAGGCACCGTCGCGGCGATGCCAGAGGTCCGTGCCCGGGTCACCGAATACGCGCAGGGCACGCTCACTCCGGGTGCGGGTCTCACGAACGAGCTTTCGGACGGGCAGTTGCAACGCATCGCGACCGCGGTGCAGGAGCGCAACGAGGCATTGTTCGTGGTGATCACCGATGAGTACGGGATCCGGCTGGCCCATCCCACGCAGGAGCGACTGGGTCACCCCGTCAGCACCGACCCCTCCGGCGCCCTCGCCGGGCGCGACGTCGTCGTGGTGGAAACCGGCACCCTGGGCGGATCTGTCAGAGCCAAAGTGCCGGTGCGGCAACCCGGTTCATCGACCGTGGTGGGGGAGGTGAGCGTAGGCGTGTCGACGGCCGCGGTACGCGACCGTTTGTTGTCCGATCTGCGAATCGCGGGATGGATCGTGGGCGCGGCATTTCTGTGCGGGATCGCCGGCTCGGTGTTGTTGGCTCGCCGGTGGCGAAGCCTCACGCTCGGTCTGGAGCCCGCGGAGCTGGCCGAGTTGGTGCGCGAACAGGCCGCGGTTCTGCACGGCATCGGGGAGGGGGTGCTGGGTATTGATGTTGACGGAAGAACCACCGTCGTCAACGACGAGGCCGCGCGTCTGCTGGGACTGGGCGATGTTGCGGGGCGGCAGGTCGGCGATATCGGTTTGACGCCAAGAGTTCTCTCGGTGCTGCGGGACATGTCCGCGGTGCCAGTTATGGCGACGGTGGGCGAGCGCGTCGTGGTGATCACGGCGCGTCCGGTGACTCGGGAAGGCCGCCCGCTGGGAGCGGTACTGACCGTGCGCGATCGCACGGATGTCGAATCGCTGACCCGGCAATTGGACGCGGTGCAGTCCATGAGCGCCGTGCTGCGCGCCCAGCGGCATGAATTCGCGAACCGCTTGCACCTGCTCAGCGGGCTGGTGCACGCGCACCGAACCCAGGAAGCCGCACATTTCCTGGACGAGCTCCTCGGCAACGGCCCGCTGGGCGCCGCGCTCCCGGACATCGAGACACTGAGCGATCCATATCTTCAGGCGTTCATCGCCGCGAAGACCGCGAACGCACGAGAGGCGGGCGTCACGCTGACGCTGGGAGACAACACCTGGGTGTCCGGCACTCTGGTGCACCTGGTGGATGTCACCACCGTGTTGGGCAACCTGATCGATAACGCGATCGACGCGGCGCGTACCGGCTCGGATTCGCAGCGGCGGGTCGAGGTCGGGGTGGTTCAGGACGGTTCGACACTGCACATCACCGTGGCCGACAGCGGTGACGGGGTCGCCGAATCCATGCTGGATGGTCTGTTCGCGGAGGGGATCTCGACCAAGGAGGACGCGACAGTTCCGGGTGGCCGCGGCGTCGGCCTGGCGCTGGCCCGTCAGATCGCGCGGGGGCTCGGCGGCGACGTGTGGCTGGCAACGGCGGCGGGTGCCGGGCCTGGACTCGCGGGGGCGGAGTTCATCGCGCGAATGCCAGCGGCCATGGCCGATACCGCAGGGAAGGAACCGGAATGAATGAATCCACGATCACTGTGCTGATCGTCGACGATGACTTCCGGGTGGCCAACTTGCACGCCGGGATTGTCGATGCTGTTCCGGGATTCACGGTGGTGGCGATCGCGAACACCGTCGCTGCGGCACACGACGCAGCGAGGTCTACTGCCATCGATCTCGCGCTGGTCGACGTGTATCTGCCCGACGGTTCCGGGATCGACTTCGTGCGCGAGTTGCGTTGCGATGCGGTGGTGCTGTCGGCGGCGGCCGAGGGCGACACGATCCGTCAAGCATTGATCGCCGGCGCGGTGAGCTACCTGATGAAGCCGTTCGCCCACGCCGCGCTGGTGGCGCGGCTCACCGCATATGCGCGCTACCGCAAGATCCTGGACAGCGATGATCTCAGCGCCGCGGAGGTAGACGCCGCGTTGGAGTCCTTGCGCCCGAGCGTCGGCGCGCCACGTTCCGCGACTCCCTCGTCGCCGACCAAGCAGATCGTGCTGCAGGCCATCCGGGATGCGTCCTCACCCATGTCGTCGGCGGAAGTTGCTGTCGCGGTGGGGATCTCGCGCGCGACGGCGCAACGCTATCTCGCGTCGCTGGTGGGCGCGTCGGAATTGGAGATGCGGTTGCGGTACGGCACCACGGGGCGGCCCGAGCAGGAGTTTCTCATCCCAGGAACGTGACGTTCTCGGAGACCGGATTGCGGGGCGAGCCGTGCACCTGCGCATATGCCGCCAGTGCGGTCGCTAGCGTATCGCCGATCGCCCCCGGACCAAACGATCGAAACCGGGGGCATCCAACACGGGAGCTACTTCGCGATATCGGCGACGAAGACCCCTGCCAGCTTGTTGACCTGGCGGGTCGAGCGGGTCAGCGCCGGATCTCCCTGGCCTTGCTCCACGATGCGCGGGTTGATCACCTGGATCTGCTTGCCGCGAAAGAGCTTGATGTCTGCGCCGCCGGCGGCGATCACGTTCTTGGTCCAGTTGGTCTTACCGTGAATCAGCCCGATGGAGATGACATTGCCTTTGCGGAATGCGTTCACCGTGGTTTCGTACTTGGTGCCTGACGTACGGCCGAAGTGTGTAACGGTGGCGAATGAAGGCAGAAAGCGTGCGATACGGGCCATGAATGGGTTCATGAACTTGATCTGAGCTCGTTCAAGCCAGTCGGGCATAAGCATGGGCACGCCGGGCTGATTGTTTGCTGACATCGATGATCCGATCGTTGTGGGTCGGTACGGCTTTCCTGCCGATGAGTCTAGTTAGACGTGCGTCACACACAACCGGTGACTACCTGGTAAATGGTGTTGAGCAGCTCTGGGAGAATGGTGGTGTGAGCGACGGACCCACCCCATCAGATGCTCTTCGCGCAGGCGGCTCATCGCTGCTTCGCCGTATCGACATGCGTGGTGCAAACCTGTCCCCGTCCCATCTGCGCTCTGCCCTTCCGCGGGGCGGGACCGACGTCGATGCCGTGCTGCCGACGGTGCGGCCCGTCGTAGAGGCGGTCAGGGATCGCGGTGCCGAGGCCGCGCTGGAATACAGCGCCCAGTTCGATGGCGTTCGCCCCGCGACTGTCCGTGTGCCGGCGGCCGAGCGGGAGCGCGCCCTCGCGGAGCTGGACCCGGCGGTGCGCGACGCGCTCGAGGTGGCCATTCTGCGGGCACGTGCGGTGCACGCCGATCAGCGTCGCCAGGACACGGTGACCACCGTCGCCGATGGCGCCACGGTCACCGAGCGTTGGGTTCCCGTCGAGCGCGTGGGCTTGTACGTTCCGGGCGGCAATGCCGTGTACCCGTCGAGTGTCGTGATGAACGTCGTCCCGGCGCAGACAGCCGGGGTGGGGTCGCTCGTCATCGCGTCACCACCGCAGGCTCAGTTCGGCGGGCTGCCGCACCCGACGATTCTGGCGGCCGCACAGCTGCTCGGCGTCGAGGAGATCTGGGCAGTGGGTGGCGCGCAGGGTGTCGCGCTGCTGGCGCACGGTGGTACCGATACCGACGGCGCCGAGCTCGCATCGGTCGACATGATCACCGGGCCCGGCAATATCTACGTGACCGCGGCCAAGCGGTTGTGCCGATCGTTGGTGGGCATCGACGCCGAGGCAGGTCCCACGGAAATCGCGGTCCTGGCCGATGAGACCGCCGACCCGGTACATGTGGCCGCCGACCTGATCAGCCAGGCCGAACACGACGTGCTGGCGGCGAGCGTGCTCGTCACCACGAGCGAGAAGCTGGCCGACGCCGTGGTGAAAGAGACTGCCGCGCAGCTGGAGACGACTGTGCACGCAGAACGCGTCACCGCCGCGCTGACCGGCACACAATCCGGAATCGTTCTCGTCGATGACCTCAGTGCGGGAATCAAGGTCGTGAATGCCTATGCGGCCGAGCACTTGGAAATTCAGACAGCCAATCCGGTGCCGGTGGCCGCGCGCATTCGCAACGCCGGTGCGATCTTCGTGGGGCCATGGTCGCCGGTAAGTCTCGGCGACTACTGCGCCGGATCCAATCACGTACTACCCACCGCCGGATGTGCACGGCATTCGAGCGGGTTGTCCGTGCAGACCTTCCTGCGCGGTATCCACATCGTCGATTACACCGAGGCCGCTCTCAAAGAGGTTTCCGGGCATGTGATCACGCTCGCCAATGCAGAGAATCTGCCTGCGCACGGCGAGGCGGTTCGACGCAGGTTCGAGCGATCATGAGCACACCGATCGGCAGCGCGGCCCGACTGGAGGACCTGCCGCTGCGGGACAGCCTGCGAGGCAAGAGTCCTTATGGTGCACCGCAGTTGACCGTGCCGGTGCGGCTGAACACGAACGAGAACCCACACGAACCGTCCGCTGGTCTTATCGACGATGTGGCGGACTCGGTCCGCTGGGTGGCCGCGGAACTGCACCGCTATCCGGACCGGGATGCGGTGGCCCTGCGTACCGACCTGGCGGCATACCTGACGGAGCAGACGGGCGTACCCGTGGGTGCCGAGAATGTATGGGCGGCTAATGGTTCGAACGAAGTACTGCAGCAGCTGCTGCAAGCCTTCGGCGGGCCGGGGCGCAGCGCGCTGGGGTTCACACCGTCTTACTCGATGCACCCGATCATTTCCGACGGAACCCAGACCGAATGGCTGCAGGCCCAGCGTTCGGAGGATTTCTCGCTGGATATCCGCACGGCGGTCGCGGCGATTCGGGAGCGTCGGCCGGATGTCGTCTTCGTGACGAGCCCCAACAACCCGACGGGGCAGTCTGTGCCGTTGGAGGACCTGCGCCAGATCCTTGACGCGGCTCCCGGAGTGGTGATCCTGGATGAGGCATACGGCGAATTCTCGGCGGCACCGAGTGGAATCACGCTCGTGGACGAGTATCCGGCGAAGCTGATCGTGAGCCGCACCATGAGTAAGGCCTTCGCCTTCGCGGGCGGGCGGCTCGGCTACCTGGTGGCGGCGCCGGCGGTTATCGACGCACTGCTCTTGGTGCGATTGCCGTACCACCTCTCGGTGCTCACTCAGGCTGCCGCTCGCGCCGCGGTGAAACACCGCGCCGAGACCCTCGGTAGCGTCGCGACGTTGGTCGCCGAACGCATCAGAGTGTCGGAGGCGTTGTCGGCCAGCGGTTTCCGGGTGATCCCCAGTGACGCGAACTTCGTGCTGTTCGGCAGGTTTGTCGATTCGGCAGCGAGCTGGCAGCGGTATCTCGATGCGGGTGTTCTCATCCGCGATGTCGGCATTCCGGGCTATTTGCGCGTCACCGTCGGGCTGGCGAGCGAGAATGACGTGTTCTTGAAGGTCAGCGACAAACTGGCCGCGACGGACCTAGAGAAAGGTGCGCCCTCATGACAGCATCCGTGTGGAACCGGGTGGCACGAGTGGCCCGAGCGACCCGTGAGTCGGACATCGTGGTGGAACTGAACCTGGATGGCACCGGTCAGGTGCACATCGACACCGGGGTGCCGTTCTTCGACCACATGCTCACTGCGTTGGGGACGCACGCCAGTTTCGATCTGAAGATCACCGCCAAGGGTGACACCGAGATCGAGGCCCACCACACCGTGGAGGACACTGCCATCACTCTCGGCCAGGCACTCGCCGAGGCCCTGGGAGACAAGAAGGGAATCCGCAGGTTCGGGGATGCCTTCATCCCGATGGACGAGACCCTGGCCCACGCCGCGGTGGACGTCTCGGGCCGACCGTACTGCGTGCACACCGGCGAGCCGGATCACCTGCTGCACACCACGATCGCGGGCTCTTCGGTTCCGTACCACACCGTCATCAACGCGCACGTGTTCGAGTCGTTGGCGCTCAACGCGCGGATCGCCCTGCATGTGCGCACCCTGTACGGTCGCGACCCGCACCACATCACCGAGGCCCAGTACAAGGCCGTGGCCAGAGCACTGCGCCAGGCCGTCGAGCCCGATCCGCGAGTAACCGGTGTGCCGTCGACCAAGGGCAGCCTGTGACCGGTGCCGGACCCAAAGTCGTTGTCCTCGACTACGGTTCGGGAAATCTCAGATCCGCGCAGCGCGCGCTGGAACGGGTCGGTGCCGATGTCACGGTGACCGCCGATGCCAAAACGGCGCTCAATGCCGACGGCCTGGCCGTCCCCGGAGTGGGCGCCTTTGCGGCGTGCATGGAGGGACTGCGCGGCATTGACGGCGAGCGCATCATCGACGTTCGGCTCTCCGGCGGCCGCCCCGTGCTGGGCATCTGCGTCGGCATGCAGATCCTGTTCGGTCACGGCATCGAATTCGGTGTCGACACCGAGGGATGCGGCCAATGGCCGGGCGTGGTCAGCCGTCTGGACGCGCCGGTCATCCCGCATATGGGCTGGAACACCGTCGACGCGCCGACCGGATCGGACCTGTTCGCCGGGTTGGACGCCGACACACGTTTTTACTTCGTGCATTCGTACGCGGTGCAGAAGTGGGAGCTGGAAACGCCCGCCGAGTCGCCCATCGCGAAGCCACTGCTGACATGGGCGACCCATCACGTGCCGTTTGTCGCGGCGGTGGAGAATGGGGCACTCGCTGCCACGCAGTTCCATCCAGAGAAGAGTGGTGACGCGGGGGCCGTGTTGTTGAGCAATTGGGTGAAGGGAATCTCTTGAGTCTCGTTCTATTACCAGCGGTCGATGTCGCCGACGGCCAGGCCGTGCGCCTTGTGCAGGGCAAGGCAGGCAGCGAAACCACCTACGGCTCACCGCGTGATGCGGCGCTGGCGTGGCAGAGCGATGGTGCCGAGTGGGTGCACCTGGTGGACCTGGATGCCGCTTTTGGGCGCGGTTCCAACCGCGAGCTGCTGGCACAGGTGGTCGGCGAGCTCGACGTGAAGGTGGAGCTCTCTGGTGGCATCCGGGACGACGAATCGTTGACGGCAGCGCTCGCAACCGGTTGCGCCCGAGTCAATCTCGGCACTGCCGCGCTGGAAGATCCGGAGTGGTGTGCTTCCGCGATCGCCCGGCACGGTGAGCGGGTCGCGGTGGGGCTCGACGTCCAAATTGTGGACGGCGAGCACCGGCTGCGCGGCCGTGGCTGGGTCAGTGACGGCGGCGACCTCTGGGAAGTGCTGGAACGTCTGCGCTCCCAAGGGTGTTCGCGTTACGTGGTTACCGACGTCACGAAGGACGGCACCCTCACCGGGCCGAACCTCGAACTGCTGGCACAGGTCGCGGGTGTGGCGAACGCGCCCGTCATTGCCTCCGGTGGAGTTTCGAGCCTCGATGACCTGCGTGCCATCGCAGAACTGACCGGGGCCGGCATCGAGGGCGCGATCGTCGGAAAGGCCCTCTACGCTGGCCGTTTCACCCTGCCCGACGCTCTGGCTGCCGTTTCCTGACATGCCTACGACTACGGAGCTGGCTGCGCTGATTTCTGAGGCGTCCGCGATTCTGGACGTGGCGGCGCAGCGTTTCGTGGCCGGACACGGGGCCGATGGCGTCGTCTTCAAGGGCGGCAAGGACTTCGCCACCGAGGAGGACCTCGCCATCGAACGGATGGTGGTCGCTGCGCTCACCGAGCGCACCGGAATCGGCGTGCACGGTGAGGAATTCGGCGGTCCGGCGGTGGATTCCGGGCTGGTCTGGGTGGTCGACCCCATCGACGGCACCGTGAACTACGCGGCAGGTTCGCCGATGGCGGCAATTCTGCTCGGGCTGCTCTCCGACGGAGAACCGGTGGCCGGCCTGACCTGGTTGCCGTTCATGGGGGACAAGTACACCGGCTTCGCGGGTGGTCCGCTGGTGCGCAACGGCGTGCCGATGCCGCCGTTGCCCCGTGTCGATCTCGCGGATGTGGCGGTGGGGCTGGGCACCTTCAATGTGGACTGGAAGGGCCGGGTGCCGGGGCGCTATCGGCTGACGGTGCTGGAGAAGCTGAGCCGCATCACGTCCCGGCTACGCATGCACGGCAGCACCGGGATCGATTTGGCGTTTACCGCGGGCGGGATACTTGGTGGTGCGGTGAGTTTCGGCGCACATGTGTGGGACCACGCAGCCGGTATCGCCCTGGTGCAGGCCGCGGGCGGTCACGCGACGGACCTGCGCGGTAATCCTTGGACCCCCGAATCGCCGTCGGTGCTGGTGGCCGCGCCCGGCGTGCACGAACAGATCCTGGAAGTGCTGGCCGAGGTCGGGGATCCGGAGGACTACCGATGAGTGTTGCTACCCGTGTCATCGCCTGCCTCGATGTCGACGATGGTCGAGTGGTCAAGGGCGTGAACTTCGAAAACCTGCGTGATGCAGGAGATCCGGTGGAGCTGGCCGCGGCGTATGACGCCGAGGGCGTGGACGAACTGACCTTCCTAGACGTTACGGCCTCATCCTCGGGCCGGGCGACGATGCTGGATGTGGTGCGGCGCACCGCCGAGCAGGTATTCATTCCGTTGACGGTGGGCGGCGGTGTGCGGTCGGTGGAAGACGTCAACGTGCTGCTGCGCGCCGGTGCGGACAAGGTGGGCGTCAACACCGCGGCGATCGCGCGCCCGGAACTGCTGGCCGAGCTGGCACAGCGGTTCGGATCGCAGTGCATTGTGCTGAGCGTGGATGCGCGCCGGGTCCGCGAGGGTGACGCGCCGACTCCGTCGGGATGGGAAGTCACGACGCATGGCGGCCGCACGGGCACTGGGATCGACGCCATCGAATGGGCAACGCGCGGAGCTGAATTGGGCGTGGGGGAGATCCTGCTCAATTCCATGGACGCCGACGGCACCAAGGCGGGGTTCGATCTTCCGATGATCACGGCGGCACGCGCGGCGGTGGACGTTCCGGTGATCGCCAGTGGCGGGGCCGGCGCTGCCGCGCACTTCGCGCCGGCAGTCAAGGCCGGGGCCGACGCGGTGCTGGCGGCCAGTGTCTTTCATTTCCGGGAGCTGACCATCGGTGAGGTGAAAGCGGCCATGGCAGCAGAAGGGATCACCGTGCGATGAGCGAGCTCGATCCGGCCATTGCCGACCGTTTGAAGCGTGACTCTGCCGGCCTGGTGACTGCGGTGGTGCAGGAACACGGCACCGGCACGGTGTTGATGGTCGCCTGGATGAACGACGAGGCCCTGGCCCAGACCCTTGAGACGCGACGCGGTACCTACTTCTCGCGGTCGCGTCAGCGCCTGTGGGTCAAGGGCGAGACGTCGGGTCACACCCAATACGTGCACGCGGTACGACTGGACTGTGACGGCGACACGCTGGTGCTCGACGTCGATCAGACCGGACCGGCTTGCCACACCGGCGCACACAGTTGCTTCGACGCCGATGAACTCTTGAGTGAAGAGCGTTAGCTTGCGCGTGCTACTTGCGGGCGCGGAGGAACTCTAAGGCCTTGTCCGCGTGCGCGTTCATGTTGAGCTCGCTGGCGAACACCTCGAGCACCGTCTTGTCGGTGTCGATGATGAACGTGGTCCGCTTGACCGGCGCCAGCTTGCCCAGCAGTCCACGCTTGACGCCAAAGGCTGTGGAGATCGCCCCGCCCTTGTCCGAGAGCAGTGGGTAGTCGAACTTGCGCTTGTCGGCGAAGTCGGCCTGCTTTTCTACCGAGTCGACGCTGATGCCGACGCGAGAGGCGCCCACATCCTTGAATTCGCTTGCCAAATCCCGGAAATGGCAGGCCTCGGCGGTGCAGCCGGGCGTGTTCGCGGCGGGATAGAAGAACAGCACGACCGGTCCGTCGGCCAGGAGCGCGGAGAGGCTGCGGGTGGTTCCGGTCTGGTCCGGAAGTTCGAAGTCGGCGACACGATCACCAGGTTTCATGTGTCGAACGCTACGCCAGCGCGTGGGACAGTCGGTTTCCCAGGGCGTTGATCGCGTGCATGTCACCACGGACGCCGGGCGCCCAGGGCAGTCCCAGCCGGTCTTTGGACTTGTTGACATACCGGGGGATCACGTGGAGGTGGAAATGGAACTCCGTCTGCCATGCGTGCGGGCCGCAGCAATTCAGCAGGTTCACGCCATCGGCCCCGAGCTCGGTGACGACCGCTTTGGCGATCCGCTGGGCGGTCAACGTGACGGCGCTCAGATCATCGGCCGATATCTCGAGCAGGTCCTTGCTGTGCTGCTTCGGGACCACCAGGAGATGCCCGTCCGAGGCGGGGTTGATGTCCATGAACGCATAGGTTTTGGCATCCTCCGCGACGCGTACGCCGGGTACGACACCGGAGACAATCCCACAAAATAAGCAGTCGTCAGCCACCGCTTTACGCTAGAGGCGTTGACCTATCGAACTGGTGTTCGATACCCTGGTGGTCCGAGACGTGCGGCCGGACAGGCCCGCATATCGACTCGACCTGATGAGGTGCGACGTGCCATCAAAGAACGTGACGGTGTACCTACCCGGGGGTGCGGTGTGGGAGTTTTGTTGGGAGTTGCGTTGGCGCAACAGGTTTCCGCGGCATTCCCGGCTCGACCTGCGTGCATCGTCCTGCGAACACCCGACTGCCGCGAACGGCACGCCCAGGCCGCACATGCGGTCCCAGGCGTGCCGTGCCATCAGCGGCCAGGTAGCGGGCGTGACCGGATCACCCGGGGCCACCAGAACAACGGCCCGAGCAGCCGGGCAATGGCAGGGGTGATGAACGACCGCACGATGAGCGTGTCCAGCAGCAGGCCCAGGCCGATGATGGAGCCAAGCTGGCCGACCGATAGCAGGTCGCTGGACAGCATGGCCATCATCGTGGTCGCGAAGACGATGCCCGCAGTGGTGACGACCTTGCCAGAGTTGGCCACCGCACGGATCAGGCCCGTATTGAGCCCGGCCTTGCTCTCCTCCAGATAGCGGGCGATGAGCAACAGGTTGTAGTCCGACCCCACGGCCACCAGGATGATGAAGGTGATCGGCAGATTCAGCCAGCTCAGCGGTATGCCGAGGAAGTGCTGCCAGACCAGAACCGACAGGCCGAAGGCGCCCGAGTAGGAGAACGCCACCGTGCCGATGATGACCAGTGCCGCCACCACGCTCCTGGTGATCAACAGCATGACCAGGAAGATCAGCGCGAACGCCGCAATCGCCGCAATCAGGAGATCGGTCTTGGTGGCGTCCTGGATGTCCCAGTACGTCGCCGCGGCACCGCCCAGATAGACCCGTGATCCGGCCAGGGTCGTTCCTTTGAGAGCCTCCTTGGCAGCGGGCAGATAGGCCTGCGCGTGCTGGATGCCTTCCTCGCTCAGTGCCTCACCGTCGTGGTAGATCATGTAGCGGGCGGACTTCCCATCCGGTGACACGAAGTACTTCAGGTCGATCTGGAAGTACGGATTGTCGAAGGCATCGGGGGGCAGGTAGAAGAACTCGTCGTTCTTCGAACTGTCGAATGCGTATCCGAGGTCCATCATCTGGCGGCCCAGCTCATTCATCTGGGTGAGCATCGGCCGCATGGTGCTCTGCTCGGTGAGCACCACCTTTCTCATGTTGTCCAGTTCGGCGGCGCTCTTGCCAATGACCTCGACCAGTTGCGGAGTGACCGCATCCTGGATCACGGCCGCCTTGAGGCTGTCGTCCACCGCGTCGGTCATCGAATCGACCTGGTCGGTCATATCGAACAGCGATCTCATCGCCCAGCACATCGGGATATCGGCGCAGTGCGGTTCCCAGTAGAAGTAATTGCGCAGCGGCCGGAACTGATCGTCGAAATTGCCGAGCGTGTCCCGCATGCTCACCGTGACGTCTTTCAACTCCTGTGCGCCCTTGAGGGAGATGTGCGCAGATCCTGCCTGCTGCCCGGTGAGCTCCTGTTGCTGGCGCATCAGGGCGGCCATCCGGTCGGTGATATCGGCCATTTGGGTGAACCGGTCGGTGAGATCGGTGAGGAAGGGCAGCAATTCGTTGATCTTCGTCCCCATCGTCCCCATCGTGTACGTGAACGACGAATGCTCCAGTGGTGTGCCCAGCGGCCTGGTGACGCTTTGGATCATGGCGACACCGGGCGTGTGGAAGACCTCGCGCGCCACCTTGTCCAGGGCGATCATGTCTGTCGAGTTACGCATGTCGTGGTCGGATTCGATCATGAGCATGTCGCTGTTGAGCTTGCTCACCGGAAAGTGCCTGTCCGCCGCGGCATATCCCTGATTCGCCGGGACGTCGTCGGCGATGTATATCCGGTCGTTGTAGTTGGGACGGTACGACGGCAGCGTGATCGATCCGATCAGCACCACAACGCTGCTCACCACGAGAATCCGCCCCGGCCAGCGCACGGTGACGGTGCCCACCTTGCGCCAAATGCCGGCACTTGCCTTGACTTTCGGCTCGAAAACCCCGAAGCGGCTGCCCAGCGCCAGCACCGCCGGCCCGAAGGTGAGGGACGCCGCGACCGCGACGAGCGTCGCCGCCGCGCACGGGATACCCATGGTGTTGAAGTAGTTGAGGCGCGTGAACTGTAGGCAGAACGTCGCTCCGGCAATGGCCAGGCCGGAGCCGAGGATGACGTGCGAGACGCCCTTCACCGCGGAGTAATACGCCGTCTCCCGATCCTCGCCCGCGTGGCGCGCCTCTTGGTACCTGCCGATCAAGAAGATCGCATAGTCGGTCCCGGCGCCGAGGATCAACGACACCAGGATGTTCGACGCGAAGACCGAGATGCCGATGAACTTGTGATAGGCGAGGAATGCGACAACGCCACGCCCACAAGATAACTCGACCATCACCACTAGTAGCGTCAGGAGGGCGGTGGCGACGGATCGGTAAACGATGAGCAGCATCACCGTGATGATGGCGATCGTCACGTACATCAGACGGATCATGCTTTGGTTGCCCACCTGCAGCATGTCCGTGGAGAGCGGGGCCGAGCCGGAGACGTACACCTTGACTCCGTTGGGGGGCTGGACCTCGGCGACCAGCTCGCGGACCGCACGGATGGATTCATCGGAGACCGTCGAGCCCTGATCTCCCGCGACGCGGACGAGGGTGTACGCGGCCTGCCCGTCGGAGCTCTGCACGCCCGCCGCAGTGGTGCCCTGACCCCACAGATTCATCACGTACTGGACGTGCTTCTTGTCGTTCTCCAGCTTGCTGGCCAGCACGTCGTAGAACTTGTGATCGGCATCGTTGAGCTTGTGATCACCCTCCAGGATGACCATGGCCAGGCTGTTGCTGTCGGACTCCTGGAACGATTCGCCAATGTGAATCAAGGCCCTGGATGAGGGTGCGTCGAGCGGCACCAGCGGGCCCTGGTTCGCGTCGGTGACGGGCTCGAGCTGCGGAACCACGGTGTTGATCACGACGGTGAGCGCCGCCCAGGCAAGCACCACCAGTATGGAGAACTTCCGAATTGCCCTGGCGAAGAACGGTTTCTGTGTGGAATGTGTGCTCATGCGGACAGCACCTGGCACCAGACACCGGCGTGCTCGCCGGTTGCGGTGTGCTCCGAACGCACCAGCCCGTCAACGGTGATGCGGCAGCCCACATTTTGGCCCGCCACCTGGGCCGTGATGTCGCCGGTCGCGGTCGTGAGGACGGTTGTCTCCGTGTGCGTCCATGGCAATGCGGTGGGCTGAACATCAACCGGTCTGTTGTTGGTGTCCCAGTAGCTCACCCGCGCCCAACCGCCGTAGTCGCCGAACACTTCGTAGACGATGTTCTTGGGATTGAATTGGACGACGGCGAAATTACCGCCGGGGCTGTACGTTCGGTCCTGCGAGCCGAAAACCCCGTGTGCGAACTTAATGGCCAGCCCTGCGGTGAGGAGTATCGCCACGGACAGGAGCGGCAACCAGGCCCTATTGAGTATGCGACGACTCCTGGAGATGCTCATGGCTAACCCTTTCAGTCCTTGAGATACGGCCTTCGGGCATGCGGACATGGCGGCACGTCTTCGCAGCGTTATTGGCGACTTACTGCAAGAATGTGTCGGTCATCATTGACCCGTTGACGTTCCACGTCGCTCGTTCCCGGATCTGTCGTCACAGCACAGGCAAAGTCCTGAACGGATGCGTGACGAATACTATATAAGTTAAGTAATTAGTGTCTAGTCAGTGTGACGCACACCGCGCCGGTCCGGTTGTGAGCGATGTTGCCGAGCTTGCGGGCAAGGCGCGCAGAGTTCGATAGCCTTAGGTCCGCACGTGCACATCCCGCGGTCGAGAGGATCCAAGAAGGGACGCGATGGTGGTCAAGGAGAGTTCGATCACTGTGCGCGATTGGTCGCAGAACAGGCCCGATCTCGACACAGCCTCCATGGAGATCATCGGCTTGCTGAAGCGTGCCTCCGGTCTGCTCGCGCGCGCCATCGAACCTTTGTGCACATCCGCGTCCATCCCGGAGCCCGAGCACGACATTCTCATCGTCCTGCGATATCGCAAAGGTCCCGTCATTGCTCGTCACATCGCCGAAGAGCTTGGTGTATCGCAGGCTTGGGTGAGCCGAACGCTGCGCAAACTCGAGGAGCGCGGATATGTCACTCGGGAGGCCAGCGTCAACGACCGGCGAGCGGTCATCATCAGCATGACCGATAGCGGACGCGCAGTGGTTGACGAGCACTTCCCGGAGCGGTTGCTTATCCAGTCCGCGGCCCTGGCCGGACTCGGCGATGATCGTGACGCCGTGGTGGGCGGGCTGGAGCGCCTTGTCGAGTCCCTGCGAGCCTACGAGGGCTAGGCGAACCGGGGCCAGCCCAATCCAGGCCGGCTCGCCCGCGTCGGCAACTCGACCTAATCGGCTGGCGGGGGTCTGGGAGAATGACGTCCATGCATAGCACCGTCAGTGGCGCCGCGACCACGACCAGGGAAGAGTTCAACGCCCTGGCGGCGGTACATCGGGTGGTGCCAGTGACTCGAAAAGTACTGGCAGACAGCGAGACTCCGCTCTCCGCCTACCGCAAGTTGGGCGCCAACCGCCCGGGCACCTTCCTGCTCGAATCGGCGGAGAACGGGCGGTCATGGTCACGCTGGTCGTTCATCGGCGCGGGATCGCCCTCGGCGCTGACGGTCCGGGACGGTCATGCCGCCTGGCTGGGGGCCACCCCCGAGGGAGCTCCCGTCGGTGGCGATCCGCTCGACGCGCTACGCGCCACGATGGACCTGCTGGCAGGCGAGGCGCTGTCGGACCTCCCGCCGCTGTCCGGAGGCATGGTCGGCTTCTTGGCCTACGACATCGTGCGTCGGCTGGAGCGACTTCCGCAGCAGACCACCGACGATCTGGGTCTGCCGGACCTGTTGCTCCTACTCGCCACTGATATGGCCGCCGTCGACCACCACGAGGGCACCATCACGCTGATCGCCAACGCGGTCAACTGGGATGACACCCCGGAACGTGTGGCCGAGGCCTATGACGGCGCGGTCGCGCGGCTGGACGTCATGACGGCGGCGCTGAGTCAGCCACTGCCCTCCACGGTCGCCCACTTCGACCGCCCGGCACCCGTGTACCGCAGCCAGCGCACCGTCCAGGAGTACAGCGCGATCGTCGACAAGCTGGTCGGCGATATCGAAGCAGGCGAGGCATTCCAGGTGGTGCCGAGCATGCGCTTCGAAATGGAGACCGATGTCGACCCGCTGGAGGTGTACCGGATCCTGCGGGTCACCAACCCCAGCCCCTACATGTATCTGCTTCACGCCCCCGATTCCGATGGCGGGACGGCATTTTCGGTGGTCGGATCGAGTCCGGAGGCGCTCGTTACGGTCAAGGACGGACTCGCCACCACCCATCCGATCGCCGGAACGCGTTGGCGCGGCGCCACCGACGAGGAAGACACCCTGCTGGCCAAGGATCTGCTCGCGGACGAGAAGGAACTCTCTGAGCACCTCATGCTGGTCGATCTGGGCCGCAACGACCTTGGACGCGTCTGCACCCCGGGCACCGTGAAGGTCAGCGATTACAGCCACATCGAGCGCTACAGCCACGTCATGCACTTGGTGTCGACGGTGTCTGGATCGCTCGCGGACGGCAAGACCGCACTGGATGCGATCACCGCATGCTTCCCCGCGGGAACGTTGTCCGGTGCGCCAAAGGTGCGAGCCATGGAGCTCATCGAGGAAGTCGAGCTCACTCGCCGCGGACTCTACGGGGGAGTGCTGGGATACCTGGACTTCGCCGGAAATGCTGATTTCGCCATCGCGATCCGCACCGCCCTGTTCAAAGACGGTCGTGCGTACGTGCAGGCCGGCGGCGGCGTGGTGGCCGACTCCACGGGCGAGTACGAATACAACGAGGCCCGGAACAAGGCCACCGCGGTGCTCAACGCCATCGCCGCCGCCGAAACCCTCACGGGCGCGGCGGATGTCTGATCCGGCCCAGCGCAATCCGGGCCGCAGGCGTCTCCTGCGGGGTGCCGGGCTGCTCCTCATCGCGGCGGGTGGGCTGTGGGGGGCCTCGAAGCTGACCTGGGTCCGCCTGAGGTCGTTCGACGGTTTGGGTGAGCCCCGCACGATCCTGGTGTCGGGCGCCGACTGGTCGGCGGCCCTGTTTCCGCTGGCGGTCGCCTTGGTTGCGGCGGCCATCGCCACCCTTGCCATCCGCGGCTGGGCGCTACGGATCTTGGCCGTCCTCGTGGCGACCATCGGAGCCGGCGCGGCCTATCTCGGAGTCAGCCTCTGGGCGATTCGCGACGCCGGACCGCGTGCTGCGGAGGTCAAGAACGTTCCGGTATCCACCCTGGTCGGCGCCGATCGGCTCTCCGGCGGAGCCACGATCACGGTCATTGCCGCCGTGGTGGCTGTGCTGGCCGCCATAACGCTGCTGCGGGCCGCACAGGGAGCCGTGGACACCAAGTACCAGACCCCGGCCGCCAGGCGCACTGACGGCGCAGATCCGGCCGATAAGAAGCAGAGCGAGCGGGTGATGTGGGACAGCTTGGATGACGGGAACGACCCCACCCTCGGTCCGGCAGAGGGTTCATCCGGCCCTACCTGACCCGGTTTTCTTGTGTGGCCCCTCAGCGGCTACCCTTCTGTGAAGTTCGAGTGCGCAGGCGCGGGGGCGCCGCAAGAAGGGAATCGTCGAGGTCATGAGTTCGGGAACCGTACTCGATTCGATCCTCGATGGCGTGCGTGCTGATGTCGCGGCTCGCGAAGCCGTTGTCGATCTCGCCACGGTGAAGGCGGCGGCCAAAGCCGCGCCCAAGCCACTCGATGTCATGGCCGCCCTGCGCGTGCCGGGTATCGCCGTGATCGCCGAGGTGAAGCGGGCCAGTCCATCGCGTGGTGCGCTCGCGGATATCAGTGATCCTGCCGAGCTTGCGAAGGCCTACGAGGACGGGGGAGCGCGGATCATCAGCGTGCTCACCGAGGGCCGACGGTTCCATGGAAGCCTCGATGATCTCGACTCGGTACGCGCCGCTGTATCAGTTCCGGTGCTGCGCAAGGACTTTGTGGTCGGTCCGTATCAGATCCACGAGGCGCGCGCGCACGGCGCCGACCTGATCCTGCTGATCGTCGCAGCGCTCGAACAGAACACACTTGTTTCCCTGCTCGACCGCACCGAGTCCCTCGGGATGACCGCGCTGGTGGAAGTGCACACCGAGGAAGAGGCCGATCGTGCGCTGTCTGCCGGTGCGTCGGTGATCGGTGTCAACGCGCGCGACCTGAAAACTCTTGAAATCGACCGGGATTGCTTCTCGCGCATCGCGCCCGGACTGCCCAGCGGCGTGATCCGTATCGCCGAGTCCGGTATTCGCGGGACCGCCGATCTGCTGGCCTACGCCGGCGCCGGCGCCGACGCGGTCCTTGTCGGTGAGGGATTGGTTACCAGTGGCGATCCGCGAGGAGCCGTCGCCGATCTGGTGACTGCGGGTACGCACCCGTCCTGCCCCAAACCGGCTCGCTAGTCGATGTCTGACGGACTTCACGCAGGCGGCTCATCCAACATGAAGAACAACGGCCTACCGCAGATGAGCGCTGCGATCGCCGAGACCACCGCACATGATCCCGATGGTCGTGGACATTTCGGTCCATATGGCGGCCGCTATGTGGCCGAGGCTCTCATGGCAGTCATCGAGGAAGTCACTGCCGCGTACGAGAAGGTCAGATCCGACCGCTCCTTCCTCGACGAGCTCGACCGGTTGCAGACGCATTACGTGGGTCGTCCGTCGCCGCTGTACGAGGCCGAGCGCCTCAGCACCCATGCGGGCGGTGCGCGAATCCTGCTCAAGCGAGAAGACCTGAACCACACCGGTTCCCACAAGATCAACAATGTTCTCGGTCAGGTCCTGCTGGCCAAGAGGATGGGCAAGACCCGTGTCATCGCGGAAACGGGCGCGGGGCAGCACGGCGTCGCCACCGCCACCGCGTGTGCGCTTCTTGGTCTCGAATGTGTGATCTACATGGGTGCCGTCGACACCGCACGCCAGGCGCTCAACGTGGCGCGGATGCGGCTGTTGGGATCGACGGTGGTGTCCGTGGAGTCCGGGTCGAAAACCCTCAAGGACGCCATCAACGACGCCATGCGCGACTGGGTGACCAATGCACACAACACCTACTACTGCTTCGGTACCGCCGCCGGTCCCCATCCCTTCCCGGTGATGGTCCGCGATTTCCAGCGCATCATCGGGATGGAGGCGCGGGTGCAGGTACTGGATCAGATGGGCAGACTGCCGGACGCGGTCGTGGCCTGCGTCGGCGGCGGATCGAACGCGATCGGCATCTTCCATGCCTTCATCGACGACCCGGCGGTCCGGTTGGTCGGATATGAGGCCGCGGGGGACGGTGTCGAAACCGGAAGGCACGCTGCCACATTCACCGGCGGAACACCGGGCGCCTTCCAAGGTTCCTACTCCTACCTGCTCCAGGACGAAGACGGCCAAACCATCGAATCCCATTCGATCTCAGCGGGTTTGGATTACCCAGGGGTCGGCCCAGAGCATGCCTGGCTGCGTGAAACCGGACGCGCCGACTACCGTCCGGTCACTGACAGCGAGGCCATGGACGCCTTCCTGCTGCTCTCTCGCGCCGAGGGAATCATCCCGGCGATCGAATCCGCGCACGCGGTCGCGGGAGCGCTGAAACTCGGGGTCGAGTTGGGAGAAGGCGCGCTCATCGTGGTGAACCTGTCGGGTCGCGGCGACAAGGACGTGGAGACCGCGGCCAAATGGTTCGACCTCTTGGACAAGAACGGCACCGACCAGGATGGAACGAGGCCATGACGCAGCCCGGCCGCCTGACCGAAGTCTTCAATAGCTGCCGCGCCGAGGGGCGTGCCGCGTTGATCGGTTACCTGCCCAATGGGTATCCCAACCTTGACACCTCGATCGAGCTCATGACCACGCTGGTGCGGGGTGGGTGCGACATCATCGAGGTCGGGATCGCCTACTCGGACCCGATGATGGACGGCCCGATGATCGCGGCCGCCGCGGAAACTGCGCTCACCAACGGAGTTCGCGTAGCCGACGTCTTCACCACGGTTCGTGCCATTACCGACGCGGGCGGGCACGCTGTTGTTATGTCGTACTGGAATCCTGTGCTGCGGTACGGAGTTGACGCGTTTGCGCGCGACCTCGCCGCGGCGGGGGGCCTGGGGATCATCACTCCCGATCTGATCCCCGACGAGGCGCAGGACTGGATCGCCGCCTCGGACGCGCACGACCTCGATCGCATCTTCCTGGTCGCGCCGTCGTCCACGCCGGAGAGGCTGGAGATGACGGTCGGCGCCTGCCGGGGATTCGTCTACGCTGCCTCCACCATGGGTGTCACCGGCGCCCGCGACGCGGTCTCGAACGCCGCTCCGGCCCTGGTGAGCAGGGTTCGTGAAGTCTCCGATATCGCGGTGGGTGTCGGCCTTGGCGTGCGATCGGGCGCGCAAGCCGCGGAGATCGCCGCGTACGCCGACGGTGTCATCGTCGGCTCCGCCCTGGTGGCGGCCGCCCCGCAAGGTGCAGCCGCCGTGCGTACCCTGACTGAAGAATTGGCTACCGGAGTGCGACAGGGCATCGGCTCAAGCACAAACTCGGGGACAACCTCCGGGACAACAAGGACAACACTGTGACAGTCGTGAATCTGGCATACATCCCCAGCCCGCCCCAAGGGGTCTGGCATCTGGGACCGATCCCGATCCGCGCCTACGCACTGTGCATCATCGCGGGCATCATCGTCGCGCTGGTCATCGGCGATCGCCGGTGGGAGCAACGCGGCGGCGAACGCGGCGTCATCTACGACATCGCGTTGTGGGCGGTGCCTTTTGGGCTGGTCGGTGGACGGCTCTATCACGTGATGACCGACTGGCAGACCTACTTCGGCCCGCACGGTAAGGGGCTGGGTAAGGCGATAGCGGTCTGGGAAGGCGGTCTCGGCATCTGGGGCGCCGTTGCCCTCGGAGGTGTCGGCGCCTGGATTGCCTGTCGCCGTCGGGGAATTTCCTTGCCCGCGTTCGGCGACGCGATCGCGCCCGGAATCGTGCTGGCCCAGGCCATTGGCCGGTTGGGCAATTACTTCAACCAGGAGCTCACCGGCGGCCCCACCACGCTGCCGTGGGGGCTGGAGCTGTTCTACCGCCGTTCGGCCGACGGCGCGGTTGACGTCCTCAACCTCAACGGTGTGTCCACCGGCGAGGTCGCCCAGGTCGTTCACCCCACCTTTCTGTACGAATTGTTGTGGAACGTCCTCGTTTTCGCGCTGCTGATCTTCGTCGACCGGCGGTTCAAGATCGGGCATGGGCGCCTGTTCGCGATGTATGTCGCGGCGTACTGCGTGGGACGTTTCTGGGTCGAGCTGATGCGCGTCGATCCGGCGACGCAATTCGGCGGGATTCGGGTCAACTCCTTCACCTCGACGGTGGTGTTCCTCGGCGCCATCGCCTACATCCTGCTGGCCCCCAAGGGCCGTGAGGACCCGGCCACCCTGGGCGGCACCCCGCCGCAGACCGAAGACGACGAGTCTCCCGAAGCCTCCGTCGCGGAGCAAACCAAGGATGCCGAAGACACCGCTGGTGTCGCGGAAGACTCGGAAGCGGCGAAAGAAGACGTCACGAAAGACCCGGTGGATGACGCCGCGGATGAATCGGCCGACGAATCCGGTGAGAACTCTGGCATTGTGGAGAAATGACCGAGAGCACTCCGCCTCCTTTCGGAACACCTCCGCCGGTGCCCCCGCCTGGCCTTCCGTATCCGCCGCCGTATGTGGATCCCGCCGCCCCCTATGGCCGGGACCCGGCCACCGGTGCGCCGTACTCCGATAAGTCGAAGCTGGTCGCCGGCCTGTTGCAACTGTTGGGCCTGGTCGGGTTCCTGGGCTTCGGCCGGATCTACCTGGGCCAGACGCTGCTGGGTGTTGTCCAGCTGTTGATCGGCTTGGTGACGTTTGGCGTTGTCGCGGTTGTCTGGGGGATCGTTGATGCGGTTCTCATCTTCGGCGGCCGGGTCAACGACAAGGCGGATCGCCAGCTTCGGGACTAGCTCGGCGGGTGTGAGATAATGGTGATGACCGGGACGGCCCGGTCATTCTTCGCCAGGGGACGGCCTCACCGAAATGTGGAGGTATCTCTCATGGTTTGGCTGGTTCTTCTTCTCGCAGGTCTGCTCGAGGTGGGCTGGGCCATCGGCCTGAAATACACCGAGGGTTTCACCCGGCTGTGGCCAACGGTCGGCACCGTCGGATCGATGATCATCAGCATCGCACTGCTCGGCATCGCGATGAAGAGCCTGCCCGTCGGCACCGCATACGCGATTTGGGTAGGAGTTGGTGCTGTCGGCACCGCGATCCTGGGCATGGTGTTGTTCGGCGATTCGGCCAATGTCTGGCGACTGCTCAGCCTGGGATTGATCGTCGCCGGCATCATCGGTCTGAAATTGGCCTCCTGACAACGTAAACCGGTCAAGGTAACCGCTGAGTGAATCGTGCTCGCACTGACTCGTGAGTAGGTACCACCACGACTATGCTCAAAAGTCGTGACGAGACGCGGAAAGATTGTTTGCACCCTTGGTCCTGCGACCGGTTCCGCTGAGCTTGTGCGTGAGCTCGTCGAATCCGGAATGGACGTCGCGCGACTCAACTTCAGCCACGGCGAGCACGCGGACCATGAGCAGAATTACCGCTGGGTGCGTAAAGCATCCGACGAGTCGGGGCGAGCGGTCGGTGTCCTCGCGGACCTGCAAGGCCCGAAGATCCGGCTGGGCCGTTTCGCCACCGGGTCCGCTCACTGGGCGACGGGCGAACTGGTCAGGATCACCGTCGAGGACGTCGTGGGAACCCCTGATCGGGTCTCTACCACGTACAAGCAGTTGGCTGCCGATGCTGCCGTTGGCGACAGGCTTCTGGTCGATGACGGCAAGGTCGGGTTGACCGTCGAGGCCATCGAAGGCAATGACGTGGTGTGCCTGGTCACCGAGGGCGGTCCGGTCAGCAATAACAAGGGATTGTCGTTACCCGGGATGAACGTCTCGGTGCCCGCCCTGTCCGAGAAGGACATCGCGGACCTCGAATTCGCATTGCGCCTCGGGGTGGACCTCATCGCGCTGTCGTTTGTGCGGTCACCCGGGGATGTGGAACTGGTGCACGCCATCATGGACCGCGTCGGACGTCGCGTGCCGGTGATCGCCAAACTGGAGAAGCCCGAGGGCGTTGCCAACCTTGAGGCCATCGTGCTGGCATTTGACGCGATCATGGTCGCCCGGGGCGACTTGGGCGTCGAACTGCCGCTCGAAGATGTGCCGATTGTGCAGAAGCGCGCGATACAGATCGCGCGCGAGAACGCCCGTCCGGTCATCGTGGCGACCCAGATGCTCGAGTCGATGATCGAGAACTCGCGGCCGACGCGCGCCGAGGCCTCCGATGTCGCCAACGCGGTCCTCGATGGCGCGGATGCCGTGATGCTGTCGGGGGAGACCTCCGTCGGCAAGTACCCCATGGAGGCGGTGCGGACGATGGCCCGCATCGTGTCCGCGATCGAGAGCCATTCGGTCAGCGCACCGCCGTTGACTCACGTGCCACGTACGAAACGCGGTGTCATTTCGTACGCCGCGCGCGATATCGGCGAACGCCTGAACGCAAAGGCGCTCGTGGCGTTCACGCAGTCCGGTGACACGGTGCGGCGGCTTGCTCGGCTACACACCCCGCTGCCGGTGCTGGCCTTCACTCCGCTGCCCGAGGTGCGTAGCCAGCTCGCGCTCACCTGGGGAACCGAAACCTTCATCGTCCCGGTGATGGATACCACCGACGGCATGATCCAACAGGTGGATACGGCATTGCTGGCCATGGAGCGCTATCAGCGAGGAGATCTGGTGGTGATCGTCGCGGGTGCTCCGCCGGGGACAGTAGGCTCGACCAATCTGATCCACGTGCACCGGATCGGCGAGGACGACCACTAGGGAAGAGGATCAGCATCAGCAACGCACCTGATTTCGCACAGCTACTCGCGCTGCTGGAGCTGAAGAACCCCGAGACCGACCTGTTCATCGGTGGTCATCCCACCGTCAATCCGCCCCGCACCTTCGGCGGTCAGCTGATGGCACAGTCTGTCGTGGCCTCCGGCCGCACCGTGTCGGAGAAGCTTTCACTCGCGGCCGTCTCGACCCATTTCATCAACGGTGGCGATCCGACGCAGGACATTGAATTCCGGGTGCTGCGGTTGCGCGACGAGCGTAGTTTCGCCAATCGCCGCGTCGACGCGGTCCAGGGGGACCTCTTGCTGTCCTCTGCGTTGGTGTCGTATCTGAAGGACTCTCCGGGGCTCGAACATGCCGTGAAGCCGCCGGCGGTGGCCGACCCGGAAACGCTGCCGAGCATCGACGAGCATCTGGTCGGTTACGAGGAGACGGTGCCGATGTTCGTGGCCGCCCTCAAACCCATCGAATGGCGCTACGACAACGACCCCGCGTGGGTGCTCAAGGCGAAATCCAAACGGCTGGAACATAATCGGGTGTGGATGAAAACTCACTCGCCACTGCCCGATGACCCGGTGCTACACAGTGCGGCACTGGTCTATTCATCGGACACCACGGTGCTGGATTCGATCATCACCACCCATGGGCTGTCCTGGGGTTATGACCGGATCTTCGCCGCCACCATCAACCACAGCGTGTGGTTTCACCGTCCGCTGCGCTTCGACGACTGGGTGCTCTATGCCACCGAGTCGCCGGTTGCCTCGGCAGGCCGCGGAATGGGGGCGGGACGCTATTTCGATCGCGAAGGAGCGTTGCTGGCCAGTACTATCCAGGAAGGCATTGTCAAATACTTCCCGGGGCGGTCATGATTCGAATAATTTCTCTGCTGGTGCTGGTTCTCACTGTTGTCACCATCATTTCCATCATCAAAGACCCGGTGAAGCCCAATGGCGAGAAGCTACCGTGGGCCATTATCGTGCTCGTGTTCCCGATCTTCGGCCCCATTCTCTGGTTTGCCATCGGGAAAAGTAATCCCTCCGACCGCTGGTAGCCGCGGGAGTATCCTTAAGGTCCGTGTAGGACGACGGTGGGAGGTGACGGAATGCTCGAACCGTCAGCCGTTACCACTCATGTGCGTATTGCCGAACGCATTGCAGTGCACAGTGATTCGCGGCGTGCGCGCTTCGTAAGCGCCGCCGCGGTGCTGTTTGTCGCGGCGTGGCTGGTGTTGTTGGTCGCCCATTCCGGATATCCGGTGCAACCCGATTTCGACGAAATCCTTTGGCCCCTCACCGTTCTGTTCTGCGTCGGGTTCATCGCCCGCGGCATCTTTCTGGGCCGACCGGTCACCTACGGGCACGCGGCGTGGGCGGGGGCGGCTGTCCTGATCGCGCTGGGCGCCAGCATCCTGCAGTTCGAGCGCACCGGCGATGCGCTGGTGATCGCCGCCGGACTAATCCTGATGTGGCCGACATCGGCGCCGGCACAGCCCGAAGCGTTGGCCCAGGTCGGCGCCCTTGTTGCCAGGACCAGCGAGGACCCGTTGGCCGCCTTTGCCATGCACTCGCTCAAGTCCTACTACTTCAACACCGATCGCACCGCGGCGGTCGCGTATCGCACCCGCGCCGGTTTCGCCGTGGTAGGGGGAGATCCGATCGGAGACGAATCCAGGTTCCCGTCTCTGGTACGTGAATTTGCGGCGATGTGTCGCTCTCACGGCTGGCGGATCGCAGTCCTGGGGTGCAGTGAACGCCGCCTGCCGCTCTGGAGCGACGTGCGTGCCGTGGGCCATCCATTACACGCCGTCGCGGTGGGCCGCGATGTCGTCGTCGACGTACAAACCTTCGACATGGTGGGTCGTCAGTATCGGAACTTGCGCCAAGGCATGCAGCGCACACACAACTCGGGGGTCACCACCGAGATCGTCGACGAGCGCTGCCTCGATGGTGCACTGCGCACCGAACTTCAACAGGTGATGGAACTTTCGCACGGAGGTCGATTCGAGCGCGGGTTCTCGATGATCCTCGACGGCGCGCTACTCGGCCGTTATCCCGGCATCCGGTTGATCATTGCTCGCGACAATCTTGGTGTGGTGCAAGGATTTCACCGATACGCCACCACCGGAGGCGGTACCGATGTCTCGCTCGACGTGCCGTGGCGGCGCCCCGGTGCGCCCAACGGCATCGACGAGCGACTGACCATCGACATGATCGCGGTCGCGAAGACCGAAGGGGCCCGCCGTCTGTCCCTCGCGTTCGCGGCATTCCCGGAGATCTTCGCCGAGAAGGACCGCACCCGGGTACAGGAGCTCTGCTACTCGGCCATTCATGTGCTCGACCCGCTGATCGCACTGGAGTCCTTGTACCGTTACCTGCGCAAATTCCATGCGCTGGGTGACCGGCGCTACGTGCTCGTGCAGATGTCCACCGTGCCGCTGGTCGCATTCGCGTTGCTGAGCCTGGAATTCAACCCACGGTTGCGCCCCAAAACACCAGCTGAGGCGCCTGCGTAACAGGACATTAACGTTGGGAAAACGCGCACGACTTGGGCGATCGACAGGCTGTCCGCGTGACCGACACTCTCGATACGACTGCATCCGCACCCGTCTCGTCTGCTCCGTCCACCCACGATGCCGCGGAGAGCGCGGCCCTGCGGGAGACATTGGAGGACTACACCCTTCGCTTCGCTCCTCGGCGTTTCCGCCGGTGGAGCCCGGCGGTGGTGGGGGTGACCGCACTCGGCGGTATTGCCTACCTGGCGGACTTTGCGATCGGTGCCAACATTGGAATCTCCTACGGCACCGGAAATGCGCTGTGGGGCATAGGGGTTTTCGCGGTCATCATCATCCTGACTGGAATCCCGGTGTCCTACTACGCGGCCCGCTACAACATCGATCTCGATTTGATCACGCGTGGAAGCGGATTCGGCTACTACGGCAGCATCGTCACGAACATCATCTATGCGACGTTCACATTCATATTCTTCGCGCTCGAGGGCTCGATCATGGCCCAGGGCCTCAAACTCGGGCTCGGCGTGCCGCTACCCATCGGGTATGCGGCGTCCACCATCATCATCATCCCGCTGGTTATCTACGGGATGAAGGCGCTGTCGGTGCTCCAGGTGTGGACTACTCCGTTGTGGCTCGTCATGATGGTCATCCCATTCGTGTATCTCGTGGTGCGCCACCCGGATTCGATCGGGACCTTCTTCGCCTACGGAGGCAAGGAGGCACAGGGGGTCAACCTGGGGTCGATCATGCTCGCCGCCGGTGTGTGCCTGTCCCTGATAGCGCAGATCGCCGAACAGATCGACTATCTGCGGTTCATGCCGCCCAAGACGCCCGAGAACAGCCGTCGCTGGTGGACAGCGATGTTGTTGGCGGGGCCCGGCTGGGTACTGTTCGGGGCCATCAAGCAGGTGATCGGGCTCTTCCTGGCGGTGTACCTGATCGCCAACGTGGCAGGCGGTGCCGCGGTGGCCAACCAGCCCGTACACCAGTTCCTGGAGATCTACCAGAACATGATGCCGCACTGGCTGGCCATCACGCTGGCCGTAATTCTCGTGGTGATCAGCCAGATCAAGATCAATGTCACCAACGCCTACTCGGGCTCGCTGGCCTGGACCAATTCGTTCACCCGCATCACTAAGCACTACCCGGGCCGGTTGATTTTCGTGGTATTCAACCTGGTGATCGCGCTGGTGCTGATGGAAGCCAATATGTTCGACTTCCTGAACACCATCCTCGGGTTCTACGCCAACTGCGGTATGGCCTGGGTGGTGACGGTGGCGACCGATATCGCGATCAACAAGTACGTTCTCAAGATCTCACCCATGGAACCCGAGTTCCGGCGCGGCATGCTCTACAACGTCAATCCGGTCGGATTCGTCTCGATGCTGCTCTCGGCAGGCATCTCGATCCTGGTCTTCTTCGGAGTGTTCGGAGAGGCGATCCGTCCCTACTCGCCGATCGTGGCCGTCGTGATCGCCTTTGTGCTGCCGCCGATCCTCGCGGTGGCAACGCGCGGTAAGTACTACCTGCGTCGCACCGACGACGGTATCGACCTGCCGATGTACGACGAGTACGGCAACCCTTCGGATGAGTTGCTTCGTTGTGCGGTCAGCGGGATCGAGTTCGAGCGTCCCGACATGCTCGCCTCGGCCAAGCCCGGTCCTGGCGGTGAGAAGCAGTACATCTCATCGCTCAGCCTGGCCACGGATCGTGGCGGCGAGCATGTGCTGCCGGCCGATCCGCCCGTCACGTAGCGATCAGCTGGCCGGGGTACCGGCCTTCTGGTTCATTCGTTTCTCGAAATCGTTCTGGCATTGGGTGGCCTTAGCTTGATCGTTCTTGGCATCCGAGATGCACGTGATGAAGTCGGTCAGACCGGCTGACTTCATGAAAACCAGGGTGAACACGAGGATCAGCGTGGACAGCAGGATCGCCAGGCTCCCGAGCGCGATGCCCGAGATCGCCACACCCCGGTTGTTGGCCTCCGCACGCTTGACCCTGCGCACGGCCAGGATACCGAGGACCACTGCGACGAGCCCGCCGAGAAATCCGCCGAAAACGGTGCACGACAAGAGAATGGCAATGATTCCGACGACCAGTGCGCCCACGCCGAGGCCATTCTTGGGAGCCGGTGGGGGAACCGGCATTCCGGGCGCCCCGTAGGGGTACGGGTACGGAGAGGGCGGGTACCCGCCGGGCGGCTGGTACGGGTGGTACGGCGGGGGCGGAGGCGGCGTTTCCGTCATACCTGCACTGTATCGCCGAGTTGGATGCGCGGGCAGTCCAGTGAATCGGGTAGATGATGGGTCGCCACCAGGACCGTCCGCCCCGCCAGCAGTGAGCTCTTGGGGTCCAGTAACTCCCGCAGGAACGTCTCGGCGGCGTGTCCATCGAGATGTTCGGTGGGTTCGTCCAACAGCAGCACCGGCACCTTGGACAACAGCGCCCGGGCGAGCAGCAGCCGTCTGCGTTGACCGCCCGATACCGAGGCCGAACCTGCGGTCAACACCGTGTCCAGTCCGTGCGGCAACGCCTCGCCCCAGGGACCGAGGCCGACCTCGGACAACGCGTCCACCAGTTCGCCATCGGTCGCATCACCCCGAGCGATGAGAAGATTGTCCCGCACCGTGGTGGCGAACAGGTGCGCGTCCTCGGCGAAAAACCTGATCAGCGAGGGCAACTGGGCAGGCGCAATGCCCGCGAGTGCGTCGCCGTCGATCCGCACGGCACCAGAGGCCGGTGATGCCAGCCCGGCGAGCGTCGTCAGCAGGGAGGTCTTGCCGATGCCGCTGGCACCGGTGATCGCCATCCGCGCGCCAGCCGCCAGCTGGAACGACAGTGGCCCCGATGTCGAATATCCCGTCCGCCAGCATAATTCGGCGCATTGGAGCGAGACGCCCACCTTGTCG
Organism: Mycobacterium sp. D16R18; assembly: GCA_002013775.1. Taxonomy (GTDB): domain Bacteria; phylum Actinomycetota; class Actinomycetes; order Mycobacteriales; family Mycobacteriaceae; genus Mycobacterium. The sequence goes on from MAFD01000003.1 coordinate 200,171, forward strand.
TCGTTGGGCATCACATCGACAGGCACAGGAGCGTCGATCTCTGCGGCCGCCAACTCTTGGAGGTGTCGCGCCGATGCGCGCGAGCGGGCGAACCCGATGGCCGCTGCGGGCAGCGCGGTGGAGGCCTCGAAAGCGGCCAGCGGCAACAACACCAGAATCGCAAGGGTCGTGGGCGCGATAAGTCCGGCAAGCTCGACCGCCGCCGCCAAGGCCCCCACCACGGCAGCTCCCATGGCCAGGGTGGGTGCCGCCACTGACCACGCGGCAGGAGCGGCAGCAGCGTCCTGGGCCATGGCCCAGTCCCGGCGGCGCTGGCGCGCTACCTCCAGCTGACGGGGGAGAAGGCCTCCGACCCGCAGTTCCGGAGCGTGATCAAGGATCTCGACGGCCGTCTCGGCCTGCAAGGCGCGAACCCGAGCGCCGCGTGTCTCCCGTGCACTGGATGCGCGGGCCGCCAACGCCGGTGCCAGCACGTCGGCCACCAGTACGGCACCCGCCAACATCGCCGCGGCAGGTATCGATATCAACGCGACCGCCACGGTGGCCGCGACCCCGAGTACCCCGGCCACCGCGACCGGGATGACGCTGCGTACGACTGTCTCGGCCAGCTCATCGATGTCTGCGCCAATACGATCGAGCATCGCCCCCTTGCGCAGCTGTCCGGCGGAGCCGCCGACCAGGCGTGCGTACACATACGCACGGACAGTCCCGGCACCCCGCAGCGCGATGTCGTGACCGGCCAGCCGTTCGCAGTACCGCCAGATGCCACGCGAAATACCCAGTGCGCGCACCGCAACGACGGCTACCGAGAGATCGAGAACCGGTGGCATCTGCCAAGCACGGGTGATCAACCACGCCGACAGGGCGGCCAGTGCGAGCGCACTCCCCAAGGCCAGGACGCCATACGTCACGGCGAGCATCAGTCGTAGTGGCCGTACCCGCAGCGCGATCAGCCAGTGCCGTAAAGGATCAGAGGTGCGCGGCATGTCTCGCCTGCACGGTGAACACTTCGTCGGCGGCAGCCAGGACGGGCGCACGATGACCCACCAGCACCACCGTGTCTCCTCGGCGCGCGCGGGCCACCAGTGCGGCCAGCACGCAGGCCTCGGTATCGGCGTCGAGGTGCGCCGTGGGTTCATCGAGTAGAAGGATCGGCCGATTGGTACCGAGCGCACGGGCCAGGCACAGCCGCTGTCGTTCACCCAGTGACAGCCCAGCGCCACCCGCACCAAGGCGGGTATCCAATCCGTCGCGCAGTGTCGCCAGTGTGCTATCGAACCGGCTGTCGGCAAGGGCAGATTCGAGATCGTCTAGCGCCCCGAACATTTCGAGATTCTCACGCACTGTGCCGGGTATCAGCACAGGGCGTTGCGGCAGCCATCCGATCATCGACCACCACATATCGCGCTGGACCTGATCAAGCGATACGCCGTCCACAAGAACCTGGCCCTGCGCGGGCGTGGTCAGGCCGGTAATCGCGTGCAGCACCGTCGACTTTCCGGCACCGTTGTGGCCGGTGAGTACCGTGACGGCGCGGGGGCGGATGGTCGCGGTCAATTCCCATGGTGCATAGCCGCTTCGGTCAGCCACGCTGATGGCATGCAGCTCGATGAGCGGATGTCGGCCTGGAGCGGCCGTTCCAGCAGCGGCGTCCGGGAGACCGATGCCGTCCAAAAGTTCGAAGGCCTTGTCCGCGGCCGCCTTACCATCGGCGGCGCTGTGGAACTGGATTCCGACCCGCCGCAACGGCCAGTACACCTCTGGCGCCAAAATCAGCACTGTGAGCGCGGTGGTGAGATCGAGGTGTCCGAAGACCAAACGCATGCCGATGCTCACCGCGATCAACGCGACGCTGAGGGTCGCGATCATTTCGAGCACCATCGCCGACAAGAACGCCACCCGTAGCGTGGCCATGACGGAACGGCGCTGCGAGGCACCGAGTTCGGTGATCCGGCGCAACGGCGTCGCGGTGCGCCCGAGCGCACGGAGGGTCGGGATGCCCGCTATCACATCGAGAATCTGGCCGGTGACGGCGGTCGAAGCGTTCAGCGCCGCCTCCGCACGATCCCTGGTGAGTAGGCCGATGAGAACCATGAAGATCGGTATGAGCGGCAGGGTGATCGCGACGATGATGGCCGATCGGACATCGGATAGCGCGATCACCACAGCGGCAGCGGGTGTCACGATGGCGGCGCTGAGGACTGCGGGCAGATATCCGGCGAAGTAGGGGCGCAGGTCGTCCAGTCCCCGAGTCAACACCGTTGTGGCCGCGTCTCGGCAACGCTCCAGCTCACGCGGCTGCGCCTGGGCCATCGTCGACAACAGCTGGTCGTCGAGGTCAGCGATGACGCCGGTCGCGCCCCGCTCGCTGAATCGGGTCTGCACACCTTGGGCCGCGGCCCGAATAATCCAGAGCACGATCAGGACAATGAGCGGTTGCCCCATATGGGCCGTGTCGCGAGACGCCGGATCGGTGATGAGCCGGGCGAGGGCATGCGCCAGAACCACCGCGATCGCGAGCGTGCAGGCCGTCATCACCAGCTCGCACAGCACCGTCAGGATCAGGTAGCGGCGGGCGGGGGCGCTGCGGCGCCACAGTCGTGGATCGACCGGGGCACTGCGCGATGTCGTCATCGCACGGGAAGCCCGACCGAGTCGGGTATCTGGTCGGCCGAGATGCGCTGCCGGAACACCCAATAGGTCCAGCCCTGGTAGATCAGCACCACGGGAGCTGTGACCGCAGCCGCCCAGCTCATGACCCGGAGCGTGTACGGGCTTGACGATGCGGATGTCACCGTCAGGTTGTAGGCCGGATCAAGGCTGGAGACAATGAGATTGGGGTAGAGGGAGCCGAACAACAGGGTGACGACCGCGACCACCGTCAGGCATGTGCAGGCAAAGGCCCAGCCGTCACGAGAGATTCGCGACGCGGCGGCCGCACCCACCAGCGACAATGCGGCGATCGCGAGCGCGATCCACGTCCAACTCTTGCCGTAGGCGAGCTGTGTCCACAATCCGTATCCACCGGCCGCGACAATCACGGGAATCGCCAAGGTGCGCGCTACCGAGACAGCGTCCTCGCGGACCGCGCCCGCGGTCTTGAGCGAGATGAACAGGGCACCGTGAAAGGCGAAGAGCCCCACGAAAACCAGGCCACCCAGCAGAACATACGGCCTGAATACATCGCCGAGGGTCAGGGTGAGCTGCTTGGCGCTGTCCACCGGAAGCCCCGCGAGCAGGGACGAGAACGCGACACCCCACAGCAGGGCGGGTATCCAGGATCCGATGGCTATCCCCAGGTCACAGCGGGCACGCCAGCGGGGGTCGTTGATCTTTCCCCGCCATTCGATGGCGACGATCCGGACGATCATGGCCACAAGAATGAGCAGCAGCGGAAGGTACAGGCCGGAGAACACCGTCGCATACCAGTCAGGAAAGGCCGCGAACATCGCGCCGCCCGCGGTGATGAGCCAGACCTCGTTGCCGTCCCATACCGGCCCGATGGTGTTCAGGACGGCCCGTCGCCGACGATCGTCACCGCGGCCGAGTGGATGCATGAGCATTCCGACACCGAAGTCAAACCCTTCGAGTACGAGGAAGCCAAGAAACAACGCCGCCACGACGATGAACCAGAACTGTTGCAATGTTGTCGGATTCATGTTCGGAACCTCCTTACGCGACAGGTTGGGCTAGTAGGCGAAGGACAGCGGTTTGAGGCTGTCGTCATCGGTGACGGGTGCAGCGGGCTCGGTGTCGTGCTCGAGCGGCCCTTCGATGGTGTAACGGCGGATGAGCCAAAACCACACCACGCCCAACGAACCGTAGAGCAGGGTGAACGTGACGAGGGACAGCCATACCGTCGCCGCGGAATGATGGGAGACCGCCATGTCTACGGTAAGCCGGATCTGTTCCACCCCCGTGGGATTGGGTGCGACCACCCAGGGTTGTCGCCCCATCTCGGTGAATACCCACCCGGCGCTGTTGGCCAGAAAGGGGGTCGGAATGGCCAAGATTGACAGCCAGGCGAACCAACGCTGATTCGGGATCCGTCCGCCCCGGGTGACCCAGAGTCCGGCCAATGCCAGCACGGCGGATCCCGCGGCCAGTCCGATCATCGCGCGAAAGGCCCAGTAGGTGACAAAGAGATTCGGGCGATAGTTACGCGGGCCGAATTTCTGCTCGTATTCCTTCTGCAGGTCTTCCACACCCTTGAGGGTGACGTCGCTGAACTTTCCCTCTGCCAGGAACGGCAGGACATAGGGAACGGAGATGGCGTGTACGACGCTGGCGCAGTTGTTGTGGGTGCCCACGGTCAACACCGAGAACTTGGGGTCTTTCTCGGTGTAACACAGGGATTCGGCCGAGGCCATCTTCATGGGCTGCTGCTGGAACATCAGCTTGCCCTGAACGTCGCCGGTGAATGCCAGGCCGACCCCGGACAGGATCATGACCGCACACGCGCCGATCGCGGCGGGCCGGTACATCGTGCGCGCGTCCTCCAGAGTGCCGAGCTTATGTGAGCGGACCATCCACCAGCCACAGATGCCGGCGACGAATGTTCCTGCCGTGAGCAAGGATCCGGCGACGGTATGCGGAACGGCAGCCAAGGCCGTGTTGTTGGTGAGGAGTTCGGTGATGCTGGTCAGCTCGGCCCTGCCGGTTCCCGGGTTGTAGATGGCACCAACCGGGTGCTGCATGAATGAGTTGGCGGCAATGATGAAGAAGGCCGAGGCATTGACACCGATCGCCACCATCCAGATGCACCCGAGGTGCACCAGCTTGGGTAGGCGTGTCCATCCAAATATCCATAAACCCAGGAAGGTTGACTCCAGGAAGAAGGCCACGAGCCCTTCGAGAGCAAGGGGAGCGCCGAACACGTCACCCACGAAGCGGGAGTATTCGCTCCAGTTCATCCCGAACTGGAATTCCTGCACGATGCCGGTGGCGACACCCAACGCGAAGTTGATCAGGAACAGCTTGCCGAAGAACCGGGTGAGGCGGTACCAGGCGTTGTTGCCGGTGACTACCCACGCCGTCTGCATGATGGCTAGCAGCGGTGCAAGCCCAATGGTCAACGGCACCAAGATGAAGTGGTACACGGTGGTGATGCCGAATTGCCATCGGGATACATCCAGGGCGTTCATCGCCACCTCCTACGACGCAGCGTAGTAGTAGTTGCTATCTGAGATCAACGCGATACGGGCCACATTTACTAATACGCCAACGAGACGAACGCGGGGCGGTAAACGCGTAAACCCACAAGAAGGCCGAAGTTAGGGGATCCGCCGGGGCGCGGCGTGAGAGCGCAATGCCGGCGCCACGGCCGGACCCAGCAGGAATCCGTCAGTGCTGCCCGCATCGAGAGCACGCCGGTATATCTCGGCGGCGCCCCGCACCGCATCCAGGGTCACCTCGATATCGGACGCCGTATGTGCGGCGGAGATCACAAAGGACTGTCCCAACACACCGCGTCGCAGAAGTTCCTGCAACAGCAGCGCGCGATAGGACTGTGACGGCTGTCCGTCCGGATCGAGGCTCGTAAAGGTCAGACATGACGACCGGCCAACGGTCCGGATATGTTCGCCCACACCAAGTGCCATCGTCATATCGGCGACACCCTCGGCAAGACTGCGGCCCGCGGCCTCCATCGCACGGACCGGGGCATCGTCACGGTAGGACCGCACCACCGCACGAAACGCGGCCAGTCCCACCGCTTCCGGTCCGTTGGTGGTCGACAGCAGAAATGTCCGGGGATCGTCGGTCCGCAGGCCACCACGTTCCATGTAGTCACGTTTTCCGGCAAGAGCGGCGATCGCGAAACCATTTCCCATCGCCTTACCCCAGCACGACAGATCCGGGGTAACCCCGTAGACCGCCTGGGCACCCGCGCGGGACCACCGGAATCCGGTGATGATTTCGTCGAACACCAGCAGCGCACCTTGGTCGGTACAGAGCGCCCGCACGGATTCCAGGAACCCGGGCTCGGGCTCGGCCGCAGCACTGGCGGCCTCCATGATGACGCAGGCGATCTCGCCCCGATACCGATCGAAAAGTGTTGTCAGAGAGTCGAGATCATTGTAGTTGAATCTGACGATGTCATCCGTTGCGGTTTTCGGGATGCCCGCGTTCATCTCGGTGGTGCCGATGAACCAGTCGTCAGTCGAGAAGAACGGCTGCCTGCAGGCCGCGACCACGGTACGTCCGGTCACGGTGCGGGCCAGGCGGATGGCCGCAGTGGTCACATCCGACCCGTTCTTGGCGAACTTGACCATGTCGGCGGTCGGCACGGTGCGCAGAAAATCCTCGGCGGCTTCGGCCTCCAGCACCGTTGGGCGGCTGAAACTCACTCCCCGGTCCAGAGTTTCACGAACAGATTCGACGATGGGGGCGTAGGCATGTCCGAGGGTTATGGCACGCAGTCCCATGCCGTACTCGACATAGGAATTGCCGTCGACGTCCCACACTCGGGCGCCCGACCCATGAGTCAGCACCGGCGCCATGCCCAGGGGGTATTGGTCGGCACCGCGCGCGTAGGTGTGCGCGCCTCCCGGCACCGCATCGTGGAGGCGGGCCTGCCATGCGTTCGACTGATCGAATCCCCGGTGCGTCACATCGCTACTTTCTGGTGGCGTCTCACCAGTGCCCACGCCGCACCCGCGAGCACGATCAGCAGCCACCGAATCATCGAAATTTGTTGGAAAGCAGATACATCCAGCACCGAGCCGACGACGGTGAGCGCGACGAGTCCACCCAGCACACCGTTGATCAACTCCGTAGTGGGCGCATCCTGGCAGCGATTGCGTGCGCCGGCGGCGTAGACGATCGCTGTGATCATCAGAACGATCAGGGTCAGCAAGCCCAGGATGCCACCCTCGATGAGACGGCTGAGGTATTCGTTGTCGAGAACCGGCTGTTCGGGCCCGAGCGGATATGTGAACGACCCCTGTCCCAGCCAGAAGTGCTCTGTCCAATGCGCCATCACGTAGTCGATTCCCCGCGCGCGCGACTGCAGCGACGGATCGTCTGCGCTGCCCATGAAGGTACTGATGATCGCGGCGAAGACGCCGAGCCCGCTCACCGCGGCGACTGCCGCCGCGCCCACGGCAGCGCACAGCAACCCGGCGAGGCGGCGTACCGGCCACCGCCACGACATCACGAGAATGGCCGCCGCCAATCCGATGAAGGCCGATCGAGATACCGTCACCACGGAACCCGCGATCACCACGATGGTCAGCAGGGCCCATGGCCAGGTCCTTCTGCCGGCGGCCTTGGCGCTGTACACGAGCGCCACGCCAATGGGGGCGATGGTGGTCAGCACCGCGCTGAGCTCCAGGGCATGTGCCGCCGCGCCCTGCGCACGGACAACACCCTCACGGACAATCCCGTGTGCGACACCGGTATCGCCAAACTTCATGATGCCGGGAATCCGGATCATGGCCGCGAGGTCGAGGCCGGTCGCGAACTGAGCCAGGGCCAGGGCCGCGGTGATCGCACCGCCGATGACGAGTGCCTTCAACAAAATCTCGATGGTGTGCGCGGAGCTCTCGGGATGGGCGGCAAAAAGAAAGATGAAGCCGATGAGCGCGGCCACTGTTACCGCGAAAGCGGCGATACCCTGGCCGGCCTGTATCAGGGCCAGGTGCGGCAGGACACGTGTAGTCACGACGTTGAACGACACCACCGTCGTCAGGAGCGAGGCCAGGATCGCGATCGAAAGCCCTCGGGCGCCGAGGGTAAGGCGATGCCCCGAGAGCACCCAATAAGCGCCCAGCGCGCCGGTGAGAATCAGCGCGACCTGGGCAGGGCTCAGTCCCTTCAGCGCATAGACCGCGTAGACCTGCCGGGTGCTCAGCAGCACGATCAATGCCGCGGCCGTGAACGTGACGGCGTCCAGTCCGCGGCCGGACGCCACGGCGCCTGGGCTATCGGTCCGAGGAAGGCTTGTCGTCACGCCAGCTACGGAAATCGGTGAGTCGGGGCGGAGTCCAGTTCAGCACCGCTTGGGCGAGTGCCTCGTCGTCGATCTCGACGTTGTCCAGATCATCGTCGATGATGATGGGCGTCGGCCTGTTTGCCACGGCCTGACCGTTGCCGCTTGCGCTCGCCGGCCCCGGTTCCTCGGCCGGTGCGGCTGCGGGGGGCGGCTCGTCCGCTGCAAGTGTGCTCGGAGTCTTCGCCCGGGCCTTGGTCTTGGTCGGAGTGTCAGGAGAGTTTTCTTTGCGACGACGTGCCGCAACCGCGTCGTACATCAGGAGCCCGATGAGTCCCGCCAGCAGTGCCGCGACCGCCATCGAGCCTGCCGATTTGATCGCGCTGTTGGACATCACGACGGGTGCGGTGGGTTCTTGCAGAACCGTGAGGCTGGCCCAGTTCTCGGGTGAGACGGACGCGCCCACCTGGAGCTTCACCAGATTGTCGCGAGCAACGTCCAGGAGTGCCGCCGCGCCTGCCTGGCAGTCGGACGTGGCGCTGCACAGCACCAGGATCGACACCTGAGGCGACGGTTGTTGATTGCTCGGCCCCAGATCAATGGTGTTGGAGACCTTGTAATCCACGCCCGGGGCGGCCGCCGAAATGGCGGCCTGCGCGGGCTGGCTGGACATGGAGGTGGCGAGGATGCCGGCGAGCTGCGCCTTCTCCGGCGAGAGGTTCAGCATGGGGTTTGCGCCCAGGGTGTCACCGGTCGACGAGTACGTGGGGGGCGGTATGACGACGGCCGAGGCCGTGGACGCGCGAACGGTGACTCCCTTGGTGTATCCGTAGGCGCCCGCGCCGCACACCAGCAGGGCCACCACAAACAGCGCAATTCGCCGGTTCAAAATCCGCCTGGCCAGGTCGTTGACGTTCACGGGTGCTCCGACTCTCGCTATCGTCCGGACTATTCGCAGCAGGCGCGCCGTCCCCATAACCAGCGTTATTGGTCACGAGGATAACCCACACTTGCCCGCCGCATGGAATCACCGACGCTAGGCTGTCCGCCGTGTCGACAGAAGCGTTGGGCTCTCCGCTGCGGGTGACGATCTCCCAGGTGACGGTGGATCTTTGCTCTGTGCGGGATGTCCTAGCCGCGGTCGCGCAGCGTGCCTCGGCGTCGATTGATCGTCCGCTCGTGGTTGGCTCGGTGAATTTGGACCATCTGCATCACTTCGGCACTGGTCGTGCGAACCCGGATTGTGCGGAGCTCGGGCCGCGGCTCGATTGGTTGATGCTTGCCGACGGGGCACCGATCGTGGCGCGTGCCCGCCTCAGGACGCAGCAGAGTTGGCCGCGGATTACCGGAGCCGACCTGTTACCGCTGGTTCTCGAACAGGCGACACACACCGGTCAGCGCGTCGGATTCCTGGGTGGATTACCGCAGATGCATGACCGGCTGCGTGCGGTGCTCGACGAACGCTATCCGGGCCTTGAGATCGCTGGTTGGTGGGCACCCGATCGGATCGATCTCACCGAGGCGGGTCGCAGCGAGGCCCTGGCGCGTGACATCGCTGCCGCGGGCGCCGATGTGCTGGTGGTGGGGCTCGGAAAGCCTCTGCAGGAGCTGTGGATTGCAGACCACGGCGTGTCCACCGGCGCCGCGGTCCTGTTGGCCTTCGGTGCATCCGCGGACTTTCTTGCCGGTGCCGCCGAGCGAGCTCCGGAATGGATGCAGCGCTGCGGACTCGAGTGGTCCTATCGGTTGGGCCGTGAACCGCGGCGCATGGCCCGGCGCTACCTGCTGCAGGGGCCGGCGTCCATCCTGCGGTTGCGGAAGGCCACGGTCGGGCCCGCACGGTCCTGGCAGGCGTCGTAGCTAAACCCCATGCATAATGCTCGCAAAATGCTCAGCCATTCGTTCGGAGCTGAACTCCGCCCGCACCCGCTGCGCCCCCGCCTGTCCGAGGGCGCGGGCGCGGTCGGGATCGCACACCAGGTCCGCAATGGCCTGGGCGAAGACGTCGGGGTCACGCGGCGGTACCAAGATGCCGTCGACGTTGTGCCGGACGTAATGCGCTATCCCCGGATTGGCCGTCATAACCACCGGGCGTCCGCTGGCCATAGCCTCAAGGGCGACCGTCAGACCCGAACCGGTAATCACGTCGGGGCGTACCGCGATCGCCACGACGATCGATCGGCGATACAGATCGCGCATTCGTCCGTAGAGACGCTCGGTGTGCAGCGTGACCACCCCGGGCGGGGCGCTGATCGGCAGCGCGGTAGCCAACTCAAGCGCGAGGTCTGGGCAACGTTCACGGGCGGTCAGAACCGCCTGGACAAGCAGTGCGTGATCCCGGTGAACATCCTCGCCCGCGCTGACAACCAGGGGAGCGGCCGCGCTCTCCCACGGTTGTGTCCGATAGAAGTCGGTATCGATACCCACGGGGGCGAAATGCAGTCGCGAATCGTCGACACCCCAGGCGCGCGACAGCAGTTCGACCTGCGGGGGGGACTGCGAAAAAACGGCCGCACTTCGGGCCAGCGCGTGGCGCGCCAGTCCGCGATGAATCGGCGGAGCGTCTGCGGGGTCAGTGAGCCACCCGACTCCGGTCACCACCGGTGGGCTCATCCGGATGCCCGCCGCGGCCGCCGCGGGTACACCGGTGCGTTCGTCGTAACAGAAGACGACATCGCTCGTCCGTCGTGCGGCCCTGTCCGCTACGACCTCGAGGATTTCCAGATCACCGGTGCGGTACCGAATCTGACCGGCCACGCGCTCGAGGCGGCGCCCGAACGAGAACTCGCTGAATGTCGGCGTCACGCCGTAGTTCGCCAATCGATGCAGTCCGTAGGGCGTTCGGTCCGGTACCTCATCGGCACCGTTCCTGACCTCCCATTGCGAAGCCGAAACGCCGTGCGGCAAAGCCACATACGCGTGCAGTCGTCGTTGCATTGTTCCCATCCCGTGTCGGCGCAAGGTAGCACATGACGCCGGAGCACGCCGATGGATCACCTGTTACCGAGCCGGCATCTGGGCGGCGCATTGCCAGCGCCATCGCATGGCAGCTGGGTGGTCGGGTATTGGGGACCATCGCTTCCATCGCCGCGATCGCGCTGACCACGCGTGCACTGGGCCCGGAGTCCTACGGACATCTCAATTCCGCGATCTTCTTCATCGGACTGTGGACCAGCCTGACTGAGCTTGGTATCGGTGTCGTGATAGTCCGACGTGTCTCTGCGGGCGCCGGAAGCCTGCAGCGATTGGTCGGTATCAACCTGGCCTTCTCGCTCAGCTACTGCCTCCCGCTTGCCGCCATGGCCGCCCTATCGGGCTGGCTGATCTACGGGGATCAGCCAGAGGTGCAGTCGATGCTGCTGATCATCAGCGCGAGTCTCACCCTGACAACACTGTCGAGCTGTCTCAACCCGATATTCATGTCCTCGGTGCGATTCTCGGCGGTGGCGTTGGCGGACACGCTATCCCGGGTAGCGATGCTCGTGGTAACCATCATCCTGGTAACCGTTGGTGCGGAACATGTTTGGTATGCGTTGCCCCAGGTGGCGGCACCGGCCACGCTGCTTCTGATACAAGGTATCGCGGCACATCGGATCACCCCGCTGCGAATCATCTTGTCTGCGAAAGAGACCTGGGTCCTCGTGCGCGAAAGTCTGCCGCAGACAATGGTGCTCATCATCGGCGTCCTCTACTGGCGCATCGACGGCGTGATACTCAGTCTCCTGAGCACACCCGCAGAGGTAGGCCGGTATGGCCTGGCGTACCAGACCGCGTTCACCCTGTCGCTGGTGGGGAACTTCTTCCTGGGCGCCACTCTGTCCACGATGACGGGACTGTTCGCGTCATCGCGTGAGCGCTTCGCGGCGTTCATCGAGCGTTCCATGGGATTGATGCTGGCCATCGCGGTTCCGGTCGCAGTCGTCGGCTTCTTCGTGGGCCGAGATCTGGTCGCACTCCTGGGTACCGAACAGTTCGTGGACAAATCGAATCTGGTGATGCCGCTGCTCCTGGTCGCGGTCGGCCTGACCTTCCTGACCGGCACCGTCAGTCAGGCGCTGTTCGCAGCGCATCACCAGTCGTTTCTCCTGCGCCTCAATGTTTTCAATCTCGCCGCCAACATCGTTCTCAATGTTCTGCTCATCCCTCACCTGGGCTCTCTGGGCGCGGCGATCGCGCTGGTGGCTAGTGAGGTGGTGGGCGTGGTCGCCGCCACCATCAGGCTGACCACCTGTTCGGGCTATCGCACGCCGTGGATGTTCCTGTTGCGGTTGGCCATACCAACGGCAGCTGCGGTTGGCACGCTCCTGCTAGCCGCACAGTGGATGCACGAGTTGATCGCCGCTGCTATCGCCGCCGGTGTGTATGCGGTGGTGAACCTGTGGGCAGGCCCGGTACATCTGCGAGATGTCCGGGAAGTACTCCGCAAGGAGGCCTCTGATGGGTGATCGACATGGCTAGGAAAAGACACAAGGAGCTCAGCCGCGCCTACTTGCCGGCCCCTCGGGTCAGTGAGGTGCACGGGGGTGTCGCGGTGTGCATCGTGGCGTACCGCCGACCGGATCTGCTCGAGGACTGTTTGCGGTCCTGTCACGAACATCTCGGGGATCTGTCGGTGCACGTGTGGGATAACTCTGGACCGGACTACCCGGGGATGGACACGGTTCGCGCGACCTACCCGGACGTGCATTGGCACGGCACCGGCCACAATCTGGGATTCGCCTCCGCTGTCAACAGATTGGCAGACTTCGCGCCGGGAGCACATCTGCTGCTACTTAACCCCGATGCGATCGTGACGGGGCCGCTCACGCAGACCCGCGCCCGCGTCACGCTCGATGCGGGGGTGGCCGCGGCCGCGCCGCCGATAGCCCCTGCCACCCCTCTTCCCGGCGAGTCCCCGTGGGATAACGGACATCGCGCTCCCAGCCTGCTGCGGGCGCTGGTGTCGCGCGCGGGCTACGCGCCCGCGTTGCGCGGCCGCGCGATCTCGGAGCTGTACGGGACGAGCCCCACCGAAGTGGACGGATACCTCACGGGCGCCTGCCTCTTGGTCAACCGGCGGGCCTGGAATGAGATCGGCGGTTTCGATGAGGAGTTCTTCCTCTACGGCGAGGAAGCCGACTGGCAGCTTCGTGCTCGGTCAGCGGGATGGCGGCTGGTTCTTGTCGATGAACCCGGCGTCACGCACAGTGCCAAGGGGACAGTCGCCGGAGATCTGCAGCGCGGCATCCGTTCCGACGACCTGCTGAGGGCCAATATCGCACTGACACTGGAACACTCGAAGGGAGTGCGCACGGCCGATCTTTACCTGGCCGGGACATCCGTACTGGACCGGGTGCAGCCCGGTGCCCGTCGCGCGCGCACGACACGGATCAGAACCGGCGGGGGACGCCCCCAGGTAATCCTGACCACGAATCGGCTGGTGTACGGGGGAGCCGAACGCCAGCACGTATTGCTGGCCACCGAATTGGATCGGCGTGGCTACTCCGTAACCATCGCGTGCATGCAGCGACTCGGGCCATTGGTGGCCGAGATCCCGCCGACTGTGCGTGTGGTGCGCCAGCCCTGGTGGTGTCCCACCTTTGAGACTGCCCCCGGACCCGCCATCCTGGTGTCGGGAGATACCAACACCGAGACCGGATCCGCGACGCTATGGCGTGCGGCGGGACGGCATCGCAGATGGCTTGTGGCGGCCCATATTCCGCCCGAGCTGAAGACCGGCACATACTCGGCGCCACTCGCGGCGGCGATGAGCCGGGCCGACGGCTTTATCGCACTATCGCGCAGACACTGGGAAGAAGTGTCGGCACATCAACGGGTGGGTACACGTTTCTTCACCGCCCCCAACGGGGTTGTCAGCCGACGCGACCTTCCCGAGCGTGCACCCGAGCGCAGGACACCGGACGGCCCGTTGCGTTTCGTGATGCTGTCGCGCATCGTCGAGCACAAGAATCCGCACCTGCTGGTGGAGGCGCTGGCCGGATTGGCCGAATATGATTGGCAGCTCTCCATCTTCGGAGACGGACCTGATCGTCAACGACTGGAAGCACTCACTCCCGAGGCGGTGCGCGACCGTGTGCGTTGGCGGGGTTGGTCTCCGGGACCTGAGCATGCGCTGGCCGAATGCGATGTGCTCTGCGTGCCCAGCCGAAGTGAGGCGTTTCCGCTGGTGATCCTCGAAGCGATGGCGCGCGCCGTACCGGTGATCGGCTCCGCGGTGTGCTCGGTCCCGGACATGCTCGACGACGGCAGCGGCCTGGTCGTCGACCCCATCGACGTGCCGTCGTGGCGCGCCGCGCTCAGGGAGGTCCTTACCGCCCCCGAGCGTTTGACAGCCATGGGAAGCAACGGCTTTGACCGTATGCGCGATCTGTACACGATCGAGACGATGGCAGACTCGTACGAGGAAGCCTTTACCGCGGTGCACAAGGGCTGAGACCAGATGAGAATCCTTTGGCTGTCGCCCTGGATGCGCCCGCTGGCGCGCGTGCACGCCGAGGCCCTGCGCTGTCAGGGCGCTTCGGTGCTGTTGGTGACCTCCGATCAGCATCCCGAGTCCGGTCCGGCGCGGGACTATGAGCTGGTGCTCGAGCCCTCGCTCAAAGATCCCGCCGGGTGGGCATCCTGGGTACGCGCGGTGCCGAAGGTCCGGGCTTTCCGGGCCGATGTGGTGATCACCGAGCTTGTCCGCGATCCCCGTTGGCAGATGTTCGGCGCGGGCCTGCCGCGCGTGCTGCTCGTCCACGATGATCGGCCGCACGACGCCTCCGAGGAGGTGTCGCGATGGCGGCGCGGAGCGTTTCGCCGCTGGGAGGCGAACGCGGCTCATCGCGTGGCGTTCAGCGACTATGTGGCGCGGAACATCACCGCGCGCGCCTCATCGCCTGTCGGGGTGGTTCCGCTTACGAGCGATCTTGATCCGCAGCGTGTGCCGGCCTTCGTTCCCGCGAACCGGCGTCGGGACTTCGTCCTGATCGGTCGGCTCAACGGGTATAAGAACGTCGACCTCATCCTGCGCGCGTGGCAGGCCCATGTTGCGGGCCCGGCCTGGCGCGGCGATCATCTGGTGCTGATCGGTGATGGCGACATCACGGGCACCCTACCCGAATCGGTCCGGTGGATCCGTGGCCCATACAGCTACACCGATGTGCTGCAGCCCCTTTCAGAAGCCAAAGCCTCGGTTGTGCACTACCGGCAGGCCTCCCAGAGCGGGGTGCAGACGCTCTCCATGCAGCTGGGGGTGAACGTCATCGTCTCCACCGAGGGCGCATTGCCGGAGTTTCAGCCGCCCGGTGAGGTGGCATTGAGCCGTGATGACACCGCCGGTCTCACCACTGCGTTCGACCACCATGCAGATCCCGTCGTCGCCGAGAGACTCGGCGCAGCGGCACGCGAGCATTACGCGCAGAACTTCACCGCACATCACGCCGCGGCCAGGTTCTTAGCGATCTGCGAGCAGCTTCCACGTCCGCACTAGCTGCGCCTCCCACTCGGCGATGTCGAGACCACGCACCGTCTCACGCCCGGCGGCCGCCAGCCTGCGACGCTCCTTCTGATCTGTGGTCAGCCGAGTGAGTGCTCCGGCCAGGGCATCGATATCGCCGGGAGTCACGAGCAGGCCGTTCTCACCGTTGCGCACGACCTCGGCAATCGATCCGACCGGTGAGGTGATGACCGCGACCGCCGAGGCCATGGCCTCCAGCAGCGCCATGGGCAGCCCCTCGGCATAACTGGGGAGCACGAAGATGTCTGCACCACTGAGCAATTCGGCGCCCGCCGCCGCATCCAGCCAGCCGTGCACGGTGATCACATCCGCGACACCGGCCGATGTGACGGCGGTGCGCGCCTGTTCCACGTCGCCGTCGCCCGCAAGGTGGATGTGCAGTGATGCGCGAATCTCCGGTGCCAGTACAGATACCGCCTGGATGACGTCGTATGTGCCCTTGCGGTGACCGAGCCTGCCCAGACTTACCGCCGTCAAGCCGACGCTGCGCGTGGCCGCGGTCTGTTCAGGGATCCGCACCGGATTGCGCAGGACGGACACCCGTGACGGATCGAGTTGCAGACACGCGGTGTACTCATCGGCGAGGTCACGCCCGAGGATGATCCACGTGTCAGCGCGTAATCCCCAGCGCACAGCACGTTGTACCGCGCCCCGCTGCCCGCGGTACCACCCGGCGAAGTCGAAGCTGTGGGCATGGATGAGTGCCGGTATACCGCGGATTCGCGCGGCCCATAGGGGCATTGCCTTCCGGGCGACACTGCCACCATGGCCGAGATGGACGTGCAGGACGTCGACGTGCCCGGTGAGGACAAGCCATGACGACACGATCATTCCGCGCACGCCCACCCACAACCAACGACATCGCGCGGCGTCCACATAGGTGGGCACCACCCGTACCGTCACGGCGGGGTCAGTCAACGCCGCCATATGTGACATGACGGTTGCCATGCCGCCGCGGCTCTCGGGACTTGCCGGGGCCGGTCCGATGGCCAGCACGCGCACCGGCGTGGGCGCTGGATCGGAGTTGGGCACGGGCCAAGTGTAGAGCTCAACAGGTCTGTATCGTTCCCCGCTGTGACCGGTGCGCCAGCAGTGCGACGCCGCCGTCCGTGGCGGCTGTGCGCGGCGGCGCTCACCGTGGTGGGTCTGATAGCTGCGGTGGTACTCACGCGTGACTCCAGCAAGTTCGAGCATCGCGGTGCAGTAGACACCGCGGCGCACCGGCTCGATACCGGCCCGCTGGTGCCCAACGCTCTCGACGTGCAGTGGTGGGTACGCGACCACCCCGGTGATGCGCGGGCGGGGGCGATCCGGGATCGAATCGCGCGGTACCCGATCGCGATGTGGGCCACCGGCAATGACGAGGACGATAGCCGAAACATCGGCGACATCGTCACACGGGCACGAGACGCCGGCGGCACCGCGCAATTGGTGCTGTACAACATTCCAGATCGTGATGACGGCTTCTCGGGGCCACACCACGCGGTCACGCCGCGGGTGTACCGGGCCTGGGTCGACCGAGTATCCGCGCTGGTGGGAGATGCCCGGCTGGTGCTCGTCGTCGAGCCCGACGCCCTGTGGTTCGCCGATCGACAATCCCTGGAGGGCACTGATTTTGGCGATCGAATCGATTCCCTCCGGTATGTGGTGGAAACCTTCTCGGCGCGCAACGCCAACACGCGGGTCTACGTCGACGCCGGAACCTCGTCGGGTTCGGTGACTCCGGAGCGGATGGCGGCACTACTCGCCAAGGTCGGCGTCTCCGATCGCGTGGGGTACGCCGTCAACGTCTCATCCTTCGCTCCGACCGCCGAGATCACCGCGTATGCGCAACGCATCAGGGCCGCATTGCAACAGTGGTTCGGTGTCCCTGATCCACGCTATGTCGTCGACACCTCGCAGAACGGCAACCCGGACTGGAACTTCGACTGGTGTAACCCGGCCGGCCGCATCCTCGGGACACCGCCCGCGGTGCTGGGGCATCCCGACGGCCTGGACATGAATCTCTGGATCCTCGCACCGGGCAGCTCCAACGGTCCCTGCGGCGCCGCCCCCGACGCACCCGGCGGGCAGTTCAGTCCGGCGCTGGCGACAGCGCTACTGCGTTAGCACAGCCCGGTCATCCAACGGCCTTCCAGCTCTGGAAAGCGCAAGCGTACTTCCTCATACAGATCCGGCAGGGTCAGCAGCACGTGGGCCGGATCGGCGGTCACCAGATCGGCGGGGGACACGATCGGAATATCCGTTCCGGGCATACGGCGCCCCTGCTTGGCTACGGACGCATCGGCAACCGCCACCACCGATTCCGTCGTCAATCCTGCCCGATGAAACAGCGCCACCGCGCGTGACGGTGCCCCATACGCATACACCGTGTGTCCGGCGGCACGCCGTTCATCGAGCCAGTGGGTGAGGCGCTGCACCTGCTGGTCCACCGCCTGCTGCAGCTGCACGAAGACGCCCGAATGCCCGGCGCCGTCTGCCTTCTCCCGCGCCAAGACCTGCTCCACGGAAGGCGGAGCCGGGTACTCACCGTGTCGCGCCGCCACCAGCAGGGTGCCGCCGTACAGGTCGAACTCCCACACCGCCACCACGGACATGCCCACATCGGCGAGCATTCGGCGCAGCACGGTCAGGGAGTAGTACGCAAAATGTCCGTGCCGCAGTGAGCTCCACTGACCCGATCTCAAGATCGTGGCTATCGAATGGAATTGAAGAAGCAGCACGCCGTCGGCGCTGGTGCGGCGGGCGCGCATCCCGATGGCATCGGCCTGATCCCGGTCGTGCATCATGCCAAAGCTGTCCAGCACCAGATCTGCGGGCTCAGCAGATGCGATCTCAAACCCTTTGGGAAAAAGCAGGTTGAGCCAGCTGCCACCATGGGGACTGGTGAATTCATACACGGTGCGTCCGGTGAGGAGCCCGGCGGCTTCCACCCGGGCGACAGCGTCGGCGGCCTGGTCCCGCAGGGCCTGTGGCTCCACGGCCCGTGGCTCCTCGGTGTCGGTGTCGTCGATCTCGAGCTGTGCGAGTGCGCAGTCCGTGCACAGCACCATGGCCAGTGGATGTAGCGCGTCTTTCGCGGGTGCGCTGGACGCGCCAGGGAAGTGATCGGCGGCAGGTACGGCGCCCAGGTCCAACACCCGGTGCAGCCGCTGGCTCCGGCAATAACGACAGCTGATCACCGTTGGCGTCACAATCTTTCCGCCATACGGCAGTATGGCGGAGTGCGCATCCACACCACCGAAATCGACGGCGTACTGCTGATGGAGCCCACGCCACATCTGGACGATCGTGGGTTCTTCACCCGGACGTTCGACGCCACGACTTTCGACGAATACCAATGTGCCGCCGGCGTGGCGGTACGGGCCTCCGACTTTCTGCAGGACTCCCAATCACGGTCACGCCAAGGCGTATTACGGGGTCTGCACGGACGTTCAAGCAAGGGGGAAAGCAAGCTCATCCGCTGCGCGCGCGGCGCCGTCTTCGATGTGCTGGTCGACGCGCGACACCAGTCACCGACCTTCGGACGTTGGCAGAGCTTCACTCTCGACGATTCCACCTTCAGGCACCTATTCGTCCCGGCCGGCATACTGCATGGCCATCAGGCGCTGACAGAGTGGGCCGACCTGTGTTACCGCATCGACCGGCCGCATGACCCCACCGAGGATGTCTCCGTCGCCCATGACGATCCCCAGCTCGGCATCGACTGGCCGATTCCGGTCACCATCATCAGCGCCAAGGATGCGGCTGCCGGTAGTTGGGCCGCGTTGACCGGAAGCTGACCGGTTCACCGGGTGGCCGGTCGCAGAGTGTCGTCAACTGCTCCCGATTCACGCAGACTCTTCAGATGGGCAAGCCGCGTGAAGGATTGGCGGAACATCGATTCGGTGAGGTTGCCGGCCACGCACTGCTCGTAGAGTTCCTTGGCGCCCGCCTCGATCGACCATTGTGCGTGGTAACCGGGCAGTGCTGCTCGGATCGCTGAGAAGTCGACGCGATAGGAGCGAGGATCTGCGCCCGTCTCTCCCGTGATTGTCAGGGTCGAGTTGGGTACGGCGGAGACGGCCGCCTCCGCGATCTGTGCGACTGTCTGGTTGTTCTCCTCGGTGCCGACGTTGAACGCGGCGCAGTGAATCACGTCCTGCGGGGCCGTGAGGCATTCGAGGAATGCGGAGCCGATGTCGCGGGCGTGTACCAAAGGGCGCCAGGGTGTTCCGTCGGAGAGCACGCGGACCTCGCCGGTGATAACGGCGTTGCCCACGAGGTTGTTCAGCACGATATCGGCGCGAAGCCTGGGTGAATACCCGAACGCTGTGGCGTTGCGCAGAAACACCGGCGAGAAATCGGAGTCGGCGATCGCGGCGACATCGTCCTCGACGCGGACCTTGCTCTCTGCATACGGAGTCAGGGGTTTCAGGGGAGCGTTCTCGGTGACCAGATCATCGCCCGCCGACCCGTACACCGAACACGTCGAAGCGTAGAGGTAGCGGCTCACTCCGGCCTCCTTGGCCAGCTGCGCCAGCCGCACCGAGGCATGATGGTTGATGTCATAGGTGAGGTCCGGCGCCAGCGCGCCGAGCGGATCGTTCGAGAGCGCTGCCAAGTGGATCACCGCATCGAAGCCTGCCAGCTGATCGACCGTGACATCGCGAAGGTCGACGGCAATCGACGGCGGATCCACGAGTGCCGGACCCAGAACGCAATCGGCGAATAGTCCCGAATCCAGACCAACCACATCGTGACCGGCCTCGGCGGCCATCTGCGACATGACTGTGCCGAGGTAGCCCTGATGACCGGTGACGAGAACCTTCACTGCGTTGCTCCTAGCGAGATCGTTGCTTTTTCCAGTACAAACGCCTCGGCGTACCGGTGGCGGCATTGCACACCGCGCACTCGTGCCAGCGCGAGAAATGTCTCGTGGTCAAACCAGTCGTGGGGCCGCTGCGACGGATAGTGCGTGTAGATGAGATCGGCCTTGCTGCGGGCGATCTCATCGCGCAGGGGCTGAAACACCGTCGGTGTCGGGGTGTCGGTCTCCCACTTGATGATCTCGTATCCGAGGATCAGATGATCGCGAAACTCGGTGGGTGCCAGGGTCGCCAGCAGCCGGTGGTCCTGATGGGCGTCGTGGCGCTGCGGAGCGAAGACCACCGAGGCCGCGGATTCACGGCGAAAGGCGGCCACGGCGTCCTTGATCTGGTTCCAATGCGCCGGGCCGCGCCCGTCCGGAAAGTCGAGCACGTCGACGGTCACCTCGGCGCCGGGACACAGCGCGGCCAACGCGGCCCGCTCCTCGGACTCCCGTTCGGTTCCGCGGCCGGTCAGCACGAGGGCCCGCACGCGCAAGCCGGGCCGGCGAGTGGCCATAGTCAGCAGCGTGCCGCCCATACCGATCGCGATATCGTCGCAATGGGCTGCGAGCAGTGCGATTTCATCAACGGATCCGGTGCTGAGTTCAATCACGTGGTGGCGGGCTCCTGCTCCCAGACCATCCACGGGCGTACGCCCTTGCGATAACCCTCGTCGAGCTCGGCACGTTCCTTGAAGGTGTCGGCCGGCTTCCAGAACCCGTTGAACTTGTAGCCGAACATCCTGCCT
Organism: Mycobacterium sp. D16R18; assembly: GCA_002013775.1. Lineage (GTDB taxonomy): Bacteria > Actinomycetota > Actinomycetes > Mycobacteriales > Mycobacteriaceae > Mycobacterium. The sequence continues at coordinate 221,200 of MAFD01000003.1, forward strand.
TCTTTGGCCAGCGACCCACAGGCGTCCTCAACCAGGTCGCCGCCCGCGGGCAGATAGTCGAAGACATCCTGGGAGAGCACGAAGTAGCCGCCGTTCTCCCACATGTCGAGCTTGGAGACCGCGGTGATATCGGTGATCGATCCGCCCTCGTTCACATCCACGGTGTGGAAGGACGATTGAGGCGGAACCAACAGCATGGACGCGGCAGCTCCGGAATCCTCGAACTTGGCCACCAGATCATCAAGGGGAGCGTTGGTGAGAACGTCGGCGTAGTTGGCAAGGAAGTGGCGATCATCGCCCAGGTGGTGGCGGACCCGTCGAAGCCGTTCACCGATAGGCGATTCGGCGCCGGTATCCGCGAACGTGATCGTCCAATCGGCGATATCCGATTTCAAGAGCCGTACTTGACCCTCCGCCAGGACGAAATCGTTGGACTGCGCCTCGTTGTAACCGAGAAAGAAGTCCTTGATGGCTTCGGCGCCGTAGCCAAGACACAGGATGAATTCTTTATGCCCGTGGTACGCATAGTATTTCATCACATGCCAGATGAGCGGCCGCGGCCCGACCATCTGAAGAGGCTTGGGAATCACGTCGCCGGCGTCGTTGCGCATGCGCATTCCGAAGCCGCCGCAGAAAAGCACGACCTTCATACCGATGCTCCTTCGGGCTCAACATGTGGTTCCACGACATGCAGCTGGGGCAGCGGATAGACAAGCTTTCCGCCCCACTCGCCGATGTGCCGCAATTGACGGGTGATCTCGGCTTCCAGATTCCATGGAAGCACTAGCACCACATCGGGTTTGTCTTCGTCGATGCGCTCGGCGGAGTGCACCGGAATGCGGGTGCCAGGGCTGAACATGCCTTGCTTATAGGGATTCCGGTCGACGGTATAGGCGAGAAGGTCGGTGCGGATGCCGCAGTAGTTCAGCAGGGTGTTGCCCTTGCCGGGTGCTCCGTAGCCGACGACGGTCTTGCCCTCGGCCTTGCAGGTTAGAAGAAACTGCAGGAGCTCCAGTCGGATTCGTTCGGTTGTCGCACGAAATCGTTCATAGCCAGACAGCTCGTGCAGGCCCGCCCGCCGTTCCAGTTCCAGGACCTCGGCGACCGATGGCGCGATCTCGGGCTGACACTCGCGAGGGCGTGCCCATACTCTTATCGAACCGCCGTGCGTATCAAGGAGTTCGACATCGACTACTTCCAGATCGCCTACGGCAAGCGCTCTTTGGGCCGCCAACACGGTGTAGTACTGGAAGTGCTCGTGGTAGATGGTGTCGAACTGGCCAAGTTCGATGAGGTTGAGCGCGTGATGCACCTCGATACTCACCCAACCGTCATCGGCGACGAGCCCGCGCAGGGCACGTGTGAAACCGCGCAGATCGGGGATGTGCGCATACACATTATTAGCGGCGACCAGGCGGGCGGGACCGTGTTCCGCGCGTACGCGGGCCGCGGTGTCCTCGTCGAGGAAGGCCGTCAGCGTGGGAACGCCCTTGTCGCGTGCAGCCTGCCCGACATTCACCGAGGGCTCGATGCCGAGGCAGCGGATACCCGCGGCGACCGCATGCTGAAGCAGGTAGCCGTCGTTACTGGCCACCTCGATAATCAAGTCCTCGACACGCTCCGGGGAAAGCCCTAGTCGCGCAATGGAGTTGGTGACATATGAGTGCGCGTGGTCAACCCAGCTGTCGGAGTACGACGAAAAGTAGGCGTATTCGGTGAAGTTGTCTTCGGGGCTAATCAGCGCGGGAATTTGCAGCAACATGCAATCCCGGCACAGCCTCAGGTGCAGAGGATAGGTGGGCTCCGGCAGATCCAGCTCGTCGGCGTGCAGGAACTTCTGACAGGGCGGGGTGGCACCCAGATCGACGACGCTGAGCAGCTCCGTCGAGTCGCAGAGGCGGCAGCGCACCGGTCCCTCCTTCGCCAGCTATGTGGAGTACGGATGTCTCCAGACCCGGCGATAGGGTACCCGGTTCTCGGCGCTACTGCGACCAGCGGTTCGCGATCAGGTTGAACCCGATGTCCTTGGTGTTCTGCATGGCCTCGTAGAGGCGGTAGTAGGAGATGTAGCTGATCCGCCATTTCCCGTCGGCATCACGGCGGTAGCGGTCGGTGTAGTACGAGGTGCCGGTGATCAGGACGCTGTGCGCCGGGACGATCACGACATCACTCATGGCCCAGCTGCCGGTGGCGGTGTCGCCGTCGACCTGGATCTCGGGATGGCTCATGGTGTGCACACTGGTGATGTCGGTGGTCAGTGATGACCGCATGTAGTCGACAACACCTGTGCGCGAGGTGAACTCGAGAGGCGCACCGTGCACCGCGGTGCCGTACGTCGCCTGAACATCCTCGGTGAGTGTGTCGGCGAACTCGTCCCACAACTTGTTGTCGAGGGTGCGGGCATAGCGGTACTTGAGCTCGGTGATCTCGTGGATGTCGACGAGCGTGGCGAGAGTCATGATTGCCAGTATTAGCACGTGAAGAGGCCTCGCGTGCGGCATCGGCAGGGGTTAGACATGGTGTGCGGTTCCTACCAAGATCATCTGCAAAAGCTGTGTGTGGGAGTACATTTGTCCTGTATTTGTCCCCCTTTGAAGAGGTGCCCATGAACTCATTCACTCGTCTTGTTGTGGCGCCTGCGGCTGGCGTCTTGGCTGCTGCCTTCGTCGGATTCGGTGCTGCGGTCGCGTCGGCTGACCCGTCTCCGGCACCTCCGGTTCCGGGCGCTCCCAACTCGCCCTCGCACGGGTCTTTGGTCGATCAGCCGGGCGACGACGGAAACAGCGGTTGGGGCTATCTACCCGGCGGTGCGGGCGCTCAGTGTGAGAACGCCTGGGTGGTCTGTGGTTCCGACAACAACCCACCCGCGTCCAATATCGCTCCCGGGCATGACGACGACGGCGGCTGGGTCAGCGCACCCGGACAAACCGGTGCCGATTGCGAGAACCCAGGAGTCACCTGCACCGACGTCGGCTAGGCGTTGAGCTGCCGGGGTCAGTACATCTGGCCGTAGGCCATGGACACCCAGCTGTGCTGGCCGGCAGCTCCCTGCACCTTGATGGTGTGCGGGGCTGCCGGGTTCGCCTTGACCGCGAGAAGCATCACAATAATTCCGGGCTTGCCGGCATCGTCGCCGCATATTCCGCCACCGGGCACCGCAGTGCCGTCCAGAGAGATGGTGAGCGCCGGGCCGCCGGTGCACAACGCCGCGATGTAGGCCGCGGGCTTGGACACTGACGGTTGGCGTGGCACCGGGATCTCATAGCTGCCGATGCCGTCTTTGGTGGCGGCGATGGCGGGGTTTTGCAGGCTTCGGAACGTATCGCGGATGCGCTTGGCCGGGTCATCGGCATCTGCGCTGGTGGTGGGGGAGACGGATGTCGACCTGGGGATAGTCGACGCGGCGAAGGTCTTCGTGGTGGCAGTTGACGACGCTGACTCCGTTATCCGGGTGATGCCCGACGATGTCTGGCACGCCGCGACCGTAGCGGCACAGACCACAAACATCAGCACGCCGACAGTTGCTCGGTTCATGCGGGGAATCAAAGCATCATCGCGGCAGTTCGTGGTGCCCTCGGTGAGATTCGAACTCACACTGCACGGGTTTTGAATCCGTTTCCTCTGCCAGTTGGGATACGAGGGCAACGCGTTACTGCCGTTTTGGTGGCCAGCGGCCAGTCGCGCGATCTCCAACCTTAAGGGATGGGGTACATCACTTTCACCAGGGTATCGCCGTACACACGACCACATGCGTCACAATGGTCGCCATGACCGGCCCTCAGAACACCGAACCGGCGGCACCCGCGCGCCGCGTGCTCGTCGCCGAAGACGAAGCCCTGATCCGCCTCGACCTGGTCGAGATGCTCCAAGAGGAGGGCTATGACGTGGTGGGTCAGGCCGGGGACGGGCAAGAAGCCGTTGACCTCGCCGAGGAGCTCAAACCGGACCTGGTGATCATGGACGTCAAGATGCCGCGCCGGGATGGCATCGACGCCGCCTCGGAGATCGCCGCCAAGCGCATCGCCCCGATCGTGATCCTCACCGCATTCAGCCAACGCGACCTCGTCGAGAAGGCCCGCGACGCCGGTGCCATGGCGTACTTGGTGAAGCCGTTCTCCAAGACCGACCTCGTGCCCGCGATCGAGGTCGCCGTGAGCCGTTTTGGCGAGCTCACCGCACTCGAGAAGGAAGTTCAGACCCTGGCCGACCGGCTGGAGACCCGCAAGCTTGTCGAGCGCGCCAAGGGCGTTCTGCAGTCAACCCAGGGCCTCACCGAACCCGAGGCGTTCAAGTGGATCCAGCGTGCCGCGATGGACCGTCGCACCACCATGAAGCGTGTTGCCGAAGTGGTGCTGGAAACACTCGATACCGACGCGCCGAGCTGAAACTCGGGTAAGCACTGCGCGTTGCCCCGCAGTTGGCTATGTTTTCTGATCAGCGATTTTGTTTCGCCCTGTCAGCCCCAGCCATCCGGAGGTAATCGTGCGTGCACGCGCGAGTGTGATCATGCTGGGCGCGGTGACCCTCGCCCTGGCCGGCTGTCATGCCGGCACTCAGTCGGACGAGTCGAATCAGACCAGCCTGAAGATCTCACCCCTGGTGCAGATCGCTCAGGACGGGTCCGAGGTACCCGCGTCCAACGTGAAGTCGGCGGCCGACCCCGCCGGTGATGGAAAGGCGCAGTGCGCCAACATTTCCCTGGCCATGGCCGGTGCTCTCAACGGCCCGGACGCGGCGCTGGGAATCAACATTCTCGACGGGGCGAAACTCGCCATCGACAAGCACAACGCCGCTAATCCCGGATGCCAGATCAAACTTCGGGAGTTCGATACCGAGGGGCTACCGCAGAATGCGAGCAATATTGCTCCGCAAATCATCGGCGACCCGACCATCATCGGACTGATCGGGCCGGGGTTCTCTGGGGAAACCAAGTCGACAGGCCAGATCTTCAGTGAGGCCGGTCTGGTCTCCACGACCGCTTCTGCCACCAACGTGACGCTCACCCAGCAGGGGTGGAAGACGTTCTTCCGTGGCCTGGCCAACGACGGAGTGCAGGGCCCCGCCGTTGCCAACTACCTCAAGAAGACGCTTGGGTACAAGAAGATCTGCGTGGTCGATGACAGCACCGACTACGGTTCCGGACTGGCCAACGCGGTACGCGGGACACTCGGCACCGATTGCAACGCCTCGGTGAAGAAGGGGGACAAGGACTTCTCCGCGGCGGTCACCCAGCTCAAGAGTGCAACACCTGATGCCGTGTTTTTCGGCGGTTACTACGCCGAGGCGGCCCCCTTGGTGCAGCAGCTGCGCAACGCGGGAGTGACCGCGACATTCGTGTCCGCGGACGGCACCAAGGACATGGAGTTCGTGAAGCAGGCGGGCGATTCCGCCAAGGACGCGCTGCTGTCCTGCCCGTGTGGGCCTGCGTCGGACTCCTTCGCCAAGGAGTACACCGCTAAGTTCTCCCAGGAACCAGGGACCTACAGCACCGAGGGCTACGACCTGTCGACGATCTTGGTCAAGGGAATTGACGCCGGAAAGACCACCCGGGCGGGGTTGGTCGATTGGGTGCGGAACTACCAGGGGCAGGGAGTGGCGCGTGAGTACAAGTGGAACGAAAACGGAGAGCTAACCTCGACGCTTATCTGGGTGTATAAGGTCACATAGGACAAACGAGGGGACTAGGCTCAGCCGCAAATGATTTCGGGGTGGATGGCACAGACAGGTGTGCAGGCCAGCACAATTTCATTCGATCTGCACGGACTGTGGAACAGCATCGGTCAGCTGACGATCGACGGTTTGGCGTGGGGCGCCATCTACGCGTTGGTCGCGGTGGGCTACACGCTCGTCTTTGGGGTGCTGCGCCTCATCAACTTCGCGCACTCCGAGGTCTTCATGCTGGGCATGTTCGGGGCGTATTTCGCCCTGGATGTCGTACTCGGCTTCACGCCCGGCGGTAATGCCTACAACAAGGGCGTATCACTCACCGTGCTGTATCTCGGTGTCGCGATGCTCATCGCGATGCTCGTATCGGCTACCACGGCGCTGGGACTGGAAGCGGTGGCCTACCGCCCGCTGCGCCGCCGCGGCGCCCGACCACTGACGTTCCTCATCACCGCCATCGGGATGTCCTTTGTCATCCAGGAATTCGTGCATTTCGTGCTGCCGAAGATCCTGAAGGGTTACGGCGGCAGTAATGCACAGCAGCCGATCCGCCTGGTGACGCCCAGACCGGTCTGGACGTTTGGCCCCTTCGACGTGGGCGGCCACCACATTCCGTTCCAGGCCACGCTCACCAATGTCACCATCGTGGTGGTGGCGGCGGCCCTGGTGCTGGCCCTGTTGACCGATATCGCGATCAACCACACCAAGTTCGGGCGCGGTATTCGCGCGGTCGCGCAGGATCCGACGACGGCGACGCTGATGGGCGTCTCACGCGAACGCATCATCATGACGACGTTCATCATCGGCGGTCTGTTGGCCGGGGCGGCCGCGCTCCTCTACACGCTGAAGGTGCCGCAGGGCATCATCTACTCCGGCGGATTCCTGTTGGGCATCAAGGCATTCTCTGCCGCGGTACTCGGCGGTATCGGCAACCTGCGCGGTGCGCTGCTGGGCGGCTTACTCCTGGGCGTCATGGAGAACTATGGGCAAGCGGTGTTCGGCACACAATGGCGCGATGTGGTGGCATTCGTCCTGCTGGTGCTGGTGCTCATGTTCCGTCCCACCGGCATTCTCGGCGAGAGTTTAGGGCGGGCGAAGGCATGACCGCCGCACGCGCTCTGGCGCCGGGAGACTCGATACGCCGGTGGTGGTCCGAGCTGGCCCGCCCAGTCCAGTGGGCATACGGGATCATCGGATTCGCGCTCATGGCGCTGCTGCCGGTGTGGAAGATCCCGCTCCTGGACACCCCCAACACCGCCTTCGGCCCGGTGATGGCCCAGTTCGCGATGGTAGCGCTGATTGCGATAGGTCTGAATGTCGTTGTGGGGCAGGCGGGGTTACTTGACCTCGGGTATGTCGGCTTCTATGCCATCGGCGCGTACACGGTCGCGTTGCTCACCAGTCCCGACAGCCCGTGGAACCGCATGGGGACATCGGCCTTCTTCAGTTCGAGCTGGGCATGGTTGTCCTGTCTACCCATCGCCGTGGCGATCACCGCCTTCTTCGGCCTCGTGTTGGGCACACCCACACTGCGCCTTCGGGGTGACTATCTGGCCATCGTCACGCTGGGATTCGGCGAGATCATCCGGTTACTCGCCGACAATCTGGAAGTCACCAACGGACCGCGCGGCCTACACAAGATCGCGTATCCGCATGTGGGGGAGCAGTACGTCCGTGGCGGTGTCTTCTCCAGCGGCAATTCGGGCGGCCACCTGAACTATGGCGTGTGGTGGTACTGGCTCGGGCTCTGCCTGATCGCGGTGGTGCTGATACTGATGGGCAATCTGGAGCGCAGCCGAGTCGGCCGCTCGTGGGTGGCCATTCGGGAGGACGAGGACGCCGCCGAGATGATGGGGGTCCCCACGTTTCGGTTCAAGTTGTGGGCCTTCGTCATTGGTGCCAGCATCGGCGGATTGTCCGGTGCTCTGTACGCGGGCCAGGTCCAGTACGTGGCATCGCCCACCTTCAACATCATCAACTCGATGCTGTTCCTGTGCGCCGTGGTGCTGGGCGGTCAGGGCAACAAGCTCGGCGTGATCTTCGGCGCATTCATCATCGTGTATCTGCCGAATCGCCTTCTCGGCGTGCAAGTGCAGGGCGTAGACCTTGGCAATCTGAAGTATCTGTTCTTCGGGTTGGCGCTGGTGGTGCTGATGATCTTCCGGCCGCAGGGTTTGTTCCCGGCACAACAGAAGCTGATGGCATACTGGCGCAAGGCATCTGATCGGATTGGCGCCAAGAAGCCCGAGGAAGCCGAGGCTCCGGCATGAGCGAGCATGAGAAGGCCGGCCCCGAGGACGAGCAGGAAGCTGTCGAGCTCGCCGGATCCGAAACCGCGGTTGATCTTGCCGAAGATCTTGACGACACGACCGATCCCGCCACCGCCGAGGTGCTGCTCGAGGTGAAGGAACTGACGCTCAAATTCGGTGGCCTGCAAGCCCTCGACGGGGTGAGCTTCGACATCCGGCGTGGAGAGATCCTCGGCCTCGTCGGTCCGAACGGCGCCGGCAAGACGACATGCTTCAACGCCATCACGGGCGTCTACAAGCCGACGTCGGGCAGCATCGTGTTCGACGGGAAACCGATGCGCAGACTGCGGCGGCACCAGATCACCCGGCGCGGGATCGCCCGGACCTTCCAGAACATCCGGCTGTTCGGCGAGATGACGGCTCTCGAGAATGTCGCGGTAGGTACCGATGCCCGGCACAAGACCTCGGTGCTGGGCGCGCTACTGCGCACACCGCGGCACCGTCGTGAGGAACACTATGCCGTCGACGTGGGGTTGGGGCTGCTCGACTTCGTCGGCATTGCCGATGTCGCTGACATCAAGGCCAAGGATCTCCCGTACGGCAGCCAGCGCAGACTCGAGATCGCGCGAGCGCTGGCCACCGAGCCCAAACTGCTCTGTCTGGATGAGCCGGCCGCCGGGTTCACCCCCAGTGAGAAGGAATCGCTGATCGAGCTGATCCAGCGCATCCGCGACTACGGATACACCGTGTTGCTCATCGAGCACGATATGAAGCTGGTCATGGGCGTCACCGATCGCATCGTCGTGCTCGAATTCGGCAGGAAGATCGCCGACGGCCTGCCCGCCGAGGTCAGAAACGACCCAGCGGTGATCGAGGCGTACCTAGGAGTGGCAGATGAGGAATTCCACGGACCCGGGCCCGGGCCCGGTTGGCTCGACTCGGCTGTGCCACCCGATACCGAAAGCGAGAGGTAAATGCCTCCCGTACAGCTGAAACTCACCAACGTCGGGGTCCACTATGGCCCGATCCAGGCTGTTCGCACACTGTCCCTGGACGTCCGTGAGGGCGAGCTGGTCACCCTGCTCGGTTCCAACGGCGCCGGCAAGTCGACGACCATGCGCGCCATCTCCGGCCTGGTCCCGCTCAGTGCCGGCACCATCTACTTCGAGGGCCAGGACATCTCGAAGATGAAGGCGCACAAGCGCGTCAAGGCGGGAATTGTCCAGGCGCCCGAAGGGCGGGGGATATTCCCCGGCATGACCGTCGCCGAGAACCTCGAAATGGGTTGTTACGGGCGAAAGTTCAAGTCACGCGCGGAACGCCGGGAACGCCTCGACTGGATCAACGCATTGTTCCCGCGGCTCGCCGAACGTCGGCACCAAGAGGGCGGCACCCTCTCTGGCGGCGAACAACAGATGCTGTCCATTGGACGTGCCCTGATGGCGCGGCCCAAGATCCTCCTGCTCGATGAGCCGTCCATGGGTCTGGCGCCGTTGTTGATCACGAAGATCTTCAACATCATCGAGGAGATCAACGCCTCCGGGACTACGGTAGTTCTGGTTGAGCAGAACGCGCAGCAGGCGCTGAGCCGTTCGGATCACGCGTACATTCTGGAGACGGGGTCGGTCGTTCGATCGGGCGCCGGACGAGAATTGTTGCAGGACGACAGCGTTCGGTCCGCCTATCTCGGCGTCGTCTGACCTTCTCCGGTTTTGGCCGCGGAGCGCTCCCACGGCCAGGTCATCAATGCCCAGATCGTCAGGACCAACGCGGTCGCGCAGGCCACGTACCACGGCCACGGACCCATCAGGTCCAAAAGACTTGCCGTTGAGGGCTTCTTGTTGAGGAATCCATAATTCGACCCGGCGATGGCGTTGAACGCCATGGTGAGAGCGGCCCAGGTCAACGTGACGGTGACGGTCAGACGATAGCTACGCCACGTCGGACGCATGCCCCGCCCCCAGGTGAGATAGATCGCCGCCCACACGACGAGCAGATGTATCGACCAGAACGCGAGGAATTCGCGCCCCGGGAAGTCGGGTCCGGTCAGCACGGGGGAGATCAGCGCCTGGCTGCTGAGCACCAGTCCCCAGTAATACGTCAACGCATACGCCCAATGCCGTTGGGACCACAGCGCGTACGCCGCGACCATGGTCGCCAGGTCTGTGAGGCGCAGGGGTACCGAGACATCGATGCGCACCGGGATACATCCGGCGATGAAGATGACGGCATAGATGACCGCCGTCACGGCACCGAGCGCACGACCGAGCAGGCGCGCGCGGACCTCGCTGAGCCTGCGCCCGCGCGACACCAACAGCACTGCGCCAAGCACGAATACGGCAAGAATCACCCAGTGCGAAGGGCCGTACGCGTGGAACTTTCCTTCCATCGCTTGAGGCTAACGCCCCACGATCACCACCGAACCCGACTAGCGCGCGACAATGACCGACGAACCGTTGCCGAACAGGCCCTGGTTGGCGGTAATTCCGACCCGCGCACCCTCGACCTGCCGATCACCGGCCTGTCCGCGCAGCTGCCAGGTCAGCTCGCACACCTGCGCGATGGCCTGGGCAGGGATGGCCTCACCGAAAGAGGCCAGCCCGCCGGAGGCATTCACCGGAATCCGGCCGCCGACCGTGGTGGCACCGCTACGCAACAGCTGCTCACCCTCACCCCTGGCACACAGGCCCAGGTGCTCGTACCAGTCCAGCTCGAGAGCCGTCGAGAGGTCGTACACCTCGGCCAGGCTCACGTCCTCGGGCCCGATACCGGCCTCCGCGTAGGCGGCGTCGACGATCTGATCCTTGAACACGCGCTCGGGCGCCGCCACCACCGCGGTGGAATCGGTGGCGATATCAGGAAGTTCAGGAAGATGCTGCGGGTACTTGGGGGTAATGGTGGCGACCGCGCGCACCGACGGAACGCCCTCGACCGAGCCGAGATGTTTCTTCGCGAAATCGGCGCTGGCCACGATCAGGGCTGCAGCGCCGTCGCTGGTGGCGCAGATGTCCAGCAGCCGCAGCGGGTCCGACACGACCGGGCTGGCCAGCACGTCCGCTACGGAGGACTCCTTGCGGAACCGGGCGTTCGGGTTGTTCAGGCCGTGTCGGGAGTTCTTGACCTTCACCTGGGCGAAATCCTCGGCAGTCGCGCCGTAGAGGTCCATGCGGCGCCGCGCGAGCATCGCGAAGTACACCGGGTTGGTGGCGCCGATGAGGTGGAAGCGTTGCCAATCCGGGTCGGCCTTGCGCTCGCCGCCCACCGGCGCGAAGAAGCCCTTCGGCGTGGTGTCGGCCCCGATCACCAACGCCACATCGCAGAAACCGGCGAGAATCTGCGCACGGGCGCTCTGCAAGGCCTGCGAACCGCTGGCACAGGCCGCATACGTCGAGCTGATCGGCACACCGTTCCAGCCCAGCTTCTGGGCGAACGTCGAGCCGGCGATGAAGCCCGGGTAACCATTGCGAATGGTGTCCGCTCCGGCAACGAATTGAATTTGGCGCCAATCTAATTCGGCGTCCTGCAGTGCGGTGCGGGCCGCGGCGACGCCGTACTCGGTGAAGTCACGTCCCCACTTACCCCACGGGTGCATGCCCGCGCCGAGGATGTAGATCGGATCCGGGGTGCGGCTCATGCCGAGACCTTCTTCCATGCGTAGACCAGACGCTGCACGCCCTCGTCATCGGTGTAGAGCGGTTCGAGCGCCAGTTCCATGGCCTGGCCCACCTTCAGGTCGGCGGCGCCGGTGCCCCTGACCACCTTGCCGAGCACGATGATGCCCTCGGCAGCCAGTTCGACCGCGGCGATCGCGTACGGCTCGTACGGGTCGGACGCCGGATACGGGGGCGGTGGTGCGTACTGGTTCTCGGTGTAGCTCCAGACCGTGCCACGGGACGACAGCGGCACCTGATCCAGAACATCGCTGTCACAGGCCGGGTTGGGGCAGTTGTTGGCGCGCGGCGGAAACACGATGGTGGCGCACTGTGTGCACTTGCCGCCTATCAGGTGTGGCTGGCCGGATTCGTCGGTGTCGAACCAGCCGTCGACGGCAGGGGCTTGATCTGTAGGCACCCGGTCAGATTACCCATGCTCATGAGCGAATTGAAACGTGTGTCAGTTTTGTGTCCCGCCTGGCGGGATCATGGCCCAAATATCGAGTCCGTCGGCACGAGATTCTCGAACGTGTTCCGGACGGCTGACATGTCCCACAACTGCTCGGCCAACGCCGCCGATTCGACCGTCGGGAACTCGTAGGCGTCCCGAGGTGTCACGGCCGCCATTTCGCTACCGAGGATGAGCGCCCCGATGGTCAACAGTCCGACGTACACACCATGCGGTGCCGCTTCAGAGTGCAGTCCCTGCAGATAATTTCGTGCCGCGGCGGCCGCCGGTCCGGGTCCGCTCATCTCCGGCATCGCCCTGGCGCCGGTACCGCCGATGGCGGCCAGGATCGCCCCACGTCCTCGCTCGATCATCCCGGGCAGCGTCGCGGACACCGCGTGAATCAACGGACGCACCAGCAGCCCCCAGTAGCGGTCGGCCTCGGCCACGGTGAGTTGGCGAGCGGGGGTGAACGTCACCGGCGACGAGGGGCCGTAGTAAATAGCCTCAATCGGGGGCAGTGCGGAGGCCACCGCCGCTAGGAGCTCGGCAACGCGGACCTCGTCGGTGAGATCGGC
>MAFD01000004.1:0-208055 GCA_002013775.1 Mycobacterium sp. D16R18
CCCGCCGACAGGCGCCCTAGCAGCTGCTGGTGGTACGGATCCTCGGTCACCTCCGTGGAGTGTGCCTCGGGCCATGGGCGGCCTTTGTCTCTGACGTAGGTGACGCCGGCGGCGAGTGCGCCTTCGGCGATACCGAGGTAAAGGTGTACGAAGATCAGCTGGCTGAACAACGCCCGCAGTCCATCGCGATACTCGCGGTCGTCACCGTACTCGTCAAGGCCGGTGAGCACCTCGTCATGGCGGAGCAGGACATCGCTGAATTCGACACTGCCGCTTGCGGTAAGACGTTGGCCGAGGTTGTCCCAATCGTCGTTGAATCGAAGACCTTCCCGGTCGCGGGGGATGATGGCGTTGATCGGCTCTTCTTCGTAGAGCAGCACAGTGATCAAGTCGGCTACCGCGACCCCGGTGGCGAAGGTCCGCCTGCCGTTGACGCGATAGCCCTCGTTTGTGCGGGTAATCGTGATGCCCGGGTCACGTGGATTGCTGACGCTGCCCTGGAACCAGCCCTGCTCGCCCACGCCGCGCGCGATGTGTTCGCGTTGAGCCGGTGACCCGAGAATGTGTGTCCAGACGCCATTGGAGAAGTGGTAGGCGAGGAGCTGGCCGATGGAGCCGTCGGCTGCCGCGATGATCCTACCGAGCTGTAGCGCCTGAGTCAGACTTCCTCCGGCGCCACCGAATTGGCGGGCGGTGGCGAATGACAGCAGGCCATGCTCGCGTAGCAGTGCGATCTCGGCGACCGGGTTTTGGTTGGCGCGGTCTCGTTCCAGCGCGGTCGACGCCAGCTCGTCGGCGACACGCTCGGCGATCTGCGTCCACTCGGAGAAGGCGGTGTCGCTGACCCCTTGGTAGGCAAGGACTGGGGAGGCGGTGGTGGCGGTCATTTGACGAGAACTCCTGAATCACTGGGCGTGGCGGGTTCGGGTTCGGCGGCCGGTTCCTCGTGGAGAACTTCCAGAATACCGAGCTCGGCCAACCGCTGCTTCTCGGACTCGGAAAGCGTTTGGATGGAACCGATCCGGGCTGCGACTTCTGGCCGTCGCGCTCGTAGATACCAGTAGCGCAGCAGTCCGGCGAGCAGGATCGCACCGAAGATGAGCGGCAGGATGTTGAACGGGAACGTGGGCACCGGATAGAAATTGCTGAAGATCACGTACCCGATGGCCAGGGTGGCTGCGACCGATACCGCCAGCCGGGCCGGGGTAAGTGCCTTGATGCGGTACAGCCAGATGGGGGTGGCCACCACCACGAGTAGGTAACTGGTGAGAAAGCCCCAGTTGGCCACGTAGTTTCCGTACACATCGAACACCAGGCGGCCCACGGAGCTGAGCGTGGCGGTCACGGAAAAGGCCACCGCGATGATCCCGATGAGAAAGATGCCGGCGACTGGGGTCTTGTAGACAGGGTGCACCCGCGCGAGGGTCGCCGGTAGTGCACCTTCATGGGCGAGGGTGAAGAGCCCTCGTGCCGCCGAGTTGATGACCGCGGTGACGAACACGATGAACGCGATGGTCACCGCCAGGCTTATCGGGTAGATCGACCATGCGACACCGGAATTCGTGGCGACCTGAGGCAGTATCGCGCTGTCGCCGTCGATGTTCCGGAATTGCAGGATCTGCGGGTAGGTGGCCAGGATGTACAGCACGCCGATGATCAGTACGACGCGCAGCAGTGAGCGGGCGATGGTGCGGTGTGCGTCCCGGGACTCTGCGCCCAGGGAGGCCACACTCTCGAACCCCGCGTAGGCGCCGACCGCGGTCACCGCTGCGATGAAGGTGGTGCTGTTTCCCAAGTTGGACAGCGACCACTGCTCGGTGTCGATACGCCAGCCGTAGCTGACATACGAGGCCACGATGATGATGAGAATAAGTGCGGTGGCGATGATTTCGAAGACGAGTTCGTACTTGGCAGAGATAGAGACACCGCGGTAGGGCAGGTAGACGGCGATCGCAACGACCACTGCCACCAGTGCGAGTTTGAACGCGGTTGCCTCCGAGTGGATTCCGATCGCGTCGAGGAAGGATTCGAAGTACAGCACGCCGCCGAGAGTGCCCGTGGTGGCGAAGGTGATGTAGCCGATGAGCAGGCTGAAACCGGCGGCATACGCGGCGCCGGGGCCCAGCCCGTTACCGGCGTATGTCCCGAGCGAGCCCGAGGACACCGTCCTTTTGGCTTGGAAGCTGATGGTGGTGGCGATCAGGATCACCGCCACCAGACCGATCACCGCCGCCCAGGCGGCACCCTTACCGGCCGCTACAAACAGGGAAAACGGCACCGTCGCGACCGCGACACTGGGTGCCGCAGCTGCCAATCCCTGAGCGAAGACGCCCCAGGAGCCGACGGCGTCGCGCTCGAGTCCGTGGGATTCGGCGTTCTGAAGGGATCTGCCGTTGACGGTGAGCTGATGGGCGGGAGCGGACATGCGGAAGTACCTTCGCTTGGCGGAAAGTGGACTGAAACAGGCAGCGCGCAAACGAAATTGCGCGCCTACCTACAGTCCGGGGTCAAGCGCATGTTCCGATGGTGAGGTGGCGTCAGGAACGTGTCAACGGCATCCGCGACACCGCAGCCAGTACCTGCGATGACTTAGGGCTCGCCCTGCGCGTATGTCCCACTTGACCTGGAGTCGACTCCAGGTTCTACCGTGGCTTTGTGAGCACAAGTGAGCCGCACAATGACGGGTTTCCCATCTCGTACGTTGCCCAACGAACCGGGCTCTCGATCGATGCCCTGCGCTGGTTCGAGCGCGAGGGTCTGTTCCCCCGGGTACCGCGAGACGGTGGTGGCCGGCGCCGATTCAGTGACGACGACATCGAGCGTGTGCAGCTGATGCTGCGGTTGCGCCGCACCGGTATGCCGGTGCGCGATATGCGGCGGTTCATCCAGCTGTTGGAAGGTGCCGAGGAGACTCATGCCGAGCGCCTGGAGCTGCTGTTCGCGCAGCGTGTGCGAATCATGGCCGCCATGGAGCGGCTTACCGAAGACCTCAAGGTCGTCGATTTCAAGGTTGCGTATTACACCGAGTCGGTCAATGGCGCCCCGACTGCCGCAGCGGGACAGAAGAAGGGTTGACATGAAATACACACAGATCGGTGGTCTGCGGGTATCGCGAATCGGCTTGGGTGCCATGTCGATGTCCTCGGGTTACCAGCCGCTTGGTTCGGATGCGGGCCCGGATGAGCAGGCCTCGATTGCGGCGCTGCGACGGGCGCTGGATCTTGGTGTGAGCCTCATCGACACCGCCGAGATATATGGTCCGTACGCCAACGAGGAGCTTGTGGGCAAGGCCATCGCGGGTCGCAGGGATGATGTGGTGCTGGCCACCAAGTTCGGGCTGGTGTCGCACAGCACTGGCGCGCTCTTCAGCCCTGACAGTTCGCCGGCCAATATCGTTGTCGCGGTCGAGGGTTCGTTGCGCCGGCTGGATACCGACTACATCGATCTGTACTACCAGCATCGCGTTGACCCCAGTGTGCCCATTGAAGAGGTGATCGGGGTGTTGGCCGATTTGGTGGGCCAGGGCAAGGTTCGCCGGATCGGGTTATCCGAGGCTTCCGCGGCCACGGTGCGCCGGGCACACGCCGTACATCCGGTCACCGCGGTGCAGTCGGAGTACTCGCTGTGGACCCGCGACGTCGAGTCGGAGCTGCTGCCGACCCTGAGGGAGTTGGGTATCGGGCTGGTGCCCTATTCACCGCTGGGCCGAGGCTTCTTGACGGGTGCTATCCGGTCGGCGAATCAGCTCTCGGACGATGACTTCCGCAAGAACCTGCCGCGGTTCAACGCGGACAACCTCGACGCCAACTTGGCCCTTGTCGAGCAGGTGCAGACGGTCGCCGCTGAGGCCGGCCTGACTCCGGCGCAGGTTGCACTGGCCTGGCTATTGGCGCGCGGCGAGGACATCGTGCCTATCCCCGGGACCACCAAGGCTGCGCGCGTGGAAGAGAACGCGGGTGCGGTGGACGCCGCGCTGTCAGCGGAACAGCTAGCGCGGCTCGACGGTTTGGCACCGGCGTCCGGGGAGCGTTACTCCGAGCAGCACACGGCGCTATTGGACCGGTAGAGCCCACTGCGGGGAGGTCAGTGATCCAGCGGAATGCGCAGGGATGACATGGTGGCGGCCAGGCCGTCGTATTGCGTGACGAGCAGGCAAAAGCCGATGAGCTGGCGACGGTCCAGGAACGTGGAAAGTCCCTCCCACGCGTCATCGGAAAGCGTTCTGGTGGTGAGGATCTCGTCAACGCCGGTGATGAGCGCGCGTTCCTTGTCGGAGAGTCCCTCGGCGCCGGCCCCGGTGAAGATCCGCTCCTGATGCGCGGGATCGATACCGGCGCCCTTGGCGATGCGGGTGTGGTGTTGCAGTTCGTACTCACATTCGCGCACGTGAGCCACTCGCAGAATGACTACTTCGGTATCGCGGGCAGAGAGTTTGGTGCCGCGCAGAATGGCGCCGGAGTACGCCAGCCACGGCCAGAATCGGGCGCCCGTCTGCCCGAGCGTGGTCGCCAGGTGCATTTCCGGCACGCTGATCGCGCGCGCCATGCCCTTGGCAATCACCCAGTTGACCGGACCGAGCTCACGCAGACCACCTGAGGGGATACGGCCACTGCTCACTGTCGGGCTCCTTCTTGCTGGACAAGGTATGGCGACACCGTACTGCGATGCTCGTCAAGGTCGAGTGCCCGCCCGAGTGCCGGGAAGGCGCGCTGGGGGCAATTGTCGCGCTCGCACACGCGACAACCCACGCCGATGGGCGTCGTCGCACCTTCGGAGGACAGATCCAGACCCTCCGAATAGACCAGCCGGTGGGCGTGCCGTAGCTCGCAACCCAGTCCGATCGCGAATGTCTTACCTGGTTGGCCGTACCGCGACGCGCGTCGTTCAACGGTGCGCGCCACCCACAGGTAGTTGCGCCCGTCGGGCATCTGCGCCACCTGGACCAAGATCTTGCCCGGGTTGCCAAAGGTCTCGTAGACGTTCCACAGCGGACAGGTGCCACCGCTGGAGGAGAAATGGAAACCGGTCGCCGACTGACGTTTGGACATGTTTCCGGCACGATCAACCCGCACGAACGAGAACGGGACCCCACGCATGGACGGACGCTGCAGGGTGGACAGCCGGTGACAGATGGTCTCGTAGCTCACCGAGTAGAACGCGGAGAGCCGTTCGATGTCGTACTGGAAATCCTCGGCCACCCCATGGAACTGGCGGTAGGGAAGGACCGTGGCGGCGGCGAAGTAGTTGGCCAGGCCCAGGCGGGCCAGCTTCCGTGATTCCTCCGAGGTGAACTTGCCGTCGTCGACCATGGTGTCGATGAGATCGCCGTACTCCAGGTAGGCCAGCTCGGTGGCCAGCTTGAAAACCTGCTGGCCGCCGGAGAGGTGATTGCTGATCTCGAGTGTCTTGGCTCCGGGGTCGTACTTGTGCAGGACGCTGTCACCGAGATCGATGCGCCGGGCGATTTGCACGCCATGCACCTCGGTGAGACGGTCGGCGATCTCCCTGGCCAGGTCCGCCCGGTGCATGCGCATCCGAACAGTCAGGTCTTCGGCGGCGGTGTCGAGCTCGTGAAGATAGTTGTGCCGCTGATAGAAGTAGTCGCGTACTTCTTCATGCGGCATGGTGATCGAACCGCTGCCGCTGCCGTCGGTGTAGCGGTCTTCGGTGGCCGCCGCCAACTGCGTGGTGGTGATCCGGTAGCGCCGATGCAGGTTGACCATGGCGCGGGCCAACGCGGGATGCCCGGCGACCACATCCGCGATCTCCGCGGGATCGACGTCGATGTCCAGGTCCTTGTCCTGCACCACTTCGCGCAGCTCGGCGATGAGGCGGCTGTCGTCCTGGGAGGAGAAGAACGTCGCGTCGACACCGAACACCTCGGTGATACGCAGCAATACCGCGACGGTGAGGGGTCGAACGTCATGCTCGATCTGGTTCAGGTAGCTCGGGGAGATCTCCAGCATCTGGGCGAGCGCGGCTTGACTGAACCCGCGTTCGCTCCTGAGTTGACGAAGGCGCCCTCCAACATACGTTTTGGACACGCTGACCAGCCTACGCGCCTTGCGAACTGCAACTTCGCAGTCTTGGCAAGATTCGGATCCGTCCAGGATCTGGCCCGCGGCAGGGGAAGCGGGGGCGAATGTCACCGAGCAATCAAGCTGGTTTGCTTTCTGGCTGTACCGCGGCGGAGGTCACCGGCGAACACGGCGGCCTCTCGCTATGACCGGCGCCACTGTGGCCGGCTGTTGGGCGCTGAGGTCACAAAGAGGGGCTCAAGCTGCTGATTAGCTATCTGTTCACTCATTCGTACGGAATGGTAAATCGGGCCACCGGAGTTGTCTGAGATACCTTGCAGTAAATCTGTACACGCATGTATCCCACATAGCGTGCTACTCATTCCATATCGGGTGTGCAACGGGTACATACGCGACTCTCATGCATGGTCTAATCTTTAACGGCCGGGGAGCACCGCTGAGGTGTTCCGCGTTTTGCAATTTGGGATGTGCATGTCCGAGCATGGTGCCGGATGCGGCGATAGACGAGGAGGGTTACGATTCTTCGGCTTTTGATGCGTCTGTGGATTCCGCTGCTGGTGCTCGCGGTAATTGGCGTCGGCGGATTTACGGTGTCGCGGCTCCACGGTGTATTCGGTTCCGAGAACCGCCCGTCGTATGCCGACACGAATGTCAGTGACGCCAAATCGTTTGATCCCAAGAAGATGTCGTATGAGGTTTTCGGATCACCAGGGAATGTGGCAGATATCAGTTATTTCGATGTCAATGGTGATCCGCTGTACATTCAAAAAATTCCATTGCCATGGTCGGTGAAATTCGAGATCGGTAAGACGACCGCAGTGGGAAGCATCATGGCGCAGGGGGATGGTCGCAGCATCGGCTGCCGAATCATCGTGGACGATGAGGTTAAGTCCGAGAAGGTGAGTACTCAGACCAATGCCTTTACCTCATGCCTGCTGAAGGCCGCATGAGCGAGGACGGCGGCAAAGGTCAATCGCACCGGCCGATAATGGCGACCATTATCCGTAAGGGTGCGGTATTCATTATCCTGGGCTGGCTTGCGATCACTGTGCTGCTGACCGTCAAGGTGCCGCCACTGGAGATCGTCGAAAGAGAACATTCGGTCTCCCTCAGCCCACCGGACGCGCCCTCCGTCAAAGCGATGACGCAGATGGGGAAGGTCTTCCAGGAATCCAATTCCGAGAGTGTCGCGGTGATCGTGCTCGAGGGTGAGAACCCCCTCGGCGACGACGCGCACAAGTATTACGACGCCGTCGTCCGTCAATTGAAGGACGATCCGAAGCATGTGCAGCACATCCAGGATTTTTGGGGTGACTCGCTAACCGCAGGTGCCGCCCAGAGCGCTGACGGAAAAGCCGCGTATGTGCAATTGAATCTCACCGGACGCTTTGGTCAGGCCGATGCGAACGAATCGGTGGAAGCTGTCCAGAAGATCGTCAAGAACACTCCGGGGCTACCACCAGGGGTCAAGACCTATGTCACGGGTCCCGCCGCTGTCGTCTCCGATATGTCGGAGAGCGGAAACCGGACGGTCGTCCTCATCACCCTGGTGAGTGTCGGCGTGATTTTCCTGATGCTGCTCCTGCTCTACCGGTCCTTCATCACGGTCATCATCTTGCTGTTCACCGTCGGCATCGAGCTGCAGGTCGCGCGAGGACTCGTCGCATTCCTCGGCATGCACGGGATCGTGGGTTTGACCACCTTCGTCGTCAACCTGCTGGTGTCTGTGGGTATTGCCGCAGGTACGGACTATGGAATCTTCTTCACCGGGCGGTATCAGGAGGCGCGTCAGGCGGGCGAGGATCGACAGACCGCCTACTACACCGCCTATCGCGGGGTGGCCAAGGTCGTCCTGGCATCGGGCCTGACCATCGCGGGTGCGATCGCGTGTCTGCATTTCACCCGGCTGCCGTACTTCAAGCCCCTGGGTATCCCGGGCGCGGTGGGCATCCTGGTCGCGGTGGCGGTGGCACTCACCCTGGTACCAGCATGCATCGCCGCCGGTAGTCGCTTCGGGCTGTTCGATCCCAAGCGGCAGGTGACGACGCGCCGCTGGCGGCGGCTGGGCACCGCAATCGTGCGCTGGCCCGGACCGATTCTCGCCGGCACGGTGGCGATCTCGCTCATCGGACTCTTGACGCTGCCGGGATACAACCCCAGCTATACCGACGCGAAGTACATACCGCAGGACATCCCCGCGGTCCAGGGACTCGTCGCCGCCTCACGGCATTTCCCGGAATCGAAAATGTCTACGCCCGACATCCTGTTGGTCGAGGCCAATCACGATATGCGTAACTCCGCCGACCTGCTGGTGTTGAACAGGCTGGCCAAGGCGGTGTTCGCAGTACCCGGCATCGCCAACGTGCAGTCCATCACGCGTCCCGAGGGAACGCAGATCGAGCACTCGTCGGTGCCATTCATGCTCAGCATGTCGAATGCGAGCCAGCGATTGAGTCTGCCGTTCCAGCGCGCGCGCATGGACGACATGCTCAAGCAGGCCGATGACATGGGAACGACGATCGCGCTCATGCAGCGCATGTTCGATCTGATGAAACAGATGGTGGCTACGACTCACCGGATGGTCAGCACCACGCACGATCTTCAGAAAGACATGTCCACGCTGCGGGACCACATCGAGAATTTCGAAGACTTCTGGCGGCCGATCCGTAACTACTTCTACTGGGAGAAGCACTGCTTCGACATTCCCATCTGCTGGTCGATCAGGTCGATCTTCGATGCGCTTGACGGTGTCGACCAGGTGACCGACAAGATGCAGAATCTGGTTGGCGATCTTGACGAGCTGGACAGGCTGATGCCGCAGCTGCTCGAGCAGTTCCCCGTGATGATCGACACCATGAAGAGCACGCGCGAATCGATGCTGACGATGCACAGCACGATGTCCGGCATCTTCGCCCAGATGGATGAATCCACCGAGAACTCGACGGCCATGGGCAAGGCGTTCGACGCGTCGAAGAACGATGACTCCTTCTATCTGCCGCCGGATGTTCTGAACAACAAGGACTTCAAGCGGGTCATGAAGATCTTCATGTCGCCCGACGGCAAGTCCACGCGCATGCTGATATCTCAGCGCGGAGATCCTGCGACGCCCGAAGGCATTTCGCGGGTGGAGCCGATCAAGACCGCCGCGGAGGAAGCGCTCAAGGGAACCCCGCTGGAGCACGCCAAGCTCTCCCTGGCAGGTACGGCGGCAGGCGTCAGTGAGCTCGTCGACGGATCAAAATACGATCTGTTGATCGCGGGCGTTGCGGCGCTGTGCCTCATTTTCATCATCATGTTGTTGATGACGCGGAGTTTGGTCGCGGCCCTGGTGATCGTCGGAACCGTGGCGTTGTCGATGGGTGCGTCGTTCGGCCTGTCCGTTCTTGTCTGGCAACACATTTGCGGCATCCAGATCAACTGGGTGGTGTTGGCCATGTCCGTCATCGTGCTGCTCGCGGTGGGGTCCGATTACAACCTGCTGCTGGTCTCGCGCATGAAAGAGGAGTTGGGTGCCGGCCTCAATACGGGCATCATTCGAGCGATGGGCGGTACCGGCAAGGTTGTGACCGCCGCCGGCCTGGTCTTCGCGGCCACGATGGGCTCCATGATCGTCAGCGACCTGTTGACCCTTGGGCAGGTGGGAACCACGATCGGTTTGGGCCTGTTGTTCGACACCTTGATTGTGCGAGCGTTCATGACGCCTGCCATTGCCGCGCTCCTGGGCCGGTGGTTCTGGTGGCCACTGCAGGTGTCTCCTCGGCCGGTCGGTGCGGTGCACGGGTGGAAGGGACCGCGCCTGGTCCGTTCCGTCCTGCAGAGGAACTGATGAGACCGGGAATGAGTGCTGAGACACACTCAGCGCACCCGCGCCCGTTCATCGCGCGAACCATACGAAACCTGTCGCCGCTGATCATCCTGGGCTGGCTGGCGCTGATTCTGTATACGACGCTGGCGTCGGTCAATTGGGACTGGGCCAAGGCGATCCCCGCATTGGAAAACGTCGCGGAATCGCGATCGGTATCGCTCATGCCGCAAGATGCGCCGGCCGTCAAGGCCATCCTGCGCATGGGCAAGGACTTCAACGAATCGAACTCGGACAGCTCCGCGATGATCGTGCTCGAGGGGAAGGAGCCCCTCGGCGAGGATGCGCATACGTACTACGCCGGACTGATCCGCGAGCTGCGTAACGATCCCAAACACGTGGAGCACGTGCAGGATCTGTGGGGCGATCGGCTGACATCCTCGAGTGTGCAGAGTCCCGACGAAAAAGCTGCATACGTGCAGTTGAATCTCGTCGGCAACCAAGGCACCCCCGCGGGGGACGAATCGGTTGCCGCGATCCGCGAGATCGTCAATCGGACATCGCCTGCGGCTCCCGCCGATGTCAAGGTCTATGTGGCGGGTGCGGCGCCGCTCGCCTCGGATATGCAGCACGCGGGCAACAAATCGATTCTGAAGATCACCGCGGTCACCGTGGTCATCATCTTCACGTTGCTGTTGATCCTCTATCGCTCTGTTGTCACGGTGATCCTGCTGCTGATCATGGTGGGTGTCGAATTGGCCGCGGCGCGCGGCATTGTGGCGTATCTCGGGTACCACGATGTTTTCGTGTTGTCGACGTTCGCCGTCAACATGCTGGTCTTCTTGAGCATTGCCGCCGGAACCGACTACGGGATCTTCTTCTTCGGTCGATATCAAGAGGCACGCCAGGCCGGTGAAGACCGGGAAACGGCCTACTACACCACATATCGCAGCGTGGCCCCCGTGGTCCTGGCCTCCGGACTGACCATCGCCGGCGCCATTCTGTGTCTACATTTCACGCGGCTGCCCTACTTCCAGACCATGGGCATCCCGTGTGCCATCGGAATGCTGGCGGCCGTCGCGGTCGCCGTCACCCTGGTTCCCGCCGGGATCGCGGTGGCCAGCCGATTCGGACTGCTCGAACCCACGCGCAAGCTGCGGGTTCAGCGGTGGCGCGCGCTGGGTACCGCAGTCGTCCGCTGGCCCGCACCGATCCTGGTCGCCTCGTTGGCAGTGGCATTGGTCGGACTGTCCACGCTGCCGGGGTACAAGACGAGCTACAACGATCGGCTGTACATCTCCGGTGATATCCCGGCCAATCAGGGATTCGCTGCCGCGCAACGTCACTTCTCCGAGTCACGCCTGACCCCCGATGTGTTGTTGATCGAAACCGACCGGGATCTTCGAAACCCTGCCGACTTTCTGGTGTTGAACAAGGTGGCGAAGGCCATTTTCAAGGTGCGTGGGGTGTCGAGGGTGCAGGGGATTACCCGCCCCGAGGGAACCCCGATCGCCAACACATCGGTGCCGTTCTTGCTCAGCTTGCAAAGCGCCGGCCAGGTACAGGCGACCCGATTCCAAAAGAAGCGCATCGCCGACATGCAACAGCAGGCCGACGACATGTCGAAGATGATCGCGACGATGCAGCGTACGTACCTCGTGATGAAAAAGATGTCCGAGACCACACACCGAATGACTGCCCATACGCATGAGGTGCAGCAACTCACCGACGACTTGCGGGGCAGCATCGCCCTGTTCGATGACTTCCTTCGACCGATCCGCAACTATTTCTATTGGGAGCCGCACTGTTTCGACATTCCCATCTGCTTCTCGATCAGATCGATCTTCGATGCGATGGATGCAGTCGACGCGCTTGACGACGGGCTGATGGTTCTCGTCAAGGACATGGATCAGCTGGACGCCATCATGCCGCAGCTGCTCGTGCAGTTCCCTCAGATGATCCAGGTCATGCAGAGCATGCGGACCTCGGTGCTCACCATGTACGCCACCATGTCCGGGCAGTTCGCTTCGATGGACGAATCCACCAATGACGTGATGGCAATGGGGCAGGCATTCGATGCCTCCAAGAACGACGATTCGTTCTTCTTGCCTCCGGAGGTATTCAAAAATCCAGACTTCCAGCGTGCGATGAGTTCGTTCTTGTCGCCGGACGGAAAGACGGTGCGGTTCATCATTTCCCATAATGGGGATCCGATGTCGCCGGAGGGCATTACCAGGATCGAGCAGGTCCAGAACGCCGCAGAGGAGGCGCTCAAGGGGACGCCTCTGGTGGGCGGCAAGATCTACCTCGCCGGTGCCGCGTCAACCGCGAAGGACTGGAAGGACGGCTCGACATACGACCTGCTGATCGCGGGTATCGCAGCGATCTGCCTGGTGTTCATCATCATGCTCATCACCACCCGAAGCTTCATCGCGGCCCTGGTGATCGTCGGTACGGTGGCGCTCTCGCTGGGCGCGTCCTTTGGTCTGTCGGTGTTGCTGTGGCAGTACATCCTTGGCATCAATCTGCACTGGATGGTGTTGGCGATGTCCGTGATCATCCTGTTGGCGGTGGGGTCCGACTACAACCTGCTTCTCGTCTCCCGGATGAAAGAGGAGCTGGGTGCGGGTCTGAACACGGGCATCATCCGCGCGATGGGCGGCACCGGAAAGGTTGTCACATCAGCCGGATTGGTGTTCGCGGCCACCATGGCTTCGATGGTCGTCAGCGATCTGCAGATCATCGGTCAGATCGGCACCACCATCGGGCTGGGCCTGTTGTTCGACACGCTGATCGTGCGCTCGTTCATGACTCCGTCAATCGCGGCGCTCCTAGGCAGGTGGTTCTGGTGGCCGCAGCGAGTACGACCGCGACCGCCGAGTGCTCTGCTCGAGCCTGTCGGCGTCCGCCCGGCACCGCCCGTCCCGGCTCGACAGGACGATGACGATCCGACGACCGAGCTGCCGAAGTTCAACAACTAATCACGCTCTAGCTCAACCGCTTTGGTGTTCGATGCGATGCTGCACACGCAAAAGGCCGGGTGAGGGTTCACCTCAGCCCGGCCTTTGTGGGTAAAAGAGTCAGTATTTGTGGCAGCTTCGCACCATCTGCTGGAAGACGGGTATGACGAACTCGATGCCCTGATTGCCCCTGACCTGGTTGATCATGGTCACGCGCTTGGCCTTCGGTGAACTGAGGAACTCTTGCATGAACTGCTGATTCGGCGGCGATTGGTCGAAATACTCTGCGGCCATCGGGTTCTCCGCGTGCAGCGCCGCGTTCGCCTGATCGTAGGTACAGGTGCTGTTCACCATCTCGTCCGTGACAGGGTCTGCGGATGCGAGCCCAGCGCCCGCGCTCAACGCCAGCGTGACACCGCCAACGGCCGCCACAATTTTCGTCAGTGACAGTTTGTTCATGTTCTCAATTGCCTCCCTCGTACCGACCACATCAACTTTACGTATTCAACGAAACCCAAGGCCCAGGGTGCACTCAGACCCATGACTATTTATACGTCCAACAATCCATTGTGTTACCGCCGACCAGAACATCGGACTATTTCCGCTGCAAGAGCTCAAGTAGGTAACTTCCGTATCCAGATTTGAGTAACTGCTGGGCGCGCGCAGCGAGCTGGTCGTCATTGATGAAACCCGCACGCCACGCAATTTCTTCCGGCACGCCGATCTTCAGGCCCTGGCGGCGTTCGATGGTCCGTACGTAGTCGCTCGCATCCAGCAGTGAGTCGAAGGTGCCCGTGTCCAGCCACGCGGTTCCACGCGGCAGCACCTCGACGGAAAGACGTCCCTGATCCAGATAGGTCTGATTGACCTCGGTGATCTCGTACTCGCCACGAGCCGACTTCTGAAGCGAGCGCGCGATCTCTATGACGTCGTTGTCATAGAAGTACAGGCCGGGCACCGCATAATGAGACTTCGGATTCGCAGGCTTTTCTTCCAGGGACAACGGTACGCCGGCGGCGTCGAACTCCACAACGCCGTACGCCGACGGGTTGGCCACCCAGTACGCGAAAATCGCTCCACCGCTGATCTTCTCGAACCGGCGCAGACTGGTGCCCAAGCCGGGCCCGTAGAACACGTTGTCACCCAGTGCAAGCATCGCCGTGTCGCTGCCGATGTGGGAGGCGCCGATCACGAACGCCTGCGCCAGCCCCTCGGGTTTGGGCTGGACCGCATAGCTCAAGTTAATGCCGAATGCCGAGCCGTCCCCGAGGAGTCGCTCGAATGCCGGGGCGTCAAAAGGTGTGGTGATCACCAGAATGTCGCGAACTCCGGCCATGATCAGCGTGGATAGCGGGTAATAGATCAGCGGTTTGTCGTACACCGGCAGCAACTGCTTGCTGATACCCGTCGTTATCGGATGCAGGCGAGTGCCCGACCCGCCCGCGAGAATGATGCCGCGCATGTGTGCTCCTACTCGACGACAATCCGAGTTCGGTTGCGGCGGCGACATTTTCTACGCTGTAGTCGCGCAACCTGTAGGCCACCCTATCGCGTATGAAGACGGAATGCCGACGGAATCAAACCAGGGGGCGGGCGTGCTGGCGGCCTCGGTGAACGTCAGTCGCGACAAAGTCTGTCGAGATCGATCCGGCACGCCCGCAGCCGCATACGGATATCGTGAGACCTGCTGAACCCGGACCGGCCCGTATTGCATTGCCGCTTCATCCGAGATTGCGATTTTACGTGTGGCAACCCATGAAACGGAATTCTTTCGGCCGTAGCTGTATTGATGTTTTGGAATTTGGAGACACATGTGTGCGCGTCATCTTGAGGCTATCGGTGACGCACAAGATCGGTAATAATGTCCGGCAGCACTGACGGCCATTCTGCGAGACGCAAACATAGTCGGGGAGGTCGATACCGTTATGAAATTTGCCATGGCAAGTTATGGCACGCGCGGCGATATCGAACCTGCCGTTGCTGTCGGACGGGAACTGCAGCGTAGGGGTCACGAAGTGCGCATGGCAGTCCCGCCTGACTTGATCGGCTTCGCGGAGTCGGTTGGGCTCTCGGCGGTGCCATACGGCGTTCAGGTGGGTCCTCAGCTCGATGAATACCGCGACTTGTGGATGTCGTGGACTCGTCATTTTTGGAGGGTCCAGGATCTGGTCGCGTTGTGTCAGCAGGCCCTCAAACTGGTCACCGAGCAGTGGTCGGAAATGAGTAGGGCCCTTGTGTCGGTGGCAGAGGGAGCGGATCTTCTGTCAACCAGCGTGGGCTACGAGGAACCGGCCGCCAATGTCGCCGAGTTCTATGGGATCCCGCTGGTTGCCTTGCACACCATGCCGTGGCGCCCCAATGGCCAGCTCTTTCCGGTACTGCCGCCACCGTTGACACGTACAACAATGGCTGCCTACGACTGGCTGACCTGGCGGGTGACCAAGAAAGCGGAGGATGCGCAACGGCGTGAGCTCGGCTTGCCCAAGGCGGCGAGCCCTTCGCCGCGGCGGATCGGCCAGCGCGGATCGCTGGAAATCCAGGCCTACGACAGTATTTGCTTCCGCGGGCTGGCAGACGAATGGGCGAAGTACGGCGAACGAAGGCCTTTCGTAGGTGCACTCACCATGGAGTTGATGACAGCGGCCGATGACGAGGTCATGTCGTGGATCGCCTCGGGACCGCCGCCTATCTGTTTCGCCTCGGGGAGCATCCCGGTTGAATCTCCCGCGGAGACAGTGGAGATGATCAGTTCAGCATGCGCAGAATTGGGGGAGCGCGCGTTGGTGTGCGCCGGCGCGACGGACTTCAGCGACGTCGAAACCTCCCCCCACGTCAAGGTGGTCGGAGTGGTGAATTATGCGGCGGTCTTTCCGGTGAGTCGAGCGATCGTCCACCACGGCGGTTCGGGTACCACGGCGGCGAGCCTGCGCGCCGGAGTGCCTACGTTGATCCTCTGGACTGTCGGTGATCAGCCATTTTGGGGAAATCAGCTCAAGCGCATGAAAGTGGGCGGCTCCCGGCGCTTTTCGACCACAACCCGCGAGACGCTGGTCTCGGATCTGCGCGAGATCCTCAGCCCGGACTATGCGGTTCGGGCTCGGGCGATCGCTCCCCACATGTCCAAGCCGTACGAGAGTGTGAACAAGGCGGCCGACCTCTTGGAGGAGAGGGCTGCCCGTGCCGGAAGAACACCGTGCAGTGACACTTAGACCATCGATATCATTGACCCGGAACGCATTACCGGTGCGTGCAGGTCACCGAGCTGCTCTGTAAAGAACGGGAGGCGTTGGCTTTGTCGAAATCTGTACTCATCTCTGGTGGAGCGGGATTTATCGGATCCTCGCTATCCAACCGTCTCGTCCAGGCGGGATACGACGTCGCGGTGATGGACGTCCTACATCCACAAGTGCACGCCAGAGGCCGGGCGATAGACCTCCCTCCGTCGGTGCGGCTGTTCACGGGAGACGTCACCCATGCCCCTGACTGGGACGCCGTGCTGCGGTTGTTTGAACCCTCGCAGGTTGTGCATTTAGCAGCGGAGACGGGTACGGCGCAGTCGCTTTCGGAAGCGACGCGCCACGGTTCGGTCAATGTGGTGGGCACAACCCAACTCCTTGATGCCCTGAGCCGTGCGGAACTTGTGCCGGACCAGCTGGTGCTCGCGTCGTCGCGCGCGGTGTATGGCGAAGGTGCGTGGCAATCCGGTGCGGACGTCTTTTACCCGCGCCCGCGCAGCCATGCACAACTACTTGACGGCGAGTGGGATCCGAAAAACCCTGCTGGTGAACCGTCGGAGCCGCTTCCCAGCTGCGCCGGTCGGACGGAGCCCCGCCCAACCAACGTCTATGCGGGCACCAAACTGGCCCAGGAACATCTGTTGGCATCGTGGGCGGCCGCCCACGACACCAACCTCAGCGTCTTGCGCCTGCAGAATGTGTACGGACCCGGCCAATCGCTCACAAATTCCTATACGGGAATCGTCACCCTCTTCGCGCGTCTGGCACGCGAGAAACAGTCGCTGGAGGTTTACGAGGACGGGCGGATAGTCCGTGATTTCGTCTTCATCGACGATGTTGTCGATGCGCTCTTCGCCGCGGTGCATGCACCCGCGGTCGAGCGGCGCACCCTTGACATTGGTTCTGGCACCGCAACAACCATTCACGAGTTGGCCCGCAAGGTCGCCGACATCTGTGCCGCACCCGAGCCCACTGTTGTGGGGAAGTTCCGGGACGGCGATGTGCGCGCCGCAAGCTGCGATATCGAGCCGGCAATCGAACAGCTTGCGTGGAGCCCGAAGTGGACGCTTGAGGACGGCCTGCACGCACTTCTCGAATGGATCGACAAGGACTGCCCGAATCGCTTTTGAGCAAATCGCCACCTAACCGTGGTTTAGTGGCGAGAACCGCCGTCGTGAATATGAATCATCAGTTGTGACAATGTTTTCCAACTACATGTGGAAACACCGGAAAGCCTGATCTCGGACTGAGATGACGATACGATGACGCTTCCGGCGAAGAGTGGTGGAGGCGCATGAAGCTCGGTTCTGTATTCGATCCGCGAAACAACGCGCTGAACGCATGTCGACTTGCTTTGGCGACCGAGGTGATTCTTTTCCACTCGTTCCCACTGACGGGGCACGTCGTGGAATCGAAGGCGGTACTCCAACTGCTGTTCTCAGTCGGAGTTGACGGATTTTTTGCCCTTTCCGGATTTCTGATCACTGCGAGTTGGCTCCGTAACCCCAGCACGCGCGACTACTTCATCGCACGAGCTCTCCGCATCTTGCCCGGGTATTACGTCGTACTGGCGGTGACGGCCTTTGTCATCGCGCCGCTAAGCGTGTTGATCCAGGGAGGCTCGGCCGCCAGGCTGCTGTTCTCCAGCGCGCCGATCGAATACATGTTGAAGAACAGCGCGCTGATCCAGCTTCAATTCGATGTGGGTGGGACGCCTCGTGATATCCCATACCCGGGAATCTGGAACGCGTCTCTGTGGTCACTCGTCTTTGAGGTGATGTGCTACATCGCCGTGGCGGGGCTCGGGTTGCTCGGGCTCGCGAGCCGCCGTTGGACAGCGCCGGTGATACTGATACTGGCAACGATTGCGGCGATTCTCTTGCCACCGCTGACCTTCCCCGGGCTATGGACAATCCCGCAGCTCGCGGTGCGGAGCGCCATCATGTTCTCCGCCGGTGCGCTCCTGTATCAGTGGCGAGACGTGATACCGGCCCGATGGTCACTTGTGGTGGCGAGCGTCGCGATTGTGCTGGCCTCGGGCATGCTGCCCGACTATCGCGTAATCGGCGCTCTTCCGCTCGCATATGCCGTCGTCGTTTCGGGAGTGCTGATCAAGAACAAGCGCATGAACATACAGACGGACCTTTCGTACGGCGTCTACATATACGCCTCGCCGACACAGCAGTTTTTGGCTGTTGTTGGTTTAGCCAGCCTGAATCCGTTTGCTTTCTTTGTTGTTTCCGCGGGTGCGACGCTGGTGCCCGCCGCATTCAGTTGGTTCCTGGTCGAGAAGCGCGCGCTGGCGCTCAAATCGCGTCTCAAACGCAAGAACGCCGATCCGACGGCGCCCCGCGCCGAGCCGGCGGGGTCGGATAGTCCGGGACCGCGAGAACGGGCTCTGTCGCCGCGTGAGGACAGTTAGCGCAGAGGTGTCGCCATGACGATGTCGGTAGGCTGATTGCATGGCATTTCGGGATTCTGAGAATGGGCGATGTTCTTCGAACATCAAAGGACAGCAAAGGATCTCGTGATCATGGGGCTCTTCCGTCTGGCACTGCAGCGCAAACCGCCGTTCATCGCACGGCGTTATCCGTACGGGTCTCGCCGTCGCATGCTCGATGCGCTGGGACCAGATCTGGCCAGGACGGTCTCGATGCAGGCCGACGACTCAACGCCCGCAGATACCCCTATCGGGGGGATATTCGAGAAGACCGACAATGTCCACAAGCTGCGTCATTACCTGCCCATCTATCAGGGCGCTCTCACGCGGACCGAGCGGATGCTCGAGATCGGGGTGGATCGGGGCGGGTCCCTGCAGATGTGGCGAGAGCACCTGCCGCGAGCAACCATCGTGGGTCTCGACATCAACCCCGAGTCTGCTAGGCACGACGACCCCGGACGCGATATTCATGTGCGGATCGGTGATCAGACCGATTCGCAGTTTCTCGGGACGGTGATCGAAGAATTCGGGCCGTTCGACACCGTCCTCGATGATGGTGGCCACACCCCTAAACAGATGATCGGGTCGTTCAGGTATCTGTTTCCACGCCTGCGGCCCGGCGGGGTCTACATCGTCGAGGACGTCTGTGCCAACTACTGGACGATCTATCGCGATCAGCGCGAATCTTTCATCGACTTCACCAAATGGCTGATGGATGCGATGCACGCTCACTATCTGGAAATGAGCTCGGTCTACCAGATCATGGAGGACCATCCCAAGCGGCTGGAGGAAGTCCAGGTACCGTTCGCGGCCACCATCATCGACCGGATCGAGGTGTTCGACTCCGTGGTGGTGATTCACCGGGCAGAAGAGTCCAAGCGGCTGCCCCGTGCCGTGTTCCGATGACGCTGAGTATTTAGTGATGGGCCGCGGGATCTTCGCCGGCGATCGAGCGTCAGATATTTGGCGACATTCGTGCATAAGAATTCTTGACAGATTCCTGTGAAAATGCGGTCCCTAGAAGGGGAGTAGCCCAGTCCGAAACGTGTCGACGGAGTCGTGCAGACGGCTATTGTTAGCGCTGGGACGGGACACCAGCATTTCCGAGATAGGGGCAGTTCTTGACCGTGACCGATTACGACACTCGATCCGCTTATCTGGGCCTGCTTCGGCAGGACCTCACCAGATACGGAGTTGACGAACTTGTGCCAGTGGGTTGGAACTGGCTGCACCGTCCCTTTTTCAAATTTGGCGACTACGTGCTCGTGCGCAAGCGTCCGTTTGACGCGCACAAGCGCGACTTGGGTCTGGACTGGCCGGCGGATGCGTTGACGATGATTGGGATGCAGCGACTCACCAGTCTGCAGCAGTGCGTTGAGACGGCGCTTGCCGATGACGTGCCCGGCGACCTGGTCGAATGTGGAGTATGGCGCGGTGGCGCGTCCATCCTGATGCGTGGAGTTCTCGCCGCGTATGGGGATACGACGCGAAACGTCTGGCTCTGCGATTCGTTCGAGGGCGTGCCTCCTCCGGATACCGCGAATTACAAGGCGGACAAGGGAGATAGGCTGCACCTTGCGGCGCCGATCCTGGCGGTGACAGAAAAGAATGTCAGGGCCAATTTCCAGCGCTATGGTTTGTTGGACAACCAGGTCCGTTTTGTTCCCGGCTGGTTCAAAGACACGCTGCACGATGCCCCGATTGAACGAATCGCCGTATTGCGGCTTGATGGCGACCTCTATGAATCCACAATCCAGGCGCTCGACGGACTTTACGAGCGTTTGTCTCCCGGAGGTTTTTGCATCATCGACGATTACCACGCGCTTGACTCGTGCAAACAGGCCGTCACGGATTACCGCACGAAGCATGGGATAACCGCGGAGATCGCCGAAATTGACGGTACCGGGGTGTTTTGGCGCAAGGAATGAGGTCGGTCCGACTCCACTGAACCGCGATACCCGAAAGGCGTTAGAGGCGATGAAGTTTGTGCTGGCGAGCTACGGAACCCGGGGTGATATCGAGCCCTCCGTCGTCGTGGCTCGCGAGTTACAGCGCCGGGGACACGATGTGGTGATGGCGGTGCCGCCCGACCTGATGAGCTTCACGGAGTCGGCCGGGCTGGAGACGGTTTCCTACGGGTTGGATACGAAGACCTGGCTGGACGTGTATCGCAATTTCTGGACGTTCTTCTTCCACACCTTCTGGAAGGTGCGGGAGATTCGGCGGATGTGGCGTCAGATGTGGGAGCTCAGCGATGACTGCTGGGCGCAGATGAACACCACGCTGATGTCCGCGGCCGAGGGTGCCGACGTGTTGTTCGCAGGGCAGAGCTATCAGGAGCCGGCCGCGAATGTCGCTGAATACCATGACATTCCATTAGTCACGCTCCATCACATCCCGATGCGGCCCAATGGGCAGCTTGTCACCATTCTGCCGTCCCGGTTGGGGCGCACGGCGATGACGGCCTTCGATTGGGTGGCCTGGCGCCTGAACAAGAAGGTGGAAGACTCGCAGCGGCGTGAACTGCGCCTGCCAAAGGCGTCCGGACCATCGCCTCAGCGGATCGCGGAGCGCGGCTCGCTGGAAATCCAGGGCTATGACGAGGTCTGTTTCCCCGGGCTGGCCGCAGAGTGGAAGAAGTGGGATGGCTTGCGGCCTTTTGTCGGCTCGCTGACCATGGCGTTGACTGCCGAAGCCGATGAGGATGTCGCGTCCTGGATCGCTTCGGGAACGCCGCCGATCTTCTTCGGTTTCGGCAGCATGCCGGTCGAATCCCCCACGGCCGCACTCGAAATGATCAGCTCGGCGTGTGCGGAGCTGGGTGAGCGGGCTTTGGTAGGCGCCGGATGGACCGATTTCAGTGATGCGCAGCTTCCTGGTCATGTGAAGGTAGTGGGAGCGGTCAACTACGCGACGGTGTTCCCGACCTGCCGGGCGGTCGTGCATCACGGTGGCTCGGGCACCACCGCGGCAAGTCTGCGTGCCGGCGTCCCCACGTTGATCTTGTCGATGGATGCCAATCAAACGCTCTGGGGTGGCCAGGTCAAGAAGCTGAAAGTGGGCACCACGCGGCGTTTTTCGACTACCACTCGCGAGTCCCTGGTCGCGGACCTGGGGCAGATTCTTGCTCCGGACTACCTCGACCGTGCTCGTGAGCTCGCGGACGGAATGACCAAACCCGGGGAAAGTGCCGTAGCCGCCGCCGATGCCATGGAGCAGTTCGCACGCGCCAGGTGTTCCGCGTGAGCGGGGGTGACGGTTCGCTGCCGGCCAAGAGCTCGACGCTCGGCCAGGTGTTCGACCCGCGGAACAATGCGTTGAACGCGTGGCGGTTGATCCTGGCGGTGAGCGTCATCTTCTGGCATTCCTGGCCGCTCACAGGTCGGACGATCACCTACCGGCCCTTTGAACAACTCATCGAGCAAGTGGGCGTAGACGGCTTTTTCGCGGTCTCGGGATTCCTCATCACCGCGAGCTGGTTGCGTAAGCCCAAGCTTCGAGAGTTCGCCATCGCCCGCGGCCTTCGTATTTTCCCGGGGCTGTGGGTGTGCTTGCTGGTCATCGCGTTTGTCATCGCGCCCATCAGCGTTCTCATCCAGGGGGGCTCGGTCGGGGATTTGTTCTCCTCGCACAAGCCGATCGAGTACGTCCTCAACAATGGTCTGCTGAACGTGTACTACGCCGGCGTTGACGGCACGCCGCGAGGTGTCCCATGGCCGGGGGTGTGGAACGGATCGATCTGGACGCTTGTCTTCGAGATGATCTGCTACATCGCCGTGGCAGTGCTGGGTGTTGCGGGGCTACTCAAGCGGCGATGGGTCGTTCCAGCGGCGTTCGTGTTTTTCCTCTGTGCGACGGCATATCTCTCATATCCGGTCTTCGCCGCGACGTCCATCCCGCAGATGGTGGCCAGATTCGCCGTTATGTTCGCGGCGGGGGCCTTGCTGAATCAATACAAGGACGTCATTCCGGCGCGGTGGTCGCTTGTTGCGGTCAGCGTCGTCATCGTGCTCGCTTCCGGACTGCTTGAGAACTATCGGGATATCGCGGCGCTGCCCTTGGCTTATGCGGTCATCGTGTCGGGTTCACTCATTCACAATCCACGATTGAATCTACGAAATGACCTGTCGTACGGCACGTACATCTATGCCTATCCCATACAGCAGCTGTTGGTCGTCCTGGGCTTGGGTAGCCTGAATCTATTGGTGTTCTTCGCCATTGCGACAGCAGCGACCGTGCCGCTAGCGGCCTTCAGTTGGTTCGTGGTGGAAAAGCATGCGATATCGCTGAAGTCTCGGCTGATCCGGAAGAAGACCGCAGCGGTAGACGAGTCGCCACCGATACCTGTTGATCGCGATGCGGTGTGACGGTAAGAATGGGCATCGATCAGCTTGTGAGCCATAACTATTCGATCAGATTGAATCGATTCGCTACGCGCTTTTCTCGTCTCCACACTGACGGCGGATGCTATCGTTTCCGCTGTGGCAGATGAGCTATCGCTCCGTACCCGTATACAGCTGTGGGCGGTTCGCAAGGAGTATTGGCTTGCGCGCACGCTTCTACCCAAGGTCTATTCGAACGATGCGCTGATCTGTTTCAACAGTCATGCGTTCCTTGATGATCCGGACTTTCAGCGCGCGTATCAGCGCGGTGTTCGTGCCCTGGGTGGAACGGACTGGTACCAGTGGCACTGGCGGGTGCATGTCGGACTCTGGGCGGCGGCCAGTGCCAACAAGGTGAAGGGCGACTTCGTCGAGTGCGGAGTCAGCTACGGATTCTTGAGCAGCGCCATCATGGAGTACCTCGATTGGGATCAGCTGGGTAAGACGTTCTACCTGCTCGACACTTTCGCCGGTCTTGATCCGCGCTTCGTCAGCGCGGAGGAGCGCAGCGCCGGCGCGCTCGAGAAGAGCGACAAGCTTGTGAAGAATGGCATGTACGTGAGCTCGGTGGACAGCGTCAAGGCGAACTTCGCGCAGTGGAAGAATCAGCGCGTCATCGCCGGCGCCGTACCCGAGACGCTGGCTGAAGTCGACACCGATGCGGTGGCGTTTCTCCATATCGATATGAACTGTGCTCCACCAGAAGTGGAGACGTTGAGGTACTTTTGGCCGCGATTGTCGCCAGGGGCGTTCGTGCTACTGGACGACTACGCAAACCGTGGCCGCGATGAGCAGCGCATCGCGATGGATGAGGTGGCAAGCGAATTGGGTGTATCCGTCGTGGCCTTGCCCACAGGTCAGGGTCTGATCATCAAGCCACCGCAGTAGCGGCCATTCCTCACTGAGTTTTCCGGCGAACGGCGCCTTCGAAGAGGTCGGCGGCCTTGGAGACGCTTTCTTCGGGGCTCGTCATCGCAGTGGCAAGTTCGCGGGCGGCCACCGCGTATTCCGGGGCCAGGATCCGGCGCAGGTCAGCGACCAGTGTTTTCCGATTGGTCGCCGAGAAGCGTCGGGCAGCACCGACTTTCAATCTGCCGAGCTGGTTTCCCCAGTACGGCTGATCGGCCGTGCTCCAGAGGACCAGCGTGGGGATACCGGCCCGCAGGCTCGCGGCAGTGGTGCCTGATCCGCCGTGATGAACGACGGCCCGACTGGCTGCGAAGACTGCCGAGTAGTTGACGGCGCCGACGACCTTCACGTGGTCGGGGTGGCTGATATTGCCGAAGTCGGTGCCTCCGGCGCAGACCAGCGCCCGCTCGTTCAGCTCCGCGCACGCGGAACCAATCATCTCGATCGTGTCTGCCGGTGATTCGAGCGGAATGCTGCCGGTGGCAAAGCAGATCGGCGGCGTTCCCGCGGCGATCCAGGACGCGACGTCCTCGTCGGCATCGGTGGAGAGCCCCATGGTGAGCGCTCCGACGAAGGGCCGCTTGCCATTCCATTTCGCCCATTCATGGGCCAGTCCGGGGACCGAAATTGCGTCGTAGGCCTGGATTTCGACGGCTCCGCCACGTGCGATTCGACGTGGTGAGGGTCCGGTTGCTTGGGGCAGGCCGAGCTCGCGCCGCTGCGCATCCTCCGCGTCTTTCGTAGCGCGCCAGAGTAGCCATTCGGACAGCATGCCGCCCGATCGCACGAGGGGTGCGGGCAGCATGGGAAGCAGTTGACCATTGGGTCGCATCGGGAAGTGATGCAGCATCACCAGCGGGATGTCGAAGTACTCGGCGACGTTGGCGGCCGATTGTTCGAAATTGAGACCGGTCGACAGCAGATCGGCCCCTTTCGCCACGGAGGCGAGCGTCGCGCTGGTGTCACTCCAATACCGGGCGATGGGCGCCCACAGTTCGCGCAGCGTACCGACAGGATTGCGTACCAACTGATTCCA
This sequence comes from Mycobacterium sp. D16R18, assembly GCA_002013775.1. Lineage (GTDB taxonomy): Bacteria > Actinomycetota > Actinomycetes > Mycobacteriales > Mycobacteriaceae > Mycobacterium. Next base: position 24,804 of record MAFD01000004.1, read on the forward strand.
GAAGTTTCGGAGGAACTCGTCTTGCAGGAAATCCTGTAGTTCCGGGCCGTACGGAACTGCGGCCAGCCCAGCCGATTCCGCGAAGGTAATGAGGTCCGGGGGGACGGCTAGGCGAACGTCGTGTCCTCTTCGGGTCAGCTCGCATCCGACGCTCACCGACGGTTCGACATCGCCGCGAGTTCCATAGCACGCCAGCGCAAACTTCATTCGGTCCCTGGCCCTTCAGTTATTGTCGCGTTGGTGAACCCGAATACCGAGTCATTATCGCTGGTTCTCTAACTCTCGCAAGGTAGTTCGGAGTTCGATAAGCCAGTCTGAAACTCAGAACTCTGCCATAATTCGCCCATGGTGCGCACTCATCCGGTTCGGAAGTCGCGAGATTGGGTCATCTTCAAGCTGAACGCGCAGTTCACTCAGGGGGTGCAGAAGTTCATCTACCGGCATGCCACCCGTAAGCTCGAAACAGAGAACGTCGTGTTCCTCAATTATGGCTACGAAGAGGATCCGGCAATGGATGTCCCGTTGGCGGCCTCCGATGAGCCCGATCGATATTCCATTCAGCTGTACCACAGCACCGCCACCCAGGCGGAGCTCGATGGCAGGCGGGTGCTGGAGGTCGGTTGTGGCCACGGCGGCGGTGCCTCCTACCTCGTACGCACATTGCATCCGACCTCCTATATGGGCCTGGACCTCAATCCGGACGGGATCGAGTACTGCCGCAGGCGGCACAACCTGCCGGGCCTGGAGTTCACGCATGGAGACGCGCAGAACCTACCGTTCACCGATCAGTCCTTCGATGCGGTAATCAACATCGAGTCGTCCCACCTATACCCCCAATTCTCGGTGTTCCTCACGGAGGTGGCACGGGTGCTCCGCCCAGGCGGGCATTTTCTCTACGCAGACGCGCGAAGCGCTCAGGATGTCGCGGGTTGGAAGGTAGCGCTCGCGAACGCGCCGTTACGGATGGTGTCCGAGCGGGGGATCAATGTCGAGGTCCGACGGGGGATGGAGAAGAACCTGGAGCGGTGGCGGTACGTGATCGATCGGGCGACGCCCACGATCCTGCGCGGCGTGATCCGTAGATTTGCGCCGGCGCAGCGTGCCTACGACGACCTGCGAAGTGGTGGGGCGGTGGAGTACCGCATGTACAGCTTCACCAAGGCGTAATCGGTGCGGCAGATTCCTCTTCCGACAACGAATTTCATCGTTTGCGAGTTCCGCCGTGTGGGTATAGTCGAGTCATGAACGTCGTCGAGTCGATAGAGCGCGGGCTGGACTGGCTCGCGACGCCCAGGCAGTTACCTGGGCGTCTGGAGATGGAGACTCGACGGGGTAGACGTCTGGAGCTTGAGGTCGTGTCCGTCGCGATTCGGCTGCCGATCCTCAATGGCGCCGTGGTGCGGCTTCCGGTGTTCGTGATGCTGATGCCGGCCGGATCGTCCCCCATTGAGGGAACTCATGCTCGCCCTGAACAGCAGGATGACTAATCGAGTTTCGTAACGCAGCGGCACGTATCAATCATTCGTCAGATGCTTTCCTTTGAATATCGCCTTCTCGGCGTCCTTCCCTCCATCCAGGCCGGGCTTTCAGGGTTGTTCGGCACACTTCCGTCGATGTGCGCCGAGGGGTGCTGTGAGCGTGCTGTGCTCCCTGTAATGAGTGTGGCCCCGGATGATGTCGGAGATGGTCGGAACATTATCGGCGATGCTGCATAACAATGTTTTTCCACGGAATTCGTTGCGGCTTCGACAGGATCCGCTGAGGTGGCCAAACGGGCGCGGATATCTACGGTATTTCTTATAGATGAGAACTTAATTCGTAGTGGTTTGTCACCACATTTACTTCCGGGCCTTGACTGTTCCCCCGTCCTGTGTTGCTAGCGAGACTGCGGCGTCATCGATTTCGGCCTGAATCTTAATTCAGGTCGTCGTGAGTTCATTCTTGGCGCACTTGCGTGTAACGCAGATGGCACTGCGCGCAATGTAACGGAATGGATCGATTTGTTACCTGAACTCGATAAACCTCTGGATGTTGAACTTTCGGCTACTTCTTCAAGTTGGTTGATCAAGATCTGAGGTCGATTTCCATATTGGGTAACAGGTGTAGCCAGTGTTGGTGGCATACTTTGCTGCAGGGCTGAAGTCTGCACTGATATCTGATTGCTCTCGCGCATGGCCGTGCGCTCAGGTTACGTGGCGCGCTCAGACTTGGTATACTCGTATTCGCGTTCATCGCAACCGCTAGAGATCTATCTAACCATATTTGACCTGGATAAATACATTCATACTGATATTGTGGCTAACTAGTTGCGGTAGTAAGCAACGATGTGTCAAAGTTGCGAAGATTAGAACTTTGTGAAACCCGCTACGCCGCTATAAATTCAGTCGTATGTTTGCGATGTCCACCGAAGCAACCTGGAGAAAGCGTGAGCATCAATCCATTTGATGATGACAAGGGAAGCTTTTTCGTCTTGGTCAACGACGAGGAGCAGCACAGCCTATGGCCGGCCTTCGCGGACGTGCCTGATGGCTGGCGGGTTGTATTCGGTGAAGCGGACCGTGCCGCCTGCCTGGAGTACATCGAACAAAACTGGACCGATATCCGGCCGAAGAGCCTGCGCGAGAGATTGGCGCAGGGTGGGGGTCTTGGGCGCTGAGCCTTCGGAGAGGGGGTAGGCGAATGTTGGAGTCTGAAGACGGGGCATTACCGCTTTCACGCGGACAATTGGATATCTGGCTTTCACAGGAAAGCGGTCTTGTCGGTGCGGAGTGGCAGCTTGGTCTTTTGGTTCGAATCGAAGGAAAAGTAGAACGAGTTCTACTTGAGCAGGCCGTCCGTCAGGCAATCAATGAAGCTGAGCCTGCGCGAGCCGCCTTCCTTGAGGTCAATGGTCAGATCGTTCAGAGGGCGATTGACCATTCGGAACTCGTGTTGGCCTTCCACGACGTGCGTGATTCAGAAGATCCTGTCGCACACGCTCGCCAGATCGCCTCATCGATCCAACGCACGCTGATGCCTTTGACCGACCAACTGCTGAAATTCGCGTTAATGCGGACTGCGGACGATCAGTACTACATGTTCGGGCTGTGCCATCACATCAACCTCGACGGCTTGGGCATGGCGATCGTGAGCCGCCGAATAGCGTCGATTTACTCCGCGCTGGTCGCAGGGGATCCGATTCCCGACGCCTACTTCGGCACTCTGCAGGATCTGGTCGATCTGGAGGCGGAGTACGAAGCGTCCGTCGAGTACACAGAGGATCGGGAGTACTGGAGCCGTAACCTTCCGCCGGACAGCGGCCTCGATCCCCGTCCGCCGCATGCCCACGAGGGCCATGAGGGCTACACGCCGACAGCGTCGGTTCAGATGGATGACGTTGTAGTCGGCGAAATCAAAGACTTGACAAAGGCATTGCGTGTTCGCCGGTACTCGGTTATCACCGCGGCCTGCGCGTTGTTGGTGCGCGGATGGTCCACGAGCGGGTCGGAAGTGGCGCTGGACTTTCCGGTGAGCCGACGTGTTCGCCCCGAGTCAAAGATGCTTCCGGGCATGCTGGCCGGCGTGGTGCCGCTGGTCCTCAGTGCTCCGCCGGAATCTACGGTCGCCGAATTCTGCCGGCACGTTGACGTACGTATTCGCGAACTGCTGAAGCATCAACGGTTCCCGGCACATGTTCTCGACGGCGGCGAATTCGGTCTCCGGGGCCCCCGGCAGGCCGGAAATCGCGTCGCCATCAACTTCATCCCCATGAGACTCACCCTGGACCTCGCCGGCGTGCCCGCCACGGCGACCTACACCAACCACGGCCCCATGGGGCACTTCGGACTCTTCTTTATCGGAGCCAGTGACCAACTACTCCTGAGCACCTCGGGCGACGGACTGCCGTTCTCGAAATTCGGCGTGCCGAATCTGACGGAGCGGTTGCAGCGGCTCCTATCGGAGATGGCGGCCGCCCCGGATCGGCGGCTTTCCTCACTGAATTCCCTGGTCAACGATGAGCTCACGACCTTGACTGAGGTCGGTAATAGTGCGGTTCTCGCTGGACCGGTTGCCACGCGCGTATCGATTCCCGAACTGTTCTCCTCCCAGGTGGCCGCCGATCCAGGGGCCGCGGCGGTGACCTTCGGTGAGCGCACCCTGACGTACCGCGAGCTGGACGAGGCCGCCGATGCGCTGTCGGCTCAGCTTGTATCGCAAGGCGTGGGCCCCGGTAGCCGTGTGGTCCTGTTGTCGGATCGCTCTGCTCAGGCGGTTATCGGCATACTCGCCGTGTTAAAGGCCGGGGCGGCGTACCTGCCCATCGACCCGGCGGTTCCGGCATCGCGGCTCGAGTTCATCCTCGGCGATGCGGCGCCGGCCGCCGCGATCACCACGGCCGGGCTCAAGGCGCGGCTGGCCGGCTTCGACCTGCCGATCATCGACCTCGACGCTCCCGCTGTCGAAACCCCACTCGATACGGTGCCGCCGCTCGGCCCAACTCCAGATGACATCGCGTACATCATCTACACCTCGGGCACCACCGGAGCCCCCAAGGGCGTTGCGGTCACTCACCACAACGTCACCCAGCTGATGTCGACGCTCGATGCGGGCCTGCCAAACCCTGGGGTATGGCCGCTCTGCCATTCTCTGGCGTTCGACGTTTCGGTCTGGGAGATCTGGGGCCCGCTGCTGCGTGGGGGCCGGTTGGTGGTGGTCCCCGAATCCATTGCGGCCTCACCCGCGGACTTCCACGACGTGCTGGTTTCCGAACAGGTCACCGTCCTGACGCAGACTCCGTCGGCTGTGGCCATGCTTTCCCCGGAAGGCCTGGAGTCGACGGCGCTCGCGGTGGTCGGTGAGGCATGCCCAGCCTCGGTCGTCGAGCGGTGGGCACCCGGGCGGGTGATGATCAACGCGTACGGTCCGACCGAGACCACGATGTGCGTGGCGATCAGCGCACCGCTGGTGGCAGGGGCGCCGGATTCCGCGGTTCCGATCGGCGCGCCGGTACCCGGCGCGGCGCTCTTCGTATTGGACACGTGGATGCAACCGGTGCCCGCCGGCGTCGTCGGCGAACTGTATGTCGCCGGTGAGGGTGTCGCCTGCGGGTACATCGGACGCTCCGACCTGACGGCGTCGCGTTTCGTGGCATGCCCCTTCGGGCAGCCCGGTACCCGCATGTATCGCACCGGGGATCTGGTGTCGTGGGGCGAGGACGGCCAGCTGCACTATCTGGGCCGGGCCGATGAGCAGGTCAAGATCCGCGGATACCGCATTGAACTCGGTGAAGTTCAAGCGGCGTTGAGCGCACTCGACGGAGTGGACCATGCGGCCGCGATCGTCCGTGAGGACCGGCCCGGGGACAAACGCCTCGTCGGCTATGTCACCGGGACCGTCAACCCCGCCGAAGTGCGCAGCACATTGGCGAAACGCCTTCCGCCCTACATGGTTCCGGCGGCAGTGGTGGTGCTCGAGACGTTGCCTTTGACGTCCAATAACAAATTGGACATCCGCGCATTGCCGACTCCCGAATATGGCGGATTGGGTGCTGACTACCGCGCCCCCGGCACTGCCGTCGAGGAAATACTGGCCGGTGTCTACGCCCAGGTGCTCGGTGTCGATCGTGTCGGCGTCGATGACTCCTTCTTCGATCTCGGCGGTGACAGCATCCTCTCGATGCAGGTGGTCGCACGCGCCCGGGCGGCGGGTGTGCTGTGCCGGCCGCGTGATGTCTTCATCGAACAGACGGTGTCGCGGTTGGCCGCGGTCGTCGAAATCTCCGGTGGCGAAGCCGATGTGGTGGACGAGGGCCTCGGTCCCGTAGATGTCACCCCGATCATGCACTGGCTGCGCGGCGTGCAGGATTCGGTGGGTGCGGTTGACGAGTTCAACCAGACACTCGTGGTCCAGGCACCCTCGGGCGTATCCGAGGACGACGTGGTTGTCGTGTTGCAGGCTTTGCTGGATCGGCATGCCACGCTGCGGCTGCGCGCCACGGACAATGACGGCGAGTGGTCACTGTTCGCCCCGGAAGCGGGGGTGGTGGCTGCTCGTGATTGCTTACACGTTGTCGATGCCTTGTCGGATGATGTGTTGGTGGCGGCCCGTTCTCGACTGAATGTGGCCACCGGATCGATGCTGAGCGCGGTATGGATCTCTGGTGCCGAACAGCTGGCGCTGGTGATTCACCACCTGGCTGTCGATGGAGTTTCCTGGCGAATTCTGTTGGAAGACTTGAATATTGCGTGGGCGCAGCATCACAGCGGAGCGGATGTAGTGCTGCCGACCGGTGGGACATCCTTCGCCCGCTGGTCCTCGCTGCTGTCCGAACATGCGCAGTCCACGGATGTGGTGGACCAAGCCGATGCATGGAAGCAGGTACTGACTACGCCTGCACGGGTATCCGCGGTCCAGCCCGCCACCGACACGTACGCCAATGCCGGACGACTGTCCCTCTCATTAGATGTCGAGACCACGAGGCAACTGCTCGGCGAGGTGCCCGCGGCGTTTCACGCTGGGGTGCAAGATGTTCTGCTGATCGCCTTCGGTCTGGCCTGGAACGAATTCCTGGGCACCGGGGGAGCGCCGATCGCGTTCGACATCGAGGGGCACGGTCGGCAGGAGGAAATCGGCGAAGCTGTCCATCGCCGTATCGACCTGTCGCGCACGGTGGGGTGGTTCACCACTAAGTACCCGGCGTCATTGGCAGTAGGCGAACTGTCGTGGGGGCAGGTGACAGCGGGAGAGGCCGCGCTAGGCCAGGTGGTCAAGGCGGCCAAGGAACAGCTGCGTGCCCTGCCCGACGGACTGACCTATGGTTTGCTGCGCTACCTGAACCCCGATGTCGACCTGGCCGGGCCGGAGCCAACAATCGGTTTCAACTACCTGGGGCGCCTGGGTGCGGGAGCGGCCGACCTCTCCGAGGATTTCTGGCGGATAAGCCAAGAGAGTTTGTCGATGGCCGATGTAGCTGCGGCCATTTCGATGCCGCTGGCCCACTCGGTGGAGCTTAACGCCGGGATCATCGAGACAAATTCGGACGCCGAGTCCGGTCCCGAACTCCGGGCCAATTGGGCCTGGGCGCCTTCAGCCTTGGACGGTGCGCAGGCTGATCGGTTGAGCCAGTTGTGGTTCGAGGCTCTGGGCGGGATATGCGCTCACGTGCGTTCGGGTGGCGGCGGCTTGACGCCGTCCGATCTGGCGCCCGCACTCCTGACTCAGCAGCAGGTCGATGCGCTGGTGCAGCGGTACGAGATCGCCGATGTGCTCCCGCTCACCCCGCTGCAGCAGGGACTGCTGTTCCAGGCCGGATTTGCCGAGGCCACCGGGGATTCCGTAGGCGACGACGTCTATGCGGTCCAGTTAGGGCTCACCGTGACCGGGCCACTCGACGCGGGTCGCTTGCGTGCTGCGGTGAACACGGTGGTGCGACGCCATCCGAACCTGGCCGCCCTCTTCAGCGAGGAGTACGGGGAGCCCGTACAGATCATTTCCGCAGAGCCTGTCATCGCTTGGCAGCATGTTGAATTGGTCGACGATATCGATGAGCAGGTTGAGCAGCTGTGTGCGGCAGAGCGCGCGGCGGCCTGCCGGATTTTCACCGAGCCGGTCTTCCGGGCGGCGCTCATCTCCGGACTCGGTGGTCCCGCGGAAAACCGGCACCGGCTCGTCCTGACCGCCCACCACATCGTGATCGACGGCTGGTCGCTGCCGATCTTGCTGCAGGAGATCTTCGGTGCCTATTACGGGCAGCGTCTACCTTCAGCCGCACCGTACCGAAACTTCGTCACCTGGTTGGCGGCGCAGGATCGCGTTGCGGCGCAATCGGCATGGGGTGCGGCTCTCGACGGTTTCGAGACCCCCACGCTGGTCGGATCGCTCGCTACGGCAGGTCGCCGGGGCGTCGAGTCCTATCGGGTATCGGAGCACGTCACCCGCGCGCTCTCGGAGCTGGCCCGTACGCAGCGCACCACCGTCAACACGGTGCTACAGGCCGCGTGGGCTCAAGTGCTGACCTGGTTGACCGGGCACCACGACGTGGCGTTCGGCACCGCGGTGTCGGGGCGCCCCGTTGACCTGGCCGGAGCCAACTCGATGGTTGGCCTGTTGATCAACACGGTGCCGGTGCGCGCAAACATCACCGCGGCCACCACCGTCGCCGATCTGCTGGACCAGTTGCAACGCACCCACAACGACACCGTCGAACACGAGCACTTGGCGCTCAACGAGATTCACCACGCGGTGGGTCTCGACAGACTTTTCGACACGCTGTTCGTGTACGAGAACTACCCGATTGACGTCGGTGCGCAACTGGGTGTGCAAGAGCTGGCGATCACCGACTTCAGTAGCCGCGAATACAACCATTACCCGCTGTCCGTCGTGGCCATGCCGGGACATGAGCTGGGCCTGCGTGTCGAATTCGACACCGACGTATTCGAATTGGCGGCGATCGAGATCATCGTTGACAGGCTGCGGCAGGTGCTGGCGGCCATGATCGCCGACCCCGCCACGCGGTTGTCCTCCATCGATCTGCTCGACGCCGGCGAACACGATCGGTTGGACACGTGGGGTAACCGCGCAGTGCTGACCCGGCCGGAGCTGGCATTGACCTCCATCCCGGCACTGTTCGCCGCACAGGTCGCGCGCGCACCGGAGGCAGTCGCGATCACCTGTGGTGAACGTTCCTGGACCTATGGCGAATTGGATGCGACCGCCAACAGATTGGCGCACCATTTGGTGACCCGTGGTGCCCGCCCGGGTGAGCGGGTGGCGCTGCTGCTTCCTCGTACCGGTGAGGCGATCGCGGCGATTCTGGCCGTGCTCAAGACCGGCGCGGCGTATCTGCCGATCGACCCCGCACACCCCGACTCTCGGGTGGAGTTCGTGCTGCGGGATGCGGCACCGGTTGCGGCGGTCACGACGGCTGACCTGCTGTCGCGGCTCGGTGGATCCGGGGTGTCCGCGATTGACATCAACGATCCTGCTGTAGCTCAGCAGTCCGACACCGCATTACCCGTCCCCGCGGTGGACGACATCGCTTACATCATCTACACCTCGGGAACCACTGGCGCTCCGAAGGGTGTGGCGGTTACCCACCGCAACGTTGCCCAGTTGTTGGAATCGCTTGACGCGGAACTGGATTTGGGACAGGTGTGGACACAGTGCCATTCCCTGGCCTTCGACTACTCCGTGTGGGAAATCTGGGGCGCGCTGCTGTACGGCGGCCGGTTACTCATCGTGCCCGATGCGGTTGTGCGCTCCCCGGAAGAACTGCACGCCATGCTTGTCAGCGAAGAAGTCAGCGTCCTGAGTCAGACTCCTTCGGCCTTCTACGCGTTGCAAACCGCGGATGCGCTGCAACCCGAGGTGGGGCAGCAGCTCAAGCTGCAGACTGTGGTCTTCGGTGGTGAGGCGCTTGAACCGCAACGTCTCTCCCCATGGTTCGACAGCCACCCGGGGCTGCCGCGGATGATCAATATGTACGGCATTACCGAGACGACAGTGCACGCCTCCTTCCGGGAGATCGGCAGCGGCGACGTTGGCAGCAATAGCAGCCCGATCGGCGTGCCGTTGGAGCATCTCGCCTTCTTCGTGCTGGACGGTTGGCTGCGCCAGGTGCCGGTAGGTGTGGTCGGTGAGCTGTATGTGGCGGGGTCCGGGCAGGCGAGTGGGTACCTGGGACGTTCGGATCTGACGACAACCCGTTTCGTAGCATGCCCATTCGGGGCGCCAGGATCGCGGATGTACCGCACCGGAGACCTGGTGCAGTGGGGTGAGGACGGCCAGCTGCGGTATGTAGGACGTGCCGACAAGCAGGTGAAGATCCGTGGATACCGCATCGAACTCGGTGAGGTGCACGCGGCACTGGCTCGTGTGGAGGGCGTGGACCAAGCGGCGGTGATCGCACGCGAGGACCGGCCCGGCGACAAGCGTTTGGTGGGTTACATCACCGAATCGATCACGGGGACTTTGGATCCCGCAGCGGTGCGTTCCGTGCTGGCCGAGCGGCTGCCCGCGTACATGGTTCCCGCGGCCGTCGTGGTGTTGGGCGCCTTGCCGTTGACTGTCAATGGCAAGCTCGACACTCGCGCGCTGCCCGCACCCGAGTACCAGGACGCCGACCACTACCGGGCACCCGAGGATGCCGTCGAGGAGATCTTGGCCGGTATCTACGCTCAGGTGCTCGGCGTAGAGCAGATCGGTGTCGACGATTCATTCTTCGACCTTGGCGGGGACAGTATTTCGTCGATGCAGGTGGTCGCCCGTGCCCGCGCCGCCGGGCTGTTGCTGCGTCCGCGCGACATCTTCGTCGAGCAGACCGTGTCGCGGCTGGCGCAGGTAGCAGTGTTCGCGGACGGAGCGGCGGCGGTCGTCGACGCGGGCACCGGTCCGGTGGTGGCCACGCCGATCATCCAGTGGCTGCAGGGGCTTGGCGGCAAGGTCGACGAGTTCAATCAGACCGTGGTGCTGCAGGCTCCCGAGGGAGTCACCGACGGGGATGTGGTGATCGTGCTGCAGGCCTTGTTGGATCGGCATGCCACCTTGAGGCTGCATGCCGAAGACACCGATGGTGGTTGGTCGCTTCTGGTCCCGGAGACCGGGTCGATAGACGCGCGCGATTGCCTGCTTGCGGTGGATGCGTTGACGGATGAGGCGCTGTATCAGGCGCGGTCGCGACTGAACCCTGCTACCGGTTCGATGCTCAGCGCACTGTGGGAGCGCGGCAGCAGCAGGCTGGTGCTGATCATTCACCACCTGGCGGTGGATGCGGTGTCGTGGCGAATTCTTTTGGAAGACTTGAATATCGCTTGGGCGCAGCATCACGGTGGACAACCGGTGAAGCTGCCGCCGGGTGGAACGTCATTTGCCCGATGGGCCACACTGCTCGACCAGCACGCCCGTGCGGCCGACGTGGTGGCGCTCGCCGACACTTGGCGTCAGGTAGAGGCGACCCCGGCCGCGTTGCCGCCGGCACATCCCACCATGGACACCTACGTCAGTGCGGGACAGTTGTCGGTATCGCTGGACGCCGACCTCACGCGGGAGTTGCTGAGTGAGGTGCCCGCCGCGTACCACGCGGGGGTCCAGGACATCCTGCTGATCGCTTTCGCCTTGGCGTGGAACGAGTTTCTCGGTTCCGACGGTGCGCCGATCGGGATCGACGTGGAAGGCCATGGCCGCAACGAAGAACTGGACGGAACTCTCGAGCGGGACATTGACCTCTCTCGCACCGTCGGCTGGTTCACCAGCAAGTATCCGGTGTCGTTGGCGGTGGGTGAGCTGTCGTGGGCGCACGTGGTCGGCGGTGATTCCGCGCTGGCTCCGATCATCAAGGACGCCAAGGAACAACTGCGTGCTCTGCCCGACGGACTCACCTACGGGCTGTTGCGGTACGTGAACCCCGATGTCGACGTCGCGGGACCGGACCCGGCGATCGGGTTCAACTACCTGGGCCGACTTGGTGCCGGTAGCGCCGACCTCTCCGAGGATCTGTGGCGGATCGACCCGGACGGGGTGTCGATCACTGCTGCGGCGACGTCGGTACCAACACCGTTGGGACACACCGTCGAGCTCAATGCCGGTGTGATGGAAGGCGCCGGGCCCGATTCGGGTCGCTTGCATGCGACGTGGACTTGGGCGCTATCGGCGTTGAGCCACGACCAGGTCGACAGGATCAGCCGGCTCTGGTTCGACGCGCTGGCCGGGATCTGCGCGCATGTGCGCACTGGTGGTGGCGGGCTCACTCCGTCCGACATCGTTCCGGCCCAACTGAGCCAGCAACAGATCGACCAGTTGCACGAGCAATATCAGATCGCCGATGTCCTGCCGCTGACTCCGCTGCAGCAGGGGCTGCTGTTCCACTCGAATCTGGCACCAGATGCGATGGAGGGCAGTGACGACCTGTACGCGGTGCAGCTCGATGTGACCTTGAGCGGCCCGCTGGATCCGAAGCGGCTCGAGGAGGCCGTGCACACCGCGATCAAACGTCGCCCGAACGTCGTTGCCACGTTCTACGAGGAGTTCGGCGCACCGGTGCAGCTCATTCCGGCCGATCCCGAACTTGCATGGCAGTACATCGAACTCGACGCCGACGCTGATGTCGAGCAGCGGGTCGAGCGGCTTTCCGCCGCAGAGCGGGCCGCGGTCTGCGACCTGGCCGGGCAACCGGCATTCCGCGCTGCACTGGCCCGGACCGGGGAGGACCAGTACCGGTTCCTGGTCACCAATCACCACATCGTGCTCGACGGGTGGTCAAAACCGATCCTGCTGCAGGAGATCTTCGCGAGCTATTTCGGGGAACGCCTGCCGGCGCCGGTGGCCTACCGCAGGTTTGTCACCTGGCTCTCCGCGCAGGACAACGGCGCCGCGCGCTCGGCCTGGGGCAAGGTCTTCGAAGGTTTCGAGGCCCCGACCCTGGTAGGGCCTCCCGGCCGAATGGTGCTGGGCCGAAGAGGGGTTGAGTCCTTCACGGTGTCTGCCGAGACGACGCTGGCACTCGGGGAGCTCGCGCGCTCCTGCCGCACCACGGTCAGCACGGTGTTGCAGGCCGCATGGGCGCAGCTGCTGATGTGGCTGACCGGCCAGACCGATGTCGCGTTCGGCACCGCGGTGTCGGGTAGGCCCACCGATCTCGTCGGAGCGGAATCGATGGTGGGCCTGTTGATCAACACGGTGCCGGTGCGCGCGACCATCACCTCGGCCACCACCATCGCCGACCTGTTGAACCAGCTGCAGGGCGCCTACGGGGACACCCTGGAGCATCAGCACCTGGCGCTCAACGAGATTCACCATGCCGTCGGGCATGATCAGCTGTTCGACACAATGTTCGTCTACGAGAACTACCCCATCGACACGGCCGCGCTGTCGCGCGTGCATGAGTTGTCTATCACTGGGTTCAGTAATCGTGAGTACAACCATTACCCGCTCGCGGTGCAAGCCACACCGGGTCACGAGCTGGGGCTTCGCGTCGAATTTGACACCGATGTCTTCAACGCTGTCCGAATTGGAAAGTTGGTCAAGAGGTTCCAGCGTGTGCTGGAGGCCATGACATCCGATGTCAAGGGGAAGAAGAAGGAGCCTTCATGAGCGCCGATCCCACCCGGACTTTGTTGTCGATGGATCTTCTCGACGATGACGATCACGACCGACTCGACGAGTGGGGTAACCGCGCGGTGCTCACCGAGCCCACCGCCGAACCCGTCTCGATCCCGGTGCTGTTCGCAGTTCAGGTGGAGCGCGCTCCGGAGACCGTCGCGCTGGTGTGCAGGGACAGGTCGTGGACCTATCGAGAACTGGATCAGGTCACCAACCGCATCGCCCACCTGCTGGCGGGCAACGGAGCCGGCCCGGGAGAGGTTGTGGGGCTGCTGGTTCCGCGCTCGGGCGAGGCGATCATCGGGCTCTTGGCAGTACTCAAGACCGGGGCCGCCTATCTGCCGATCGACGCCGCTCATCCCGACGAGCGCATCAAGTTCATGGTGTCCGATGCGGGACCAGTAGCGATTCTCACCACGGCCGACTTGGGCTCACGATTCGACGGACTCGACGTGCGAGTGACGGAAATCGACGATCCACTCATTGACGGCCAGCCCAGTTCCGCGCTCTCCGCGCCGGAACCCGATGACCTCGCGTACATGACCTATACCTCGGGCACGACCGGTGTCCCCAAAGCAGTTGCGGTCACCCACCACAACGTCACGCAGCTGGTGGACGCGGTGCGCGCCGATCTGCCGGCCGGACCCGGCCATGTTTGGTCGCAATGGCATTCGTTGGTCTTCGACGTTTCGGTGTGGGAGATCTGGGGCGCGCTACTGCACGGTGGACGCCTGGTGGTGGTGCCGGAATCGATCGCGTCTTCACCAGACGAACTCCACGATCTGTTGATCAGCGAGAAGGTCAGCGTCCTGTGCCAAACCCCTTCGGCGGCAGGAATGTTGTCGCCCGAACGGCTGGAGTCGACGACGCTCATCGTCGCCGGTGAGGCTTGCCCGACCGAATTGGTGGATCGGTGGGCCACCAGCGGACGAACGATGATCAACGCCTACGGTCCGACCGAAGCCACGATCTACGCGGCGATGAGTGGACCGCTGCGGCCGGGTTCGGATGTGACACCGATCGGTTCACCGGTGCCCGGGGCCGCGCTGTTCGTTTTGGACAAGTGGCTGCGGCCGGCACCCGAAGGCGTGGTCGGCGAGCTTTACGTCGCCGGTAACGGGGTCGCGCCCGGCTACGCGCACCGATCCGGACTGACCGCGTCGCGGTTCCTCGCCTGCCCGTTCGGTGGGCCGGGCTCGCGGATGTACCGCACCGGAGATCTGGTGCAGTGGGGTGAGGACGGCCAGCTGCAGTACCTGGGCCGCGCGGACGAGCAGGTGAAGATTCGCGGGTATCGCATCGAACTCGGCGAGATTCAGGCGGCGCTGGCGCGCCTGGACGGCGTCGAGCAGGCGGTGGTGATCGCCCGCGAGGACCGCCCAGGCGACAAGCGTCTCGTCGGCTACATCATGGGAAGCGCCGATCCGGTCGAGGCCCGCACCGCGCTCGCGGAAAGGCTCCCGGCGTACATGGTTCCGACGGCGGTGGTGGTGCTGGAGACACTGCCGTTGACGGTGAACGGCAAGCTGGACAAGCGCGCGCTGCCCGCACCCGAATACCGCAGTGTCGGTGCGGACTACCGCGCGCCGTCCGGAGCGGTCGAGAAGATCCTGGCCGATATCTACGCCCAGGTTCTCGGAGTGGATCGCGTGGGCGTCGACGAGTCGTTCTTCGACCTCGGCGGCGACAGCATTCTGTCCATGCAGGTGGTGTCGCGGGCGCGGGCGGCTGGGGTGTTGTGCCGTCCACGTGACATCTTCGTCGAGCAGACCGTCAGTGGGGTGGCCGCGGTGGCCTCCCTCTCGGACGGCCAGGCGGGTGTCGTCGATGAGGGCATCGGCCCCCTGTCGGCCACCCCGATCATGCACTGGCTGCACGGCGTGCAAGGTCCCACCGACCAGTTCAACCAGACAATCGTCCTGCAGGCCCCCGCTGGGGTGGCGGAGGACGACGTTGTCGTCGTGCTGCAGGCGCTGCTGGACCGGCACGCCACCCTGCGGTTGCGTGCCGAGGACGACGGCGCTTCCGAGACCGGGGCGTGGTCACTGACCGTCCCGGAGAAGGGCGCGGTGAATGCGCGTGATTGCCTGCGTGTCGCCGAGACCTTGTCCGACGCGGAGTTGGTGGCAGCCCGTTCGCAGCTGAATCCGGCCGCGGGATCTGAGCTGAGCGCGGTGTGGGTGCCTGACACCCGGCAGTTGGCCCTGATGATCCACCACCTGGCCGTCGACGGTGTGTCGTGGCGAATTCTCTTGGAAGACTTGAATATTGCCTGGGCGCAGCACCATGGCGGGCAACCGGTGGAGTTGCCGACGGGAGGGACTTCGTTCGCCCGTTGGGCCTCGCTGCTCGACGAACACGCGCGTTCCGCCGAGGTAGTCGCGACGGCCGATGCCTGGCGAGAGGTGACAGCGGTTCCCGCGGCGTTGCCCGCAGTGCTACCCGGGCTGGACACCTATGCGACTGCCAAGACGTTGTCCGTGTCTCTCGATGCCGAGACCACCCGAGAGCTACTGAGTGAGGTTCCGGCGGCGTTTCACGCTGGGGTGCAAGACATTCTGCTGATCGCGTTCGGACTGGCGTGGAACGAGTTCCTGGATTCCAACGTGGCGTCGGTCGGCATCGGCGTCGAGGGCCATGGGCGTCACGAAGAGCTGGCTGACGATGTCGACCTATCGCGCACCGTCGGCTGGTTCACCACCAAGTACCCGGTGGCGCTGAGTGTTGGTGGGCTGTCCTGGCAGGAAGTCTCCGGTGGAGCTGCCGAATTGGGGCCGATCATCAAGGGCGCCAAGGAACAGTTGCGCGCGCTTCCCGATCCGTTGACCTATGGACTGCTGCGCTACCTGAACAGCGACGTGGACCTTGCCGTGGCGGAACCGGTTATCGGATTCAACTACCTCGGTCGTCTCGGCGCCGGTGCGGCGGATCTCACCGACGAGCTGTGGCGGATCAACGAAGACAGCCTGACCTCGACCAGCGTGGCTTCTTCGGTGTCCATGCCGCTGATGTACACGGTGGATCTCAATGCCGGAATCGTCGAGGGCGGACTCGGTGACGAGTCCGGCGCACATCTGCGGGCCGGCTGGACGTGGGCGCCCTCGTCGGTCACTGAGCCGCAGGTGCAGCGGCTGAGTCAGCTGTGGTTCGAGGCTCTCGCCGGGATCTGCGCGTATGTCCGTAGTGGCGGTGGCGGTTTGACCCCGTCCGATATCGCTCCCGCGCAGTTGAGCCAACAGCAGATCGATGAGCTGCACGAGCAGCACAACATCGTCGACGTGCTCCCGTTGACACCCATTCAGCAGGGTCTGCTCTTCCACACCACATTCGCACGCGCGGCCGGGGTACTGGAAGACGACGCGGCGGGAATCGACTTCTACGCGGTGCAGCTCGACATCACGGTGACCGGTCTCGTCGACCAGCTCAGGCTCCGCGACGCGGTGCACTCTGTCGTCCGCCGTCATCCCAACCTGGCGGCCCGGTTCTGCACACAGTTCGGGGACCCGGTGCAGGTGATTCTCGCCGAACCGGTGATCGCATGGCGATACCTCGATCTTCGTGGGGACGATTTGACTCCCGACGAGGAGATTCAGCAGCTCTGCGCCGCCGAGCGCGCCGCGGTCTGCGACCTTGCCGATCGACCGACGCTGCGCGCGGCGTTGATTCGCACGGAAGGGAACAAACACCGGTTCGTGCTGACGTTCCACCACGTCGTGATTGACGGCTGGTCGTTGCCGATCCTGCTGCAGGAGATCTTCGCCAGTTACTTCGGCCAGCGGCTCCCTGCGCCGTCCTCGTACCGCAACTTCGTCAGCTGGCTGGCCGAGCAGGATCAAGACGCCGCTCGAGCGGCCTGGCGCGAGGTGCTGGCCGGTTTCGACACTCCCACCCTCGTCGCTCCGCCCGCACCTCCGGGTGCCAGGGGCGTCGAGTCCTATCGGGTGTCGGCCGAGACCACGAAAGCCCTTGCCGATCTTGCGCGGTCGCAGCACACCACGATCAGCACGGTGCTGCAGGCCGCGTGGGCACAACTGCTCATGGTGGTGACCGGACAGCAGGACGTCGCATTCGGTACGGCGGTTTCGGGGCGGCCCGCCGAGCTCGCCGGGTCCGACTCCATTGTGGGTCTGCTCATCAACACAGTGCCGGTGCGAGCGCGCGCCACCGCGAACACCACAGTCTCCGAATTGTTGGGGCAGTTGCAGAGTGCCCACAACGACACCATCGAGCACGAGCATCTGGCACTCAACGAGATCCATCACATCACGGGCCACGAGCAACTGTTCGACACGCTCTTCCTGTACGAGAGCTACCCGATTGACACCAGCGCGTTCACGGGTGTGCAAGAGCTGGCTATCACCGAGTTCGTCACCCGCGAGTACAACCACTACCCCCTGTCGGTGATGGCGCTACCGGGTCATGAGCTGGGTATTCGCGTCGAGTTTGATACCGACAAGTTTGATACGGCCGGTATCGAGGCCGTGTTCGAGCGGTTCGAGCGGGTGCTGACTTCGATGGTTGCCGATGCCTCGCAACGACTCTCGTCGCTCGATGTGCTGAAGACCAGTGAGCGCGAACAGCTCGACGGCTGGGGCAATCGCAAGGTTTTGGCGCGGGGACCGGAGCCCGTGTTGTCCATTCCGGAGTCGTTCGCCCAGCAGGTCGAGCATGCCCCGGAGGCGGTGGCGCTGACCTTCGAGGGCCGCTCGACGACGTACGGCGAGCTCGACGAGGCCGCTACGCGGTTGGCGAATCTCTTGGCGATCTACGGCGCCGGTCCGGGTGAGTCGGTGGCGCTCCTGATGCCCCGCTCCGACGAGGCGATTGTCGCGATCCTCGCGATTCTCAAGACCGGGGCGTCGTATCTGCCCATCGATCCGTCGGTACCGGACACGCGATTGGAGTTCATGCTGTCCGATGCCGTGCCCATCGCGGCCGTCACGACCGCCGAGCTGCGCGCACGATTCGATGGTTCTGGAGTTTCGGTCGTCCAGTTCGACGACGCCGAGGACGATCCCACGGGCGCGATTTACGGCCATGCGCCGTTGCTCACTCCGGCGCCCGATGATGTTGCGTACACGATTTACACCTCGGGAACGACGGGTGTCCCCAAGGGCGTGGCCATCGCGCACGGCAATGTGACTCAAGCGCTGAAGTTCCCGCTGACCCACATGCCCACAGGGCCGGGTGAGGTGTGGACGCAGGCGGGGTCCCTGGTCTTCGACATCACCGTATGGGAGATCTTTGGGGCACTGCTGCACGGTGGCCGGTTGGTGGTCGTGCCCGATTCGGTGGTGCGGTCTCCGGATGATTTCCGCGATCTGTTGATCCGCGAAAAGGTCACCGTTTTGTTCCAGACCCCGTCGGCGGTGGGGATGTTGTCGCCGGAGGGATTGGACGGTATGACGTTGATCGTCGCCGGTGAGGCCTGCTCCACCGAAGTGGTGGAGAAGTGGGCACCCGGACGAGTGATGATCAACGGCTACGGTCCGACGGAGACGACGATCTATGCCACGTTTGGTGAGTTGATCGCCGGATCGGGTGTGGTGCCGATCGGTGTTCCGGTACCCGACGCCGCGCTGTTCGTATTGGACAGGTGGATGCGACAGGTGCCACCGGGTGTGGTCGGCGAGTTGTATGTGGCCGGACTTGGCGTTGGCCTCGGTTATGTAGGCCGCTCAGCGCTGACCGCGTCACGGTTCACGGCGTGCCCGTTCGGGGAGCCGGGGGCGCGTATGTATCGCACCGGTGACTTGGTGCGGTGGGCCGCCAACGGTCAGCTTGAGTATCTGGGCCGTGCCGATGAGCAGGTCAAGATTCGCGGCTTCCGCATCGAGCTGGGTGAGATTCAGGCAGCCCTTGCCGACCTGGATGGGGTGGAGCAGGCAGCGGTGATCGCCCGCGAGGACCGCCCCGGCGACAAGCGTCTGGTCGGGTACTTCATCGGGGCCGGTGAGTCCGCCGAACTGCGCAGTTCATTGGCGAAACGACTGCCGCCCTACATGGTTCCGGCCGCGGTGGTAAAGCTGGAGGCGTTGCCGCTGACGGTCAACGGCAAGCTCGATAAGCGAGCCCTCCCCGTGCCGGAGTACGACGACGCGGCCCGCTATCGCGCTCCGGCCAATGCGATCGAGGAGACACTCGCCGGCATCTACGCACAGGTACTGGGCGTGGAGCGGGTCGGGACCGACGATTCGTTCTTTGATCTGGGTGGGGACTCGATCTCCGCGATGCGGGTGGTTGCCGCGATCAACACCTCGCTCGATGCACAGCTGGCGGTAAGAACCCTGTTCGAGGCGCCGTCCGTGCGAAGCCTGAGTGTGTACCTGGAGGGCGCCGCGGGTTCCGGGACCAACGGACCGACGTATGCGTCCGTGCATGGACCCGGCGCCTCCGAGGTAAGGGCCAGTGATCTGACCCTGGACAAGTTCATCGATGAGGCAACGCTGCAGGCGGCCCCGGCACTACCGCGCGCCGATACGCGTCCGCGGACGGTGCTGCTGACCGGAGCGACCGGTTTCCTGGGGCGCTACCTCGTGCTGCAATGGCTCAAGGAGCTGGAACAGGTCGATGGCACGCTGATTTGCCTGGTGCGTGCCAAGTCCGACGAAGATGCCCGACGCCGTCTCGACGGGACCTTCGACAGCGGCGATGCGGAACTGATCGAGGAGTACGAAGCGCTCGCCGCTGACCGGCTGCAGGTGATCGCCGGTGACAAGGCTGAACCAGGCCTCGGTCTGGATGACGAGACCTGGCAGCGGCTGGCGGACACCGTCGACCTGATCGTCGATTCCGCGGCGCTGGTCAATAGCGTTCTGCCCTACAGCGAGCTGTTCGGACCCAACGTGGTCGGTACTGCGGAACTGATCCGGTTCGCGTTGACCACGAAGCTCAAGCCGTACACGTTCGTCTCGACGGCCGATGTCGGTCGAGAGATCGAGAAATCGACCTTCATCGAGGATGCCGATATCCGGCTCATCAGCGCCATTCGGCCTTCCGATGGGAGCTACGCCAACGGCTATGGCAACAGCAAGTGGGCCGGCGAGGTGCTGCTCCGTGAGGCCCACGAGCAGGTTGGCTTGCCGGTCACGGTGTTCCGTTCGGGCATGATCATGGTCGGTACCAGCTATGCGGGCCAGGTGAATGCATCGGACACGGTCGCCCGGATGGTGCTGAGCATTGTCGCCACCGGTGTGGCGCCCCATTCCGTTTACCGACTTGCCGATGACGGGAATCGGCAGCGCGCGCATTTCGACGGGCTACCTGTGGAATTCGTTGCCGAGGCGATCACCACGCTCGGAGGCCAGGCGGCCGGCTCGTCCGCCGGATCATTCACGGGATTCGAGACCTATCACGTGATGAACCCGCATGACGACGGCATCGGAATCGACGAGTACGTCGATTGGTTGATCGAGGCCGGCCACCCGATTGAACGCATCAGCGATTTCAGTGAGTGGGTGACGCGCTTCGAGTCCGGCCTGCAC
Source organism: Mycobacterium sp. D16R18 (assembly GCA_002013775.1). Taxonomy (GTDB): domain Bacteria; phylum Actinomycetota; class Actinomycetes; order Mycobacteriales; family Mycobacteriaceae; genus Mycobacterium. The sequence continues at coordinate 45,362 of MAFD01000004.1, forward strand.
GGTCTGCCGGACCATCAACGCCAGGGCTCCGTGTTGCAGATGCTGAAGATCTTGCAGGATCACGGGTGGGACGGGCAGCCGCCGGACCCCTCGCGGGGGTCCATGGCTCCGGCCGACCGCTTCCAGGCCGCGGTGCGAGAGGCCAAGATTGGTTCCGGTCACGACATTCCGCAAGTATCGGCGCCGATCATCGCTAAATATGCGAGCGACTTGCGATTGCAGGGATTGCTTTAGCGTGCAAGAAATGGTTGGGGTCGCAACGCAAGTTGTTTTGTGATGGCTAAGCTAATTGGGCTGCCTTCTGGCCGAATGATTGGTGATCTCACGCACGTACCCAGCGCAATTCGTCGCATTTCGGCTGGCACTGCCATTCGTGAGCAAACAGAGTAGGGTTATCGATATGTGGCGGGAACTGCTGGGGTTGGCATTTTTGATGTCACTCAATCCGGTGCTGCTCGGCCTGATTCTGGTGGTCATCTCGCGGCCTCGACCGGTGCAAAATCTCCTGGCCTTCTGGGTTGGTGCGCTGATGGTGAATGTGCCGTCCTTTGTGATTGCGCTTTTCGCCTTGCATATGGTGCCGAGTTTCGCGACCTTCGCGAAGAACCTTGCGACGGCTGATCCGGGTTCGTCCATCAAGCCTCTCCAACTGGGAACCGGCGTGCTGTGTATCGCGCTGGCCGTGTTGATCGCGGTGCGTCTTCGGTCGCGTAAACGAGAGAATCAGCCTGTGGCCGCCGGCGCAGGCGGGGATTCGTCGGTTTTGGTACTAGATCCGGAGACTCCGACGGCCGAACCCCAGTCGGTTGGCCGTGTCAGAGGTGTGATCTCCGTTGTGGTGTCGAAGTTTCGACGCCTTTTCCATCACGGCAAGGGTGCCTGGGAAAACGGGGCGCTGTGGGTCGCGCTGGTGCTCGGCATCGGATACATGCCGCCGCCTCCGCTGGTTCTACTGGTCGACACCATCATCGTCGGGTCGGGAACCGCGATGGGCACGCAAGTTCTCGCTGCTGTCGTTTTCGTCTTCGCGATGCTTGCCGTTTTCGAGGTGGCGCTCATCAGCTATGTGATCGCTCCGGCGAGAACCCAAGCGGTACTCGAACCGATTCATAACTGGGCACTTGCCCACCGGCAAATGGTGCTACTCGTCCTTTTTGCCGTGGTCGGGACCTGGCAAGTGCTGACCGGTGTAGGCATCGTCTAACCGGGTCAACTGCCCCGGAATGTCTTTCGGTAATGGGTGGGACTCATGCCGAACCCACGGCGCAGGTGATGTCGCAGATTCGCGGCCGAGCCGAGGCCCGACCGCCGGGCCACCTCGTCCACGGCAAGATCGTGTGACTCCAGGAGCGCCCGGGCGCATTCGACGCGCTGCTGCCGCACCCAGTCACCGGGGGAGAGTCCGGTCTCGTCGCGGAAACGCCGATTGAAGGTGCGCATGCTCATCTGGGAACGGTCGGCCAGCTGCCGCACCGTCAACGGTTCGGTGAGGTTCTCCAGCGCCCAGTTGCGGGCGGATGCCGTTGAGTCCCCGGTGCATTGGGGGAGTGGACGGTCGATGAACTGTGCCTGGCCGCCCTCCCGCCACGGCGGTACCACGCAATACCGGGCCACATCGTTGGCCGCCGCCGTGCCATGGTCTTGTCGAATAATGTGCAGGCACAAGTCGATTCCCGAGGCCAGCCCCGCCGACGTCAGAACATCGCCGTCGTCGACGAAGAGCACCGTCTCGTCGAGCAGCACTCGTGGGTACAGCGCACGAAAATCGTCCGCCTTGTGCCAATGGGTGGTGGCGCGGCGGCCGTCGAGCAGTCCCGCGGCAGCCAGCACAAAGGCTCCGGTGCAGATGGAGACGATGCGGGTGCCCGGTCTGATGGTGTCGAGCGCGGCGCGGAGCTCCTCGGCCAGCTCGCCCCGAAGCCGCGCCGGCGGGTACTGGGTGCCGGGGACGATGACGGTGTCCGCACGGTGCAGCGCGGCCGGCCCCTCCTGCGGGGTGATCGCGTACCCCGAGGTGGTCTTGACTGGGGCACAGGACAATCCGCAGGTTATGACCCGATAGCGGTCGGCGCCGGCCTGGCCGAACATCAGCGGCGCAATGGTCGCGTCGAACCCGACCAGCGGTTCCAGCATCAAAACGGCCACCGTATGTGCCATGGCATGATCTTTACACCTATTGGCATTTATGCCAATTGTGGGATGGGGCCTTATCGGTCAGCCTGGGCAGGTGACGCAGTCCCTGGTGCCCAAGACGCCCGGCCGCCGCCGGCCTCACCCTGCCTGGATCATCGCAGCGGTGGCCTTTATCGCGGTACTCGCCGCAGCCGGATTCCGATCAGTCCCAGGCGTTCTGATGGACCCGCTGCATTCCGAGTTCGGCTGGTCGCACGGCACCATTGGGCTGGCGATGTCGATCAACATGACGCTGTTCGGGCTGACCGCGCCGTTTGCGGCCGCACTGATGGACAAGTTCGGAGTGCGTCCGGTGCTGGCGGCGGCGCTCACGCTGATCGCGACGGGCACCTTTCTGAGTGTGTTCATGACCGCGTCCTGGCAGCTGTTGTTGCTCTGGGGTGTGCTGGTGGGCGTCGGTACCGGGTCGATCTCGATGGGATTCGTGGCCACCGTCGCAACCAGGTGGTTCGTCACGCGCCGAGGATTGGTCACAGGCGTATTGACGGCAGCCAGCGCCACCGGCCAGCTCATCTTCCTGCCATTGGTGGCGGTGGTGAGTGACGCCTATGGCTGGCGGTGGGCCGCGGTGATCGTGGCTGCGTCGGCACTTTCCGTGGTTCCGCTGGTGGTGCTCTTCATGCGAAATCGGCCTGCCGATAAGGGAGTTGGCCCGCTTGGTGCCGATATCGACGAATCGGGGGCCGCATCCGGGGGTTTCGGGGCGGCGTTCGAAGGGCTGCTCATCGGAGCGCGCCAACCTGTCTTCTGGCTGTTGGCGGGCAGTTTTGCGATCTGCGGAATGACCACGAACGGATTGATCGGCACCCACTTCATTCCCGCTGCACACGACCACGGGATGCCGACCACCATGGCCGCAAGCCTACTGGCGCTGATCGGGGTCTTCGACGTCGCGGGAACGGTGTTCTCCGGATGGCTCACCGACCGGGTCGATGCGCGCATCCTGTTGGGTATCTACTACTTTGGGCGCGGTCTTTCACTGATGCTGTTGCCTGCCTTGCTTTCTCCTCGCGCTGAGCCATCCACGTGGGTGTTCATCATCTTCTACGGACTGGATTGGGTGGCCACCGTGCCGCCGACCATCGCGCTGTGCCGTAACTACTTTGGTGAACGCACGCCCGTGGTGTTCGGGTGGGTCTTCGCCTCGCATCAGATCGGAGCTGCCATCGCGGCAGCGGGTGCGGGATGGCTACGCGACCAGCAGGGCAACTACGACACCGCATTCCGGCTCGCCGCGGGGCTCTGCGTCCTTGCGGCGGTGATGTGCCTCTCGGTGCGGGAGCGCTCGTCAGCCGATGAGCATGTCGAGGTAGATCAAGTTGACGGCGATGTGAATAGCTATCGGAGCCCAGATGTTTCGATACCGGCTCCATAGGTAGCCCTGCATCACGCCGAACGTCCCTTGGACCGCCACGATCGTGGCGAGGTCCACGGCCAATGTGTTGACCTGCACGTGTGAGGCAATGTGCATCGCGGCGAAGAGCACTGACGACGTAGCGATGGCCGGCCAACGCCCAACCAGTGATTCCAGCCGGGTCTGCAGGAACCCGCGGTAGAACACCTCCTCGAGCACGCCCGCCGTCAGCAGTGTGATCAGCGAGGCAACGGCGACGGTTACGGGATCAGGCAGGCTCGCCAGGGAGACAGCGGGCGGTGCCAGGGGGCCGAGTCGAGCCAACGCGATCCATGCGGCAACCGGAACGATCGGCGCCAGCAGGCGGGCGCGGTCCAGCCGGGTGGTCCACCGCGCCTTCGGCTCCTGCGGCACACCGCCACGGAGGACCCGAAAGGCCAGCAGCGGAATGGCAAGGAACATCAGCACCTTGATCGGGCTGTACACGGCATCCCGCGGTATCCCGGTCGCCCCTGCCGCTACGACGAGCGCGGGGAACGCGAGGGCAGCGCCGACCAGCACCCACACTTCGCGGGTGAGGCGCTCTGTACCGATGTCGGCAAGCGGGTCGATTGCCGACAGGCGCACGGGCACCAGGCGGGTGAGTAGCAGCACGATCAGGGACGAGGTCAACGGCATCCATAGCGGATACGGCTCGGCGGCCTCGTCCGAGGAGAATCGGACCACGGTGTGCCCGGTGATCACGAGGCCGCCGATGGCGATCGTGAACAAGAGACCGGCGGCCGCGAACATGGCCCGGGCGCCCCTGCTGTCGGGGCCAGGCCGGGTGGTTACCACCAGACGATCGTATGGTCCGATGACGGGCCCGTGGTGCGGCCACGCTGCGTGCAGTTTGCCGATCTTGCTAAATAATCCCTTGGACAGCAGGCGAAATGACCGTACAGTTCTGCACGAACAACAGAACATTGGTGGTGCGGGCCGGATGTGGATCGGTTAACTGTTAATTCATAGGTCGCGGGTTCGAATCCCGTCAGGGTCTTACGGGCCCTGTAGCTCAGTTGGCAGAGCCATGACTCCGGTCGGCAGCTCACACGCCCGCGCCACCCATACAACTGAATGCTTGCAGGTGGCGTGAGCCGGAATGGATCGGTTACCTCAGGAGTGGGAAGCCCGGGTTGGATCCCCGGCGGGTCAACCTCATGGGCCCGTGGTGTAGCTGCCAGAGCACGCCCACCATTAGTCCGGTGCATGCGACCATGCCCACGCCACACTGCAAGCAGCCCAACGATTTTCATGATCAGCGGGGATGTGAGCCGGACGTCGGCCGGTTATCAACTGGCTATTGGGTTCGAGTCCCGAATCCGGTCGGCACCTTCATATGCCCACATCGCCCGCTGATCGACGGTGCGAGCCGGAGGTCGTCGGTTATCACTCCAACTGATCTAGATCCGATGACCAAACACATGCCCGCACCCCCACCCGAGGAAGGAGAGAACACCATGATGGATGTACTGCGCAGGATCAGCAGGCGGCGTACGCCGCAGTCGCACCCTGCTGACGAGAGGCAGGTCGCCAACGGGGCCGGCGGCTACACGTTCGCCACGTCCGATGACGCCCATCTGCACCGGTTCCTTACCCTCGGGACATCGGGCGGCACCTACTACACCTCGGCGGAAACACTCACCCGCGAGGCCGCCGACGTGGTATTCGCCGCTGCTGCAACCGATCCGATCCGGCTTGTGCAGCGCATTGTCGAGATTTCCGAGGCGGGTCGCGCGCCCAAGCAGAACCCGGCGTTGTTCGCGCTGGCCATCGCGGCGTCCTGCGAGGATGTCGACGGCCGTCGCGCGGCATGTGCCGCGCTGCCCAGGGTCGCACGGACCGGAACGCACCTGTTCCAGTTCGCGAACTACGTCGAGCAGTTCCGTGGCTGGGGTCCGGCACTGAGGCGGTCGGTGGGCAGCTGGTACCTGGACAAGCCGGTCGATCAACTGGCCTACCAAGTGGTCAAGTACCGGCAGCGAGACGGATGGACGCACCGTGACCTGCTTCGCCTGGCTCACCCCAAGGCGGCGGCGGCCGATCGACGCGCTCTGTTCGATTTCGTGGTCCGCGGTACTGGCGGGGCCGAGCTGCCCGCGATTGTGCAGGACTTCCTCGCGGTGCAGGCCGCCGAGAAGCCTGCGCAATGGGTGGAGATCGTTGGCCGTGGGCACGGGCTCTCCTGGGAGATGCTGCCCGATGCCGCACTCAACCTGCCGGAGATCTGGGAAGCCTTGCTGGACAACGGTGTTCCGCAGACGGCGCTGCTGCGTCAACTGCCACGCCTGACCCGGCTGGGTCTGCTGTCCGGGTCTACCGGCCGCATGGTGGCCGCGCAGCTGCAGGATGCCGCGCGGCTGCGCAAGGCGCGGGTGCATCCGGTAAACGTCCTGGTGGCCGCGCGGACGTACGCCTCCGGGCGTTCGGACCGCGGCGCCGGCACCTGGGCTCCGGAGCCGCGGATCGTGGATGCTCTGGATGCTGCGTTCTACGCCGCATACGGGGCCGTGGAGCCTTCCGGCGGACGTGTGCTGCTGGCGCTGGATATCTCGGGATCGATGGACTGCAGGATCTCGGGAATGCCGCTGACCTGCCGTGAGGCATCGGCTGCGCTGGCGTTGGTGTCTGCGAATATCGAAACTGATTACCAGACAATCGGTTTCACGGCAGGTGCGGACTGGCACAAGCCGGCCATCACGCGGCTGGACATCACGGCGCGGCGCCGGCTCGACGATGTCTGCAGGTACACGGCCGGACTGCCCATGGGCGGCACGGACTGCGCGCTGCCGATGGTGTGGGCGCTGAAGCACCGCGTGGCGTTCGACGCGATTCACATCTACACGGATAACGAGACCTGGTACGGGGACATTCACCCGCACCAGGCGCTTGCCGAGTACCGCCAGAAGATGGGGCTGGACACCCGTCTGGTGGTGGTCGGGATGACCGGTACCAGCAACTCGATCGCGAATCCCTCGGATCCGCGTCAGCTGGATGTATCGGGATTCGATTCGGCTGTGCCGCAGCTGTTGTCGGATTTCACCGCAGGACGGCTGTAGCGCTGGCGGTGGGTGTGGCGGGTATTGCCGCACCCGCCGTTCCGGCATGCGCCATCCGGCACCGAGGCAGGATTGATGTGTGATGATCGGGGCGTGAGCACCGAACCGAGCACCGGCCTCGACAAGGACATGATGCCCGTGCCCCACGCGCATCCCCACGTCTACGAGGGGCGTTGGCCCGTTCGCATCGCCGACGTCGACTCCGGCGGGCGTTTACGGCTGGACGGGGCCGCTCGGCATATCCAGGACATCGGGCAGGACCACCTGCGTGGGGTGGAGGCTGAGAAGACACACCCGCACTGGGTCGTCCGCCGCACCATGATCGACGTGATCAAGCCCATTGAGTTCAGGGAGGCGCTGTGGCTGCGCCGTTGGTGCTCGGCCACATCCAACCGGTGGTGCCAGATGCGGGTGCGGCTCGACGGTCGCGACGGGGGACTGGTGGAGTCCGAGGCATTCTGGATTCACGTCAGCCGTGAAACCCAGGGGCCGGCCCGTATCGAAGACGACTTCCTGGCTACGGTCGCCTCCACGACGGATGTGGACCGGTTGCGGTGGAAGCCCTACAACAAGCCCGGTAGCCGGGATACCGCGACCGATATCCGGGACTTCCCGGTGCGATTCACCGATATGGACCTGTTCGACCACATGAACAACTCTGTTTACTGGAGCATCGTGGAAGACCATCTCTCGAGGCACCCTGAGCTGCTGTCCGCCCCGTATCGCGTGAGCATCGAGCATGACTCCGCGGTAGCGCTCGGCGACAAGCTCGAGATCATCACCAACGTCTACGAGGACGGAACCGCGTTCGGTGTCCCAGGTCGCAGTGTTACAACGCTCACATATGTCGTGGGCGATGAGGTGAAGGCCCTCGCCTCGATATTCGCTCGATAACTAGACACGGCGTCGGTCGTTTAACAGTACGAGCGTTCTGAACAGGGGATTGTTGGTTACCGACCGGTAGCAACAGTACGAGCGTACGATTAGCCGCTTCGCAAAGTTTGCAAAAGCCCGTTAATACCTAGCGAAAATTGGCACTGGGAACGGGTGGACCTGCGCATATGGTCTGTGACATCGTCGTAACAGTCAACAGAGTGAACGTGCCTGAGCGTTAACAACCCGTCAGGGTCAGAAAAACGCTCAGGCAAGTAACTCAGGGTCATAGCAAGGAGTACCAATGTCGAACGTCGGAAAGCCGCGCACCGCGGCCGAAATCCAGCAGGACTGGGACACCAACCCCCGCTGGAAGGGCATCACCCGCGACTACACCGCAGCCCAGGTCGAGGAGCTGCAGGGTTCAGTCGTCGAAGAGAACACGCTCGCGCGCCGTGGCGCCGAAATCCTGTGGGATGGCGTCACCAAAGGCGACGGCTCCTACATCAACGCGCTGGGCGCGCTGACCGGCAACATGGCTGTGCAGCAGGTCCGTGCCGGCCTCAAGGCCATCTACCTGTCCGGCTGGCAGGTCGCCGGCGACGCCAACCTCTCGGGCCACACCTACCCGGACCAGAGCCTCTACCCGGCCAACTCGGTGCCGGCCGTCGTGCGCCGCATCAACAACGCCCTGCTGCGCGCCGACGAGATCGCCCGCGTCGAGGGCGACACCAGCATCGACAACTGGCTCGTGCCGATCGTCGCCGACGGTGAGGCCGGTTTCGGTGGCGCGCTGAATGTCTACGAGCTGCAGAAGGCCATGATCGCCGCGGGTGCCGCCGGTACCCACTGGGAGGACCAGCTGGCCTCGGAGAAGAAGTGCGGCCACCTCGGTGGCAAGGTGCTGATCCCGACCCAGCAGCACGTCCGCACCCTGACCTCGGCTCGCCTGGCCGCTGACGTCGCGGGCACCCCGACCGTCGTCATCGCTCGTACCGACGCCGAGGCCGCCACCCTCATCACCTCCGATGTGGACGAGCGCGACCAGCCCTTCGTCACCGGTGAGCGCACCGCCGAGGGCTTCTACAACGTCCAGAAGGGCATCGAGCCCTGTATCGCGCGTGCCAAGGCCTATGCCCCGTACGCCGACCTCATCTGGATGGAGACCGGCGTGCCGGACCTCGCGGTCGCCCGCAAGTTCGCGGAAGCCGTCAAGGCCGAGTTCCCGGACCAGCTGCTGTCCTACAACTGCAGCCCGTCCTTCAACTGGAAGCAAGCCCTGGACGACTCCACCATCGCCAAGTTCCAAAAGGAGCTGGGCGCCATGGGCTTCACGTTCCAGTTCATCACCCTGGCCGGCTTCCACGCGCTCAACTACTCGATGTTCGACCTGGCCTACGGCTACGCCCGCGAGGGCATGACGGCCTACGTCGACCTGCAGGAGCGCGAGTTCGCGGCCGAGGCCCGTGGTTACACCGCCACCAAGCACCAGCGTGAGGTCGGCGCCGGTTACTTCGATCGGATCGCCACCACCGTGGACCCGAACACCTCGACCGCGGCACTGAAGGGCTCGACCGAAGAGGGTCAGTTCCACTAAGTCACGCCTGCTCTAGCCGGGCAATGCGCCCACGTCAAGACTCTCGGTGTGACCCACTGAGTTGACAGCACAGGCCCCGCCCACGTATCCCGTTGGGCGGGGCCTGTGTGCTGGATGGATGAGCCGCCGCGCGAAGACCATCAGATACGGCCAAAACTAACAACGATGTTCAGGGAGTAGTACGAAGATGACGGATGGAATCACCCGCGTAGGAGTTATCGGCGCCGGACAGATGGGCGCTGGTATCGCCGAGGTGTCGGCACGTGCCGGTGTCGACGTGCTGGTCTTCGAGACCACCGAGGAGCTTGTGAAGGCGGGATCTGCCCGCATCGTCAAGTCGCTGGACCGCGGCGTCTCCGCCGGAAAGATCACCGAGCGTGAGCGCGATGCCGCCGTCGCCAACCTGAAGTTCACCACCGACCTGGCCGACTTCTCCGATCGCCAGCTCGTCATCGAGGCCGTCATCGAGGATGAATCCATCAAGGCATCGATCTTTGCCAAGCTCGACGAGGTGATCACCGACCCCGATGCGGTTCTGGCATCCAACACCTCCAGCATCCCGATCATGAAAATCGCTGCGGCAACCAAAAATCCGGGGCGCGTGCTGGGACTGCACTTCTTCAACCCGGTGCCCGTGCTGCCGCTCGTCGAGCTGATCTCGACGCTGGTGACCACGCCCGGGGCCGCTGCGCGCACGGAGGCCTTTGCGAGCGAGGTGCTGGGCAAGCAGGTCGTGCGTGCCGCCGACCGCTCCGGCTTCGTGGTCAACTTCCTGCTGGTCCCGTACTTGCTGGCGGCCATCCGGATGGCCGAATCCGGTTTCGCCACAGTCGAAGACATCGACAAGGCTGTCGTGGCCGGACTATCGCACCCCATGGGCCCGCTGCGGCTGTCGGACCTTGTTGGTCTCGACACCTTGAAGCTCATCGCAGACTCGATGTACGACGAGTACAAGGAGCCGCTGTACGCGGCCCCGCCGCTGTTGCTCCGGATGGTCGAGGCCGGCCGCCTCGGCAAGAAGAGCGGTGTCGGGTTCTACGAGTACAAGGCCAAATAAGCCATTCAACTGCGCGAGGGCACGTTGTACGCACAAATCTGTGTGTGCGGCGTGCCCTCGCTGCGTTGAGCGACAGCGTCGCCTGATGGCCGCGGGAAATGTCAGTGTGCCCATTTCCCTTGACCAGGATCGCCAGGGGTGGTTAATTCAGACAGCAAAGTGACACGCCCCGGTATTCGCGAGCGAGGGGTTCGGGGCGCTCACTTGCTAGACCCGGGCGAATTCGCCCGCAGTACTCCATGCTTCCCGCTCGGCAGCGTATGCCGAGCGTTGAAGGCCACGGAACTCGCCTATTGACGTCGCATTGTGGGCAAGGAATGTCGAGTACTCCGCCATGGAGAACTCACCGTCAGTGATTCTGACACCGCCGGCTCCGCGTCCGGTGGCAAGCTCATCACGCAGCTCAAGAAGCTCCTCGGGGCTCACCGGGTACCAGCTGATCTGGTCAAAGAATCGCAGCAGCCAGGGTGTTCCGGGTTCGAAAGCACCGGCGTTGTCTGGATGCCGGTGGTTCCAGACCTGTACGGTCCGGCCGACCAGTTGGTATCCGCCGGGACCCTCCATGCCATAGATGCACAGGTACGCCCCACCGATGCCGACGGCGTTCTCCGGTGTCCAGGTCCGTGCGGGGTTGTACTTGGTGGTGACGAGCCGATGCCGGGGATCGACCGGGGTCGCCACCGGCGCACCCAGGTACACATCGCCCAGGCCGAGTACCAGATACGAGGCGTCGTAGACCGTGCGGTACACCTCATCGACAGTGTCCAGGCCATTGATGCGCCTGATGAATTCGATGTTCCAGGGCATCCATGGGGCATCGGCGCGCACACCCAGGCGATACCGTTCCATGGCCTCGCGGGCGGACGGATCGTCCCAGGAAAGGGGCATGGCCACCCGGCGGCTCGGCACGACGAGCTCGCTAGAGGCGGGAAGGTGCTCGTCGATATCGTCCAGTAGCCCCAGTACCTTGCCCATGGGCAGCCTGTCGGGATCGAAGTGCACCTGTAGCGACCGGATGCCCGGCGTCAGATCGACGATCCCGGAGGTATGGGTGTCCTCCACTCGTTGGTGCAACGCATGCACGCGCGCACGTAGCGCCAAATCCAGTGTGAGGTCGCCGTATTCAACCAAAATATTGTCGTCGCCGCTGCGCCGGTACGTCATGGCGGGCGCGTCGTCTCGGGCCTGCCGATACGCCAGAACCCCGTCGTCACCATCGCCCCGGGTGGAGAACACCGAGGGCCAGTGCCCGCGGCGATCGATACCGATCGAGCGCAGCGAGGCACTGCGAGAAGCCTCGATTCGGACGAATCGCAGAGTGTCGCCCGCGCGCAGCTGCCCCAGCTTCCACCGCTCGGCCGAGACCACCGTAACCGGGCAGACGAACCCGCCCAGGCTGGGGCCGTCGGGGCCTAGCAAGATCGGAGTGTCACCGGTGAAGTCCAGGGCGCCAATCGAATAGGCGTTGTCGTGGATGTTCGACGGATGTAGCCCCGCCTCCCCGCCGTCGGTACGTGCCCACTGCGGCTTGGGCCCGATGAGACGCACTCCGGTGCGGTCGGAATTGAAGTGGACCTCATAGTCCGTCGACAACAGCTCGTCGATATCGTTGCGGGTGAAGAACTCGGGTGCGCCATGCGGTCCCTCGGTGACCGCGAGTTCCCAATGGTGACCGATCGCGGGTTGTGCCGCACCGGGAATGCATTGTGGTTCAGCATCATTGGAGCTACTCAGAGTGAGGGTGTCGCCGGCGGCCAAGGCGCGTCCCTCCGGACCGCCAAACCGGCCGAGGGTGAAGGTGGCGGCGCTACCCAGGAAGCGGGGAACCTCGATACCGCCGGCGATCAGCACATAGATCCGCATCCCGGTATCTGCGGCGGCGCCCACGGCGAGTGTGCCATCGGCGGGAACGGTGACCGCCCGCCACTGGGGAACCGGCCTGCCGTTGACGGTGACCAGTGCCGGGGCACCGGTCACGCAGACGAGGGTCGCTTCGGTGAAATGCAGTGTGGGACCGGCGAGTGTCGCCTCCAGTCCCGGGGCGCCCTCGGGGTTGCCGACGGCCCGATTGCCCAACCGGAACGACAGGTCGTCCATCGGGCCGGACGGGGGCACGCCCACCTGCCAGTACCCGGTGCGTCCCGGCCAGTCTTGCACCGTGGTCAGCATGCCGGGCGCCGTGACGGAGACAGTGCTCATGCGCTCTCCACCGTCATCCGAACCGGAGTTGGATCGAACCCGTTGCACGGATTATTGATCTGTGGGCAGTTCGACACCAGCACCAGGGTGTCGATTTCGGCCCGGAGCCGGATCTTCTTGCCCGGTGCGGAGAGGCCGTCGACGATGCCGAGGGTCCCGTCCTCGTCCACCGGGACATTCATATAGAAGTTGATGTTGGATACCAGGTCGCGCTTTCCCAGGCCCCATTTGGCACCTTCGAGCAGGAAGTTCTCGACGCATGCGTGTTGGTGCTTGGTGTGGTGTCCGTAGCGCAGGGTGTTCGATTCCTGGGAACAGGCGCCGCCGATGGTGTCGTGGCTGCCCACCTCATCCTCGATGATCGTCATCAGCGGGCTGCCGTCCTCGGCGCGCAGTACGGTTCCGTTGCGCAGGAACAGATTTCCTTGCGCCGCGATGGTGGCCTGCGCTGAGTAGCGCACCGCGGTATCGGCCGCCGAATACAACAGCGTGTCGACGGCTTGGTTGCCCTTCAGGTCGATGATGGTCAACACATCTCCGGCGGCGACCACGGCGCTCCAGGGTGCGCGCGCCGGTACTACCTCGTCGAGAACCGTGCTTGTCACAGGGAGTCTCCATTCTGTGCCGCGGCCCAGACGTCCTCGGTATTGAGCACGGCGCGTTGATATTCCGGGTCTTTGTTGGGCAGGTCGACCAGCTCGTCGAGTGCGGGCCAGGCCAGCACCTGGACGGGCCCGGTATCAAAGGTGTCCGACGGATCGAGGGGATGCGCGGTGTTCACCAGCAGAGCGATCACCGGGAGGTGGATCAGCAGATCCACCGCGGCCCCGGGGCCCGCGGTGCCAGAGCTGCGCAGCGTACCGTCGGCCTCGGCGCGTACGCCGTGGAAGAGCGACACGGACGGACCGATATCGCGCGGGGCGAGCCCCTGCTTGGCCGCGGCCAGCGTGAACAGCTCGCGCCCGGCCGGGCTCGCTGAATAGAGTTCACCCGCACCATATTTGGAAGTGTTGGCGGCCAACGTGCTGGTTCCGCAGAAGGTGTCGTGATGTCCGGAACTGTCGGCGACGATGGTGGCCAGCACCCGGCCCTGATCCGAGAGCAGCGGATGTCCTGCGCCGAGATAGGCCTGCCACGGAACCTTGACGGTATCGGCGACGTTGAGTCGCTCCCATGGGGCGTCGGCACGCAGCAGCACCACGCTCACGCAGGCAGAGCCGGTGACGTCGGTGAGCCGCAGCCGGGTGCCGCGACCGAGCACCTTGCCTGCATATCGGCCCCCGGGGATGGTCTCGGCCCAGGTGAGCGTCAGTGGATCGACATCATCGGGGGCCCAGGGCCAGTTGGAGGCGGGGAGCACGGGCATCGCGTCGGTGATCTGGCCGGCCTGGGAGCGCGCGTGGTCGCGCGCTCCCTTGGTGGTCGCGGTCGTCATCAGGAGATCTCCTTGGTGGTGGAATCGGTGCGCCGCGGATAGGCGAAGATCCCGGCGATGAGCACCGCGGCGATGCAGATGGGGGCTATCCACACCAGATAGGGGTGTGCTCCTGTCGGGTCGAAAACCGCCGAGCGTGGCCAGGACAGATTGAGGACCATGAAGGCGCCATAGCCGACGGCGAGGATGTTGATGGGCAGTCCGAATCGTCCGAGTGAGAAGAGCTTGCGCCCGTCGGCATCGGTCTGTCCCACGTTTGCGTCCCACTTGCTTCCGCCGATTCCTAAGCGGCGCAACAGCAATGGGGTGGTGACCATCAGGTAGGCCAAGTAGATCAGGGCGATACAGACGCTGCACAGGCTGGTAAACAGTGCGGCGTTGCCGAAGTTGACTACCAGGATCAAGACGCAGCAGACCCCGACGACCACGGCCGGCGCGATCGGTGTGCCGGTGCGCGGGTTCACGTGCGAGAGCACCTTGGAGAACGGCAGCTTGCCGTCGCGGGCCATCGAGAACATCAGCCGAGAGGCCGCCGTCTGGATGGCGAGGGTGCAGACGAACACCGCGATCGCGACGTCGATGAGCAGCAGGGTGCCGAACGGGGAGGCCAGCTTGCTGTCCAATACATAAGGAAGACCGCCGGTGGCGAGCTGACCGTCGGTGAGGCTGGGGGCGGCCATCAGCGCGCCCAGGATCATCAGTGCCCCGCCGATGGCCGACACCACGATCGCCGACAGGATGGTGCGCGGGGCAACCCGGCGCGGATTACGGGTCTCTTCGGCGAGCTCACTTGCCGACCCGAATCCGACGAGTACGTAGGCGGCCATGAGCCCCGCCGCCAGGAACGCCCACGGATATCCGCTTCCGGCGTCGCCGGTGTGCAGCACCACGCTGGGGCCGCGCTCGGCGCTGGCGAAGAGCATGCCGACCACGGCGATCACACCGACGATTTCGCAGGTGACGCCGATGGAGTTGATCCGGGACATCCAGTTGACGCCGACGGCGTTGATGGCGGTGGTCACGACCAGTAGCAGCGAGCCCAACAGCACGGCGTTCGACGCGCCGCTGACACTCGTCAGCGAGGAGTCGGTGCCGACCAGCTGAAATCCGCTCCAGACCGTGGGCAGCACCACCTGCAGCGCGATCGCGGCGGCGGACGCGGTGACAATCTGGGCGATGATCATGAACCAGCCGGCGAACCAGCCCACGACAGCTCCGCCGAGTCGGCGGGACCATTGATAGATGGCGCCGGAGATCGGATAACGCGCGGCGAGCTCGGCGAAGTTCAGAGCCACCATGTACTGCCCGGCGAAGACGATCGGCCAGGTCCAGAAGAAGGCCGGGCCGCCGAAGCTGAACCCGAAGGCGAACAGCTGGAAGATCGTTGTCAGGATCGAGACGAACGAGAATCCTGCCGCGAAGGATGCGAATTTGCCAAGGCTTCGGTGCAACTGAGGTTTGTAGCCGAACGCGGCAAGGTCATCGGAGTCGGAGCCGGCGATACTCGCCGCGGACCGGGCCGCGGATTGGGTGGCCGTCGGGGCGTTCATGGGCACTCCCTGGTCGGTCCTTGGGCAACATGTTTTGTGCCCTGTGTGGTCGGAAAAACCCACGTCTATGTGGGAAGAAATATCTGTCATGCGATAGGTAAGTAAGTCTGACGGGCGGCCGGTACGCATGGGTGACAGCGCCGTTTCGGAACGGGGGCGCGGTGTAACATTGTCGTTGCGCAGATGTCGGAGCGATGACGAAACGCTCACCAGGTGGCGGAATCAGGGCGTTGCCGAGGGGTACATGGAAGGGTCGGCACAATGTCAGGGCGACCGCGGCGTATCAGTCCCATTCGCGAGGGAAACACCACTCGCGACGAAATCCTCGATGCCTCGGCCGAGTTGTTCACCACCGACGGGTTCGCGGCAACCACCACTCGCCGCATCGCCGAGTCGGTGGGTGTGCAGCAGGCCTCGCTCTACTACCACTTCAAGACCAAGGACGACATCCTCGATGCGCTGCTGGCGATGACGATCGACCAGCCGCTGCACTATGCGGCGCTGATCTCCGATCGCCCGGAGCCTCCGGTCGTACGTCTCTATGCCCTCGCGCTCGCCGACGCTGCCCAGTTGGCGGCGAGCCGGTGGAATCTCGGCGCTCTCTATCTATTACCGGATCTGCGTGCCGATCGGTTCGTAGC
Organism: Mycobacterium sp. D16R18; assembly: GCA_002013775.1. Lineage (GTDB taxonomy): Bacteria > Actinomycetota > Actinomycetes > Mycobacteriales > Mycobacteriaceae > Mycobacterium. The sequence continues at coordinate 61,359 of MAFD01000004.1, forward strand.
GTTTCGGCGCAAGCGAGACCAGCTCCGTGCGCACTATCAGGATCTGGCGGCCTCCGCGTGCCGCGCAGAGATGATCCGCGATGGGGTGGAGCGCCTGCCCTTCCGGCTCGTCGAGTCGGTGATCATGCTCCGCGCCGACGGTGATTCCATAGCTCCGGAGGCATTGGCCGATGCGACCTTGCGCGTTTTGGGGGTCACGGGGGATGCTGAACAGGTTGAGGGGGCGGCTCGAGCGTTGTTGGCGCAGTTGGACTGGCCGGTGGCCGTTCCTAAGAGGTAGGCACAGTTGACCGTGCTAGTCTGCGGTCCAGTACAAAGTAGCCAAAATGTGATGGGAAATAGGTGCTGCAGTAAATGTCCGATCTGAAGCCGTACTACGAGGAATCTCAGTCCATATACGACATTTCGGACGAATTTTATGGCCTTTTCCTTGACGAAGAAACCATGGGCTACACCTGCGCGTACTTCGAGCGTGACGACCTGACCCTTGCCGAGGCGCAGCTGGCGAAGTTTGACCTGGCGCTCGGCAAGCTCAACCTCGAGCCGGGCATGACGCTGCTGGACATCGGCTGTGGTTGGGGCGCCTGCCTGGAGCGCGCCATGCGGAAGTTCGACGTCAACGTTGTCGGTATTACCTTGAGTAAGAATCAGAGCGAGTACAGCCGTACGCGCCTGGCGAAGGTGGCCGAGGAAACTGGTCGTACCGCCGATATTCGCATGCAGGGCTGGGAAGAATTCAACGATAAAGTCGATCGAATTGTCACGATCGGCGCATTCGAGGCATTCAAGCAAGAGCGATACCCGATCTTTTTTGAACGCGCATACGACATTCTTCCCAATGATGGTCGAATGCTTTTGCACACCATTCTGGCCCACACCCAGAAATTCTTCCGTGAAAATGGAATTCCACTTACCATTAGTGATCTGAAATTCATGAAGTTCATCGGTGAGGAGATCTTCCCCGGTGGACAGTTGCCGGCGGTCGAGGATATCGAGAAACTAGCTGCTGGCTCCGGGTTCACGCTGGAGCGTACGCATTTGCTGCAGCCGCACTACGCGAAGACCCTCGATATCTGGGCTGCGAATCTCGAACAGCGCCGCGACGAGGCCATCAGGATTCAGTCCGAAGAGGTTTACGACCGCTTCATGCGGTACCTGACCGGTTGCGCGGACTTCTTCCGTCGCGGTATCACCAACGTGGGTCAGTTCACCCTCGTCAAATAACGAGACTTAACAGGTCAACGCCGTCTCACGCTTGCGCGAGGCGGCGTTTCTGTTCCTCGATATCGAAATCGGCGGGTGGCCACGAGAGATTTAGGCCATCCAGTGTTTCGTCGAGAAGCGCGGTGACCGCGAGCCTGCTGAACCACTTGCGGTCGCACGGGACGACGTGCCAGGGCGCGTGCTCGGTGCTCGTTTTCTCCAGCACCGCTTGATACGCATCTTGGTAGGCGGACCAGAACGCACGCTCGTCGATGTCGTTGGGATTGAACTTCCAGTATTTGTCCGGGCGGTCCAGCCGCTCGGCGAGGCGCTCCTTCTGCTCGTCGAGCGATACCACCAGGGCGACCTTGAGGACTGTCGTCCCTGCCTCGGTCAGCTCCTTCTCGAAGGCATTGATCTCGTCATAGCGGGTGCCCCAGACCTCCGGTGGCACCAGGTCATGCACTCGCACCACCAGGACGTCCTCATAGTGCGAACGGTCGAAGACGCCGAGCTGCCCGCCCGAAGGCAGGGCGTTGCGAATGCGCCACAGGTAGTGGTGCTTGCGCTCCTCCTCGGTGGGAACCCCGAAACTCGCATGTTCAATTCCTTGCGGATCTACTTGTCCCACAACATGTTTGACGATACCTCCCTTTCCGGAGGTGTCCATGCCCTGCAGGACCAGCAGCACCGATCGGTGGTCGCCGCTGCGCCCATTGGCGTACAGCATCTCTTGCAGCACCCCGAGGCGCTCGGACAGTTCGGCCTGCTGGGCCTCGCCGTCCTCTCGCGACCCATCGAACCCGGGTGTGGAACGGGTATCGACATCGGCGAACAACAGGCCGGGTCGGTAGCGCAGCGCGGACGTATCGATCCTGGGGGTCATGCCCTGTGACCCTAGCCAGGTCGGCTTACGTGGAGTGGGTTTGACGCGCTTGTGGTGGAGGAGGAACCGGTGACGGGTGTGGCATGTCGACGAACTTCTCCCGGGATCCACCCACGCCCACGATGCCCAGCACCGCGTTCCAGGAGATCATCGTCAGGTAGTCGATGAGTTCATCGGAGCTCATCCGCGGGTGCGACATCCACGAGTGGGTGGCCAGCTGCACGCCGCCGACGATCATGTACGCCCACGGCTCCACGCCGCGGGTGTCCATCGACGCTTCGGACATCTGGCGGCGCAGCGACAGGGCGAGCATGCGGGCGATGATGCGTTCGGAATCTGCGATGGCCTTGCTGCGGCTGGTGGAGCTGTTGGCCATGACGAACGGATAAATCTCGGGCTCGGCGGCCACGGTCTCGACGTACACCTTGATCGCTGTGCGGGTGAGGTCGTAGCCGTCCAGGCGGGCCGACAGGGCCATGGCCATCTTGGGGATGAGGGTGGTCTGCGCGAACCGTGTCATCACGGCGGTCGTCAGATCGTTCTTGTCGACGAAGTACCGGTAGAGCACTGTCTTCGAGACGCCGATGTCGGAGGCGATCTCATCCATGCTGATATCGCGCCCCCGGTGCCTGATGGCATCGAGGGTGCCGTCCACGAGTTCAGTGCGTCGTTCGACCTTGTGCTTATGCCAGCGGCGCTTGCGACCATCAGTCTTGATAGCCGCAGGCTGCGTTTTACTTGCCACGGTTATCGCCACATTCCCTTAGTTATCTGTAACCGATACTACTTCACGGGGCCCTCGGGGATGCGTGACGCGCTCGATACCGGATGATGGAGGAGTGGCAGGCAAGCACAGCGATCAGCCGCGCGGGCGGAATGCATCCGGCGGCGTCTTCGCGATGGGTAATTCGGCCGTCGACGAGGAGCGCCAGAAGCAGCTTCGCCGAATGAAAGCCGTGGCTACGGGGTTCCTGGTCGGGGCGACCGTGTTGTTCCTGGCGTGCCGTTGGTGGCAGTCGGTCGGTGCGCCGGTCTGGGTGGGTTATGTCGGAGCGGCCGCAGAGGCGGGCATGGTGGGTGCGCTTGCGGACTGGTTTGCTGTAACCGCCTTATTCCGACATCCGCTTGGGCTAAAGATCCCGCACACAGCGATCATCAAGCGCAAGAAGGATCAGCTGGGGGAGGGGCTCGGGAACTTCGTCCGGGAGAACTTCATGTCGCCGGCCGTCATCACTGCCAAGGTGCGGGATGCGCAGATCGCGGGCCGGCTGGGCAAGTGGATGAGTGACCGGTCGCACGCGGAGCGGGTCGCGGCCGAGGCCTCCACTGTGCTCCGGGTCGGCGCGCAGATGTTGCGCGACGAGGACGTACAGCAGGCCATAGATAGCGTGATCGTGCGCAGGATCGCCGAACCCACATGGGGTCCGCCGATCGGTCGGGTGCTCTCGACGGTGCTCAAGGAAGACCGACACGCACCGGTGATCCAGCTGCTGTGCGACCGCGCCTTTGAATGGGCGCTGGGTGCCAGCGACACCATCGATCGGGTGGTGGTGCGTGACTCGCCCAGCTGGACCCCCAAATTCGTCGACCATTTCGTGGGCGACCGCATCTATCGCGAGTTGGTGGACTTCACGGACAAGGTGCGTCGTAATCCCGATCATGACCTGCGTCAATCCGTGAACAGGCTGTTGTACGACTTCGCCGACGATCTACAGCACGACGACCTGACCATCGCCAAGGCCGAAGCGATCAAGGCTCGGTTGATGGCGCGTGCCGAAGTCCAGAACGCCGCGGCCACCGCGTGGTCCGCCGCCAAGAAGATGATCACCGAGTCCGTGGACGACCCGTCCAGCGAGCTACGCACACGGATTGCCGACACCGTGGTGCGCATCGGGGAGACGCTGCGCGACGACGAATCCGTCCGCGACAAGGTCGACGGTTGGGTGGAACGCGCGGCCCGGCATTTGGTGGACCAGTACGGCGCGGAGATCACGGCCGTCATCACCGAGACGATCGAACGTTGGGACGCCGAAGAGGCCAGTCGCCGGATCGAACTGCATGTCGGGCGTGACCTGCAGTTCATTCGCATCAACGGCACCGTGGTGGGTTCGCTGGCAGGTTTGGTCATCTATACCGTGGCGCAGGTGCTCTTCTAAACAGGCCCTGACCCGGCTATTCCCGCGCCAAAGTGACTTGGCACACATTGCTAACAGAAGTGCTTGCAATAGCTAGCACTGCAGCTTACGGTGGTTCTTATGTCGCAGGAATCAGACCTCGCCACCGCTGTGAGCAACGCCGCTTCCGATATCGGAGGCTTTATCCGGGCGCAGCGTGAGGCCGCACAGGTCTCCGTGCGTCAGCTGGCCGAGAAGGCCGGCGTAAGCAACCCGTACCTCAGTCAGATCGAACGCGGACTGCGTCGTCCGTCGGCGGAGGTGCTCAATCAAATCGCAAAGGCGCTAAGGGTTTCGGCGGAGGTGTTGTACGTGCGTGCGGGCATTTTGGATCGTAGTGATGCCAGCCCGGTACGGGACGCCATCATTGCCGATACCGTCATCACCGAGCGACAGAAGCAGGTGTTGTTGGACGTCTACGGCTCATTCGTTCAGCAAAACGCCGAAGCCAATGCGGATCAGGCTCAATCCGACCCCGAATCTACTGGCGACAACTGAATAACTTTCCCCATCCCCGAAAGGAATCTGGCATGACCAAGAAGAACACCTCGTTCGAAGACCTGAAGACCCCGTTCTACGTAGCCGTCGGCGCCGGTGACCTGGCACTGGCCGCGGTCGCCGATGTCGTCGTGAAGCTGCGCGAGCGCGCAGAAGAGGCCGCCTCCGAGGCCGGTGCCCGCGTGGATGAGACCCGCGACCGGTTGCGCGAGCTGTCGGCCGAGCTGCCCACCGACGTCAACGAGCTGCGCGACCGGTTCACCCCGGAGGAGCTGCGCAAGGTTGCCGAGGCCTACCTGCAGGTGGCGACCGACATCTACAACAACCTCGCCGAGCGTGGCGAAGAGGCCATCGAGCGCATCCGCAGCACCCCCGGCATCGAGGAGAACGTGACCCGCGCCGAGGGCCTGGTCGGTAACTACGCCGAGCTGACCGAGCAGGCGCTGGGCACTGTGGCCAGCCAGACTCGCGCCGTCGGCGAGCGTGCCGCCAAGCTGGTCGGCATCGACCTGTCGAGCAAGGGCGCTCCGGCCGCGAAGGCCCCCGCCAAGAAGGCTCCGGCCAAGAAGGCCGCGCCCGCCAAGAAGGCCGCCCCGGCCAAGGCTGCTGTCAAGAAGGCCGCGCCCGCCAAGAAGGCTCCGGCCAAGAAGACGGCGACCCGTACCGTTACCCAGAAGTAGGCAGTTCCAGCTCTGACAGCCACCCGATCAGCCACGTAGGCTGATCGGGTGGCTTTCACTTTTCATGTCTTCGCGCTGATCTCGCTCGTCGCCCTTATCGCGGCGATCGTCGGGTTGGTCCATGCCGCGATTCAGCCCGCGGACGCGTTCGTGGCGGCAGAAAAGCAGACCAAGACCACCTGGGTAGTCATCCTCGCCGGCGCGGCCGTGCTCACCCTGATTCCGGGGTTGGAGCTGCTGACCGCCGGAATCGCCGCCGTGGCGGCCGGGGTGTATTTCGTCGATGTTCGTCCCCGCGTACTTGAGGTGCAGGGCAAGTCGCGGTAATGCGCGCGGTTGCAGCGCTGGTTGCGTTGACGGCCGCTCTGCTGGTTGGGAGTGCGGTGCCCGCGAGCGCCGTCGAGCCCGCACTCATTGATCATGTGTCTTGGGGTGCAACATCTTTGGGGCGCACGCTGCGTATCTACCCGACGCCGCTGGGGCGTACCTATGAGGCGCCCGACGGCGCAGACGTCGCGTGGGCCGAGGTCCTCACGCTGGCCCCCGACGCACAGTCGCCCGGTATGCGGATGCAGTTCGACTGCCATTGGTATGGGCGGGTGTTCATCCCGAACAAGCCGAGTTGGAACCTGGAGCCGTGGCGACCGCCGGTGGACCAGGCGTTGATGACGGTGTCCCAGTGCAACCCGGGCGGACCTGAGATCTAGGCGCGGATCCGCCGGCCGTCAGCGACAAAACTCCGGGACCAAATGATGGGTTCGCGGGTATGCGCCGTATGCGCGGGCAAATTGCAGTGTGATGTGAATCAATTGCGCGATTGAATTACAAACGTGTAATTCCTCCGAGACCACCGGTTTATCTCGACGTTATTGGTAGAAGTAAGAAATCACTAAAGCCTCAGGCGGCTCAGTGGCAACTTTTCTTACCATTCTCCGCTTGCGTAACGCACACCTCGTGAGTAACGATTACAACAGTGATCACAATCTGATCACGACCGGAGTGGCAGGTGGTACATCACGCATCACGTGATCTCTCCGGTGACAGAGGATCGGGGTGCAGTGACATGAAGGTCGTCATGGACCGGGCGCGATGGGTGCGCGACAGGCGTGCTGTGTGTCTGATCGTCAACGTGCTGTTCGTGATGTCGTTGTCCATGACCGCAAGCGTCGCCTCGGCCGATTCGGTGAATTGGGACGCGATCGCTGAATGCGAATCCGGCGGAAACTGGTCCGCAAATACCGGAAACGGTTTTTATGGCGGCCTGCAGTTCAAGCCCTCCACCTGGGCGTCCCACGGGGGTGTCGGGAATCCCGCCGAGGCTTCTCGTGAACAGCAGATCGCCGTCGCCGAGAGCGTTATGCAGACGCAAGGCCTTGGTGCGTGGCCCGAATGCGGCGGTGGCGGCAGCGGCCCGATGACCGGGCGCTCGGGGTGCCAATTCGTCCCTAGTGGCAGCATTTTCGGGATCGTCAACTTCCGTCAGATGTGCAGCGGAGTCGTCGGTCTGATTCCCCCCGCCGGCTAGTTGGGGGTGGGCCTCTTTGGGGCCTGGGCAAGAAGTACCTGCACCGAACGGTTCATGGAAACTGGGCATTGGCTTCCGCATAGGGGATGGCGCGGGCCACGAATCCAAAGGTGCCGTGCTGTGCGATCTCCCGGGCCCCGTCGACGAACGCCCCGAGCGCAGAGCGGGCCATCGCGGACCCGAGGCTGATCCTGCGCACACCCCACTGTGCGATCTCCTCGACCGAGTGATTCAGCACGAACCCGGTGGCGAGCAGATTGACGGGGCGATCCACCGCGGCGCAGACGGCGCGGACGGCGTTGGCATCGGGCAGGCCCGGCGCGTACACCACGTCGGCGCCGGCCGCGGCGTACGCGGTCAGCCGGGTGATGGTGTCGGCCAGGTCCGGTCGGCCATACAGGTAGTTCTCGGCCCGGGCCGTCAGCGTGAACGGAAAGGGTAGATCGCGCACCGTGTTTGCTGCCGCGGTGATGCGATCCACCGCTTCGGCAAGTGGGAAGATCGGGGCATCGGGAATCCCGGTGGCATCCTCGATCGACCCGCCGACCAACCCCGAGGCCGCCGCCTCGCGGATGGTCATCGCGATGTCGCCGATCGTGGGGCCCCCGTTCTCCAGGTCGGCCGAAACCGGCAGATGCGTGGCCGCGGCGATGTGGGAGGCGTTGGCCAGTGTCTCGGCCTGGCTGACCAGATTGGCGCCGTCCTGCCGGCCGAGGGAGAACGCCAACCCGGCACTGGTGGTGGCCAGCGCGGGGAAGCCAAAACCGGTGAGGATGCGGGCCGACCCGGCATCCCAGGGGTTGGGGACAACGAACGTCCCGGACTGGTGAAGGGCTGCGAACACGACCGCACGCTCATGCTGGGAGGTCATGTATGGGACGCTACGCCCATGACGGATTCGGTAGGCACACCGGCGGTTTGGCCCACCCGCAGGGAGGTGGCCGCGCGCATTGACCACACCCTGCTCAAGCCCGAAGCGACGCCCGGGGACGTGCAGGCCCTCATCGCGGAGGCCACCGATCTCGGAGTGCTCGCGGTATGTGTATCGCCCTCGATGCTGCCGGTCCAGGCCCCCGGGCTGGTTGTCGCGGCGGTGGCGGGATTCCCCTCGGGAAAACACCTTTCGTCCGTCAAGGCGCACGAGGCCGCCCTCGCGGTGGCCGCGGGTGCGACCGAGGTCGACATGGTGATCGACGTGGGCGCCGCGGTGGCAGGCAATTTCGCCGCAGTACAGGCCGATATCGAGGCGGTTCGGCGTGCGATCCCATCGGCGACACTCAAGGTCATCATCGAGTCCGCGGCGCTGCTGGAGCATTCCGGTGCCGGGGCGGTCCGTGAGGCCTGCCGGGTGAGCGAGGCCGCCGGAGCGGATTTTGTGAAGACCTCCACCGGATTTCACCCATCGGGAGGAGCGACCGTGGAGGCCGTGCGGATCATGGCCGAGACCGTCGGCGGTCGGCTCGAGGTCAAGGCGAGCGGCGGAATCCGCACGGCACAGGATGCCGCGGCCATGCTCGAGGCCGGTGCGACCCGGCTCGGACTATCGAGCAGCCGGGCCGTCTTGGACGGCTTCTTGCATTAGAACGAGAGGTTCTGCAGGCAGGGATTTTCGACCGGTTTCATGGGCTGATTGGTGCTCGACAGTTTCACCGTGATGCCGTCGTTGGTGACCTTGACCTCTTGGGCCTTGAGCCCCATCGGGTACTGGCCGCCGACGAGTCCCTTGGAGAAGGTGTCGAGCGCCGGCTGGATGATCTCGCGCGGCAGGCCGATGAACGCGGAGACGTTCTCGGATTGCAGCGTCACCAGGCCGTCCTTGATGACGGGCTTGGTGGTGATCTGGGCAAGCCCTCCGGCAGCGCTCAGCGTTATCTCGCCGGTCGATTCATTGGTGGTGGCATCACCTACCAACGAGCCGAGCATTCCCGGCACGAGGTCACGGGCGCTCTCGGTGATGCCGGCGGTCGGCCAGGACACCTCGACATCGAGGCGTCCGATGGTGCCGAGCGAGTCGGCCGTCTTCTTGAGCGAGATGTCGCGCACTGTGATGGCGACTGACATCTTCTTGGCCTGCGCAATCTGATTGCCCGCGGTCTTGATCGTGAGCTTGTCGATGTGATTGCCGAGGTATTGCACGACGAGCGGCATGGGGCCGAAGGATGCGGTCGCGCCGTCCTGCACCAGGCACGACGTGGCGGCGTTCACCTCACTGCTGGTCCGCTGGCGTGCGTAGAGCTCGATGCCGAGAACGGCGGCCACGAACACGGCGACAACGATGACGGCGATGAGTACCAGGGACCTGTAGTCGCGGCCCTTCTTCGGCTCGGCAGGTTGCGGCGGCACGTCCGAGGGCGGGGGGTCGATCGGGGGCGGAGCCACTGGGCTCTGCAGCGTCGGCGGCTGCTCTGACAACGGGGGCGGCACCTGCTCTTGCCGCGGAGGCGGCACCTGCTGGGACGGCGGTTGCCAGGGCGAAGGCTCGGGAGGTGTCGATCCGGGTGGGCCGAGCGGCGGCTGAGGCGGTGTCGTCACCCGCGCGATTGTGCCCTATTCGACTGAGGACGGGTTAAGGACGGGCAAGATCTTGCGGGTCTCGGCGACCACGTCCAGGTTCAAGTCCGCCACGATGAGCTCGGGCTCCGGACCGGCCTGGGCGATGAGTTCGCCGGTTGGTGAGGCCAGCAGGCTGCCGCCGATCCCCGTCGGGGAACCGCTGGCGGGCGCCTCCAGCGCGGGCAGGGCTTGGTCGGCGGCGGCGATGAAGCATGTCGAGTCGGCTGCCCTCGCCCGCGCCAGCAGCGTCCACTGGTCCCATTTGCCGGTTCCGGCCGCCCAGGAGGCGCTGACGGTGATCACCTGCGCGCCGCGACGTGCCAGGTCGGTGTACAGGGCGGGGAAGCGGATGTCGTAGCACGTGGTCAGCCCGACGATCACGCCGTCGACCGTGATGAGCGCCGGCTCGTCCCCGGGCGCGACGGTGGCCGATTCGCGGAAGCCGAACGCGTCGTAGAGATGGATCTTGTTGTAGTGCGTGTCCACGCCGGGGCCGGTGGCCAGCAGTGTGTTGTGGGCGCGGCCGTCAGAGGAGGGGGTGAACATGCCGACCACGACGGTGATGCCCGCTTCGTGTGCGATCGTGCGGACCCCGTCGGCCCACGGACCGTTGACGGGCTGCGCGACGGGGCGCAGAGGTACGCCGAACCGGCACATGGTGGCTTCCGGGAAGACGACCAGATTGGCGCCCTGTGCGGCGGCATCGCGCACCGTGGCCACGACAGTGGCCAGGTTCTCGGTGGGATCGGCACTGCTGCTGATCTGCGCCAACACTATCCGCATGTGTTCCAGCCTAGGCCAGTGGCGCGACGGACGCCCACGATGTCGTCAAGATGCAGTCACGGACCTGCCGTCGCTGTTGTTCAACGGGAAATCCATTGTCGCGCATTGATTTCAACATCATTCGCCAGCGGACTCGGGGACCGAAGACGCCGTGTGGGGCCGCCGCTGCCCAGTATCGGTCGGCGGCGGTGAGTAGATCGTGGATGGGTTGGCCCGGAACATTTTGGTGGATAAGAGCTTTCGGTAGTCGCTCGGCCAGGTCGGATGGCTTGTCGATGCCGAAGGGGTCGCAGGCCAGGGTGAGGGTTTGCGGCCCGGTCGCGTCGAGCAGCAGCCACGCGCAGCGGCGGCCGAGTTCGTCGCAGGTGCCCTCGATGATGAGACCACCTGGCGCGAGCCGGGCCGTCATAGCGGCCCAGGCTTGCGCCACCTCCGATTCCGGGTACTGGCGCAGCACATTGAACGCACGTACCAGAACCGGTGTGTGGCCTGCCAATTCGAACCCGCCGAGACCGAAATGGACCCCGTCGCGCGGCGGCACCACCCGTTCCGGGTCGATTTCCAGCCCCACCACCCGGATGTCCGTACGCACTGTCCGCAGCCGCGAGGCCAGCTCCAGTGTGGTGGTGGGCATGGCGCCGTACCCCAGGTCCACCACCAGGGGATCGGCGGCATCGGCCAGTGCCGTCTGCACGTTGGGGTGATGGACCAGCCACCGGTCGCTGCGGCGCAGGCGGTTGATCCCCGTGGTGCCGCGGGTGATAGCCCCCTGCGGGCGGGGGGTGGGAGAGGACCCAGGGCGGGGGGTGGGAGAGGGGGCCACGTCTCCATGGTGCCTGGATGGCCGCTGCCTGCGGTAATCGGGATTTCTTGGGATCGGTAGCGCCGCGGCCCGCCTTCACTTGAGCCATGACGGCGCCATCGGGGCGACGGACGACGAAGGGACAGATGATGAATCGAGTGATCGTGGGCGCCATGGGACTCCTCGCTGCCGGAGCGGTGGTGGTTGGCTGCTCGACCGACAAGCCGGGTGGATCGCAGGTGAGCTCGGGCAGCAATGCCGAGATCAAGGTGGACGGCAAGGACCTGGCCGGACTCGACCTCAAGTCCGTGACCTGCGTCAAGCAGGGTGGCAAGATCAATGTGGCCAGCGGCGCCGTCAACGGCCAGCAGGGCCTGGGCGTCGTCATGACCGACGAGACGCCCCCGAAGGTGCAGTCGCTGGGACTGGTGTACGACGGCGCCGCACTCGCGGTCAGCAGCGGCATGGGGGCCAGCGTCGGCTCCGCCGATGTCAAGGTCGACGGGAAGACGTACACGATCACCGGCGAGGCCTCCGGTGCCGACGTGAAGAACCCGATGGCCGGGATGATCACCAAGCCGTTCACCATCAAGGTGAGCTGCGGCTGACATCTCGACAAGCGGCGGGCGTGCACAGCACGCCCGCCGCTTCTTACTATTCCAAGGTGACGATCATCGGCGACCTGGAGCAGGCCCGTCACCTGGCATTGGCGGCCAAGGAAGAGGCCGCCAAGGAGATGCTGTTGTCGCTGCTGGCTCAGGCCGAGGAGGCCGATCGTGACGATCTCGCCTGCGAGGTCTTGGCTCAACTCGCCGAGATCTACCTGGTGCGCACCGCTTACGAGGGCGTGGTGGAGGGTGTGCGGCGGATCCGTGATTGCCTGGCGACCTATGCCGACATCCGAGCGGGACAGCGGCCTGAGCTGGCCGCGCAGGTCACCATGTCCGATGCCGAGGTCGACCACCTGATCTGCCGCTACACCCGGCGCGCTGAGTTCCTCGCGGCAGGACTGGCAGCGGCCCATGGTGATCACGACGGTGCCGCGGCGAGTCTGCAAGCACTGATCGAATCTGCCGGTGATTTCGAGGATTTGGCCGCCGAACACCGCGGTCTCGTCTGTTACGCCAGGATCTTGATTGCCAGGGGTTTGTGCGACGACGACATGTACGCGGACTCGGTTCCCGTATGGGCCGAGGTTCTCGATCTGCTCGAAGAGTATGCGCGCGAGGGTGGCATCGAGTCCGACCATCTGTTTGTCAACGGTGCGCTCTCCTATGGCCGATTCTGTGTCGAGACCGGCCGGCTCGATGACGCCGAACCGTGGCTGCGGCGGGCCGAGGCGCGCGCGGGGGCGCGGGGCTGGCAACTGGCCGGCGCCCGCGCGCAGTTGGAACGCGCCGCGGCGCGGTGGGCGGACGGCGACATCGCCGAAACCCAGACGCTGGTCCACCAGGCGTACCCAGCGATCGCCGAGCATGTCCGGGCGCACGATGTGTCCCGTAGTTGGCTGTACTTCGGCTTGATCAGGTTCCGGATGAACGCACTGGACGAGGCCGATGAATGCTGGGGACATGCCGAGCGGCACTGGCGCGAGATCGAAAAGCCACTGCATATTCATCGAATACTGTTGCAACGCAGCTGGATAGCCATCCTTCGTGGTGACTTCGCCGAAGCGGCCGCGAAGGTGGCACAGGCCAGGGAGCTGCTGGACTCCTATCCGCGGCACAGCTGGCTGCAGTACGCCCGGCTCGACGATCAGCTGGGCAACATCTGGCGAGCCGACGCCCTTGCCGACTTGGGCCTGGATTCCACGACCGGGGTGGTATCCGGTGGTGCGGACAGTCCGGGATACCGGCGCGCGATGTCCAAGCTCCAACAGGCCGCGGACCTCAAGGTGCCGGCGGCGTTGGCGGTCGACGCGGTGCGCTATGCCATCCCCGACGCGGGGGCGCGGATGCGCTGGGCCAGGTGTGTATCGGCGCCGCTGCTCGCGGGCGCCTTCGCGGTGGCGAAGGAATGGGATAACGCCGGCCTGGTCAGTGAGCTGATTGAATATCACAGCGCACGAGGGGCTTTCACTGCAGAGGTGAGCGATACTCAGCTAGGTCCGTCGTCGGGCGCGTGGGCCGCCACGGCCACCGCGGCGGTTCCCGTCGAGGGGGACCTGGCGCTCGTTGCCGCGGCACCGCCGGTGCAGGCGGATGGTGGGCTCACTCGCCTGGGGCCGCTGCCGCCGATGCGGATGGACCCCGCTGGTGACCAGATCATGAGCAACTACCGCGAGTTGGCCTGGCAGCGATACGGCCGCGAGGTAACCGCCGTCGACGACGAATGGTCGACGTGGCCATGACCGACACCTTGGTCCTGCGATTCGCCGATGTCGGCATCACCACCTACGCCAGCCTGCGGGTGGTGGGCGAGCCGTCACGGACCATCACCTGGGTCGTTGAGCAGCAGGCGCTGGAAACTGCCTGCGGCGCCCTCAACTCGGCGCTACCGGATCCGTCTGGGTCCGAGACCGCGCTCGCTGCCATCGAACGGTCCTTGACCACGGGGGCTTTCGCCAGCCTTGACGCCGAGTTCGGCCTGGCCCGCACGCTCGGGTCTGAGCTGGTGGCAGTCGAGGGCTGGAAGCTGTTGTCCGAGTGTGTGTCCTCTCCGCGCGCGGTGCTGTTCGTGACACCCAGCCCGCGATTGGCGCGGGTGCCCTGGGGGCAGCTGGCGATGCCGGGCGCGGAGGGGTTCCGATTGATGGAACTTGCCGACGTTTTGATGGCAGTGCCTCCGAACATCGTGCATGCGCCACGAGCGCCGGGGCGGTGGCGTGATCGCCAGAACGGTCCGGCGGTGCTCCTGCTGGACCCGCGGATCCCCGGGCAGCGACCGGATTCGACGTTGGGTTCGGTACTGGGCCGCCCCTCACCGCAGGCCGCGCTGACTCGTCATTTCGGCGAGCTGATGGACAGCCACCGGGTGCTGCCCGTGGTCGAGGCGCCGGTAGAACTTTTCCGCCGCAGTGATATCGACCGCGACTGGCTTGCGTGGGCGTGTGCGCAGCACCCGGCCCGGCTGCTCTACGTCGGGCATGCCAGCGCGGCCGAGGGCGCCGTAGGCCACGCCGAACTGGCTGCCCTGCACCTGGCCGAGGATCGTCCGCTGACTGCGGCCGACATGATGGCCACGCGGCTTTCGATCCCACCGCGAGTGGCGCTCTTGGCCTGCTCCTCGGGAGGTGATTACCGCTTCGATGAGGCGACCGGGCTCGCCGCGGCGATGATCCTCGGTGGCGCAGAGTTGGTGACCGCGACCCTGTGGTCGTTGCCGACTGCGGCGGCATACAGTCAATTTGGCTCGCATACAACAGATCCCATGGCTGATACGGTCGCCGAGGTCGACCGGGCACACCGCGGTGAGGATGCGGGCCGCGCGGTGAACCGCTGGCAGCGCGCTCAGTTGCGACGCTGGCGCGACGGTGACCGCGCGGCGACCCCGCTGCATTGGGCGGCCGTGATGAGTTTCGCCGTCGACGGTGCCCGCTGAGTCAGTCGGAACATGCCCGGACCGCGATGATGCTGTGATCACCGGGCCGGTAGTAGGCGTCGATCACGCTGCCCGGCGCCATCTTCGACAGCGCGGACGCGGGTATGACCGCAGTTTCGCGTGCTGGGAACTGGCGGCCGTCCGGCCGCGTCACCATGAGGTCCAGTTGCATCTCGCGGCCCGAACCGGTGGCGCGCAGGCCGGTGACAACCCCGCGCGAGCGGGTGCCGCCGTCGATCACGGCGCGCTGTGCCCCGGTCAGCAGCCGCTTGCGGATCAGCACATGGTCGAATTCGGCGGCGAATTCCTCGATCGTGACGAGTCGCTCGTCGGCCTCCGCGTCCGGGTGCGCTGAGGTGTTCCGGCGGCCGGACAGCAACGCGGCGCATCCACCGAAGACCCTGGCTATGGTGGGAAATCGTCCTGTGGTCATGCCGATATCGTCGTCCAGACCCGCCGCTACCGAACCCAACTTTTGGTCGGCCGACAACGATTACCCTTGTGACGGTGAGCATCGGGTCGGCAACATCCGAGGCCGCCGTCACGGTGCGGTCGGCGGTGCCGAGGCGTGCCGTGATTGACCGGGCCTGGCGCGCGATCGGCTCAGGTGTCGAGGTGCTCAGTGCCGACGACGGTGGGCCGCTACGCCGGACTGTGAAAAGGATCCTGGACCCTTTGGTGCTGAGGTTGCGTAGCAATGCCGCCTTCTCGGCCCCCGTGCTGGGTCCCGACGTGGCCGCGGCCATGCACGCTCTGATCGTGGGGCAGGGCCCGCAATTGCGGGCCACGGCAGACTGGTTCGTGATGCTCAAGGCCGAGAGGCGCAGGCAGCGCATCACCACCGGCAACGCTCAAGAGCTCTACTTCCCAGTGTGTTTCGAATTGGCTGTCACCAAAGGTGTTCCGCAGGTTGAGGATCAGCGCACCGCCACGGAAGTTTTGCATGATCTGCATCGTGATCGGGACCGCACCGCGATCGAGGTGCTCAACCGTCATGTCGATGACCCGGACGTGGTGGCCAGACTCGCCACATTGCGGGACCGGAGTTGGCGTGATGTGCGGCCGGACGACACCATCACCGGCCCGTTCTTCGCCGGCCTCACCACAGTGCTCGGTGCGGCCGGCAGCCATGGTGAGATGGCTGCGCGCCAACGGGTGTGGACGGCGCTGATCGCCGATGCCACGCCGTACAACCTGGGCGCGAGCGCGCACGGCACGGGTGCCACGCTGCCATGGTCCATTGTCGAGATCGGATTGAGTTCGGCTGAACCACAACTACCCCCGGCCATCGACGGAGACACCGAAGGCGACCGCCCGATGGATCGCAGTGTCGTTGATCGGGTGCGAGCCACATTGCGCCGCGCGCTGGACCATGACGAGCTGCCCGATGTTCCGCTGCTGTGTGCCGAGGAGGTCGACCGGGCCTGCGCCCCATGGGGTCTGATGAGCGAGGACAAGCAGGCCGCCCTGCTGGCGGGAGTTGAGATGGCGACGGACCTGCGGCCACTGGGTGATTCGGTGACGACGCGTTACGAACTGTCCGGGCGCGTTCAGGCCCGGTTGGTGAAAGAGGCCTACGTGATGCATGCCCGGCGCTATCTCGCTGACGGTGCAGCCATCCATCCCCGACAGCGCCAGGTTGTCGACGACCTCGCCGCGTTCGCGCGGCCCTACGTGAGCAGGTTGTGGGCCAGGTTGCATGGTCGCGATGTCTGGCAGGAATCCTGCGGTGACGTCGATGATCTTCGGTCGTTGCTGGAGGGCGTGGCCCGCTCGGTGAGCCTGGACCACCGGCAGCGGATCAAGGCCATGCTGGAATTGCAGGCCACCGCATGAAGCTGATCAATGAATTCGGTCTGTGGACAACGGGTCCCGCACCTGCTCCGGTGGGTGCGGTCGCCGTTCTCGAAGTCAGTGGAGCCGTGTTGTCGTGGCCCATTGACGACCCGTCGCATCCGCCGGTGATCAGCTTCACCGATGCGGCCCGGGCCGACTGGATGTGGAGGGTTCTCGGTGAGGCCGGGCACGTCGCGGTCATCGAGGCGCTGCGCGATCCTGATCCCACCGAGGTGATCGAGCTGCAGTCGGTGACGGTGCCGGCGGGGCAGACAGATTCCTTGCGACGGCTGGCGTTGGGGCATTGGCTTCGGCGTTGGTGGCCGGCCAGTCGCCGCGACGGCATTGTCGCGCTGGACCGGCCGGTGCTCGATGCTGAGCTCGCGGTGCTGACCGCGGCTGCCGAGGACTACTTCACCGACGACACCCTGGACGCCGATGTGGCTGAACTGCTGGCGCCGCACAGTGCGGCACTCGGTTCGTATCGAGACCCGCGAGTGGACGCGCTCGTGGCGCGGTGTCGAGACTTGGCCGACGATGTGGGACTGCAGTGGGGCGCACAGGGCGCCGCGGCCGCGCGGCGTGAGGATTATGCGCTGGCCGCCGGCCTGGACGATGAGTCCAGGCGCTCCGGCGTGATCGCCTCGGGAGACGTGACGATCGCCTGGTCGGACGTGCCTCCGGCGATCTTCGACGCAGCAGAACGCAATCTGGCCTGGGGAGTTGTCGCCGAGGGTGCGACGGTAGTTGCCCGGTTGCGAGCGGCGCTGTCCGGCCCCGAATCGGCCGCCGGTACTCCGGTTTCGTTGTGCTGCGGGGCGTTTCATGGTGCCGGTGCGTTGGATGCCGAAGGCGCCGCGATCCTGCCGGTGTTCGACGGCGACGGTCGGCCTGTCGATGAGGCGCAGGCCTGGAATGCCGACTGGTCGGCGGCGCGGGTCAGCGTGGGTACCGGGGAGGCCACCGAATCGAGCGAGTTACGCGATCGGGTCCGGGCATTCGCGCGCGCTCGGCTGGCCACGCCTGCCCGTGACGCGTTCCTCGCCGAGTTGCTGGCCGCTGAATCGGACTACTGATGGCGGTGTCGGGGGGCGTGGTGGAGAGGAAACACCGATCCCGTTGCGCTAAGCGGTATTTTATGTCCTCCGCGGCAGGCGGATAGCGTCAGATTCATGGAGTGGAGTTTTGAGTCGGCCGAGAGGCTCGCGATTGCGTTGCGTGCCGGTGAGGTCACATCAGTAGCGCTGACCAACGAGGCAATCGCCCGTATCGAGCGGGACGACACGGTGATCAATGCGATCTGTGTGCCGGACTTCGATCGCGCGCGGGCCGCTGCGCGCGCTGCCGATCAGGCGCGTGCTCGCGGCGAGGACCGGCCGCTGCTCGGTATCCCGATGACAGTCAAAGAGTCCTACAACGTGGCAGGGCTGGCCACGACCTGGGGCATGCCCCAGCACAGGAACTATCTGCCGTCGGACGATGCGGTGCAGGTTTCGCGGATCAAGGCCGCCGGTGCCGTCCTGCTCGGAAAGACCAATGTGCCCTTGATGCTTCAAGATTTGCAGAGCTTCAATGAGATCTACGGCACCACCAACAACCCATGGGATCACGGTCGAACGCCGGGCGGTTCCTCGGGCGGATCAGCGGCCGCACTGGCGTCCGGATTCGGCGCGCTGTCCATTGGCTCCGACATCGCCGGTTCGCTGCGCACACCCGCTCATTTCTGCGGCGTCTACGCGCACAAGCCGACACTCGGACTTGTGGCCAATCGCGGTCATCTTCCGCCGCCCAATCCGCCGTTGCCCGCCGACCGCGATCTGAGCGTGGTCGGCCCCATGGCACGCACTGCCCGCGACCTCGCGCTGCTTTTGGAGGTGATGGCCGGGCCGGACCCACTCACCTTGGGCGTCGGATTCGACGTGGCTCTACCACCGGCCCGCCACGAACGTCTCTGCGACTTTCGCGTATTGGTCCTTGACGAGCATCCACTCATCCCCACCGGATCCGCCGTGCGGGCGGCCGTTAACCGCGTCTTTGACGCGCTCGTCGACGGTGGAGCCCGCGTCGAACGGCACAGTCCGCTGCTGCCCGATCTGGCCGACGCCGCAGGGCTTTATGCCGAGCTACTCACGTCGAATCTCGCGGCAGGTTATCCAGTGGAGAGGTACGAGCAGCTGCGGATCCTCGCCGCCGCACTGAATCCGGCTGACCGGGGTTTCGACACGGCGTGGTTACGCGGCCCGGTGTTCAGCCACCGCGACTGGATGGAGGCGAACAGTCGTCGCGAGCTTCATCGCCACGGCTGGCGGCAGCTCTTCGCCGAATTCGATGTGGTGGTGTGTCCGATCACGCCGACTCCCGCCTTCCCGCACGATCACGAACCGGATCTGCAGGAGCGGCATATCAACGTCGACGGTATCGCGCACCCGTTCGTCAATCAGCTGGTCTGGGCAGGCTTGGCCACCATGCCCGGTCTGCCCGCCACCGCAATACCAGCGGGCCGCTCCGCAGCAGGTCTGCCGGTTGGAGTGCAGCTGATCGGTCCGATGTTCGAGGACCGCACCTCGCTGCGGATGGCCGAACTGCTCGAACAGAAGATCGGCGGATTCGAGGCTCCTAAATAGTGCGGGTAACCGCACACGAGAACACCGCTAGTGGTGCTTGGAGATCCAGTCGGCGATAAAGCCTTCTTCCACGCGGAACAGGTCGCTGACGTGGTACAGGATCAGGTCTTCGAGCTTGCCCCCGACGAACGGGATGTACACCTTGCAGGTGCTGGAGAGCCTCAGCTGAGATCCCTGATCGGTATCGGACAGCTTGCACACCCCCGTGAAGGCGCCCGGTCCGGCGAGCACGGAGGCGCCGTAGCTGCCCATCGCGGAGCCCTTGGCCTGATCGAACGGCTCGAAATGCTGTGTCCTGGTGATGACCATGTCGGTGAGCATCACCTTCTGCGCGATCGGCGGCAGATAGATGCGGGGCAGATTCTGTTTGACCACCACATCGATACCGCGGTCGGTCACCGTCAGGGTGTGAATCTCGGAGACCGGTGTGATCCACCCATACGCCGACATCAGGGTTTCCCAGTAGTCCCGGCTCGCAAAGTCCTGGTAGATCTTCTCGGCCGGAGCCGGAAAATTCACCGTGAACACCGAACGCCTCGACATCGAACCCAGGTTAGCCGTGGGAAGCGATCCACTCCGAGGTGAATCGCTGTTCGGCAGATAACAAGTCCATCAGTTTTCCGCCGACGAAGCCCTCGATCTTGCCGCCGACCAGGGGGATCTTGACTTCGACGCTGACCTTCAGGTCTTGACGTGAGCCCTTGGCGCCGGTGTGCAACCGGGCGGTACCGGACAGGGTGACGGGTGCGCCCGGTATCGAGCCCACCACCGTTCCCTCGGACGCACCGTCGGAGATGGCGCTCCATTTCTCGGTGCGGACGATCCGCAGGTCGCCCCGGTGAAACTGCGACACGATGCCGGGTAGCCGATCGCTGCGCAGCACCTGAGTGGTGACGATTTCGAGGGCGCCGCCCTCGGATTTCAGGGAATCCAAGGTGGCGGTGTCGGCGCCGGAGCCGGCCAGACGTTCATTCCAGTAGTTCTCGTCGGCGAAGGCCGCGTGGACCTGCTCGACACCGGCCGAATACTCCACTGACAGGTCAAATGAGCGCGCCATGGGTGGCAAGGCTACCGTTACCCCCGTGAGCTTGGATGAGCCGCTTGCGCGAAGACAATCGGGCGCGGATGAGCCGCTTGCGCGAAGACAATCGGGCGCGGATGAGCCGCTTGCGCAAAGACCGGTAACTCTGGCACCAACAACGCGCGCGAAGATCGAGGACCTCGGCGCCGTGGTGACCGATGATGCTCCACTTGCCCCGTTGACCACCTTGCGGTTGGGTCCGGTGGCGTCCACGCTCATTCGGTGCGAGAGCAGCGCGCAGGTGACCGGCGCGCTTGCCGCGCTTGACGGCCATCGCGCCCTACTGCTCGCGGGCGGTTCGAATCTGGTGTTGGCCGACGACCTTTCGGACCTCACGGTGGTGCATATCGCCTCGGCCGGTGTGACGGTGGACGGGCCGCTGTTGCGCGCGGACGCGGGGGCCAATTGGGACGAGGTTGTGGCGCTCTCGCTGCGGGCCGGTCTGGGGGGTCTCGAATGCCTCTCAGGAATTCCGGGCACCGCCGGGGCCACGCCGGTGCAGAACGTGGGTGCCTATGGCGTTGAGGTGGGCGCGCTGCTGCGGCGCGTGCGGGTGCTGGACCGGACGACCGGCGAGGTGTGTTGGTATGAGCCCGCCGAACTGGGGTTCGGCTATCGCAC
Organism: Mycobacterium sp. D16R18; assembly: GCA_002013775.1. Lineage (GTDB taxonomy): Bacteria > Actinomycetota > Actinomycetes > Mycobacteriales > Mycobacteriaceae > Mycobacterium. The sequence goes on from MAFD01000004.1 coordinate 82,165, forward strand.
CAGCATTCTCAAGGGCACCGATGCACGTGTGGTGCTAGAGGTCGAGTTCGGTTTGTCCACCGACGGCCTGAGCTCTCCGATCCGTTACCCGGAGCTTGCCAAGGAGCTCGGGGTGGAGCCAGGGGAGCGCACTGATGCGCTGGCGGTGCGCGAGGCGGTGCTCGGCCTGCGGCGGCGCAAGGGCATGGTGTTCGACGAGTCCGACCACGACACCTGGAGCGTCGGATCCTTCTTTACGAATCCTGTTGTTGCCGAAGGTGATCTGGATTCCGTTCGAGTACGTGTCTGCGAAAGACTGGGGCCCGATATCGCCATTCCGCAATATCCGGCCCCGGATGGGGTGAAACTCTCGGCGGGCTGGCTGGTGGAGCGGGCCGGGTTCGTCAGGGGTTATCCGGACGCGCAGTCTTCGGTGCGGGTGTCCACGAAACATGCACTGGCACTGACTCATCGCGGGGGAGGGAGCACCGCCGACTTACTGGCGCTCGCGCGCACCGTTCGCGACGGGGTCTTGGATGCCTTCGGTGTCCGTCTGGTCCCCGAGCCGGTGCTGGTGGGCTGCGCGCTGTAACTTTCGGTAATCGCGCATTTGCCCTGCGTATCTGCGGTGCTGGCTCGTACAGTGAGCCGATGGGGCTGGGAATCGGCGTGCACGGGCTCTTCGTAGGGCTCGGAGTGGTGGTTGCCGCCGTGGTCTTCGCCTACGAAGCACGTCGCCGGGGTGCTCCCGCCGAACAGTCACTGATCGCGGTGGCGGGCGCTCTGGTCGGCGGTGCGATCGGTATGCGGTTATCTGGCTGGATCGAACATCTGAACCCGGCGCACAATCCCAGCCTTGTCGAGGCGTGGATGTTCGGTTCGCGCAGCATCATCGGCGGGCTGTTGGGGGCGTACGTCGGTGTCTTGGTGGCCAAGCGACTCATCGGGTACCAGGCCAAGACGGGCGATCTCTTCGCGCCCGCGGTGGCGCTGGGTATGGCGGTGGGCCGGATCGGATGTCACCTCACCGAGGCCCCGGGCCGACCGACCTCGCTGCCGTGGGGTGTGCACGCTCCGGCATCGCGACCGAACTGTCCGGGATGCCTGGCCGGGGTGGCCATGCATCCGTCCTTCCTGTACGAGATCGCCTTCCAGTTGGCGGCTTTCGCCGTGCTGTGGTGGTGGTTGCGTCCACGTGTGACACATCCCGGCGAGCTCTTCGTGCTGTATGTGTCCGGGTACGCGGTATTCCGGTTCCTCGTCGAATTCACCCGTGCCAACGAAACGGTCTGGCTGAATCTCACTCGTCCGCAATGGGTTCTGCTGCTGGGCATGACACTGGCCGCGTGGAGGTTGTGGCGCGGATACCGTGCGGGTTACTACGACGGCATGTTCCGCAGGCGCCTTGCCGAGGTGGTGACGGCATGAGCTATCCACCCGAGCAGCCCAAACCCGGCACGAGCGGGGCGACGATGGTCGCCGGTGCACTCTCGTTCATTCTCGGCAACGCGGTGTTTGGATTCCTGGCACTGATGGTCGGCGGATCGTTGGCCGACAGGTATGGCACCGGCTTCGAGGCGGTACCCGTATTTGTTGCGGTGGTGGGTATTGCGGTCGCTTTTGGCGTGGGTACGGTGCTCATCAGAACGGGGGATCGCGGCAAGCGCGGTTGGGGGGTGGGCCTGATGGTCGGCTGGGCATTGGTATCCATGTTCACGGTCGGAATCTGCACGGGGCTGAATCCGGTGCTGTACCAATGAGCACCCCGCCGCAGCCGCCGCCCGAAGGTGAGCAACCGCAGCAGTACCCGTACGACCCGCATTCGTACGGGCCCGCCGGATACCCACCGCCGCCGGGCTATCCGCAGTATCCGCCGGGTTACTACCCCTATCGGCAGCCGCCGCCGAAGTCGAGCGGTGGTGCGGTGGTGGGGATGACCTTCGTCGGCGTCTTCGTCTTCTGGGTGATGACGTTCGGGACCTTTCTGGTTCTGGAGAACGCGATGAGCGGGGGGTTCTCGCCCGACACGCGGGCGACCGTGGTGGCCATCGTGATGTCGGTCGTTGGCCTCGGTGGTGGGCTCGCGTTGACAGTGTTGGGCCGAGACTGGGTCCGCGGGCTGGGTATCGGTTTCATGATCGGGTGGGCGACGGTAGCGATCATGACGGGGTTCATCGTGGGCTGCCTTTCGATGCTGGATGGATTGGAGTAGACGTGGCGGGTATGGGGCTGCGCGGGGACCGCATCCTGCGGTACGTCAACGCTTTCTGTCCGCGGTGCCACGAGGCGAACCCGGAGCGCCCCCTCGCGGAGGTGGACCGCCTCTCGGGCTGGCTTGCACACCGCGACGATCGGGTGTGGCTCGAACGGGCCTGCCGCGCACACGGGTTGGTGCGCACGCTGTATGACGAGGACGCCGAGATCCTTGAGTACCTGGAGGAATGGACGGCTCCCACCAAGACCCATGTCCCGGATGTGCCGGGCAATTTCGATCCCATCCCGATGGCGTATCTGCGTGGGCTGCCCGAGATGCAGACCCAGCACACCTGCATCCTGCTGGCCGACATCACCGAGGCGTGCAATCTGCGCTGCCCAACCTGCTTCGCCGATTCCTCACCTGACCTGCACGGTGTGGTACCGGTGCGGCGGGTGCTCGCCAATGTCGACCAGCGGCTTGCACGGGAGAACGGTCGGCTGGATGTCCTGATGCTCAGCGGCGGCGAACCCACCGTGTACCCGAATCTTGGCCAGCTGCTCGATGAGCTGATGGCTCGCCCGATCACCCGAATCCTGATCAATACCAACGGTGTTCTCATTTCGCGCGATGATGCACTACTGGAGTTGTTGGCTCATCACCGCGAACGACTGGAGGTCTACCTCCAGTACGACGGCCCGTCGGCCGACGCATCTCGCCATCACCGCGGTGGCGATCTGACGAGAATCAAAGCCGAGGCTGTGCAACGTCTCTCGGACAGTGAGATCTTCACGACATTGGTCATGACTGCGGCGCTCGGTGTGAACGACGCGGATATCGGCGCGGTCATCCGGCTCGCCCTCGACACGCCCTACGTGGGAGGTGTTTCGATACAGCCACAGTTCGGGTCGGGCCGGGCAGGCGCGATTGACCCCATGGCGCGGCTCACCCACACCGGTGTGCTGAAACGTCTTGGCCAGCAGACCGGTGATGTTGTCACCTGGCGTGACCTGACCGCCTTGCCGTGTTCGCATCCCCACTGCTGCTCGGTCGGATACATGCTGCGCGATGACGCCGAAGTGTGGCGGTCGTTGACGTCCCTGATCGGACACGATCGTCTCAAGGAGAACCTGGGATTGGTATCCAATCGCATTGCCGATCAGGAGGTTCCGCAGCAGCTGCGGCTGGCGGTCAAGGAGTCGTTATTGGGTCTGCTTTCCGAGCAATCCTCCCTGTCGCATCCGACGATCGGCGATGTGTGGAAGACCATCTGCGACAGCTGCGATTTGGGAATCTCCACGTTGATGACGCTCGCCGCCTCGGCGTTACCGGGACGCCGGGCGAAGCTGCGGCGCATGCTCGGGGAGCGCATAGTGCGGATCACCGTCAAGCCGTTCATGGATATGTCGACGATGATCGAGGAGCGGCTCACCCAGTGTTGCGTGCACGTCGCGACGCACGCCGCGCAGGATCAGTGCGCGCCGTTCTGTGCCGTGCAGGCGTGGCCGGCACTTTCCCGGCAGCGACTGTCGGTGTCTGCGGCGGCCACCACTCCCGAGCTGGTGCTACTTCCTATCCAATAGCACAGTGCGCCAAGGCTGATCGCGGCACCCAGCAGGCAGACACCGCTCCATCCGTGGGCCGCGTACACCCACGTCGACCCGATGGCGCCGATAGCGCTCCCGATGGAATAGAACGTCATGTAGGCGGCGGTGAGGCGGCCGTGGAGTTCGGCGTCCAGCCGGTAGATGAGGCTCTGATTCGCCACATGCACGGACTGCAGCCCGAAGTCGATGACCACGACCGCGACGGTCAGTCCAAGTAGGGTCCAGCGTAGGGTCGCCGCGAATGCCCATGCGGCCAACATCAGCGACAGGCCCACGCCGGTGACCCGGTTGGCCAAGCCCCTGTCGCACCACGATCCGGCCTTGAACGCGCCAAGTGCACCCGCTGCCCCAGCTAGCCCGAACAATCCGACTTCTGTGTGTGACAAGTGATATGGCGCAGCGGTGAGTGCTAGCACCATGGGCGTCAACAGGACGGTGATGGCGGCGAAGATGAGCATCGCGATGATGGCTCGCGAGCGCAACACCGGCACGTCGCGCAGGAGCCGCAGGGTGGAGGCGATCAGTCGCCGGTAGGGCAGCCCCTGGGGCGTGCGGGTGGAGTGCGGCAGTGCGTGCGCCAAAGTCGCTGCGGTCGCGACCGCAGCGGCGGCGGCCACCAGATAGACCGCTCGCCAGCCGAACAGGTCGGATAGGGCCCCGGATACCGTGCGTGCCAAGAGAATACCGCTGATGATGCCGCCGGTCACTACGCCGACGGCCCATCCCTGTCGTTCTGGCGCGGCGTATACCGCCGTGTAGGTGACCATCACCTGCGTCACCACCGCAAGGGCGCCGACCGCGGTGACGCTGAGCAGGAATGTCCAGGCGTTGGGCGATATCGCCGTGGCGAGGAGGGAAACACTCAACAGGACGGTCTGCCCGACGATGAGCCGACGTTGGTTGACAGTATCGCCGAGAGGCACGATCAGCAGTAGGCCGATGGCGTACCCGACCTGGGTGAGGGTCAGCACGACACCGACTTGTGCTGTGGGCATGGAGAATTGCGCCCCAATGGTGTCAAGCAGCGGTTGTGAGAAATAGATGGTCGCCACCGCGAGGCCGCAGGCAATCGAGAACAACACGATGACGGGTCTGGTCAGCACGCGCACCCCTCGGTAGAGTTGGTTTCACTTCGCAACCGTTGAAGCCTGACATGAATGGTTGCATATTGCAACCAAAGGAGATTGTCCATGGTGGGTCGCGCCAGTCACGCGGACTCGAGCTGTACCTTGGCCCGGCCGCTGGGCGAGATCGGGGACGGCTGGTCACTGCTGATCGTTCGTGACGCGTTTGACGGATCACGCAGATTCGGGGAGTTTCAGAAGAGTCTTGGGCTCGCGAAGAACATCCTGGCGTCTCGTCTGGCGACATTGGTGGACAACGGCATCCTCGAGGTAGTTCCGACGGGGGCGCGGCATGAATACCAACTGACGGACAAGGGGCGCGGGCTGTTTCCCGTCTTGGTGGCCCTACGACAGTGGAGCGATGAGTTCTGTTTTGCCCCCGGCGAACCGCGGGTCTCCCTGGTCGATCGCGAGACATCGCGCCCGGTGCAACGTTTCGAGCTGCGGGCGGCCGACGGCCGCACACTGGCCCCCGAAGATACGGCCGTGATCGACGTCTAGTTCTGGTCAACCAGAATCCTGGGCTTGTCTTCCGCATATGCGCCTAGCAGTCGTCTACCGTTCGAATGTCTCGGAACGAAGGAGGGCCCATGCGGATCGGATTCCTGGCGCTAATGGTGTGGGTCGGCCTGGTGATGGCGCCGCTCACGACGGCTGACCCGGGCGCGACGTCGGTGGACCCGACATCCCCGGAAGCGGCCGCAATCCTGGCGCCGGCGCTTGCGGACGTGACGGCCCAGATCGGCAAGCCCGTCCGTTTGGATGTACGTAGCCTCAAGTCCGCCGAAGGCTGGGTCTTCCTCTGGTCGGCCATGCAGGAGCCCGACGGCGGTCCCGTCGACTACGCCGGTACCCCCTTTGCCGAAGCCTCCGCCAACGGGGTTCTATCGAAGAAATACGTAGCCCTGCTGCATCAGGACGAGCAGGGCTGGGCGCTCGTCGACAAGCGGGTGGGACCGAGCGATGTCGCCTGGGCCGGTTGGGGTGCGCAGTACGGTGCACCCGCGGCGATCTTCGATATCCCGGTCTACTAGCCCCGAGACTCGACAAAACCGCAGGTCCCACCCGATCTGAGGTGTGATCCTGGTCGGGGCGGGCGAAGCTGTACGCGGCGGGCCGTATCGTGGGGTGTCGTGAAGTACCCCCGACCAGATCTCCGTGATGCGCTGACGCGACGGCGCGCGCTCACGATGTTGGGTCTGACGGTGCCCGCTGTTGCTGCTGCCTGCACGACCGTCGGCTCGAACGGGCTGCAAGAGGCCCCGTCGCCGGGCGCCGTCCTGACCTTCCTGCCCGACGACAAGGCCAAGGAGGTCAACCCGACCGCGCCGGTCAGCGTGACTGTGGCCAACGGTTGGTTCCAGGACGTCAAGTTGGTCAACGGCGACGGCAAGGTCGTCGCCGGAGCCCTCAGTCGCGACCAAACCAGGTTCCGTACCACCGAGCCCCTCGGATTCGACGTGACGTACACCTGGAAGGGTTCGGCGGTAGGACTGGACGGTAAGGCCGTCGCGGTGTCCGGCACCTTCACCACCTTGGTGCCGACGGCGAAGGTCAACGGTCAGTTCCAGCTCGCCGATGGGCAGACGGTGGGGATCGCCGCTCCCGTGATCATCCAGTTCGACGCGCATATCGCCGACAAGGCCGCGGCGGAGAAGTCGCTGAGCATCGTGTGCGACCCGCCCACCGAAGGCGGTTGGGCCTGGTTGCCCGACGAGCAGCAGGGTTCCCGAGTGCATTGGCGATCACGCGAGTACTTCAAGGCCGGCACCAAGGTGGGGGTGAAGGCCAACCTCTATGGGATTCCCCTGGGGGATGGGGCGTTTGGGAACGAAGACATGTCCCTGGATTTCAGCGTGGGGCGCCGTCAGATTGTCTATGCCGATGCGCAGAGTCACCGCATCCGGGTGACCACCGACGACGGCACCATCCTGGACCTGCCGTGCAGCTATGGCGAGGCGGACCTGCCGCGCAACGTGACGCGCAGCGGAATTCACGTCGTCACCGAAAAGTACGAGGATTTCTGGATGTCCAACCCGGCGGCCGGGTACACGAACGTTCACGAACGTTTCGCGGTCCGGATCTCGAACAACGGCGAATTCATCCACGCGAACCCCAACACCGTTGGTCAGCAAGGCAGTAACAACGTCACGAACGGTTGTATCAACCTGTCGTTGGGTGATGCCGAGTCGTATTTCCGCACCGCCATCTACGGTGATCCCGTCGAGGTGACCGGCACCACGATCGAGCTGTCGTATGCCGATGGCGACCTGTGGGATTGGGTGGTGAGCTGGCCGACCTGGCAATCGATGTCGGCGCTCCCTCCGAATCCGAAGGAACGGACGATCACGTCGACGCCGTCGACCTCATCCATCCCGACCTCAGTCCCGCTCACCCCATCGGGCGCACCGACGCTGTCGGGGACGCCGACGTCAGCGCCGTTGACCCCGTCGGGTGCGCCGTCGCTGTCGGGTACCCCGACCACCACGCCCCGGTAGTCGCGCGCGCAGAAAAACTATGCCGTACCAGCCGATGGTGGCTGGTACCGTCGCATCCATGTCCGCACAGTTCCACGACGAGCAGATTGCCGGGATGCGCATAGCGTCGCCGGTCGCTTCGTCGTGGTCGCTGCGACTTACCGCCCGGCCCATGGGCGAACGATCCGGCGACAGGCGATTGTCGGCGAGAAATTCTCATAAGTATCTCAGCCTTGCGGTTTGCGCTGCTAGGAATGTCGCTCGACATTCCTAGAGTTTAGTGCGCTCAAAATTACTGAAACACAACATATTAACCCAGATAAATGGGGTTTACATCGGCGCATTGTCAATGCACCATTGTTTGCGGTACAGGGCAGTGGGGCCGATGGCCGGTGCGGCAGATCTGAAAAATATTGTGCTGCAAGTTATTTGATAACTCCATAGTGGTGGTATATGCGTCCGTGGCGAAACTGGGATACGCGCTGGACTCAGACTCCAGTGCCCGAACGGGCATGCAGGTTCGACTCCTGCCGGACGTACGCGAAATTGTCGGCCGTCGTGGCCTTTGGCCCCGGCGGAACACCACGCGCCGTTAGCTGAGTAGGGATAGCACCGGATTCTTAATCCGGGGACGGGGGATCGAAACCTCCACGGCGCACGACGAAAAACGATGCGCGGTAGGACAGTCCGGTAGTCCAGCGGGCTCATAACCCGAACGTCGCAGGTTCGAATCCTGCCCGCGCGACCATCGGCCGACGACCGTTCGACAAGGAAATTTCAACAAGGAAAGGAGGTACGCGGCGATGTCGACTTTGATGCCCAATCACACTGTGCAGTTCTGCAATGCCGACTACCGCGTACTGCACCTGATCCCTTGGCAGCACGCGGTCAAGCTCATCCTCAAGGGAGTCGTGTACGCCCTCGACACCCACCGCCCCGCGGTGCATGTACGTAGTGCGTCGCTGGTCGTGGAGCTCCCGACTTCGATCGTGCTGCGCGAGTACGTGTACATCCCTTACCGGTCAGGTCATCGCGTCACCCGCGCGGGAGTGCTGCGGCGCGACGGCTACACCTGCGTGTACTGCGGGGCCACGGCCGATACGTGGGACCACGTGCTGCCGCGCTGCCGCGGGGGAGTGGACTCCTGGCTCAACACGGTTGCGGCGTGTCGCTCTTGCAACGGATTCAAGGGAGACCGCACTCCACAGGAAGCCGGGATGACGCTGGCGCGTGAGCCTTTCGAGCCGAAGGAACGAGACAGGTTCACCTACGCGTCGGCTTGCGGTGGTGCCCCACAGGTGCATTCCCCGGTTGGTTAACCGGTAAACCAGCGGATTGTTAATCCGTGACTGCAGGTTCGAATCCTGCTCGGGGAGCGCGGGTGCAGGGTTCGCATCCCTGCGTATGCACCAGCAGTGCCTCGTGGGGTAATCGGTAGCCCACCGGACTTTGAATCCGGGAGTTCAGGTTCGAGTCCTGGCGAGGCAGCGGCCAACCAACAGGATCATCTCTTCAGCATGGCGGCCGTGGTGTAACGGCAACACAGCGGTCTGTGACTCCGCAGTCGAGGGTTCAACTCCCTCCGGTCGCCCCAATACCCCTGTAGCGCAATGGATAGTGCACCGGTTTCCGGAACCGGAGGTTGCGGGTTCGAACCCCGCCGGGGGTGCCGAGCAGCGCCGCCCACCCCCGTAGCTCAACGGACAGAGTGACAGCCTACGAAGCTGAGGATGGAAGTTCGATTCTTTCCGGGGGTACCACCATGCCGAATTAGCTCAACGGGAAGAGCGCCTGCCTTGTAAACAGGTGGAGCGGGTTCGAGTCCTGCATTCGGCTCAGCATGCCTCCGTAGCTCAACGGAAAAGAGCCGCGAGTTCCTAACTTGTGGGGTGCGGGTTCGAATCCCGCCGGAGGCTCAATCGCGGGTGGCGCGGCGAGTGGATGAGGCCTGATCTCGCGGTTTGACGACGATCTGGTCCAGATTGACGTGCGGGGGCCGCGATGCGACGAACGCGATGATCTCGGCGACGTCCTCGGCGATCAACGGGGTGATGCCCCGATAGACCGCGTCCGCCCGGTCCTGGTCACCGTCGAAGCGCACCACCGAGAACTCGGTTTCCACCGCGCCGGGTGCGACTTCGGTGAGCCGCACGGGCTTTCCGAGAAGCTCACCGCGCAGTGTGCGGTGTAAGGCCGCCTGCGCATGCTTGGCTGACGTGTAACCACTGCCACCGTCGTATACATCGAGCGCGGCGATGGAGGTGATGGTGACGATGAGTCCATCGCCGGAGGCAATCAGCTTGGGCAGCAGGGTGCGGGTCACCTGCAGGGTGCCCACCACATTGGTTTCCCACATCCAGCGCCAGTGCTCCAGATCCGCTTCGAGCACCGATTCCAGGCCCCACGCGCCGCCGGCGTTGTTCACCAGCACGTCCACCCGATCCAGGCTCTGTGCAAGGGCGGCAACCGAATCGGGGTCGGTGACGTCGAGCACAACCGCGGTGCCCCCGATCTCCTGGGCCAGAGCATTGACGCGGTCCTCGCGCCGGGCCGCAACCACAACGTGAAATCCAAGGGCTGCAAGGGATTTAGCGGTTGCCGCACCGATTCCTGAGCTGGCACCGGTGACGACCGCGACCCGGCCGTCGAACGTGGGATTGGTCATGCACGCCACTGTAGTCAGAACGCCTACTAGGACATCGGCTCGTAGGGATGCTAAATTGCGCCTGTGTCCATCAAGCGTGCCGCCGAACCCCGGGTCACTTTCGTGATCGCGGGTATTGGTTCTCGGCTGCCGCTGGCTCGCGAGCTGTGTTGTCGCTGCGTCTGTCGCTGCGCCTAGTTTCTGCACGTCTTTCTTGACGTCCCGGGCGCGGTATCGCCCCAGTTCACAACACCATTAGCCATCTGTAGCCCGCGCTTCAGCCTTCGTCTGAACCCGGCCTTCCGCCAAAGGACCCTTCTCATGACTTCTCCGGTTCGCCGACCAGTTTCCCGTCACCAGATTCATCCCCCCGCCCTGTACATCGGTGATAGCGCCGCATCCTCGGTATTCCGCGCCGCACGTGTGCGCGGACCCGTGGCCCGCGATGCAATTGCCCAGGTCACAGGCCTTTCCATCGCCACCGTCAACCGGCAGGTCACCGCGCTGCTGGACGCCGGGCTGCTTCGTGAACGTGCTGATCTGGCGGTCTCCGGCGCCATCGGCCGTCCGCGGGTGCCGGTGGAGCTCAACCATGAACCATTCCTGACCCTGGGTATCCACATCGGCGCCCGGGCCACCAGCATTGTGGCGACCGACTTGTTCGGCCGGACCCTCGATGTGGTGGAAACCCCCACGCCAAACGGCCCCCAGGGTGCCGCGCTGGCCTCGCTGGCCGGGAGCGCACAGCGGTACCTGGCCCGCTGGCACCGGCGTCGGCCGCTGTGGATCGGAGTGGCCACCGGTGGTGTGGTCGACGGACCGGCCGGGACGGTGGATCACCCCCGTTTGGGCTGGACCGAGGCCCCCGTTGGCCGAGTCTTCGCCGACACGCTGGGTCTGCCGGTATCGGTGGCCTCGCACGTGGACGCGATGGCCGGAGCCGAGCTGCTGCTGGGCCTGCGGCGCTTCGCGGCCCGCTCGCTGACGAGCCTGTACGTATACTCCCGTGAGACAGTCGGTTTCGCGCTGGCCATCGATGGCCGGGTGCACAGCCCGTCCAGCGGCCCGGGCACCATTGCGGCGCTGCCGGTTGATTCCGAATTGCTGGGCGGTACCGGCAAGCTGGAGACCACCGTGAGTGACGAGGCAGTGCTGGCCGCCGCGCGACGACTGCGCATCGTGCCGGCAGGTGACGGTGTCTCGGTGAGTGCGGTGTACAAGGCCGCGCGCGGCGGCAATGAGTCTGCGCGCCAACTGCTTTCCGAACGTGGCCGGGTGCTGGGCCAGTCGGTGGCGCTGTTGCGCGACATCCTCAACCCCGACGAGGTGATCGTGGGAGGGCAGGCCTTTACCGAGTACCCCGAGGTCATGAACGATGTCGAGACCGCGTTCCTGGACCGATCGACGTTGTCCAAGCGCGATATTCGTGTGACGGCGTTCGGCAACCGCGTGCAGGAGGCCGGCGCCGGTGTGGTGTCCCTCGGCGGATTGTTCGCCGATCCGTTGGGCGCCATGCGGCGGGCCTCGGCGCGGCGGTCGGAGACCTCCGCGCTGGCGTAGGGCTCTTGGCACGCCGAGTGTGACGCTATGGCGGGATTTCCCGCGAATTTCCGCCGTGGCTTCACACTGAGCGAGGTGGTTGCTGGGGTTTTGGCCGCAAATCTGCGACTCGGCGCCGAAAAGTGATAGGTATGTGCATATGACGCATATCCACCACGTGTCCTCCGCAAAGGTGCCGATGGCGTACGCCTTCGACTACATCAGTGATGCGCACCATCTGGCGGACTGGATGTTCGGGATCGAGCACGTTCGCTTTGTCAACGAGGTGCCGCGGGGGCTCGGGGCCAAGTACGACATCGCCATCAACCTCGGCGCCACACTCCGGTCGACGATCGAGGTGACGCAATGGGATCCCGACACCCTGTTCACCACCGCGTCGCGCTCGGGGATCGACAACCAGGTCGAATGTCGGTTCCGGCCCACCTCGGAGAACGAGACCGAGCTGGAGATCAACATCGATTACCGGCTGCCCGGCGGGCTTGCCGGTCGCGCCCTGGGCAAGGTGATCTCGCCGTTCATCTCGTTGGCCATCACGCATTCGGATGAGAAACTGCGCAAGATCCTGGAAGAGGGATATCGCCAGAAGATCACGTCGCGCTGATACGCAAACCGCTGGTAGGAGTGGTGCGCGTCGGCAGCTTGTGCGTAAGTGACAAGATGGCTGTGTGCTTAGTGGCGATGAGTTCGCGCGCCGGGCGGTGTCGGCGCTGAGGCCGCGCCGCATCGCCGTCCTATCCGTACACACCTCGCCACTGGCCCAGCCGGGTACCGGCGACGCCGGCGGCATGAACGTCTACGTGCTGCAAACGGCCCTTCAGCTGGCCCGACGGGGTGTTGCCGTCGACATCTTCACGCGTGCCACCGCGTCCTCCGACGAGCCGGTGGTGGCCGTTGCGGACGGGGTGACGGTGCGCAACATCGTTGCCGGCCCGTTCGAGGGCCTGGACAAGTACGACCTGCCCACCCAGCTGTGCGCGTTCACCGCCGGGGTGCTGCGCGCCGAGGCGATCCACGAGCCCGGCTACTACAACCTGGTTCACTCCCACTACTGGCTCTCCGGTCAGGCGGGCTGGCTGGCCCGCGACCGCTGGGGCGTCCCGTTGGTTCACACCGCGCACACGCTCGCCGCGGTCAAGAATCAGACACTCGCCGAGGGGGACCGCCCGGAGCCCGCACTGCGTGCGGTGGGGGAGCAGCAGGTGGTTGACGAGGCCGACAGGCTCATTGTCAATACCAAAGACGAAGCCGAGCAATTGATTTCGATACACAATGCAGACCCCGGTCGCATCGATATCGTTCACCCCGGCGTCGACCTGGACGTGTTCACGCCCGGGGACAAGGCGGCCGCCCGCGCCGAGTTCGGCCTGCGGGCCGACGAGCAGATCGTCGCCTTCGTCGGGCGCATCCAGCCCCTGAAAGCCCCCGACCTGCTGGTACGCGCGGCCGCGAAGCTGCCCGGGGTTCGTGTTCTCATCGTTGGCGGCCCGTCCGGCAGCGGTCTCGACGAGCCGACGGCGCTGCAGGATCTCGCGGCGGACCTCGGGATCGCCGACCGGGTCACCTTCCTGCCGCCGCAGTCGCGAGAACGGCTTGCCCAGGTGTATCGGGCGGCCGATATTGTTGCGGTGCCCAGCTATTCAGAGTCCTTCGGACTGGTGGCCATCGAGGCCCAGGCCTGCGGAACCCCGGTGGTGGCGGCCGAGGTGGGGGGTCTTCCGGTCGCGGTCGCCGACCAACGCACCGGCCTTCTGGTTCCGACCCACCGCGCCGAGGACTGGGCGAACGCCATCGGGAAGTTGTTGGTGCGCACCGGGACCGAGCTCAGCGGCGCGGCCGTCGCGCATGCCGCCGGCTTCTCCTGGTCCAGCACCGCCGATGCCCTGCTCGCCAGCTACAGCCGTGCCATCTCCGATTACCGTGCGCCACAAAGACCCTCGACGCAGCGTCCGCCGCGTTCGCGGTTTCGGTCGCGTCGGCTGTCGGGTCTGCGGCGATGACCACCGCCGGGGACGCCTACGCCACCATCGTGCGCACGCTCGTGGAGCGGGAGATCGTCTTCACCGAGCATCACGGGCCGGACGGCAAGCCCGCGCTGATCGTGGAGCTGCCCGGTGAACGCAAGCAGAAGATCACCACGATGCTCAGTCCGGGCGAGCACGCCGTGCGTGTCGAGGTGTTCGTTTGTCGCCGCCCCGACGAGAACACCGAGGGCGTCTACCGGTACTTGCTCAAACGCAACCGCCGGTTGTACGCCGTCGCGTACACGATCGACAACATGGGCGACATCTACCTGGTGGGTCGCCTGCCGCTACCCGCGATCACCGCGGACGAGATCGACAGGTTGCTCGGACAGGTGCTCGAGGCCGTGGACAACGACTTCAACATCTTGCTGGAGTTGGGGTTCAAGACCTCCATCCAGAAGGAATGGGCGTGGCGCACCTCGCGGGGTGAGTCGTTGAAGAACCTTGAGGCCTTCGAGCACCTGATCGAAGATTGACCCTCGTCGGCCAGAAGAGGCCCGGAAGAGGCAAGGACCATCGGCACGGACTAGACGCGGCGTGCAAGACTGTCCGGCGTGACGTTCCGTAGCCCTCTGCCCGACGTTTCCATTCCCGACCGCTCTGTCTACGAGTACGTATTCGGCGACACCAGCGGAGACGACGACCGAGTTGCGCTCATCGATGGGCTTTCCGGGGCGCAGACCACCTTTGGCGAGCTGCGTTCGCAGATCGACGGGGCCGCGGCGGGTCTGGCTGCCCGAGGATTCGGTCTCGGTGACGTCGCGGCGGTCTTCCTGCCGAACTGCTCGGCCTTCGCCGTTGTCTTGCACGGCATCCTGCGCGCGGGCGGCACCGCGAGCACTGTCAACGTGTTGTACACCGCCGAGGAGCTGGCCAAGCAGCTCATCGACTCCAAGGCGCAGCTCGTCTTCACGGTGTCGCCGCTGCTGTCGCGCGCACTGGAGGCCGCGGAGATCGCGGGTCTTGACGCAGTCAACGTGATCACCATCGACCCCGTCGAGGGACGCCTTTCGCTGGCCGATATCGTGCGCCCCGATCTGGCGCCCCCCGAGGTTTCCTTCGACCCGGCAACACATTTGGCGGTGCTGCCGTACTCCTCGGGAACCACCGGCAAGGCCAAGGGCGTCATGCTCACCCACCGCAACCTGGTCGCGAACATCGCCCAGGCCAAGCATCTCTACGGGGTGGAACGAGGCGACCGGGTGTTGGCCGTCCTTCCGTTCTTCCACATCTACGGTCTGGTCGTCCTGCTCAACGTGCAACTCAAGCTGGGCGCCGAGCTGGTGATCCTGCCCCGGTTCGAGCTCGACACCTTCCTGGGTTCCATCGCCAACTACCGCGTGGACCACGTCTTTGTCGCTCCGCCGGTGGCGGTGGTGCTGGCCAAGCACCCGGACGTCGACAAGTACGACGTCTCCTGCCTGCGCTCGGTGTTCTCGGGCGCTGCTCCGTTGGATGAGCAGCTGGGCAATGCCGTTGCCGCACGCCTGAATTGCCGTGTCAGCCAGGGTTACGGGATGACCGAGCTGAGCCCCGTCAGCCACCTCATTCCGCCGGGTCGGCCCGATATCCCACTGAACTCGGTGGGTATCCCGGTTCCGAATTCCGAGAACAAGCTCATCGACACCGAGACCGGTGCGGAGATCGAGATTCCGGCCGAGGGCGAGAGTGCGCCCGGCGAGCTGCTGGTGCGTGGCCCCAATGTGATGGCCGGCTACCTCGGCAACGAGGAGGCCACCGCCGCGACGATCGAACCCGACGGGTTCCTGCATACCGGAGATATCGCGGTCGTGCGCGCCGACGGGGTGGTGACGATCGTCGACCGGCTCAAGGAGCTGATCAAGTACAAGGGCTATCAGGTGCCGCCCGCCGAGTTGGAGGCGCTGCTGCTGACTCATCCGGGTATCGGCGACGCAGCCGTCATCGGCGTTCCGGACCCGTCCAGCGGCGAGATTCCCAAGGCGTTCGTGGTCCGCACCGATCAGGACCTCACCGATGAAGAGGTTATGACCTTCGTCCAACAGAAGGTGGCTCCGCACAAGCGGATTCGACAGGTGGAGTTCATCGACGCCATCCCCAAGAGCGCTGCGGGCAAGATCCTGCGCAAGGATCTGCGCGCTCGCATCTGACCGCGAAATCCAGTGGCGGGTTGTCAGACCCGAGTGGCACCCTGGACCGTATGAGCCATGTGTACGAGGAGATCGACGACAAGCTCGCTCGATGGCTGACCGAACAGCCGGTGTTCTTCGTGGGCAGCGCGCCGAGCGGCCCGGAAGGGCACGTCAACGTCTCGCCCAAGGGGATGGCCGGGACCTTCGCGGTGCTCGGGCCACACCACGTGGGCTATCTGGACTACTGCGGCAGCGGTGCGGAGACCATCGCGCACGTGCGCGACAACGGGCGCATCGTGCTCATGTTCTGTTCCTTCGACAAGCGCTGCCGCATCATTCGGCTGCACGGCCGGGCCCGCGTGGTGCAGTTCAACGAACCCGAGTACCCGAAGCTGCGTAGTCACTTCGGTAAGAAACTCGAAAAGGGTGCGCGCTCAATCATTTTGGTTGAGGTTACCCGGGTGGCAGACTCCTGCGGCTACTCGGTTCCACTGATGGATTTCGTGGGTCATCGAGACGTGTACGACAAACATATCGAGAAGGTGCCCGAGGAGAAGATGACCCTGGCGAGCGCGCTGGAGAAGAACGGCAGCTCGATTGATGGCCTGCCCGCGCTGCAGTAGTCTTCGCGCGGTACGACTAACCCGACATTAATCTCGCCGGGCCCTTGACAAGCGGGCGGGCGTGACACACGCTTGGTTTACGTTTACGAGTGATGCGTAAGCGACAAGCGAAGGGTGATGCCAATGACGGCACCCGACGCGGGAGCCTACCCGCGCCGACGTCCAAAGGTCAGCTACGGGGCGAGCGCGGTGGTGACGGGCGCGGGCAGCGGTATCGGACGCGCCTTCGCGGAGGCCATCGTGGCCCGCGGCGGCCGGGTGGTGTGTGCCGATATCAACCTGGCCAGCGCGCAGGAGACCGCCGACAAGCTCGGAACTGACAACGCGCACGCCGTCGGGTGTGATGTGAGTTCGTACGACGAGATAGTCACGCTCGCCGATACCGCGACCTCCTGGCTGCGGCAGGCCCCCGATCTGGTGATCAACAACGCGGGTATCGGAACCGGCGGCAAACCCATCGGTGAGGTGTCGATGGACGACTGGAATGCCACCATCGGCATCAACATGTGGGGAATGATCTACGGTTGCCAGGTTTTCACCCCCCGGCTGCGTGAACAGGGATTCGGCGGCATCATCAACGTATCGTCCGCCGCCAGTTTCGCGGCCGCGCCATTGATGGGGCCGTACAACGTCAGCAAGGCCGCCGTGCTCGCGCTGTCGGAGACGCTGCGCGCCGAGCTGGCGGGCACCGGGGTGCGAGTAACGGTGCTGTGTCCCACAGCCGTCAAGACCAACATCCTGGATGGCGCGCGCATCCCCGGGTCACTCAGCAATCTCGCGAGCACTGCGTTCAAATGGGTTGGCGTGTCGCCGGAATGGATCGCGAAGACCACCCTCAACGCGCACGACCGGGGGCGGCTGTACGTGGTCCCACAGCCCGATGCCAAACTCATCTGGGCGATGAAACGGCATGCCCCCGTGCCCTATTCGTGGGGTGCGGGAATCATCTCGCGGTTGGGCCGGCTGCTGCCCGAGGACACTGATCCGCGTGAGTTGTGGGATACCGCCTACGAACAGGAATCCCCGGTCAAGGTGGTGCGCCGATGACGGGCCCGGTGCTGCCAGTCGTCGTCGTGGGCGCCGGATACACCGGCCTGGGCACCGCGGTGGGTTTGCAAGAGGCCGGGATCACCGATTTCACCGTGCTCGACCGCGCCCGCCCGGCATCGGGAAGCTGGCGCGACGACACCATTGCCCTGTTCAAGCTCGATGCGCACGTGAAGTTCGGCAATGACGTCACCCGGATCGCGCTCGACGGTGACGTGTGGATCGTGGACACGGAAGCCGGACAGCGCTTCACCGCCCGCGCAGTGGTGCTGGCCACCGGGTCGGTGGACGGTAGTCCGGATATCCGGGGCATCGAGGGGTACACCGGAAAGGTCCTCGACGCCGCCCGGATCGGTGACGGTACAGAGCTTGCCGGGCTGCGCGTCGCCGTTGTCGGCAATAGTGCCGCCGCGGCATCAGTGCTGCCCGTAATGGTGCGAAATGCTGCCAGTGTCAAGCTTTTCCAGAGTTCACCCGATTGGGTGCTGCCACGGACGAGTGGCCGCGTCGGGCAGCTGATCGATCGCACGCTGCGTCGTGAGACACGCCAGGCCTGGTTCGCGGGTAGGCGTCCCAAAACGCGCGGGCTGCTCGAAATGGTGGCTCAGCGCAACCTGCGCCGGCGTGTGCCGGACCCCTGGATCCGGCGTCAACTGACGCCGCTGAGGCTCACCGGTCGCCCCAATGTCGTGGTGACCGATGAGTTCCTTACCGCACTGCAAGCGCCCAACTGCAAGCTCGTCACCTGGCCCATTGCCCGGTTCAGCAGTGGAGGCATCCGCACCGCCGAAGGCATCGACCACCAGTGCGACGTCGTTGTTTTCGCGTCCAGCCCGGATGCGGGATCGACCATCGCGGTGGTCCCGGTGGTGGGGGCCCAGCGTCGTAAGTTGAAGCCGACAGGCCGCGTTTCGGCCACCGTGGCGGGTTTCCCGAACTTGTTCCTCGCCGATCTGCCTGCCACCGAACCGAGCCGCGACAGCGCTCGCAAGACACAGGCGCGAATCAATGCCGTAGTCGGTGGTGTGTCCTTGGCACTGCGCACGGCGGACATGGCCGGAACAGCGGTCTCCGACGCCTCGCGGCGCACCAGGGCCACCGCAGCGCTCACCGCCATCGGATTGCGACCAGTGCTGTCTCGAGCCCGTCTGGACAAAACGGGCAAGCCAGGTGTGCTGCTGGCGCGCCGGGTTGTCGCGACCATCATGGCGGCCGGCGGATCGATGCCCCGCGGCACCGAGGTGGTGCGGTCAAGGGATCCGATACGGGGAGAATGGGTTCGGGCGGGGGCAGCCCTCAGCGCCGACGACGCCGGCCCGGTCATCCTGTACATCCATGGCAGCGGCTATGTCATCTGCTCGGCAAAAACCCACCGTTCGATGGTCGCCCGCCTCTCGGAGGCGACCGGACTGCCCGCCTTCACCGTCGACTATCGGTTGGCCCCCGAACATGTCTTCCCTGCAGCCGCTGACGACATCCGGGCCGCGTACGACTGGCTGCTGGAGCGCGGTCATGCTGCCCAGAACATCGTGGTTGCCGGTGATTCGGCGGGCGGGCATCTCGCGGTGGACCTGCTCATCGAGAACCATCGACTGGGCGTGCCGCAGCCCGGTGCGATGGCGTTGTTCTCGCCATTGCTGGACCTGACGCTCGGTTTGGCCGTTGAACGCGAGAAGGTGCAGTCGGACCCCGTCATCACCGCGGCCGCCGCCAAACACCTGGTGGACAAGTACACCCGCCTTGAGCCCGCTGACTCGCCACGCCTACGTCTGAGCTTTCCCGCCGGAATTTCCCTGCCGCCCACTCTGATTCAGGCCGGTGGGGCCGAGTTCCTGGCCGCCGACGCGCAGGAGCTGGCACGAATGATCCAAAGCGCCGGTGGGCAATGCGATCTGCAGATTTGGCCTGAGCAGATCCACGTGTTCCAGGCGCTGCCCCGGTTGATTCCGGAGGCCAACGCGGCGCTGGGCGAGGCCGCCAGATTCATCACTGGGGTGTTGACCCAACAGCCCCTGCACACGGCCCGGACCGCATAGGAAGGCGCAGAGATGGCGATTGTTCTGGAAGACATGCTGCAGACCATCAAGGACAAGCAGTGGGCCCTGGCCGATGTGGACTGGGATGCTCCGGGTGCCGAGCAGATCACCGACGAGCAGCGGCCCAAGCTGAAGGCTTTCATGGCCGACCTGGTGTGGATCGAAAATATCGGCGCGCGTGGGTTTTCGGCGTTGGCCAAAAAGGCACCCAATGAGACGCTCGCGGAGATCTACCGGTACTTCCACGCCGAGGAACAAAAGCACGCCAATGCCGAGCTGGCGCTGATGCGGCGTTGGGGCATGCTCGAAAAGGATGAAGTTCCTGTTCCAAATGTGAACGTGCGTTTGGCTATTGAATGGCTGGACCGGTACTCGGATGGACTGTCGCTCACCGTGTTGGGCACCATCATCCCGCTGCTGGAAGTGGCCCTGGACGGTGCGCTGCTGAAGTTCCTGCTGGAGGAGGTCAATGACCCGATCTGTCATCAGGCCTTCCGGCATATCAATTCGGACGAATCACGGCATCTGGCAGTGGATTTTCACGTACTGGACATGATGGGGCAGGGCAATCTCCGCCGCGTCGTCATCGAGAATGTCGCCACGGTGCTCAACCCCTCGTTGGTGATGGGGTTGCTGTTGGGGCTCGGCACGGGAATCCCGCTCATCAACAGGATCAAGGGCAATCTGATCGGCATGGGCCTGAGTGAACGGCGTTTGTATGACGCCATGGAGCGATTCGTCAATGTCGGCAGCCGGGGCAAGGGCACTCGATTGCTGGTGTACCAGGTACTGCGGCTCGGCGCGGCGATGATCACCAACGCACAGAACCCACTTCACGGTCCGTATCACGCGGTGGCCAACACCATGGTCAAGCTGTCTGACTACTACCCGAAGCGCTGGCTGGCCGAACAACCGAGCTGGTCCAAGGAACTCACCTATGAGGCCATTGCATGACCGGCCAACCTGATCACTATGTCGCCGTCATCGGTGCCGGGTTGGCCGGATTCGGTATCGGATTGGAGCTGCGCCGCCGGGGTATCGAAGACTTCGTCATCTACGAGCGCATGGACGGCGTTGGTGGTACCTGGCGGCAGAACGTCTATCCCGGTATCGGCGTGGATATTCCGGCACAGGCTTACCAGTTTCGCCATGCCCTGAATCCGGAGTGGACCAGGTTTTACGCCAAGGGCGGTGAGGTGCTCAGCTATATCGAGCGGCTCTACCGAGAGAACGATGTGCAGCGTTTCGTCAGATTCGGAAGCGATGTGGGCGCTCGCACCTGGGACGAGGACGCGAAGTTGTGGCGACTTCAGGTCAATGGGCAGGAGGTGACGGCGAGGTTCGTCGTCGTCGCGGCCGGACCATTCCCCGAACCCAAACCGGCTGAACTGAAGGGGCTGGAGGACTTCCGCGGCACCATCCTGCGTTCGGCCGCCTGGGACCACAGCGTCGATCTGCGGGGTAAGCGCGTCGCCGTCATCGGTACCGGGGCCAGCGCCGTGCAGATCATTCCCGAAATCGCACGCGAAGTGCGCCGTCTCGACGTCTACCAACGCACCCCGATCTGGGTCTTCCCCAAGATCGACCCGAGCATGCCGGCACCATTGCGGGCATTGTTCCGCCGGGTGCCCACCACGCAACGGCTACTCCAGGAGGGGCTGGAGTTCTTCGTCGGTGGCGCTCTCGTCTACGGAGTGCTGTACGCCGGTCGTCTCGGTAATACCCCGGGGGCACTGCGTTGGCTGCTGGGCAACGTCTCGTATCGGTTGCAGGTGCCCGATAAGGAGCTACGGGCCCGGCTCACCCCCGATTACGACTTCGGATGCAAGCGCCCTGCCACCTCCAACACCTATCTGCCGACCTTCAACCGGGCGAATGTGGAGCTGGTGACCGACCCGATCGAGACCATCACGGAGAAGGGCGTCCGAACCGCGGCAGGTGCGGAACGGGAGATCGACGTCTTGATCCTGGCCACCGGTTTCCGGTTGTTCTTCGATCCACAGGTGTACCGGGACCGGCCGGTGACCGGCCGGGGCGGCTTCGACCTGGCCGACTTCTACCAGAGTCACGTGCCCCAGAGCTATCACGGCTTCTCGATACCGGGACTGCCCAACACCTTCAACGTCTTTGGCCAGTACGGGTGGACCGGCGGCACCTACCACAGCGTGGTTGACACCGCGGCCATCCACATCGGGCGGGTCATCGGCGAGGCACAACGGCTCGGGGCCACCGACGTCGAGGTGCGGGTCGACGCGGCCGACGCCTGGACCGAGGATGCGCGGTCGCGCTACACCTACTCGTTGTTTCAGACCGGCAACTGTGTCACCGCCAACAGCTACTACTTCGACCACAACGGTGAGTCCGCATACATCCGGCCGCTCTCGACGCAGGCAGCGCGCCGCTCGTCGCGCACCTTCCCACTTCATGACTACGCCTTCGACGCTCACGAAGAGCCGGCCCGGCCGGTTGCGGTGGCGGCGATCGCCGAATAGGCGTCAGCGCCCTACCCGCTGTGTGACGCCGTCATCAGGTTCGGTGCTGTGCGTCGGCTAGGCCCGCTGCCTGCGTTGATGGCGTAATGCATGGCAATATGGAAAGTATCGGGTACTTTCAGTATCGATAACTTTGTGTATCGAATACCTGGCTTGCCTAAGGAGCTTCATGCCCGAGCTGCTGCCGCCGCGCGTTCTGTCGCCTTCGGAGTCTGTGTTCGTCATCTCGGGTACCACCGTGGCGCAACATTGCTATGGCACGGGAACGCTGGACGAGGTTGCGCTCGCGGATGCCTTCGCCGGCATGGTGGACCTTTACCCGCTGTTGGGCGGCCGGATCCATATGTCGCGGAAAGGGTTTGAACTGCGGTTCGACCGTCGTAAGAGCCCGGAGGTCATAGTCGCCGATGTCGGTGATGCCGATGTCGGGGACTATGTGGTGGCCGGAAAGTCGGCCCTGCCCCTGGGGCAGGTGTGTGCGCTGCGGGTGTACCGGTTTGGCGCGAAGTTCCGTCTGACGTTTCTTTTGCACCACGCCATCGCCGATGCCGACGCCGCCCTGGCATATCTGCACGATGTGTGGAAGCTCTACACGGAGCGGACGCGACGAGTGAACGGCGTCGCGAGGTTGATCAGTGCGCCACCCCCACATCCCATTCCGGCCAGCGCCGAGACCCTGCTCCGGGCGCGTGGCTATAGCGAACCGGCGTCCAGGCAGATGATGGACCTTCGTCCGGCATACCGCGGGCCCGAATCGATCTGGACCGCGCTGCGTCCACGTCGCGCGCAGCGGGCACGCGTCCACCTGTCGATGGAGCAGACCGATCGACTCCTTGACGTGGGACGTGCGCACGGGGTCACGCTCAACGGGCTCGTCAGTGCGGCGCTGGTGCTCGCCGAGCGCGAGATGTCCGGGAAAACGGAACTTTCCGTGGCGATTTCCTCATTTGTGAACTTGCGTACCCGGATCGATCCGCCGGTCGCTCCGACCGAGGGCACCAACGTGCTGGGCATTGCCGAGGCGATCCTCGAGGTGAGTCGAGACAGTGATGCGCTCGACCTCGCCCGCAGCGTTGTGGCAGACATTCGCGATGGGCTGCGAACCACTCGCATCCACCACACCGCGTTTGTGCGCGGCGATATCCGGCGGGCGCTGTCGCTGGTGAGGCGATACTTCCTGCTCGTACCGATGGCAGGTTTGGTGCCCACCTTCACCGCCATCCAGGTCACCAACTGGGGGCGAGTATCGGAGTTCGCTACGCCAGATGGTGTGGATATCAATGATTTTCGTTGCGGTGTCGAGCTTCATCCCGTGAGCGCATTCATCGCGACCCGGGGCATTGCGATGGTGGAGGGTCGCATCTACTTCGTCACCAGCTACAACGGACGCCTGAGTATTGACTTCACCGACCTCGTGACCGGCACGACCAGCGCGCGGCGAGTTGAGCAGATCCTGCGCAACGAGATCGAGAAGCTTATTCCTGCAAAGGTTTTCGAATGAAGGTATCGAGATGAAGTCGCTTTTTGACTCGTCTGGCTGGGGCCGAGAGCAGCTGGGATTCACCGACGACGCCGGAGTCTTCGATGTCGCATCGGCGGCCGTGGGCGTCGCAGCCTCCGCAGGCCTAACGCCTCGGGCGGTCACCGCCGTGTTCTTCGCGCCCGGTTCCACAGCGGCAGGCGGCGACCCCGTCTACATCCAGCACGTCCAGATCTTTGAAGCGGCGATTGCCGAAGGGGCCCTCCTGGACATGGTTGTCCAGGAGCTATCCGCCCTGGGCCGGGCGCAGCCCAGAGTTGTTGACGACCCCGCCGCACGGAAAGTGAACACGCTGTCCGCGGTGATGAAGGTCCCGGCGCCGCCAACAACTCGATGGTCGGCCGCGGTGGTGGCACTGCATATCGCGAATGCGCTCAACGTGCTGCGGATCAGCGTTGGTGTGGTGCGCGACCCTGTCGCATGCCGCTACTCCGTCAACGAACTCGTGACGAATGCGTCCGTCGTCGTTCGGGATATGCGCTGCGCCGAGCTGAACAGGGAACTGCGTTGATACGTCTGGAGCAGCCGTGCAGCCACATGAGAGACTGGCGCCCATGAGCGGCGAGACCTCCAGTCAGGCAAACGGAGCCACCCTGATCCTGCTGCGCCACGGCGAGAGCCAGTGGAACGCGAAGAACCTGTTCACCGGCTGGGTCGACGTCGACCTGACCGAAAAGGGCCGGTCAGAGGCCCAGCGTGGCGGTGAGCTGCTCGCTCAGCAGGGGCTGCTACCCGACATCCTGTTCACCTCGCTGCTGCGTCGCGCGATCAACACCGCGCACCTGGCTCTCGATACGGCCGACCGGCTGTGGATCCCGGTGGTGCGGGACTGGCGCCTCAACGAGCGCCACTACGGCGCCCTGCAGGGTTTGGACAAGGCCGAAACCAAGGCCAAGTACGGCGAGGACCAGTTCATGGCCTGGCGGCGCAGCTACGACACCCCGCCGCCGCCCATCGAGCGGGGCAGCCACTACAGCCAGGACCAGGATCCTCGCTACGCCGACATCGGCGGTGGGCCCCTCACCGAATGCCTGGCCGACGTGGTGGCGCGGTTCGTGCCGTACTACGAAGAGGCCATCGTGCCGGAGCTTCGTGCGGGCAAGACGGTTCTGGTTGCCGCCCACGGTAATTCGCTGCGGGCCTTGGTGAAGTACCTCGACGGGATCTCCGACGAGGAGATCGTCGGGCTCAACATCCCCACCGGTATTCCGTTGCGGTACGACCTTGGCGAGAACCTCAAACCGGTCACCGCAGGTGGCATCTACCTGGACCCGGAGGCAGCGGCCGCCGGAGCTGCGGCGGTAGCCAACCAGGGCGCAAAATAACCTCACCGCGGGTCAGGACCCACCAAAAGTTCGCCAATCGGCGAATATTCGGTGAACTCACGCCTAACACCTGTGCCGGAATGTGTGACTTGCTCGGCATTTAGCCGCACGCTGCTGGGGTGACGTTCACCGAATGCGTACGCTTTTCGCGTGACCGCCGCATCGGGCTCTCTGGTTGTGATCGTAACGATCGCAGCCCTGGCGGCGCTTGCTGCGGGTGCGGCGCTTGGCGCGCGGTACTCGCGGCGCTCCGCGACGCACGGCAAGACCCGGAAGGGTTCGCAGATAGCCCAGACCGGTCTGACCGTCTCGCAGATGCTGGAGCGCATTGTCGCCATCTCGCCGACCGGAATTGTCGTCGTCGACAAGCATCAGGACGTGGTCTTGGTGAATGCCCGCGCCCGGGAGCTGGGCTTGGTGCGCGACCGTCAGCTCGACGAGCAGGCATGGAACGCCGCTCAACGGACGCTGGACACCGGTGAGGCCGTCGAAGTGGATCTGACCACCAAACCGAAGGCGCCGGGTCGTGTGGGGTTCTCCCTGCGCGGACACGTGCGCAGGCTCTCCGATGCAGATCCGCGCTGGGCGGTCATCTACGTCGACGACGACTCCGAGCATGTGCGGATGGAGGCCACCCGCCGCGATTTCGTGGCCAACGTCAGCCACGAGCTCAAAACGCCTGTCGGTGCCATGGGTGTGCTTGC
Organism: Mycobacterium sp. D16R18; assembly: GCA_002013775.1. Classification (GTDB taxonomy): domain Bacteria; phylum Actinomycetota; class Actinomycetes; order Mycobacteriales; family Mycobacteriaceae; genus Mycobacterium. The sequence continues at coordinate 107,649 of MAFD01000004.1, forward strand.
CGAGGCGCTGCTGGAATCCTCCGACGAACCCGAGACCGTGCAGCATTTCGGCGAGCAGGTACTCGCGGAGTCCCGCCGACTGGGCAACATGGTCACCGAACTCATCGCGCTCTCGCGGCTCCAGGGGGCCGAAAAGCTGCCCGACCTGGAGGTCGTCGACGTCGACTTCGTGGTGTCCGAGGCGCTGAGCCGGTCCAAGGTGGCCGCCGAGAACGCCGATATCGCGGTCACCACGGACGCACCCAGCGGTTTCGAGGTGCGCGGTGACCCCACGCTGCTCATCACCGCCATCAGCAATCTGGTGGCGAACGCCATTGCCTACTCGTCGCATGGGTCGCCGGTATCGATCAGCCGCCGGCGTCGCGGCGACAAGATCGAGATCGCCGTTACCGACCGTGGCATCGGGATCGCCAAGGAACATCAGGAGCGCGTCTTCGAACGTTTCTTCCGGGTGGACAAGGCTCGCTCCCGTGACACCGGGGGCACCGGCCTGGGGCTGGCAATCGTCAAGCATGTGGCCGCCAACCACAATGGCGCCATCAAGCTGTGGAGCCAGCCGGGCACCGGGTCGACCTTCACCCTGTCCCTCCCGGTCTACGAAGACGAGGATGACGCGGTCGAGGAAACCGCAGATCACCCGCAATCAGACCAATCCATGCCTCGCAAAGAAGCGATCAACCACGCCCCGCCGCACGCATCCACCAGCCGCTTACGCGAGGATCGCCAAGCGACTACACGAGAGGAACATGTACGTCGATGACCAGTGTCTTGATTGTTGAGGACGAAGACTCGCTGGCCGATCCATTGGCCTTCCTGCTGCGTAAGGAGGGCTTCGAGGCGACCATCGTCAACGACGGTCCCTCGGCGCTCGCCGAATTCGAGCGCGCCGGTGCCGATATCGTGCTGCTGGACCTCATGCTGCCCGGAATGAGTGGCACCGATGTGTGCAAGCAGCTGCGCGCAAAGTCCAGTGTGCCGGTCATCATGGTGACCGCACGCGACAGCGAGATCGACAAGGTCGTCGGACTGGAACTGGGTGCCGACGACTATGTGACCAAGCCCTACTCGGCGCGCGAGCTGATCGCCCGCATTCGGGCGGTGCTGCGCCGTGGCTCGGATTCCGAAGAGACCGCAGCGGGCGACGGCGTGTTGGAGGCCGGCCCGGTGCGCATGGACGTCGATCGGCACACGGTGTCGGTGAACGGGGAAGCGATCACCTTGCCGCTCAAGGAGTTCGATCTCCTCGAGTACCTGATCCGCAACAGCGGCCGGGTGCTCACCCGCGGGCAGCTGATCGACCGGGTGTGGGGCGCCGACTACGTGGGTGACACCAAGACCCTGGACGTGCACGTCAAGCGGCTGCGCTCCAAGATCGAGTCGGATCCCGCCAATCCGGTGCACCTGGTCACGGTGCGTGGTCTGGGCTACAAGCTGGAGGGCTGACCTCTCTACCGCGCATGGCCCGGCGCGAACGTGTTTAGACTCTGACGGCAATGGAGCGCACATATCCGCGCGCGCCTCGGTTCGGTCCGGCACGTCGATGGAGCAGCTAGTGACGCAGGATCCGCCTCGCCGAGGACGGCCCCCGGTGTCCGGACTTGCCGACAGGCGGCGTCAGCAGATCGTCGACGCGGCCTTCGCGGCATTCACCGAAAACGGCTACGAGCAGACCAGCATGTCCGATATCGCCACCCGCGCCGGCATGGGGCAGGGCACCGTCTACCGGTATGTCGATAGCAAGCGCGAGGTTCTGGACCTGGTTTTCGACTACGGCGTGGAGCGCCTTGTCGACACCCTGGCGCTCGACGACTTTCTCGACGTGGTCGGCGGAACGGCCGGTATCGAAGAACGAAACGACATCATCATGGAAGGCGGCCGCCGCCTCTATGCATTGGTGGACCAGGAACCGGCACTGCTCAAACTTCTGACCGTCCAGTCGGCCGCCGCCGACAAGGAACTCAAACAGCGTGTGCTGGGTATTCAGGGGATGCTCGATTCTTACGTCCAGCGGGGTTTGGATAGCGGCCGCCGCGCCGGGTGGGTTCCCGAGGACGCCCACAACCATGCCGTGCTCGCGCGCCTGTTGCCGGCGCTGGTTCTCCCGGGTTTTCTGCTCGCCCAAAGCCGGCACGATAACCCCAGTACCCGCGACCGATTTGTGACCACCGCTTCGCAGATCGCAGAGACGGGCATCTTGCGTGACGGCGTGGTCCTGGAGCCGGGCGCCGGGCATGCGGCTGCGGAAACCGTTGATTCCGTGCATATTCCGGTGCCTGTCGCCGCCGACCGCCGCAATGAACTTCTCGATGCCGCGCTGGGTTGCTTCCTGTCCGACGGTTACCACGGCGTCGGAGTGAACGAGATCGTTGAACGGCTCGGGGTCAGCCACGGCACGTTCTACAACTACTACCAGAACAAACGCGACTTGCTCGATGCGCTGATGGTCCGCGAGTTTTCGGCGATGGAACCTGCCCTGTCGCGACCGGTTGGCCGCCTCGATGCGCGCCAGGACATTGAACACGCTCTGGCACAAGGATTTAGCATCGCGCTTGAGGCGGTGGCCGGTCGGTTACCCGCGCTGATCTTCGTGTGCACGGAGGCCGCCGGAGTGGATCCGGAGGCGCTTCAATCCATCATTCAGTTCTTCCGCTTTGCATCGGTGCGTAGCGAGCAGTCCGTGTACTCGATGATCGGTGCCGACCGGATCAACCCGTCGATCGATACCGAGTTCCTCGGACAGGCCTTTGTATCGCTGCTGATTGGTGCCGTCACCCTGATCGTTGACGACGAGGGGCGGACGGACCATATTGACGAGTACGCGCGAGCCATCACGCAGTTTTTGCTCTATGGTCTGAACCCAGCGCCGTAGACCGGCGTGGGAAACGAAGGAGCACTCCCATCGGAGAACCAGTTGACAACGAGGTCAACGAAACTCGGGCCGGCGTGCCGCTGCGTGCGAAGAGGGCCGCGGCGCTGGGAAAGGTTGTCGCCGGCCACGCCGTGCGGTCGGCGATCACGACGGCGATAAAGCCGGTCGCCGCGGACGTGGCCGCCCGTCGGGACGCCGATATTCTGCGGTTCGCCGACGATCTCGTGGCCGTCGCGGGCTCGATGAAGGGGGCGGCGCAGAAGCTTGGCCAGCTGCTCTCCGTCGTGGATGTGGGTATCACCTCTAGCTCCGTCAGGGACGAGTTCACCGCACGGCTCGCGCCCCTATTCGACAATGCGCCAAGGGTTCCCGACGAGACGATGCACCGGGCGCTGGACCGCGAGCTGGGCGGGCGGCGTGCCCGGATCGTGAGCATCGAGCCCGGGGCCATCGCGTCGGCCTCCATCGGGCAGGTGTATCGCGCCCGTCTGGACGACGGGCGGATGGTGGCGGTCAAGATCCAGTACCCGGATATCGCGTCCAAGGTCCGAGCGGACCTGAAGAACCTGCAACTGATCGCCAAGCTCGCGTCCAAGAAGATGCCGGCGAGCAATAGCCAGGCCATCGTCGCAGAAGTGCAGCGGCAGATGATCAAGGAAGTGGACTACCGCACCGAGCTGGCTCATCACCAGCGGATTTTCGACACCTTTCGCGAACATCCCGGGTGGCGTATCCCCGAACCGATTACGGAACTGTGTACCGAACACGTTCTGGTGACCGAGTATCTCGACGGTGTGCCCTTCGACGCCCTCATCGGTGAGGATCAGCCGGTTCGAGACCGATTGGGGGAGGCGATCTATCGCTTCTACTGCGGCGAGATGTACCGCACGGGATTCTTCTGCGCCGACCCCCACCCCGGCAACATCATGATGCTTCCCGACGGGAGGGTCGGTTTTCTGGACTTCGGGCTGTGCATGGACATGGATGCCGAGGACGCCGAGGTGCAGCGCAACGTCTTCCGGGCACTGCTCAGCGGAAATGACGACGAGGCGTTCGAGCTCGCCGTGGCGGCGGGATTCCTGGCGGACCCGCAGGCCATGGAGCGAAGTGCTGCTACCGAGTACATCCGTGCTGTCAGTAGCTGGCATCTCGAGGACGGGAGCCTGCGGATGACGCCGGATATCGCTCGGCGGTCGGTCGCCGATGCCGTGCTGCCCTCCTCCAAGTTCTACGACGGCATTCGCAACCAGCGTTTGGTGGAGACGCACACGATGGCGCGCCGCACCGAGCTATGCGTGGCGGCATTGCTCGGAAAGCTGGGTGCCGAGGCGCCCTGGTCGGCGATCGCCCGCGAGTACCTCGGCCTTGCCGGTATCGCCACCCCCTTGGGCGAAGCCATAGAAATCTGGTCTCACCAGCGCTGACGGCCAATCTGGCGCGTGCGGCAACCCGCTCTTGTATTTTTATGAATGTCATGTCAGTCTGTTAAACAGTTGCCTGTGTGTACGAGATCACCGAGGGAGTGTCGATGACGGCCGATGTGGTGCCGCTGCATGCGGAGCGTGTGCAGCTCACACGCGTTGAGCGAGGCTCGCTGACGGTTCTGCTGCGATTGGGGCGGCTGGGCATCCGGCTGTTCGCGTATCCGGTGATTGCGTTGTGGGCGCGATTCCCGGATTTGCCGTGGCCGTACCGAGTCGTTGACCTCGTGGCCGTGGTGCTGCGGCCCGTGCGGGGGGTGCGTCGTTCGCGTGTGCGGCTCGCTCACTGCGAGGCCGAGCTGATGGCGCCCACGGGCGAGTCACCCAGTGGCGCGGTGCTTTATCTGCACGGCGGGGCGTTCGTCGTGGGCGGCCTGAACACGCATCGCAGACTGGTTTCACGCATCGTCGTGGGCGCGGGTGTCACGTCCCTCGCCGTCAATTACCGCAAGCTGCCGGGGCACCCGGTGTCGGCAGCGCTCGAGGATGCGCTCGACGGCTATCGGTATCTCATCGAGCTCGGCTATCAGTCCGAGGAGATCGTCATCGCCGGGGATTCCGCGGGTGGTTTCCTCGCCTTGGTGACGAGCCTGATCGCACAGCGTCGCGGGCTCGGCTCGCCGGGTGCGCTGGTGTGCATGTCACCCCTGGTGCAGCGCGACCCCGCGGGCAAGCTGGTGCTGGCCAGTCAGTCCAACGACTCGTTGTTCCCGCGGGCGGCGCTGATCGCCATGGAGCGCCTCATGCTGTCCGCGGAACGGTCCACGGCCGGACTTGCGACTCTCGACAGTTTTGTCGAGGGCGACCTCGCCGTGCTGGCCTGCCTGCCGGCGACGCTTATTCAGGTGGGCAGTGATGAAATCCTGCGCCCTGATGCCGAATTCGCGGCCACTCGGCTAGCCGAGGCCGGAGTGCCTGTCGAACTGCAGATATGGAGAAATCAGGTGCACGACTTCCAGATCGCCGCGGATGTGCTTGGCGATGCGCGGGCCGCCGTTGGTGAGATCTCGGCGTTCGTCAGGGCTCATGTGGGCGGGACGGCCGCATGAAGTTCACAGAGATTCCGATGGAGGGCGCCATCGCGCTGGTCACCGGTGGCGCTCGCGGTATCGGGCTGTCCATCGCGCAGCGGCTGGCAGGTGAGGGCGTGCGTGTGATCATCGCCGATCTCGACGGCGAGGCCGCCGCCCGGGCTGCACGCGAAATCGGTTCGGGTGCACAAGGATTTGCGCTGGATGTGGCCGAGTTTGACGAGTATCTGCGCGTGGTGGCCGAGGTCGAGGAGACCATCGGACCCATTGACATCGTGGTGAACAACGCGGGGATCATGCCCGTGGGCCCGCTCCTGGGAGAGCTGCGCGGGGTGGCCGAGGCGACGATGCGCGTCAACTTCTGGAGTCACTACATCTCCTACCAGGTGCTCGCTCCGCGGATGATCGCCCGGGGGAGAGGACATTTCATCAATGTGACATCGGCGGCCGGCGCAATTCACTCACCGGGATTGGCCAGCTATGTCGCATCGAAGCACGCCGCCACCGGATTCGCGCGCAGCGCCCGCGAGGAGCTGGCCGGTACCGGCGTGACGATCTCGACGGTCATGCCTGCAGCCGTCCGCACCCAGCTGGTGGACGGTATTCCCTTCAAGTGGTGGGAGAAACTCGGCATCATTCCCCCCGGGTGGGTGGCACGCGACGCGGTGAGGACCGTGCGCAATCGGCCCGCGGTGGTCGGTTCCCCGAGGGGGACAGTCCTCGCACTGCGCTTACAGCACCTGGTTCCCGAGTGGTTGTGGCTGCTGGGTAGGCGAGTCGTCGATGCCGACAGGACCGTGGGACCGGTGGACCGGCGAGCACGCAGTGAATATGACGGCCGTATCGAACAGCAGGTCGAGGCGACGCTATGAGTGCCCCTGAGCATGAGACCGTCATTATCGGTGCCGGGATAGGCGGGCTTGGTGCCGCCATCGGGCTGAAGCGCGCAGGACTGACCGATTTCGTCATCCTCGAGAGGTCCGCGGGGATAGGTGGCACCTGGTACAACAACCACTATCCCGATGTGGCAGTGGATGTCCCGGGGATCGTGTATCAATTCTCCTTCGCGAAAAACCCCGACTGGTCCCGCACTTTTCCCAAGGGCCGCGAGGTGCAGCAGTACATCGCGGGCCTGGTCGACCAGTACAGCCTGAACGACCACCTGCGGTTGGGGCACGAGGTCATGAAGCGGGAGTGGGACGAGGACAACCACCTGTGGCGCCTCACCCTCGCCGATGGCGCGGTGCTGACGTCCAGGTACGTCATCACCGCGGTCGGCGCGTTCGTCGAGCCGAAGGTGCCCGATATTCCAGGCCTGGACTCGTTCGGCGGCAAGGTGATCCAGACTCAGAACTGGGACCATGCTTTCGACCTCAAGGGCAAGCGGGTGGCGGTGATCGGCACCGGGGCCACCTCGGTTCAGCTGATTCCGCAGATGGCTCGGGTGGCCTCGCATGTGGATGTATACCAGCGCCGGGCCATCTGGGTGTTTGCCAAACCGGACTTTCCGATACCGCGCGTAGCCCGGCTGGCGTTGAAGTACGTTCCCGGTCTGCAGTCGCTGATCCGGGGGATCGCCGCGGCAGCGGTGGAGGTCGGTCTGGTGGCGATCACGGTGTACGGCAAGCAGATCGCGCCTATCACGTTGATCCCGAAATGGGCCTGTCGCGCATTTCTTTTCAGCCAGGTTCGAGACCGCGAGCTGCGCAAGAAGCTCACGCCCGAGTATGGATTCGGGTGTAAACGACCGAGTGTCTCGAACATCTACTATCGCACCTTCACCCAGCCCCATGTGGATCTGGTGACCGATCCGATCGCCAAGATCACCCCGACGGGGGTTGTCACCAAGGACGGTGCGCACCGCGATATCGATGTCCTGGTGCTTGCCACCGGGTTCGAAATGTCCCAAAGCCCTGAGGTCTACCGTGCGCGCCCAGTTAAGGGGCGCAACGGCTTTGATCTGGCCGACTACTACGAGAACAATCGCGCCAGGGCATACGAGGGTGTGACGATGCCGCAGCTGCCCAATACCTTCATGGTTTTCGGGCCGTTCGCGTGGAGCGGCAGCTCGTGGCACGTGATGGTGGAGAACGCCACGCGTATTGCCGTGCGGGTTATCACCGAGGCGCGCAAGCGTGGCGCGACGGCCTTCGCGGTGACCGAAGAGGCCAATGATCGGTTCTTCGATTTCATTGCGCCCAAAGCGGAGTCGACGCTCATGCATGGGCGTGCGTGTGTCGACGCGAATTCCTATTACATCGACCGCCATGGCGACTTCTCATTCCTGCGCCCAACTACCGCGTACCAGTCGACGCGGGCCAGTAAACGCTTTCCGCTCGACGACTTCCGATTTGAGAAGCTGCCGGTTCCGGGCGATCGTGCCGCGACGGCGAGAACCGCCGCCGTATCGGCGAACTAGCCAGGAGACACCGTGTCTATGCAGCTCTTGATCGGGGTCACCACAGTGCTCAGTGTGGCGACCCGTTGAGGGGACACCAGCGTCGTGTGACGGCGGCTTCGGAGGGGGTCCGGGCCGGACTTGCCAGATTGGGCCAGTCCGACCCGGGCCATGCCGCCGAACTGACGTGGCAATGGCTCGATGAACTGGGCAAGGCGGGCGACCTCGCGGCACTCGAGGCGGTCTTCCTCATGGGAACTCCGCTGGGTGGCACGGACGGCCTGACACAGGCCAGGTATCTGGCCAGCCCCTATGGCCGACTGGTCGATTCGCTGTTGCGGTGGGGCCTCGGACGCTGGTGGCAGGGGCATCGGTTCTTCGACGGGGGTCGGTGCGGGATCTCGAATACGCACCGCGAGTTCCGCTGGGTGTGGCGCCTGATGTTCCCCGGCTATCCGCGCCCCGCGGGTTGCCGTGGAGAAGAGGTATTCGATTTCCGCACCGTGACCATGGAGGACTCGAAGACGCCGGGGCACTGGGTTACCTTGCTGGACTGGCATCTTCCGCAGGGAAAGATGAACCGCGTCGTCACTGCGGCTGTGCGGCCCTTCGCTCGGTGGTTCGTGTGGGACCTCACCCGCAGCGAGTTGGTTGCGGTGGCAGACGGGCACATCATTCTGGCCCGGATCCCGGTGCGGATTCCCTTCGGGCGCCGGTGGCGGACCACAACCTTCTACATGCACAGGTGGGTGACGGTAGGCCCGTCGCCATCAACACCGGAAACATCAATGAGCTGTCCATCCCGGACATCGAGTGAGGAGTCCTCATGACCACATCAATTCCCGATCATCACGTCGTCGTCATCGGTGCGGGCATCGGGGGCCTGTGTGCCGGCGTGCGTTTGCAGCAAGCGGGTATCGAGGACTTCGTCATCCTGGACCGGGCCGCGGACCTCGGCGGGACGTGGCGCGACAATGTCTATCCGGGGATCGCCGTCGATATCCCCTCGGTGATCTACCAGTTCCCATTCTTCCGTAATCCGCAGTGGTCTCGCGTTTTTGCGCCCGGAGCCGAGGTGCAGGCCTACCACCAGCAGGTCGCCGAAAGATTCAACCTGCGGCCGCACTTCCGTTTCGGAGTCGACGTACGCAACGAGGAGTGGGACGAGGAGAACCACTGCTGGCGCCTGAATCTCGCCGACGGCTCGGTGATCACCGCGCGGTTCCTGGTCTCGGCGATCGGCCCCTTCTTCGATCCCAAGCAGTCTGGTATCAAGGGGCTCGAGAGCTTCGCGGGTACCCAAGTGACCCCGGTGCAGTGGCTGCCGGAACATGATGTGCGGGGTAAGCGCGTGGCGGTGATCGGCACCGGCGCGACCGGTGTCCAGTTGTGCGGCGCCATAGCGGACGAGACCGAATCGCTTGTGGTGTTTCAGCGGACGCCCGTCTACTGCATTCCCAAACCCGACTTCCGGATCCCCGTAGTTGCGCAATGGGCACTTCGCATCCCGGGGCTGTTCTCGGTGATCGAGTGGGGAGCCCTGCTGGGCGGCAGCCTGGGTCTGTGGTTCCTGATCAACACTCCGGGCGCGGTCATGCGACCGTTGATGCGGTGGTTCGATGCCGCCGGACGTGCACTGTACGGAGCGTATCTACGTGCGGTGGTCAAGGATCCGCAGGTCGCGCGGGATCTGCTCCCGTTCTTCGGGCCGCTGGGGAACCGGCCGACCCTCAATTCCGCCTTCCCGCGGGTCTTCAACAAGTCACACTGCTCGCTGGTCACCACACCGATCGCCGAGGTGGTTCCCGAGGGCGTGAGGACGACGGACGGCACCGTGCACGAGGCCGATTTCCTCATCACAGCAACAGGTTTCGATCTGTTCTCGGAGCCGGCTTCCTACAAACAGGGCCGCGTGACCGGAGTCGCTGGGCGTGACCTCGGCGATTTCTTCAATACCCGCGGGATGCAGGCGTACGAGAGCGTCTCGATCACCGGCTTCCCCAACCGCTGGATCATCGTCGGGCCCTACTCCTGGACCGGCAACGGCGGATGGCATGGGCTGGCCGACACCGCGGTCACTCACATCGTCCGGGCCATCTCGCTGGCGGGCGAACGTGGTGCTACCCGCATGGAGGTGCGACAGGAGGCGCTGGACAAGTTCCACCAGAGCATGCTGCGCAACGGCCGCAACCTGAAGTACTACTTCACCGAACTCAATCGAGGTGTGCGGTCGTACTGGAAGAACGCCGACGATGATGTCCCGCTGCTGCGGCCCACCACCACCCTGCAGGCGCGTCGCGCGGCGAGAAACTTCCCGGCCGCCGATTACCAATATGCACAACAGGCTAGGGCCATCGATTCGACCGCGGTCCTGAATGATTCGCAGGTAGTGGTCTGACAATGGGATGGCCGATGCTCGCCCCCACGTGCCGGGTCCCGATGTCGGATGATTCGGCGTTCGAATCGGCGGCCATCGTGCTGCGCACCGCCCACACCTTCAATGTGCCTCTTGGTCAGGTGTGGGCGGCGCTCGACAGCGACCATGCCTGGTCGTGGCTGCCGTTCGGGTGTGGCGTGCGGTATGACGAACCGCGCCGCTCGGTGGGGATGGAACGCGAGATGGGCACGGTATCGGCGCCCTGGCGTTTCCTGTGGATCCAGCGCGAGAGATTCTGGCGGTACGAACCACCACACCGCATCACCTACTCCGCGGTGGCGGGCACGTGGCCACTGCTGAAGCTGTGGGCCGAGGACTACGTGCTGACCCCAACGCCCGGTGGCTGCACCGTCCACTGGACCGTCGCGATAACCCCGCGATTCCTGTCTGCGTTGCCATTACGCTGGCTCCAACCCCTGCTGCGGGTGGTGTTCGCGTGGGGCTTCCGGCCGGGCATGCGGTCGCTCATCGCCCTCCTGGAGAGTGCGGACCTGTCCTAAGACGTTACCGGCCCTGCACGCGCCGGTTGGTCTCCACCCGTACGGCATCAGGCCAAATAGACTTGGCTGCAGGCGAATCACAGAAGACGGGTGCATCCTGCCAGTCCATGTCGATAGCCCCCAGCCCGGACTGCTTGTGCACCATGCAGCTTGCGGTGAGGACCTTGCGGGTGTCCGGGTCGACTTCTTCGGTGGTCATGGTCAACGTGATGATGTGGGTGTACCCGGCCGCGGTCGGTAGGTAGAAGTCGAGATCGCGGCTGGAGAACGCGCCGCTGTTGACCACGACATAGCCGTCTCCGCTGGGGTAGATGGCCTGCCCGAACATCTGAACCCGCTCGAAATGGGTCGTCTGTTTCTCGGCACGCCACACCGAAAAGCGGCTGTTCACAGCGCCGTTCATGACCCGGGTCGCGATCGGGATGATCATCTCGTCCCGGCCGTCCCCGTCGATGTCCTGTAAGCCGACCGGCGCGGGGCTGGATGGCTCCAGCAGTTCGTTGACCTCCTGCAGCTTCTTGCCGGCGGCGTCCTTGATGGTGACCCTGGCCGACAGCGGTGGGTAGTCGGGGGCGTCGTTGTTGTCGGGGTGCGGTTGCCAGTACTCGACATCGAAGGTGATCCCGGTGCCGTCTGCGGCCGACAGGCGGCAATCCGTATGTGCCATAGAGCGTTCCGGCACGATCATGGTGGTTCGGCTGGGGCAGGGCGGCAATGCCGCCCGCGCCACAGCTACCGGGTGGATCGCCTGCACCGAAGCCAGCAGGACAGCCACTGTGACACCCGCGCCCAGGTGATGCATACGCCGGGGCATTGCCTACTTCTGACCGGGAAGCGCGGGTAGCGCAGGCAGCGGCGGGAGGCTGGGGGCCGGTGCCTTACCGGGCGCGGGGGCCGGGGCGTCAATGCCTTCGGGAAGCAACTTCTGGTCGCCGGGATGCATGATGGTGCCGGTGGAGCTGGCATTCTTGGGGCCGATATCGGTCACCTGCCATCCGTCGCCGTCCTTTTTGACGGTGATCTGCAGGACGAGTGTGGTCGCCCGTGGCTCCGGGTTTTGCACGTTGCGAGTGGTCTGCCGGGTGGTGACCACAACCTGATAGATGCCGTTCTGCTGTGCTACCGCGTCCGAGGCGATGATCTCGCCCTTCGACGTCACCTGCGCCTGCAGCATGATGGCCTTGAGGAGCTTCTCGGCATCGCTGTACTTGCTCTGCAGTGGTTCGGCGGCACCCTCTTTGACGTTCTTGAAGAAGCCTTCGGGATCTTCGTAGCTATAGGTGAGTGACTTCATCGCGTATGCGGACGCCGCGTCGGTGGCAGCGGTGCGTTCGGTATCGCCCGTGCGGACGGCGGCGAGGGTGTCGGATAACTTCTGGTACTGCCAGACCCCAAGAGCGGCGCCGACGATTCCCAACGCGAGCAGACCGATGGCGATCCACTTCCAGATGTTGGCGTCGCTATCCACCGTGTCCGTATGGGGTTCGTCTTCAGCGACTTTCGGGCCCTTCGCGGGCTTCTCCTTGGATTTTGCAGGGGCTTCGGTTACCTCGTCGGCGGTCTCCGAGAGTCCCTCGGGATCTGCGTCATCCAGGGTGAGCTTGCGCTCGTCGATGTCGGTCATGATCCGGGCCTTCCTGCCGTTGCCGTTTGTGGTGCTGGTGTCTGTTTGGGTGTGGACGGTGTGGCCCCCGGTTGCGCTGACTGGGCCTGCGCGGGTCGGGGAGATTCGGGCTGTGGCCACTCAGGCACGCCGAGGTGTACGCGCACTCCGCCTTGGTTGTTGAATGTCGAATCCCAAAAGTCCAGCCAGTGTCCGGCGTCCAACTTGACATCGCGCAGCGGAGCGACGATGGGCTCGAGGACCGTCACGAATTCCGAGAGCGGCTCGGACAGGGCGTTGACGTAGTCGAAGAGCTTGTCCACGAGGTCGGTCAGCGGCTTTCCATCGCCCATACCGGCTTCGACGAGTGGTTCGAGCTTCTCGATCACCTTCACCAGGGCCACCAGGCCGTCCATGCTGGCCGGGACGGATTTGGCGGATTGCTTCATGATCTCGCCAGCGCGGATATCGCCGAGACCGTTGGTCAGAGTCGACGTATTGCCGATCAGTTGCGCCAGATAATGCTTGTCGTCCTTCACCATCTGTGCGAACAATCCTGCAGTGGTGGCCAACTGGTCGATGGTCTTGGTGTTGTCCATGAATCCCGCCGCCACGTTGTTGAGCGTGATCTCCAGGTCGTCGGCGTTCATGGCCTGCATCAGTGCGTTGCCCTTCTGCAGGAGATCGCTCACGGTGTACACGGGTGCCGCTTTCGAGGCCGGGATCACGGCGCCGTCGCTGTAGTACGGGGGCTCGATACGGACAGGTTTGAACTCCACATACTGTTCGCCTGCGGCCGAGAGGTTCTGGACACTCACTTGGCTGTCGACAGGGATGGGATATCCGCTGTCGAGGGCCATCGATACTGCCAAACCTGTTGGGGTGGCCTGAATGTTCGTGACCCGTCCCACCTTGATGCCCCGCAGCGTGACCTGAGAGGTGGACATCAATCCGCCCGAGCTTTCCAGCATGAGCGTCATGCGATGAGTCTTGTTGGTGGAGGCGATGTCGAGGACACCAAAGGCCATATAGATCGCGCCGACAAGCGAGATGATCGAGAGCACCGCGAGGGTGAGCAACACATTGAGCCTCATCGCACCAGCCCCATCGTCTGCATGTTTCGGATGGCCGAGTCGGCACGTTCTCCCGGGCTGACTCCCAATGTCCCATCCGGGGTTTGAATATCGGTGACGGTGTACTTGGGGCCGCCATCCTTGAAGAAGGGAATGATCCTGTCGCGGATGGTGCGGACCATCTTGTCGCCGAGTACCGGAATGGTGGTATCGGCCGTCGAGGTGGTGTGGATGAACGGCGTGAGGTAGGAGAGGATCTGCATCAGGTTGGGGTAGTCGAGGATCTGCCCGACCTCGCGCCCGAGTTGCGCGCCATTGATGATCAGATCGCTCAGGCTCAGTACCACCTTGGCCAGCGAGGGCAGCTTGGTCGGGCCCTCGGCAAGCAGCCGCCGATACGTTCCCTTGTTGGCCCGGAAGCTCTCGCTGATGGTTTGCATATTGGTCAGGATCTTGTTGAGCGTGTCCTGGTTGTTGGACAGATCGTTGACCATTCCGGCCAGCGAACGATGGATGCGATCGAGTTCCTCCGGCGGGGGAAAGGAGCTGTTCATGTTGGCCACCGTGGTCTGCATGGTGTTGAGGCTGCCTCCGCCGATCAGGTTCGACATGGACCTCATGAGGTCCTCCACATTCGCGGCCGGGACGGTGTCGGCCAGCGCGATGGTGTCGCCGTCCTTGAGGTGGGCGGGCGCGGGATCGGTGGGCGAGATCATCGCGATGTAGATGTCGCCGAGCACGGTGGCCTGGCGGAGCTCGGCCTTGACGTTCCGCGGGAACGTGGCGCCGCCATCGATATCGACGTACGCGACGGGAGTGGTGCCCCTGAGCTCCACCCGGTCCAGCAGGCCTACTTGTACGCCGCCGGAGTCGACCTTCGCCCTTCCCGGCAGGTTCAGCACGCTGGAGAACTCGATCTTGAGGCGGTACGTGTCCTTCGGGATGTAGGCGCCGGGCATGGGCATCTTGGTGGGGTCCAGGGCCTCGGTCGAGCAGGCCGGGACCACGGTCAACACCGCGGCGAGAAGGACGAGAAGTAAGCGTCGAATCATGACAGCGCCGCTCCCATGATCAGGTTGGTCAAACCGAGGGTCACCGGGTCCGTGGCGGTCCCGGGTGCACACGCCGCCTGAGATCCGGGGGTGTTCCGGCTGCGCAGATTTTGGCAGATGGCGCTGGCCTGCTCCGGCGAGATGGCAACGCGCGGAGGAACATAGGTGACGTTATGGGTCTTCGTGTTGGGCAGGTAGATGTCATCGGACAGCCAATTGATGACCGGTGGCAAGGTACTGAAGAACGTGAGGATATGCGGGGTGTAGGCGTTGAGGATGTCACGCACCCAGGGCACGATTTTGTCGAAGAGGTTCTTGTACATCCGGCCGGCGGCGCGCTGCACCATCCCGTTCACAGTGGGAAGAACGGTGGTGAGGTAGTCAAGGCCAACAGCGAAGTTGTCCGATATGCCCGCGATCAACCGGGCGACATCGGGGAGCACCTTGACCACGCCCGCGAACTCGTTCCAGTACTGCAGCCAGTTCGAGGTGACGATGGCGCTGTTCTCGAAGAGCTGACGGTAATCGGCGTCTGCCTTGTAAGGATCGCCCACCATTGTGGTGAGGTTGTTGAGCATCTCCTTGAATCCGGGGCCCACGCCGTCGAGCGATCGGGCCGCTCCCTTGAGAGTCTTGTTGAGCGCCTGCACGCCAGGCGAATTGGCCGGATCTTGTCCGGGAGCTGCCTGCATCAGGGTGTCGGCAAGCTCACCGATAGCAGAGAAAGATTCGGTGACGGTCACCGGTGTTCTGGTGTTTTCTAGTGAGATGCATTGGTTTCCGGCAAATTTGGGGCCCTCGCTCCACGACCGGGTGAGTTCGATACTGCGATTGGTGATCACCGATTGTGAATAACTCGCCGCGCCTACGTCGGCGGGCAGGTCCATGTCGTCGGGGATCTCGAAGTCGACCTCGACGTGATCGGGTTTGTTGGTAACCGCTGTCACGGTCCCGATCTCGACGCCGAGGAGCAGGACCTTGTTGCCCTTGTAGAGCCCGGACCCGTCGCGGAAGTCCGCGCAGAGCGATTTGGTGTTGTCCAACAATGGGATATGGGTATTCCCCAGGTACGGCATCACCATGTTCTTGACGGCGGGAAGGACGGTGCGAGCGCCGAAGATTCCGGCAACTGCCACCACCGCGACGAGCACCACGCCGATGGCGGTCACCAGGGCCGCCCGCGCACCGCGGCGCATGCCCGCGAGGCGAGTCAGGATGTTCTGGACAAATGTTGGCTGTGTCATCAAGGGCCTCAACAGAACCTGAAGAAGTGGGGTAGGCAGACGTCTTGCCCGGGGATCACCCGGTCGTTCTCGTTGACGGTGATGCCGTTGCCGCTGAGCATGGGAAGCACGATCCCGACGAGTTGGCCCCACTGTTCGGCGGCCTTACCGAGCTTCTCGGGATATTTGGTGAGGGTGTCGACGATGTCGTCCAGTCCGTTGAGCATGGGCTCGTAATCACGCGCGTATGCAGTGGTGAATCGGTTGAGAAGCCGGAAGAGATCCCGCAACAGGACGAAGACCTCGATCAGATCGGTCGTGCTGTTGGCGTACTTGGCGCCGAGTTTGGACATCATGGTGACGATCTTGGCGAGCTGTTCCTTGCCCGTCTTGAAGGCCCGGAGGTACTCGTTCGCGTAGTTCAGGGTGGCGTGGAAATCTTCGGTGGTCGGCGCAAGTGCGCTGACGAGTGACTGAGACGAGTTGAAGAAGTCACGTAAACCGTTGGGGTACTTCTCGACTGCGTTCGCTACTTCCATCAGGCTGTCATGGATAACCTTTGCGTCCACCTTCTTGACCACGGGCGTGAACTTCTGGAACAGCTCGTTGATCTCGAAAGGGATGCTGGTGCGCTCGGGCGGAATGGGGGTTTTGCCCAGCGGGGTAGAGCCTTCGGGGTAGAGGGCCACATAGTGCCCACCCAACGGGGTGAGCATCCGGATATCGACACGCGATTCTGATCCGACAGGTACCGAGTGATCCACCGTAAAGGTGGCCTCTACCAATGATTTATCGATGCGAACGCTCGACACCTTGCCCACCGAGATGCCGGCGATTCGAACGTCGTCGCCGGCACGCAGCCCGCCCGAGGCACGAAGGTGCAGCGCGTAGGTCTTCATACCGCTGGTATTGACGAATGCCACGCCGGTAGCGGCCAGGATCGCGACGATGACGAGCAGGCCGATGAGCCCATTGCGGCGATTCCGCTTGGCTGCCTGGTGTTCATCGAGAATCGGGCGGTTGCCCGCGAAGAGTCGCGTAAGGGCGTTCACCTACACACCACCAGATCCTGATTGGCGAAGGACACCTCACCGATTCCGGGCATCGTCACCACACCGTTCTTGCACTCGAAGGCGGTGGGGGGCGCTGTTTTCTCCTCGATCAGTGCATCGCGCATGCCCTGCACAAGGTCGGGGATCAAGGACAGTCCCGCGATGATGGTCGGCGTCCCCGGGGTGGTGCGGCTCATCACGTCGTACATGGGCAGCTGGGCGCCATCGACCGTGTTCTCGATGTACCGCAGCAGGCTGATCGCTCTGCGCAATATTGGCAGTGCATCCTTGCCTGCCCGGTTGAATTCGTCGGCCTGTTTTTCGAACGGGGCCAGTACATCGTTGAGATCGTTGACCAGATAGAACAATTGGTCGGAGGTGCCGCCGAGATCCTTCGAGATATCACCGAGATTCGTGATGATGGCCTGGAGGGCGGCCTGGCGGTCCACCGTGAGTTTGAGGACGGCATCGATATCGCGCAAGATCGGCCCGATTCCGCGCTCGTCGCCCTGGATGAGTTGCAGAATGTTTTCCGTCAACCTGTTGAACTGGGCGGGGTCCAATGTTTGGAATATGGGCCGGAAACCGTTGAACAGCTTGGCGATATCGAATGAAGGGATGGTCTGCCCGAGCGGTATGGTCGCGCCGGCACCCAGGGGTGCGCTGGGTGTTGGTGCCTGCGCGATCTCGACGTATCGCTGACCGACCAGCGACTGGTACCGGATCGCGACGGTGGTGTTCTGGTACAGCGGATGGTCCGTCAGCACATTGAACGTCACTCGGGCGTTCTTGCCGTCGAGATGAATTCGTTCGACCTTGCCAACCTGTACACCCGAGATACGCACGTCGTTGCCGATGATCAGTCCCGAGACGTCGGTGAATAGCGCGTCGAATCGCCGCACTGGGCCGTTGACCGGTGTGCGCAGGGCGTTCACGATGATCAGGGTCAGCACCACTGCCACCGCGACTGTCGCGGTGAGGCCGGCCATCAGAAGTGCAATCCGCTTCATCGCTGTCCTCCAGAGGTGGGTCCGGGCACGGGTCCGGCGGCGGCGGAAGCTACGTGGCCGTCGGGCGCCATCGGCAATGCCGCGGTGAGTCCGGGCGCGGTATCCATGATCAGTTGGACGTTGAGGCGTACCTTGCCGTCGTCGACGGGGAATGCGGCGGTTGTTCTGTCGAGCAGGCCGTTAAGCCTGTCGTACGCCGGGGCGAGGCTGCCCAGGAAGTAGGTGGAAGGAATGGTCAGATCCAAGAGCGACCGAACCAAGGGAACGATCCAGTCGTTGTTTTCGTGAAGTCCGTCGCCAACTCCCTTGAGTAGCTGCGTCAGCGAATTGATTGCGGCGGTGGCCCGTTCAGTGTCACTCGGTGCAACCATGAAGGTCAGGCTGTCGAGCAGCTTGTTGGTGGACCCGATGACGGGGACAAATTCGTTGGTGCCCTCGATCAATGAGGCCATCACCGACAGTGTTTTGGAGAAGGGCACCGTCTGAGAATCGGCGATCATCGCGAACAAGTCCCAGAAGGACTTTACGACCGGGCCGGTCAGGTCGGCGTGCCGCTCGAATGTTGCGATGATCGCATTGAACTCGCGGCTGTCCAGGATCGAGCCCAGCCGCTGACCCATTCGGAGGAATCCGGTGATGGATGCGGCCTCGACGTCACTGCTGATCTCCAGCACCCCACCGGGTTTCAGCGGTTCGCCGACCCCGTTACTGACGAGCTCGACGGCGGCGGTGCCAAAGATGTTCGACGAGGTGAAGCGCGCCTTGGTATCGGCCGCGAGCGCCTTGGCTTGCCGGCCATCGAGGAGCACCGTCATCCGCTGCTTGTTGTACCCGGTGGTCTGCAGCGACTTGACCTTGCCAATGTTGTAGCCGCGGTACTTCACCTCGCCCCCGGGGCCCATGCCCTCACCGATGGTGTTGGTGATCAGGGTGAGCTCGAAGGGATCGCCATAACTGCCGATGCCGGATTGGTAGAGGGAGTAGCCGCCGGCGGCGACCACAAGTGCCAGGGCAAGCCCTCGTATCTTGAGAGCGACCGGGCCTGCGGACCGTCCACTCGGATCTTTGTAGATGGCCACCCGTTACCCCGATATCTGAATTCCAGGATTGTTGCCCCAGAAGAGCAACGTGAGAAGCATGTCGAAGAGAACGATCGCGACCAGCGATGCCCGGATGGCGCGTCCCGAGGCCATACCCACGCCCTCGGGACCGCCGCCCGCGTAGTAGCCCTGATAGCACTGGATGGCGATGATGATGACGACGAACACCACGGCCTTGATCACCGAATAGAGCACGTCGATCGGGTGCACGAATGAGTCGAAGTAATGCTTGTACACGCCCTGCGACTGGTTATGGACGAAGAACACCATGAACGCGCAGGAACCGTAGGCCAGCAGCAACGTCAGTACGTACAGCGGAACGATGATGATGACTCCGGCGATGACGCGGGTGGTGACGACGAACGGGATCGACCGGATGCCCTGGGCCTCCAGTGCGTCGATCTCTTCGGAAATACGCATGGCCCCGATTTCGGCGGTCATGCGGCATCCCGCCTGTGCGGCGAATCCGATGGCGGCGATCATCGGGGCCATTTCCCGAGTGTTGACGTAGGCGGAGATGAACCCGGTGAGGGAGCCCATCCCCACCATGTCCAGGGTCGAGAAGCCCACGATGCCGACGGATGCGCCGACCGCGATCCCCATGAAAACCAGGACACCGATCACCCCACCGCCGACGATGATCGAGCCATTGCCCCAGGTCATATCGACGAGCAGGACGCCGGTTTGGCGTCGGTAACGCTTGATGGTCTGCGGTATGGCCGCGAGCACCAAGCCGACGAAGGTGATCTGGTGGCCGATGTACTCGGCGGAGCCACCCGCGCCCTTGGTGAAGTTCCAGATGGACCGCGCGACCGGGGGTAGTTCGTCGGGGAAGTACCGGGAGGGACGGGAGGTGGCCACTCTCAGCCCACCTTCGACGGCATGAACATCGCGACGATTTGCGTGATCACGGTGTTGAGCACCATGACCGTGACCACACCGATCACCACGGTGGCGTTCACCGCATCGGCGACTCCCCGCGCGCCACCCTTGGCCTCCAGGCCACGCTGACAGGCAACGAGGATGACCACCACCCCGAACAGCCAGGTCTTGAGGACCGCGACGGTGACGTCATTGACGTTCGCGAACGCGGCGAACGAGGACAGGTAGCTGCCGGGGGTGCCGCCCTGAAAACCGACGTTGACCAGGTAACCGGCGAAGATCCCGACGAAGATGATGAAGATGCACAGCAGTGGTGAGACGAACAGAATCGCCGCCAGTCGGGGTGTTACGAGCCGCTGGATGGGATTGACGCCCATCACCCGCATGGCGTCCACTTCCTCGCGGATGCTCCGGGCACCAAGGTCGGTGGCGACCGCCGAACCCGCCGCGCCACCGAGAAGCAGTGCGGCGACGATGGGCGCGCCCTGCTGGATGACGCCCAGACCACCGGCGGCGCCGGAGATGGAGGACGCGCCGACCTGCGAGATGATGCTGCCCGCCTGTACTGCGACGATCACGCCGAAGGGGATCGACACCAGGATCGCCGGAACAACCGTGACCGTCAGGATGAACCAGGACTGAATGACGGTGTCTTGCCACGGGTGCCGTAGGCGGACGATGTCGCTCACCAGAAACGCGAAAGATTGCGCCACCAGATCGACATAACGCCCGAGTGTTTTCAGCATCGAATCGGTTTGGGAGACCGCGTATTCGACGGGGCGCCTGACAAGTCGAGGGGCCCGATCGAGTAGCTGGAAGCCGCCTCCGGGGGCCGGAGTGCTCGGGTCGTCCACGCCGGATTTGCTGTCGGGACCAACATCCGGGGACTCGGCCCAATCGTCGGTGACGGACTCTGCGCGCGTCTCGGCCGCTACTTGACTCATAGCTGAGCTCAACAGCGGCTCCTTTGCCTTCTCATTTCGAGGCTGACCTCGATGAACAGACCGTCTAATGGACAGCTGTGTAACAGTGGGTATCTAGTACCCCACATCACAGTCGGTGGCTTAGTGTGGTGTAGCTCATGGTCCGTGTCAAGCGCGGGGTAACCGCGTTGATCAGGTTGCAGCATGTGCCCACGCAGGTAGATATGTGACGCGTCCCGGTTGGAGCGCTGTCATGACGAGGCTGTCGGAGGTCCCCCGACCCGGCCGTCTAGCAATTCACTGGTTCAGTGGTCAGTTTATTGGCTAGGGCCGAGGCTAGCGGAGGTTCACGATCTTGGGACGGGAATTCTCAAGAATTTGCGAGCGTGGGGGGAATGGTCGTCATCGCCCGCACTAGCTCGATAAATGAGCCGATGTAGGCCTCGCGCGCATCCCCGGCAAGCTCGCCTCGGATGGCTTTGAGGGTGGCCGCCATCGACAATCCAGTGATGGCGTGCGCCAGGAATGTGGAGTCGACGGCCGAGGTGATGGCA
Organism: Mycobacterium sp. D16R18; assembly: GCA_002013775.1. GTDB lineage: Bacteria > Actinomycetota > Actinomycetes > Mycobacteriales > Mycobacteriaceae > Mycobacterium. Next base: position 128,837 of record MAFD01000004.1, read on the forward strand.
CCGTCCGCACGGGCCCGCTCGATGATGGCGGTGTTGACGGACTCGGCCAGATCCAGGATGCCGAACATCCGCTTGGTCATCGCCGAGTCGAGCAGGCCCTCACGCAGGATGACCTGCATGATCTCCGGGCTGTTGTCCAACATGTCGAACAGTCGGGTGAATACCGTGCGCAGATACTGGTGAAAGTCGACCGCATTGCCCAAAAGCTCGCTGGTGTCGTTCACTGCGGCGACTGTTCTCTGGAAGTAATTGTCGATCACCGCGTCCAGGGCGTCGCGTTTGGTGTCGAAGTACAGGTAGAACGTGCCTCGGCCCACGCCCGCGCGCTGGGTGATGTCGGTGATGCTCGCCTTGTGGTAGCCCTTCTCGGCGAATTCGAGTGCAGCCGCCTCGGTCAGCGTGCGCTGACGTTCGCGTGCGCGGGTCGGATTTGGAGGGCGGCCCGGCCCTCGCCGGACGCCGTTGGTGCTGGCCACGCGAACACAGTAACCACTCCTGGCAAATATATTGGTAAATGCACTAAGTTGCCGGCGCCTCATTCGGGCGCGGTCACAACCATTTCATTAGCTGAACCGCAGGCCGGATAAATACACCGTGGTGGGGCAGTGGCGGTTGATACCTCTCTCTAGAGCAATCGATGCCGTCGTCGCGACCTCATTGTTTGCTACACGTCTTATGGGTGCCTGTCGTCGCCGTCGGACCTGTTGATCCTCGGTTCGTCTACGTGGCGCTATGCGCACCGGAGGCCCAGGTAGTCGGTCTACGATGTGGGCGTGTCAACGCAGGTGTATCCCGATCGCGGCCTTCCTGAGCTGACCGGTGATGCGCGCGTCGACCGGTGGCGTGAGCATCGTGCGAAGGTTCGCGCGGAACTGGTGGAAGCCACCCTGCACGCGATCAACGAGCTCGGTCCGGATCTCTCGATCGACGATGTCCTCAAGTCCGCGGGTATCTCCCGGCCCAAGCTGTACCGCTTCTTCGCCGACAAGGAAGCCCTCTTCACCGCGGTGGCGATGCGCGTCCAGGAGCTGGTTGTCGAGCGGGTGGTGTCGAACATCGACTTGTCCCTGAGCCTGCTTGAACTTTTCCGCTCGGGAATGGCCGGTTACGTCGACCTCGTCGATGAGCAGCCCAACTTGGTGCGCTTTCTGCTGAGTGTCCAATACGCGAACGCGACATCGCTCATCGAGAGCGGGCGGCCGCTGTCCGACGCCATTGCCCAGCTGGTGGGCTCGATATTCAGTTCTCGCGGTGGCAACGCCGATCACATCGAGTACGTGATCGACGCGATGCTGGCCTCAACAGGTATTGCCGTCCTGCGCTGGTTCGATGAGCCGGTCATCAGCAAGGAAACGCTCGTCGACGAACTGGTGGTCTATGTGTGGGGCGGGCTGGCGGCATCCGCCAAGGCTCGTGGTGTCGAGCTGCATCCGGACGACCCCATCGTCTTGCCTGCTGACTAGCTTTTGGCCCTGCCTGACGGGGCGCTTTGTTTCGTTGTCGCCCTAGGTCGCTCGCCGGCCAGCGGTGATCTATTGAATCCATTTCACCCGCAGCGGTGTATTGCGCCCCGCGCCGCCGTCGCCTTATGGTGTACTGAAGGTAGTACTTCAAGTACTAGTAACTTTCCGTCACAAGGGAGTGGTGAAATGGCAAGTTCAGCCGCGGCGTACCCCAAGACCCGACGGATCCGATTCCGTTTCGGCGACGACGGCAACGCTCACAAGTACTTCGTGGAAGACGACATCGTCTACAGCCATTTCGTCGCCGGACTGTCCGGCGGCTTCCCACCCGGTGAAGAGGGATTCATCCGCTCGGTGCGTAGGTTCTCCGAGCAGATCACCGACCCGGTGCTCAAGAAACGCGTCGCAGGATTCATCGGGCAGGAGTCGGTGCACGGACAAGAGCATCGGCGGATCAACGAGAAGCTGATCGAACTGGGTTACCCCATCGCGTGGTGGGATTCGCCGAGGCAGGTTGACCGGTTGATCCGGTTCGAGAACATGCTGCCCTCCCGTGCACACCTCGCCTTCACGGCGATGGCCGAGCACATGACCGCGATCCTTGCCGAGCGGACTCTGGGTAGCGAGGAAGTGCAGGCCATTCCGGGTGATCCGGAAGTGTGGCATCTGCTCAACTGGCACGCCCTGGAGGAGCTCGAGCACAAGTCGGTGGCATTCGACGTGTACCGCGCGGTCGGCGGCACCGAGACCATGCGGATCGGTCTGATGCTCGTCGCGATGACCATCGTCCCTCCGCTGACGCTCGGCATCCTCGCCGGCTCGCTGCTCTCCGACCCGGTTGCGCGACGCCAGCCACTTCGGCTGCTGCGCGAAGCGCGAGGGCTCTTCGGCGGACCGTTGTTCAAGGGGATCGTGGGCGATGTCCGCAAGTACCTGCGGCCCGGGTTCCATCCGGATGACATCGATACCGAGGGGCTGCTGGATCGTTGGCAGCAAGAGCTGTTCGGTAGCAAGGGAATTCTCGTCGATCACCTCAAATAGCCCGCGACACGTCAAAGGAGACGCGAACCGTGAGCACTGCCGCACGGCATTCAACGACGGCTGAGCTGGAGCAACCCGATCACGAGGTAGCGGTGATCGGGGCCGGCTTCGGTGGAATCGGAACCGGTATCTCTTTGCAACGCAAAGGCATCCACGATTTCGTCATCATCGACAAATGGGACCAGGTGGGTGGCACGTGGCACGCGAACACCTATCCAGGGGTAGCGGTCGACATCCCGTCGGTGGTGTACAGCTTCTCGTACGAGCAACGCGGTGATTGGTCGCGTCTGTTCGCGCCGGGCGATGAATTGCAGCACTACGCCGATTTCATGGTGGACAAGTACGGACTGCGCGAGAAGCTGCGGTTGGGGACCAGCGTCGTCCGCGCGGAGTTCGACGAACGAAACAGTCTGTGGCGGTTGATCACCGATGGTGGCAGGGAGATTACCGCCAGATACTGCGTGATGGCGGTCGGTGGCCTGGAACGTCCGAAGATGCCCGACATCCCGGGCGTCGACGACTTCGGTGGGACTCTTCTGCATACCGCGCTGTGGGATCACGATGTGGCGCTTGCGGGTAGGCGCGTCGCGGTGATTGGAACAGGGGCGACTTCATTGCAACTGGTTCCCGCCATCGTCGACGACACACGTCATCTCACGGTGTTTCAGCGCACACCAATCTGGGTCGGTCCGAAATTCGACCTCGAAATCAGCCCGCTGGGCCGGACAGTTCTGGGAAACAAGCAGATACGCTCCGCCATCCGATCGGTCGCGACGGTGGGCATCGAGCTTGCCATGAGCGGTCAGGTGGCAGGTCCGGCGTGGCTGATCAACGCGGTGCGGCGCGCAGGCGAGGCGCCGATGCGGCGGTGGATGCGCAGACAGGTCGACGATCCTGTGATTCGGGAGAAGTTGATCCCCCAGTACGGATTGGGCTGCAAGCGCCCATCGATGTCGAACGAGTATCTCAAGACGTTCAACCGAGATGACGTCAGCCTGGTCACCGAATCGATCGAATGCGTGACACCCCAAGGTATACGCACCGTTGACGGCGTCGAGCACGAGGTTGATGTGCTGATCTGTGCGACGGGATTCAAGCTGTGGGACAAGGGATCGGTGCCACCGTTCCCTGTGCTGGGTCGTGGCGGACGGGACCTCGGCGAGTTCTGGGACAAGCATCGCTTCCAGTCCTACCAAGGGGTTTCGGTACCCGGTTACCCCAACATGTTCTCCATCACCGGGCCGTACGGATTCGTGCTGGGGTCCTATCTCTGGATGATCGAGGCGACGTCCGCGCATCTGGCGCGAGCCATCGCCGAGACCAAGCGTCGCGGGGCCACCGTCTGCGAGATACGGCAGGAGGTCCACGATGAGTACTTCCAGAAGTGCTTGAAGCGGCAGGAGAAGAACTTCCTGTTCACCGATGTGTGTACCGGGTCCAACACGTACTACCTGGATCAGAACGGTGACTCGCCGTTCCGGCCGACAACACATGGCGAGATGTATTGGCATAACCGTCATTACAACCTCGACGTATACCGTTACTCAACGGGTTCGGTGGTTCCCGAGGTCGTCGCGTCGATCGTCGGGGAGACTGCATGAGAAACAACGCGCTCGAGCCTCGGCTGGTAGTGGTGACCGGTGCCGGCAGCGGTATCGGCAGGGCGACCGCCATCCGATTCGCCAAACGCGGCGCCTACGTGGTGGTTACCGATCTGGATCTGGACACCGCCAATGAAACGGTGGATCTGATTCACGCGGAGGGGCGCAACGCATCGGCGGTGCAGCTTGACGTCACCGACCCCGATCATTGGGCAGATGTCGCCCGCTATGTGTCCATCGAGCATGGCGTCCCGGATGTGCTGGTAAACAACGCCGGGATTGTGGTCAGCGGTCCGTTCCTCAAACTGGGCGCCGCAGACTGGGACAAACAGCTGTCGGTGAATCTGATGGGTGTGGTGCATGGGTGCCGGGTATTCGGTGAACAGATGGTCGCACGCGGCGGTGGGCATATCGTCAACATCGCCTCGGCGGCGGCGTATACGCCGACCGCGGTGATGGCGCCGTACTCGGTATCCAAGGCCGGTGTGAAGATGCTGACCGAGTGTTTGCGGCTTGAATTGGGGCCCAAGGGTGTTGGTGTCAGCGCGATATGCCCTGGATTCATCAATACCAACATCGGTATCCACGGCACCATGGTGGGTATCGACCAGGAAATCGTCGATGCAAGCCAGCGGAGCATGCAGCGGGTACGTGCGATCACGGAGAAGCTGCCCTGGGCGCCGATGAGCCCCAATCTGGTCGCACGTGCAGTCACCCGCGCGATTCGTCTGGATCTTGTGGTGGTTCCGGTGAAGCTCGAGTCATGGCTGGGGTATTTCCTGTCACGGGCATTTCCGGCCGTGAACAGGCGACTCATGGCTCCGTTCGGCGTCGACAGATTTGAGCGTCTCGGCGAGCGTGTGGCAGCCAAACGCAGCGAGCGTCAGGCCCCGGTTCTTGTCGATAGCGTGCGGTAGGGAGACCAAGATGAAACTCAACAAGCTCGAGCCCCAGCTGGTGGTGGTGACCGGTGCCGGCAGCGGCATCGGCCGGGCCACCGCCATTCGGTTCGCCAAACACGGTGCCCACGTGGTTGTTTCCGATATGGATCTTGACTCCGCACGGGCCACGACGGCAATGATCCGTGCCGACGGCAACACGGCGTCGGCGGTGCAGCTGGATGTCACCGATCCGGACCAGTGGGAAACCTTTGCGCGCGATGTGCTTGCCGATCACGGCGTGGCCGATGTGTTGGTCAACAACGCGGGAATCGCCTTGGGCGGCGCGTTTCTGAAGCTCAGTCCGGCCGATTGGGACAGGTTGCTCTCCGTGAATCTCATGGGGGTGGTGCATGGGTGCCGGGTCTTCGGTGAGCACATGGTCGAACGGGGCAGCGGGCATATCGTCAACATCGCCTCGGCCGCGGCATTCACACCGACTCCGGTGATGGCGCCCTACTCGGTGTCCAAGGCGGGTGTGAAGATGCTGACCGAATGTCTGCGTTTGGAGTTCGGCCCGAAAGGTGTTGGCGTCAGTGCCATTTGCCCAGGCTTCATCAACACCAACATAGGGCTTAACGGAATAACCGTGGGCGTGGACCAGGAGATGGTCGATCGGGGTAAGGAGATCATGCTCAGGGTGCAGGAGTTCGCGGCCGGCCTGCCCTTCTCCCCGATGAGTCCGGACTTGGTGGCACGCGCTGTGATGCGCGCGGTGAAGTACGACCTTGCAGTGGTACCGGTGCGCACCGAGGCATGGCTCGGATATGTGCTGGGCCGAATCGCTCCGGGAATCAACCGCCGCACCACACAGGCGTTCTCGATCGAGCGGGCCGAGCGGTGGGGTGCCTGGGCCCTCGGCAAGATGGATGATCTGAATCTGCTTCCGCGCCAGGGCGGCGTCGAGGTGGCTCAAAAGCCCACGGCAGCACGGAGGTAGACAGATGAACGACACGGCAGACATAGGGGACGTGGCGCTGCACGCACGTAACGTCGCGTTCGACTTCTCGGACTCGCCACTGCAATGGATACCGGATGAGCCGGTGGCCTCGCACGCGCTATCGGCGCTGAACTTCATGCTGCCCGCCGGCGAATTGTTCTTCGTCGACGTGTTCGGCAGGGCACTGCCGCACATCAAGGATGAGAAGCTGCGCGAGGCGGTCATCGGCTTCATCGGACAGGAGCAGTTGCATTCCGATACACACGACAAAGCGCTGCTGGAGTACTTCGGACAGCATGGTATCGACGCCCGGCCGCTGCACAACCTGACCGACCGTGTGCTCGCGACCTTCAAGCAGCAGACGGACCGGCTCCCGCCCAAGGTCCGGTATCGGGTGATGGTCGAAGGCATCGCCATCATCGCGGGCATCGAGCACCTGACCGCCACCGCGGGGGACTGGCTGCTCAACCACGACTTCGAGAAGTACGGTGCCGACCCTGTGATCACCGACATGTTCCGCTGGCACGGTGCGGAGGAAGTCGAACATCGCAGTGTCGCTTGGGATCTTGCTCGGCACCTCGGGGTCGGACGTCCCCGCATGATGGCGTACTTCGTCGGATCCTGCGCAACGATCCCCGTAGGTCTGGTCTTCCTCAGCTGGCTACTCGCACGTGCCGACCCGGACCTGCCGAAGATGAGCCTGGCAGACTGGCTGCGCGAGACCAACAGGGCGATGAAGCGCGGCGCCACCTTGAGATGGAGCGTCCTGGGGGAGGGGTTCAGGAGCTTCCTGCGGCCCGGGTTTACTCCGGAATCCATCGGGGACACCGCGCAGGCGGTTGCCTATCTGGCCAAGTCTCCGGCGGCCAAAGCTGCGGCCGCGGCATGACGCGGGCACTTCCGGTGGCGGCCCAGACGGGCCGCCACCCTCTCGGCTGGGGCATGAAGGTTCTTGACGTCGTGGGTCCGACGGCCGTCGCGGCATTGGGCAAGACTTTGCCTGCCGTGCTGCGACTGAGCCCCCTGCTGGGTCCTGTCCGTCAGCCCAGGTGGGTGGACCGATCGTTGAATCTGGTTGTGCAAGAACGCTCTGTGGTCGCTGCCGACCAGGACGTCGTGGCCTTCACGCTGGTTGCTGCGGGCGGAGGCGAGCTGCCGAAGTGGCGGCCGGGTGCACATCTGGATGTCACGTTGCCTTCGGGGGCGGTGCGCCAGTACTCGTTGTGTGGTGACCCGCGCGACCGATACCGATACCGGATTGCGGTGCGACGCATACCCGGTGGCAACGGGGGATCAATCGAACTACACGACGGCGTGCGTATCGGTGAGATGCTCGGCGTCAAGGGGCCGCGGAACGCCTTCCCGCTGGCGACCACCGGACATCTGAACGCCGGTACCCGCCAGTTCCATTTCGTGGCTGGGGGAATCGGTATCACACCGATCCTGCCCATGCTGGCGGTCGCTACGGAACTGGGGCTGCCATGGACGATGACGTACACCGGGCGCAGTAAGGAGTCCATCCCCTTCCGCGATGAGCTGGCCCGCTACGGCGATCGGATCACCATCCGTACCGACGACGAGGACGGGTTGCCCACACCGGCCGATCTACTGCCGTCGTTGCACCCCGATCTGGCGGTCTACTGCTGTGGACCGGGGCCGATGTTGAGGGTGATTCGCGACGCGGTAGCCGAATACCCGGGCATCGAGCTGCATTTCGAGCGATTCTCGGCCCCGCCGATCGAGAACGGGGTGCCTTTCCAGGTGCAGCTGGGCACGGGCGGCCCGGTGCTGGATGTGGGGCCCGAGAACAGTGCGCTGGAAGCGGTTCTCGCGGCCAGACCTGGCACGCAGCACTCGTGCAGGCAGGGCTTCTGTGGCACTTGCAAAGTCAAGGTGCTCGCGGGCAACCCCGATCACCGCGACACCCTCTTGACCGAAAGACAGCGCGCCGAAGGCCAGATGCTCCTATGCGTATCTCGGGCCGACGGCGGGCGCTTGGTATTGGACATCTGAGAATGGAGATATGAGATGACTCTCACGACAGAGCGTGAAGACGGAGTGACGAACGACGGTGTCACCGAGCATGTGGTGCGCAACGGCGATATTGACGTCGCGTACTTCATTCAGGGCAACCCCGACGGGGAGACCATTCTGCTGGTGCACGGATGGCCGGATTCACATCATCTCTGGGACGGCGTCGCGCCGTTGCTCAGAGACCGCTTCAGGTTGGTTGCGATTGACAATCGCGGCGCGGGAAAGAGCTCCAACCCCAAGAGCTTCCGCGGCTTCCGGCTCGCCGAGATGGCGAGCGACTACGTGGCCGTAGCCGATGCAGTGAGCCCGGACAAGCCCGTACACGTGCTGGGCCATGACTGGGGCAGTGTCGCGATGTGGGAGGCCATCTGCGATCCCGGCCTGGAACACCGATTTTCCTCATTCACCTCCGTGTCCGGTCCCTCGGCGCATCACATGAGCCGGTGGGTGCGATCGCGGCTCGGCAATCCGACGCCGAGGAATGTGGCGCTCGCACTTGGGCAGATCGGCTCCTTGCTGTACATGTTCGGGTCCATGACTCCCGTCATCCCCAACGTTCTGCTCAAGCTCGCCATGAATGAAAACCGTTGGCGTGCTGGGCTGTCCCTTGCAGAAGGCGCTCCCGTCGAGCAGATACACCTCGGGTCGACGTTCATGAGCGATATCACCAAGACATTGCGGGTGTACCGCGCCAATGCGCTGCCGGCAATGCTGCATCCACAGGACCGGCACACCGGCGTGCCCGTGCAGGTCATCGTTGGCACCCGCGACCCCGCGGTGCGCCAATCGAACTACGACGACGAGCTCAAATGGAACCAGCAGACATGGCGGCGGGTGCTCGATGGTGGCCACTGGTTGCCCTTCTCTCACCCACATGTGCTCGCTGCCGCGGCTACCGAACTCATCGACGCGGTATCGGGCAAGGAGCCCGACCGTGCACTAAGGAGGGCAGAAATGGGTAAGAGCCGCAGGCCGTTCGAGGATCAGCTGGTGGTCATCACCGGAGGCGGTAGCGGTATCGGCAGGGAGACCGCCCTCGAGTTCGCCCGCCAGGGCGCCGAGGTGGTGCTCTCCGACGTGAACCTCGACGGCGCCAACGAGACTGTCGCGCTTATCGAGCAGGCGGGCGGTGTGGCGCACGCGTACCGGCTCAACGTCGCGGACGAGGAAGCCGTCAACGCGCATGCCGAGGAAGTCGTCACGCTCCACGGCGTGCCCGACATCCTGGTGAACAACGCCGGAGTCGGCGCCGCGGGGGGATTCCTGGACACACCTTCGGAGGAATTCCGCCGCGTCATCGAGATCAACCTGTTCGGAGTGGTCAACGGCAGCCGGGCATTTGGTGCAAAGATGGCCGCGCGCGGGCTCGGCGGGCACATCGTCAACCTCTCCAGCATGGCTGCCTACAGCCCACAGAAGGCCTTCACCGCGTACTCGACCAGCAAGTCCGCGGTGTTCATGTTCTCCGATTGCCTGCGTGCCGACCTTGCGGCACACAACATCGGTGTCACCACCATCTGCCCCGGCGTGGTGCACACCAATATTGTTGCTAATACCAAGATCTCGGGCGTGGACGCCGCAGAAGAGGCGCGGATGCAACAGGCCGGAGACAAGGCGTACGCGATGCGTCGCTATGGCCCGGACAAGGTGGCGCGCCAGATCGTCAGTGCGGTGCGCAAGAACAAGCAGGTCGTACCCGTGACACCGGAGGCGCGGCTGCAGTACCTCAACAATCGTTTGGCGCCGGGACTCACGCGCTACTTCGCGTCCAAGGCGGGCATGACCGACCTCATCAAGCTGGTGCCCAGCAAGAAATAGGGGACTGGTCCGCCGCTAGGTCGCTATCCGGAGGGCGGCCTCGCGGCGGGCACGGATGAATTGTCCTTGTCCGGTGAGTGTTTGGTCGATACTGCTCCATCCCTCGGCGCGCAGCCAGCCGGTGACTTCCTCGCGCCCAAACGCGCGGAAGCCACCGATACGCATTGCCCCGGTGACACCCGGTAACGACGCCGCCGGGGTCCGCAGGGACGTGAAGATGACAATCTGTCCGCTCGGTCCCGCCACTCGGCACAGTTCCCGCACGGCCTGTTCGGGATTGGGAATGAGGTACAGAGCAGCGAGGCACACCACGGTGTCGAATGTCGCGTCGGCGAAGGGCAGTGCGTGCGCGCTCCCGCGTATGTAATCCACATGTTCGGCCGAGTTGTCGCGCACTGCCCGCCGCAGCATGGGGCCGGACAGGTCTAGGCCGATACATGCGCCGTCGTGCCCGAGCTGCGCGGCGAGCTCACGGGTATAGAGGCCGGGACCACAGGCGACGTCAAGGATCTTGAGATCACCGCGACCGGCGATATCGCCCATCAAAGCGGTGTGGGCCTTGAGGGTGCTTCGACCGCCATAGCTGAATCCGCGGGTGAACATCGGCCGCCAGGCGCGCTCGTAGATCGCCGCCAGCAGGGGGCTCTGCATGAACCGGTTGGCCAGGGAAACCGGCTCGTCGCTCTCGGGGCCGAGGACATCGAGATAGCCGTGTTTGCGCTCTGGCGGGTGCGCGATCCGGGTGGGATCGACGAACGTATCGGCGAGCTTCGGATCCGGCAGGTTGCCCACGGTCCCTCCAGTACACATTGGTTGATTCCAGATTAGTGAAACGGATAGTACTGGATACTTAATGTCACGCATAGGCCCGGGATGTGCGAGTTTGCGCAGCACGGAGGTGTGGGCCGCACTTGTCATTTACCGAATGGCATGTCAGTCTATTAAATATCTGAGTGCGGGTGGGTGTCTGGACGCGGTGGGCGTATGCCGCCGCGACCGCTCGGCCGGAAATGCTGCAGGCAAAGGGAAGGAACGTGCCGTGAAACGAACCATGGAACCCACCATGGGTCTGCATGACGAACCCGATTACGAGGTCGCGATCATCGGTGCCGGGCTGGGTGGCATCTGCGCGGCCATCAAGTTGCTTGAGATCGGTATCGAGAACTTCGTCATCATCGATCGGGATGAGGACTTCGGTGGCACGTGGTTGCGCAACACTTACCCCGGGGTCGGTGCCGACATCCCGACCGTCGCCTACCAGTTCACCTTCGCGCCGAAGGGCGACTGGCAACGATTCTTCGCCACCGGCGCCGAAATACAGCAATATGCACTGGATTTGGTTACCGAGCACGGACTGCGCGCGTACGCGAGATTCGGAACATGTGTTGAGCGTGAGGTGTTCGATGAGGGCAATCATCTTTGGCAGGTGCACACCGCCGGCGGCGAGGTCATCTCGTCACGTTTCCTGATCAGCGCCATCGGTGCGTACATCAACCCGCGAACAGCCCCGGATATCCCGGGGCTGGACACCTTCACCGGCCAGATCCAGGTGCCATCCCGGTGGCAACACGACGTGGACATGCGGGGCAAGCGTGTCGGAATCATTGGTGTGGGAAGTTCCACCGTGCAGATCGCTCCGGCCATTGCCGGCGAGGTGGAACATCTCGATGTGTATCAGCGGACGCCGCAGTGGTACTTTCCGAAGCCGGATTTCCGGATGCCTCGGCCGTTGCAGCGGTTACTGGCGGGGCGCAGGTTCGCCAACGCGGTCAACGGTATTGCCTTGGCGGGCATTGAACTTGGCTTGCGCGTCCTGATTTACACGCCCAAGCCGTTGTTCCGGGTGGGCGCGGCGGTCTTCGACAAGGTGGCGCTGTGGGCGTATCTGGGCTGGCTCCGGCACAAGGTGGATGACCCGCAGGTTCGGGAACAGCTGCGGCCGCGGTTCGGGGCGGGCTGTACGCGCGGCACGCTGGGCGCGGACTACCTGCCGACCTTTAACCGGTCGAACGTGACGCTGGTGTCGAACGGTATCGAGCGGATCACCCCGACGGGCATCGTGGACAAGGCGGGTACCGAACGTCCCGTCGATGTCCTGGTGCTGGCGACCGGGTACGAGATGTTCTCCGATCCGGAGACCTATCGGTTGGGAACTGTGCTGGGCACCAAGGGATTCGACCTGGCGGAGTTCTACCGCGACAACGGGCTGCAGGCGTACCAGAGCACCTCGGTCCCGGGTCTTCCCAACAGGTTCATGCTCGTCGGTCCGTACTCGTGGACCGGTACCAGCTTCCACTACATCCTGGAGAACTCGATGCGTCACATCGAGGCCGTGATCAAGCTGGCCCGCGCCAAGCGGGCTACCTGGGTCGAGGTCACGCAGGAGGCGCTGGATGACTTCCAGTCGAGTATCGCCCGCAGCGGCGTCAACCTGAATCGGTACTTCACGGTGAACTGCGCCGGGTCGAACAGTTACTTCATCAATTCGCAGGGCGACACGCCGTACGTGCGGCCATGGACGGTGTTGCAGTCCTATCGGCGCAGTGTCAAATTCCCTGTGGGCGCTTACGATTTCAGGTCCGTCAACAGCCCCGTGAAGGAGATCGAACATGCGATTTGACGCAGTCCCCATCGCGCTCGACGGGGTCGAGGACTTCTTCGCCACGGCGCCGTTCGTGACGCGAGTTCGGCGTACTTTCGATGCGCCGCCCGAGGAGGTATGGCGGGTGGTGTCGGGCGACCGAATGTGGTCGTGGCTGCCCTCGGTATGGGGCTGCCGGTATCCGCAGGACATCACCCCGACCGCCGGCACCGTGCGGGATTTCCAGATGTACATCCACTCCTGGATGGTGTTCGCCCAGCACGAGCAGATCATTCACTTCGATGCCCCCCGCGTGATGCGGTACACGGCGCTGGACGCCACCCTGCCGGTGTTCGGGTCGTGGTGCGAGGAGTACCGGGTTGTGCCGGAGGCTGATCCCGGCAGGGCCACCGTGGATTGGACGCTGGCCTGTGCGCCGCGGTACCTGACAAACATCCCGGGATCGCACCATCTGATCCGCCCGGTCGCCGCCGTCCTCAAGCCCGTCTTCTGGTTCGGTCTGGGTGGTCTCGCGCGCGAGCTGTCGGTGCGCGGACCGCAGCGCACCGGCTGACCCCGGCCGGGAAGTGCGCGGCGGGCGCGTTGTGTTCCACTGACATCATGCGGTTGATGGCGGTACACGCCCACCCCGACGACGAGTCGAGCCGCGGCGCGGCGACCCTGGCCAAGTATGCGGCCGAGGGACATGAGGTTCTTGTCGTCACGGCCACCGGTGGCGAACGGGGTGACATTCTCAACCGGGCGATGAATCTGCCCGGAATTCACGAGAACCTGACGAATGTGCGTCGTGAGGAAATGGCGCTCGCGGCGAAAACTCTTGGGGTTGAACATCACTGGCTAGGCTTCAGGGACTCCGGCCTGCAGCTCGACCCCGGCCTGTTGCCCGAGGACGGGTTCGCCCGCGTTCCACTCGTCGAATCCCTGGCCCGCCTCGTCGAGGTGATCGGGCAGTTCCGGCCGCACGTGATGATCACCTACAACGAATGCGGTGGCTACCCACACCCCGATCACATTCGCTGTCACCAGCTGGCCGTCGCCGCTTATGAGGCGTGTGAAGAAGTAGGCAAGCTCTATTACTTCCACGAAATCGTCCGGGTGACACCGGGAATGGTGAAGCTTGCGGGGCGGGTGGAGCGGACCATCAGCCGTATCCCGCGCAGGAGAACTGACGCAGGCCCAGCAGATCCCCGAGCGGGCGACGTCGCGGTCCCCGGTTGGGTGCACCGGGTGAGCCTGCTGACCCGGCGGCTGCGAGGGCGTCGGGTGACCACCGAAGTCTCCTGCGCCGACTACTTCTCCGTACGCGACAAGGCCCTGCGGGCGCACGCATCGCAGGTCGATCCCAACGGGCCGTTCTTCCTGGTGCCATGGACCTGGCAACAGCAGCTGTGGCCGACGGAGAAGTTCGAACTCGCGCACACCCGCGTGGCGACCACCGCGCCGGAGACCGATCTCTTCGCGGGTCTCTAACCGCTAGTGGGGTGCGGCCGCGACCGTCGCCGGGTGCACCGCGATCAGTCCCAGTCCCCGGCGGCGCTTGCACATCGCGGCCAGCTCCGAGTAGGCCTTCTCGCCCAGTAGCTCGGTCAGCTCAGGGCCATAGGACTGCCACACCTGCTTTTTGCCGACGTGTGCGGCCGGGTCTCCCGTGCAGTACCAATGCAGGTCGGAGCCGCCCTCACCCCAGCCGCGACGGTCGTACTCGGTAATCGTCGTCTTGAGGATCTGCGAACCGTCCGGACGGTCCACCCAGGCCTGCGTCCGCCGAATCGGCAGCTGCCAGCACACCTCGGGCTTCATCGTCAGCGGCTCGACGCCCAGCTTGATGGCCTTGGAATGCAGGGCGCAGCCGATGCCGCCTGCGAAGCCGGGACGGTTCAGGAAGATGCACGCACCTTTGTACTTGCGTGTGCGCCACTGCTTTTCCCCGTCGAGCTCGTCCTTCTCCAGGTAGCCCTTGCGGCCCAGTCCCTTCTCCCGGAATTGCCAGTCCTCATCGGTGAGCTGTTTCGCCGAGTCGTCGAGCTTCGCCCGATCGTCGGCATCGGACAGAAACGCCCCGTGTGAGCAGCAACCGTCGTCGGGCCGTCCGGCAACCGTGCCTTGGCAGGCCGGGGTGCCGAACACACAGGTCCAATGCGACAGCAGCCAGGTCATATCGGCCTTGATCAAATGCTCCGGATTCTCCGGGTCGTAGAACTCCACCCATTCGCGGGCGAAGTCGAGCTCCACCTCCTGGCCGTCGAGGGAGGCGTCACGTCCAAAGGGCTGTTTTGGCAGCGTCGTCACAGATGTAAACGGTAGACCCACTAACGTGTGCTCCGTGCGATTAGGCGTGCTGGATGTCGGCAGCAACACGGTGCACCTGTTGGTGGTCGATGCCCGACGGGGTGGACACCCCACACCCATGAGTTCCACCAAGGCGGCACTGCGTCTGGCAGAGGCGATCGATGAGTCCGGCAAGCTCACTCGTAAGGGCTCCGACAGCCTGGTGCACACCATTCAGGAGTTCTCCAAGATTGCCCGCAGCTCCGGCTGCGCGGAGATCATGGCGTTCGCCACTTCGGCGGTTCGGGATGCCACCAACTCCGATGAGGTGCTCACACGCGTCAAGAAGGAAACCGGCGTGGATCTCGCCGTTCTTTCCGGCGTCAACGAGTCACGGCTGACCTTCCTGGCGGTTCGGCGTTGGTACGGCTGGAGTGCGGGACGCATCATCAACCTCGACATCGGAGGCGGCTCACTGGAGATGTCCAGTGGTGTCGATGAAGAACCCGACATCGCGCTGTCCCTGCCCCTGGGTGCGGGACGATTGACCCGCGAGTGGTTGGCCGAAGATCCTCCGGGACGTCGCCGCGTCGCTATGCTGCGTGACTGGCTGGAATCGGAACTGGTGGACGCCGCCAAACAGGTGGCGGCGGCAGGAGCGCCCGACCTGGCCGTAGCGTCCTCGAAAACGTTCCGATCGCTTGCGCGACTCACCGGTGCGGCGCCTTCCGGCGCAGGACCACGAGTTAAGAGGACACTTACAGCAAGCGGACTGCGCCAGTTGATCGCGTTCATCTCGCGAATGACGACCACAGACCGTGCGGAGTTGGAGGGAGTCAGTGTCGACAGGGCGCCTCAGATCGTCGCCGGAGCACTCGTTGCGGAGGCAAGCATGCGTGCTCTGTCGTTAGAGGCGGTCGACATCTGTCCGTGGGCCCTGCGCGAAGGGCTAATTCTACGCAAGCTGGATAGCGAAGCCGATGGCACCGCACTCGTTGACTGAACCCGTCCGACGCGGCCCCGGAGCCGCGACACCGGCGACATTAAGCCTCGGACGGTAGGAGAGGACATGACCGACTCAGACGACACGCAGCGGCCGGTATCGGTTGCCGAGCTGCTGGCACGCAATGGTGCCGCCGACGGCAAGATCAGCGGCCACCGCCGCAGGATGCGCGGCAATGCCGACGCGATCCCGGTGGCCGAGCTGACCGGCGAGATCCCCGTCATCCGTGACAAGAAGGGCGGACGGGCGCGCCCCAACCCGGCGCCCACGCCTGCTCAGGAAACGTCGACGGCGCCCGCGACACCCAAGGCGCCCGAAACGGGAGCGCGTTCCTACCTGCGTTCCAACGAGGATGCGTTGTTCGGCGGCGACAGCATGGCCGACGAGGCCGCGCGTCGCGGTCCCACTGCCTCGCAGGCCGCGGCGCCAGCTCAGCCTTCCTCGATGGCGTCACCGCTTCGCAGCATCTTCCCGCCGACCCCCACGCCCGTCGCCCGGCCCGGGGAACCGCGCAAGTCGATCGACTTCAACGACGCGACCGGTGTCATCTCCCCGATAACTAAAGAGCCGCCCGCCGCTGAGCCGGCGCCCGCGCCGAAGCCTGCGGCGGTCGTTCCCGCCCCGCCCGCGGCGCCGCCTGCTCCCGCGGTCCCGGTCGCACCCGTTTCTCGCCCCGAGCCCGCCGCACCCGAGCCCGAGCCCGAGCCCGAGCCCGAGCCCGCGCCGGAACCCGAGCCGGAGCCGGAGCCGGTCGCACAGCCCGAGGCGACTGCGCAGCCGGAAATTCGCGAAGACGAACATGTGGAGGCCGTGCAGTCGGCGGGCTACGCGGAGTACGAAGAAGACGACGAGTACGAGCAGTACGGCCACGCCCCAGGCGTCGATTGGACCTCACACGACGCCGAGCAGGATGTCGAGGACGACGAGTTCGAGGGCGAGGAAAACGACTACCAGCTGGAGCAAGAACTCCAGGAACTCGTCGGCGCGCATGGGGCTCCGGCCGAACCTGAGGCCAGTCACCTCACCGATGTCGAGCCCGACACCGACAGGCCCGACGCCGAGGCCAAGGCCGATCGCCGGGAGAAGATCAAGACCTACCTGCAGGGCAGCTGGATCGCCGCGCAGTACCTGCTGGCCGCCGCCGCGGGTGCGGGTCTCTTTTTCGGCTTCCGGGAATTGTGGAGTTGGAATCAGGGCATCGCGTTGGTTCTGGGTGTGTTGTTCATCGCAATTCTGGTCGCCTCGCTGTGGGTGATTCGCAAGACAGTCGACCTGGCCAGCATTCTGATCGCAATCGTGGTGGGAGCGCTGATCGCGTTCGGCCCGCTTGTGCTCATGCTGCAGTCGGTTGATTAGGTAGCGTTATCCAACCGTGCGCCCTGCGATCAAGGTTGGTCTGTCCACGGCCTCGGTGTATCCACTCAAAACCGAAGCGGCCTTCGAGTATGCCGCCCGACTCGGGTACGACGGAGTCGAGCTCATGGTGTGGGCCGAGGCGGTGAGTCAGGACGTCGGCGCCGTCGCCAAGCTCTCCCGCAAGTACGACATGCCGGTGTTGTCCGTGCATGCCCCGTGCCTACTGGTGTCACAGCGCGTCTGGGGTGCCAACCCGATCCCGAAGCTGGAACGCAGCGTCCGGGCGGCCGAAAAACTGGGAGCGCAGACCGTTGTCGTGCACCCACCCTTTCGGTGGCAGCGCCGATACGCCGAAGGCTTCGCAGAACAGGTTGCCTCGCTGGAGGATTCGAGCGACGTCCACGTGGCGGTGGAGAACATGTTCCCGCTGCGGGCCGACCGTCTGTTCGGCGCCGGGCAGTCATCAGTGGAACGCATGAAACGTCGCGGCGGCAGGCCCGGAATCGGAGTCTCCGCCTTCGCGCCCTCGTTCGATCCCACGGACGCCGACCATGCGCACTACACCCTTGACCTATCGCATACCGCCACCGCCGGGACCGACGCGGTAGAGATGATGCGCCGGATGGGATCGGGGTTGACGCACCTGCATCTCACCGACGGCACGGGTGCATCCGTCGATGAACATCTGGTGCCGGGCAAGGGAACTCAGCCCGTCGCTCAGGTATGCCGGGAGCTGGCGACCGGCGACTTCACCGGACAGGTGGTGCTGGAGGTGCACACCTCGACGGCGCGCACCGAAGACCAGCGCGAGGCGATTCTGAGGGAGTCGCTGGAGTTCGCCAGAACCCATCTGGTGCGATAGGTGGCGTGGTTACTGCTCCTTTCGCGCAAGCAATGTCTCTCACGCCCGCGGGCGATGGGCTGTTTGACGCGCACCTAGACGACATCTGGACCATCGGACCCAAGCTGCACGGCGGCGTCATGCTCGCGCTCCTCGCGGGGGCGGCACGAGAGACGCTGGCAGAAGGTCTTCGCGCGAGCGGCTCATCCGAGGGCGAGAGTGAGCCCATTGCCGTCAGCGCGAGCTACCTGTTCGCCCCTTCTCCCGGTGACATGCAGGTGCGCACGTCCGTCCGTAAGCGGGGCAGGCAGATCTCACTCGTCGATGCGGAGCTCATCCAGGGCGATCGCACCGCGGTACACGCCGTCGTCACGCTGGGCACGCCCGAGCTGCATGTGGGCCCGCTGCTGACGGCCCTGCCACCCGCGCTCACCCAGCTGCCCGCTGAGCCGCCGCCAGGGGTCGCCCCGATCGCCGAGGGCCACCCGATGGGGGACATCTTCCATCTGTTCGGTGGGATCGATGTGCGCCCCTCGCTGCGCTCGATGAGCGACCTGAGTGAGCGGGGCAAGCCCGAGATCGTGCTGTGGGCACGGCCGCGCGATATGGCGCCCGACGGGTTGTTCGCGTTGGTTTGTGGCGATATCTCGGTACCGGTGACCTTCCCGCTGGGGCGCTTCGGCTGGGCTCCCACCGTGCAGCTGACCACGTATCTGCGTACGCTGCCTTCGGACGGATGGCTGCGAGTGTTGTGCAGTACCAACCAGATCGGCCAACACTGGTTTGATTCTGAACACACGGTCATCGACTCCGAGGGTGCTCTGGTGGTGCAGTCTCGCCAGCTCGCCATGGTGCCGGTAAACTGATCGGGCTACTCGACTGGAGGGTGCCGACCATGGGTGACAAGCAGAAGACGCCTGACTGGGCTGCCGAGAGAGGCGCGTGGGTGCTCGAGAACGGGCATCGCGCCTTGTTGAAGCTGACCGGCGGCCGCTGGCCGCACAAGCTCGGGTTCATGCCAACGCTGGAGCTGCACACCATCGGTCGTAAGTCCGGTGAACGGCGGTCCTCCCTGTTGAGCTCGCCCATCTTCACGCCGGAGCGGATAGTCGTGATCGCTTCGCTCGGCGGGGCCTCGCATAACCCGGCGTGGTACCTGAATCTCGTGGCCAATCCGAATGTCGAGATCACCGTGCGCGGCCAGACCAAGCCGTACACGGCGCGCACCGCCTCGGACGAGGAGAAGGCCGAGCTCTGGCCGGAGATCACCCGGGGATTCGGCAACCCGTACGCGGGATATCAGCGCAGCACCACCCGGGACATCCCCGTCGTCATCTGTGAACCGGCTTAAGGAGCATTTCTATGAGCACACAACCTGATTGGGCAATCCGGACCGGTGCCTGGTTCCTGGAGAACGGACACCGGGCGGTGCTCGCGCTCACCGGCGGCCGGTATCCGAAGAAGGTGCTGGGCATGCAGCCGGTGGAGCTGTACACCATCGGTAGCAAGACGGGGCAGCGGCGCGGTACCTTGCTGACCGCGCCGATCTACGAGCCCGACAAGGTGGTGCTGGTGGCTTCCTATGGCGGGGGCACTGAGAACCCGGCCTGGTACAAGAACCTCGTCAAGAACCCGGCTGTCGAGATCGCGGTGGACGACGTTGCGCGCCCCTTCACGGCGCACACTGCCTCGGCCGACGAGAAGGCCGCGCTATGGCCGGCGATCGTCAAGGTCAACCCCGGCTATGCGGGATACCAGAAGAACACGGACCGGGAGATCCCGGTCATCATCTGCGTACCTGCTTAACCATCGCGGGTCCGCCCCGAGGGAACGCACTATTGACGGGTTGGACACTTTTTCATAATGTGTCCAACATGGAGATAGCGGCGTCTGATAGTCCCCGTGCGGACATCCCCGAGCCGATCGTGGCCGCCGTCGCCATGACGCTGGTGCGTTCGGGAATGCAGCGGTTCAACCTCTCCGCCGCGGCCGAGCAGGCCGGGGTGTCTCGCAGCACCCTGTACAACTGGTTCGGCGGTAAGCAGGCCGCCATCGATACCGCATTCGGCTATCTCGCAGACGCATTCATCGACTTCTTCGCCGCAGCGGTGGGTGCGGAGACCACGCTGGTCGACCAGGTCTCGGCCGCGGCCGCGGGAATTTGCGAGCACCGCCGGTGGACGGATCACCTTGCTCTGCACACCACAGATCTGCTGGACCTGATCCTGGACCAGCGTGGCGAGGACCTGATGGAGCGCTCCGTCGCGTTCTGGACGCCACGCATACGGGAAGCGCAGGAACGCAAGGAGATTCCCGGCCGCGTCGTCCCGGAGGAGGCCGCCGAATGGATCATCCGAACCCTGATGAGCATCGAAGTGCTCCCACCGATCGTGATCGACTTGTCGGATCCGGAGGCGGTCCGCCGCTATTTCGCCGACTACATCACCCATGGATTGGGTGCCGCCCGTGATTGATTCCTCTCGGCACTGCGTGGTGATCGGGGCTGGGGTGGCGGGGCTCGCGTCGGCGGTGTGGATGGCCGAGGCCGGGTTCCGGGTGACACTGCTGGAGCGTCGGGCCACGCTGGGCGGGCGCACCCATTCGATCGAGATTCCTCAGGTCGACGACGTCGCCGACAACGGTGTGCACGTCATGTCCGGGTCGATGGAGGAGCTGTTGCGTTACCTCGAAACCATCGGGGCGCGAGATCTTCTGGCCGCAGAGTCGGGAACATATGCGCGAAGGCTGCTGCCCGGGGGGCAGGTTGACGACACCTCACTGCTGCGGACATTCGCTTGGCTGCCGGCCGCGAGCATTTTGGACCGGCTCCGGGTGTGGCGGGGCTACCTACGGATGGTCAGGGATTGCGTTCGTCCACCGCACGACCTGGACGCCATCACCGCGCGAGAGTGGCTCGACCGCATCGGGATGCCCAAGATCGCGCGCGATACCTGGATTGACTTCCTGATCATCGGCGCGCACAACGAGAAGCCGGACCTTATCTCCGCCAGTGCTTTCCGCAATCTACTGGTCACCATGGCCCGCCGAGGACGCGGCGCCGCCCGCAACGGATCGCTGCTGTACTCCACCGTTGACTTCACCTCGCTGTTCGTCACGGGCGCCGAGAAGGTACTCGCCAATCACGGCTGCGAGGTTCGAGGCCGCGCCGGCGTCAAATCAATAGTGTTACGCGAGAATGCTGTTGCCGGTGTGTCACTGACCGATGGCGAGTTCATATCCGCCGATGCGGTGATCTGTGCCGTCCCGCCGTGGGCGGTGGAAGGGCTGCTCGACGCCGTACCCGGGCATGAGCAGTTGTACACTGCCGCAGCCAAGCTCGTCCCCGCCCCGTTGGTGAGCGTGTACCTGTACCTGAACAAATCGCTGGGGCTGGAAACGATCCTCGACGCTCTCGTGGGTGGCGAGGGAGTGGTTGAGCAGGTCTTCGACCGGCAGAAGATGGTGGGATACGACGGCAGCGAACGCGGTCTGTACTCCTACGAGATCACGGTCAGCGCCGCGTACGCCCTGAACTCGTTGAAGTCGAGTAGCGAGATCGTTGATACGTGTATGCGGTTCCTGCGCAACTACTATCCGGCCGCGCAGAATGCCGAACTGGTGCACGCCAAGGTGGTGCGGATGCCGCGTGCCACCTACAGCGAGCGTCCGGGTACGGCAGGCGCGCGTCCACCGCAGCGGACGGCGGTGCGCGGGCTCGCACTCGCTGGTGATTGGACTGCGACAGACTTTCCGTCGACGATCGGCGGCGCGGCGCAGAGCGCCGAGCTGGCGACCCGCGTGATCCTCGACCAAATGCGGGTGGGCTGAGCTCTTGATTGTGAGCTGACTCACATTCAGGATGGTTACTAGGTCAATGTCGACACTAGGAGGCCCTCATGACGCGGACGCACTACGGATCGCTGCGCAAGGGAGGGCTCAATTGGGATTCTTTGCCCCTCAAGCTGTTCGCGGGCGGCAATGCAAAGTTCTGGGATCCGGCCGACATCGACTTCTCGCGTGACCGGGCGGATTGGGAATCGCTGAGCGACCGGGAGCGTGACTATGCGACCCGGCTATGTGCGCAGTTCATTGCGGGGGAGGAATCAGTAACGCAGGACATTCAGCCGTTCATGGCGGCGATGCGCGCCGAGGGGCGACTCGGCGACGAAATGTACTTGACGCAGTTCGCCTTTGAGGAGGCCAAGCACACGCAGGTATTTAGGCTCTGGCTCGACGCCGTGGGGATCAGCGACGATCTGCACGGATATCTCGATGACCTTCCGGCATACCGCGAGATCTTCTTCGATGAGCTTCCCGATGCCCTGGGAACGCTGGCCTCCGACCCGTCGCCGGCTGCCCAGGTACGTGCCTCAGTGACCTACAACCACGTTGTCGAGGGCATGCTGGCGCTTACGGGATACTTTGCGTGGCACAAGATTTGTGTGGACCGCGCGATTCTGCCCGGTATGCAGGAACTGATCCGCCGGATCGGCGACGACGAGCGGCGCCACATGGCCTGGGGCACCTTCACCTGCCGGCGACATGTCGCCGCCGATGATGCCAACTGGTCGGTGTTCGAGGCCCGCATGAACGAACTGATCCCGATCGCGTTGCGTCTCACCGAAGAGGGTTTCGGGCTGTACGGCGACGACACCCCGTTCGGGCTCGTGCTGGACGAGTTCATGCAGTACTCCGCCGACAAGGGAATGCGCCGATTCGGCACCATCAGCAGCGCGCGTGGGCGCCCGCTCGGTGAGATCGACCTCGACTACTCGCCGCTGCAGCTGGAAGACACGTTCGCCGCCGAGGACAGGCTGGCGCTCGCGGCCACGGCCTAGCGCACACTCCGCACGGTCGCCGCCCATAGCCGGGGGAAGGCGACGTTGTGCAGCGGGTTGGGCAGGATCAGATGGTTGTGTGCCAGCCCAATGGCAATGTGGCGCTTCGGGTCTGCCCACCCGGTCGAACCGCCCGCGCCCATATGTCCGAAACCGCCCACCAAACCCGGGGCGGGGATGCAGTGATAGCCGAGCTCCCAAAGGTCGCGAGTGAGGGGAAGGCTGGGCCTGCCCCCGCGGCCGTGAGCGAGTTCGGCGGTCTTCTCGGCCGACAGCAGCTGCCGGCCGTCCACGCTTCCCCGATTGCTCAGCGCGCCGTAGAGCTTGGCCAGCGCCGGGGCGGTGCAGATGGCGTTGCCCGCACCCATCTGGGTGTCGTAGAGCGGTGCGCTGGTGTGCCCGTCGTCGGCGACGATGCGCTCGGCGCCCGGAACGTGGATCGCTCCGGTGGCCCCCCGCGCACCCGGAATGAAGTCGACGACGCGTGCCCCGATCGACAGGCCGCGTGAAAGGAAGGGCAGCGTCACGGCCTTGTCGAGTTGCGCGTAGATACCCGCGGGGACCGTCGGCGAATCGGCGGGCGGGCGGCCCAGGTGAATGCCGTCGATCCCGAGGACGTCCGCGATCTCGGTGCGATACAGCGTGCGCATGTCGTTGCCGGTGATCGCGCGCGCGAGCCCGGCCAGTAGCCAGCCGTAACTCATCGCGTGATAGGCGGCTTTGCCGTAGTAGCGACCGACCGGTGTGGCGGCGAGCCGCTGCTCCATGAGTTCGTGGTCGAGAAGCTCTTCGGGAGTGGAGGCGATCGCGGCCAGCGCCGCCAAACCGGACTTGTGCGCCAGGACATCGCGTACGGTCACCGCTTCCTTGCCGTTGGCGGCGAACTCCGGCCAGTAGCGGGCGACCGGAGCGTCGTAGCTCAGTAGTCCCCGGTCGGCCAGGCGATGGATCACCGTGGCGGTCACACCCTTTGATGCCGAATAGACGATCGGGGCGGTGTCGTGGGTCCATGGCAGGCCGGGCCGGGCTTCACCGGCCCAGATATCGAGAACCGGTTCGCCGTCGACGTAGACACAGAGCGCGCCGCCGCCGGGGTGGCCGACATACATGGACGTGAACCTCCGGACCACCCGGTCGAACTCGGGCTGTGCCCACCCATGTACTCCGTCGGGTAGGCCGGTGCCGACGGATTCAGGTGCGGAAACGGGGCTCGTCTCCACGCGACGCTGCGGTTGTGACATATGTAACTTGTAGTCCGGATACCCCGTTGTGCGCCACCACTTGGCGCGAGATCTGCGAATAGTCACAAACAGAGGCGAATGTGCATATCTGCGTGCACATAGCGCCCGGGACGCCCGACACACGGCCGGAAAGCCGTTTCCGGGCGCGCTAGCTGGTCTGCCATGCTGGTCGCCATGTCCAGAATCGCAATTATCGGTGGCGGCAATATCGGCGAAGCACTTATCTCCGGGCTGCTGCGGGCCGGGCGGCAAGCCAAGGACATCGTCGTTTCCGAGAAGGTTCCGGCACGGGCGAAGGCTCTGGCCGAGGCGTACTCGATTCGGGTCAGCGAGGTGGCCGACGCCGTCGAGGGTGCCGACTTCATTGTGGTGGCGGTCAAACCGTCCGATGTCGAGAGCGCGACCAGCGAGATCGCCGCCGCGCTGGCGAAACTGGACGCAGAGAGTAATGAGCGGGAGACCGAGCAGGTGTTGGTCTCGGTGGCCGCGGGCGTGTCCGCGGGCTTCTTCGAGTCCAAACTGGCCGCCGGGGCGCCGGTGGTGCGTGTGATGCCCAACGCCCCGATGCTCGTCGGCGCCGGGGTCAGCGCCATCGCCAAGGGCCGGTTCGCGACCGACGAGCAGCTGAGCGCCGTCGCCGAGCTGCTGGAGTCGGTGGGCAGCGTCATCAAGGTGGCCGAATCCCAGATGGATACCGTCACCGCACTGTCCGGATCGGGCCCGGCCTACTTCTTCCTGCTTGTGGAGGCGCTCGTCGATGCAGGGGTTGCTTCGGGTCTGACTCGGCCCGTCGCGACCGACCTGGTCATCCAAACCATGGCCGGATCCGCCGCGATGCTCCTCGAACGGGCCGAAACCGACGAAAATCGTGCCCCGGGGCTACAGACCCGTACCGAGGTCGACACGACCGCTGCAGAGCTTCGCGCGACGATTACCTCGCCGGGTGGTACTACCGCCGCTGCGCTGCGCGAATTGGAACGTGGAGGTTTGCGGGCAAGCGTCTATGCGGCCGTCGAAGCCGCAAAAACCCGCTCCGAGCAGCTCGGAATCACATCAGAGTAATTTAACCAAATCTTGATCAATTAGCCCACACGGGTATCAGTAACCCCACTGGTCCCGCTATTCTCCTTCTAGCACGTGCGTGTCCGTACCGCCGATGGGGAAGATCGGCGGCACGACATGTGCCAAGGGAAATGGGTATGCGATGACTTCAATGAACGGGCCATCCGCGCGCGACGGGGCCGGCGCCAAGCCGGGCCGGGATGCGGCGGCTACTGGCCAATCTGGAAAGGCTCAGTTCCTGACAGTCGCCGAGGTCGCCGCGCTGATGCGCGTCAGCAAGATGACTGTTTACCGGCTGGTACACAACGGAGAGCTGCCCGCGGTGCGGGTCGGTCGATCGTTCCGTGTGCACGCCAAGGCCGTCAACGATCTGCTGCAGGCCTCTTACTTCGACGCAGGATAGGCCCCCGCAAGCGGGTGGGGGTATCTCCCACCCGTGGGGGCGTACCCCGGTCGGCCAGTAGGAACTGTGGGGAGCGTCCCTCGCGATTCGGCCGGTTTCCTGACGGGGGACCGTAACGGGTAGAGTCGTGCGGCACCCTGGTTTTAAGCCTTGAGGGGTTAGGGCGCTCGTGTACGGCTGGCATAAGCCGCTGTGCACCGCCCACGTAAAAGACGATTTCAAAGTAGTTAGCAGGAGTTCATGGGTTCAGTTATCAAGAAGCGGCGTAAGCGTATGTCCAAGAAGAAGCACCGCAAGCTGCTTCGCCGTACCCGGGTTCAGCGCAGAAAACTCGGTAAGTAAACCTTGCGTTAGTGGGTATCCGCTCAGGATGCCCATTGGTGCCGTGATGGATAGGCTTCGTCCGTGAGCACCGGTGAGACCAATCTGCATTACCCACGGGTGGTGCTGGTCACCGGAGCCAGCCGATTCCTCGGGGGCTACCTGGCCGCGCGCCTGGTGCAGAACCCGATGATCAACCGCGTCATCGCGGTGGATGCCGTCGCTCCCAGTAAGGACCTGCTGCGCAGGATGGGTCGGGCCGAGTTTGTGCGGGCCGATATTCGCAACCCGTTCATCGCGAAGGTCATCCGCAACGGTGAGGTCGATACGGTGGTGCACACCGCCTCGGCCTCGTACTCGCCGCGTTCGGGTGGCCGCGCTGCGCTCAAGGAACTGAACGTGATGGGCGCGATGCAGCTGTTCGCGGCCTGCCAGAAGGCACCTACCGTGCAGCGTGTTGTCGTCAAATCGACCGCACAGGTGTACGGGTCCAGCGGTCGCGATCCGGTGATGTTCACCGAAGAGATGGGTGCCCGCCGTCCGCCGACCGACGGATTCGCGCGGGACAGCATCGATATCGAGAGCTATGCTCGCGGTCTGGGCCGTCGTCGGCCCGATGTCGCGGTGACGATTCTGCGGTTGGCCAACCTGATCGGCCCCGGTATGGATACCGCGCTGGCTCGCTATCTGGCGGGGCCCGTGGTGCCGACCATGCTCGGACGCGATGCCCGCCTGCAGCTGTTGCATGAGCAGGACGCACTGGGCGCGCTTGAGCGCGCCACCATGGCCGGTAAGGCGGGCACGTTCAATATCGCGGCCGACGGCATGATGATGATGTCGCAGGCCGTGCGTCGTTCCGGACAACTCGGCATTCCCGTCCCATCGTTTGCGGTAGCGGCGATCGCGTCCTTCACCAAGGGCACCCGGTACACCGAACTGAGTTCCGAACAGCGTGACTGGCTGGCGTATGGGCGTGCGATAGACAACACCCGCATGAAGACCGAGCTCGGATATCAGCCTAAGTGGACGACCATTGGGGCCTTTGGAGATTACGTTCGGGGCCGCGGGATCACTCCAGTTATCGAGCCGGAGTGGGTACGCTCATTGGGAGATCGCGCGGTGACTCTCGCGCAGAAGATCAGTTCGTCGAAATAGGGTGGAGGTGAAAAGCATGGCTGGTGAGACAAAGGCCAAAGTCATTCAACTGCAGGCTAATTCGGAACGCCATGCTGCACGCGCTCGCCGGGCCGAGGCGCGAGCCGACGCCGGAAGGCGGCACCCGTCATCGTTGGCAAGCGGTACACCGGCCGAAGATTCCGCGGACACCGCCGCGGTGATACATGATCTCAACGAGATCCGTGCGGCACAGGGCAACGCAACCGTGGGCGACGAGGAGTCGCTGACCGCGCTCGCGGCCAACATTGCAGCCGTCGCTGAGTTCATTCGCCGACGGGTGGGCGGCGACTACAGCGTTGATGATTTCGGGTTCGACGAGCATCTCAACGAATCACTCTTACTTCCTTTGCTGAGGCCATTGTTCAACCGATGGTTCAGAGTGGACGTGACCGGCGTGGAGAACATTCCGGCGACCGGTGGAGCCCTGGTTGTGGCTAACCATGCGGGTGTGCTGCCGCTCGACGGTCTGATGCTGTCGGTGGCGGTACACGACCGCTGCCCCGGCAACCGGACCCTGCGTAACCTGGCCGCCGACATGGTGTTCGATGCACCGTTCCTGGGGCAGTTAGCGCGAAAAGCCGGTCATACGCTGGCCTGCACCGCTGATGCGCACCGGCTACTATCCGCGGGCGAGCTGACCGCCGTGTTCCCCGAGGGGTACAAGGGCTTGGGCAAGCCGTTCAAGGATCGCTACAAGCTGCAGCGGTTCGGTCGCGGCGGATTTGTCGCGGCAGCCATTCGGACCGGCGCACCGATCATCCCGTGCTCGATCGTCGGGTCCGAGGAGATCTATCCGATGATTGCCGACCTGAAGGTGATCGCCCGGCTGTTCGGGCTGCCGTACTTCCCGGTGACCCCGCTGTTCCCGGCGGCCGGCCCGGTCGGCTTGGTCCCGCTGCCGTCCAAGTGGCATATCGAGTTCGGCACGCCCATCCCCACGGACGGATATGACGACGCGGCCGCCGACGACCCGATGGTCACCTTCGAGGTCACCGACCAGGTGCGCGAGACGATTCAGCAGACGCTGTACCGGCTGCTTGCCGGCCGGCGCAACATGTTCTTCGGCTGAGCGGTCTCCTTCCGCGCCGACACGCCGCGTTCCGCGCGTGCTATCCGGCCGATGCGTCGAAAACCGTAGTCTCGCTGCCGCGATGGCGTGATCAGCACCACCGGTGAGCTAGATCTCGATGTGCTGACCGCCCGTCCCCGCCCGGCGGATACTCGCCATAGAAAGGGGGCGCGATCAATGAAGATCGTTCTCGCAGGTGGCAGTGGATCGCTGGGCCGCCGCATCACCGATGACCTTGCCCCGCGCGGCCACGAGGTCGTAGTGCTCACCCGCCGGCCAAATCCAGATCTGAATGTTCGCCAGGTGCTGTGGGATGGCCAGACCGTGGGTGGATGGGCCGCGGAGCTGGAGGGCCCGGGCACCGCGGTGATCAACCTGGCCGGCAAGCTGGTCGATTGTCGGCCCACCCGGCGCAACATCACCGAGCTGACCCGCAGCCGGGTGCTGGCCACGCGCGCGCTGGTAGACGCCAGCATTCAGCTCAATACGCCTGTCGCGCATTGGATCCAGGCCAGCACCACCGCTATCTGGTCGGATGCCGGCGAGATCCGATGCACGGAGGGCACGCCGTTACCCGCCGTGGGACTGCCGCAGATGACCGGGGTCGCGCGCCCGTGGGAAGAGGCATTCCGCGGTGCCAACACCGAGCACGGAATCATCCTGCGCACGTCGATCGTGCTCGATCCGCAATCCCCGGCACTGCGGAGGCTGGCAGCCCTGACGAAACTTGGCCTCGGCGGCCGGGTGGCTTCGGGCCGGCAATGGTTCTCGTGGATCCACCTCACCGATTGGTTGTCCATCGTGCGGGCGGGGCTGGGACTGACTCCGGGCGTCGAGCTTCCGGCGGGATGCGTGGTCGGCGCCAGTGACCATCCCGTGCGCAATGCAGACCTGATGGCGGCGCTGCGTGTGCAGCTACATCGTCCCGGGCTGCCGACCCCCGCCTTCATGTTGCGTATCGGCGCCATTGCGCTACGCACCGATCCCGAACTCGGTCTCACCGGTCGGCACGCAACCTCGAAGGTGTTGGAAGAAGCTAACTTTCAGTTCCAATACCCCAACCTGGCCGGCGCGCTCGCGGATCTGCTGTAATCACGCCCGGGTGATCGGCGTAGGTTCGACGAGTGGTCACAAACCGGGTTACCGAGATGCTGGGTGTGGAGCGGCCGATCGTGCAGGCGCCGATGGGATGGATCGCGCGATCACAGCTGGCGAGCGCCGTCTGCAATGCCGGCGGGCTCGGCATCATCGAAACGAGCTCGGGTGAGCTCGATGCGATCAAGGGCGAGATCCGCGTCATGCGTGAGCTCACCGATAGACCCTTCGGGGTGAACATCGCGCAGGCATTTGTGCGTGACCCGTCTATCGCGCAGTTCGTGGTGGATCAGGGCGTGACGTTTGTGACTACCAGTGCGGGCGACCCCAACAAGTACACCCGGATCCTGAAAGATAATGGGCTCACCGTCTTTCATGTCGTTCCCACACTCGCGGCGGCCCTCAAGGCCGTCGATGCGGGAGTCGACGGATTGGTGGTGGAAGGCGTAGAGGGCGGCGGTTTCAAGGACCCCAAGGGCGCATCCACCATGGTGCTGCTGCCGTTGGTGCGCTCGCACGTGGACGTACCCATTATCGCTGCCGGCGGTATCTGCGACGGCGCGTCGATGGCTGCCGCGTTCGCACTCGGCGCCGAGGGCGTGCAAATGGGCACGCGCATGATGTCGGCCGCTGAATCGCCTATCCATGGAAATTGGAAGGCAGCTGTCGTCGCTGCTCGCGAGACCGACACCGTGCTGCTCAACCGGCTGACCAAGCCGGGCCTGCGCGCGTTACGCAGCGCGCGCACCGAGGAGATGGAACGGCGAGATCTGGTGTCACTGCTGGAAACCGGGAATCCGTTGGACCTCTACTTCGGAGGCAACATGGACACCTTCGTACCGCTCGGCGGTCAGGTCGCCGGGCGCATCGGTGCGGTCGAGTCGGTGAAGGACATCCTCGACACCACCATGGACGAGTTCACCGCCGTGATCGGCAAGCTCGCTGCCCAATACGGCTGACCACGGGTCTGCATAGAACAGGGCGCCGAGTACGGTGCGGGCCTCGTCGTTGCCGCCTGCGGTCCTGAGCGTCGGGGGAGATCCAACCGCTAACTGGCTGCCCCGTGCGGTGCCCTCGCTGCGCACTTGCTGCCATCCGCGCACGTCGCGACGGTGAGTCTGCTGGAGAATCCTCAGATCAGCAAAGCTGGACTGGCGTGAAGCCTCATGTTGACGGCCTTTCCTCGCAAACGGGCAGCCCTCCTCTGTAACGAACGCGCTGGCGTGCCGATAGGCCCTATTGATGTTAGCCTTTAGCTAATCGCGGGGGCGCTCTGCTGTTCTACCGCTACCCCGAATTGAGGATTCGTATTGTGACTCAACCTTCGCTGGAGGGTGAGGCCGGCGTTGCCGTCCTTTACCGCGGTAGTGGCAATTTTCCTGCGGCTCCCATGATGTTCGGCGGTGTTATCGCGGCCTTTATCGTGGTTGCCACGCTGGTGGGAATCCAAGATGGCAGGAACTTCAATACCTCAAGATCGGCGCTGGTTCACGAGGTTGCTTCGGTGACACCCGAGGGTGGCGGTCCAGGCCGTGAGGCGCGAGCTGGGCAGTTAGCCCTGGCCGTGACCGATGTGACGGCATATCTGGTCTCGGGCGATCCCGAACTGCCCCAGCACGAACAGGGTGGCCACGTTCTGGTCGGTGTGCGGGTGATCAACGACGGTGATGCCCCTCAGAGGTTCGAGCCCGCGATTCAGCAACTCGTTGTGGGTGATCAAACCTTCGGCGCGGACCAGACGGCCTCGCAGCCCGTGCTCGGCGCGGACCTCGGTCCCGGCGACAGCATCGTTGCGTCCCTAGCGTTCGATATCCCCGCCGGGGCTGAGCCTTCGGCGATTATCCTGCGCGATGCAGTGACGTCCCCCGGCACTCAGGTGAGTTTGGCTGAGGTGCGCCAGAGCGGCGTGGCGCAGTGACCACAGATCTGAACCCGGAAGCGATCTGGAGGGCACTGCCCAAAGAGCTCACCTCAGCACTGAGCCGACGGGCCACCGAACCCCTGGATGATGAGCTGCTCATCAAGTGTCATCGCGCAGCCGAGGAGAACGACCTGCCGATCTTCTGGCGGCCCGACCCGGCCGCTGGTTTCGGCCGGCACCGACTGCACCAGGCCCTCGTCGAGTACATCACCCGCTAGGGGTTGCAGCCTCCGGCGCTCACCCAGCGGCCGTTGTAGTGCACGCACGCACTGACATTCGACCCTGGAGGTGGGGGAGGAGGATCTTCCGGCATCGGAGCGTAGTACGCAGGGGGCGGCACATAGGGTGCCACCGCGTCTGCGATGTTGGCGCAGCCGCCCACTGAAACCCGGCGCCCGGCGCTCGCGCACACGTCGGCGTTGGCGACACCCGGCGGCGGCGCAATGGTCAACAAGCTCGCTAGTGCAACGGTCGCAGCGGCCGCGGCCACCGCGCGCCTCATGGCTGCACCTGCGGTGCGGCGGGCAGCTGGCAGCGCTCTCGCAGCTCGACGAGCGGTTGCCGGATTCCTCGCAGATCTGCTGCCGTGTCCGGGTTGGCGTCCATGTAGGTCTTCACCGCGCTCTGCACCTCAGGGTGCGGCTTACCCGCTAGGCCGGTGAAGAAGTCGTTGACATCCGGATGGGTGAACAGGTAGCTCGATGTCGATGCGGCCACGCCCGCTGAGACTCCGGCCAGGTCGGCCGCCGTGCAGTTGGGCGGGCGCTCCGGTTCGGCGCTCGCGGCCGCTGCGGTGACGAGCGCCGCGGCGCCGAGAGCTGTAAAGAGGCTTGTAGCAATGAGTTTCATGGCGATCTCCTTCGAATCACGGGGCTTGTTGCACGGCAGGCGGCTTCCAGGTGCCGTCGATGATCGACGGCGGTGTCTGCTTGGGCCAGTACAGGCGCAGCATCAGAATGAACTTCCCGGAGGGAGCGGGGAGCCAGTTTGCCTCCTTTTCTGGACCGGGGTTCTCGTGTTGTAGATACAAATCCACCGATCCGTCGGGATTGACGGTGAGGTTGTTGCGCTGGCTCAGGGTGTAGCGGTTCAGTGGATTGTCGACGAAGAAGAAGCCCCCGTCGTACATCGTCAGCGACCAGAACCCCTCGGCGGGTGGCAGCTGGTCCTTGTCGAAGTGCAACGTGTATTTGTTGGTGCCGTCGTAGGGCTTGCCGGACGCGTCCACCTCAGAGGTGGGGTAGACGGCGTCCTGCGGCAGATTGGCACCCAACCCGAATGCGGTGATCATGGCGCGCTGCAGGTACTCGGTGCCGTACTGGCCGGTTTGGGTGCTGAATCGCCACCCGTTGATGTCTTCGAGGTCCTTGAAGCGGGCCGCGATCTTGTCGAACCCCTCCTTGGGCACCGACTGCAGCGCACTGACGGCCTCGGCACCGAGCTTGTCGATCTCGAAGGGCTTGCCGGCCTCGATGCCGATCTTGGCCATCTTGTCGATCGTCGGCCTATCGGCCTCGGCGGGTGGGTTGTCCTTCATCAGGGTGGCAAGCAGGCCGAAGTAGTCCTTGGTGCTCAGGTTGTTGACCTGGTCGCGTACCGGGGTTTTCATGTCGATGCTCGGATCTACCGTGCTCACCGGCGGGATGTACGGCTTGCCGTAGGAGCTCAACGGCACCAGCGAGATCGCGTCCTGCATCTTGTGGACGACGGCATAGTCTTCGGGTGTTCCCGTGCAGTAAATGCGCCCCACAAGCCACACGATGGATGTCGGGGACCTGTACTCCTTGACCCCCTCGGGCAGGGTGCCCTTCCAGCCGGGGCCGGTGATGGCGTAGGTCTGCGGGCCAGTGCCCGTGGTGCGCTTGCCTGGTACTTCGAAAACGTTGGTGTACCCGTCCAGCATGGGGAACAGGGAATAGCGATCGTTCGCCTCGGGCAGGCTCAGAACGTACGGTTCCTTGCTCACGTCCACAAAGGCATTGGTGTACAGGGTGTCCGCGTTGGGAGCGGTCACATCCCGAAATGATGCGTTCGGATACTCGCGCATCCGCATCAGCTGACCCATGGGGGCTCGGGGGGCCGTGACCTTGTCGACGTTGGTCATCACCCGCCGCGTCATCTCCATGGTCACCAGCGGGTAGCCGTATACGTAGGCATCCAGCGCAATCGCTTTTGCCTCGTCGGCGGAAAGCTTCTGGGGCTCGGAACCTTTCGAGCAGCTGGTGATTCCAGTCGCCAACAGGATGACGCTCATGACGGCCAGCCGTCTGCTCCACTGCCAACGCCTACCGCTCACGGGCGACACCCTTTCCAATTGTGATGATCTTGGTCGATCACCGTCGATCGTGCAGCATTTTCACAGGGTTGTCTTGACTTTGGCGGACAGATATTTGACAGTTCGGGACATGTCGGTGATCCGCGGTTCGGCGTTGACGAACTATCAGCCCCTGGTGTCAGAACTCGGCGGCGATGGCGGCAAGCTGCTTGCCGCAGCACGGATTTCACCGGATGATGCCGGGGCCTACGACCGATTCATCTCACTGCCGAATGCGATGGCAGCACTGGAGGCGACCGCCATTGCGGTCAGCGCACCCGATTTCGGGCTGCGGCTTGCCCGACGGCAGGGGATCGAGATCCTGGGACCCGTGGGCCTGGCCGCGCGTAGCGCGGCAACCGTCGCCGACGCCTTCGATATCCTTGAAAAGTTCATGGCCGCATACTGTCCGGCCATCAGCGTGCGGGTTATCGACCTTCCCGACCCGGTGCGCTGCCGGTTCGAGTTCGAGTTTCTTCTCACCCCGGCGCCCCCACGGGCGCAGGCGCTCGAGCTGTCCCTGGGCGTGACATTGCGAGTGCTGCACCACTTCCTGGGCTGCGGTTATCGCCCGGTGGCGGTGCACCTGCCCCACGCGGCCATGACGGCACCGTCGGAGTATCGGCGTTACTTCGGCTGTCCGCCGTTGTTCAGCGAACCCGTTGCGGGGTTCACGCTGCGGGCCACCGATATGCAGAGGTCACTGCCCAAAGACCTTCTCGCGCATCAGACTGCGGTCGATTATTTGACGGGGACCCTTGCCGACCGTCGGCCGGATGCCAGTCGGTTGGCCCGGATTCTCATCCGTCAGCTGCTCCCTACGGGGGCGATCGGTCTAGGGGACATCGCATTACACCTCGGAATGCACCCAAAAGCGCTGCAACGACGCCTCAGGGCAGAGGGCGCGACCTTCACCGAACTCGTCGACCACATCCGTCGTGAAGCCGCCGAGCGGTTGCTTTCCGATACCGAGCTGAACCTGGACCATGTCAGCAGGCAGCTCGGCTATGCGGAGCAGAGTGTGTTCACCCGAAGTTGCAAGCGCTGGTTCGGTACTACCCCGAGTGCTTACCGGCTGAGCCGTAGCGGCCGCTAGCCCTTGCGATGTGAGGCGATGTTGGCGGCCATGGAGTTCGCGTCGGTTTCGTGTCCCTCGGCCTCGCCGATCATGGTCACGATGCTCGTGGCGACCGGTTGCCCGTCGGCATCGGTGACCTCGGCGCGCACCTCGGCGGTCACCATGCCGTGCGACTCCAGCACGCTGTCCAGGTAACTGTCGAAGTACAGCCGGTCGCCTGCCTTGATGGGGCGGTGGAACTTCAGCTTCTGGTCGCGGTGCAGCACTCGTGCCACGTTGATGGGCAGATCCATCTCGGTGAAGATCTTGTGCTGCACGCGCCGGCCCGCGACGGCCAGGAACGTGATGGGCGCAACAACGCCGGAGTTCTCTTCGCAGCCGTCCTTGATGGCTGCCGCGAATTCACGCATCTTCTCGCGGCCGACCTCGAAGTAATCGGGGTAGCGGTAGTGCGTTCCGATGATGTCTTGGCGGATGGCCATGCATTAACCCATTTCGCTGCAGGTCAGGTACGAATCTAGACAGTTCGAGTGGCGCTGAGCCTATCAGCAGCGGTAATGGTGATTGTTACTTCTCGCGTCGGGCCAGGGCGGCCGCCAACGCCCCGCCCGCGGCACCGAGCAGCACCGCGGACGGCACGCCGATACGGGCGGCCTTGCGTGCCGTGCGGAAGTCGCGGACCTCCCAGCCGCGGCGTCGTGCCACGTCGCGTAGCTCCGCGTCGGGATTGATGGCCACGGCGGTGCCCACTAGCGACAGCATCGGCACATCGTTGACGCTGTCGCTATAGGCGGTGCAGCGCTTGAGATTCAGCCCGTTCCGGATGGCCAGGTTGCGCACGGCACGCGCCTTGCCCGGTCCGTGCAGGATGTCGCCGACGAGGCGTCCGGTGAATACCCCGTCCACCGATTCGGCGACGGTTCCCAGGGCTCCGGTGAGCCCCAGCCGTCGGGCAATGGTCTCCGCCAGTTCCTTGGGTGTCGCCGTGACGAGCCACACCTGCTGGCCGGCGTCGAGGTGCATCTGGGTCAGTGCTCGGGTGCCGGGCCAGATCTTGTCGGCGATCGTCTCGTCGTAGATGTCCTCACTGAGGTTGACGAGTTCATCGACGCTGCGCCCCTCGATGAACGAGAGCGCCTTCTGCCGGCCCGCGGCGACGTCATCGGAGTTCTCTCGGCCGGTCAGCCGGAACTTCGCCTGCGCCCAGACGAACTGAAGCATGTCCGAGTACTGGAAGTAGTCGCGCTGCGCCAGGCCCCGGCCGAAATGAACCAATGAGGAGCCGTGCACCAGCGTGTTGTCGACATCGAAAAATGCGGCTGCGGTCAGATCTGCGGGTGGGGGGCCTGGGGGCACCTCGGCCGCGGCGGCGTCCGCCTCGGCGAAGGATGCGGCGCGCGCGACGTGTTCGGCGAACGCCTCGGCGAGCAGCTGCTCTTCCGCGGAGTCTTCGGCAGGGGGGTCGCCGTTGATCTGGGGGCTGGTCATAGCCGGCCTAACCGCCCTTCCTGTCCGCCGTTTTCAAATGCCGTTTAACCCTACTGAGGGTGGCGGGAGCTCGGGGGACCCGGTGGCAGAATTGGTGTATGACGTCTCTAACGCTGCTGACGCGCCCTGGGTGCTCTGCCTGCGAACGAGCGCAGCGTGAATTGGCGGCCCTGGCCGACGAGTTCGGGGTGCCGCTCACCGTCACCGATGTGGATGAGGCCGCGATCACGGATTCGTCTTTGCGCGCGGAGTTTGGTGACCGGCTTCCGGTGGTGCTGCTCGACGGTCAGGAGCACAGCTATTGGGAAGTGGATGAGCCCCGGCTCCGGGCGGACCTGAAACGTGACCGATAACAGGCTGTTTGGATTTTGCCCAGTGGCCATTTTCGGGCTACCGTGCATGAAGTTCGAGCCTCACCAAAAGCAAGGGAGCTGGACAGTGAGATGTCAGCGGAGTGACCTGCGGTGAGTGTCCTGCTGTTCGGAGCCTCGCACCGTAGCGCGCCTGTGCCGGTGTTGGAGAAGCTGGCGATTGGCGAGGCCGATCAGCCCAAGATCATCGAACAAATTCTGCAATCGCCCCTGGTCAGCGAGGTCATGGTGCTCTCGACCTGCAACCGGGTCGAGGTATATGCCGTGGTCGAGGCCTTCCACGGCGGCCTGACCGTCATCGGTGAGGCCATTGCCCGGCATGCCGGTATGGGCATGAACGAGCTCACCAAATACGCCTACGTCCGCTACAGCGAGGCCGCCGTCGAGCACCTGTTCGCGGTGGCCAGCGGCCTGGATTCCATGGTGGTCGGCGAGCAGCAGGTATTGGGGCAGGTACGCAACGCCTACGCCACCGCCGAAACGCATCAGGCGGTGGGCCGGGTGCTGCACGAGCTGTCCCAGAGCGCCCTGCGCGTGGGCAAACGAGTGCATTCGGAGACCGGCATCGACGCGGCCGGGGCCTCGGTGGTGTCGGTGGCCCTGGATCTGGCCGACGGCAAGCTCAACGGTCTTCCCGGACGCACTGCCGCCGTTGTCGGAGCCGGCTCGATGGGCTCGTTGGCGACCGCACAACTGATCCGCGCCGGTATCGACAACCTCTGGGTGGTCAACCGCAGCGCGGAGCGTGCGCAACGGCTCGCCGCGACCGCGCGAGAGGCAGGTGTGAACGCGCAGGCGATCACCCTCGACAACCTGGACCAGGCACTTGCTGAGTCCGACGTGGTGGTCTCCTGTACGGGGGCGGTCCGGCCGGTGATCTCACTGGCCGATGTGCACCGTGCTCTGGGCGGTGGCCGCCAACTCGTGTTCTGCGATCTGGGCATGCCGCGTGACGTGGACCCGACGGTGGCCGGTCTGCCCGGCGTCGTCGTGGTGGACATGGAGCGCATCCAGCGTGAGCCCACCGCGCGTGCGGCAGCCAACGACGCGGGCGCGGCCCGTCAGATCGTCAACGACGAGGTCGCCCGGTACCTGACCGGCGAGCGGATGGCGGAGGTCACTCCGACGGTCACCGCGCTGCGTCAGCGCGCTGCCGAGGTGGTGGAGGCCGAGCTGCTGCGACTGGACGGTCGTCTGCCGAGTCTGGCGGGGGCCGAGCGGGATGAGGTCGCCAAGACCGTTCGCCGAGTCGTCGACAAGCTGTTGCACGCCCCCACGGTGCGGGTGAAGCAGCTGGCGTCCGCACCCGGCGGGGACAGCTACGCCGAGGCGTTACGTGAGCTGTTCGAGCTCGATCCGCAAACCGTCGAGGCGGTGGCCACGGCGGGTGAGTTGCCGCTTGCGACAACGGAATTACACGAAGAGAGCCGTGGTTGACGGTCCTCGCCCGAGAGGCTCATCCAACCTTGACTGTCTTCGCCCGAGAGGCTCATCCATGATCCGAATTGGTACCCGCGGCAGTCTGTTGGCGACGACTCAAGCCGGGGGAATCAGGGATGCTCTGCGCGCCAAAGGGCACGAGGCAGAGCTGGTAATCGTGACCACGGCAGGGGACCAGTCGTCTGCACCCGTCGAGCAAATCGGTGTAGGGGTCTTCACGGCTGCTCTGCGCGAGGCCATCGCCGATAACGTCGTCGATGTTGCCGTGCACTCCTATAAAGATTTGCCGACGGCGGCCGACCCGCGATTCGTCATAGCCGCTATTCCCCCTCGTGAGGACTATCGGGACGCCCTCGTGGCCCGGGATGGATTGGTACTGGGGGAGTTGCCCACGGGCTCTGTGATCGGTACCTCGTCCCCGCGACGGGCCGCGCAGCTTAGAGCACTGGGTCTCGGTTTGGAAATTCGCCCCCTAAGAGGCAACCTGGATACCAGGTTGAGCAGGGTCTCCAATGGTGATCTTGATGCTGTGGTAGTCGCCCGAGCGGGTTTGGCCCGTATCGGACGTTTGGACCGCATCACCGAGACACTGGAACCGGTGCAGGTATTGCCCGCGCCGGCTCAGGGAGCGCTGGCGGTGGAGTGCCGCAGTGAGGTCACCGATCTGGTGGCTGCACTGGCGGAACTCGATCACGCCGACACGCGCGCCGCGGTGACTGCCGAAAG
The DNA here is from genome assembly GCA_002013775.1 of Mycobacterium sp. D16R18. Classification (GTDB taxonomy): domain Bacteria; phylum Actinomycetota; class Actinomycetes; order Mycobacteriales; family Mycobacteriaceae; genus Mycobacterium. The sequence continues at coordinate 167,285 of MAFD01000004.1, forward strand.
GGCTCTGCTTGCCGAGCTGGAGGCGGGCTGTACCGCACCGGTTGGCGCGATCGCCGAGGTGGTCGAGTCGATTGATGAGGATGGCCGCGTCTTCGAAGAACTGTCGTTGCGCGGATGTGCGGCGGCGCTGGACGGATCTGACGTGATTCGGGCCTCCGGGATCGGCACCCCCGATCGGGCCGCCGAGCTTGGGCTCGCGGTCGCGAGGGAACTGCTCGATCTCGGTGCGCGAGCACTGATCGGCCGGTGACAGGTACGGCATAGCGCGACGTATTGTCGTTTGATTGGGAGGCAGTAGTGACCCGAGGGCGCAAGAAGCCAGGGCGCATCCTGTTCGTTGGTTCCGGCCCGGGAGACCCGGGTCTGTTGACCGTCCGGGCGCGCGCGGTACTCACCGGCGCCACGGTCGCGTTCACCGACCCCGACGTGCCGCAGGCGGTGCTTGATCTCGTCGGATCCGCTGTCGAGCTTCCTGAACCCGCGCCGGTCAAGCCCGCGACAGGTCACGATGACGCGCCCGCTTCGGGTGACGCTGAGACCGTTGCCGAGGCACCGCTCACCATCGACATCCGCCCCGCGCTGGGTGATCCCGCCGATGTCGCCAAGACGCTGGTCGCCGAGGCCAAAAACGGCGTGGACGTAGTGCGGCTGGTCGCAGGCGATCCGCTCTCGATCGATTCGGTGCTTGCCGAGGTCATCGCGGTCACACGTACCCAGGTGGCCTTCGAGATTCTGCCGGGTCTGTCGTCGAGCACCGCGGTGCCCGCCTACGCCGGCCTGCCGCCGGGATCCGCACACACCGTCGCCGATGTGCGCGGCGATGTGGACTGGGGGGCGCTTGCCGCCGCCCCGGGCCCGCTGATCCTGCACGCCACCCCGACGCATGTACCCGACGCCGCCAAGGCGCTCATCGAGCACGGTTTGTCCGATCAGACCCTGGTCGCGGTCACCGCGCAGGGCACCACCTGCGCGCAGCGGACCGTGGAGACCACGCTGGCCTCGCTCATCGACGGTGTCCCGGTGGACGCCAATGATCCGCACGGGCCGATGACCGGCGCTCTGGTGCTGACGATCGGCCGTGTGGTCAGTGGTCGCTCCAAGCTGAATTGGTGGGAGAGCCGCGCGCTCTACGGCTGGACCGTGCTGGTGCCACGCACCAAGGATCAGGCCGGCGAGATGAGCGAGAAGCTTGTCGGATACGGAGCCCTGCCGGTCGAGGTGCCCACCATCGCCGTCGAGCCCCCGCGTAGCCCTGCCCAGATGGAAAGGGCCGTCAAGGGTTTGGTCGACGGCCGGTACCAGTGGGTGGTCTTCACCTCCACCAACGCGGTCCGCGCGGTGTGGGAGAAGTTCGCCGAGTTCGGCCTGGACGCCCGCGCCTTCTCCGGTGTGAAGATCGCGTGCGTGGGTCAGGCGACCGCCGACAAGGTGCGCGCCTTCGGTATCAACCCCGAGCTGGTGCCCGCCGGAGAGCAGTCCTCGCTTGGTCTGCTCGACGAGTTCCCGCCCTATGACGATGTGTTCGATCCGGTGAACCGGGTGCTGCTGCCCCGCGCCGACATCGCCACCGAGACCCTCGCCGAGGGCCTGCGGGAGCGCGGCTGGGAAATCGACGACGTGACTGCGTACCGCACCGTGCGTGCGGCGCCGCCGGCGGCGCAGACCCGCGAGATGATCAAGACCGGCGGATTCGACGCCGTGTGCTTCACGTCGAGCTCGACGGTGCGCAACCTGGTGGGTATCGCCGGGAAACCGCACGCGCGCACCATCGTGGCCTGCATCGGACCGAAGACCGCTGAGACCGCGATCGAATTCGGGCTGCGGGTGGACGTGCAACCGGAGACCGCCGCTGTCGGTCCGCTGGTCGAGGCTCTTGCCGAGCACGCCGCCCGGCTGCGTACCGAGGGCGCACTGCCGCCGCCGCGTAAGAAGAGCCGACGGCGTTAGATGAGCCGCTTGCGCGAAGACCGACAGCGCTAGCAGCGGAGAGATAGCGGGAGAAGTAGCGGAGGCCATTGCGATGTCTTTTCCTTACCAGCGTCCGCGTCGGCTGAGAGCCACCCCGGCGATCCGCCGGCTGGTGGCCGAAACCACCCTCGCGCCGCGGCAGTTGGTGTTGCCGATGTTCGTGGCCGACGGTGTGGCCGAACCGCGCCCCATCGCGTCTATGCCGGGCGTGGTGCAGCACAGCATCGAATCCCTGCGCAGGGCCGCCGAGGACGCTGTGAAGTCCGGTGTCGGCGGGCTGATGCTGTTCGGGGTTCCCGAGGAGACGGATAAGGACGCCACCGGGAGTGCCGGGCTGGCTCCGGAAGGCATCCTGAACCGTGCGCTGTCGATCCTGTCGGCGGACCTCGGTGATTCCACGGTGCTGATGGCCGACACCTGCCTCGACGAATTCACCGATCACGGCCACTGCGGAGTGCTGGATGCCTTGGGTCGGGTCGATAACGATGCGACCCTGACGCAGTACGTGGACATGGCGGTGGCACAGGCGAATTCGGGTGCTCGCGCGGTGGGGCCCAGCGGCATGATGGACGGTCAGGTGGCAGCCATCCGCGAGGGCCTGGACGTTGCCGGGCACACCGACGTGATCATCCTGGCGTATGCCGCCAAGTACGCCTCGGCGTTCTACGGGCCGTTCCGCGAGGCGGTGGGGTCGTCGCTGCGCGGCGACCGGCGCACCTACCAGCAGGACGCGGCGAACGGCAGGGAAGCGCTACGTGAGGCCGAGCTCGACGTCGAGGAGGGCGCCGACATCCTGATGGTGAAACCGGCAATGGCCTATCTCGATGTGCTCCGGCAAGTGGCCGATGCATCTCCGGTGCCGGTCGCGGCGTATCAGGTGTCGGGTGAGTATTCGATGATCTGTGCTGCGGCGCAGAACAATTGGATCGATTTGCAGGCCATGGCGCTGGAGACGTTGACCTCCATCCGGCGTGCGGGGGCCGATATCGTGCTGACGTATTGGGCCGCGGATGTCGCGGGCTGGTTGGAGTAGACGGTTTGTCCCCTTCTACTACCGTGGTCGTGTGATGTATCCCGATCCGCACCATCAGAGCGGATTGGCTGGACAACCCTCGGCAGGTCCGGCCAAGCCGCGACCCGACGATATCGATACCGGCTGCTGGCTGTGGCTGGCCTCGCTCCCGCTGATGATCGTGAGCTACATGGCCGCGAACGTCGGTCAATGGCAGCAGGACCCCGAGGTGCGCAAGGCCGCCCCACTGTGGACGGTGTACGCCTTCAACGGGTTCATCGTTGTCGTGGTCGGAGCCCTCGTCGTCACCGGGATCTTCCTGATGCGCGCGGGATACCGCCTGGCCCGGACCTTCCTGACCGGTGGCGCGGTGGGTTCGGTGGTGTTCACCGCGACGCGGTTGGTCGACCTGGAGGGTGTGCCGGCGATTGTGCAGGCGCTTTCGGGGATCACCGCGTCCGTCTTGATCTGCGGCGGGCTGTTCCTGTTGCATCGCGAGGACTCCACCGCGTACCTGACGAGGCAGCGCTAGTACCCCGATACGCTGCCGGAATGATGCCCGAAAGGATGATAGGGGCCCGAATGACACCCGAACAACCGCGCCCACGCATCGTCGATGTGGCGTTCTGGTTCTGGGTGGTCTCAGCGGCCGCCCTGTTCCTCAACGGTCTAGCCGGGGTGACGCAGCGCTTCGACGCGGTGCGGGCCGCCGCGAAGCACGAGCTGACCGACGCGGATATACGAAATCTCGTCACCTATTTCCGGGCCTGGGGCGTGTTGTGCATCCTGCTGGCGGCCGGTATCGCATTTCTCGCCGGACGTACACGGCAGGGGGATAAGCGCTGTCGCCGGGCGTTGATCGCCCTCTCGTTGGTCTCGGTGCTCGGTGCCATCGCGATGGCCAGTACCGGTTCGGTGGGTCCGCTGCTGCTCGTCGCCGCGCTGTCGTTAATCGTGGCCAATGTGCTGATCATCAGGCCGACCGCGCAGAACTGGTTCGACGGGGGTGAACATGGTTGACGTGTCAGAGGCAGAACCGCGGCTGTTTTATGAGCCCGGTGGCCGGTGGCGATGGCTCCTGCTCGGCCCGCTCGCCGGGCTGATCATGTTGGGCCTGCAGGTATGGGGCCAGGGGGGCTTCAGTCCCGTCATGCCGTTGATCACGGCGGCCATCGTCGCCTTCTTCATCGCGCTGCAGATCTATGCCGCGCGGGTGCACGCCACTGTGGAGCTGACGCCCACCGAGCTCCGCCAGGGTGGTGAGACGCTGGCGATCAGCCAGATCAAGTGGCTGTATCCCGACGCCGACCGTTACATCTGGGAGGAATCCCGTCCGCTGGGAGAGCTAACCGGGGTGCCCAAGGGACGCAAACCCGTCGGTCTGCGCCTGACCGGGGGGCGCCGCGCGCAGGCGTGGGCCAAGAAACATGAGGAGCTGCGGACGGCGCTCACCACGTTGGTGCCCGCGCCGCCGGCAGGCATGGATCTGGGCGACGACCCGGAGATCGATACCGAGAGTGAGCAGTGGTGAAGTTTGGCAAGCGAGTAGCGGTGGACCTGGCCATCGCAGCGGTAGCGATTGCACTCGCCGGCTGGGCGGCGGTGGCTGCCCGCATACCCACCGAGGTCGCGCCCATTGCCAAGGGTGAACCGACCTTGTACTTCACCGCATGGGATGGTGCGTGCGTGGCCCGGGCGCTCGCGCTCACCGCTGTGGCGGGGATATTCCTGGTCATGGCGATATCGCGGGGTGTTCGTGATCGTCGCGATGCGAGGCAATCAATTCACAGCTAATTATTATGTCAGTATGGCTGACATAGACATACGCTGGAGTCATGACGAACACCGCTGATATCGACGTCATGCCGCGCGCTGGATTCGGTGCCTGCGTGCTTGACCGCACATTGCAGACGGACCGACTGGAGTATCTGGACCGAGACGACGTTCCGGAGAAGAAACGGGCCGTCGTCGCGTCCCTCGACCTCATGGGCGAGAAGAAGGGTCTGCACAGGTGGAATGCGGAGCAGGCCGCCGCGTTTCTGGTCGGCATCGACAACCCGCGGGTACTTGAGCTCGGTGCTGCCCACGGCGGCCTGTCTCGTGAACTGTTGAAGCTACGTCCCGACGCTTCGATCACGGTGACAGATATCGAGCCCACCTCCGTCGCGGGTATCGCGGCGTCCGACCTGGGTTCGGATTCCCGGGTCGCTGTCCGGGCCATGGATGCCACAGCTATCGACGCGGGCGACGGGTCATTCGACCTGGTGGTGTTCGCGCTGTCGTTTCACCATCTTTCGCCGTCGCTCGCCACGAAGGTGTTCGCCGAGGGCACCAGGGTGGGGCGCACGCTCTTGATTATCGACTTGCTGCGCTTGCCGGCTCCGCTGCTGGCCCCGGCATTCCTCTTCGCAGCGGCCGTGGGTTGGGTGCTTCCGGTTGCTCATGATGGTGCGATCAGCCAGTTGCGCGCCTATGGTCCGAAGGCGTTGCGTAGCCTAGCTGCGCATGCGGACCCGTCGATCGTTGTCGAGCTTCGGGCCCGGGTTCAGCTGCCGATGCCGCTGCAGATCGTGGTGGCTCATCGGCGCTAGTAGCGCAGATCACCCTATCGATTAGTACCCCCTAGGGGTACCATTTAGGCATGGAGTTTGTTGATACGGGCATGGAGACCACTGATCTGCGCCTTCAGGGCATGACATGTGCCTCGTGCGCGTCCCGTGTGGAAAAGGGGCTCAACAAACTCGAGGGTGTGACGGCGCGCGTAAACCTGGCGCTGGAAAGCGCCCGTGTCGAGCACGACGGTTCGATCTCAGATGACGAGTTGGTCAAGGCCGTCGAGTCGGTCGGCTATAAGGCTCAGGTAGTCGGTGGCTCTCAGGCCGGTGTTCACCAGGCCGGCCACGAGCACGACGGTCTCGATCCGCAGGATCACATGAACCACGACGTGCCCGATGGTCAGCTCAAAGCGCGGCTTATCGGCTCGCTCATCCTGGCCATCCCGGTGGTGGCCATCTCGATGGTGATGCCCTGGCATTTCACCGGCTGGGAGATTGTGGTCGCGGCACTGACCACCCCGATCCTGGTGTGGGGCGGCTACCCGTTCCACCGCGCGGCGTTCGTCAACGCACGCCATGGCGCCTCGACGATGGACACCCTGGTGTCATTGGGCACCATCGCCGCATACGTGTGGTCGCTGTGGGTGCTGTTCGCAGGCGCCGGGCACACCCACGACGGGGTCCACGTCTACTTTGAGGTGGTCGCGGCGGTCACCGTATTCCTGCTCGCGGGCAGGTTCGCGGAGTCACGCGCCAAGCGCTCGGCGGGCTCGGCGCTGCGCGCGTTGCTGTCCCTGGGTGCCAAGGACGTCGCGGTGTTGCGCGGCGGGAACGAGACGCGCATCCCCGTCGAACAATTGGCTGTGGGCGACCAATTCGTCGTGCGGCCGGGGGAGCGTGTCGCCACCGACGGTGTGGTGGTCGATGGCCACTCGGCGTTGGATACCTCCACCATGACCGGCGAATCTGTGCCCGTCGAGGTTGGCGCAGGAGATCCGGTGGTGGGCGGTTACGTCAACACGCACGGACGGATCGTCGTGCGCGCCAGCAAGGTAGGCGCCGATACACAGCTGGCGCGGATGGCGCGGTTGGTGTCGGATGCGCAGACCGGCAAGGCGCAGGTGCAGCGGCTTGCCGACCGGGTGTCTTCGGTGTTCGTACCCGTTGTGCTCGGTATCGCGGTTCTGACGTTCGTGGGCTGGGTGGCGCAGGGGTACCCGCTCGCGTCGGCGTTCACCGCGGCCGTCGCCGTGCTGATCATCGCGTGCCCCTGCGCGCTGGGATTAGCCACGCCCACAGCCATTCTCGTGGGCACCGGGAGAGGTGCGCAGCTGGGCGTGCTGATCAAGGGTCCCGAGGTGCTGGAGAACGTCAAGAACATCGACACCGTCGTGCTCGATAAGACGGGCACCGTGACCACCGGTGCGATGAGCGTCGTAGCCGTGCGGCGCAGCATCGGTTCCGGCGTCTCCGACGCCGACGAGATCCTCCGCATCGCCGCATCGGTGGAGTCGGCCTCTGAACATCCGGTCGCCAAGGCCATCGTGGAGTCGGCGCAGACGCGTGGGCTGACGTTGTCGCCGGTAACGGGCTTCCGTAACGAGCCTGGTATCGGTGTTACCGGTGTCGTTGACGGCCAAGAAGTTTCGATTGAAGCCATCGCGGGTGAGAACACCACCGCGGCGGTCACCTGGGGTGGATTACGCCGGGGCGAGATCGAGGTGGCCGATACGGTGAAGCCGTCGAGCCGGCAGGCTATCGACGAGCTCAAGGCCATGGGCATCACCCCGGTGCTCTTGACGGGCGACAACGCCGAGGTGGCCGCACGCGTCGCCGAGGAAGTCGGTATCGCGGCGAGCGATGTCATCGCCGGTGTGAAACCCACCGAGAAGGCGGACGTCGTCACGCGCTTGCAGGCCGAAGGTAGGAAGGTGGCCATGGTGGGCGACGGCGTCAACGACTCCGCGGCGCTGGCCACAGCCGATATCGGGATGGCCATGGGCACCGGTACCGACGCTGCGATCGAGGCCAGCGACCTGACCCTGGTACGCGGTGACCTGACCACCGTGCCGACGGCACTGCGGTTGTCGCGCAAGACACTCGGCACCATCAAGGCCAACCTGTTCTGGGCCTTCGCCTACAACACCGCTGCCATTCCGCTCGCGGCTCTGGGTTTGCTCAATCCGATGATCGCGGGCGCAGCGATGGCGATGTCGTCGGTCTTCGTGGTGCTGAACAGCCTGCGGCTGCGAACCTTCCGGTAGTTCCCCGTCGCGGGGGTTGTCCACCACGTAGCCGGGCCTGCCACCGCGTACCGGTGTGAGCTCCGTTACCGATCGTCGAAGCAGTGGGTGCTGCGTCGAATCGAGTGGAGAATGGATCGATGAGGTTGACGGTAACCCTCGATTACGACGTGGCCGCCTTGCTTGACGAGGTTGTGTGCAAGGAGCAGCGCTCCAAAAAGCACATCGTCAACGAGGCCTTGCGCCATGCCCTCCAGGAGTTCGTAGGTTCGTCGCCGGTGGCATCGGACGAGTCGGCCGCAAACCCGCTGATCGATCCACAGACCCTGGTCCGACCGATCGGCCAATCCGACCAACAAGTGTTGAGCGTCGCGTTGGCGCACTATTTCGGGCTGTGTCTACCGCCTCAGCTCTACCTCGTGCGCAACGACGACTGAACTGCACGTCAACGCGACGTGTCGACGCTCAGAAGAGCAGCCGCCACAGGCCGATCAGGCCCACCGCCACGATGATCACACGCAATGCGCCGGGCGAGAGCCTGCGTCCCCAGCGTGCGCCGGCCAACCCACCCACGAATGAGCCCGCCGCGATGATTCCGGCTGCTGTCCAGCTCACCCGGTCGAACGCGACGATCGTGTACGCAAGAGCGGCAACGATATTGGTGATCATGGCCAGCACGTTCTTGGCCGCGTTCATCCGCTGCATGGACTCGGGCAGCAGTGCGCCCATCACCGCGATCTGCATGATCCCTTGGGCAGCAGTGAAATACCCGCCGTAGATCCCGACGAGGAAGTTGCCTCCGGTGAGCGCTGCCATGCGGCCCGGAGGGACATGATCGGCATCCAGGCCCTGCGCTTCGGAACGCCGACGGGCCCAGGCTTGGATCTTCGGGCCGACCACCACGAGAACCAGCGCGAGGATCAGCAGCACCGGCACGATGGTGACGAACGTCTTCTCGGGCAGATGCAGCAGCAGGAACGATCCAATGAGCGCGCCGACCAGCACCGCGGGTATCTGCCACTTGAGGCGGGACCATTGACCGGACAGCTCGCGGCGGTACCCCCACACGCCCGTCATGCTGCCGACGGTCAGCCCGACGGCGTTCGACATCGTCGCCACCACGGGCGGGTAGCCGAAGGCGATGAGGGTGGGGAAGGTGATGAGGGTGCCGGACCCGGCAACCACGTTGATCGCACCGGCCCCGAACGCGGCAAGCGCGACGAAAATCATCTCCTGCACCGGCACCCGTGCCAGCCTACGACCGTTAGCGAGCCGAACCAATTCCGTCTCTCAGTGAAACCCGCCACAGCGTGAGGCTCGACGTGGCGGTTCAGATGGGCAAAATGGTGGGCATGCCTCTGAGTCGATCCGCCGGTGTGGCGGCGCTAGTGCTGGCCATGTCCATTTCTGGGTGTACGCGAGATGAGCCCACTGCCCCGGTGGCGTCGAATGTGCCCATTCCAACGTTCGACAACGCGCAGCTGAGCATGCGTTTCGCGGCATGCGCCGATCTCAATGGGTTTGTGAACGCCAAATGGATCGAGCAGGCCACCATCCCCGCGGACAAGTCCAGCTATGGCAGCTTCGACATGCTGGCCGACCAGTCCCGTGACGTTCAGCGCGAGATCGTCGAGGGTGCGGTCTCCGGACTCGGAACCGCCGATCACGAGTCCGTCAACTATCAGGTGGGCGTCCTCTACCGTGCCGCCACCGACGATGCGAAGCTCGACGCGGCCGGATATGACCCCATTCGTCCGACGCTCGCCGCGATCGACCAGATCAACTCACCCGAGGCGCTTGCGGCCTTTCTGGCCGCCGACGCCGCCACGGGGCAGCACCTCGTGTTCGGTTTCGAGGCCGGCGCCGACTACGCCAACGCCACCGAGCAGATCGGCTACGCCAGGGCCGATGCGCTCGGCATGCCCGCCAAGGACTACTACACCGACCCCAAGTACGCGTCGGTCTTCAATGCCTATCGCACCTACATCGCATCGACGTTCGGATTGATCGGAGCGGACCAGGAGGTGGGCAAGGCCCGTGCCGAACAGGTGGCCGCGCTCGAATCAGCGCTGTCCGCCGCGACGTTGAGCCCTGTGCAGCAACGTGATCCGGCCAACCAGTACAAGCTAGTCACCGTCGCGCAGGCAGATGCCGTGACACCGCACTTCGAATGGGGTGCCTACCTGAAGGCGCACGGGGCCCCGGTCGCCAGGTCGTTCTCCCTTGCCGAGACCGAGTTCTTCACGACGTTCGATCGGTTGCTCGCCACCACCGATCTGGACACGTGGAAGTCGTATCTGACCTTCCATGCGGTGCACAGATCTGCCGACGCGTTGTCAAAGGCATTCCGAGACAATGCCTTCAAGTACGAGTCGGCGCTTACCGGAACCACGGCGCAGAAGCAGCGCTGGGAGCAGGGCCTTGGGAGCGTGAACACGCTGGTGGGCCCGGCGCTGGGCCAGTTGTACGTCGACCGCATGTTCAGTGATCGCGCCAAGCGCTCGGCCACCGAGGTGGTGGGCAATGTCAAGGAGGCCCTGCGGAAACGTATCGAGGCCGTCGACTGGATGAGCCCGCAGACCAAACTCGCCGCAAAGGGCAAGTGGGACAAGCTGATCCTCAAGGTGGGCTTTCCCGACAAGAATCGGGATTTCTCCAAGCTGAAGCTGACCGGTGACAACTTCTACGTCGACCGGGCCGCGGCGTTGAAGTTCAATCACGACTTCGACATGGCCAAGATCGGGCATCCCACCGACCGATCGCTGTGGGGGATGACGCCGCAGACGGTCAACGCTCAGTACGACCCCACCGAGAACAGCATCACCATTCCCGCCGCGATCCTGCAGGCACCGTTCTACGACCCCAAGGGCGATCCGGCGTTCAACTACGGCGGTATCGGTGCGGTGATCGGCCACGAATTCACCCATGCGTTCGACGACGAGGGCAGCCAGTTCGACGGTGAGGGCAACCGGGTCAACTGGTGGACCCCGAACGATCGCGAGGAGTTCGAGAAGCGGGCCAACCGGCTGGTGGAGCAGTTCAATGCTTACGCGCCGATTCCGGGCCACCCCGAGTTACATGTCGACGGCAAGCTCACATTGGGTGAGAACATCGCGGATCTCGGGGGCGTCAACTCCGCCTACGACGCGCTGGTCGCCGAGCTCGCCAAGAAGAAAGATGGCGACAAGATCAACGGCATTGTGGGGTTCAACGACACACAGCGGTTCTTCCTGAACTACGCGCGGATCTGGCGAGACAAACAGCGTCCCGAGGCTGCGATTACCCAGCTCGCGAGTGATCCGCATTCGCCTCCGGCGTTGCGCATCAACGGTGTGGTGCCCAATGTTGCGCCGTTCGCTGCCGAATTTGGTTGCCTGGCAGGCGATCCCATGGTGAACTCGCCGGACAAGTTTGTGAAGATCTGGTAGGCGCGCGCCTACCCGCGAATTAATCGCTCCAGGTCCGCGCGCAGGGCCGGCCACTCGAGGCTTCCCCGTGATTGATCATCGGGTGCGAAGGCGTGATTGAACGCGTATCCACTGAGCAGGTGATGGACCATGGTGATTCGCGCGCGCAGGTTCGGTATGCGCAGCAGGTCCGCGTCCACGGCGTGCGCATAAAGGTCTTGTAGCGATGCGTTCAACGCCTGGGTACTGGCGACCAGATGTGTGCGTAATTCGGGATCGTCCGCGGCTGCCACCCACAGCTTGATTCCCGCGGCAAAACTCCGGCTTGTGTAGTCCTGCCACATGAGGTCCAACAGGTACTGCAGCCGCCCCGCATCACCGGTGGGCATCCGGTCGACGCTGGCGCGCGCGGCGGCCAGCCGGTCGGCGCAGAGCTGATCGAGGGCGGCGATCACCATGTCGATGCGCCGGGGAAAGAAGTGGCTGCGCGCGCCCAGCGATACGCCGGCTCGCTCGGCCACGCTGCGCACGGTGGTGGCGGTATAGCCGATATCCAGGACCGAGTCGATGGTGGCTTCCAGCAGCTTGGCGGTGGTGCTCCGTCGCCTCTCGGCCTGCGACATATGGGTCACGTCACCCGCTGTCATCTGCGACTTCGCCTCCGGCTCTTGCGTGAACGGACTCTCGGGTAGAGCATAGGTTCAGTAAAACAGATCAACTGATCTGGTTTATGGATCTTGAGCCCGGGAGGACAGGTCATGTCGCACACCACCGCACTGGAAACACCCGTCGGAAACCGGCGGCGGATGCCGTCCGAACCGCTCATGGCTCTGTTGGATGCGGTCGGTGCGCGGCCGACCGAGGCTCAGCTGGCGACATTCCGCAGATACACATTGATGGGTGATCCTCTTGCCGACGATCTGGTGGCGGCCATGTCGTGCCTGCCTAAGGGATTGGGCCGCAAGCAATTCGAAGATGCCTTGGAGCACGGGCTGGCCAGTGTTGAGAATCCACTGCCCGAGCTGGCGGCTTTCATCGCGGACGCGGAGGCTACGCCGTACTGGGTGGACTTCCGCAAGATCCGGCGTGCCCAACGAATGCTGAGGAACACCCCGATCCGGCTGGCCTTCCTCGGTGCGCTCGCGGTGACCCTGCCGGCGAGTTTCCTCAACGAGCGTGGCGGCAACGAACTATTGGCCCGAGCGGGCGGCATTGAGGACGCTTCTGCCGGGCGCTTGATCGAAGCGGCGAAATGGATGTATTCGTCCGGGGAGCCCGGTGGAATGGACCGCTACGGCAACGGATTCAAGGCGACGGTGCGGGTGCGGCTGATTCACGCGTATGCCCGATCCGGCGCGCGCACGATGGGCGGCTGGGACGAGGACAAGTTCGACTTTCCGGCCGGGCAGGCGCAGACGGCTGCGGGCTGGGTGCCGATCTTCGCCGGCTCGATCAGCCTCGTGGCGTTCGGCGCGATCGGCACCCCGGCCGACCTCGCGGCGATTCTGCATCTCTGGCGGTATCAGAGCCATCTGATGGGGCTGGTGCCGGAATTGCAGATGGATACCTTGGCCGGGCTCGGAAGACTCGCTTACCTGATCATGCTCACCGATGCGGGCAGCGACGAGCACACGCGCGCGCTCACCCATGCCACTCTCGATGCGGTCACCGGCGTGTACGGATTACCGACTGAAGGGCCGTTCGCGAAAGCCGTGCAATGGGCGGTTCGCCGGTTCCATGCCGAGATCGCCGGCATTGCCTATGGGCCGCAACGCAAGAACTTCGGTCTGCCCGCGCCCAGCCCGCTGCTGTTGATCACGCCCGTCATCACCGCCTTCAACCTGTCCTCGCGACTGGCGCGCATGGTCAGTCCAACCCTGCGCAACAGGTTCGAAGATCGTCAGCGGCGGATCCTCGCGGACGCGGTGGAGCGGACCAGCCCCACCGTCAGCACGGCACGTCGTGAGGTGTCGCAAGCGGTGCCGGTGCCGGCCGCTCAGGCGTAGGTCAGCAGCACGGCCTGCTCGAACGGAAGCTTCCCGAATGTGCGGCCCTTGACCAGCGCGGCCGCCTCGTCCCGGCTGACCACCCGAGGATTGACGACGTCGTGGGTCTTGCCTCTGCGCACGATCCTCCCGCCACCGGCCGCCTGCAGGTTCTTCAGCCAGTCCCGGTCGGGGCCGTAGGTCAGCAGGATGGCCAGGCCGTCGGGCGTCTTAAACGCGGTGACAGGGGTCCGGAACTCCTTGCCCGACTTGCGGCCCTTGTGCTCGATGATGGCGAAGCTCGGGGCCCAGCCCGCCCACAGCCGCTGGACGGGGTTAGTGACGTACTTGTTGAAGCGCGCGACCGATTGCGGTATCTGCATTCCACCATCAAACTGTGATCCATGGCATACCTCAAGCCCCCATGGTTTGTGCGCAAGGTCTTCAACCGGGTGGCCATGGTTGCCAACATCGGCGAGACACTCACGATCACCAAACGGGTCAGCGGCGAGCCGCAGCAGATCCCGGTAGCCACCGTGGACGTCGACGGCATCAAGTACCTGGTGTCCACCCGCGGCGAGAGCCAATGGGTCAAGAACATCAGGGCCAATCCGCAGGTGACGCTAACCGTCAAGGGCGCCAGCACTGCGTACACGGCCACCGAGATCCCGATAGCCGACCGCGCGCCCGTCATCGCCGCCTACAAGCCGAAGGCCGGAAAGGTGGTCGACGGCTACTTCGCCCAGCTGCCCGACGATGCCGATCATCCGACTTTTGCGCTGACACCCGACTGATCCACTACACCCTGTAGTGGAGGATTTGGCGCCAGCTGAGACACTGGATGCCGTGTCTGATGCTCTTCGCGCAAGCGGCTCATCGCTGCCCGACGCGACGCCTAACTCCGCACGTCTGTTCGCCGACGCTTCGGCCGTCATCCCAGGTGGAGTCAACTCGCCGGTGCGTGCCTTCGCTGCGGTCGGCGGCGTGCCGCGGTTCATCAGGTCGGGCTCGGGATGCTGGCTCACCGATGTCGACGACAATCGATACGCGGACCTGGTCTGCTCCTGGGGTCCGCTGATCCTCGGTCATGCGCACCCCGCCGTGGTGGAGGCCGTGCAGCGGGCCGCCAAGGATGGGCTGTCTTACGGCGCACCCGTCGAGGGGGAGATCGAACTCGCACGCGAGATCGTCGATCGCGTAGCGCCGGTGGAAAAGGTGCGTCTGGTCAACTCCGGCACCGAGGCCACCATGAGTGCGGTGCGCCTGGCACGCGGATTCACCGGTCGGCCCAAGATCGTGAAGTTCGCCGGTTGTTATCACGGGCATGTGGACGCTCTGCTGGCCGACGCCGGATCCGGCGTGGCCACGTTGGGCCTGCCTTCCTCGCCCGGTGTCACCGGCGCCTCCGCGGCTGACACAATCGTATTGCCGTACAACGACATCGGTGCAGTAGCTCGAACATTCGCCGAGCAAGGCGATCAGATCGCCGCCGTCATCACCGAGGCGGCCGCCGGCAACATGGGCACGGTCGCACCCGCCCCGGACTTCAACTCCGGGCTGCGGCGTATCACCGAAAACCATGGAGCGCTGCTCATCATGGACGAAGTCATGACGGGTTTCCGGGTCAGCCGTTCGGGCTGGTTCGGGATAGACCAGGTGGCCGGTGATCTGGTCACCTTCGGCAAGGTGATGAGCGGTGGCATGCCCGCCGCGGCATTCGGCGGTCGCGCCGACATCATGGAGCGCCTCGCGCCACTTGGCCCGGTGTACCAGGCGGGAACGCTGTCCGGTAACCCGATCGCAGTTGCGGCGGGACTGGCTTCGTTGCGCGCTGCAGATGCGAAAGCCTATGAAACGCTTGACCGTAACGCCGACGCGATCATCGCTCTGATCACCGCTTCCCTGGACGCGGAGGGGGTGGCACACCAGATCGGCCGGGCCGGCAACATGTTCAGCCTCTTCTTCGGTGCCGAGCCGGTGCAGGACTTCCAGGGCGCCAAGGCCACCGAAACATGGCGTTACCCCGCGTTTTTCCATGCACTGTTGAGCCGCGGCGTGTATGCGCCGCCGAGTGCGTTCGAGACCTGGTTTGTTTCCACCGCCCTCGATGACGAGGCGTTCGACCGTATTGCCGACGCTTTGCCCGCCGCTGCCCGTGCCGCGGCCTCTGTCGAGGAGAACTGAAGATGACCCGCACCATCGTTCATTTGATGCGCCATGGCGAAGTACACAACCCCGAGGGCGTTCTGTACGGCCGGCTGCCGAATTTCCGGTTGTCGGACAAGGGGCAGGCACAGGCCGCAAAGGTGGCAGAGTCGCTGCGGGGCAACGATATTACTGTGGTAGTGGCCTCACCGCTGTTGCGCGCCCAGCAGACTGCCACGCCCATCGCCGATGCCCATGGGCTCACTATCATCTCCGACGACGACCTCATCGAGGCCGGTAACTCCTTCGAGGGCATGAAGGTGTCGGTGGGCGACGGCGCGTTGCGCGACCCCCGCAACTGGTGGAAGCTGCGCGACCCGTTCACCCCGTCCTGGGGAGAGTCATACCGCGACATCGCATCCCGGATGACATCGGCGATCGACCGTGCGCGCAGTCGTGCCGAGGGCTCCGAGGTGGTGTGCGTGAGTCATCAGCTGCCGGTGTGGACCGCGCGCCAGTACCTGCTCGGCAAGCGACTGTGGCACGACCCACGCAAACGTCAGTGCAACGTCGCCTCACTCACCTCGCTGGTGTTCGACGGAGACGAGTTTGTCGACGTCGTGTACTCGGAACCGGCAGGGTAACTAGTGCGACGTGTGCTCGCGGCGATGTCCGCGTTGGTTCTGCTCATCACCGGGTGTTCGACCGGTGATGACGCGGTGGCGCGCGGCGGGCAGTTCCAATTCGTCTCACCCGGCGGTAAGACCGATATCTTCTACGATCCGCCCGAGGCCCGTCAGACGCCCGGTCTGATCGAGGGGCCAAACCTGCTGGATCCCACAAAAATGCTGTCGCTCAACGATTTCACCGAGAAGGTCGTCGTCATCAAC
This sequence comes from Mycobacterium sp. D16R18, assembly GCA_002013775.1. Classification (GTDB taxonomy): domain Bacteria; phylum Actinomycetota; class Actinomycetes; order Mycobacteriales; family Mycobacteriaceae; genus Mycobacterium. Next base: position 183,490 of record MAFD01000004.1, read on the forward strand.
GTGTGGGGGCAATGGTGCGGGCCCTGCCGCTCGGAGTTCTCGGCACTGGAAGACGTCTATAAGGCCACCCACGCGCAAGGCGTCGAGTTTCTCGGAATCAACGTCCGGGACAACGAGATCACCAAGGCGCAGGACTTTGTGACCGACCGCAAGGTGCCGTACCCATCCATCTACGACCCGTCGATGCGCACACTCATCGCGTTCGGCAGGAAGTTCCCGACGGGGGCCATTCCCGCGACCTTGGTGCTGGACCGCCGCCATCGGGTGGCGGCGGTGTTCCTGCGCGAGCTGCTGACCCAAGATCTGCAGCCAGTGGTTCAGCGCGTTGCGCAGGAATCGGCGAAAGAGCCCGTGGGAGCTACGAAGTGATTCTCGCCGATGCCGGCTCCGCGTTCCAGGACGCGGCAATCAGCGGACCGCTGCTGCTGGCCCTGGGCGCCTGTGCGCTGGCCGGGCTGGTGTCATTCGCCTCGCCGTGCGTGATCCCGCTGGTGCCCGGCTACCTGTCCTACCTCGCCGCCGTGGTGGGGGCCGACGACCGCGGTGACGACGGCGCCGGTGCCCGCGCCGCGCGACTGCGGGTCACCGGATCTGCGCTGCTGTTCGTGGCAGGTTTCACCGCGGTGTTCCTGCTGGGCACCGTGGCCGTGATGGGCATGACAACCACACTGATCACCAATCAACTACTGCTGCAACGCATCGGGGGAGTGATCACGATCGCGATGGGGTTGGTGTTCATTGGGCTGGTGCCGGCCCTGCAGCGTGATTTTCGGTTCACTCCGCGCCGCATTTCCACGGTGGCCGGAGCGCCACTGCTGGGCGCGGTGTTCGCGCTCGGGTGGACACCGTGCCTGGGTCCGACCCTCACCGGCGTGGTCGCGGTGGCATCGGCCACCGAGGGTGCCGACGTGGCGCGCGGGATCATGCTGGTGATCGCCTACTGCCTGGGTCTGGGAATCCCCTTCCTGCTGCTGGCTTTCGGCTCGGCGCGCGCGGTGCGGGGTATGGACTGGCTGCGACGGCACGGCCGGACCATCCAGATCATCGGTGGTATCGCGCTGTTGGCGGTAGGGGTCGCGCTGGTCACCGGGGTGTGGGCGGATTTCGTCGCCTGGGTTCGCGATTCCTTCGTCTCGGACGCGAGGTTGCCGATCTAGTGATGATCGCCAAGCGTCTCCTTGCTTACTTGCGCAACACCTGGCGCGGCCTGACGTCGATGGGCACCGCGCTGGCGCTGCTGGTGCTGCTCGCACTCGGCGCGATACCGGGCGCGATGCTGCCGCAGCGTGCGCTCAACCAGGCCAAGGTCGACGAATACTTGGCAGAACACTCCACCATCGGTCCCTGGCTGGATCGAGTGCAGGCCTTCGACGTGTTCTCCAGCTTCTGGTTCACGGCGATCTACGTTCTGCTCTTCGTCTCACTGGTGGGATGCATCATTCCGCGGACCGTCGAGCACGCCAAGGCCCTTCGTGCACAGCCGGTTCCGGTGCCACGGAACCTGGGGCGACTGCCCAAACACCAGGACGCAGTGGTGCGGGCCGACCAGTCCGACGTCGCGTCGACCATCGAGGGGCAGCTGAAGGGCTGGCGCAGAACCACCCGCGAAAAGGACGAGATCACTGAGATTTCCGCAGAGAAGGGCTATCTGCGCGAGTTCGGGAACCTGGTCTTCCATCTTTCCCTCGTCGGCCTGTTGGTCGCGTTCGCGGTGGGCAAGCTCTTCGGGTATGAGGGCAATGTCATCGTCATCGCCAACAACGGGCCGGGATTCTGCTCGTCATCGCCCGCGGCCTTCGACTCGTTCCGGGCCGGCAACACCGTCGACGGCACCAGCCTTGACCCGATCTGTGTCAAGGTCAAAGACTTCAAGGCCACCTATCTTGCCTCGGGACAGGCGCATTCATTCGAATCCAATATCGAGTACCAGGCCGGCGACGACCTTCAGAACAACGTCTGGAGGCCGGAACGGCTGGCCATGAACCATCCGCTGCGCGTCAACGGCAACCGCGTGTATCTGCTCGGCTACGGATATGCGCCCACCTTCACGGTGACCTTCCCGGACGGGCGTAAACGCAGCGAGACCATTCAGTGGCGACCGGACGACCCCACCACCCTGCTCTCTTCGGGGGCAGTGCGTATCGATCCTCCGGCCGGCAGCTATCCGGATCCCAATGTCCGTCGCAAGAACCAGATAGCGATCCAGGGTCTGTTCGCGCCGACGGAACAACTGCACGGCACCCTGCTCTCCTCGAGCTTCCCGGAGATGCGCAAGCCCGCGGTGGCCATCAACATCTACCGCGGGGACACCGGGCTGGACTCGGGTCGCGCCCAGTCGATCTTCGAGCTCGATCCCCGGATGATCGAGCAGAAACGGCTCAATCAGGTGGCGCGCGCCAACCTGCTACCGGGGCAGTCGGTCAAGCTCAATGACGGCACCATCGTCAGGTTCGACGGCGCCGTCAACTTCGTCAATCTGCAGGTGTCCCGCGACCCCGCCCAACTGTGGGTGCTTATCTTCGCGCTGACCATGATGGCGGGCCTGGTGGTGTCGCTCATCATCAAGCGCCGTCGAGTCTGGGCGCGGCTGACCCCGGGAGCGGCCGCAGGTACGGTAAACATCGAGCTGGGAGGGCTGGCGCGCACTGACAGCTCCGGCTGGGGCGATGAATTCGAGCGGTTGTGCCACCGCTGCCTTGAGAATCTGCCCGTCGTAAGGGCCGGGAACGGCCACAAAGATGAGGATGCCGAATGAATTCGACCAATATCGATGTGAATCTGGCCAGGTTCTCCGACTACGCCTTCACCTCGGCGATTGTGGTGATGGTCGGTGCGCTGGTGCTGTTGGCCATCGAGCTGGCCTATCGGCAGAGCAGCAAGACCGCCCAGCGAGAGCTCGTCAGCTCCGGTGGTGAGGTGCTGTCCGCCGACGAGAATCAGCCCGGGCTGGTGGTGCCGCAGGGCAAGCGCCCACTCGGCGAGCGGGTGGGTGGCGCCGGGCTGGCACTCGTGTATCTGGGCATCGGACTGCTGTTGGCGTGCATCGTGCTGCGCGGCGTGGCGACGACCCGGGTGCCCTGGGGCAACATGTACGAGTTCATCAACCTCACCTGTGCGTGTGGACTGGTCACTGCGGCCGTGGTGCTGCGCCCGCGCGCGAACAGCGCAGAAGGGCGCCGGGCGCTCTGGGTCTTCGTGCTGATTCCGGTGCTGATCCTGCTGACGGTGTCCGGCCGATACCTCTACACCTATGCCGCCCCGGTGATGCCTGCCCTGCAGTCCTATTGGCTGCCCATCCACGTGTCGGTGGTGAGTCTCGGGTCGGGTGTGTTCATGGTCGCCGGAGTGGCCAGCATCCTGTTCCTGGTCAAGATGTACTTCCCGGACAACACCCTGGTGCAGCGTCTACCCGATGCCCAGTCGTTGGACACGTTGGCGTATCGGACCACCATCTTCGGTTTCCCCATCTTCGGGTTCGGGGTGATCTTTGGTGCCATCTGGGCCGAGGAGGCATGGGGGCGGTTCTGGGCGTGGGATCCCAAGGAGACCGTTTCCTTCGTTGCCTGGGTCATCTATGCCGCCTACCTGCATGCACGATCCACTGCCGGGTGGCGGGACAAGAAGGCGGCGTGGATCAACGTGGCCGGATTCGTCGCCATGGTGTTCAACCTGTTCTTCGTGAATCTGGTGACGGTCGGTCTGCACTCGTACGCTGGGGTGAGCTAGGCGGGAGGTCTGGGGGAGCTGTTCCGCCAGATCGGTTCATCACACCTGCGATAGGGTGCGATGCTGAGTCCTTCTGAACAGTCGTTCCGGGCGCTCCGTGTCCGAACTGCACATCCAACCAATGCATTGGGGGATCGATGTCTGACTATCCCGCGCACCGCGCGCCGGATGGACCGTCGCCATACGCCGACGAGGCGCAGGGCGGACCGACGGCCCCGCCGTGGGCAGCACAGGAGCCCGCGCAGCCGGTGATGTATGGCCAGAGCGCGCCGCAGCAGCCCCACGAGATGACCCAGCAGTTCCAGGCGATCCCGTTCCAGGATCCGTTCGCGCCACAGCAGGACATTGCGGGCCTGGGTGGGCACGATCCCTCGGTGCCGTCGCTCAACACACTCGGCGGCTCGTTCGCGCCGCTCGATTTCACCCCGTCCGGTGGGCAGGAGAACATCGATCCCACAGCGATCGGTGCGGCCGGGTCGTCCGGCGCACACGGCGGCCCCGGAGGTTTTAGGGCTGACAACCGATTCAGCGACTCGGCCGAGCGGCCCGCACAGTTGACGCCCTTCACGGCGGATCGCTGGGGCAACGACACCCCCGCGTCGGGCATTCCCCAGCAGGCCCAGCAGCCTCCTGTCGGCGGCTCCCGGTACTACACCCCGGTCGGCGGCCAGCAAACGGGTATCGGATCGCAGATTCGGCCCGAGCTGCCACCTTCCTCGCGTGACCTGTCCACCTCGGCACTGTTGCGCCCGCACAAGCCGGCACCGTCCGCGGGTTGGCGCAAGACCGTCTATCGTGCGTCGTTCGGGACGATCAACCTCGGTGAGGGCACCAAGAAGACGGAGGAAAACGACCTCGTCGCTCAGGTGAATCAGCCGTTGCAGGGCTGCTACAAGATCGCCCTGCTGAGCCTCAAGGGAGGCGTCGGCAAGACCACCGTCACCGCGACCCTCGGTGCGACCTTCGCGTCCATCCGCGGTGACCGGGTCATCGCCGTCGACGCAAACCCGGACCGCGGCACGCTGAGCCAGAAGGTGCCTCTGGAGACGCCGGCAACGGTGCGTCACCTGCTGCGAGACGCCAACTCGATCCAGCGCTATAGCGATGTCCGCAGCTACACCTCACAGGGGCCGAGCCGTCTGGAGGTGCTCGCGTCGGAAAGCGATCCTGCGGTGTCCGAAGCGTTCAGCGCCGAGGACTACTCGCGCACGCTAGAGATTCTTGAGCGCTTCTACAGCGTCGTGCTGACGGACTGCGGTACCGGACTTATGCACTCGGCGATGTCCTCGGTGCTGGAGCAGGCCGACACACTCGTGGTGATCAGCTCCGGCTCGGTGGACGGTGCACGCAGCGCCTCCGCCACTCTGGACTGGCTCGATGCGCATGGGCATCGCGAGCTGGTGCGCCGCTCGGTCGCGGTCATCAACGCGGTGCGTCCGCGTTCGGGCAAGGTCGACATGCAGAAGGTCGTCGATCACTTTTCGCGTCGGTGCCGTGCGGTGCGCTTGGTGCCGTTCGATCCGCACTTGGAAGAGGGCGCCGAGATCAGCCTCGACCGGCTCCGGCCCGCGACGCGTCGCTCGCTCATCGAGCTCGCCGCCGTCGTCGCGCAGGGGTTCACCGGTACACAGCGCCAGCAGCAACAACAGACGTTTCAGGGCTAGCCGTTGGTTGTGCGGCCGCCGGCCGCACAACCTTCAGTGTTCGGACGGATCGTCCTTACTGATGCGCCAGAGGAATTCGGGGTCGTCGTCGGGGCCGGTCACGCGGGTCTGCGGACGGGTCGGGACCGACTGACTGATCCGCCATCCGGCATAGACCAGCGCGCCGAGCACGACCGCGATGAGCACGTAATACACAAGAGCCTCCTGAACAACTAACTCCAAATATACGCGCGGCCAAGGCTGGTGTTCGGCGCAGCGATAAGGTGGTGACGTGGCTGAACGGTCGCCGGGGAGCCGGCTCGCTATCGATATCGCGTTGTACACGCTGGCGCGGTTGGGTCTCGCGGTCGTCCTGACGTTCGTCATCTTCTGGCTGGCCCGGCTCATTGGGTATGAGGACTTCCCCTTGGCGATCGCGGTTCTGTTCGCGTTGATCATCGCGCTGCCGTTGGGCATGGCGGTGTTCGCACCGCTGCGCCGTCGGGTGACCGCCAGCATCGCCGTCGTCGACGAGCGGCGCCGGGCCGAGCGCGCGGATCTGCAGGCCCGGCTGCGCGGGGAAAAGCCACAAGACTGAGTCCGCGACAAGGACGCCTCTTAGCGACATCGCGGCATGCACTGCGGCCCGCTATCCCAACATCCGCGCTGCCACCGCGCTCTGCCGTGCGGCGATGCGGGTGTGCCACTGCTGCGCTGATACGGCGCTATCGGCGTAGAACGGCAAGGTACCGGGGAGACGGTCGAAGTTCACCACCTCGGCGCGGGGGCCATCCTCGTCGAGGACGGGGCGGTCGGTCCGCTGCCAGCGGAACTTCAGGAATCCGCGGCGGTGTCCTACGGTCTCGATCCAATTGGCAATACCGGGGTTCTGATCACTGATCACTAGCCGGATCATGCCGTCGGGGTCCACATGCGACTGCTGCGCGTTCAACGACGTTTGATGGTTGGCATAGTCCAGCGACACGTACCACATGCTGCCTACCTGGAAACCTTGGTACGGCGCATCGGATTTCGGCACGGTCACCACGAGAGCCTGGTGAGGTTCGAGTTCGAAGTGGCCCACCGACGAGAATTGGGTGGCGAGCCCGCCAGGAGTGATGCGCGGTGGCTCGAAGACGTTGGCGGGATTGTTCATATAGAACCACTGCGGAAACTGCAGCCACGTTTTCACCCGATTGACCAAATGCATCCCGGCGCCGACATATCGCCCGGCAATGAAGTCTTTGGTGAGGGGCAACGCCCCCGAGCCGATGGTGTCGACACGGCTGATCACTACCGTCCCACGTCTCTCGGACCAGTCGTTGTACGCCTCCCGGACGATCAGCTGCGCGGGCCGCGCCGCGATCGGGATGTGTTTGTGGCAGTCCGCCATTGGCGTCGCACCGATGCTCACGCGGTAGCCACCGTCGTCGGCGATTACCAGGTCGCGATCGTCGAAAGCGATGACGCTGCCCGGTACTCCGGTATCGGTGTAGTCGCTGTCCAGCAGCTGGAAGTTGAGGTCGACAGTGCTGCCGCGAGTACCGCTGAGCACGTAGTCGTGGCGTCCGTCGATCTGCGTGGCGAAGTACAGAAAATCCGGATTGTCGAGCCCCATCTTGGTGAACGGGCCTGTGCCGCTAAGTAGCACGGGATGATCTGCGCTGAAGTTGAAGACCAGATGCAGAGAAGCGGCGATACTCCCGGCGAGGTACTCCAGGCCCTCGAGGAGGTCCGATTCCGATTCGATATGAGGCGCGGTGGTGACGAGCTGCTCGGCTTCGGCGATCGCGTCGGTGAACGGTCGTGTCACCACGCCGTCGAAGTCATTGATGCTCACGCACCCCACCACTTTCACGTTCGATCGAAAAGTACTCGACGTATCGACGGTAGGCGTCGTCCACTTCGGCTGTCGTCAGTCCGAATTGTTCGAGACTGTATCGGTGCTCGCCATGCTTGTGCTGTCTGTTCATGCGCAACGATGTCTGCATGGCCGCGACCGCCTCATCGGAGAGCGGGCGCCCTGCCGTCTCATGGATACGGTGCACTGTGCCCATCGGATCATTCAGCAGGTCAGGGTAATTGATGTCGATGAATGATTCCGGACGGTGGCCCCGAACCACGATCGCGCGGTCGATGATTTCCGCGTTCTTGCCGAGCCAGTATCGGGCGAGCCGGTGATGGTCCACGCGGTCGCTGAACAACGCCTGATAGTGAGCCAGCATGCTTGATGACGAAGCCGTGGTTTGTACCGGATCCCGGTGTGTCCAGACCACCACTGCGCCCGGATAGACCCGCAGTAGCACGTCCAGATGTTCAAGGTGTGCGGGCGTTTTAAGCACCCAGCGCCCGCGGGGCCGCTGCCATTGAAGCACCTGCAGAAGAAGTCGATGTAGCTCGTATGCGGGTTCTATATCCTGTGCGGCAAGCCAACTCGCATAGGTTGGGACGTGGAACATCACCTCAGGCATCTGGCTGTGCAGCGCAAAATCCAGCAGCAGTACGTCTTCCTCGGGTGCCTCCGCCTCCACCGAGTGGATGGCGAAGAACTGTGGTGCCAGATACCGCAACGAGGTCTCATCCTTGGCGGCCTTGGCTATTCGTAGATCGGCCGCGCCGGCGGATTCGTGTGGATGGGGCAGAGGCTGGGCGCCCTCCCACGATCTCATCGACCCTGCTGCCGGGTCGGCAGCGAGGAGCCGATGCAGCAAGGTGGTTCCGGTGCGCTGAAGGCCGACGATGACGATCGGCGGCTCCACCTGCAGCTCCGCGATCTCGGGATGTTTTCTGATCAGTTCCCGCAAACGCAGACGTGTGCTCAACATCCCGACGAGGCGTACTTGCACCATCTTTCGGCCCAGAAAACTGAGCTCTGCTTCGTCACGCAACGAAGCCGTAAGAACGTCCAGCGCGGTGTCCAGGTAGCCGTCGGGAATCCATGGCAATCCGGCGGCGCGGCTTGCCGCGGCCCGTAGGCCCTGTGGGTCGAGTCGTGGGGCCGCGCCGATCCGGGCAAGCGGTCGTCCGACGTGATTGAGCATGCGGATCGGCCACGGCCGGGTGACTCGGAATGCCGGTGTGGTCATTTCCTGGCCCAACTGCCTTATCTCGCAGCGCTTTGTGAGAATCGGAGGTTGTCATCCTCGACCGGTTGCGCACGCGCCATCCACATGTCGCGGTAGTAGTTCATGCTCAGTCGCCAGGGCGGTCGTGATCCCTGGCGGGGTAGGTCTGCCAGCACGCGTTCCACATAGCCCGGTCGGTATCCGGTGAACGGCTCCAGGGCCACCGACTCGTCATCGAGATGTGGTGTTACAGAGGAAATTCGGTGGGATTCGAGGTAACCGAGCAGCCTGCTGACATACCGCGACACGATGTCTGCCTTGAGCGTGTAGCTCGCGGCCTGATATCCGACGGTGAAGGCGAAATTCGGTACGCCGTCGAGCATCATCCCCTTGTAGCAGACGGTGCTGCTGAAGTCGATGGGCTCGTCGTCGCGGTAGAACTCGATACCGCCGAATAATCGCATATGGAATCCGGTGGCAGCCACCACGATGTCGGCGGGCACGTGCTCGCCGGAGGTGAGAACGAGACCGGTCTCGGTGAACCTCTCGATGTCCCCAGTCACCATGCTCAGGTCCCCGCGCCCGATCGATTCGAACAGGTTGCCGTCGAGGATCAGACATAACCGGTTGTCCCAGATCTTGTAACGCGGCCGGAAATGAGTCTCGCTGTCATAGCCTGCCGGGAGTTCGCGCTTCGCGCGGTCGATGATGGCCTCGCCCATGCGTTCTGGAACCCGGCGGGCGAGGTAGAGGGAAAGTGTCATGAGGGAGATGTTCTTGGCGCGGATGATCTGCAGCGCCAGGCTGTCGGGGAGCCAGCGCAAGAGCAGGTTAGCGAAGCGATCACGCTGCGGGCGGCTGACAACGTAGCTTGGCGAGCGTTGCACCACGCTCACATGCCGGGCTTCCTCGGCCAGTCGCGGTGCGAGGGTCATGGCGGTGGCTCCGCTGCCGATGAGGGCGACCCGTTTATCTTTCAGGACGAGGTGCTCGGGCCACTCCTGCGGATGCACCACCGGGCCGGGGAAATTTTCGATTCCGGGGAACTCCGGCAGGTATCCACCGTCGTAGCGGTAGTAGCCGGTGCACACCATGAGAAACGACGAAGTCATGGTTCGGGGGCCATCTGGGGTGTCCACCAGCACCGTCCACTTGTCGGTCTGCGACGACCACCGTGCCTCGCGTACCCCGTGGTTGAATCGAATGAGCCGCTCCAGGTTTTCCTTGGCGACCACGTCTTTCAGATACCGCAGGATTGTGCCACCGTCCACGATTGCCTCTCGCCCGGTCCACGGTGCGAAGGAGAAGCCGAGCGTGTACATGTCCGAGTCACAGCGCACGCCCGGGTAGCGGAAGAGGCTCCATGTGCCGCCTATCTCCGAACGGTTTTCCAGTACTGCGACCTTCAGCGACGGGCAGTGATTGGCGAAATGCCATGCCGCGCTGATTCCGGCGATACCGGCACCCACGACGAGGACGTCGACAGCTTGGTCGTGTTCGAAGCTCACCTGGGTCTCCCTGCCTGATTCGAGATGATTATGGCCGTATATTCCTGAGCTATGCGCCGAACCGGCAATCGATCGTTGGTCCTGACGGGCGCCACGTCCGGGCTTGGGTCAGCACTGGCACAGCTCCTTGCCGACTCCTACTCGTATCAACTGATCATGTTGTGTCGCAACGAAAGCAGCCGCGAAGAGTTGATCAGTCGATTCGGGGAAGATGACGTGCACTACATGGTGTGCGATCTTGCCGTCCTGGCCAGTGTTCGGGAGGCCGCGGCCGAGCTCAATGATGCTGTGCGCGCCGGCGACCTCGGGCCGATCGGCTCGGTGGTGCTCAATGCCGCGATTCATCCAGGGCGTCGGCCGGGCTCCGCGTACGGGGGCCTCGACAGCACGATGGTCACCAATCTGATAGCGCCGCATCTGCTCCTGGCACTGCTGTCGCCGTCTCTGGGCGACGAGGTGCGTGTGGTGTTTGTGGGTTCCGGAGCTCACGATCGTCAGCGCTGGTGGACCGGGCTCCCGCAGCCCACCGGTCTTCCACTGGCGCAGGCATCTCTGCCCGGTGCGCTGGGCGGGCCGCAAGCGTATGTGACCAGTAAGAGGGGCACCGTGGAGCTCTGTCGCGCCTACTCCGAACGAGCCCCGGACGACTACGCGGTGCTCTCGTACGACCCGGGGATCATGCCGGCTACCGGCATCACCAGGAATATGAATTGGGTCTCCCGCTGGCTGTTCCGTGCGGTACTTACCAAGTTCGAGAATTCGGATGGCTTCAGTACGGCGGAACGGTCGGCGGATTGGTTGCACGGCTTCCTCACGGGCAGTGACACCCCTCCCGGTCTCGCCTACGCGAAGATTGATCACTATCTGCCGTGGCCCACCTGGAGTTCGACCGACGACGCGCGGGTGCTGTTTCAAGAGGCCAACGAAATCGCCAGTATCACTGCTGATGTGGTGGCCCCGTGGTGGTTTGGGGCCGACCCACGGCAATCCGGCTGACCCGCTCACGTCGCCTGCTCCTTCGTGGTGCCCCGAGATAGGATCGAACCGGGCATGAGTCGCTGGATCTGTCTTTTCACCATGAAGGTGGTAAGACCGGCGAGACAACGCACCAGCGTGGCGTACACCGTGACCGCAGTGACACCGTCGAATCCTCGTTCCAGCCGGTCGATCACTTCGGCCATGGTCCCGGATGGGGGGAACAGCGGGGGAAAGAAGCGGCCGCGGCCCAGGATCACTTGGCAGCGCCGCAGAATCAGGTCTTCCATTGCCTGGCCCAGCAATTCCCCCATCAGGCCGTTCTCCTGAAATGGGAAGTACCGCGAACTCACGATAAGACGTAGATGTGCGCCGTAGCCTTCCACCGACTGGTACAGCGGTGATCGAGCCGCGAGACGACGTAGGCCGTTGACGAGGAGGGCACGCTCGGCTCGGCGTTGGGCGTGCAACTCCGGGGTGTCGACGCTGCGCAGAGCGTGCCAGGCAATGTGCGCGCCGAGGTTGTTTCGGTACCGGCTCTGCAGGTCGGTCACAGCGTGGGCACTTGTTCCGCGCGCAGCGTCTACCACTGTCGAGGTCGCCAGCGCGGCGGCCATGGGAAACATCATGTCCGACAGGGGTTTGGCAATGGTGACGATGTCCACGGCACCGGGCATCCACGTTTGTTGCAGGAGGAACGTCTCGGCGCTGCGCCACACGCCGGTGAGCACCTCGTCGATGCCGACGAGAAATCCGTGACGTTGCCTGGCATCGGTGACTATGCGCAGTAGCTCGGGAGGTATCGCACGGCATGACATCCCTTGGATCAGTTCACACCACACCAGCCCCACATCCGGGTGCTCCAGGGCCTGGGTGAGTTCCTGGGCCGCATGGGCGCCGAAGGGGTCGATGAACACCACGTCTGGGTAGTACGGCTCGAATGCGCCGTCGATGCTGGCCGAACGCTGCGGTCCGTAGCGACTGACATTGAGGGTGGCGATGGTCTTACCCGAGAAGTTGCCTCGGAAGGTGACGATCCGTGGTTTGTCGGGCCGTGCCAGCCGTGCCAGCGACAGCGCAGTCTCCACGCAGGTGGCCCCGCTGACCGCTGGCAGTACCTCGTCGAAACCACTTATTTCACACAGTAACTCAGACAGCCGTGCGGTGTAGTCTTCCTCCTCGTCGTGATCAGCGAGTAGCGCCGCGAGATCCGGCGGATTGTGGCCGCGTAGGTTGGCGCCGTTACCGAGCGCGCAGTCAAGCAGTGTTGTGCCGTCTCGCAACAGGATCCGTGCCCCGTCGGCCTCCGAGAGGTCGAAATCGAGGCCGAAGGCCTCCAACAGGTTGGCCGCTGACGGATTCGAGAACCGGTGGAAGTGGTCGTTGCGCGCGCGGCGCGAGGTGTGGATATCGGCGAGCACGGTTTCCTGGACCTCGTCGACATGCCCGTGGCGGCGCAGGGTTTCGACAACCAGCGTCAGGGCTGTGGCATTCGCGGCGAATGTCGATGTCTGTGCCATGGCGTCTAGCGGGTTGTTCCAGACGCGATACGCGTGTTGTGACATCGAATAGGAGCCGAACGGAGCCTGGAAATCGGTGAGGTTCTCGCCGAAGACGAATACGTCACCGTCTGGCGGGCTGCTGGCATCGACGACACTCAAGGGACGGCTCTCCGCTATCACTCGGATCATGTTGTGCCGCTGCGCTGTCGACAGTAGATCGGCCGCATCCTCGCCAGGATCGAGGACCACCAGTCCAGACCAGGGCAGTGTCGGAAGTTCCGCGAGCGCCTCTGCGGGGGATGACACGAACCTCACATGCCGCGTCATCCCCGCACGGTCGCCCTCACCGAGCGGATCGAAGTACCGCCGCAGTCTTTCGTCGCGGTCCGCAACCAGGATCCAGCTCTCGGAGTGCCGGTCGCCGGTTACCTTGCTGGTGTGACGGATCAATCGGATGACCCCCGACAATGCCTCTTCTAGTGAGTTACCGAAGTAGGTGACGTAATCGGCACCGGTAGAGAGCAATTCGTTGATCAGGTATCCCGCCTGTGCACTCTCGGCCGTGATCGCCAGTCCCGCGACGAGAATGTTGGGTCGTTTGGACCTGTTGAGCTCGATCAGCGTGCCGATGGTGTCCCGGGTTGCGGCACGGTACCTGTCCGCGTTCAGAGCGGCTCCCGTCCCTCCCTGACCGCTCACTCGGACATTGCCTCGGCGGTATCCAGCGCCGCCGATAATTCGGCGAGAGCCTCTTTGTACCCCGCGGCGATATCGGCGAGCGCCGGGATGATCTCGGGGCAAGCGATCAGCCCCACGTTGAGTCGGTCGTCGTGAGAGGCAACCGTGACGAACAGCGCGCCGCCGTCGAACGGTGCACCGAAGGGATAGAAACCGGTCACCCTCGCTCCGGCGAAGTACAGATCTGTGTGTCGCCCACCAATATTCGATAACACGAGGTTCTGCATCACCTTGTGCCGATCGGCCATGCGCAGACGTGAGTACGCGCGGAACAACAGACCCCAGTACCGTGCGCTGAAGTCGAACCAGTCGTGGATCCGCCCGGGGCCCAGCGCCTCGGCATGCACTTTGGCGGAGTCGGTGATGGATGCGATCTCCCGTGCTCGCTGCACGGGGTCGTCGGTGCGGGTCTGCAGACTGGTCAGCAGACCGGTGGTGCGGTTGCGGCCGTGCTGCCCGGGTTTGTCGTGCACCGAGACCGGGACGAAGGCTCGTAGCGGTTGGTCCGGGAGTTCGTCGCGTTCGATGAGGTACTTGCGCATCACGGTCGCGGTCAACGCCAGCATGACGTCGTTCAGCTTCACGTTCAGCCGCCTTTTCACCTGCAGCACATCGGCGATCGGCAGACTGGCCCACGCCAGGTTGCGATTGGAGGTCAGTGTGGTGTTGAACGATGTGCGTGGCGCTGACATAGGTTCGGGGACGCCGGGCGGAAGCTCTGGGGTGTCCCCATGGCGACGTGACCTGATGTTCTCGGCCAGCATCTTGGCCATCTTGACCGGCTTACCGGCCAGGGTGCGTAAGCCACCTAGCGTCAGGGCGAGTGGCTCGATCGGCCCCGCATCGCGGACCACCGCCAATTCGGTGGCGTCATTGCCGCACAGCTGGCCCAGCTGCGAATTGCCCCGGACTCCATCCAGACTCGCGTTATGGCGCTTGATCAGAATCGCCACGTTCCCATCGTTCATGCCCTCCAACACCCAGATTCCCCACAGCGGGTAACGCTGATCAAGGGGGAGCGAGGCGATCTCGGAGCAGCGTTGGGCGAGTTGTGCATCGGTGCCGGGCGACGGGAGGACGACACGGTGCACATGGCGATCCAGGTCGAACGAGCTATCGGCAACCCAGAAGGGATGCCCGAGGTTGTACCAGGGGTCGTAGGCTCTTTCGGTATAGGTGGGGATTTCGGCAATTCGCGAGCTCAGCCAGTTCCGGACCGCTCCAAAGCTGTAACCGCCCGGCATCGTGGATGTGTCGAGGATGACGACACCGTAACCCTGGTGATAGTGCGTGGATGTCTCGAGGTAGAGGAAGCTCGCGTCGTATCCGGTCAGCTGTTCCATGCTCAGTTCTTTCTATCGGTGGGGAGCGGAATTCGCTTCGGTCACAAGGTTCTCGGGATTTGTGATCACTGGTTTCACATCAGGGTCGATCGACGAGATTCGGCTCGGTCCGCCGTCGGCGAGCGCTATCGTCATGGCATTGTTCGGGTACCTGTACTGGGGAGGTTGACATCGACGCATCGGCGGAGGCATGGCAGGAGCGGGGCGGGCTCGTGGGGGTGATCCGCAGGGCCGTGTTGTCAGTGGGGCACCACAATCTGGCTTCGCCGATCCGGCGGTCTTCCGTCATCGCGGACCGTGTGCTGTATCGGCTCGCGGGTGGACGGTGGACCATCACGGCCGTCTCGCGGATTCCGTCGTTGACCTTGTTGGTCACCAACGGCCGCGGGGAGGAAGTCGTTGTGCCCTTGCAGTACTTGATGATCGACGGGGCGGTGTATGTGGTTGGTACCAACTGGTCGCGGCCGAACCATCCTCTCTGGTCGTCATGGCTGATCAAACGGCCCGCATGCCGTGTGAACATCGGTGGCAGCGAGAGAGTCTGTATGGCCGAGCCCCTGCAAGGGGCCGACCGCGACGTCATCTGGGCTCGTATCTTGCAGCTGTCTCCGTACCATGCCGATGTGGAACGCAAGGCGCAACGCCAGCCCCGTGTGTTCAAGTTGAGGGACTCCATCGTCAGCGCGAACTAACAACGCGGACAGCGAACTTCGGGGACGGCGAGCTTGACGATATCCGGTTGGAGAGCCGGTAAGACGGGGAACTGGGTTCCAGGGTGCGACGATGAATGATGCGCGCGAGCATGAGCTGCATCAACGACTCGGCCAGCCCCTTGCCGACACACATGTGCGGCCCGCGTCCGAAGGGCGAGTATGCACCCGGCGTGCGGTTGGGCCCTACCGAGTCGCCGTACCGGTCGACGTCGAATCTCATCGGGTCGGGATAGAACTCACTGAGGAAGTGGGGGACGGTGGTGCCGACAAACACTCCTTCGCCGCGCCGGACGCGATGCCCGTGGAACTCGAAATCCTGGGCTGCCACGCGAATGATGAAGGAGGCGATGGGGTGTAACCTCATCGCCTCCATCACGGCTCCATGCAGTACGGGGGTTGAGTGAAACAAGCCGTCGTGAGTGATCCCGCCCGCTGCGAACATGGCGTCCACCTCGTGCTGGATCCGCGCCAAGACTGTGGGGTGTTTGAGGATCAGGTAGAGCGCGTATGTCGCTGTTGCCGAGGTAGTTTCGACTCCGGCGAAGTAGGGCAGGACGGAGTGGAACAACATATTGCGCTGGTTGGTTGCCTCGGGGTCATCGCGGCAGGATTCGAGGATGTCGTCCAGTAGCGCCGACTGCCGGGGCCCGTCGCCCGCTTGTGCGCCCCGTGCCAGGGCAACGGCCGACTGCGCCACGCTGGCCATGCGTGATCGGGCATTGACGTAACGAGGGAGGCGCAGCATGAATTTCGGAATATGTTGCACGGGAGCGATCTTCAGGATCTCGCGGGTTACGAGCGCGATATCCTCGATGTCGTTGTCTGTCGGCCGAACGCCGCCGACGAAGGTGCCGACCTGTGCGATGGACAGCTTCTGCATTGCCGGGAGGACCGGTACCGACTGTCCTGGCCGCCAGTGCTTGTCGACGGCATCGTCGATGACCTCCACGGCTTCCGTGTATCGGCCGGCGATGGCCTCGCGCGAGTAACCTCTCTGCAGCAGCGTGCGCCACTGCTTGTGCTGGGGCCCGTCCACGGCAACCAGCGAGTCCTTGCCGCCGAACTGCTCCTCGACGAAACGCCATGAGCTGCCGACCGTCAGGCACTCACGCCCTTCTTTACTGCTCATGAAGGTGGCCGCGTCCGCTCCGGCCAGGACCGTGTACGTCTGATACGGCGTCTTGACCGTGAACACCGGACCATGCCGCAGATACTTGTCAAACAGGTAGAAGGTGGGATCCAACATCAACCCGACGGTGTCGCCCAACCGGGGCAGCCTGGACAACGCCCGGGCCACTCGCATGCCGGGAGGGCTGACATAGGTAGTGGCCGACTGGGCGCACGGAACACTGGCCGCTTGTGTCAATTTCCACCCCTATGGCGCTTGACCGGACGAACGATCGAAAGCCTTTTTCTCGAACAAGGTCACACACTAGAACGTGTCCTAGTTTCTGTCTTGCCAATCGATAACCCTGATATACCCGGGCTGTAGGTGAGACCGAATCGGTTGGCGCCAGCCATAGATGGGCAACATGCAGGTGTGCATACGCCGCGCTATTAACAGCGAAAACATAATAATCCCTAGCCATGCGCAAATATCGAAGGTTTTCCGAATTTCGACGGTTTGATCGCGGCGGGTCACCTATGATGCCTGGTGTAATTGACTAGAGGTTCTATTTTTTGATCCTGGGGGTCAGTAATTTCATGCAACCGCCACAACTGCCCTTCTCTCGTCCGGGATTGTTCACGCCGGCTCCCCTGCAGCGGGAGCTGCAGCGTGCTGGGACCGTGCACCGTGTGATTACTGCCGTCGGGGACCCCGCCTGGCTAGTGACCGGACACGCGGCAGTCCGGCAGTTGTTCGATGACGATCGCGTGGGTCGGTCGCATCCCGCGCCCGATACCGCTGCCCGGTCCGGTAAGTCGGCCTTTTTCGGCGGACCGATCGGCAACTATGAGACCGAGCGTGACGACCACGCGCGGGGGCGACGTCTCATGCAACCGCATTTCACGCCAAAGCAGATGCGGGCGTTGGAAAGCCGTGTGCACGAGCTGTCCGCCGAACTGCTGGACGCGATGATTGATCAAGGGCCGCCTGCGGATCTGTATACCGCGATCGCCCAGCCGCTGCCGATGATGGTGTTGTGCGAACTGCTGGGCGTGCCGTACGAGGACAGGGCCGAGTTTCGCGAATGGACCACGGCCGCATCGAATACCCGCGATCGGAGCTTGTCTGAGTGGGGGATGGGGCAACTTTTCGTCTACGGCATGCAGCTGGTTGGTCGTAAGCGCGCGGATCCCGGTGACGACGTGATTTCCCGGCTCTGTGCGGTGGAGGGTGTTGCTGACCACGAGATCGCCTCGCAATCGATGGCATTGCTTCTCGGCGGGCACGAGACCACCGTCGTCCAGCTCGGTCTGGCCGCTCTGCTGCTCCTTGCGAATCCCGAACAGTGGGCTTTGCTTGTGGCACAACCGAATCTGATATCCAATGCGGTGGAAGAGACGTTGCGTGCCTCGCGCACGGGTGGCGGTGAGATCCCCCGATACGCACGCGAAGATCTTGAGCTCGACGGAGTACATATCGCCGCAGGTGACCTCCTCTTGCTGGACGTCGGTGCGGCCAATCACGATCAGGCGGTATTCGGAGGGCCTGACCGGCTGGATGTCACCCGGCATACGGCGGCTCACGTCACGTTCGGGTACGGCGCGCGTTATTGCGTGGGTGCACCGCTGGCTCGGTTGCAGCTCACCGAGGTGCTTGGACAGCTCGTCGAGCGGCTACCCGGGCTGTACCTGCGCAAGGACATCTCGGAAGTGACGATGCGGACCGACCTGCTCACCGGCGGCCTTTTCGAGTTGCCCGTCGGCTGGTAGGCCTGCTGTCAATCTTTCTTGACAGCTCATGAATGTCAATCTAAGTTGACAATCATGAGCGATCTCCCGATGGCACATCTGGACGACGCCGTCAGCAGTACTGATCCGGCGGTGGGTTTGCGGGCCGTGCAGGCGCTGCGGCGCCTCTGTGAACGGCTGGAAGCGATCCACGTCGCCAACGCCCGCGGCCAGGGCTGGAGCTGGCAGGCGATCGCCGAGGCGCTCGAAGTCAGCCGTCAGGCAGTGCATCAGAAATACAACCGCGCGAGGAAGTGAGCAGCCATGTTCGAGAAGTTCCAGAAGTCGGCCAAGGTCGCCGTGGTGCTGTCGCAGGAAGAAGCCCGCGAGATGGACGAATCGCGCATCGGTGCCGAGCACGTTCTGGTGGGTGTCCTGGACAGCGCAAGCGGACCACTTTCCGAGCTGCTGGGCGGGTACGGGCTGACCGCCGACACTGTGCGCGACCGACTGCGTACCGGGACCCAGGACTCGCCGCTGGATGACGAGGACGCCCAGGCGCTCAAGGCCATCGGCATCGATCTGTCCCAGGTGCGTGACAGCGTGTCGAAAGTCTTTGGCCCGCAGGCCTTTGACAAAGCCTTCGAAAAGTCGGGGCGTCGCAAGGGGCGCGCCCGCGGTTGGCGCCCGTTCGGGATGATCCCGTTCAATTCCTCGGCCAAGAAGTGCCTGGAGCTGTCGCTGCGGGAAGCTATCGCGCACAAAGACAACTGGATCGGGTGCGAGCACATGGTGCTGGGCATTCTGCGCGGCGGCGATCCGGTGGCACTGGCCGTGATCACCGAGCGGGTGCCCGCCGACGAACTGCGCGAGGCCGTGGTCGGTTTGCTCGACCAGGCCGCCTAGTCGCATCGGCCGCCGGCCGAGGGTGGGCCTGAGCGGCGCTCGACTCGCGCAATATCACTAGGCCGTCTCGTGGTCAATGGGCGCTCGACCGCGGGCAGTGCCGGAATCTGCCGATTGCGGCATACCTCCCGCGCTGCCGCGGCGTTGCTACACCTTTTGCCCAGGTGGTGGACGGTTGTAACCACATCGTGGCGGGCATACCCCTTCCGGGGTAGGGGTTTATCGAATCCTTAACTTCAGATTGAGTAAAAGTGAACAACAGGTGTACTGTGAATGACATACAAGCGGCGCCTAACGTTTTCGTTGTCAGTGGTTTCCCGGGGGCCGCACCTGAATATGCGGACTTAACGGAGTCACTATGTATGCGTTCACGAAGGCAAGAAACGTTCTTTGTTGTACGGCACTGTTAGCTCTTCCCCTGTTTGGATTGGGGATGCAGGGCGTCGATGTTCTGCGCGAGCCGGCGGTCGGGCAATCGCTGGCGGGCCCGATCGAACCGCCAATACCCGGACCGGGTGTGGGTGATGGTTCGCGTCAGTCGTTCACCAATCAGCAGCCAGGCCGGGACGGCAACAGTGGCTGGGGAACGCTTCCGCAGGGCCAGGGACATGCATGCCAGAACAGCTGGATCTTCTGCGATGCCACCGGTAACCCGAATCGCACAGATCTGCCTCCCGGCTACAACCAAGGGGGCGGCTGGGTGAGTGCACCGGACCACACCGGTGTTACGTGCCAAAACACGGGTGTTGTCTGCAAGAACTTCTCCTAAGGCCCTCCGGCCCCAAGGGATTTAGCTCAACCAGGCGAGTGCTGAGGCGGTGAGAACCGCCCAGCCGAGCATGGCGAGTCCGGTATCGCGCAGCGTCGGGATCAACGCTGGCCCTTGAGCTTTGGTGACAACCGGTCGAGCAGCCTTGACCATCAACGGCAACATCACAATCCCGAGCAGGCGCCACGGGTGTCCGAAGCCCAGTCCGACGCTGACCAGTGCCGGAACCGTCAACAGTGCCGTGAACAGGATGCGGGTGCGTGCGTCGCCCAACCGCACGGCCAGCGTGATCTTGCCGGATTCCCGATCGGTGGGGATATCGCGCAGATTGTTGGCGACCAGTACCGCGCTGGAGAAGCTGCCGATCGCCACCGCCAGAGCCAGGCCGATGGGACTGACCGCCAAGGTTTGTACATACTCGGTCCCCAGGACCGCCACCAGGCCGAAGAATATGAAGACGGCGATTTCGCCAAAACCGCTGTATCCGTACGGTTTCGACCCGCCGGTGTAGAACCAGGCGCCGGCGACGCATACCGCGCCGACAGCCACCAGCCACCAGGCGGTGGTGATGGCCAGCGCCAATCCCGCGGCCGCGGCCAGGGCCAGGAAAGCGATGGCGACGGCCTTGACTGCCGACGGTGATGCCAGGCGGGAGCCGACCAGCCGCAGCGGTCCGACCCGGTCGTCATCGGTTCCGCGGATTCCGTCTGAGTAGTCGTTGGCGAAGTTGACGCCGATGATCATGCTCACCGATACGGCCAGCGCTAGAAGCGCTTTCCACCAGACGGGGGTGCCGGCCGCCGCGGCGGCACCCGTGCCGGCGATGACCGGGGCGAGGGCGTTGGGCCAGGTGCGGGGGCGAGAACCTTCGATCCATTGCGCGATGCTGGCCATGTGGCCGATCCTGCCATGGACACGTCCGAACATTCGCTACGGGAAGATCAAGCCGGGTGTCTTCGATAGCGCAGCGGAAAAACGTGCCTGTACGTCGGGCCAATTCACCACGTTCCAGAAAGCCTTGACGTAGTCGGCCTTCACGTTCTTGTACTGCAGGTAGTACGCATGCTCAAAGACGTCCACGCCGAGGAGGGGGACGGTCCCGAACGGCACGTTGGATTGTTGGTCGTACATCTGGAACGTCAGTAGCTTCTTGCCGAGGGTGTCGTACCCGAGCCATGCCCAGCCCGAGCCCTGAACGCCGTTGGCTGCCGCGGAGAACTGTCCGCGGAACTTGTCGAAGCTCCCGAACTGCTCGTCGAGAGCGGCGGCCAGGTCGCCCTGCGGTTTGTCTCCGCCGTGTGGGGAGAGATTTTTCCACCAGATCGAGTGGTTCACATGGCCGCCGAGATTGAACGCGAGGTTCTTTTCCAGTAGCACGATCGTGGCGTTGTCGCCCTTCGCCCGAGCTTCGGCGAGCTGCTCCACAGCGTCATTGGCGCCCTTGACGTATGCGGCATGGTGCTTGTCGTGGTGCAGCTGGTTGATCTCGCCGGAAATATGCGGCTCCAAGGCTGAGTAATCCCAGTCGAGATTCGGTAATTCGTACACGCCGATTGTCTCCTTCGTGGGGGTTGTTCCTTCTCCGGGCTGATCGGCACATGAGGCGAGCGCCAGGGCTCCGGCGGATGCGGCGGTAGCTATCAGGAACTGTCTTCGATGTAGTTGAGGCCCAATCGAATTCACCTCTCCACCGTAACCTTGGTCGCAGGCGCGTCAAGGTGGAAGCGCCGGCGGCATTGTCGACAGGCAGGTGTGAAGTTCCGTCAGCAATTCGTGGACCTGGCGCATAAGCGCCGGGAGCGGGACTGTTCGCTCCGCTATTCGGCTGCGGCAACTACGTTTGTATTGCTTGGTGGAATTGACAAAATTGTGCCCGAAATTTGTCGGGAACTATTGTAGATAGATGGCCGACTAATTGTTCGTATGGTGTGGCCGCACACCCCAACTGGTCGTAAGCCGAAGCGTTGAACGACAATATCGACATGCTCGCGGTGATCGGTGGTAGCGGTTTCTACTCCTTCTTCGACAAACCGATGCGGACCGTCACCCCGACGACGCCGTACGGCCAGCCCAGTGCACCCATCACGATTGGGCTGGTGGGGGAGCGCGAGGTGGCGTTTCTGCCCCGGCATGGCAGTCGACACGAATTTTCGCCGCACACCGTTCCCTATCGCGCCAACATGTGGGCGCTGCGTGCACTTGGTGTGCGCCGGGTCTTCGCTCCGTGTGCCGTGGGCAGCCTGACCCCTGATCTGGGTCCCGGCGCCATTGTGGTGCCCGATCAGCTGGTGGACCGCACCAGCGGACGCGAACAGACATTCTTCGACAGTGGCGGCATCCACGTGGAATTCGCCGACCCGTACTGCCCCGGACTGCGCGCCGTCTCGCTGCAACCAGAGGCCGTCGACGGCGGCACCATGGTGGTGGTGCAGGGACCGCGGTTCTCGACACGGGCCGAAAGCCGGTGGTACGCATCGCAGGGTTTCACTCTGGTCAACATGACCGGATATCCCGAGGCGGTGCTGGCTCGCGAGCTCGAAATCTGCTATGCCGCAATTGCATTGGTCACCGATCTGGATGCCGGAATCGAACACGGCCAGGGCGTTCGGGCGGTTGACGTGTTCGCCGAGTTCGAGCGGAACATCGGCGGATTCAAGGAGCTGGTGCGGTCCGCCGTTACCGCGACCGAATCGGTCGACACCTGCGGACACTGCCGCGCACATGACGGCGTCACACTGCCGATCGAGCTTCCCTAGCGGCTGTAGCGCGTCTGTCCGTGCGGGTTCTTGGTAAAGGACAGCACCTTCGAGGGCGCCACCTTGTACACGACCGCGAACTGATCGCCTTCGCCGAAGCCGCCCTCACTCGGTGTGAATTTCCAGTCCTCGCCGTATTTTTCGAAGTACGCGTCCGCGAGATTTTGTAGGGCTACGGCATCGAGCACGCGTTCGGCCGTTCCTTCGATGACGACGTCGTGCCCGTCGTTCCAGGTACTGACGCCGGTCGCGACGGCCACCGTGCGGTTCGCGTCGAGATTGCGGGCCTTCTGCTCGGTAGGGCCGGTGCAGAACACGAAGACGTCCGCCTGCCACAGACCGACCAGGGGGGTCATGTGTGGGCTGCCGTCGGCGCGGACGGTGGTCATCCAGTACAGCTCGGCGACGGCCAGTAGCGCCGACACATCGCGCCATGCGGGCGCGGTGGCGCCGGGCTCGCTGAACCGCTGATCGAGATGGGAGGTAAGGGTCATGGTGATACAGACCCGGCCCGTCACCGAGATTCATCGCGGGTACGGTAACGCCATGCGTGATTCGGTCACCGTGCACATCGCCGCTCCTGCCGACAAGATCTGGGAACTGGTCAGCGATATCACCAACACCGGGAAGTTCAGTCCGGAGACGTTCGAGGCCGAATGGCTCGACGGCGCCACCGGCCCTGCGGTGGGTGTGCGCTTCCGCGGTCATGTGAAGCGCAATCAGAAGGGGCCCGTGTACTGGACGGTGTGCCGAATCGTCGACTGCGACCGCGGTCGTTCCTTCGGATTCGCGGTGCTCTGGCCCAACGGCAAGACGGTGAACACCTGGCGTTATCGGTTCGAGCCTGCCGGCGACGGTACCGATGTCACCGAATCCTTTGAGCTGACACCGACGTTGCCGCTGCGCATCTACTGGGCGCTACTCGGCTGGGCACGCGGACGGACCAACCGTAACGGCATGCGGGAGACCCTCAACCGGATCAAGGCGGTCGCCGAGGCCGCGTGACTCGGTTGCCGAGGGAGGCTGATCAGGGGGCGTCCAGCGCCGAAAGGCCGCGTCCCTCGGACCATGCAGCGCTCTCGACGAAGTGGTTGTCGTAGGTTTCCTGCGCGGCGCGCAGCTCGCTGATATCGGCCTGGCCGTGGACGATTCGGTCCAGCAGCCGGAAGTAGTCGAAGCGTTGGACGCCGGGGGAGAGCACCGTGAAGATGTTGGCATCGCTGTCGCCGGTAGCGCCGAACGCGTGCGGCATCAGCTGTGGAACCAACAGTGTGTCGCCCTGTTCCAGAACCTCGATGCGATCTCCCGCCAGGATCTCCAGCCGCCCCGACACCAGGTAGAAGAGCTCGGTGGATCGTGTGTGGAAATGCGGGGCCGCGCCATTCGCGCCCTTGGGCAGATAGATGCTCAGAACGCTCACCGCCCCACCCGTCGCGTCGGAGTCCAGCACCAATCCGGTCGCATTCCCGGCCGCAGTGCTGACCATCTCGCGGTCGCCGTCCCGAACCAAAGGCGCGGAGCCCGGCACAAACTCTTCACGTGTCATGGCGTCAACGCTATGAACTCAAGTCAGCTTGAGGTCAAGAGAAGCGCTTGACGAGGGCGCGGCGGTCCAGCTTCCCGATCCCGCGCCGGGGTAGTTCGTCGAGAAGGTGCAGTTCGCGCGGGGCGGCGGTGTCTTCGAGTGTCGCGATGACGTGCGCCCGGAGATCCTCCAGCGTGGGGGTGCCCGCTGGAGAGGGCACCACCGCGACGGCGACGCGCTGGCCGAGCCGGTCGTCGGGCACGCCGAACACAGCGCATTCGGCGACCAGCGGGTGAGTGGCAAGCGCGGCCTCCACCACCTGCGGAACCACGGTGAGCCCGCCGGTGCCGATGGCCTCGTCCAACCGTCCCAGCACCCGCAATCGGTCATCCTCGAGCTCGCCGAAGTCGTCGGTATGGAACCATCCTTGCTCCGCAAATGCCTTGTGTTCCGGCATATTTCGATATCCCGATGCCACGGTGGCGCCACCGAGACTGATCCGCCCCTCCGGGCCGATGCGCACCTGGACTCCGGCGAGGGCCATCCCGTCATACACGCACCC